>NZ_JAGGQQ010000005.1:29592-529684 GCF_018613195.1 Bacillus sp. ISL-45
TTATAAAGACCATGAAAGCTGATTTCATCTAGGAGGATGGTCAATAAAGAGGTTATAAAGACCATGAAAGCAGATTTCATCTAGGAGGATGGTCAATAAAGAGGTTATAAAGACCATGAAAGCTGATTGAATCTAGGAGGATGGTCAATAAAGAGGTTATAAAGACCATGAAAGCTAATTAATTCTCAATAGATGGTCGTAAGAAAAGTTATGAAGAGTATTCAAGCTGCTTTTCAACCGAAGTAGTCAAGGTTCCACAGTCATCAAGAGTCATTTTATATCCTTGATGGTTTTTCATTAACTTTTTAATCACCCTAAATGATTATTATTATCAGAATTATTTTATATTTTAAATGTGTGCATTTATTTATCACAAATAATTTTTAATATGTTATACTAATACCATACAAAGGGGTAATTGAGTATAACACTAATTCGGAAGGGGCCGTACAATGAAGGCGAGAATTGCGATTAACGGTTTTGGGAGAATTGGAAGAATGGTGTTCAGAAGAGCCATTCTTGAAGAAAATCTTGAGGTTGTTGCGATTAATGCGAGCTATCCAGCTGAAACTCTGGCGCATTTAATAAAATATGATTCCACTCATGGGCAATTTGCTGGAGAAGTCATCCCGTCTGATGATCACCTGGTTGTCAACGGTAAGACAGTTAAGCTATTAAGCAATCGAAATCCTGCTGAGCTTCCATGGAAGGAAATGAAGATTGATATTGTCATAGAAGCTACAGGTAAATTTAACTCACGTGACAAGGCTGCTCTTCACCTTGATGCTGGCGCTAAGAAGGTCATTTTGACAGCACCTGGTACGAATGAAGATATCACTATTGTCATGGGAGTAAATGAAAGCGCATTAAACATTGAAAAACATGATATCATTTCGAATGCATCATGCACGACAAACTGTCTGGCACCGGTCGCGAAAGTGCTGGATGATACTTTCGGTATCGAAAACGGTTTGATGACGACTGTACATGCATATACGAATGACCAGAATAATATCGATAATCCGCACAAGGATCTGCGCAGGGCGCGTTCTTGCGGCCAATCTATCATTCCAACCTCAACCGGAGCAGCAAAGGCACTTTCACTTGTGCTGCCTCAGCTTAAAGGAAAGCTGCATGGCATGGCGCTGAGGGTACCGACTCCAAATGTTTCACTAGTTGACCTGGTTGTCGATTTGAATCGTGAGGTAACAGTGGACGAAATCAATGATGCCTTTTATTCAGCATCAAAAGGAAAGCTTAAAGGCGTCCTTGATATCACGACAGATCAGCTAGTTTCAATCGACTTTAACACGAATGAACATTCTGCGATCATTGATGGTTTGTCTACTATGGTCATTGGTGCCAACAAAGTAAAGGTTCTTGCATGGTATGACAACGAATGGGGCTATTCCAGCAGGGTTGTGGACCTGACAAAGCATGTAGCTCATGCAATGTCTAACTCTGCAGCTGTAAAGGTAGGATAATTCTTATAATGTAAAAAGCTTGCTTATCGGCAAGCTTTTTATTTTTGTATAATATCACTCCCCATTTTAACTCGTGATTTTCAGAGATCACCATGTAAAATACATACCGGTTTTTAAGCGGAAGACCCTAAGGAAGGCCTTGGGATGGCCATCTATCAGACTATAAAAATTCAAGCCTGAAATTCATGAAAAAAATTTGTTTTCATGTGTTGCAAAAAAAATATAAACAAAGTATACTAGTCATCGTGAACTTCTTAATAACGGTACCAATTGGCTACTTAAAGGGTTAGGACCTCTCTGGACTAACTTTCCCCCGTGGTAGTTAAGATACCATTGAAGCTAAGGATTTCATTCTAATACTGTTAGAGGGGGAAATTGAATATGGAAACAATGGGTCGTCATGTAATTTCTGAACTTTGGGGTTGCGATTTTGAAAAATTGAATGATATGGATTTTATTGAACAAACTTTTGTTGGAGCAGCATTGAAATCGGGTGCTGAAATCCGCGAGGTGGCATTCCACAAATTTGCGCCACAAGGTGTAAGCGGAGTTGTCATTATTTCCGAATCTCATTTAACTATTCACAGCTTCCCAGAACACGGGTACGCCAGCATTGATGTATATACGTGCGGCGATCTGAATCCTAACATTGCAGCTGACTATATTGCAGAAGCTTTAGGTGCTCAAACTCGTGAGAATATCGAAATTCCACGCGGCATGGGCCCTGTGCATGTAAAGCAAGCACAAGCTAAGGCTCTATAATTGAAAATATGAAAATTCACAAGAGGTGTAGCGATACACCTCTTTTTAATTTACCTGAAAATACGGTAAACTGTTAGTAGAAATAATATGCAGGAGGATTTTTGATGTCTTTATTAAAATCCATAACAGGACGGTACGAGAAATTCAGCGGAACAAGTGAAAACAACAGGGACGATCAGCTAAAGACACGTTATTATAAAGCGAACTTTAACCAGGTGTTCCAGACGGTCGAAGACTTGCTGAAGGCTGACTCCTCATACAAAATAACGAATGTTTCCAAGGAACATGGAGAAATATCAGCCGAGCTGAAGGGGAAGATTCCTGCCTTTTTAACGGCCACTGTGATCACGACAAAACCATTTGAGACCGCTGTCGACTTACATATCTCTACTGAAAAGTTTTCATTGGCAGGCATCAACCCTGCCCTCAAACAAGAATTGGTCAAGATATATGAAAAGCTGGACAAAACGCACACATTTATTGGCTCAGGCAAATATAGAAATCAATAGTTCCACTTGTCCAGACACCATCTTTTTTATAAGATAATAATAAGGAGAATGCTTAGGGACGTATTGGCGAAAAAAGTGAATGGTCCTTCGCTCATTCTATATTTCAAAATATTCGGAGCTGATCGAGATGAAATGTCCAACTTGCCAAAATAACTCTACCCGGGTTCTTGATTCAAGACCGGTTGACGATAGCCGATCAATTCGACGCAGACGCGAATGCGAAGCTTGCGGATTTCGCTTCACCACATTTGAGAAGGTTGAAGAAATTCCTTTGATTGTCGTAAAAAAAGAAGGTACGCGCGAAGAGTTCAATCGTGAAAAACTCCTTCGCGGTCTGATTAAAGCTTGTGAAAAGCGTCCAGTCGCTTTGAAGGAACTTGAGGATCTGGTTTCCGAAGTAGAAAAAGAACTTCGCAGCCATGGAGTCTCTGAAGTTAAGAGCGAAGCCGTTGGGGAAATGGTCATGGACAGGCTGGCTAAGATTGATGAAGTCGCCTATGTGCGATTCGCATCAGTTTACCGCCAGTTTAAGGATATCAATGTCTTTATTGATGAATTGAAAGAGTTATTAAAGAGAGAACAATCATAACACCTCGGTACCACCTGAAGAGCTGAAGGGAACTTCAGCTCTTTTTAAGGCTGCCCTTAATTTTCGGCAAGGGATTAAAAATCCATAAAACAAAGTTCTATTTTTACGATGAGGAATGGAGGGAATAGGATGGCTCAGCATTGGCAGGAGACTTTGCCTGTAGACCAATATATTGTGGCATCTGGCGGCTTATTGCATGACTACGATCGCAAGGTGCTCACTTTCTTATACCAGCCTTTGATTGGGCCAGCTTGTTTAAGCCTTTATATGACACTATGGGCTGAACTGGAAGAGAACCGGCTTTGGTCACAGCCTGTCACACACCATAACTTGATGACAATCATGGATATGAACCTGAAGGATATTTATCAGGCTCGCCAAAAACTTGAAGGCATGGGATTGCTGAAGACTTATGTGAAAAATGGCGAGGAAGGGCGTTCATTCATTTATGAATTGCAGCCGCCGCTGACTCCTGAACAATACTTCCTTGATGGCATGTTAAATGTCTATTTGTATCGCAAGGTCGGAAAAAATCAGTTTTTGCGGCTCAAGCGATTTTTCAGCGATAAAAGTACAGAATCCGAGCCTGGATATGAGGAGATTACGAAGGCATTCCAGGACGTTTTCTTATCTGTACCTACTCAGGCGCTTATCTATAATGAGGATTCAGCTGCCGATCTGGACACGGAGGAAGGCAACGCATTCATTGGCAGGGCAGAGGCTTCCAAAATACAGATTGACCCTGTGGAGTTCAACTTTGATTTGCTTTTGGGAGGACTTCAGGAATCTCTCATACCAAAAAAGGCTTTTACCTCGAGGGTTAAAGAAGCAATCAGCAATCTTGCTTTCCTATATGGAATTGATGCCCTGAAGATGAAGAACATCGTGTTGAGCTCTGTGAATGCTGAGAATGAAATTGATATAGAGGAATTACGGAAAGCCGCCCGTGACTGGTACCAATTTGAACACCAGGACCAGCTTCCTGCACTTATGGACCGGACGCAGCCAGTCCAGCATAAAGCTGGGATTGAGAAGCCGAAAACGCAGGAAGAGGAATTGGTGGTTTATTTTGAAAAAACATCCCCTCGTCAGCTTCTGATCGATCTCTCAGGTGGTGCCGAGCCGTCCAAAGGGGACCTGCAGATCATCGAAGAGGTTATGTTCAAGCAAAAGCTGCTGCCGGGAGTCGTGAATGTTTTAGTTCAATATGTTATGCTCAAGACGGATATGAAGCTGGCAAAGGGTTATATCGAAAAAATCGCCAGCCACTGGTCCAGGAAGCAGATATCGACGGTCAAGGATGCGATGCAGCTGGCTAAAAGCGAGCACAGGCAGTATCTTGAATGGGCTGATGGCAAGAAGACACCTTCTTCCTCTTCAGGCAAAAGAAAGCCGGTCCGCAAAGAGGTACTGCCGGATTGGTTTGGGAAAAAGGGCGAGGGTGAACCTCAGCAACAAACGGATCCTGCAGGCGCAGACCCTGATTTTGAAATAGAAAAGAAAAAGCTTGAAGAAGAACTGAAGAAATTCAAATCTGGGAGGTGATCCTTTTGCAAAACATTAATGAAACATTGAAGAAGCTGGCAAATAACCAGAATTTCCAGGAGCGCTATGAAGCGATTAAGAGGCAGGTCATGCAAGATAAGCACATCAAGGAATTCCTGGATGAGAATGCGGAGTATATCACCAGGGAAATGCTTGACGGCAGTATGTCAAAGCTGTATGAGTTCTCAAACCAGAGCAAAGGCTGTGAAGATTGCGAGAGCCTCGCAGGCTGCAAGAATATGATCAAGGGCTATGAGCCAGAGCTTTTCATAAAAGGAAATTTCATTGACATAAAATATGACCGATGCAAAAAGAAGGTCTTGCATGATGAGCAGCAAAAGAACGCACGCCTGATCAACAGCATTTTTGTGCCTAAGGAAATTTTGAAGGCATCGTTCGGGGATATTGAGGTTGACGCCGGAAGGTTTAATGCGATCAAGATGGCAAAAGATTTTGTTCAGAATTATGATCCGGGCCAAAAGCAAAAGGGCCTGTTCCTTCATGGACCGTTCGGAACAGGTAAATCCTACTTGCTTGGGGCAATCGCGAATGAACTGTCGCAGAAACAAGTCAGCTCATTAATCGTGTATGTGCCTGAATTTTTCCGTGAAATGAAAAATGCGATTGGTGACCATACTGTCAATGACAAGCTGGAAGCCATCAAAAAGGCAAATGTTCTCATGCTTGATGACATCGGAGCAGAAACCATGAGCAGCTGGGCAAGGGATGAAATCCTAGGGACAATCCTGCAGTTCCGCATGCTGGAGAACCTTCCAACCTTCTTTACATCGAACTTCGACCTGAAAGGGCTGGAGCATCATCTAACGCACAGCCAGCGGGGAGAAGAAGAACAATTGAAGGCAGCAAGAATCATGGAACGGATTAAATATCTTGCCGATCCGGTAAAAGTCGAAGGCAAGAATCGCAGAATATAAAAATGTGCCGCCGCTAATCAAGCTGCGGCGCATTTTTTTTGCACTTATAACCATTTATACATCATATGGATACTTCTAAATTGTCCAAGTCCCCCATATATATAATCAGGGATTATTTAAGAGGGGGGATATGGTTGATTGAAATCATCTTCCAAAAAAAGCAGGATGCCTGGAATTTGTATCAGCATTTAGTCGCCAGGCTTGCTTCATGGCAGGAAACGAATTCAATTCTTCTTCATGAAGATCGAAATAGAGTGCTTATTCCAGAAGAATTTTATAAAAATGAAAAAATGCCGGTACTCAAAAAAAGTGTTTATGATTTTATTTTAAAGGTGAAACGTGATGATTGGCTAAGAGCCATCCTGGCAGAATCATATTTTTATAATGACAGTGAAGAACAGGATCAAATCCTTGATATCATTTACTCCGTCATAGAAGGCAGCCGTAAAGAACTTGTTCCTTTCATGGAAGGTGTCGAGGAACAAGGGATCATCCAGAGTTCAATCAATGAAATTTTCAATGAGAGAATTTCATTTTCTTTCGACTCATTTGTGATGTTCAGGCTGAAGGCCTATATTGAACAGCTCTCGAAATGGGTAGAGGTTGCGATCGATGAGTATAAGATGGAACAAGAATACCAGGTTTTCCTGCATACACTGAGAGATTTCCTGGAGGACAGGAAACCGCAGATGTCCTATTTATATCTGGTGTTTGACGAAAATATGGCCTTCTATAATCAGCAATTCACAGAAATGAAACGGAGTGATCTGTTTAAAACGATTGACCGCAAGCTGCTTGTCAACCATCCTGTCTATGTTGACTCTGGAACGATTGCTCCGCTGCTGTCAATTGCGCCTGAGACCATTTACTTGTACACGGACGATCCCCACCAGCCGTTAGTGAGGACGATTATCAATCTTTTTGAAGAACGTGTGAAAGTCAGTCCGGTTTCCGCTTTCCAAGATGAAAAGGTAAACTTTTTTAAAGAGGAACGTGAAAATATACAATAGCCCACTTGATTTTCAAAACATTACAAACTATAATTACGTACATACTGAATCAATAGTAAATGTAATGATGAGGACATGGGCATTCTTGAATGGTTTCCAGAGAGGGAAGGCTTGGCTGAAAACTTCCTAACACTAAAAGAAACGCTTACCACCTCTGAACTCCAGCTATGAACGCCATAGGGCAAGTATTGGCTGGCGGCAGAAGCCGTTACCGCAACCAGAGCCATTCCTGCGTTAATTTTGCGCAAGAGTGGGAATTGGGTGGAACCACGTGTGATCAAACTCGTCCCTGTTTCAGGGACGGGTTTTTTTATTTTTCGCGCAAAAAATTGCGCCACTTTTTAAAGGGAGGAAAAGCCAATGGCAGACATGTTAAAAATATCGTTTCCAGATGGAGCAGTGAAGGAGTTTCCGGCAGGCACAACAACTGAAGATATTGCCAGCTCAATCAGCCCGGGCCTAAAGAAGAAAGCCATTGCCGGTATGGTCAATGGACAGCCGTATGATCTCAAGAGAGCGATCGAGGAGGATGCAGCAATTGAAATCGTCACTCCGGACCATCCAGAAGCGCTTGAAATCCTGCGCCACAGCTCAGCTCACTTAATGGCACAGGCAATCAAGCGTCTGTATAAAGATGTTAATCTCGGAGTAGGGCCGGTAATTGAAGGCGGCTTCTACTATGATATCGATATGGAACATTCCTTGTCTCCGGAAGACTTGCCGGAAATTGAAAAGGAAATGAAGAAAATCATCAATGAGAACATTGAGATTGTCCGTAAAGAGGTAAGCCGTGAGGAAGCAGTCAAGTTTTTCAAAGAGCTTGGTGACCCATATAAGCTTGAGTTGATTGAAGCAATCCCGGCGGATGAAAAGGTCACTCTTTATGAACAGGGAGACTTTGTCGACCTTTGCCGCGGCGTACATGTTCCATCGACTGGCAAGCTGAAGGAATTCAAACTGTTGAGCATTGCTGGTGCATACTGGCGCGGCGACAGTGACAACAAGATGCTCCAGCGTATTTACGGTACCGCTTTCTTCAAGAAGGAAGATTTGAAAGAGCACTTGAGGCTGCTTGAAGAAGCGAAAGAGCGTGATCACCGCAAACTTGGTAAAGAACTAAGTTTATTTACAAATTCACAGAAGGTAGGCCAGGGGCTTCCGTTATGGCTTCCAAAAGGTGCGACAATCCGCCGCATTATCGAACGCTATATCGTTGATAAAGAAGTGAGCCTTGGTTATGACCATGTCTACACTCCGGTAATGGGAAGTGTCGACCTTTATAAAACTTCCGGACACTGGGAACACTATCAGGAAAACATGTTCCCGGTAATGGAGATGGAAAATGAACAGCTTGTTTTAAGACCGATGAACTGTCCGCACCATATGATGGTGTACAAAAACAGCATCCACAGCTACAGAGAACTTCCAATCAGGATTGCCGAGCTTGGGACTATGCACCGTTATGAAATGTCTGGCGCGCTGGCTGGGCTGCAGCGTGTGCGCGGCATGACTTTGAACGATGCTCACCTCTTTGTCCGTCCTGATCAGATCAAGGAAGAGTTCAAGCGTGTAGTAGAGCTTGTCCTTGAAGTCTACAAGGATTTTGATATGAATGATTATTCGTTCCGTCTGTCATATCGCGATCCTGATGACAAAGAGAAATACTTCGATGATGACCAGATGTGGGAAAAGGCTCAAGCTATGCTTAAGGAAGCGATGGATGAAATGGGTCTTGATTACTTCGAAGCTGAAGGCGAAGCGGCATTCTACGGACCGAAGCTTGATGTCCAGGTTAAGACTGCACTTGGCAAAGAAGAAACTCTCTCAACTGTCCAGCTGGACTTCTTGCTTCCCGAACGCTTTGACCTGACTTATATCGGTGAAGATGGAAAGCATCATCGTCCTGTCGTCATCCACCGCGGTGTCGTATCGACTATGGAACGCTTTGTAGCCTTCCTGATCGAAGAATACAAAGGAGCGTTCCCGACTTGGCTGGCTCCAGTCCAGGCACAAATTATCCCTGTTTCACCTGCAGTTCACTATGACTATGCAAAAGAAATCAAAGAGAAGCTTAAAGCAGAAGGCTTCCGCGTTGAAATCGATGGCCGCGACGAAAAAATCGGCTATAAGATCCGTGAAGCGCAAATGCAGAAGGTTCCTTACATGCTCGTTGTCGGTGACAATGAAGTCGCTGACAAAGCAGTCAACGTCCGTAAATACGGCGAACAGAAATCCGAAACAATTTCATTTGATGAATTCCTGGAGTCATTCAGGAAGGAAGCGAAGAAATAAGAAAAGCGCAAGTGCCTTGATCAGCCCGGACAAGCGCTGGGGCTGGACATAAAATAAGAGGAGCCTGCTGGCTCCTCTTATTTTTATAAATTATTCAATTGGTTTGGAACAGGTAGGACACAAATTCTTTGTATAACTGCGTTGAATCCTCTGGCCGCAATTCCGGCATGATTTGATGTTTACAGGCTTATTGTCAATATCATTCGAAAAACCATAGCCAGTCCTGAAAAATTTCAATGCGGTGCCAGCGAGCAGTCCAGTGACCACACCGGTAATGATGATTGCGATCAGCATATGTACACCAGCTTTCCTGTCTATTTCTACCATCGATTATACCAAGAAATCATAAGTGGAAATATGATAAATTAACATATTAGGGATGCCTTTTTAAAGTTGAATTCAAGGAAGCGCGAAAAAAAGTATTGCAGCCTGAATTTCTATCTGATACAATACTTTTTGTTGCAGTTAACGAAAGTGATTCGTTTGACACATCAATTTCTTTATGCTATATTAGCAAGAGTGAACTGAATACAAGTTTTAGGAAAGAAGAAGCACCCGCTTCTCACCTGGCTGACGCGTTAAGGCTGTTGGCAGGTAATACGTAAACGTCTAATTATTTTGTTTCCGTAAGTGTGGGTGTCGTCGCCTGCACTTTTTTTATTGCAAAATAAAAATTGGACTATATCGTATGTCATTGTGTGAGCAAGATGAGGCTTCGGCCTGGCAATGTACTTCTTCTCCTTGACAATGTATTCGATAAAACCCTGGAGGTGGCTAATTATTAGCAAAGATGCGATGTTACTAAACGAGGGAATTCGTGCTCGCGAAATTCGTCTGATCGATCAAAACGGCGAGCAATTAGGAATTAAATCCAAAGCTGAGGCTCTTGAGATCGCAGCGCGCGTCAATCTTGATCTTGTGCTTGTTGCTCCGAACGCGAAGCCTCCTGTAGGCCGAATCATGGACTACGGAAAATTCAAGTTCGAACAGCAAAAGAAAGAAAAAGAAGCACGTAAGAACCAGAAGATCATCACAACAAAAGAAGTACGTCTTAGCCCGACAATTGATGAGCATGACTTCAACACGAAGTTGCGCAATGCTATCAAGTTCCTGGAAAAAGGCGATAAAGTTAAAGCATCAATCCGTTTTAAAGGCCGTGCTATAACTCATAAGGAAATCGGTCAGCGTGTTCTTGATCGCTTCTCTGAAGCTTGCAAAGATGTAGCGACAATTGAATCGCATCCAAAGATGGATGGCCGAAGCATGTTCCTGGTACTAGCACCTAAAACTGAAAAGTAACGAGGAGGAAGTCCCTATGCCAAAAATGAAAACTCACCGCGGCACTGCCAAGCGTTTCAAGAAAACTGGAACTGGCAAGCTTAAGCGTTCACACGCTTACACTAGCCACTTATTTGCTAACAAGTCTACAAAAGCTAAGCGTAAGCTTCGCAAATCTGCAATTGTTTCAAAAGGCGATTTCAAACGTATTCGTCACATGCTTGACAACATTAAGTAAACTCGAGCGAGCTCGATTTATATAGGAGGGAAATTACATGCCACGTGTAAAAGGCGGTACAGTTACGCGCAAGCGTCGTAAAAAAGTCATTAAATTAGCAAAAGGTTATTTCGGTTCTAAACATACATTATACAAAGTTGCTAACCAGCAGGTTATGAAGTCCCTAATGTATGCATTCCGCGACCGTCGCCAGAAGAAGCGCGACTTCCGCAAACTTTGGATTGCTCGTATCAACGCAGCAGCTCGCATGAACGGCCTTTCTTACAGCCGTATGATGCACGGCCTTAAGCTTGCAGGTATCGAAGTAAACCGCAAAATGCTTGCTGAACTTGCAGTAAGCGATGCAGCAGCATTCGCTCAATTGGCTGAAACAGCTAAGCAACAATTCAACAATTAATCAAACCGATAAGACGAACCATTCTCATAATGAGAGTGGTTTTTTCTTTTATAAGGATCTTTTTGGAAACTTCTCGAGGAAAGGAAAACCGGCAGCTGTTTTTTACGTTTTTTACCGCAACCCTTGTTCCAGAATCTCCTCGAAAAGAGCCCAGATACCTTTAATAATGCTGAGCAAAAGTACATGTTCGAAAGCAGTAATCAAGGGAAAGACAATCTTTTTTAAGATATAATGAGTCCATAGGAACTTGAAGGGGAAGTGGAGATGTGGAGAACTTGTTCTTGGCTGGCGTGATCTTAGTCATGAATCTTGCAGGATTCTTAATCATGGGAATGGATAAAAAGCGGGCAAGAAACAATCATTATCGAATAAGCGAAAAAACATTATGGAATATTGCATTTCTTGGAGGAGCGACCGGGGCAACAGCTGGAATGAAGCATTACAGACATAAGACGAAGCATGCCCAGTTTAAATATGGACTGCCGCTGCTGGCAATCATTGAGATTGGTATATTTACATATTTATTTAAGCTTTTGGCATAACAGCTTGTATGATTTTATAAGCTAGTAGCAACAAAGACTCGCGGGCAGGTGACAAGAATGGAAGATGCGTGGTCATTGCTGCTGATAATTGTGGAATCTGGAGGCTGGTATGCACCGGTTGTATTCATCTTGTTTCATGTTTTCCGCCAATTTGTTTTCATACCTCCTGCGGTTGTCTGTATCGCTGGCGGATTAATGTTTGGGGTCGTACCCGGAATTGTATATTCGCTGCTCGGTTTGTCGGGGGCAAGTATATTATTCTACTTTTTAATGAGACAGATTCCAGAGATGATGAACAAGCTAAGCAGGCTGAAAAAAAGGCTTGTAGGGCGCTTTAGGGATCTGACCGTCGCCCAGGTCGCGCTGTTGAGGCTTGTGCCGGTGATTCATTATCAGCTGCTAAGCTTTTGCCTATACGAGCGGAAAAGTAGTTTTAAAGACTTTCTGTTTGCTTCATTTCTCGCGAATATTCCATTCGTTATCTTTTATACGTTATTCGGGGAGTATGTCGGAGAGTTTAACTCAGCAACAGGCATCATATTAATGATTTTATTTTTGGTGTTAGCCTATATGTTACGGGAGAAAATTACCTTCATTAGGTGGCGGGAATTTTTTGATGCGACATCATAGGAAAAGTGCAAGACAAGTGCTGGATTGTATGATTCTGATGGCATTAGAAAAAGCGTCCGGTATTGGCCGGACGCTTTTTCATTTATAGCTCTTCATTCTGGTCATGATTCGCCATGAATTCCTTGATCGGACTTTTCCAGTCGATTTTAGCGGCCGGATAGTTCTCGCGGATTTTCCGTTCGATGAATTGGAAATCTTCCAAGACGAGTCCCTTCAACGCAGACGTTTTTTTAGGCCAGATGAAAATGGAAACAACTTCAAATGCAGATGGAGTTGTGCCTAAATACTTTTCACCTTCAAATAAAACACCCTTATATGTTAACAAGAAATTCTTCCGGACATTGTTTGTGTCATCCAATAAGAAATAGCGCTTCTGCTCATGAGCAAGCTCCAGCTTCCTTTTCGGATGAAATAAATACTTCACCGCGCTATATATCAGGAAAATGAATATGAGTAATAAAATAAGACGTAAAAGCAGGATCATGACTGCCCCTCCAATGCGAACTTTCCTTATTTACGGATGAGATTCCAAATAGTTTCAACTATTTTATAATTGATTTATACTTTTTTTAGTGGCGTATCGGCACGAGCAGAAAATAGGTTTGAGGGAAACCGGGGAAAGCTGACCGTAGTCAGGTCAAGTTAGGACAGGTTTGACTGAGAACGAGGGAAACCTGTCAAAATAAAGCCGGAATTATGACAGGTTTGAAGGGAGACAAGGAAAAGCTGTCAAAATAACATCGGATTTGATACAGAATTGGAGTATAAGAAGTTAATGGCTGTCTGTTATCCGGAAGCCGGTTTCTTTTAAGTGATAAAATGACTAGATGGAGCTGACAATGAATACAATTACCCTATTTAAAATGCAAAAAGCACTGGACCAACATATTGAATCGCAGCATAAATTAGAGCATGAGGATTTATTTGACAGGAAGGTCCTTGCGCTGCTTGTTGAAATCGGCGAGCTTGCGAATGAAACGAGATGCTTCAAGTTTTGGAGTGTAAAGCCGCCCTCCCAAACAGAGATCATCCTTGAGGAATTTGTGGATGGAGTTCATTTTATCCTGTCTCTGGGCATTGAGTGTGGATTTGAAAGTCTTGAGTCCATTACTCAAAACGGATCTGAGGAAACCGATACAAGCAAGCAGTTTCTCTCGATTTATAAGTCCGTCCATAAATTCAGGAACAGCCGCAGGAAAGAAGATTACGAACAATTATTTCAGGGCTACCTGAAGCTTGCCCAGATGCTTGGTCTGAATGAGGATCAAATTGAGCAGGCATATATTAAGAAAAATGAAGTAAATTATGAGAGGCAGCGAAAAGGTTATTAGGCAGAATTTTTTGTACAATACCCGTGATGTCTAGTATAATGGAACTCGAAACTACATATTAAGGGAGTCGAAATAATGGCGAAATTAGATGAAACATTAACAATGCTAAAAGATTTAACCGATGCCAAGGGCATTCCCGGCAATGAGCGTGAGCCTAGAGAAGTAATGAAGAAATACATAACTCCATTAGCTGATGAAGTAACGACGGACGGCCTGGGCAGCCTGGTCGCAAAGAAAGTCGGCAATGAGAATGGACCGAAAATCATGGTTGCTGGCCACCTTGACGAAGTTGGCTTCATGGTGACAAGCATCGATGACAAAGGATTCATCCGCTTCCAGACAGTCGGCGGCTGGTGGAGCCAGGTCATGCTTGCACAACGCGTGACCATCGTTACCCGCCAAGGGGAAATCACTGGGGTCATCGGTTCTAAACCGCCTCACATCCTTCCGCCAGAAGCACGCAAAAAGCCAGTTGATATCAAAGATATGTTCATCGATATCGGTGCATCAAGCCGTGACGAAGCGAAGGAATGGGGAGTTACTCCTGGCGACATGGTCGTACCTTACTTCGAATTTACTGTCATGAACAATGAAAAGATGCTTCTTGCAAAAGCATGGGATAACCGCATTGGCTGTGCGATTGCGATCGATGTCCTGAAGGGTCTTAAAGATGCTGAGCATCCGAACGTCGTATATGGCGTCGGAACAGTTCAGGAAGAAGTCGGCCTTCGCGGTGCGAAAACTTCCGCTCAAATGATCCAGCCTGACATCGCTTTCGGCGTTGATGTAGGAATCGCCGGAGATACTCCTGGCGTTACCGAAAAAGAGGCGCTCAGCAAAATGGGTGACGGACCACAGATCATCATCTATGATGCATCGATGGTATCACACAAGGGACTTCGTGACTTTGTCACAGACCTGGCTGATGAGCTGAACATTCCATATCAGTTCGATGCAGTAGCAGGCGGAGGAACGGATTCTGGTGCTATCCACCTGACACATCGCGGTGTACCAGCGTTGTCCATCACAATTGCGACACGCTACATCCACTCGCACGCAGCAATGCTTCACCGTGACGACTACGAAAACGCTGTAAAGCTGATCGTTGAAGTCATCAAGCGTCTTGATAAAGAAACAGTTGAAAAAATCACTTTCGAATAAGCAATAAAAGAGGGAGCCGATGGCTTCCTCTTCTCTGTTTTAAGGCTCTCTTCTCAAACTTTGTTGCTATTGACCGCAAAATCCTATTGAATAAACTATGTTACTTTGCAAAGGTGGCTCTACTGATGAGAAAAGAGCATGCAACTTAATACCGACCTACTATTTAGCTTATATCACTTTAAAAGCGGCTTTAGGTTTTTCACATTGACTGTTGGTAATCTAGATTCTTAAAGGTTACACCTCTTTGATAAAGCAACAAAGTTTACGAAAAGAGCCAAAAAAAAGAACTCCTCAAAATGAAGGAGTCCTTCCCAATTTATTGCTTTCCTTTCAATCCATCTTCCAGTGCATTCAGCATTTCCTGCTTTTCTTCTTCAGAAGCGTTCTGCCAGATTACCTCGAACAAAACTCCCAGTCCCGGAAGCATTTTTTCCTCGCCATTCTGGATTGCGTCGACGATCGTATCTTTAAGCTCGTCCTGTGAGTTTCCTGCTACATTTGAAATGACAGCATTCCTAAGGTTTAAATTCATCCTTTGCTTAAACTCCTTTCAAAATACCAAGATGGTTATAGGATTAACAATTTTGGTTTTATTATGTATCTGTTTTGAGCTATAATAGTAAAATTGACAAGCCATATTAAAGGAGAGCCAGAGTTGAAGTACATTCAATCTGATAAAAATCCGCAAGTTAAACAGTGGAAGAAATTGCTGACGCGCAAGGAACGTGACAAGTCCGGCATGTTTCTTGTCGAGGGCTTCCATTTAGTTGAAGAAGCACTCACGAAAAAAGAAGATGTTGACGAAATTATTTTAAGCGAAAAAACGGAGTTGCCGCCTGGTCTCGATTACGGCTCCATTTCGGTTACGGTTGTAACGGATGAAATCAGCAAGCAGCTCGCTGATACGGAAACAACTCAGGGGATATTTGCAGTATGCCGGCAATCTAAGCAGACGCTGACAGAAGGAAAAAGCTATTTGCTGATTGATTCTGTCCAGGACCCGGGCAACCTTGGCACGATGATCAGGACAGCCGATGCAGCCGGGATTGATGCAGTCGTTGTCGGCAAAGGCAGTGTCGATATGTATAATCCAAAGGTTCTGCGTTCTGCCCAGGGAAGCCATTTCCATTTGCCAGTTGTAAATGGTGATCTTTCGGAATGGATCACTGAGCTTCAAGCTAAAAACATACCGGTTTATGGAACTGCCCTTGAAAATGGAGTTGTTTACACAGAGGCGCACAGCAACGAAGCATTCGCCCTCCTCGTTGGAAATGAAGGAAGCGGCGTAAATAAAGAACTGCTGGAAAAAACAACGCAAAATCTCTATATCCCACTCTACGGCAAAAGTGAGTCGCTGAATGTCGCGGTCGCAGCAGGTATTTTACTATATTATTTAAAAACAGCAAAATAGGCTCATTTTTTCTTAAAACCATTTGATACTGCGCAAAGAATATACTATAATAAACACCAAAATTAATATTTTAAAAACGATGACGGAGAAAAGTAGCTTGAGGATGGCCATCCAGGGAGAAAATGCCGATGACTGGAAGCATTTTTATGGAACCAGGCAAGCGAAGTTCACCTCCTGAGTTGGCGTCGGGACCGCTTTTATAAGCGTAAAGATGCATCGGCACAAAAGCCGTTATCTCAATGAAGCGAACACGTAATACATAACTGTATTGCCTGTTAAAAAGGGTGGTACCGCGATAACCAAGACCTCGTCCCTTTATCCGGGATGAGGTCTTTTTGTGTTCAAAAAAAGAAGAAATTGAAGGAGGATTTACCATGCAGGATCGTTTAAAAGAACTGCAGGCTGAGGCTCTTGCAAAAGTCGCTGCAGCAGCTGACCTTAAAGAATTGAATGATATCCGCGTTTCCTATCTTGGGAAAAAAGGTCCAATCACAGAAGTGTTAAAAGGAATGGGCAAGTTATCGGCTGAAGAAAGGCCGAAAATGGGTGCCCTGGCCAATGAAGTCCGCGATGCGATTTCCGGCCAGATTGAAGTGAAGCAAAAGGAACTCGAGGAAGCAGCCGTTCAAAAACAATTGGCAGCTGAAGAAATTGATGTTACCCTTCCTGGCAGACCTGTAAAGACTGGGAGCCATCATCCGCTTACAAGCATCATCGAGGAGATTGAAGATCTTTTCATCGGCATGGGTTACACAGTAGAAGAAGGTCCAGAAGTTGAAAAAGATTACTATAACTTTGAAGCATTGAACCTTCCGAAAGGACACCCCGCGCGTGACATGCAGGATTCATTCTACATCACAGAAGAAACACTGATGCGCACACATACATCCCCAGTCCAGGCAAGGACAATGGAAAAACATCAGGGCAAGGGTCCTGTGAAAATCATCTGCCCGGGCAAGGTATATCGCCGTGACAACGATGATGCGACACACTCCCACCAGTTCATGCAAATTGAAGGCCTTGTAGTTGACGAGAATGTCAGGATGAGTGACCTTAAAGGTACTCTTGAAGTTTTTGCAAAGAAAATGTTCGGCGAAGACCGCGAAATCCGTCTGCGCCCTAGCTTCTTCCCTTTCACTGAGCCATCTGTCGAAATGGATATCTCCTGCAAAATCTGCGGTGGATCAGGCTGCAGCGTATGTAAGGGTACCGGCTGGATCGAAATCCTTGGAGCTGGGATGGTCCATCCGCACGTACTGGAGATGGCTGGATATGATTCAAAGAAATACACTGGCTTTGCCTTTGGAATGGGACCTGAGCGTATTGCGATGCTCAAGTATGGAGTCGATGACATCCGTCATTTCTATACAAACGATGTCCGTTTCTTGAAGCAATTTTCAGTGGAAGAATAAGGATTAGGAGGGTAAAACCATGTTGGTATCATATAAATGGCTGCAGGAATATATCGATTTGGAAGGCGTATCTGCTGAAGAGCTTGCCGAAAAAATCACGAAAAGCGGCATCGAGGTAGAAGGCGTTGAAAAATTAAATGAAGGCTTGAAGGGCGTAGTTGTCGGCCATGTACTTGAATGCGAAAAGCATCCGAATGCAGAGAAGCTGAACAAAACACTCGTTGACCTTGGAAACGGTGAGACAGTCCAGATTATCTGCGGTGCACCGAATGTCGGTAAAGGACAGAAGGTTGCCGTTGCAACAGTAGGTGCTGTTTTGCCTGGCAACTTCAAAATTAAAAAAGCAAAACTTCGCGGGGAAGAATCCCACGGTATGATTTGCTCGCTTCAGGAGCTTGGCATTGAAGGCAAGCTGGCACCGAAGGAGTATGCTGAGGGAATCTACAATTTCACTCCTGACACGGAAATCGGCCAGGACGCGCTTGAAGTCCTTAACAGGGATGACGAAATCCTTGAGCTTGGTTTGACTCCAAACCGTGCTGATGCGATGAGCATGCTTGGTGTCGCCTATGAGGTTGGAGCGATTCTAGGTAAGGATGTTAAACTCCCGAATCCACAGCCTGAGACTTCATCAGAGCAGGCAAGCGACTATATTAACGTAACGGTTGAGGCCAAAGAAGATAACCCTCTATACGTTGCGAAAGTGATCAAGAATGTAAAAGTTGGCCCATCACCAGTCTGGCTGCAAACAAGATTGATGGCTGCTGGCATCCGTCCACACAATAACGTGGTTGATATCACGAACTTTATCTTATTGGAGTACGGACAGCCGCTTCACGCATTCGATTACGATAAATTGGGATCAAAAGATATCCTAGTCCGCCGCGCAAAGGATGGCGAAGTGATCGAAACACTTGATGATGTGAAACGCACATTGACTCCTGATCACCTAGTCATCACTAACGGAACAGAGCCGGTTGCGCTTGCAGGCGTAATGGGCGGAGCAAATTCCGAGGTAGGCAGCGATACAACGACTGTCCTGCTTGAGTCTGCTTATTTTACAGGAGGTGCGATCCGAAAGGCTTCAAAGGACCATGGTTTGCGAAGCGAAGCAAGCTCGCGTTATGAAAAAGGCGTGGATCCTGAAAGGGTGCGTCCAGCTGCGGAACGTGCGGCTGAATTGATGATCGAGCTTGCTGGAGGGGAACTTCTTGGCGGCGTAGTGGAAGCAGATTTCCTCGATGTGAAGCCAGCTGTTGTTTCAACCACTCTTGGAAAAATCAATAAAGTATTGGGAACAGAGCTTGAAATGAAGCAGGTCGAGAACATTTTTGCCCGCCTGAAGTTCGAAACTACTGTCGACAATGACATAATTACAGTCACAGTTCCTACTCGCCGCGGGGACATTACAATTGAAGAAGATCTTATTGAGGAAGTTGGCCGTCTGTATGGCTATGACAATCTGCCGACAACCCTTCCTGAAGGTCAGTCAACACCTGGACATCTTTCTGAATATCAGAAAAAGCGCCGTGTTGTCCGCCGCTACATGGAGGGCGCAGGCCTTTACCAGGCAGTGACGTATTCCCTTACCAGCGCGGAGAAAGCGACACAGTACGCATTGGATAAGCGAGAGCCTGTTGAACTGGCAATGCCGATGAGTGAAGACCGCAGCCTGTTGCGCTTAAGCATCGTGCCCCAGCTGCTCGAAGTATTGAAATACAATAATGCTCGCCAGATTGACAGTGTAGCTGTTTATGAAACGGGAGCAGTCTTCCTGAAAAACAACAACGAAGAGCTTCCAGAGGAGCGCGAACACCTTGCTGCAGCCATCACAGGCCTGTGGGAAAGCCATCCATGGCAAGGTGAAAAGAAGCCTGTAGATTTCTTTGTATTAAAAGGAATTGTAGAAGGCCTGTCTGCCAAGCTGGGCCTTGAAAGCCAGCTAGGATTCCTAAAGGCTCAGCTGGATGGACTGCACCCTGGACGTACGGCAGAAATTATGCTGAACGGCCGCGTGGTCGGCTTCATCGGCCAAGTTCATCCAACCATGCAAAAATCACTCGACCTGAAAGAAACTTATGTTTTCGAGTTATCACTAAAAGCATTATTGGAAGCAGAAACTGCACCGCTGCAGTACACTGCAATCCCGCGCTTCCCATCCATCACAAGGGATATAGCCCTTGTTGTGGAAAAAGCAACTGCCGCCGGCGACCTGGAGAAGATCATCACTGAAGCAGGCGGAGTACTTTTAAAAGAAGTACATGTTTTCGATCTTTACGAAGGTGAAAAAATGGAAGAAGGCAAGAAATCACTTGCATTCTCACTGAAATACTTCGATCCAGAAAAAACACTGACAGACGAAGACATTGCTAAAGCACATAATAAAGTCCTTGCAGCTCTTGAAGAAAAAGCTGGAGCAGTATTAAGAGGATAAATATGAAAAAGGCAGCCCGTGGGCTGTCTTTTTCATATGTTTATACTCTCGCAATTTTCTTCGCTTTTTCAGTATTGGCGAAATGAAGTTTGACGTATTCAGGCAGTACATCGATACCTTTGTCCAAGATGAGTCTGGCCGCTGCTTTATCCACAGCTGCACCGGCGCCTTTCGGAATCGTGAATCCCGCTCGTTTGCTCAAGCTTTCAAAGTGACGGACAAACGCGTAGCGGGCAATCATCGAAGCTGCTGCCACACCGAGGTGAATTCCTTCTGCTTTTGTGCTGAACAGGACGTTTTCCCGGATGATCTTTCGCTGGCCCTTCAAATGTGCAAAGTAAATGGGTTCTTTCGCGAATTCATCAATTAGAATCGCTTCAGGTTTTTCAGGGGCAATTTTTTCAAGAACATGATTGATCGCCTGATTGTGCAGGAGGGCTTTCATCTTTCCCTGGGACATACCTTTCATCTGCATCTGATTGTACTTTTCATTATGCAGTGTCAGCAGGCTGTGGGGCAAAAAGGTTACTAGCTGTCTGGCGATCTCGATGATTTTATCATCCTTGAGATTCTTTGAATCCTGGACACCTAGTTCCTTTAATACGGGTATATCCTGCCGCCTGACATAGGCCGCAACAACAGTAATCGGGCCGAAGAAATCGCCCGTGCCAACCTCGTCCGAACCAATGATGGACATTTCGCTGATATTCTTAGGTAAATGCGATCCTGGTACTGATGCCGCTGCTTTTTTAGCAGAAGGGGCCATTGCTGTTCCCCACCTGGCTGCCTCGGCCTCGCCATCTTTTCCCTGGAACAATACTTTTCCTGATTTATAGGCAGTGATGGCACAGGAAGGAGTTTTGGCTGCAAAAACGCTGCCTGGGGGAAGCTTATCAGTTAGAAATTTACTATAATACTCTTTCATCTTTTTGATTTCTTCCGGACTTTTCTGAAGGACACTATTTCCCATTGAACTACACTCCCTGGTTAACTATTTCATCATTAGACATTTTCTTCCAAAATTCATACAGAACTGACAGGCAAACACTTCCCAGCCTTTTGCGTTCATGTTATAGTATAAGATAGGATTCTTATGAATGGGGGCATAAATGTTGTCAGACACAAAAAAAAATCGGTCGACTGTCGATATATACGGACAGCAATACACAATAGTCGGCTCAGAAAGCACCAGCCATATCCGGCTCATTGCCTCGATGGTAGACGATAAAATGCGAGAAATCGGTTCAGCGAATCCTTCACTTGATACTAGTAAATTAGCTGTGTTGACGGCTGTGAATGCCGTTAATGATTACATAAAAATGAAAGATCGTGTAGAATCGCTCGAAGCGGAAATTAAAAGGTTAAAGGACTGAAAAATGAATGCTTGATCTTGCTGTATTAGCTATTTTGCTTATTGGCTTCATCGTTGGATTGAAGAGAGGGTTCATCCTGCAGACCATCCATTTGGCTGGATTTATCGCAGCCTTCATCGTTGCATACATATATTATGAGCAGCTTGCGCCCAAGCTGACTCTGTGGATTCCATATCCGAATCTTGGCAGCAATACAACGTTGAATCTGCTATTTGAGAATGCCAATTTAGAAGATGCATATTATCGGGCAATTGCTTTTGCAGCCATCTTCTTTGCCGTAAAAATTTTGCTCCAGATCATCGGTTCGATGCTCGATTTTGTCGCCCACCTTCCAGTTCTGAAGCAATTGAACGTCTGGGCCGGAGGGTTACTCGGCTTTGTCGAAGTATACCTGCTTTTGTTTATCGTTCTCTACATCGCTGCTTTATTGCCGATCCAGGCTGTTCAAGGACCGCTGAACGATTCAATTCTAGCCGAAAATATCATAAAAAATACCCCGGTATTTTCCCAGCAAATTAAACAACTTTGGATCGAACATATGGCTGCATAACTTCTCTGTTGCGGAGAAGTTTTTTATTTTACTGTTTTTTTACATAAAGGGTCGCCATTGTGTGGAAAGGAAATAACCAGGGTGAAAACTGCCTGCATACAGGCTATTTTTAAATCTTCATCCTGAAATTTTTCATTTAATTTCACAGCTGGGCTTGTTTTCTATAAAATAGAAGACAATGACTGCGTCCGGCATAATCCGGTCGAGAAATTGAAAAGGCAGGTGGACATCATGTCTGTGAATAAAAAAGATATCGTACAATTACTTGAAACGATCGCTATATATATGGAATTAAAAGGTGAAAATCCATTCAAGGTCTCCGCATTCCGTAAAGCGGCGGCTGCACTTGAGGGAGATGAGCGCAGCATGTCAGAGATGGGCGAGCTCACTGAACTCAAAGGAATCGGTAAGGGCACTGCTGGTGTGATCAGGGAATTCATGGATACAGGACAATCAACAGAACTCAAGGAATTGCAGGAAGAAGTGCCGAGCGGGCTGATCCCGCTCCTGCAGCTGCCGGGAATGGGTGGCAAGAAGATTGCCAAGCTTTATAAGGAGCTTGGAGTAGAAAGTATCCATGACCTTGAGGAAGCTGCGAAGGCAGGGAAAATCCAAGACCTAGCAGGATTTGGCAAGAAATCGGAAGAAAAGATTCTTGCGGCAATTGAAAACTTTGGTACAAGGCCGGATAGACTGCCGCTTGCATATATGCTGCCGGTTGCGGAATTAATTGAATCATATCTTCAAAAGATAGAGGAAATCGAACAATTTTCAAAAGCAGGCAGCCTTCGCAGGATGAGAGAGACAATCAAGGATCTGGACTTTATCATTGCTACAAAAAAACCTCTGGCTGTGAAGGACGAACTGGTCAAGCTGCCGAAAATCAAAGAAATTATCGCGGCAGGCGATACGAAGGTATCGGTCACACTTGGTTTGGATTATGATGTGAACGTCGACTTCCGCCTTGTTGATCCGGAAGAATTTGCGACTGCGCTCCATCACTTCACTGGTTCAAAAGACCACAATGTGAGAATGAGGCAGCTTGCGAAGGAAAAAGGAGAAAAAATCAGCGAATATGGTGTAGAGAATGTAGAAACAGGAGAAATCACTACTTTCAAATCGGAAGAGGATTTTTACCAGTATTTCGGTCTTCCTTTCATCCCGCCTGAGTTAAGAGAAGACGGCTCGGAAGTCGAGTTATATAAAGAAGATTTGAAACTCATAACCCTGGAGGCCATTAAAGGTGATCTTCATATGCATTCAACATGGAGCGATGGCGGCCATTCAATCGAGGAAATGGCACAGGAGTGTATCGCAAGAGGCTATAAATACATGGCGATCACCGACCATTCCCAGTATTTGAAGGTAGCGAACGGTCTGACGCCAGAACGTCTCAGGAAGCAAATTGAAGAAGTGAAGGAACTGAACAAAAAGTTTGATGATTTTACGATTTTGACAGGTATAGAAATGGATATTTTGCCGGATGGTACATTGGATTTTGAAGATGATTTGCTTGCAGATCTCGACTTGGTCATTGCATCGATCCACTCTTCTTTTTCCCAGCCAACCGAAAAAATCATGAATCGTTTGAAGACTGCTCTTGTAAATGCAAATGTTGATATCATCGCCCATCCGACTGGAAGGCTGATCGGACGTCGTGAAGGATATTCAGTTGATATCGACATGCTGATACAGCTGGCAAAAGAAACAAATACAGCACTTGAATTGAACGCCAATCCGAACAGACTTGACCTGGCATCCGAACATTTAAGGAAAGCACAGGATGAAGGTGTCAAGCTTGTCATTAATACAGATGCACATAAAGTGGATACGCTAGAGCATATGAAGATAGGCGTAACAGCCGCAAGGAAAGGCTGGATCAAGGAATCATCCGTCCTGAATGCATTGGATCTGAACGGATTGCTCGAATTCCTGCACGGCCGTAATCAATAACGGGTTTCTAATGCAAAGGAGCCTAAAAAAGTACCTTCGCTAAAGAAGAAGGAGGAAATTTTGTGCAGCAGCGAGTTTTGAAAACACTTGAATTTGATAAGATCAGGAACCAGCTGATTGAACACGTCTCATCCTCGTTAGGACGGGAAAAAGCAATTGCTTTAATGCCTTCTGTTGATTTCTCGGAAGTATCCCGTTTGCAGGAAGAAACAGATGAAGCGGCAAAGGTTCTGAGACTAAAGGGGAATGTACCGTTAGGCGGAATCCATGATATTAGGCCGCATGTGAAAAGGGCGCAAATCGGCGGGATGCTCAGTCCGCTTGAACTGGTCCAGGTGGCAAGCACTGTCCATGCAAGCAGGCAGATGAAGCGCTTTGTCGACGATTTGCAGGAGGTTACCGAAGTCCCGATTTTACTGGGCTATACTGAGGGAATCATTGTGCTGGCAAATCTTGAAGAATCGATCCGGAACGCAATCGATGAAGGCGGCGAGGTTCTTGACGGAGCGAGTGAAGCACTGAGGTCGCTCCGCCAGCAGATGCGTACACGAGAAGCAAGAGTACGTGAAAAACTGGAAGGTATGATCCGCTCTTCCAACGCGGCAAAAATGCTTTCGGATGCCATCATCACCATAAGGAATGATCGGTTTGTCATTCCTGTAAAACAAGAATATCGGGGACATTACGGAGGGATCATCCATGACCAGAGTTCATCCGGGCAGACCCTTTTCATTGAACCTCAATCTGTTGTCCAGTTGAATAATGAACTTCAGAGCATCCGTGTAAAAGAACAGCAGGAAATCGAACGGATTCTTACTGAGCTTTCGGCACTTACCGCCGATCACCATGATGAGCTCCTGAAGATTGTCAGCATCATGGGCGAGCTTGACTTCATGTTTGCGAAGGCACGTTACGGGAGCAAAATCAAGGGCTCAAAACCAATTGTCAATGATGAGGGCAGAATCAACCTTTTCCAGGCAAGACATCCATTGATCTCGATGGATGAAGTTGTCCCTAATAGTGTCACATTAGGTAATGATTATACGACAATCGTTATAACGGGACCGAATACCGGAGGGAAAACCGTTACTTTGAAGACGGTCGGACTTTGTACACTGATGGCGCAGGCCGGATTGCAGATTCCGGCACTCGACGGTTCTGAAGTGGCTGTTTTTGGATCAGTTTATGCTGACATTGGTGATGAACAGTCAATCGAGCAAAGTTTGAGTACTTTTTCGTCCCATATGGTCAATATTGTGGACATCCTTGAAAAGGTTGACCACAACAGCCTTGTTCTTTTCGATGAGCTTGGTGCCGGTACTGATCCCCAGGAAGGAGCCGCACTGGCGATCTCGATCCTGGACGAAGTGTATCAGCGGGGGGCCAGGGTGATTGCGACAACCCACTATCCAGAGTTAAAGGCTTATGGCTACAACCGGGAAGGCGTCATTAATGCCAGCGTTGAATTCGATGTGGAAACATTGAGTCCGACATATAAACTATTGATCGGAGTGCCTGGGCGAAGCAATGCTTTCGAAATCTCCAAGAGGCTTGGATTGAGAGAGTCTGTCATCAATACAGCAAGATCCTATATTAGCGCAGACAGCAATGAGGTCGAAAATATGATTGCTTCCCTTGAGTCCAGCCGGAAGCAGGCGGAGAGAGACCGGGAAGAGGCGCATCAGCTGTTAAAAGATGCCGACCACCTGCATAAGGATCTGCAAAAACAAATGGCGGAGTATTACGAGAAAAAAGATGAACTAGCCGAAAAGGCAAAAGGAAAGGCAGCATCAATTTTAGAAAAAGCGAAGGAAGAAGCGGAAGAAATCATTCGATACCTTCGCAAGCTGCGGCTTGAAAAAGGTGCCGAGATTAAAGAACATGAATTGATCGACGCCAAAAGGCGCCTTAGCGATGCCACTCCAGAGCTCAACCAGGTGAAGAAGGGCGGCGGCAAAGCGAAACCTGCCAAACACGAATTCAAGCCAGGGGATGAGGTCAAGGTCCTGACCTTTGATCAAAAAGGACATCTTGTCGAGCGCGTTAACGCGAAAGAATGGCAAGTGCAGATTGGCATTCTCAAGATGAAAGTAAAAGAATCGGATATGGAATATATAAATACTCCCAAGCCGGCAGAAACAAAACCAATAGCGATAGTAAAAGGCAAGGACTTCCACGTCGGCCTTGAGCTTGACCTGAGGGGTGAGCGTTATGAAGATGCTCTCATGAGAGTAGAGAAATATATTGATGATGCCTTGCTTGCCGGCTACCCAAGGGTCAATATCATCCACGGCAAAGGAACCGGAGCACTAAGACAGGGAGTGCAGGAATATCTTCGCAACCATCGCTCTGTCAAGAAAATAAGATTCGGGGATGCAGGAGAAGGCGGAACAGGTGTGACTGTAGTAGAATTCAAGTAGTGTGACGGTATAAACGCTCATTGTTTGTGAAAGCTATAAAGTTTTGCGTAAAGAGCCTAAATAAATGTAAATCCCTATCTGAACACTTTATAATAGGATGTGGGGTAAATTTTTATCGGGGAGAATGGATATGGATCATTTCTGGGAAAATGAATTTATAGTGACAGCTGGCTACTACAGTGTATCGATTCTCTGTATCGTCGTATTCCTTGCTGTTTTTGAACTAGTGACAAAATATCGCAACTGGGAGGAAATCAAAAAAGGCAATTTTTCCGTTGCGATGGCCACAGGCGGGAAAATCTTCGGTGTAGCTAATATATTCCGCCATTCCATCAATCAGCATGATTCACTGCTTACGATGATCAGCTGGGGAGTTTTTGGCTTCGTCCTGCTTTTGATCGGATACTTTATTTTTGAATTCCTGACACCCAAGTTCAACATCGATAAAGAAATAGAAAACGACAACCGTGCAGTAGGCCTGATATCTATGGTCATTTCTATCGGCCTGTCTTATATCATCGGCGCAGGAATTTAACAGGGGGATCTAAAAGAGTGGAAAAACTGGCTAAAATATTGCTGATTCTATGCGGAGTATTCCTGTTAGTCGGCATTGTCTATATGATGTTTTTTGCATAAAAAGCTTAAAACCGCCTTGTTGGCGGTTTTTTTGTTCTTAATAAAGAGAGGAAGGTTCAGAATCAGGTAATATGTTTGGGTGTTTGTCCCTATAATCCCCCAAAAAACTATTCTAATTGTCATAAAAAGACCATTATATTATAATGAGAGATAGAATTTTCAAAAAATTTTAAATAAGGAGGCAACAAGATGGAAGTAGAAAAGCCATGGCTGTCGCAATACCCTCCAGAAATACCAGCTCATTTGGATCTTAAGGAGGCAACGGTCCAGGATTATTTAAAGCAGACAGCTGAAAAATACCCAGAGAAGATTGCTATCCACTTCATGGGCAAAGAACTGACCTATAAGCAAGTTTACAACTATGCGAAAAAACTGGCTGCTTATTTGCAAGACTTGGGAATTGGTAAAGGAGACAGGGTTGCGATCATGCTCCCTAATACTCCTCAGTCTATCATCAGTTACTACGCAATCCTGATGGCTGGCGGAATTGTCGTCCAAACAAACCCTCTGTATATGGAACGAGAGCTTGAATACCAGATGAAGGATTCAGGGGCTAAGGCGATCATTACGCTCGACATTTTATTCCCTAGGGTCTCAAAGGTCATCGCAAATACGGATTTAGAGAATGTAATTGTAACCGCTATCAAGGACTATCTTCCTTTCCCAAAAAATCTTGTCTATCCATTCATCCAGAAAAAACAATATGGCATCATTGTAAACGTAAAGCATGAAGGCCAGAACCATCTTTTTACCGAGATTATGAAAGAGCCTGCCGGAAACATTAAAGAATATGAAATGGATTTTGAAGAAGACCTGGCTTTATTGCAATATACCGGCGGAACGACAGGGTTTCCGAAAGGGGTCATGCTGACTCATAAAAATCTGATTGCGAATGCGGCAATGAGCAATGCCTGGCTGTACAAATGTAAAGAGGGTGAAGAGACAGTCCTGGGAATCCTTCCATTTTTCCATGTGTATGGTATGACGGCAGTATTGATTCTTTCTGTCATGCAGGCCCAGAAAATGGTGCTTTTACCGAAATTCGACCCTGAAACGACACTGAAGACGATACAAAAACAAAAGCCAACACTCTTTCCTGGCGCACCTACCATTTACATCGGGCTTTTGAATCATCCAGACATTAAAAAATATGATCTGTCATCGATTGATTCATGTATTAGCGGATCAGCTCCGCTGCCAGTGGAAGTGCAGGAGAAATTCGAGGAAGTCACAGGCGGAAAGCTTGTTGAGGGTTATGGCCTGACCGAATCCTCTCCGGTGACACATGCAAACTTCCTATGGGATAAAAAGCGGGTAAAAGGAAGCATAGGTGTTCCTTGGCCGGATACGGATTCTGTCGTCCTTTCAATGGAAACCGGAGAACCGCTTCCGCCTGGTGAAATTGGTGAAATAGCAGTCAGGGGCCCGCAGGTAATGAAAGGCTATTGGAACAGGCCGGAAGAAACAGAGCAAGTGCTTAAGGACGGCTGGCTTTTGACCGGAGACCTTGGCTATATGGACGAGGAAGGGTATTTCTATATTGTCGACCGGAAGAAGGACATGATCATTGCCGGTGGCTTTAATATTTACCCGCGTGAGATTGAAGAAGTCCTTTACGAGCATCCAGCTGTTCAGGAAGTAGTAGCAGCAGGAATCCCGGATCCTTATCGGGGAGAAACGGTAAAAGTATATATCGTGCTCAAGGAAGGTTCACACGCGACAGAAGAAGAACTGAATGAATATTGCCGGAAACATCTTGCTGCATTCAAGGTGCCAAGATTGTATGAGTTCAGGGCAGAACTTCCCAAAACCGCGGTAGGTAAAATTCTCAGAAGAGCATTGGTGGATGAAGAGAAAGCAAAGAACCAGGAAGACCAGCAGAAGCGAGCTTAACTTAAAAAAGCCGTCTCCCGATATCGGCTCTTTCTTTTTGAATTAGAAGGCTTGTCCAAATGAAACACATTTCCTTGACAGAAATGTGAGTGAATACTATTATAAAAATATGAATGACGATTCATTCAGTGAATAGGGTTGCAGACAAAAATCGTAAACGGGAGTGTGCCACTGTAGCATTTAATGCTTGTGCTTTTCCTGGAGCGGGAGTGAAAGAAATGAAGAAAAACAGGCCGAAATATATGCAAATAATTGACGCAGCAGTGGTCATTATCGCAGAAAACGGCTACCACCAGGCGCAGGTGTCTAAAATAGCAAAGCAGGCTGGAGTGGCTGATGGGACCATTTATTTGTATTTCAAGAATAAGGAAGACATACTGATTTCTCTGTTCCAGGAGAAAATGGGTTACTTCGTGGGAAGTATTGAAGAAAAAATTGCAGGAAAACAAACAGCAACAGAGAAGTTATATATGTTGGTCGAAACGCATTTCAAGATTCTTTCAGATGACCGGCATCTTGCAATTGTAACCCAGCTGGAGCTAAGGCAGTCAAATAAGGATCTCCGGCATAAAATCAACGAGGTGCTTAAGGGCTACTTAATGCTGATCGACAAAATCATTTTGGAAGGCATAGAGAATGGAGAGTTTTCAAGCTCCCTGGATTTGCGTCTTGCAAGGCAGATGATTTTTGGTACAGTAGATGAAACTGCGACTTCATGGGTAATGAATGAACAGAAATACAATCTTACTGACCTGGCAAAAGCGGTACACCAGCTGCTGATCAATGGCTGCGGTTACCAGGACACCAAACCGGTCCTTTAAATCACGTCTTTCCCGACTTTCCGTCGCTTTGAATACCTGTAAGCGGAAAAGGCAGGGGAAAAAGGCTAGTTTCGCAGAAAGGAGATTTTCCAGGATGCGAAACTTGCCTTCATGTAAAAGGAGGGGAAAATGTGGAGTATCTTAAATGGTCTGCGGAGGACAGGATCGCTACGATCACGATTGACCGTCCGCCGGCGAATGCCCTTGCATCCGGACTGCTGAAAGAAGTTTCAGGAGTATTGGATGAGATTGAAGGGAATGAAGAAATCAGGGTTGTTTTAATCCATGGTGAAGGCAGGTTCTTCTCTGCAGGAGCGGATATCAAAGAATTCACCACAATTAAAACCGGAGAAGACTTTGCCAAACTTGCTGAATATGGCCAGGATCTTTTCGAGCGTATGGAGCATTTTCCAAAGCCGATTATCGCTGCCATCCATGGCGCGGCATTGGGCGGCGGCCTGGAGCTTGCAATGGCATGCCACTTCCGCCTTGTAGCCGAAAACGCTAAATTGGGATTGCCAGAGCTGCAGCTTGGTCTGATTCCAGGGTTTGCAGGCAGCCAGCGACTGCCAAGATATATGGGCGTAGCAAGAGCGGCCGAGATGCTGTTTACAAGCGACCCTATCACAGGTGTGGAAGCAGTCAAATATGGATTGGCCAACCATGCTTACCCTGAGGAGCAGTTGCTTGAAAACGCATACAAGCTTGCCGGGAAAATTGCGAAAAAGAGTCCAGTTTCCCTGGGGGCAGCTATTAAGCTATTGAACTATTCCAAGCACGAATCCTTTTACAAAGGAGTTAAGGAAGAAGCCCAGTATTTTGGCGATGTCTTCCTGTCTGAGGACGGCCAGGAGGGAATCAAGGCTTTCCTGGAAAAAAGGCCGCCTGATTTTAAAGGCAGATAAGCCAACCTTTTAGCATCATTTTTTTTGAAATAAATTTTTCTAATCTTTAGAACAGCTAAAATGTTTGAATACTTAGGAGGGGAACAAATGAATATCTACGTTCTAATGAAAAGGACATTCGATACAGAAGAAAAAATCACGATCGCAAACGGCAAGATCAATGAAGATGGTGCTGAATTCATCATCAATCCTTACGATGAATATGCGATTGAGGAAGCAATCCAGGTAAGGGACGCTCATGGCGGCGAGGTGACTGTCGTTTCTGTAGGCAATGAAGAAACAGAGAAGCAGCTGCGCACAGCGCTGGCTATGGGAGCAGACAAAGCAGTATTGATCAATATCGAGGATGACGTTGAAGACGGCGACCAGTTCACAACTGCCAAAATCCTTTCTGAATACCTAAAGGATAAAGAGGCTGACCTTATTCTTGGCGGTAATGTCGCGATCGATGGCGGATCAGGCCAGGTAGGACCTCGTGTTGCGGAACAGCTGGGAATGCCTTATGTGACAACGATTACGAAACTAGAAATCAATGGAACGACTGCTACGATTACTAGAGACGTAGAAGGGGATTCAGAAGTCATTGAGACAAGCCTTCCTGTTCTTGTAACAGCACAACAGGGGCTTAATGAGCCTCGCTATCCATCTCTTCCAGGAATCATGAAAGCAAAGAAAAAGCCGCTTGATGAGCTTGAGCTTGATGATCTTGATCTGGATGAGGACGATGTAGAAGCTAAGACAAAGACTATTGAAATTTATCTTCCTCCGCAAAAAGAGGCAGGAAAAGTCCTTGAAGGCGAACTTGCTGACCAGGTTAAGGAACTTGTCAACCTGCTTCACACAGAAGCGAAAGTCGTTTAAGACATAAAGGAAGAATAAATACGCAGGAGGTAAATCAAATGGCGAGAAAAGTATTAGTATTGGGAGAATCACGTGACGGACAACTTAGAAACGTTTCTTTCGAAGCAATTGCAGCTGCAAAAACAGTTGCTGAGGGCGGAGAAGTAATTGGAGTATTGATCGGAGAGTCTGTAAACGCTTTAGGGAATGACCTTTACCAGTATGGTGCTGACAAAGTGGTGGCAGTAGAAGACGCCAAGCTTTCACAATACACACCTGACGGTTACTCACAAGCTTTGATGGCTGTAATCGAGCAGGAAAGCCCGGAAGGAATTATTTTTGGTCATACATCTCTTGGAAAAGACCTTGCACCTAAAATCGCAAGCAAATTGGGTTCAGGATTAATCTCTGATGCTGTAGCGGTTGAAGAAGCAGGCGGAAACCTTGTTTTCACTCGTCCAATCTATTCTGGTAAAGCTTTTGAAAAGAAGATTGTTACCGATGGACTAGTGTTTGCGACAATCCGTCCTAACAACATCGCTCCACTGGAAAGAGATGCAGGTAAATCCGGAGAGGTTTCAGCAGTCTCTGCAGAAATCAAGGACTTGAGAACGATCATCAAGGATGTTGTCCGTAAAGCAACTGAAGGTGTAGATCTTTCCGAAGCAAAAGTTGTAGTAGCGGGCGGACGCGGTGTGAAGAGCGAAGAAGGCTTCGAGCCGCTGAAGGAACTTGCTGACGTTCTTGGCGGAGCTGTTGGAGCTTCACGTGGTGCATGTGATGCTGACTATTGTGATTATTCACTGCAAATCGGTCAGACAGGTAAAGTCGTAACTCCAGACTTATATATTGCTGCCGGTATTTCCGGAGCAATCCAGCACCTTGCAGGCATGTCCAACTCCAAGGTCATTGTCGCAATCAATAAGGATCCAGAAGCTAATATCTTCAAAGTCGCAGACTACGGTATCGTAGGCGATTTATTCGAAGTTATTCCGATGCTTACTGAAGAATTCAAGAAGCTTAAAGTCAACGCATAATTATTTTTAACTTAAAAAAACGGACGTCACATTCGTCCGTTTTTTTGTCTGTATAGGAAATTATAAAAGCATTTTTTGTGTGGATAACTACATATGGGTGTCTTAATCCAGCTCCAGCGCCTAGCCCCTCGAGACGCTTGTCTAGTTTCGCCTCCTAGAAACTCCGAAACTTCAACTCCGCCGGCAGAAGCAAAAAGCGCTTCTTTGTCGGAGTCTCCAGTTTCTGCGTTTCTGGGCAGTCGGCTACACATTTCGATTTCGGTCCTGCCAATGAAGTCAAAGAACGACTTCATTGGCAGGCCCTCCAGCGCTTGTCGGGGCTGAACAAGGCGCTTGCGCTTTTTGTTCCTGTAAAAACGAATAAAATGGGAATATTCATATGTGAAAAGGGTAAATTACAACAAGAGCAGATAAATAGCATCAATTGGTAAACGATGATATACTGACGTTAGTATTCAGATTTATTTAGGAGGCATTCAAATGGCTATTACACATGCTACTGACGCAACTTTTGCTAACGAAACAGGATCAGGCCTAGTGCTTGTTGACTTTTGGGCACCTTGGTGCGGCCCATGTAAAATGATCGCTCCTGTGCTTGAAGAATTAGATTCAGAAATGAGCGATAAAGTAAAAATCGTGAAGCTTGATGTTGATGACAATCAGCAGACTGCAGCTCAATATGGCATCATGAGCATCCCGACACTACTTGTCCTTAAGGATGGTCAGCCGGTTGATAAAGTAGTCGGATTCCAACCAAAAGAAGCACTTGCAGGACGCCTGCAGCAGCATATCTAAGATTAAAGCAAAAAATCCCGCCTTCAGAGAAGGCGGGATTTTTTTATGAACTGAATGCAGAACTTTATTTGAAACATAATAACAATGCTTCTTTGGTAGAAGATTGATAGGTTATGCACCTAGATGTCGAAAATTTAAATAGTATTCAATCAGCTTTGCTATCACTTTTGCTGCTTAGATCTCGTTCAGATTAAGTGTAAAATTAACATTTCACAAGTTTGTCAAAGTTTTCTTACAAAGTTCGTTGACAGTGATAATCATTCTCGCCTATAATAACAATTGTCAATGAAAATCATTATCATTTATAAGACTACTCACATTACATAGGGGGATTTAAAACATGAACAAGAAAAAGCATCTGAAAGCAATTTTTGCAAGTTTTTTAATGGCAAGTACAGTATTGGCAGCGTGCGGAGGAGACGAAACAGCAGAAAAGCCTAAAGAAAACAAACAGGCTGAAACAGAAAAAAAGACTGAAGAAACTAAGGAAAATAATAATGAAGAAACCAAGGAAGTGAACGTTGAAGATACAGATGCAGCAAAGCAAGCTGCTGCTTATTCTGATATGATGTCCGAACTAGTAAAAGCCAAAGAAGGCCAGGAAGTGAACTGGGATACTGTCCAGCAACAATATGAAGCAGGTCTTCAAAAGGATGTAGCCGAGCTTAGTCCTGAATTCGACCAGGCAATCCAGGCTGCACTTACAGCTGGAAAAAGCGGAGAAATGGAACCAATTATCGCTGTTCAATTGACGGATAAGACAATTCAATCCTATTTCTATCAAAATCAAAAGGCACTTCAAAAGGAAGCTGTTGCTGCACTGACTGAGGACAAGAAGGAAGACGCAAATCTTGCATTCGCGCAAATTAAGCATCTGACGGAAAAAGTTTTCATTCCAACAGCTGAAAAACGTGATAAGTATTACGAGCTTAGCGGAGATGCTAGCCTTGTCGAGAACATTAATTCCGGACTATCCGCACAGGAAGAAGCGCTTAATGCTGGTAATGCTGAAGATTTCCAGGTATATCTTCAGGTAACGGATAAGTCAATCTACAGAAGCTACTATCTTGCAGCAAAATCTTATGCTGAGAAAATTGAAGCAGGAGTTAAAGAAGGAAAAGATAAGCAGGAACTATCCATCATGCAGGCTGAGGCATGGGGCTTCTATCAAGCAATCAAGGGTTCTCTTAGCGGCGGAGATGAAGCGGCTGCTGCTCAGTTAGATAAATTATTCACTTTGAACACTACTGATCCAGCTGCGATTAAAGCGGCAGAAACAAATGCTTTATTCGCTAAGGCAGTGGCTGGCAAAATCAAAGGCTACTACGAAAAGGCTCCGAATCTGTTAGCAGAAAACAATGCGGTTGAAGCTAAAGTAAGTGCAATGGAAGGGAACATGTTCCTGAAAATGCTTCAAGGGCAGATGACTGAAAAATTAGGTGAAGAAAAAACTCAGGCCGTATTTGCAGATGCTGAAGCATGGTATAATGCCATTGCGGAAAATAAGCCGGAAGATGCAAAAGCAAAAGGCGACGCAGTTATTTCAGCAGTAGATGGTCTGCTTTAAAAAACGGGAGCCGCAGCGATGCGGCTCTATTTTCGTTTTTTAGATGAAGGCTGTTTTCGTAAAGATTGTTGTTAAAATCCTAAAGCCGATATTAACGTGACAAAAGTCATTTTGTATGTCGGTACTAAGTTAGCAAGCTCTTTTCTCATAATAAGCGTTAATTTTGTCATGAAACTTAGGTAATACAATCCTATTTTGTAGTCAATAGCAACAAAGTTTGAGAAAAGAGCCTAGATGAAATACTATGGTAAAATGGCTTGAGAAAGAAAGAGGTGTAATCGTGAGAATTTTGATTACTGGAGGAGCAGGGTTCATTGGAAGCCATTTTGCCGTAAAAATGCTGAAGGAGCATCATGAGGTGGCGATCATCGATAACATGCACCCTTATTACTCTGTTGAGAGAAAAAAACAGCATCTGGATGTCATTAAAAAAGCCGGTGATTTTCAATTTTATCAAGCAGATCTTCTGGACCGTGAAAAGACCATTGACATCATCAAAAGAATATCACCGGAAGCAATTGTCCACCTGGCGGCATTGCCAGGAGTCGCTTATTCGATTCTTCGCCCGCTTGAATACATAGATTATGATGTGAAGGCTACGGTCAACGTACTTGAAGGAGCCGGAAAGGCTGGTGTGAAGCAGGTCATTTTTGCTTCTTCATCATCTGTATATGGAATGATGAGAAATATCCCGTTCAAAGAAGAGATGGCAGCTGGGAAACCTATTTCTCCTTACGCGGCCTCAAAATACGCGGCTGAATCTTTTTGCCATGTGTATGGCCATCTATATGGACTGGATGTTAAGATCCTAAGATTCTTTACTGTTTACGGTCCATGGGGAAGGCCGGATATGGCAATCGCTAATTTCATAAAAAAATTGAAAAACAGTGAAGAAATCACGATTTTTGGCCAGGGCGGATCTCGTGATTATACATATGTAGGTGACATTGTGAACGGCATTAGCCTTGCTCTGAAAAATTTGGAACAAAGTGCCATTATCAATATTGGATCCGGCAGGCCGGTTTCGATGGACCAGCTTTTGGACGAGCTCCGGATTTACTATCCTGATATGAAAATCAGGCGTGAGGAAAACCGTGCGGGAGACGTGGACCGGACATGGGCTGATACTACCCTGGCAAGGGAATTGCTTGGTTATCAACCAGAGGTGGACTTCAGAAAAGGAATTGCAGAGACTGTGGCATGGGCTGAGCAGTATGAAGACTACCTTTAAGAAACTAATTTCCATTTTGCTGATTTCCGCATTTCTAATTATGACGTTTTATTATCTTGATGCTGGCATGATTATAGAGGAAATAAAGGCAATCGCAACAAAACCAGGAATCCTGCTGCTCATTTTCTGCAGTTATTTCCTTGCTTTTTTGGCAAGGGGGGCAGCCTGGAAGCTTTATCTGAACAATAGAGTACGACTTACAACCTGCATGTACGGCCTGTTTTACAGCTTGCTGCTGAATCATCTCCTTCCAGTCAAAGCGGGAGATTTTGCGAGGATTGGTGTCTTGAAAGCGAGGGAGCCGGATATTACGGGGTTAGAAGCATTTAATTCAGTGATCGTCCTACGGGTTATGGATACGTTAATTCTATTTGGAATGGCTTCGGCAGGATTGGCTTTTCTTGAGCTGCCTTTGAATGGAAAGTTTCTCGTATGGCTGGGAGCAAGCGGTGTTGTTGTCACAATCATTCTTTACTATAAATTCCGTGCTTTCTTTGACAGACAATTAACTATAGTGAAAAATGCTTTCACTGGCTGGCGGGGAGTCTGGATCATTATGCTGACCCTGATAAGCTGGATCCTCGAAGCAGCAGTCATTTATGGGGTCATATTGAATGGCGGAAGCATCATCAGCTTTGTACAGGCAATTTGGGTAAACAGCATTACGGTTGCCGGGCAGATCTTCCAGATCACACCAGGAGGAATTGCCAGCTATGAGGCCATTATGGTTTTTGCGTTAGGAGCAAATGGAATAGCTCCCGAAAATGCCTATACAGCTGCGGTCATTACCCATGGATTGAAATATTTATTTTCTTTCATAGTCGGAGGGATTGCATTGGCTGCTTATCCTGTACCGGCGCACTTACTGAAAAAATGGACTAGGGAAAGGGGCAACGAATCATGAAAAGTGCTTCAAAGTTTGAGAAATTCGCGGCCCGAAGCTGGAATTTGCTTAATGAGGGGAAGCCCTTTACGCCAATTTTTACAGTTGGCACCATGGTATTATTTCATCTCGGAGATTTAGGGAGTACAGGCAGCATAGCTGATTTTTTACTCTCCTTCCTGACTGTGCTTCCGCTGTTCATCATCTATTTTATTTATGATTTTCCACTATTCTTGAGAAACTATTTGTGGATACCATTAATTGTTTTTATGATTGTTTGGCCTGAGCCTGATATTAATCTTCTGCTTTTCGCAGCCGGATTGTACTTTTTCTTTACAGTGTTTTTCTGGGGAACGCTTTACTATCATCTAAGGATTGGTACTTCATGGCTTAATTTCACAAGGTTTTGGAAGCTTGTTTTAAAGAATAGTGACTCTACCAGCGGGAATGCACAGGAGCAGCTTCCGAAAGTTTTCCTGCTGCTTTCTCTCTGGGAACTGTCATTCGGTACCTTAACCGCCGGTGCGAATATACCTTTTTTTGATATGGCTATTTTTTATGGCTTTGTCCTCCTCTTTGCCTTTATTCTGCACCGATATTTATTTGACTGGAAGCCAAAGGCATATGAGAGCTACACGAAGGATGATGGACCGGAAGTGCCGGAGAATGGCCTGTCCGATAAGGTAATTGTCATCGTTATTGACGGAATGCGCAAAGAGCGCTTTTATGAAGCGAATACACCATTTCTCGATCAGCTAAAAGAGAACGGTACTGAATACTTGAATATGGAAACATTGTATCCTGCCAGGACCGTTGTTTGCTTCAGTTCCATGTTCACTGGGACCTATCCGTTTGAGCATGGCATCAAGTCGAATATGGTCTATAAACTTGGAGTTAACACAGAAACAATATTTGACTCGCTTCGCAAAGTGGGCAAAAGAGGGCGGCTTCTTGGCATTGCCCACCTCGTTGATGCGATGGGCAGTGATGTCGAGACCGTTACAGCTGTCATGCATAAGGACAAAGCGGATACAAACATGCTTGCTAGGGCAAGAAAAATTATGGATGAACAGGACCCGGATCTGTTTATAGTCCAGATGATCGGCACGGATCAGGTTGGCCACAGCCGAGGTGTCCTCTATGATGATTATATTGAAAAGATTGAGGAAGCAGACGCGCTCATTCAGGAGTTTGTTCAATGGCTGGAAAGCGAAGGGAAGATGGAGAACACAACACTTGTAGTCTGTGCAGACCACGGACAGGCTGATGGGATCGGCGGTCACGGACACCTGGATGAAGGAGAACGATTTGTTCCATTTTTCATGCATGGCCCACATATCGCCAAGGGAGTTAAAGTCCAAGAAAAACACAGCCTTGTATCCCTGGCACCGACGATTTCTTATCTGATGGGTGCCCCTTATCCGGCGAGCAGCAGAGGAAAAGTTCTAATGGATGCAATAAAAGCAGAGAAGGATGAGAATGTAATTGAGTAAAGTTATCGTATTTTTGCCGGCTTTTAACGAAGAAGAATCCATTGGGGAAGTGATTGTAAATATCCCTCGTACCTTTGCCGGAGCGGATCAAGTAGAGGTTTTAATCATTGATGATGGTTCGACGGACGGAACTGTTGCTGAAGCGAAAAAAGCAGGGGCCGACCATATTATAAGCTTCGAGAAAAACCGCGGCCTGGGAGCCGCGGTCCGAAAAGGAATAGAAGAATGCTTCCGGAGGGGTGCCGACGTCGGTGTGATGATTGATGCTGATGGAGAGTACCCTGCTTGGCAGATTCCTGATATAGTCAAGCCGATTCTAAATGGAGAAGCGGATTATACAATGGGTTCCCGATTTATGGGCACAATTAAAGGGATGAAATTTCATCGCAGGATAGGGAACTATTGTTTCACCCTCCTGCAAACATTATTGTTGAGAAAATGGCTGTATGACGGCCAGTCCGGGATGAGGGCTTTTTCTCGAAGAGTTCTTGAGCATGCGGAAATTATCCATGATTACAATTATGCGCAAGTGCTGACACTCAATCTTGTCAGGAAGGGATTCCGGGTCCTTGAAATCCCGATTAAATACCGCGTCAGGACAACGGGAACATCGTTCATTTCATTCAAGAAATATATGACGAATGTTGTGCCAGCAGTCTACCGGGAAATGTCCAGGCCTGTCTCAAAGGTTATCGGGGTAGAAAAATCCCCATCTAAAAACAGTAAAAATAGTGACAATAAAGTGACGATTATCAAATATGATTGACATTAGAAATGATAATCATTATCATTATCATTGTAGGAGGGAACAGTAAATGAAAAAAGCTATATTTTTTTGTTTTACATTGATATTTATTCTCATTAACGGCATTCCACAGACTGCCAGCGCTTATTCATATGGTGATCCAAATGAAGAAAAAGTCGCGGAAGTCTATAAGGAAATGCAATTGAAGCTGGATGAGGACCCTCCAAACTTCTCGGCCGCAACCTCCCTGTTTGAAACGGTTAAAGAAGAAGTCGATATGCACATGGGAAACGAGCCAGGAGAAGTGATCATGGAAAGCCTGGAAGCAGAAGATAAAGAAGCAACGATTGAAAATATGGAGAAACTCCTCGTATTGAATGTTGCGAGAAGGCTAGAAAGCATTGAGAAAAGCTTTGAGGAGTATGACACTTCAAAGAAGCTGCTGGCAAAGGGATATGCTACATATCAAGCGCTATCGCCAAAGGTAGAGGGCAATAACCCTGAAGTGGATAAACAAATAAAAGCTGACTTTGATGCTGCACTTGAGGCACTAGGAAATCCCGGGCTCTTTGGAGTAGGGAAGAAGCCTTCTGACATAGAAGTTTTTAAAGAGAAAAAAGAAAATATCCTGAATACATTGCAAGATGAATTTGATCTTCCGAGCCTGGAAGTCGGGCATTTTACAGATACAGAGGAAGAAGAAGGACCAGGCAAAAAGGACTGGACAGATCGTTCAAATATCCGTAACTGGATTCCTTTGATCCTCATAGTCGCGGTCATTGGTGCGATAGTTGTTATTGGCATTAAACGAAGAAAGTAAATAGATAGATGACACCTTGGAGAGGGGGAGAATCAGCAATGGAAGTTCAAGCGTTATTGATTACTTTTCGTGAAGTATTGGAAGCGTTATTAATCATCGGAATCATCACAACCTATTTAAAGAGAACTGGTAATCCAAAGTATACAAAGTATGTATGGCTGGGTGCCGGACTTGCTGTTCTGGCAAGTATCGGAGTTGCGATTTTGTTCCAGGTTGTGTTCACTGGCTTCGCTGCTATGGGCAGTGAGATTTATTTGAAAATAGGAATCATGATTGTGTCCACTGTTCTCTTGACCCAGATGGTATTCTGGATGGCGAGTCACAGTAAGGACCTAAAAGGGAACATGGAAGGGAAAATGAAGAAATTCATCTCGACAGGAAATATTGTCGGTATGGTCATCCATTCATTCCTTGTCGTCTTGCGTGAAGGTATTGAAACGGTCTTCTTCTTTGCGGCAATCACAGGTGGTAACATCGGTGCTGCCATGCAGGGATGGGGAGCGATCACAGGTACATTGATTGCCGTTGCCGTCTCTTACATGTTCTTCAAAGGCACGATGAAGGTAAAGCTAAAGACGTTTTTCCAAATCACTGGTGCCTTTATCATCCTGATTTCTGCCGGATTGCTCGTACAGGCGATTTCGATGATGCAGGATGTAAACATAATTGGAAGCGTTATGTATCATGTTTATGATATTACGTGGCTATTGCCGGAACATCCGATTGATCATGCACATTATCTACGTGATACTGGTGTCGCACCGATTATCTCTGGCGATGTGGGCATCTTCCTGAAGGCTCTGTTTGGATACTCATCAATGCCTTCAATTGAAGAAGTCATTGCCTATATCGGATACTTTGCTGCGATTTTCCTGCTGACTTCATCACGCAGTCCCGGGAAAGAAAAGGCTGCTGTCAATAAAGAAGCAGAAAACAAGCAAGTAGTATTGAACCCACAAGTTAAATAATCAATTTGATTTGAGGCAGCATGATCCTCTCTCCAGAAAAGTACAGGGAATTTCCTTGTACTTTTTTCATACGTAAAAACGCCCCCTGTGGAAGTTAGTTGGTGTAAAATGATGAATTTAGAAAAAATGAACAGAATAATTATTCTTGGACTAAGTTCGCTTGCGGTCCTTTACATATTCGCCGTCCAGTTGAATTCACTTAATTCCTTCGTCGCTTCTTGGGATCAAGTTGATTTTACCCTGGCTATGGACCGGTTTGACCTTCGTGCGATGCAGCCGCATTTTCCCGGATATCCGTATTTTATTCTTGGCGGTATGCTGCTGAAGTTTTTCGTTGGTTTTCCAAATAAGGCACTGGTTATATTTAATGTTTTAGTGTATGCCAGCTCCATCCTGCCTGTGTATTTACTTGCATCAAGAGTTTTGAGCAGGACGAATGCCTTCCTCATTGCAGCTGCCATTTATACTGCCAGCTATCCATTGATCATCGTGAACCAGCCAATGTCAGAGGGTGCCGCCCTTGCTGCTTTTTGGTGGTTCTTCTGGAGTATCGCGGCCGCAGAGTCCAGGCCAGCAGGCAAATGGATGCTGCTTCCCCTGATTTTATTCAGTGTGCTGTTGGGAATCAGGCTTAGCTATATCCCTATGGGAATCGGGCTGATTTATCTGCTTTACAGGAAATGGGCAAAACGGGAGATTACATTGGGCAGCGTTATCAAATATGTGGTTCTCGCTGGATTGCTTCAGTTGGTCTGGGTTATCGGCCTGATTATTTCTGAAGGTGGCCTTTCTAATTTCCTGGAGCTTGCTTTTGGTTTCACTGGCGGGCATTTTCAGGAATGGGGCGGCACATCGGCATCGAATGATCTGTCTTTTTTTGCAAGGCTTAAAGCATTCCTGTTTACCAACATTTTATGGTGGGGAATTTTTTCACGAACAACTGTTTTGATGGTATTATATATAGTTATTGGCATAGTTTTATTTTTGCCGGCATCTAAAAGCAAAGCTTTCAAGGAAAATAGCGTCCGGATCGGCGCATTGCTGTTCCTCGCTTACGCTGTCTGGGCGCTCTTTGCCCAGAATATCGAAAAACCGCGGCATATACTGCCGCTGGCGCTATTGCTCCTGTTTCTCGGACTTACTGCCTATTTTAAAAAAAGGGCAGAGGTATATGCCAGCCTGCTAGTGGTTGTAGTCATCATTGCCCAGGCAATTATTTCTTCAAGCTATATACAAAAACAGGCAGCAGTCGAGCCGGCGGTCTACCAGCTTGCGCATTATTTAGAGGAACAGTCAGAGGACTTCGTTTTGTATACGTGGGAAGAAACAAGGGTACTCCAGTATCTCGAAATGCCTTACCCGCATAAGCGAATCTATACCTATGGAAATTTCCTCCATGACCAGGGGTTATATAAAGGAAAGACGGTTTATCTAACCAACAGTGTTGTCGAGGGTTTCCGATTGCAGGGCTTTGATCTTGACGGGAAGCTCGAGAAGGTAGAAACATTTACTTCGGATATACTTTTTGATCCAGTCTATCATAAGATTATTTTATATAAATGGACACCGTAACAGGAGGTGAACGGCTTGAATGAACAAATCAGGAATAAGCTTGCTCTTCTCCCTGCTCAGCCAGGTTGTTATTTGATGAAGGACAGGCAGGGGACCATCATTTATGTTGGGAAAGCCAAAGTATTGAAGAACAGGGTGCGTTCTTATTTTACAGGATCGCATGACGGTAAAACTCTTCGGCTTGTCAATGAAATTGAGGATTTTGAGTATATCGTCACTTCCTCCGATATGGAAGCACTGCTTCTTGAAATCAATTTAATCAAGAAATATGATCCAAAATATAATATCATGCTTAAGGATGATAAATCATATCCGTTCATCAAGCTGACCGCGGAACGGCATCCAAAGCTGATCATTACGAGAAAAGTAAAGAAGGACAGCGGCAAATATTTTGGGCCGTATCCAAATGTACAGGCGGCCAATGAGACAAAAAAACTGCTGGACAGGATTTATCCGCTCCGAAAGTGCTCGACACTGCCAGACCGTGTCTGTCTCTATTACCATATGGGCCAATGTCTAGCACCATGCATCAAGGACGTCAGCAGGGACGAATATAAGCAGATTACGGATGAAATCACTCGCTTCCTCAATGGGGGCTATAAGGAAATCAAGGTAGATTTGACGGCTAAAATGGCGGCTGCTGCCGAGGAATTGGATTTTGAACGTGCGAAGGAATTTCGCGACAAGATCGCCCATATAGAGGCAACGATGGAAAAACAGAAGATGACGACGACGGATTTTACCGACCGCGATGTGTTTGGCTATGCTGTCGACAAGGGCTGGATGTGTGTTCAGGTCTTCTTCATTCGTCAAGGAAAGTTGATCGAACGGGAAGTTTCAATGTTTCCGATCCACAATGAACCTGAAGAAGATATCCTCACATACCTGGGGCAATTTTATTCGAAAAATGAGCATTTCAAGCCGAAGGAAGTATTGGTGCCTGAGGGTGTGGACCTAGAATTGGCAGAGGGTCTGCTTGAAGTGAAAGTCCTAAAACCGCAGCGTGGAAAGAAGAAGGAGCTTGTCCATCTGGCGTCCAAGAATGCGGGCATCGCCCTGAAAGAAAAGTTTTCATTAATCGATCGCGATGAGGAACGGACCATCAAGGCTGTTGAGAACCTTGGCAAGCAAATGGGCATTTACACCCCTCATCGGATCGAGTCCTTCGATAACTCGAACATCCAGGGGACCGATCCGGTATCAGCGATGATTGTTTTTATCGACGGCAAGCCTGAAAAAAGGGAATATCGCAAATACAAAATTAAATCAGTCAAAGGTCCGGATGACTATGAGTCCATGAGGGAAGTCGTAAGGCGCAGGTATACACGTGTCCTGAAAGAGGGGTTGCCGCTGCCGGATTTGATTATCATCGATGGAGGAAAAGGACATATCGAGTCAGCGCGTGATGTACTGGAAAATGAGCTAGGGCTCGACATCCCGATTGCCGGCCTGGCGAAGGATGACAAGCACAGGACCTCCCAGCTGCTCTACGGAAACCCGCTGCAGGTGATCGAACTGGCGCGTAACAGCCAGGAGTTTTACCTGCTGCAAAGAATCCAGGATGAGGTCCACCGGTTCGCAATCACCTTCCACCGCCAGCTAAGAGGCAAAAGTGCATTTCAGTCACTGCTCGATGATATTCCAGGCATTGGCGAAAAGCGCAAGAAGGCTCTGCTGAAGCATTTCGGTTCGGTGAAAAAAATGAGGGAAGCCTCTGTGGAAGAGTTGAACGCTGCCGGCCTGCCGGCAAATGTGGCAGAGGAGCTATTTCAGAAATTACAGAATTAAGGTAGCATTCTATTTTTAGGTATGCTATAATGATAAAAAAATTCATATAGCTATCACTTTAGAGCATTAAAGTGTAGATAGAGGTGCGAGCTTCAAGAGTAAAAGTCTAGAGAATTGTAGGATTCGGGGATGGACTTTGAAAGGGGACGTTCGCCGAAGTGGGGAAATGCCTATCGATTTTCTCGCTGGTCCTTCGTTGAATAAACGCTGGATTGTCAAGATTGCCATCTTGGAGTGCTATCTCATGTTGCAGCGTATATACACGTTTATCAAGCAATGGGAGCCACTTCCATTGCTTTTTCTGTTTTTCTGGATCTTTTTTAAAGAAGGACTGGAAAAAATACATATGCGGATTGGCCATGAAACTCTATTAGAGGCAAAATACGAATGAAGAGGCAGGGGAAACTTATGGGATTGATTGTACAGAAATTTGGCGGAACATCGGTTGGCAATGTCGAAAGGATCAGGAACGCTGCCAGCAGGACAGCGGAAGAACTGCAGAACGGAAATAATGTGGTCGTTGTCGTATCAGCAATGGGCAAGACGACAGACCATCTTGTCGACATGGCGAATGATATTTCCAGCGCGCCATCAAAAAGAGAGATGGATATGCTGTTGACGACAGGAGAGCAAATTACAATCGCACTTTTTTCAATGGCACTAGCGCAAAATGGCATTGACGCAGTTTCCTATACAGGCTGGCAGGCAGGGATCAAAACTGAACCTGTCCATGGGAACGCAAGGATTGTTGATATCGAGACAGACAGGATTGCTAAAGATTTAGAAAGTGGCAAGGTGGTCATTGTCGCGGGATTCCAGGGAGTTACGGATGATGGTCAAATCACCACACTTGGCCGCGGCGGTTCAGATACCACGGCAGTAGCCCTTGCGGCGGCTCTGAAGGCTGATAAATGCGATATCTATACCGATGTGACCGGCGTGTTCACGACCGATCCAAGATATGTGAAAAGCGCGAGGAAATTGCTGAGCGTTTCCTATGATGAAATGTTAGAGCTGGCCAATCTGGGGGCAGGCGTGCTTCACCCGCGTGCGGTGGAATTCGCGAAAAACTATGGATTGCCGCTTGAAGTAAGATCCAGTATGGAAAAAGAAAGAGGCACGATCATCGAGGAGGAGAATGAAATGGAACAGAATTTAATCGTACGCGGAGTAGCGTTTGAAGACCAAATCACGAGAGTATCAGTCCTTGGAGTAAGCACTTCATTAAAAGGACTTTCAACTATATTCACAACACTTGCACAGAACCACATCAATGTCGACATCATCGTCCAGAGCCGTACAGAAGCAGGGTTAGCGAATATTTCGTTCTCCATTAAGAGTAACGACCTCCCGGAGGCATTGGACGTATTGGAACGCAATAAAGAAACATTGAACTATCAGGCGGTCGAATCCGAAACCGGCCTTGCAAAGGTGTCGATTGTGGGTTCGGGAATGGTTTCAAATCCAGGGGTAGCCGCCAAAATGTTTGAAGTCCTTGAAGGACACGGTATCCAGGTGAAGATGGTAAGCACATCCGAAATCAAAGTCTCTACCGTAGTTGATGAAAAACAAATGGTAAGCGCAGTAGAATCATTGCATGAAGCATTTGAGCTATACTCCGAAGCTGTTAAGACGAATTAAGAGAGGGAGATGGTATAAAGCTTTCCTTGTTGTGAACTCGGGAAGGCTTTTATAAATCATGCTATGTAATCGTTAAAGAGATTCTCAGAGATTTATTCTTATATTAGTGATTATGACGGATAAATAGGAGAAGTGGGGGGGATCCGCACATTAAAGCGGTTAATGTGCGGATAAAAGAAAATGCGCAGGCTAATCGTCACATAAAAGCGGTTGATGTGCGGATAAAAGGAAAAAGCGAAGAAGTATCGTTACATAAAAGCGGTTGATGTGCGGATAAAAGGAAAAAGCGAAGAAGTATCGTCACATTAAAACGGTTAATGTGCGGATAAAAGGAAAAAGCGAAGAAGTATCGTCACATAAAAGCGGTTAATGTGCGGATAAAAGGAAAAAGCGAAGAAGTATCGTCACATTAAAACGGTTAATGTGCGGATAAAAGGAAAAAGCGAAGAAGTATCGTCACATTAAAACGGTTAATGTGCGGATAAAAGGAAAAAGCGAAACATAAAAGCGGTTAATGTGCGGATAAAAAAGAAAAACACAGGATGATCGTCACATTCATTAGGTTGATGTGGGCAAAGGCGAAAACGCGGCAACTGTGGAATGGATAAGAAAAGGCAGGGGAAGATATCAGAATTTTCATGGGCACAGCAAGGGTATCGCTGTGCCCATGTCATAATAAACTACTACTCAATCAAATCATTCTTGTCCCACTTAACCGTAAACTGGATTTTCGATGATTTTTTATTGGGGTGTTCGAAGGCTTCGGCTGTTACTTTTTTCTGTTGTTCCATTTGCTGGGCAATGAAACCTGCTTCTAGCTGGAATGTGGTGTTTGGGTTGTTTTTCAATCGGGAGGAAATGAGCTCGCTTCCAAGGACAAGCACCATTTCTCTTCGGGATTCTTCTTTGATGGTTAGCGTTCCCCAGCCGGCATCCTGGAAAAAACGGATGGTTTCGTCAAGGGTTGATAATGGATATTTCCGGGCGAGGCGTTTTCCGGCCCAATACAGGATTTCTGGTGTATCTTTGCCGAGCAATTCCGGCAGGAGGACTTCCCTGACCAGTTCATAACCGAATGCAGGGACAGCCAGTGGCGCGCTCTCTGTTTTTTGCTCTGAAGTAGTTATTTCACTCATGTTCTCCCCTCTTTCTATCACTCTATTATAAACAATTTGCCGCGAAAACAACCTGTGTTCATTAAATTAAAAGTGTTAAATTTTGCATGGCATAAGAAATTCTATAAAATTTTTCCATGTTTATACCATACCCGAAACTTTCTTAATCAAAAATTATTGCATCGGGAAATTTTTATAAGTCGTATCCATTAGGCAATAGTATTATTTTAATATACTCTTTAATGCGTTGGAATAATTAGAAAGAGGGATTTTTACAATATCAATATATTTAAAAAATTTTATTTATATAAGCATTTTTATGTATCCGTTTTCTTGACGCTCTATTATGATGGGAGTAAAATGAACATGTCACATAATTGTAAGAAATGCTTATTTTTTTGATGTTAGGTTGGATCATTCTGTTAGATTAATAGGGATGGGGAGAGAAACCGGAACATCACGGCCAAATTTCAGGGGGGTATACTTATGGCAGGTAGACAAGAGTTTTATTGGCGGAGGCTGCATTCTTTGCTGGGCGTCATTCCAGTAGGTCTTTTCCTAATGCAGCACCTTGTAGTCAACCATTTCGCTACAGGGGGAGAAGAATCATTCAATAACGCAGCACATTTTATGGAGCAGTTGCCTTTCAGGTACTTTTTAGAAATTTTCATTATCTTCTTACCATTATTATTCCATGCAATTTACGGTCTTTATATTGCTTTTACGGCAAAAAATAATATAGGCCAATATAGCTATTTCAGAAACTGGATGTTCATGCTTCAGCGTGTGTCCGGTGTGATTACTTTGATTTTCGTAGCTTGGCATGTATGGGAAACTCGTATCGCCGCAGCATTTGGTGCAGAAGTTAACTTCCAGATGATGGAGACAATCCTTTCCTCTCCATTCATGCTTTGGTTCTATTTAATCGGTGTCATCTCTACGACTTTCCACTTTGCGAACGGATTATGGTCATTCTTCGTAAGCTGGGGAATCACTGTAACACCACGTTCTCAAGTGATTTCCACTTACGTCACTATCGGAGTTTTCATTGCGCTTTCCATTGTAGGTGTCCGCGCAATCCTGGCATTTGTATAAGTCATTTTCCAGTGCTTCAGTCCGGAGCTTTGGCTGGAAAAAAGAACAACTATTGATCGGATATGAAAGACAGACATGGATTTAAGGGAGTGAGTCACGATGAGTAAAGGTAAGGTGATCGTAGTCGGCGGCGGTTTGGCCGGCTTAATGGCTACAATAAAAGTTGCAGAAACAGGAACTCCTGTTGAACTGTTTTCTCTTGTGCCGGTAAAACGTTCCCACTCTGTATGTGCACAGGGCGGAATCAACGGTGCAGTAAATACTAAAGGTGAAGGTGACTCTCCATGGGAGCACTTTGATGATACAGTATACGGCGGAGACTTCCTGGCGAACCAGCCGCCTGTAAAAGCGATGGCTGAAGCAGCACCTGGAATCATCCACCTTCTTGACCGTATGGGTGTAATGTTCAACCGTACACCGGAAGGCTTGCTTGATTTCCGCCGCTTTGGAGGCACGCAGCACCACCGTACAGCATTTGCGGGTGCGACAACTGGACAGCAGCTTCTATATGCTTTGGATGAGCAGGTTCGCCGCCATGAAGTGGCTGGTTTGGTTACAAAGTATGAAGGATGGGAATTCCTCGGAATAGTTAAGGATGAGGAAGGCGTGTGCCGCGGTGTCGTAGCACAGAACCTGACTTCAATGGAAATCAAATCATTTGCTGCTGATGCTGTAATTATGGCTACGGGTGGTCCTGGTATCATTTTCGGTAAAACAACGAACTCAGTTATCAATACTGGTTCAGCTGCTGCGATCGTTTATCAGCAGGGAGGTTATTACGCTAACGGGGAATTCATCCAGATTCACCCTACTGCAATCCCGGGAGATGACAAGCTTCGTCTGATGAGTGAATCTGCCCGTGGTGAAGGTGGACGAGTTTGGACGTACAAAGATGGCAAGCCATGGTACTTCCTTGAAGAGAAGTATCCTGCTTATGGAAACCTTGTGCCGCGTGACATTGCTACACGTGAAATCTTTGACGTTTGCGTAAGCCAGAAGCTTGGCATCAACGGCGAGAACATGGTTTACCTCGATCTATCACACAAGGATCCGAAAGAGCTTGATATCAAGCTTGGCGGTATCATCGAAATCTATGAGAAATTCATGGGTGATGACCCAAGAAAAGTTCCTATGAAAATATTCCCTGCCGTTCACTATTCTATGGGTGGACTTTGGGTTGACTATGATCAAATGACAAATATTCCAGGCCTGTTTGCTGCAGGTGAGGTTGATTATTCTCAGCACGGTGCGAACCGTCTTGGTGCCAACTCATTGTTGTCAGCAATCTACGGCGGTATGGTTGCAGGTCCAAACGCAATCCGTTACATTAACGGCCTTGAAAAGAGCTCAGATGCTATTTCTTCAGCACTTTTCGATGATGCTGTCAAGATGGAGCAGGAGAAGTGGGACAATGTCATGTCACTGGATGGAACAGAGAATGCATATGTCCTTCACAAAGAGCTTGGCGAGTGGATGACAGACAATGTAACTGTAGTTCGCTACAATGATAGACTTCAGAAAACAGACGAAAAGATCGTCGAGTTGATGGAGCGATATAAAAATATCAATATCAATGATACTGCTAAATGGAGCAACCAGGGTGCTGTGTTCACACGCCAGCTTCAAAACATGCTCCAGCTTGCACGTGTTATCACAATCGGTGCTTATAACCGTAATGAAAGCCGTGGGGCACACTATAAACCAGAATTCCCTGATCGTAATGACGAGGACTTCTTGAAAACAACTATGGCGAAGTTTGTTGATGCAAACTCTGCGCCAGCTTTCCATTATGAAGAAGTTGATACTTCATTAATCCAACCGCGTAAGCGCGATTATTCTAAGAAGAAAGGGGAGTAATAGAGCATGTCAGAGAAAAAAACTGTCCGTTTTATCATCAGCCGCCAGGATACTCCTGATTCAGCCCCTTATCAGGAAGAGTTCGAACTTGATTACCGTCCAAATATGAACGTCATTTCCGCGCTAATGGAAATTCGTCGTAATCCTGTAAATACAAAAGGTGAAGCCACTACCCCAATTTCCTGGGATATGAACTGCCTTGAAGAGGTATGTGGTGCGTGTTCAATGGTCATCAATGGACGCCCGCGCCAGTCATGTTCTGCGCTCGTTGACCAGCTTGAGCAGCCAATCAGGCTTGAACCTATGAGAACATTCCCGGTTGTCCGTGACCTTCAGGTTGACCGCAGCCGCATGTTCGACTCATTGAAGCGCGTCAAGGCATGGGTTCCTATTGATGGTACTTACGACCTTGGACCTGGTCCACGTATGCCGGAGAAAAAGCGTCAGTGGGCTTATGAACTTTCGAAGTGTATGACTTGCGGCGTTTGCCTTGAGGCTTGCCCTAATGTAAACGACAAGTCAGATTTCATCGGGCCGCAGCCATTATCACAGGTTCGTCTTTTCAACGCCCACCCAACTGGTGCTTTGAACAAAGGCGAGCGTCTTGAAACAATCATGGGAGACGGCGGACTTGCGAACTGCGGTAACTCACAGAACTGCGTTCAGTCTTGCCCTAAAGGAATTCCATTGACTACATCAATCGCAGCCTTGAATCGTGATACAACATTCCAGTCATTCAAGAACTTCTTCGGAAGCGATCAAGTATAAAGAAGCGTAAGCGCCTTGTCCAGCCCCGACAAGCGCTGGAGGGCCGACCGGTGAAGTCGTTCTTTGACTTCATTGGGCGGACCGAAACCGAAAAGTATAGCCGACTGCCCAGAAACGCAGAAACTGGAGACTCCGACAAAGAAGCGCTTTTTGCTTCTGCCGGCGGAGTTGAAGTTTCGGAGTTTCTAGGAGGCGACACTGGACATGCGACTCGAGGGGGTAGGCGCTGGAGCTGAACACTAATCTAAGTGTAAAAGTTTATACTTAATTTTAAACAAAACAGCCTCCTTTTCTTCGGAAAGGGAGGTTTTTTCCTTTGCACCTAAAATAGGACTTTTTTACAGTGTGCTTCCCTTGGTATACTTTACCTAAAAGGCATAATTGGGAGCGGTATATGAATCTTTCAAAGATATTAGCGATTGGTATTGTCGTAAGTGGTGTGATCATCCTGGGCATTGGATTATTTCAAATATGGGACATTAAAAAACAGGAGCAGGTTTCTCTTGCAGCGGCAAAGGAATTGGTCCAGGAAAATACACCAATGGCAAATAAGAAAGAATTCAAGCCTGTGACCGGAGAGGCATCCGGATTACTGCTGATTCCAAAAATCGATGCAGAATTGGCTATTGTTGAAGGAACGGACCCGGACGACCTGGAAAAAGGTGTTGGCCACTATAAAGGCTCGTTCTACCCGGAGGAAAATGGCCAAATTGTCCTCTCAGGCCACCGTGATACGGTTTTCCAAAAAGCTGGGGAACTGGTATTGGGTGATCTCCTGACGATGAAAATGCCATATGGGGATTATACATATGTGATAACCGGAACAAAAATAGTCAGCGCAGATGATACCAGTATCATAAACCTCCAGAATTCCGAAGAAGAGCTCCTTTTAACAACATGCTACCCATTCAGTTATATTGGCGATGCCCCAGAAAGATATATTATCTATGCAAAAAGAATTTTAGATAAAAACTAGTTAACCAGCATGAAACATCCCTGTGCTGGCTTTTGTTTTAGCCTTTTTTATTCCCAAAATGACTAAATATATTTATAATAAAGAAAAGAATGAATGTTCATTCAGTTTACGGGAGGTTTCAGCATGAAAAAGATGGAATACATTAACGAGATTGTAAGCTGGGAAGAGGAGTTTGGATTTTTTTATCAGGTGAAGGTTCGGTTTTCGGAAACTGATATGTTTGGGCATTTAAACAACACAGTTCCGTTTACATATTTCGAACAGGCGAGAATTGAATATTTCAAGAGCCAGGGATTCATGCAGGATTGGGTCAAACCAGAGAACGAGACGATTCCCGTTGTGGCCGATCTCCAATGTGATTATTTAAGCCAGATTTTCTTTGATGAAGACCTGAAAATATATGTGAAGGCCAATTCAATTGGGAATTCCTCAGTTGACCTTCACTATATGGTCAAAAAAGCGGATGGCTCGATCTGCTTGACTGGAAGGGGCACAATCGTGCAAATTTCCAAGAGAACAGGCAAGGGAGTATCCTGGACAGAAGAAATGAGGCAATTGTTTTCAGAAAGCAAAAAATCTGTCGTTAAATAAGTTTTGCATGTAAAAATAAAAATTGGCATGAAGTCCATTAAATGTTGTCACTACACCTCTTTCCTTCACATATGATATTTTGACTAAATTTATACCCACCCCGCAGTTCACAGCTGGCGAAGGCAAGGAGGGTTACAATACTTGAAGGAAAATGAATATACTCACAAGCCATTACTCACAAAACGCGAAAGAGAAGTTTTCGAACTGTTAGTACAAGACAAGACAACAAAAGAGATCGCTAGTGAATTATTTATCAGCGAAAAAACGGTTCGGAACCATATTTCAAACGCCATGCAAAAGCTTGGTGTAAAGGGGCGTTCCCAAGCTGTTGTAGAGCTCCTGCGTATGGGAGAGCTAGAACTTTAATCATGACCGGCCAACCCGAATGGGGGGCCGGTTAAGATGTTTAATAGGGCAAAACAGGCTCTTATCGGAATTCTGTCTTGAAATTTGCTCGAAAAAAGTAGAAAATAAGGGCAATAGTAAAAATCATCACAGCTTGGAAAACAAGTTTTATGGATAAAGGAAATAGATTTTTAGGAGTTGTTACGGATGAAAGTTGAAGGGGTAGACAAGAATCAGGGACTGGAGACGGTTGCTGATATCGAAAAGGATCTCCGGTACATATCAGGTATTATTAAGCAGAAGGGCCGCGAGCTCCTCAGCAATTACACGATCACACCTCCCCAGTTCATTGCGCTGCAATGGCTGTTTGAGGATGGGGATATGACAATTGGGGAGCTGTCGAATAAAATGTTCCTGGCTTGCAGCACGACCACGGATCTAGTAGACAGGATGGAGAAGAATGAGCTTGTTGTCAGGGTGAAGGATCCTAATGACAGGCGTGTAGTTCGCATTCATCTTCTGGACGAAGGCGAAAGAATCATCGATGAAGTAATCAAGAAACGCCAGCTGTACCTTCAAGAGGTATTGAAAGACTTTTCAGGTGTGGAAATATTGTCCCTTAAAGAGGGGTTAGCGAAATTACATCAAGAAATGCGTGGAGAATGAGGCGAGTTTTTTGAATCGACCAATAGGAATCATTGATTCAGGAGTAGGCGGGTTAACCGTTGCCAAGGAAGTCATGAGACAGCTGCCATATGAGCAGATCATCTATGTTGGTGATACGGCACGCTGTCCATATGGCCCTCGACCCGTTGAGGAAGTGAAGAGATTCACCTGGCAAATGACCCGTTTTCTTTTGGAAAAAAATATTAAAATGCTGGTCATTGCGTGCAATACAGCGACGGCTGTGGTCCTTGATGAGATAAGGAGTGAACTCCCGTTTCCTGTGTTAGGTGTCATCCAGCCTGGTGCACGGACAGCGATCAAGGTAACGGACAATTATAAAATTGGCATTATTGGAACCGAAGGCACGGTAAAAAGCCGTGCGTATGAGCATGCGCTGAAATCAATCAATCGCAAGACTGCCATTGAAGCACTCGCCTGCCCAAAATTCGTGCCGCTTGTAGAAAGCGGAGAATATGATGGGCGTGTCGCAAAGAAAGTGGTGACTGAAACCCTTCAGCCCCTGCAGGGACAGGGGCTTGATACATTGATCCTTGGCTGCACTCACTACCCTTTGCTCGAAACGCTCATTAAGGAAGTGATGGGGCCTGAGGTCAAGGTGATTAGTTCAGGCGAGGAAACAGCGCGAGAAGTAAGCACGATTCTCGGCCATAACGACATGTTTGCTGAAAGGGAAGAACTTCCGGAGCATTTCTATTACATGACAGGCTCCAGAACAATTTTTTCTGCCATAGCATCCCAGTGGCTGGAGAGGCCGATAGAACACGTTGAGAAAATTAAATTAGGTTAGAAAGGCTTCCGGAGACGGAGGTCTTTTTTTCTGCTTATTCGATTTTAATTCTAAAAATCTTCTCTAAGGCGGTCTAAAATATCCAGAGGCTCGTATACATATTAGTACAAACTGTCTTTGGAGGGATTTATATGTCAAAAAATAAAAAGGCTGTGGTCGTTACAGCTGCTACATTGGCAACTACGGTATTCCTATCAGGCTGCGGGCTGTTCGGGGGCGAGGAAAAGAAAAAGATCGATCCTCCACAGGATGTCACTTTCATGGAAGATGGGGAGGCTCTCGATGAAAATGTTTCTACAGAAACAACTGAGGATGGTAAAGAAGCGGTTGAAACATCCATCCAGACAGAATTGTATTTAATCGATAAAAATGGCTATGTTGTCTCACAGACAATGGATCTTCCGAAAACAGAAAGTGTCGCCAAGCAGGCACTGGAATACCTTGTTGCAAATGGGCCAGTCGAGCAAATGCTTCCAAATGGCTTCAGGGCCGTCCTTCCAGCTGATACACAAGTGACAGTGAACATTAAGGATGGGACGGCAACGGTTGATTTTTCAAAGGAATTCGGTTCCTATCAAAAAGAGGATGAGAAAAGGATTCTTCAGGCTGTGACATGGACGCTCACGCAGTTTGATACCATTGATGAAGTGAAGCTTCAGATGAATGGCACCCCTCTCGAAGCGATGCCTGTTGGCGGCACTCCTATCGGGGGAGAGTTGAGCCGTGCGGATGGCATCAATGCTGACAATACCGATGTTGTAGATATCACAAATACGAAAGCGGTCACTGTATATTATATTGGTGGAGAGGAAGGCGCATATTATTATGTACCAGTAACAAAACGCGTCAGCAATGATGTGAAGGATAACATTACTGCAATCGTAAACGAGCTTGTTGAAGGGCCAGCGTATGCATCCAATCTTCTGTCGGATTTCCAGTCGGGTGTGAAGCTGCTTGACACACCTAAAGTTGAGGATGGCAAGGTAACTTTGAACTTCAATGAATCCATTTACGGCAGCTTTGAAGAAAAAATGGTGTCCGAACACTTGCTGAATTCCCTTGTGCTGTCACTGACAGAACAGACAGGTGTTGAGAGTGTGGCCCTTACGGTTAACGGAAAGGCAGATGTCCTTACAGAATCTGGAGAAAAGCTGGCTGAGCCGGTTACAAGGCCTGAAAAAGTGAACACAGGTAGTTTTTAATAGCCGGATTTTGATATACTAATTAAAGACATTCAAAGAGGCAGGCTTATTTCCTGCCTCTTATTTATATTTTGGTTACCGGGCAGGCTGCCTGCTTTTTATCATGCTAAGGAGGAAATTTATCATGCGATTTGATGGGCGTGAACCATTGCAATTAAGACCAATACATATTGAAACAGATTACCTGAAACATCCAGAAGGCTCTGTGCTGATCTCTGTTGGAGATACGAAGGTGATATGTACTGCCAGCATTGAGGACCGCGTTCCTCCGTTTATGAGGGGCGAAGGAAAGGGATGGATTACGGCAGAATACTCTATGCTTCCGCGCGCTACAGAACAGAGGAATATTCGTGAGGCGGCAAAAGGCAAGATATCCGGAAGAACGATGGAAATCCAGCGTTTGATCGGGAGAGCTTTGCGCGCAGTCGTAAATCTTGAGGCTATTGGCGAACGTACTGTTTGGGTCGATTGTGATGTCATCCAGGCGGACGGGGGCACTCGTACTGCTTCAATCACAGGAGCTTTTGTTGCGATGGCTATGGCACTTGAGAAGCTGAGCAAGCAAAAGAAGCTTTCTGCTTATCCTGTGACTGACTTTCTTGCCGCGACGAGTGTCGGAATTCTTAAAAACGGTGAGGCTGTCGTTGATTTGAATTATGTCGAGGATTCTGCTGCCCGTGTCGACATGAATGTTGTCATGACCGGCAATGGGGAATTCGTCGAGCTGCAGGGTACTGGGGAAGAAGCTACTTTTTCATACAGCCAGCTGCAAGAACTTTTAAAGGCCGCACAAGATGGAATCACAGAACTATTCGAAAAACAGAAGGAAGCTCTGGGAGAAGAGTTGACGGCCAAAATTGCGGGCGGAAAACAGAGATAGGGGAGTTCTCAAAATGGAATCAGTCATAATCGCGACAAAAAATAAAGGAAAAGCTAAAGAATTCGAGAAACTTTTTTTGCCAAAAGGGCTGGCGGTAAAAACTTTGCTCGATTACCCAGAGCTTGATGATGTAGAGGAAACAGGTACAACTTTTGAAGAGAATGCGATCCTAAAAGCTGAGGCAATCGCTAATATTCTTGGAGTCAAAGTAATTGCAGATGATTCTGGGCTTGAGATTGACGCATTGGAAGGACGGCCGGGTGTGTATTCGGCACGTTACGCAGGTCCCGAGAAAAATGATGAAAACAACATCGACAAAGTTCTCGATGAACTTCAGGATGTGCCAGAAAGTGAGCGCACCGCAAGATTCTGCTGTGCACTCGCAATGGCAGAGCCAGGCAAGGAAACAGTGACTGTATTCGGTACATGTGAAGGCAAAATCCTTAATGAACGACGCGGTACCAACGGTTTTGGCTATGATCCCATTTTCTTCGCAGAAACAAAGGGAAAATCTATGGCTGAATTGGCATCAGAGGAAAAAAACAAGATCAGCCACAGGGCCAATGCGATCAGAAAGCTGGATGATCTTCTTAAAAAGCGAGAGGAACGCCATGAGTAGGGTGCTGATTGTCAGTGACAGCCACGGGTCAACAGAGGTACTGGAGGGAATTGAGAAGCTGCATGGCAATGATGTGGACTTGATGATCCACTGCGGTGACTCAGAGCTAGATGAAGATGATGCTGCTATTAAGAATTTCAAATCGGTGAAGGGGAATTGCGATTTCTATGGCCATTTTCCTGATGATGAAATCCATGTGATAAATGGCGTGAAAATTTTTGTGACACATGGGCACCTATACTCGGTGAAGTCTACACTCGCAAACTTGTACTATAAGGCAAAAGAACTAGAGGCTGAAGTCGTATGCTTCGGTCATTCGCATTTGCTGGGAGCAGAAATGGTAGATGATGTACTGTTCATCAATCCGGGAAGCATCAGGCTTCCACGCGGCAGGTCAGAAAAGAGCTATGCCATTCTCGAACTGGAAAATGGAAAAGCGGTATTGCGGATCTATGACTATGGAAATGGTGAGATGTCTGAATTAAGACAGGAGTTTTCACTTCACAAAACAAGTTAAAACTACTATAATGATTTTCTGAGGGGAATCAGCAGGTTTCCCTCAGAAAAAAGTTTTGATTTTTTTATTGACATTTAGTCATTTGGCTAATATAATAAATCTTGTCTTTAAAAAACAACCAAGTCCCAGTAGCTCAGTTGGATAGAGCATACGCCTTCTAAGCGTACGGTCGGGAGTTCGAATCTCTCCTGGGACGCTACGAACAGCGGCGCTAAAGCCCGCTAAACTAACCTTCTATGACGTTAAATGAAACGGTCAATGTATCGGTCAAATACGAAAGTATTACCGAAATCGACTTAGCCATTTACGCATAGGAGGTTTTTTATTTATGACAAAAAAGAAAGCGGTACTCACGGTAACAGAAGATTTAAGTGGATTATTTAACGGAAAATCAGAGCGATTCGGCGGAAAGGTTAAGAAGGCAAAGTTGTTGAAAGAAGGAGATAAAGACCGTCTCACTATCGAAAAGGCACTCGCTACTGTTACCCGTCAAATGGAGATAAGCGGCAACCGTCCACGCACAATTAGCGATTATAACATTTATGTTATGCATTTTATTGGGACGGTAAGGACAACGTATGTAGACGAACTAAACGCCGACCATATTTACGAATGGCTTGCGATTATGGACGTTTCTAAGCAAACTAAGTTAACTCGCCTAAAATGTTTGAAGGCATTTCTTTCTAGGTGCTTCGACAATGGTTGGATAGAGCGAAAATTTTGGCGTCCAATAAATATAAAAGTCGATAATATTGTTAAGGAAGGCGCTGCCGAACGCGATATTAATATTCTGCTATCGGTATTAAATTTAAATGATTTTGTGCAGCTTCGAGACGCTACTGCGCTATTATTAATGTATAAGACAGGTCTACGTATAAATACTATCGTTCACTTAGAAAATCGACATATCGACCTAGAAAACAATCTTATGAAAATTGACGGCTCAATCATAAAGAATCACGACCAACTTTTATTACCGATCGATGGGACTTTAAATCGCTTGCTAACAGTTCTACTCAACCAGAATGAGGCTATCCGTACGGAATATCATAGAGAAAATAATTATGTTTTTATAACTAAGCAAGGCGGCATTATTGCGACGAGCCAAACGCATAATAACATACAAAAGAGATTGAATAAGTATGCTAAAGAATATGGACTGAAAAATATTAATCCGCACGCTTTACGAAGAGGGTTTGCGAAGAATCTGCTCGAAAAAGGCGCTAATATCGCCCATATTTCAAAAGCTTTAGGACACAGTAATTTAGCGGTAACCAGCCAGTACTTACATCTGGATAAAGAAGAAGTAGCGGAGAACTTACGTAAATTTTTATAATTACTTTAGGCGCAGGCGATTATGCCTAGCGCTCTTTTTCTATATGTGGAAAGGAAATAATTGTATAATAGAGTTATTAAACCAAAGGAGGAAGTTCAATAATGGAAGAACAGGTTGCTCAATTAGCTATTAGATTTACAGAAGCAATGGGGAAGAGCTCGTATGATTGGGTTAGTACAAAAATTACACAAGCTAAAGAAAAGAAAGCAGAAAACGAGAAGCAAATTATCTATGAAGAAATCATTAATAATCTATTACAAGATAAAATGGAACTAGAAATGGTAGCGCGCGAATATAAAGGCTTATACGAAAGAGTTACCATAAGTGACGAAGACATTGAACACCTTCAGAACACCCTTCAACGTGTAGTAGAACTATTAAGTTCTTTTTCTCCAAAACTTGATGAAAATCGCGAAAATATGAAGTTTTTAATTGAATTGATAAATAAGGATACATTAAAAACAATGCAGTTATTAGGCTTTAATTATAAGGAAGCTATCGGTCAACCATTGACGGAAGCATGTGCCAGTGCTATTCAGAGAGGGTTAGGCGGGCATAATAAGAATTCGAAAAATAAAAGATAGCATGCAAAGACAAGCTTAAATCTATGGCATTTATCTTCAGTGAATAAAGCTTGCTGCTAGAAATTGAAGATATTCGATGAAAACATAGAGGGGGAATATTTGTGAGTGAGAAGCATATTTTCGAAAGTGGTACTGCGATTGTAGAAGTAAGTCCTTTAAAGGTTACTATCAAACATAAAAAAGGTACTTATCATAGTCGCAAAGAAAAGGATATACAAATTAAGTCCATAACGGGAATTCAAATGAAAGAGCCAGGGACGATATTAGCAGGACACATGCAAATTATTTTCTCAGGCTCAGGTGAATCAAAGGGACGCTCAAACTTTGACGCTGCGAAAGACGAGAATACTGTAATGTTCCGCAAGAAAGACTATCCTGAGTTTCAACGTTGTAAGCAATTGATCGAAGACTACCGAGACGTAGCCGTTCAAAGCGAAACTACAACGATTCAGCCGCTATCAATTGCCGACGAATTAAAGAAGTTTGCAGAGTTGCGTGACGCAGGAATAATAACAGACGACGAGTTTAATGCCAAGAAACAGCAGCTTTTAGGATAATAAGTAGAGAGGACGCTATAACAGCGTTCTTTTTTATTCGAAAAGGAGATTAGGTATTTTGGAATCGACTAGTTAATTCCATTTTATAGTATAATTGGATTAGTCTAAACTTAAATAGGAGGATTTTTTATGCCAGTTATGCCGGCTGTATGTGATTACTGCGGTACTATATTTTCTTCTGGGGTATTTTTGGAAAATACTATGGGAACTTTTAAAGGGAATAAAGCAGGACCCTGCCCTAAATGCGGAAAGATGGGACATATTCCTGATGGAGTTTTCAATTTCGTAGAAAATGCTATTCAAATTTTGAATGCGCCTGAGAGAACGGTTTTAGAATTAAGAAAGTTTACTAGGATATTAGAGGACGTTAGTGAACAAAGAATACCACAAGAAGAATTACAGAATGAAGTGGAACAAGAAGTACCTGAACTTTCTCCAATCCTTGACCTCTTACCAAAAACAAGAGAAGAAAAGAGAGAGGACTATAAATGGGCTATTGAAATGTTATTGCAAGTTCTGTTCGCTCTTCTCGCCTTCTTTTCAAGTGCGAGTGAAGAAAATGCACAAGGAGCGCAGAAGATAGAAGTAAATCAAGTTATTAATCAAATCTACGTAAATAATCAGCCTGCAGCAACTTTAAATGCTCCAACACCTACTACAGCGATTAAAGATGATAGAGTAAAACAAATACCTATAAAATCAGAAAAAATAGGCAGGAACTCTCCTTGCCTTTGTGGAAGCGGAGTCAAGTATAAAAAGTGTCATGGCAATAATTAAGAAACAGAGCGCAACGAAGCGCTCTTTTTGATTTCTTGAAAACCTAGAATTTTTGGTATCTAAATGTAAACTGGAATCGAAATAGCTTCGGAAAAGCGTAATCGTAGACGGCTCTAAGTGTGAAGGCTATCGTTTGATGTTCGTTATAATGTACGATAGTTTACGCATATAAAGAACGAGTAGTCTACAGCCGCTCGACCTTCCTGCCAGAGTGTCCGCTCAAAACTCAGGGGGTAGACGCATATCTATTGAAAATTAATATTCAAAAACTCCGCTCAGTGTTTCGATAGAGTGTACTTATACGGTAACGTTTCAAGGGAAAACAGGAAGGCAGTAATAACAAGGGTTTGCGGCTATTTGTATTGTTACCGTTTGACTGTTACTGAAATTAAAGCTAAAGTTAAAGCAATAACAGTAACGGATATCGGGGGTAACGATAATGATAAAAGCATACATACGAGTAAGCAGCGAATCACAGAAAACGGCTAGACAAAAGAAAGCTCTTAAAGCGGCAGGCTGCGAAGTATTCTACGAAGAGAAAGTAAGCGGCAAGAATACAGAACGTCCAGAGCTACAACGCTTGCTCGCGGAACTGGAAGAGGGAGACATAGTAATCGTACATGAAATAAGCCGTCTATCTCGCTCAGTTAAAGACCTTATCGATATAGTAGACCGTATTAAGGAAAGAGGCGCTTGTCTTAAGTCGCTAGGCGAATCATGGCTCGATACTACAAGGGACAATCCTATGAATGAGTTCTTACTAAACATTTTCGGCAGTCTTGCGCAGCTAGAGCGAGGGCTTACGCTTAAACGCCAAAGAGAAGGAATCGAAATAGCGAAAAAAGAGGGCAAGTTTAAAGGACGTAAGCTAGAAGTAGTAGAGGGCGGCAAGAAAGCGGAGAAGGCGGCACAGGCGATAGATTGGTATAAGGAAGGGAAATCAGTTCGCTATATAACGAAGACGCTATCGATTGGTACAGGTACGCTGTATAGATTATTAGAACGTGAAGGCTTAAAGTAATTAGGGCGCAATAGAGCGCTCTTTTTTATGCCTGCATACCCGAATATATCACGCCACAACATTTTTACATTATTACGGGGCGTTATACGATGACACGTTACGGATATGTAAGCCGCATTCTATCGTCTATCTATCTTGTATCCGAAAGTAGCAGCACAGTGAGCAGCGAAAAGCTAATCGAACTCTATTCGTATCTTTCTTGTATAATCTGTGTATTCAATCGCTCAGAGAAGAGCAAGAAGACTCGCATTGAATCGTTAAGTAATGTGGGGAAACACCATAGAAGAATCATTGAGCGTAGCTTTAATCTTACACGGGGCTATAAGGGACAATTTTACACGCCCCCAAGCCCCCTATAAATTATACCTGCAATTGTACCTTTTAAATTCCGTGTATGTAATCAGACTCGGTAGGTAAGAAATAAGAAAAGCGTAAACATTAGTACTTGTTAACAGACTAACGTACGCCGTAAAGGGTTATTACCTTCTTCTTTTTTTTCTAAGAGTAGCACTAAAATTCCCTGCTACATTGGTGAATAGATTTAAAGGTATTTCTAAAGGGTACAACCCACCAATAACTATAGATTGATTATTTTTATTATCATTCCTTCTTGCCTTTTCAATAATCTCTTCCAATAATTCTACTTGTTCACTATTCTTAATCTCTTCGTCTAGTGCAGCAAGCTTTTCTTTGTTAAGTTTTATTTCTTCGAGTAAACGAATGATTTCTTTATTCTGATTAATTAAGTTGAGTACTCTGCTCTCATTTCTTTTAATTTGATCCTGTAAAAATAAACTTGTACTTGCCTTTATTACTAGAATTTCCATTTCCTTTTTTTGTTTATCCAGTTTGCTTAACTCAGTCTCTTTTAAGTTAAGTTCGCTTTTTTTTGAATTTAAATCCTCAGCAATTTTTGTAACTCTTTCGAGGCTTTGTATTTCTAGTATTTCTAAGTCTTTTGGTGTTAACTTCGGTAAGGCAAATGTTATTAACCCGCATAATGTTGCAACTCCACCAACGATAGTTGCATACGAATTGTAAGTATTACTACTAATCCAATTTAACTTTACAGCAACGAAGCCCCCTATAAAATATAGAACACCTAATGTAATGATTGCCAACAAAATCTTTCTCAATTCTATTCCCCCTAAAAATTACCTATTCCAATTATATATGTTTTTAACAATAGAGAATAAGAGATTTTTAATATATTTATCCAATAAAGTTTACTATCCGCGCCTATCTTTTTAAAGGGGGTAGACGCATGACAAAAATATTTAGTCCAGTCAATATTAACGAGAAAGAAAATACCAAGTCGAAAACTGAAACAAAGCTAGAGGGGCTAAGGCGGCGATACAAAAATCGTCCCTCTATAGATTACATTCTACAAATCGAAAAGTTATGGGAGCGTTATGCCTTAGAGCTAGATACTGCGAAAAAAGAACAACGCTTAGAAACGCTCTTAAAGCAGCTAAGTCATTCGATTAAGTGGCGGGCGAAAGAAGCGGGCAAACAATGGAACAATAGCCGCCTAAGCGCAGCAGACTTCGAGAGTATCTTTTTTGAGGAAGCATGGAAGCTATGCGATAACTATAATCACTTCGGCGAGTTCTACTTCTACGAGACGCTATTACTCGTAATTAAGCGAAGAGGAATCGACCTAACAAGGAATCGGACAAGGACGCAGCAAGGCGCTTTCGAGCTTAAAGTTCGGCGATTAAAAGAAGAAGCTGCCGATTATATTCCAGACACGCAGACGGACGTAGAGGGCAGTTCTGTTAATAGCTTACTAGTTGCTCAGATTCTAGCCGTACCGACTTTAACGGAGCAGGAGCGCAAACTATTGCGAACTAAGTACGATAATCCCGACTTATCTAAAGTGGAACTTTCCAGTGCGTTAGGGCTCAAACATCATCAGGAAGTAACGAGGTTATTTAAAAGGCTTAAGATTAAATTAGCTGCATTCGATAATAAAAATTAATCGACTATCATAACCTTTCCTTTTACTTCTACGCCTTCTCTTAGAGCTTTTTTCCCGTTCCAATACGTTATTTAATTCGTTAGCTCAGATAGACTTCGCACAAATTTTTTAAAAAATAATCTTTTAATACCAAAGCTTAAAAGTAACAGCGCCTATGGTTGTGTAAGGTGAGAACGCCTTAACAAAATAAAAGGGGCTAAGAGAAATGACAAACAAACTACCAAGATACGAACTATTCGAGAAGTACAACGAAGAGAAGCAGCAGGGCTTACAAGTGCAGCAGGAATATGCGGAGATGGTTACCGTAGCAGAGTTAGAAGTTAAGGGGCTAGAATACCGCTACAACGAGGCAATTAAGAAAGCTGTAGCAGAAGGCGCAGACAATCGAAAGGAGCTAGCTAAGATTAGGAAAGAGCAATCGGCAGCTATTGCCAATTTAGAACACGCTCGAGAAATGCAAAAAGCAGCACGGGCGATTAATAGCGGCTCGATCAGGCTAGAAGACTTAGAGAACGGGTTAAAGGAGTATCAAACGAAGTTTCAGAATGAACACATCAATCCAGAAGTCAAGAAGCTCGAAAAGCTTAAAATCGAGTATCTTGTGCAGTTTATCGAAATTCAGCGTCGTATTAAGTTTTTCGAAGACGAAGCAAGGAAAGCTTTTAATACAATCAATCCCCGTTATGGCGGTTACACTATCCCTTACAGTGTAGGATTCCAGACACAGCAGGCAATCGATAAAGTTTGCGTAACGAGCTACGACATACAGACGCTACAACGTGGAGAAGTGCCGAACAGCGTAAAGGAGCGATTAACTAATGAGCGGATATAAGAAACTACGGCTACAAGTCGAAGGAATCAAGAAAAAGCTACGGAGCGGCGAAAGTATTACGGCTAGCGAACTAGAAGCGATTAAGCAACAGGCTGCGATGAACTCTAGCACAGATAACTTAACGCTATACGCAGTAGCGAAGAAGCACGTAGAAGTAGCTAAGCTAGAAGAGAACGAACAGGACACCGAAGAGCAACACGAAGAGTAAGACCTAGAGTAGCGCTTAACGGCGTTACTCTTTTTTTGATACCAAAAGTGCTCGTAGCCTGCGCCTATAGGAACGTCGGGAGACAAAAAAAATCAACGGGGGATCGTTAGACATGAACGCAAGGAGATATTTACGATTACTGGAACTAGTAGACAATGCGCAATACAAGGTAGACGTAGAAGCAGGGACGATAATCGGGGTTAGGAATAAGCCACTTAAGCCGATTCTTGTAACAAACGGATATCACTACGTAAATTTGCACCACAACGGGAAACATGGATTTTACACTGTTCACGAGCTAGTAGCTTTTTTCGCAGGGCTAGAAATTATCAACAAGCAAGTGAATCACATAAACGGTAACAAGACCGACAATAGGCTCGTAAACATAGAAACCGTAACAGCAGCCGAAAACCTACGGCACGCAAGGGAAACGGGCTTATGGAAGCCGAGCAAAGGCGCAAGAAGCGAAGTTATCGTAAGGGAAATTAGAGCCAAATATTCGAAAGGTGACGTAACACAGGCAGAACTAGCGAAAGAGTACGGAATCCAACAAACGACAGTAAATAGAATCGTAAATCATAAATCATGGACGAAAGTAAACGAAGGGGAAAAACGATAATGAATCCTAAAGAACTAACATTCGAAGAGCTACAGATACAGGCAGAAGCAATCAGGCATAGAATCTACAAGACCATCAATAAACGCACGACTAAAGAAGAATTTACGATTCTCGAAGATTACGCAGAAAGAACGAACACAGACCGTAATTGGCGTGGAGTAGCGGTTGCCAGGCGTGAAAATGCCTACAGATATCGACCTAGATAACAATGAGAAGACGTAGGCCAAAAGCTTACGTTTCTTTATTATCTTGTAGCAAAATTTAGGACTAAATGCGGCTATATGCTTGATAAAATAACACTTTCTTCATCTGAATAAGCGTGCTATAATGAAATTGGTCGAAAGTTCGGCAAATGACCGTTACATATTGACGATTTAAATGCCGTTCAATGACCGTTGCATCAGCGTTTATAGGAAGCGTTAGTTTACGCCTTCTAAGCGTACGGTCGGGAGTTCGAATCTCTCCTGGGACGCCATTTAAACTACATACCTTAACTCACCTTATTGAAGGTGAGTTTTTTTTTATGTCCTATAGTTCTTACTAGCTCTCCAAAACTGAAGTCCATAAGGGGTCAGTAAAAAAAAAATTAATTTTATTTAAATGTGAATATATCAACAATGTAAGCGTATACAAATAAACTAATTAATCTAAATTATCAAATAATTTAGAATAAGGGTGTTGACGAGTGTGGAAATTGGGCGTAAGATAATCCTCAAATAAAAAAACAAGTTGATTGCAACCAAAGCGAGTCATAGTTTTAAATTAATTTTAGAATAATGTAAAACTGTATTTTTTTAACCTGTAAATTTAATAATTTAAAGCGTCTATTTGTTAAAGGAGTGTTTATTGTGCCCGATCAGTGGATCTACTTAAACGGTGAATTTGTCACCAAGGAAAATGCTAAGATTTCGGTATATGATCATGGATTTCTATACGGAGATGGTATTTTTGAAGGGATACGGGTATACAGCGGCAATATTTTCAGGATGGAAGAACATATGGACCGGCTTTATCGGTCAGCGAAGTCCATTATGCTGAACATGCCACACTCTAAGGAGGAGTTCACCGGCCTGGTGGTTGAAACGGTCGAACGGAATCAATTGAGAGATGCTTATATCCGCATTGTCGTTTCCAGAGGTGTCGGGGACCTTGGGTTGGACCCCTATAAGTGCCCGAAAGCGAATGTCGTCATCATTGTTGAGCCCCTGGCTATTTTTCCAAAGGAATTGTATGAACGGGGACTGGAGATTGTCACAGTCGCGACAAGGAGAAATCGTCCTGATGTGTTAAGTCCTAAAGTGAAATCACTGAATTATTTGAATAATGTCCTTGTAAAAATTGAAGCGCATCTGGCAAATGTAAGTGAAGCACTTATGCTGAATGACCAGGGCTATGTTGCCGAAGGATCCGCGGATAATATTTTTATCGTGAGAGGCAGCACTTTCCTAACACCGCCAGGGTATGTAGGAGCACTAGAAGGAATCACCAGGAATGCCGTCATTGAAATCGCCAAAAAACTGGGGTATGAGGTCAAGGAGGAACCATTTACCCGCCATGATGTATACACAGCTGACGAAGTATTCCTTACAGGGACTGCAGCAGAAGTAATCGCAGTCGTAAAAGTAGATGGAAGAGTCATTGGCGATGGAGTGCCAGGAGAGCATACACAAAACATCCTGGATGAGTTCCGGGCAAGAGTAGTTGCGGATGGGATCCAGGTCTATCCAGAAAAAGCCCATCAAGTCAGTTGATATGAAAAGTATAATTAAATATAGATAAAGCGAAGACAGGGACAAGTAATTTATTGCGATGAGCATGCACAGAGAGCCGGAGTTGCTGGGAACCGGCGATGCCGCGATAAGTGAACTCACCCTGGAGCGCCAGTTTGAAAGGAAACCTAGTAAAACTGGTCGAGTGTCCTGCACTTGTTATCAAAACCGGCAGCTGAAGCTGTCACGAGTGCACGCATCATGCGTGAATAAGGGTGGTACCGTGGAACAAGGAGATAAAGCCTATTCCATCCCTTTGCCTGGGCAACCTTAGGCATATGGAGATGGAGTGGGCTTTTTTATTTTGAAAAAAACACTGAATACACAATGGGAGGTTCGATAAATGGAAGCTGCCTTGAAGGAAACAAAGGCTAAAACGAGTAAAGTAAGCGGTGCTGATTTGCTGCTTAAGGCCCTGGAAAAGGAAAACGTCGAAGTCATTTTCGGCTACCCGGGAGGGGCTGTCCTTCCGATTTACGACAAACTCTATGATTCTAACATTCTTCATGTTCTGCCAAGGCATGAACAGGGAGGGATCCACGCGGCAGAAGGATACGCGAGAATCAGCGGGAAACCTGGAGTAGTGATCGCGACTTCTGGCCCCGGAGCGACCAATATTATCACCGGCATTGCTGATGCGATGATGGACTCATTGCCGCTGGTCGTCTTCACGGGCCAGGTTGCCACAGGGGTGATCGGTACAGACGCCTTCCAGGAAGCCGACATCCTTGGTATCACGACTCCTATTACCAAATACAATTATCAGATTCGGGATATCAAAGACATCCCCAGAATCATCAAGGAAGCATTTTATATAGCGACAAGCGGAAGGCCCGGACCAGTCGTCATAGATTTCCCTAAGGACATGGCAGCAGGTGTATCGACGGTACCAGCTGAGGAGGAAATCCATCTTCCAGGCTATCAGCCGACAGTGGAGCCGAATTTCCTTCAAGTAAGAAAACTGTCAGAAGCTGTCAGCAAGGCGAAACGTCCGGTGATTCTTGCCGGTGCTGGTGTCCTTCATGCGAAGGCTTCTAATCTTTTAAAAGAATACGCAGAACAGCAGAAGCTTCATGTTGTCCACACATTATTGGGCTTGGGGGGCTTTCCGGCGGGACATGAACTATTCCTTGGAATGGCCGGGATGCATGGCTGCTATACAGCAAATATGGCGCTGTATAATTGTGACCTGCTCATCAATATTGGAGCAAGATTCGATGACCGGCTGACCGGAAATTTGAAGCATTTCGCTCCGAAAGCAACTGTTGCCCATATCGATATCGACCCGGCTGAAATCGGCAAAAATGTGCCGACGCATATCCCGGTTGTCGGTGATGCAGGAGAGGCGTTAAGACAGTTGTTAAAGCTGGAAGGCAGTCCGCCTCTCCAGGAAGAATGGACAGAAACGCTTGCAGTCTGGAAGGAGGATCATCCTTATCATTACGAAAACAGTGAAGTGCTAAAACCGCAAAAGGTTATGGAACTCCTATATGAAAAAACGGCAGGTGAAGCGATTGTCGTCACCGATGTCGGCCAGCATCAAATGTGGGCAGCACAATATTATCAGCTCCAGCAAGCAGATCGATGGGTGACCTCCGGAGGACTCGGGACAATGGGATTTGGCCTTCCTGCAAGCATTGGAGCACAGCTGGCAGACCCATCTGCCTGTGTTGTGGCCGTTCTCGGAGATGGCGGCTTCCAGATGTCAACGCAGGAGTTGGCGGTCATCGCTGAATTTCAGCTGCCGATCAAAATAGCGATTTTCAATAACAAGGCGCTTGGGATGGTCAGACAATGGCAGGAAATTTTCTATAAAGAAAGGTATTCCCACAGTAAAAATCCGGTACAGCCTTCTTTTGTAAAACTGGCAGAGGCCTATGGCATCAAAGGGTTTGAAATCCACTCAGAGGAAGAAGCACATTTAATTCTGGATCAGGTCCTGCACGACAAAGAGCCGGTATTGCTCGATTTCAGGGTCGATGGAGCCGAAAATGTCTACCCGATGATTGCGCCCGGGAAAGGAATCCACGAAATGGTGGGAGTGAAGAAATGAAAAGGATCATAACGATGACGGTTTTGAACCGGCCAGGAGTACTGAACAGGATCACGAATTTATTCTCGAAGAGGAACTACAATATTGAAAGCATTTCAGTAGGCCTTACCGAGCAAGAGGGAGTTTCGCGGATTACCTGTGTTGTCCATGTGGAGAATGACGGGATGGTCGAACAAATCACGAAACAGCTCAATAAACAGATTGATGTCCTTAAGGTGGCAGATATAAGTGACCAGGCGATTGTCGCCCGAGAGCTCATTCTCATGAAGGTGCCCGTCCTTCCGCACAACCGGGCAGAAATCTACTCGATCATTGAACCATTCCGGGCCTCGGTGATTGACGTCAGCAAGGATAGCATCATCATCCAGCTGACAGGTGAAACGGAAAAAATCGAGGCGTTTATCGATTTGATTAAACCATATGGAATCAGAGAATTGGCCCGTACCGGAACAACAGCATTCCCAAGGGGGAACCAGCGGACCGGGCAGCAAAAAACATTTTCATTTGTTTGATAAGGCTCTTTTCATAAACTTTGTTTTTCCCAATCATAAACGTATGGAGAAGTTAACTCGGATAGAGCCTTGATACCTTTAATATTGCGGATGCAATAACTGATATGAAAAGCAGCAATCCAAAGGGAAACAGCTGAATTACACAAAATTTATATTCGGAGAGGGAGATTAATTATGGCGAAAATGTACTATAACGGTGATGCAAATGAGGCTTATTTTAACGGGAAAACAGTGGCAGTAGTTGGTTACGGATCACAGGGTCATGCCCATGCGCAGAATCTTCGTGACAGTGGTGTTGAGGTTGTCATTGGATTAAGGCAAGGAAAGTCATGGGAGAAGGCGGAACAGGATGGTTTTGAAGTTAAAACAGTTGCTGAAGCTGTGGCAGCAGCAGATGTAGTCATGATTCTTCTTCCGGATGAGCGGCAGACTGCTGTGTACAAAAATGAAATTGAACCTCAGCTTTCTGGGCAGGCGCTTATGTTCGCTCACGGCTTTAACGTTCATTTTAACCAGATTGTCCCGCCGGAAAGCTGTGATGTCTTACTTGTCGCACCTAAGGGTCCTGGGCATTTGGTCAGAAGGACTTATCAAGAAGGAGCAGGTGTCCCGGCACTGTTTGCAATCCATCAGGATGTATCGGGAACTGCAAGAGAACTTGCGCTTGCCTACGCAAAAGCGATCGGTGCATTGAGGGCAGGGGCACTCGAAACAACCTTCAAGGAAGAAACCGAAACAGATTTATTCGGTGAACAGGCTGTATTATGCGGCGGTTTGACCTCACTAGTGAAAGCAGGCTTTGAAACACTTGTCGAAGCAGGATATCAGCCGGAATTGGCATATTTCGAAACGATGCATGAGCTGAAGCTGATCGTGGACCTGATGTATGAAGGCGGACTCGAAGGAATGCGCTATTCGATTTCTGACACAGCTCAATGGGGCGACTTTGTCAGCGGTCCGAGAGTGGTAAATGAACAGGTTAAAGAAGAAATGAAAAGAGTTCTGAAAGACATCCAGGAAGGAACTTTCGCAAAAGGCTGGATTGAGGAAAATGAAAATAACAGACCGGTGTTCGATGCCATCAATGAAAAAGAAAACCGCCACCAGATCGAAGAGGTAGGAAGAGAATTGAGAAAGATGATGCCGTTTGTCAACAAACAAAAGCAGAGAGAAGTGGCTGCCAGTGCGAAGAATTAAAATATTTGATACGACATTGAGGGATGGGGAACAGTCAGCAGGTGTCAATCTGAATTTTTCCGAAAAGCTGGAGATTGCCAGGCAATTAGAGAGGTTGAATGTTGATATTATTGAAGCGGGATTTCCAGCCGCTTCCAAAGGGGACTTTGCTTCCGTAGCTGAAATTGCACGCCAAATTAAAGGATGTTCGGTTACTGGGCTTGCAAGATCGGTTACAACAGATATTGACGCTGCCTGGGAAGCGTTGAGACATGGTGCAGAGCCAAGGCTCCACCTGTTCATCGCCACTTCGCCAATCCACAGGATCCATAAGCTGAAGCAGACAAAAGCTGAGGTCATCGAGACAGCGGTAAGGACCGTTAAGTATGCAGCAGCCAAGTTTCCGGTCATTCAATGGTCCGCCGAGGATGCTTGCCGGACCGAGCTTGATTTCCTTGCTGAAATTGTAGAAGAGGTTATTAAAGCCGGTGCAAAGGTCATTAATATTCCTGACACTGTCGGTTATATTTCGCCGCAGGAGTATGGCCAAATATTCACTTACTTGCGAGAGCATGTTCCTTCTATTGGTAAGGTCGAACTATCAGCACATTGTCATGATGACCTTGGAATGTCGATCGCCAACTCACTTGCTGCTGTATCTGCAGGAGCCACACAGGTTGAAGGAACGATCAATGGGATAGGGGAGCGGGCAGGAAATGCAGCACTCGAAGAATTCGCGGTTGCCCTTCATATCCGCAAAGATTTTTACCAGGCGGAAACTGGATTGAACCTTAAAGAGATCAGCAGAACGAGCAGTCTTGTCAGCAAGTTGACCGGTATGGCGGTACCAGCCAATAAAGCCGTGGTGGGAAGGAATGCATTTGCCCACGAATCGGGAATCCACCAGGATGGGGTTTTGAAGGAGAAAACAACTTACGAAATCATATCGCCGGAACTTGTAGGTTTACAGAATAACTCGATGGTTCTTGGAAAGCATTCCGGTCGCCACGCGTTCCGCAACAGATTAAATGAGATCGGGCTGACGGTTCCTGAGCAGGATATCAATAAATTATTTTCCGTTTTCAAGGAACTTGCAGACAGGAAAAAAGAAATGACAGATGATGACCTCGTGGCCATCATCCTCGAAGAGAACCTGTCAAAAGAGCAGCAATACTACCGTCTTGATTCCATTCAGGTCCAGTATGGTACCAACCAGGTGCCAACTGCGACGGTCACCCTTTATGGCTGCCAAAATGAAAAGATCCAGGAAGCCTCTACAGGTTCTGGCAGTATTGAAGCTTTATATAATACGCTTGAAAAATGCATGGAAGAAAAAGCCAGCTTGCTAGATTACAGGATTCAGTCAGTTGGAGCCGGCAGGGATGCCCTGGCTCAGGTATATGTAAAGCTGGAATTCGGCGGTGTCGAGACAAGTGGAAGAGGCCTCGCACAGGACGTTCTCGAAGCTTCGGCAAAAGCCTACTTAAATGCAGTCAATAGAGTTTTATATATGGAAGAAACGAAGAAAGTCGCAGTCAACGGATAAAAAAATATACTTAAGAAATCGGAGGCGAATGTAATGGAAAAAAGGATCGCAATCCTGCCAGGAGATGGCGTAGGCAAAGAAGTAAGCAGGGGGGCGGTTACAATCCTCCAGGCAGTTGCTGAGCTTTTTAACCATAAGTTCCATTTTACTTATGGAGAAATCGGCGGAACAGCAATCGATGAATTTGGAACGCCGCTGCCGGAGCACACACTCGACCTCTGCAAGGGCAGTGATGCTGTCCTGTTAGGCGCAGTGGGCGGCCCTAAATGGGATCGAATGCCTGGTCATATTCGCCCTGAAAAAGGACTGCTGAAAATCCGGAAAGAGCTCGGGCTTTATGCGAATGTCCGTCCGGTTCAATACTACTCCAGCATTTCCGGGATCTCGCCACTGCGCAAAGATGTCGTTGAAGGGGTTGACATGGTAGTGGTCAGGGAGTTGACGGGCGGGCTCTATTTTGGAAAACCAAGTGAGAGAACTGTCCAGAAAGGCGAGGCTTCTGTAGTCGATACATTGTTTTACCAGAAAAACGAGATGGAGAGAGTCATCCGCTATGCATTTGAACTGGCTGCCATGAGAAAAGGCAAGGTCACTTCTGTGGATAAAGCGAATGTTCTGGAATCTAGCCGAATGTGGCGGGAAACAGCGGAAGAGGTGGCCAGGGATTTTCCAGATGTCCAGCTTGACCATATGCTGGTCGATAATGCGGCGATGCAGCTGATCAAGAATCCGCGCCAGTTTGATGTACTGGTCACAGAGAATATGTTTGGAGATATTTTAAGCGATGAAGCGTCCGTACTGACCGGATCGCTTGGCATGCTGCCGTCAGCAAGTGTTTCGGCTGCAGGGCCATATCTATATGAGCCAATCCACGGTTCTGCCCCGGATATCGCTGGCATGAACGCGGCCAATCCGATCGCGATGATCCTGTCAGCCGCAATGTTGCTGCGCCTGTCCTTCGGTCTTGAAGAAGAAGCCGAGGCAATCGAGAATGCGGTAGAGCAGGTGCTTGACGCTGGCAGCAGAACCCGCGACATTGCCGTATTTGGCACACCATTTTTAACAACTGAAGGGATGGTTGAAGAAATCAAAGCCGCACTGCTGGACAATGAAGCAATCCTCAATATCATGGGTGCTTACGCATAAAGCAGGAATTTAAACTATCAGGCAGTTTGCAAATAAATAGATGAAAAATGATTTGAAAAAGGGGAGGGTATTTTTGGGGAAAACGATCATCGAAAAAATTTGGGAGAAGCATATAGTTAGTACGGAGGAAGGCAAACCAGACCTTATGTATATTGACCTCCATCTTGTTCACGAGGTAACCTCCCCGCAGGCTTTTTCGGGACTAAGGCAGAAAAAACGGTCTGTCCGACGCCCGGATTTGACGTTTGCGACGATGGACCACAATGTACCAACAGTTAACCGGCGTGAGATCACTGATGCTGTTGCGAAAATCCAGATGGATACCTTAAGGAATAATTGTCTTGAATTCGGCATTGCACTGGCGGACCTAGACAGTCCTGAACAGGGCATCGTCCATGTCATCGGACCTGAATTGGGATTGACACAGCCGGGAATGACGATTGTTTGCGGGGACAGCCATACGTCTACGCATGGTGCGTTCGGAGCGCTCGCATTCGGAATTGGCACCAGCGAGGTTGAACATGTGCTGGCAACTCAAACACTCTGGCAGACAAAGCCAAAGACACTGAAAGTTGAGGTTTCTGGTTCTCTTGCACCGGGGGTGAGTGCAAAGGATCTCATCCTATCCATTATCAGTAAATATGGAGTCAATTTCGGTACTGGTTACGTGATTGAATTTTGCGGCGAGGCGATCAGGAAGATGTCGATGGAGGAAAGGATGACCATCTGCAATATGTCTATTGAAGGAGGAGCCAAGGCTTCCCTCGTTGCCCCTGATGACAAAACCTTCGCTTATCTGAATGGAAGAAAATATGTTGCACAGGGAGATGCCTACCTCGATAAGATCCTTGAATGGCAGCAGCTCAGCTCTGATGATGATGCGGAGTATGACCATACCATCACGGTAGATGGCGACTCCATTTCACCGATGGTCAGCTGGGGTACGAACCCTTCGATGACTGCTCCAGTAACAGAGAGAGTCCCTTATCTGGCAGAATGTGAGACTGAGGCAGAAAGGAAGTCCGTTCAAAGAGCGTTTGATTACATGGGCCTGGCAGAAGGCCAGCTGATTACAGATATTAATGTAACTAAAGTCTTTATCGGTTCCTGCACAAATTCAAGACTGGAGGATCTCAGGGCAGCGGCCGACGTCGTCAAAGGTAAAAAAGTGGCCACAGGAGTCGATGCGATTGTCGTACCTGGCTCCCAGCAGGTCAAGAAGGCGGCAGAAGCAGAAGGTATCGCCAAAATTTTTATTGAAGCAGGATTTGAATGGCGGGAATCCGGCTGCAGCATGTGCCTGAGTATGAACGCAGACATTGTACCAGCTGGCGAGCACTGTGCTTCCACTTCAAACCGGAATTTTGAGGGCAGACAGGGAGCCGGAGCGCGCACCCATTTAGTCAGTCCCGCCATGGCAGCAGCTGCCGCACTTCATGGGCATTTTGTCGATGTCAGGTCGGTGGCTGGCATTACCGTTTAACTTCCTTTTTTACCATAATAAGGACGAAGGGGCAATTAATCGTATTGAATGGGCAATTAATGTGATTTTTGGATTAATTAATCGCTCGAATGGGGCAATTATCAGTTTTCATCAGGCGAATATCTTCGTTGATTAAGAGAATAATTTTTCCAGCTAAAAATACAGACGCAATAATGACCCGAAAACGTAAATTTGAAAAAACATATATTTAACTACGAATTTGATGAATTTAGTTTTACAAAAAGATATTTTTCGATGGAAGGAGCTTGAAATGACCAGATTTACAGAAATGAAGGGGAAAGTCGCTGCGATGGACCGGACAAATGTTGATACTGACCAGATCATTCCAAAGCAATTCCTTAAGAAAATCGAAAAGACGGGGTTTGGCCAGTATCTGTTTTACGATTGGCGCTATAAAACAAACGGTGAGCTCAATGAAGACTTTGAGCTCAATCATCCAGATAACGAAGGTACATCCATTTTAATAGCGAATGAGAATTTCGGCTGCGGTTCATCCAGGGAACATGCACCTTGGGCATTGCTGGATTACGGATTCAAGGTTTTGGTCGCTCCATCATTTGCGGATATTTTTAAACAAAATTGCCTGAAAAACGGAATTCTCCCGATCGTACTGCAAGAGGAAGACGTTACCTATTTGCTTACTAAAGCAAGCGGGCAGCAATATGAACTGAATGTATCTCTGGAACAGAAGGTGGTTTATGACAACGGGGGCTTCAAGGCAGAGTTTGATATCTCTCCATATTGGTATAACATGCTCCTTAATGGCTGGGATGAAATTGAATTAACGCTCCAGCTTGAAGACAGTATCAGAGAATATGAGAATAAGCATATAGAAAAAGCAATCTAACTAATAAAAAAACGATTGATTCACAGGCATAGCTTGTGAATCTTTTTGTTTTTTCAGGGATTCGTGCTAAACTTTCTAAAAAAGCTGAACTCAAAGAAAAATTTTTTGGGATTAATAGGGTGAACTATTAAAAGTAAGGCGGTATGTATATGAAAAAACGGGAATCAAACAAGGATAATGTGATCCTGTTTCCCGGTCTGGAAAAGCGTCTGTTGGAAAAGGGTCTGGATTATTTAAAACAGCAAAAGTACAGGGATGCGATTCAGTTTCTTGAGCAGGCTTTAGAGCATGACCCTGAGAACAGTGATGTCTACGTTGGCCTCGCGCTTGCTAATTATGAAGCAGGCAATACCCATCAGGCCAAGGAAATCGTGGCGGAGATGCTGCGGTGCGGACTGGGTGATTACTTACAAGTGATTGACATGTATCTAATGATCCTTGTCCAGTTGAATGAATACAAAGAAGTTGTTGCGACCATAGAAGCTCTTCTGGAGGAACGGGAAATCCCAGCGGACAAGCATGAGCATTTCATCACCATGCTTGAATTTGGCAAGCGTATGCTGAATGGCGAAACAGAAATGGAGCCCATTGAGAGTTTTGAAGAGCCTGAAGAGGAAGAGCTTAATCTGTTTGACTATAAGAGTCCGAACGATCAGGTAATGGTTGCTGCTGAACTCGCGAAGGTAAACATACGTCCCTATATTGAAAAAATCAAGGAATATGTCGTATCAGGAGAAGGCCATCCGTTTTTAAAAACCATGCTGCTTAATATATTGAAAGAACAAGAGTATGCAGAAGAAACACAGGTGCGTAAATTCGATTGGGAAGAATCGTTCAATCCAGCAGATATACCCGAACTGAAGGATTATATCGAGAACAGCGGTGTCATCAAGCTATTAAGCCGGGAGATTGAAAGTGATGATCCTGTTTTATTTGAAAATGTACAAAGACTGGTCGAAAGGTACTTCTTTTTGGTTTATCCTTTCGAATTGCCAGTCGGGGATGCTTCAGCCTGGGCTTCTGCCTGCCATTTCATCGCCAATGAGTACTATGGATTTGAAGATCCGCTTGAGTCATTTGCTGAAATATACCATAGCGAGGCCGAGGCGGCAGAACAGGTTTTGGACTTTATCCGGAAGCTAGAAGAAATTTCTTACCCGATAATATAGTCCTGGCTGTTGAAACGAAATAATCCTGTGTTATAATGTAGTGGTTGTATTATGTAAAAATCATTCTATTTTACATTTAATCTGGAATATTGCTTGGTTAACAAGAGTATTCATCGTCGAATGAAAATGACAATAGATTATTGTTGGAGGGAACTGTATGTCTGCAAAGGTAGAAAAAAGAGAAGGGAACCAAACGGTTCTAACAATTGAAGTAGATGCAGAAAAGGTCAACCAAGGTCTTGACGCTGCATTCAAGAAAGTCGTTAAGCAAATTAACGTACCAGGATTCCGTAAAGGAAAAATGCCTCGCCAAATGTTCGAAAAGCGTTTCGGCGTAGAGTCTTTATATCAGGATGCAATTGATATCCTTCTTCCAGAAGCATATGCAAATGCAATCGATGAAACTGGTATCGAGCCAGTTGACCGCCCGGAAATCGATGTAGAACAAATCGAAAAGGGCAAGAGCTTGATCATCAAGGCAACTGTAACAGTTAAGCCTGAAGTTAAGCTTGGCGAGTACAAAGGACTTGAAGTAGAAGCATTCGACACAAACGTAACAGATGAAGAAGTTGAAAATGAATTGAAAGCAATGCAGGAAAAGCAGGCTGAGCTTGTTGTTAAAGAAGAAGGCACAGCTGAAAATGGCGACAGTGTTGTCATCGATTTCGAAGGATTCGTTGATGGCGAAGCTTTCGAAGGCGGAAAAGCTGAAAACTATGCACTTGAACTTGGATCAGGTTCATTCATCCCTGGCTTCGAAGAGCAGCTAGTTGGAACAGCTACTGGCGAAGAAAAAGATGTAGAGGTTACTTTCCCAGAAGAGTACCATGCAGCTGAACTTGCTGGTAAGCCTGCAACTTTCAAAGTGAAAATTCACGAAATCAAAGGAAAAGAACTTCCAGCTCTAGATGATGAGTTCGCTAAAGATGCTGATGAAGAAGTTGAAACTTTAGATGAGCTTAAGACAAAGATCAAAGATCGTCTTGCTCATGACAAAGCTCACCAAAAAGAACATTTCGAACGTGACACTGTTGTAGAAAAAGCAGCAGCTAACGCTGAAATCGATGTTCCTGAATCAATGATCGATACTGAAATCGACCGCATGGTAAATGAGTTCGAACAACGCTTGCAAATGCAAGGCATGAACCTTGACCTGTACTACCAGTTCTCTGGACAGGACGAAGCTGCTCTTCGCGAACAAATGAAAGAAGAGGCTGCTACACGCGTGCGTGTGAACCTTACTCTTGAAGCAATCGCAAAAGCTGAAAACATCGAAGTTACAGATGAAGAAGTAAGTGCAGAACTTCAAAAGATGTCTGAAATGTACAATATGACTGCTGATCAAATCCAGGCAGCACTAGGAGGAAGCCTTGACGGAATCAAAGGCGACCTTCAATTGAAAAAAGCGGTTGATTTCCTTGTAGAAAACAGCAAAACTGTTGCATAATAGAATCAGGATATAATATAGAAACAAGGCGCGAGTAAATCGTGCCTTGTTTTCTACAATTAGCACCAATATACATACATAATTTTTTTAAGCAATTTGCTTTAAGTCGATTTAATGGCTTGATTTATGGTTAAGATGTGTTAGTACATATTTTTTTCGATTCATAAGCGCGAAACTGAATAGCCGAGGGTTATTATTTCCTGTACCCTGGCAAAATGTGATACAATGCAATACATACCTGCTCAACAGCAGCAGAAAAACTGTTACTTACCTGATCGTTTGCTTATGAATCGCAGCTTTATATATGTTTAGAAGTTCTCAAGGGGTGAAGGCATTGTTCAAATTTAATGATGAAAAAGGACAGCTCAAATGTTCTTTCTGCGGCAAGACGCAGGATCAAGTCCGCAAATTGGTAGCAGGGCCAGGCGTCTATATCTGTGACGAGTGTATTGAATTATGCACAGAAATCGTTGAAGAAGAACTTGGCACTGAAGAAGAAGTTGAGTTTAAGGATGTTCCAAAACCACAGGAAATCCGCGATATTCTTAATGAGTATGTAATTGGGCAGGACCAGGCGAAGAAGAATTTATCTGTAGCCGTTTACAATCACTATAAGCGTATCAACTCAAACAGCAAGATTGATGATGTTGAACTTTCGAAGAGTAATATTGCGATGATCGGACCTACAGGCAGCGGTAAAACGTTGCTGGCACAAACTTTGGCCCGTATTCTCAATGTACCATTCGCAATCGCGGATGCAACATCGCTGACTGAAGCAGGTTATGTGGGTGAAGACGTTGAAAACATCCTGCTAAAATTGATCCAATCAGCTGATTACGATGTGGAAAAGGCTGAAAAAGGAATCATTTATATCGATGAAATCGATAAAATCGCCAGAAAATCCGAAAACCCATCTATTACTAGAGATGTTTCCGGTGAAGGTGTACAGCAGGCGCTTCTGAAAATTCTTGAAGGAACAGTTGCAAGCGTACCGCCACAAGGTGGACGAAAGCACCCTCATCAGGAGTTCATCCAGATCGATACGACGAATATCCTGTTCATTTGCGGCGGAGCATTTGACGGTATCGAACAAATCATCAAGCGACGCCTTGGCCAGAAAGTAATTGGCTTTGGCTCTGAAAAGAAAGAGGAAGATCTAGACAAGAAGGAACTGCTTTCAAAAGTGCTTCCTGAAGACTTGCTGAAATTCGGGTTGATCCCTGAATTCATCGGTCGTCTTCCGGTAATTGCCAGCCTGACTCCGCTTGATGAAGAAGCGCTAGTCGAAATCCTGACAAAACCGAAGAACGCTCTTGTAAAACAGTATCAAAAAATGCTTGAGCTGGATGATGTCGAGCTTGAATTTGAAGACGACGCACTGATTGAAATTGCCAAAAAAGCAATTGAGCGCAAGACAGGTGCCCGCGGACTTCGTTCAATCATCGAAGGCATCATGCTGGATGTAATGTTCGACCTTCCTTCCCGTGAAGATATTGTTAAATGTATCATCACAAAGGAAACAGTCGAAAACAACATGCCGCCAAAGCTCGTGTTAGAGGACGGTACAGTCCTTAAAGACGAAAGAAATTCAGCTTAATACACATAAATCCCGGTGAATATTCACCGGGATTTTTTCTTTGTGGGCCGTCTCTGAAATTGAGATTGATATGGCAAACCAAAGTTCTGACAGGTTTGGTGGTGAAAGGGGCAAAGTTGTCAGAAGTAGGGGCAACTTCAGACAAGTTTGGTGATAAAAGAGAAAAGCTGTCAGAAGTAAGAGTAACTTCAGACAGGTTTGGTGGAGAAAGAGAAAAAGGTGTCAGAACTAGTACCAACTTCGGACAGGGTCAGCGGAAAAAGAAGAAAAGCTGTCAAAACCAGAAAAACCTTCGATTATCTTGGCAGAAATTCAATAATTTCCAATCAGATTAAGGTCTCAGCTGGCGGGAAAATTCACTTGAAAATATTGTTTATTCCAACACTGTCAGGGAGATACTAGGTTAAAGCCAATAGTATCAACTTTACGGGAGGGAATATAATTGAGTTGGACCGGAATCGCCTTGTTCATACAGCTGTTTTTCGGAATCATCATCGGGCTGTATTTCTGGAATTTACTTAAGAATCAGCGGACTCAAAAAGTGTCAATTGATAGGGAATCCCGAAAGGAAATGGAACAGTTAAGGAAGATGAGATCGGTCTCCCTGAGTGAACCGCTAGCTGAAAAAGTCAGACCATCAAGCTTCAAGGACATTGTCGGACAGGAAGATGGAATCAAGGCACTAAAAGCTGCCTTATGTGGACCTAATCCGCAGCATGTCATCATCTATGGTCCGCCGGGAGTCGGGAAAACCGCTGCGGCCAGGCTCGTGTTGGAGGAAGCAAAGCAAAACCAAAAATCCCCCTTCAAAAAATCATCAGTATTCGTTGAGCTGGATGCTACGACAGCCAGGTTTGATGAGAGAGGAATCGCTGACCCACTGATTGGTTCTGTTCATGATCCGATTTATCAAGGGGCCGGAGCGATGGGACAGGCAGGAATTCCTCAGCCGAAACAGGGGGCTGTTACCAATGCTCACGGCGGAGTATTATTCATTGATGAAATTGGAGAGTTGCATTCGATCCAAATGAACAAGCTGTTGAAAGTACTGGAAGACAGGAAAGTGTTCTTAGAGAGTGCGTATTATAATGAAGAAAACACGCAAATCCCGAGCCATATCCACGACATCTTCAAAAATGGGCTCCCGGCAGACTTCCGCCTTGTAGGAGCGACGACAAGAACTCCAAGCGAAATCCCTCCGGCAATCAGGTCGAGATGCATGGAAGTATTTTTCCGTGAGTTAACCCAAGAGGAAATTTCTGAAGTAGCCAGGAATGCTGCTGAAAAAGTACAACTGACTATGAGTGATAAAGCGATTGAAATCCTGTCAAACTATGCACGAAATGGGCGCGAAGCCGTTAATATGGTACAGATTGCCGCAGGATTGGCCATAACAGATGAACGTACCTACATTAAAGAAGAGGAAATCGAATGGGTGGTGCATTCAAGTCAGCTGACACCAAGGATGGAAAGAAGGATTAATGAAAAGTCGGCAGTCGGTCTTGTCAATGGGCTGGCTGTGTATGGCCCAAATACAGGCGCGCTTCTTGAAATCGAAGTGACGGTCATTAAAGCAAAGGAAAAAGGCTCAATCAATATCACGGGCATCGTCGATGAAGAGAGCATCGGCGGACAGGGGAAATCTATACGCAGAAAGAGTATGGCGCGGGGGTCAATTGAAAATGTCATCACAGTTCTCCGGTCGATGGGTGTTCCAGCTGATGAATTCGACATCCATGTCAACTTCCCTGGCGGTACACCAATCGACGGCCCATCTGCCGGGATTGCGATGGCGACGGGAATTTATTCAGCCATCTATAAAATCCCGATGGACAATACTGTCGCGATGACAGGAGAAATCAGCATTCACGGTAATGTGAAGCCAATTGGCGGTGTTTATCCAAAAGTGAAAGCAGCGAAAAAAGCAGGTGCCAAGACGGTCATCATTCCAAAGGAAAATGTGCAGACCATCCTGAATGAAATCACAGGAATCGAAATCATTCCAGTTACCCACCTGGATGAAGTTTTTGAAATTGCTCTTGTGAAAGATCATCCGAGAGAGCAGATTATCAAGGCAGCCGATGAATTGACTCAAAAAGAGACGAGCTAATATCGTTAGGCTGTTTTTGTAAAGGTTTTTGTTAAAATCCTAAAGCCGATTTTAACGTGATAAAAAGCCATTTTGTAGTTCGGTATTTAGAGTGCAAGCTCTTTTCTCATAATAAGCCTTAATTTTTGTGAAGAAACAGAGGTCATTGAATCCTATTTTGTAGTCAATAGCAACAAAGTATGAGAGAAAAGAGCCTATCGTTAAAAAGAACGCTTGCAGGCGTTCTTTTTTTAGGTTTTTTTACGAAGCAGTGTTTACCTGCCTCAATGAGCCTTCGTGGATTGCTCTGGAAGCTATCAATCATTTAGGCAAAAAAACTCAAATAACGTCCAACAATACATCACCTAGCAACTTACGAAGAAAAGCGGGTTTATTTTTCCCTGAAAAAGGAAAGAGGGTGTAATAGAGGTTGCCATATTGAAGTTGGAACTTGCAAAAAATAAGATGCCGTTTTCTTTTGAAAGTAACTTCAGATGTGGACATATTTTCGCATAAATATCAGGATACTAATCAATGAGTCAAAACGATGCTAAATGCTCTTGTTATTAGACACTTGAAAATAAATACGATAGAATTGAACAACAAAGTATTATTATACTTATGGTTTGATACAATGCATGTTGGAGGTGCAATGTCATGGCGAATAAGAATGAGCACACTGTCCCACTCCTGCCGCTGCGCGGTTTGCTTGTGTACCCGACGATGGTTCTGCATTTGGACGTAGGACGAGAAAAATCGGTACAGGCATTGGAAAAGGCAATGGTGGATGACCATTTAATCTATCTTACAACCCAAAAGGATATATCCATAGATGAACCAGGCGAGGAGGATATGTACCAAATGGGTACATTGACTCGAGTGAAACAAATGCTGAAGCTCCCGAACGGAACGATCCGCGTGTTGGTTGAAGGGTTGTCCAGAGCTGAAATCACTGAACTTTTTGATGAGAATGACCATTTTTCCTGCAAAGTAAGAACCTTCGAGGATGATGAATCAAAAGATGTCGAAGATGAAGCATTGATGAGGACAATGCTTGAGTATTTCGAACAATACATAAAGATGTCCAAGAAGATTTCTGCGGAAACGTATGCATCTGTTTCTGATATTGAGGAGCCTGGAAGGATGGCGGACATCATTGCCTCCCATCTGCCTCTTAAGCTCAAAGAGAAGCAGGAAATCCTCGAGACGATTGACATCAAGGAACGGATGAATCGTGTCATCGAAATCATCCATAATGAAAAAGAAGTGCTGGGTCTCGAGAAAAAGATTGGCCAGCGTGTAAAGCGTTCGATGGAACGTACCCAAAAGGAATATTATTTGCGTGAGCAGATGAAGGCCATCCAGAAGGAACTTGGTGAAAAGGAAGGAAAGACAGGTGAAATTGCTGAGCTTACCGAAAAAATCGAGCTTGCCGGGATGCCTGAAAATGTGAAGGAAACTGCTTTGAAGGAACTCGACCGTTACGAGAAAGTCCCGACGACTTCTGCTGAAAGCGCAGTAATCCGGAATTATATTGAATGGCTTGTTGCTTTGCCGTGGTCAAAGTCGACAGAGGATGACCTGGATATAAGCAAGGCAGAAAAAATCCTTGATAAGGACCATTACGGACTGGAAAAGGTAAAGGAAAGGGTACTTGAGTATCTAGCTGTCCAGAAGCTTACAAACTCATTAAAAGGACCAATTCTTTGTTTGGCTGGACCTCCGGGAGTCGGTAAAACGAGCTTGGCCAGGTCGATCGCTAAATCCCTGAACCGCAACTTTGTAAGGGTGTCTTTAGGCGGTGTCCGGGATGAGTCAGAAATTCGCGGCCACAGAAGGACTTATGTCGGCGCTATGCCAGGACGAGTCATTCAGGGAATGAAAAAGGCAGGAACGATTAATCCTGTGTTCCTTCTTGATGAAATCGATAAAATGTCCAATGATTTCCGTGGTGATCCTTCTTCTGCAATGCTCGAGGTACTGGATCCGGAACAAAACCATAATTTCAGCGATCATTACATTGAAGAGGCATATGACCTTTCAAAAGTAATGTTCATCGCTACTGCCAATAATCTTTCTACTGTCCCCGGACCATTGCTGGACAGGATGGAGATTATCAATATCGCAGGTTACACAGAGCAGGAAAAACTTCATATCGCCAAAGACCATCTTCTCCCTAGACAAATCAAGGACCATGGTTTATCCAAGTCCCAGCTTCAAATGAAGGATGAAGCATTGACGAAGGTAATTCGATATTACACACGCGAATCTGGTGTCCGTTCACTTGAAAGACAGCTTGCAGCAGTGTGCAGGAAAACAGCGAAAATCGTTGTTTCAGGTGATAAAAAGCGCGTAATCGTAAATGCGAAAAATGTTGAAGAATTCCTTGGCAAGACCAAGTTCAGGTATGGGCAGGCAGAGCTCGAAGACCAGGTGGGAGTAGCCACGGGCCTTGCATATACAACAGTCGGCGGCGACACACTTCAGATTGAAGTCTCCCTGTCACCAGGAAAAGGCAAACTAGTCCTCACTGGTAAGCTCGGGGATGTCATGAAGGAATCTGCGCAGGCTGCATTCAGCTATGTGCGTTCTAAAGCGAAGGATCTGGACATTGATCCGGATTTCCATGAAAAAAATGATATTCACATCCACGTTCCAGAAGGCGCTGTCCCGAAAGATGGACCTTCAGCCGGGATTACGATTGCTACTGCTCTCGTTTCAGCTTTATCAGGAAAGCCGATTCGCAGGGAAGTAGGAATGACTGGAGAAATAACGCTCAGAGGTCGTGTATTGCCAATTGGCGGGCTCAAGGAAAAGTCGTTGAGTGCCCACAGGGCAGGCCTTACCAAGGTTATTTGTCCAAAAGATAATGAAAAAGATATTGACGATATTCCTGAAAGTGTACGTAAGGAGCTTGAATTTGTGTTAGTTTCCCATGTAGATGAAGTATTGAAGCACGCTCTTGCCAGCGGTGATTCTCAATGAAAGTAAATAGTGCAGAAATCGTGATCAGTGCTGTAAGGCCGAATCAATATCCGGAAGGAAATCTTCCGGAGTTCGCCCTTGCAGGCCGGTCAAATGTTGGCAAGTCTTCTTTTATCAATAAAATGCTTAATAGAAAAGCGCTGGCGAGGACTTCGTCAAAGCCAGGGAAAACTCAAACGCTGAATTTTTATTTAATCAATGAAATGATTCATTTTGTTGATGTACCAGGATACGGGTACGCTAAAGTATCCAAGTCCGAACGTGAAGCATGGGGAAAAATGATTGAGACATACATTACTTCCCGAGAACAGTTAAGAGCAATGCTGCTGATCGTGGACCTTAGGCATCCGCCTTCAAAGGATGACGTGATGATGTATGATTTCCTCAAGCACTATGATATCCCAGTCATTATCATCGCGACAAAAGCCGATAAAATCCCAAAATCAAAGTGGCAAAAGCACTTGAAGATTACAAAAGAAACTCTTGATTTAGACCCGGATGATACAATCATTCTTTTCTCTTCAGAAACAGGGGAAGGGAAAGACAAAGCCTGGTCAGTATTAGGGAGTTTCATGAAATAGTCCACGACCAATAAGAAACCCGCACCGAGATCGATCACGGTGCGGGTCTTTTTATCATATTGAAAATAATCTTTTAACTAGATTAGGTCTAGCTTCGGTGCTTTTCTTACTTCCTTTTAATAAACAACAGGTAAACACCAATGAGTACCAAAGCTGCCGGCCAAAATCTCCATGCTGTCGAAACGCCATTTTCCAATAAACCAAGCCATCCGCTGACTCTGTCATAAAACAGCAGCAGTCCTGCTAGAATGAGAAAGAGGACACCGTGGAACAAGCCGTTGCCTGTTTTCTGATATCGCAGCAAAAAGCCAAGGGCGATAATTAAAATGAAAGCTCCAAGGTGATCTGGCCAGAGTGTGAATTGGTTGACCACATGAAAGTGAACACCGAAGCCAACGAGTATCACGCCCGGAAAGATCGCTTCAAAATCCCTGCCCCAATAACCCTGAACTAAAAAGGCGGCTCCGACGATGATCAAAAGTGTCGGCCAAGTATAAAATTCATTGAACAATGAAACATTTTCCTGCTGAAGATAAAAATAGATTCCAAAACCGATTAATATCATTCCTGGTATAATTCTCTGATTTTTCATTCTTTCACCACTTCCAGAAAGGCTCACTTGAATTAAAGGACAAACTTTGATAAGGTACATTAGGGAGTATGTTTATTTGCTTTTGATATAGTATAAAAGTATAACAAACAGACTGAAGAGATCGTTCAATTTAATCAAAGCTATTATATATATTTTTTCAATAGTTGTTCACATTTACAACGTTAAAAGGGAAAAAACGTCATGTATAATTGCCTTAGCCAATTATGCAATTTCTATGTGGGGGTGTCAATTCATAATGCATATTATCGTTGTCGGTCTTAACTATAAAACTGCCCCTGTCGAAATCCGTGAAAGATTGACATTCAACGAAGCAAACCTTGGTGAAGCAATGGGTGCACTTCAGGAAAAGAAGAGCATCCTGGAAAATGTCATCGTATCAACTTGCAACCGTACAGAAATATATGCTGTCGTGGATCAGCTTCATACAGGCAGATATTATATCAAGGAGTTTTTATCTGAATGGTTCGGGATTCCTCAGACAGAATTTACGCCCTTCCTGTTCATCTATGAACAAGACGGGGCTATTGAGCATTTATTCAAGGTTTCATGCGGTTTGAATTCCATGGTACTGGGTGAAACCCAGATCCTTGGGCAGGTGCGTTCAAGTTTCATGCTAGGACTTGAAAGGAACACGACTGGAACAGTCTTCAACCAGCTGTTCAAACAGGCAGTCACTATTGCCAAGCGCGGCCATTCTGAAACAGATATCGGTGCGAATGCTGTTTCTGTAAGCTACGCGGCTGTTGAGCTTGCCAAGAAGATTTTCGGCACTCTTGACCAGAAGCATGTCCTGATTCTTGGTGCTGGGAAAATGGGTGAGCTTGCGATCCAGAACCTTCATGCAAATGGTGCCAAGAAGGTGACAGTCATCAACCGTACTTACCAGAAAGCTGAGGATTTGGCGAACCGTTTCTCAGGCAAGGCGAAAACACTGGATGAACTTCAAACTGCGCTTGTGGATGCGGATATCCTAATCAGTTCAACAGGTGCGAAGAACTTTGTTGTCACGAAGGATATGATGGCAAAGGTCGAGCAAAAGCGAAAAGGAAAACCATTATTCATGGTGGATATTGCGGTGCCGCGTGATCTTGATCCGGAAATCGCGACGCTTGAAAATGTCTTCCTTTATGATATCGATGATCTAGAGGGCATCGTGGAAGCGAATCTGCAGGAACGTCAGAAGGCAGCAGAGAAAATTCTGATCATGATTGAAAGTGAGATCGTCCAATTCAAACAGTGGCTCAATACACTTGGTGTCGTGCCGGTCATTTCTGCGTTGAGGGTCAAAGCCCTTTCAATCCAGCAAGAAACAATGGACAGCATCGAACGCAAACTGCCTCATCTATCTGATCGTGATATTAAAGTCCTTAACAAGCATACAAAAAGCATCATTAATCAGCTCCTTAAGGACCCAATCCTGCAGGCGAAAGAGCTTGCGGCTGGTCCGGCTGCTGAGGAAGCACTCGATTTATTCGTGAAGATTTTCAATATTGAACAGCTCGTCGCTGAACAAGAAGGAATGAAAACAGCTGAAACCAAGCAGGTAAAAGTTCCTTCGCCTCAGGCTTCTTTTCAGCCGTAGAGGTGGTGCCCATGGGTGATCTTTATATTACACGTCTCCATGAAATAACCATTGTGATTTATGCGGCCAGCGTGCTCTTATACTTTATCGATTTTCTTAACAGTAACCGGAGGGCAAACCAAATTGCCTTCTGGTTACTTGCATTTGTTTGGGGTTTCCAGACGATTTTCCTGTTGTATTACATGATTGACCAAGGCCGGTTCCCAGTTCTGACCCTTTTTGAGGGGCTTTACTTTTATGCATGGGTGCTGGTCACGCTGTCGCTGGCAATCAATAAGCTTTTAAAAGTAGATTTCATTGTCTTTTTTACAAATATCCTTGGATTCATCATCATGGCGATCCATACATTCGCACCAGTCCAATATGATTCAAATGTTATGTCCGAACAGCTTGTATCGGAACTTTTGCTCATCCATATCACGATGGCGATCTTGTCATATGGGGCATTTTCGATCTCAGTGGTCTTTTCGCTGCTATATCTCATTCAATATGACCTTTTAAAGCGAAAAAAGTGGGGGAAGCTGTTATGGAGGATAACAGATTTAACGAAATTGGATTATTGGTCATACATATTGAATGTCATCGGAGTGCCGATGCTGATCCTGAGCCTGATTCTCGGGCTCCAATGGGCATGGATCAAGGTACCTGACCTTGCCTGGTATGATGCCAAGCTGATAGGCTCGTTCATCGTACTCGCTGTCTATAGCATCTACCTGTATTTAAGGGTTGGCAAAGAAATGTATGGGAAATCGCTTGCCCTTTGGAATGTCGCATCGTTCCTGATTGTATTAATCAACTTTTTCCTTTTCGGAAAATTATCATCTTTCCATTTTTGGTACCAATAATAGGAGGCTGTCATGAGAAAAATTATCGTTGGCTCCAGACGGAGTAAGCTAGCATTGACACAAACAAACTGGGTAATAGAGCAGCTGAAAAAACTAGGTGCGCCTTTTGAGTTCGAAGTGAAAGAAATTGTCACAAAAGGAGACAAAATTCTTGATGTAACTTTATCAAAGGTTGGCGGAAAAGGCCTTTTCGTAAAAGAAATCGAACAGGCTATGCTTGATAAAGAAATAGATATGGCTGTCCACAGCATGAAGGATATGCCTGCCGTACTTCCTGATGGACTTGTCATCGGATCAATTCCAGAGAGGGAAGACCACCGTGATGTCCTGATTTCAAACGGCCATGTTGCTTTTAACGATCTGAAACCAGGTTCTGTCATCGGAACAAGCAGCCTGCGCAGGAGTGCCCAGCTGCTGGCTCAGCGGCCTGATCTTGAAATGAAGTGGATTCGCGGAAATATCGATACAAGGATCGCTAAGCTTGAAACAGAAGACTATGATGGCATTATCCTTGCTGCTGCCGGTTTGAAGCGCATGGGATGGGCCAGTGATACAGTAACTGAGTTCATCAATGAGGATATTTGTGTACCAGCTGTCGGCCAGGGCGCGCTTTCAATCGAGTGCCGCGGCGATGATGAAGAGCTTCTTCAATTGCTCCAAAAATTCACTTCTGCTGAAACAAGTGCGACTGTCAGGGCCGAAAGAGCATTCCTTCACAAGATGGAGGGCGGATGCCAGGTACCGATTGCAGGATATGCATATCTTAATGACAAGGAAGAAATCGTCCTGACAGCACTTGTTGGTTCTCCAGATGGAAAGACCATTTTCAAGGAACAGGTAACAGGAACAAACCCTGAGGAGCTAGGCGAGCTTGCAGCTGACAAGCTGATCAGCCAGGGAGCGAAAGACCTGATCGACCAGGTAAAACAGGAGCTTGATAGTGAATGATTCCAGCGCATTCGCTGCAAAATAAAACGGTCATGATTCCAAGGGGAAAGGCTCACGCGAAGTCTTTCTCCGAATTGGTTGCTAGAAATGGAGGGATTCCGGTGGAGATCCCTCTTATTGCCTTTCAGCCGGTTGCAGCATCTGAAAAACTACTTAAAACACTTGCTAATTTACATACCTACGATTGGATTATTTTTACGAGTAATGTTACGGTGGAAACCTTTTATACCTTTTTGAAAAAGGGACAGGCTCTTCCGCCAAAAATAGCCGTGATCGGCGAAAAAACGAAAAAAGTCCTCTTGGACATGGGTGAAACGGTCGACTTTGTTCCAGAAGAATATGTTGCCGAAGGATTTATCGATGAGTTTTTACCACATGTCAATCAGGGTGAGAGAGTCCTGATTCCAAAAGGGAACCTGGCCAGGGATTATATCTCTGCTGCATTGAAAGAAAAGGGCGCAATTGTTGATGAAATCATCATCTATGAAACATTCATGCCTGATGAAAGCAGAAGCAAGCTCGTTAAGATGCTATCTGAAGAAAGTCTTGATATACTTACATTTACAAGCCCTTCTACGATTGACCACTTTATGAAAATCGTTGAGGAAAATCAATTAAGAGACAAGCTGGAGCACCGCATCGTTGCCTGCATCGGCCCTGTATCCAAAAGGAAGGCAGAGCAGCGGGGATTGAAAGTGCATGCCATGCCGGAAAAATACACCGTTGAAGAGATGCTGAAAAGCGTTGCCAAGTTTATAAATATTGGAGGGTAATCCATGAAACACCTTGAATTCAGCCGACACCGCCGTCTTCGCCAATCAGCGAATATGCGCGCTCTAGTACGTGAAAACTATCTTCGCACTGAAGACCTGATCTACCCGCTTTTTGTCGTTGAAGGAGAAAATGTGAAAAAAGAAGTTTCTTCAATGCCCGGAGTCTATCAACTATCCCTTGATAACCTAAAAGAAGAAATCAATGAAGTGGATTCTTTGGGCATTAAATCCGTGCTGCTTTTCGGTGTTCCGAATGAAAAAGATGAAGTAGGCTGTCAGGCGTATCATGATCACGGAATTTTGCAGGAAGCGATTCGAGTCATTAAAAAGGATTTTCCTGATATGGTTGTCATCGCCGATACATGTCTGTGTGAATACACTAGCCATGGCCATTGCGGCGTCATCGAGGATGGCAAGGTTCTCAATGATCCATCCCTTGAACTGCTCGGAAAGACAGCTGTCAGTCAGGCTAAAGCTGGAGCGGACATCATCGCACCATCGAATATGATGGACGGTTTTGTTACAGCGATTCGTTTTGCTTTGGATGAAGCAGGATTCCAGGATGTGCCGATCATGTCTTACGCTGTTAAATATTCTTCTGCATTTTACGGTCCATTCCGTGAAGCGGCAGAAAGCACGCCACAGTTCGGTGACCGTAAATCCTACCAGATGGATCCGGCAAACCGGATCGAAGCGATGCGTGAAGCTGAATCAGATGTCATGGAAGGAGCTGACTTCCTGATCGTCAAGCCAGGCATGCCTTACCTTGATATCGTCCGTGACGTGAAAAACAACTTCAACCTGCCAGTTGTCATTTATAATGTCAGCGGTGAATATTCAATGGTCAAAGCAGCAGCTCAGAACGGCTGGGTCGACGAAAAGAGCATCGTCATGGAAATGCTGACAGGTATGAAACGCGCAGGGTCAGACCTGATCATCACCTATCACGCGAAGGATGCAGCACGCTGGCTGAAGGAACAATAAAGATAAATGCTTTGACGATGTCTCTGGCAGTCATAATGGCTGGAACTGAATCTCTGGAGTCAATTAATAGAAATGAGGGATAATATGCGCTCATATGATAAATCGATAGAAGCTTTCAAGGAAGCGACAGAACTTTTGCCGGGAGGAGTTAACAGTCCCGTCCGCGCATTCAAGTCTGTCGATATGGATCCTATCTTCATGGAAAAAGGAAAAGGTTCTAAAATCTATGACATCGATGGCAACGAGTATATAGACTATGTATTGTCATGGGGACCACTGATTCTTGGACACACGAACGAGAAGGTCGTAGAGGGAATCAAGAAAGTGGCGGAGCTTGGGACAAGCTTCGGCGCACCGACAGTTGTCGAGAATGAGCTTGCACAATTAGTCATTGACCGTGTGCCATCAATCGAAATGGTGAGGATGGTATCTTCGGGAACTGAGGCAACGATGAGTGCATTGCGCCTGGCGCGTGGGTATACAGGCCGGAATAAAATCCTGAAGTTTGAAGGCTGCTACCATGGACATGGCGACTCATTGCTGATTAAAGCAGGCTCAGGCGTCGCTACACTAGGCTTGCCAGACAGCCCGGGTGTTCCAGAGGGAGTTGCCAAAAACACGATTACAGTACCTTACAATGACCTTGAAAGCGTCCGTTACGCATTCGAGCAGTTTGGTGATGATATTGCTGGTGTAATCGTTGAACCAGTGGCCGGGAACATGGGTGTTGTTCCTCCAGTTGAAGGCTTCCTGGAAGGTTTGCGCGAAATCACGACCCAGTATGGCACGGTATTGATTTTTGATGAGGTCATGACAGGCTTCCGTGTAGGCTATAACTGTGCGCAGGGCTTTTACAATGTAACGCCAGACCTGACATGCCTCGGAAAAGTAATCGGCGGCGGACTTCCGGTAGGCGCATACGGCGGTAAGAGGGAGATCATGGAGCAAATCGCTCCAAGCGGTCCTATTTACCAGGCGGGAACGCTATCAGGCAACCCGCTGGCGATGACAGCTGGCCTCGAGACATTGAAGCAGCTGACACCGGAATCGTACAAAGAATTTGAACGCAAAGCCGTTATTCTTGAAAACGGTTTGAAAGCTTCGGCTGAGAAATACGGGATCCCGCACACAATCAACCGTGCAGGATCAATGATCGGCATCTTCTTCACAAATGAAAATGTCATCAACTATGAATTGGCCAGACAATCGAATCTGGAATTCTTTGCAGCATACTATCGTGAAATGGCGAATGAAGGAGTCTTCCTGCCGCCATCACAGTTCGAAGGATTATTCCTTTCAACAGCACACACTGACGAAGACCTGCAGAAAACAATCGAAGCAGCTGAGAAGGCATTTGCGAAGCTTCAGGAAAAATAATTAGGATGACACTCTCCATTTTTGGGGAGTGTTTTTTATTGGTCTATGCTGTATTTTGATCAGACAAAATTGAGAGATCTCAACTGGATTTTAGTAGTCCAGGTTCGGACAAAAGGCGGTTGGTTTCACTTAACTTTGTCCGAAGTAGCCCCATGTTCGGACAAAACACGGTCGTATTCTTTTGATTTTGTCCGAAGTAGTCCCAGGTTCGGACAAAAGATGGTCGTATTCTTGTAACTTTGTCTGAAGTAGCCCCAGGTTCGGACAAAAGATGGTCGTATTCTTGTAACTTTGTCCGAAGTAGTCCCATGTTCGGACAAAAGGCGGTTGGTTTCACTTAACTTTGTCCGAAGTAGTCCCAGGTTCGGACAAAAGATGGTCGTATTCTTGTAACTTTGTCTGAAGTAGCCCCAGGTTCGGACAAAAGGCGGTTGGTTTCACTAAGCTTTGTCCGAAGTAGCTCCAGGTTCGGACAAAACCCCGTCATTTTCCACGTGAATATCTCCCTGGCTTTAATTTTGCTCAAGCATTTTCCTTAAGTAGGAATCCGCTTCAAACAATCCCTTTCCAACTCCTTTTTATGTTCTAAATTATCATAAAAGTAAATACAGACTCATAAAGTGTTAATGACATAGTGATTTTACGTTTAAGGAATGAAAGGAGGAGTCGCTTTGTCTCAGGGGAATCAATCGTGCCTGCGATTTTCATTAGAAGAGTCTGTGTGGTTTCAAAGAGGACAGGAAGTCGCGGAGCTAGTCTCGATTTCACTCGATCCGAATATAACCATCCAGGAAAATGAACAATACGTATCCATTCGCGGATCGCTGGAGTTGACTGGGGAATATACATGCCATGAACAGCAGCAAGAGGATGATAGTCAAATCGCAGCTCTTAAGTACGTGCATTCTGTCATGGAAAGGGAAGAAGGGGTCTATGAATTCCTTCATCGTTTCCCGGTAGATATCACAATTCCTAAAAACCGGATCGAAAGCATCTATGACATTGACATTCAGGTGGAAGGTTTCGATTATGTTTTTCCAGAAAAAGACCGCCTGAAGCTGAATGCTGACCTTGCCATCACTGGCCTGTACGGCGAACAGCAGCATGAAGCCGATCAGGATGCTGACCGTGAAGAGGCGGAGGAACTGGAAGTCAGCTACCGCGAGGAGGCTACTGCAGAGGTTGAGGATGACTTTGCAGCGGAAGCTGAAGCAGATTCAGAGACCGATAACCAGGAAGAGAGAGAGGAACAAGAGTTCCCGGAAGCTCCTGCCTATTCCTTCGTCCAGCAAAATGAAACATTAAATGAACAGGAAGAGCAGGACTCCTACGAAGAAGAACTGTATGCGCCATTCAGGGCAGAAGCAAAGAAATCGCTAGATGCAGAAGAAGCATCTGAACCTGAATTGCAAGAGCAAAGAGAGCAACAACAAGTTCCTGAGTATGCTTTAAATGACTTCAGAGGTGAGCCGGAGCCGGTTGCGGAGGTCGAAATAGAGCAAGAGGAAGCGGAAGTCGAACTGGAGGCAGAGGACCAGCCAGAAGCAGAAAATCAGCCTGCTGAAATGGAAGAGTCTCCTGAAAGCTCATCCTCCCCAATATTGAAAAAGAAGAAGCCGAATATGAAACAAGGCATTTCGATTGCTGAATTCTTAGCTCGTAAGGAAGAAGGAACTGAGGTTGCAAAAATAAGAGTGTGTATTGTCCAGCAAGGCGATTCACTTCAATCGATTTCCGAACGATATGATGTGCCAGTCCAGCAGCTTCTGCGGGTGAATCATCTGAGCATCGACCATGAGGTACATGAAGGCCAGGTACTATATGTCCCGGGCGTAGCCGTTCACAATAGCTAACATTTTTCACTTTATAAGTATAAAAATTTTGCACTACGATTAGTGTCCAGCTCTTGCGCCTAGCCCTTCGAGTCGCTTCGGCCGTCCCATGAAGTCAAAGAACGACTTCAGCGGTCGGCCCTCTATGCACAGGACGTGCAGACCCGCCAGCAACACGATATGGCGTTTTTAGGCGGGCAGCGCTTGGCGGGGCTGACCAAGGCGCTTGCGCTTTTATTTGTAGCAACGCCTTGTCCAAAAGGAGGCTGGTTGTCAGGGCTGGCTTGGCTGCTGGCTGGGATTGCTATAGCTTTTAGTATGGGCAGGTGTCTAACACCTGCCCAGATTTATTTATTCAAGAATAAATAGGTCTAATGCTCAATTCGAGAATTGTCCAGCTTCTTCGCTTGTTGGGGCTGACCAAGGCGCTTAGGCTTTTCTAAATATATGTCCAGAAAGTAGGCGAGATTCGATGGATGATCGCAATTTTTTAAAAGAAGAGTCTGCAGTATTAAAGCAATATCCTATCGATCCTTATTTTGCAGAGGATTTTGGCAAAGTGAAAAAAGTTTATACAAAATCGGGGACTTTCGCTTTGAAAAAAATCCACCCGTATGAGGGGACAGATTTTATCAAACATATCCAGCACCTTTATCAAAAAGGCTATAACAGGATTGTCCCAGTCTATCCGGCAAATGACGGAAGATATGCAGTGTTGCATAATAAGTCCCTGTATTATTTAATGCCGTGGATGCCGAATGAGACAAGAGAGGAACAGTCTCAAAGACACCAGCAGCTGTTCAGGGAATTGGCGAGGATGCATACATTGTCCGTCAAGGAACTTGAAATAAGTGCAGAAGTGAAGCAGGAGCATTATGAAAGGACATTGAAAGAATGGGAAAAGGAAGAAGAATTCATTAATGGTTTTCTTGAAAGCTGTGAGAACAGGGTATATATGTCCCCGTTTGAACTGACATTCTGCCTGTATTATATCCAGATTCGCCAGGCAATCCAGTTCGCCAAGCAAAAGCTGGAGACATGGAGTGAAAAAACGAAGGAGCAAAAGAAAACGAGGACAGTCACGCTTCACGGTAAGGTCTCTCCTGAACACTTCCTGTTTGATGAAAGAGGGTACGGGTATTTCATCAATTTCGAGAAGGCGAGGCAAGGGTCCCCAATCCAGGATATGCTCCCATTCCTGGCAAGGTCTCTGAAAACCCAGCCCAAGTATGGAGATGAAATTATCGACTGGATTTATGTATATCTGAAATACTTTCCTTTCCGAGAGGACGAAATGCAGCTATTTATGAGTTATCTTGCTTTTCCGTCAGGCATTATCCGGGTTGCGGAGATGTACCATCAGCGCAGGACAGAAGTGGATGAAAGGAAGTTTGTCCAAAAGCTGCAGCGACAATACTGGCTCTTGAGCAATACGGGTTACGTAGTGACCAAGATTGACGAAATGGAAAAACAAAAGGAGCAGGCAAAACAAGAAGGAGCCCAGAGCTAAAAGATGCTCTCAGGCTCCTTAAATTATTTCGAATTTTATCGCAAGGGCAATAAGGATGAATATCGTTAACAGGAAGACATCAAATGTCGTCGGAAAAAACAGGGTTCGGATTCCCTGGAAAACGCAAAAAGGAATAATGAGCTGAGCGCATACTGCCCGCGCCGTCCTTGCCCACTTTGGGAGTGTATAAGGATTATACCTTCGTCTCTTCATCGCCATCCCTCCAAACAATCAGGTATCCCTTTTTTTATTCTATGAGTGAGAGGCCGAAAAAGTGCTTATTGTTCGCACATCAAGGAGCAAAAAGTATAAAATAATAAAAAAAAGGAAATGATGATTGACGTCAATCCACTTTTTTGGGTAGTATATCTAATATACAAAACACATAATAAAGCAAAGCTTTGACAGGGAAGAGTACATGAGCAGCCAGCTTAAAGAGAGGGAGTCCATTAGCTGCGAGGACTTCTAAGCGGAACCATGGAAGGTCGCCCTTGAGCATCGCCTGGGAACGGAATGACTCCCAGTAACAGGCGACGGTGAAGAACCGTTATCCATATTTGAGCCAGCAACAAAACTGTTTTTACCGTTGCTGGGAAAAAAGGTGGTACCGCGAACAAACTCCATTCGTCCTTTTATGGCGAATGGAGTTTTTTATTTTTGAAATGCATTTGAATGGAGGAAAAACTGATGGAAGAGAATTTGTCTATGCCGACTAAATACGATCCGTCTTCAATTGAGCAAGGACGTTATGAATGGTGGATCAAGGGTAAGTTTTTCGAAGCAAAGGATGACGAAACGAAAAAGCCTTATACAATCGTGATCCCCCCGCCAAACGTAACTGGAAAGCTTCACCTTGGCCATGCATGGGATACAGCGCTTCAGGATATCCTGACGCGAATGAAGCGCATGCAGGGCTATGATGTACTTTGGCTCCCGGGGATGGACCATGCAGGCATCGCGACACAGGCGAAGGTCGACGAGAAACTTCGCAGCCAGGGCATCAACCGATACGAGCTTGGCCGTGAAAAGTTTTTGGAAGAATCGTGGAAGTGGAAAGAGGAATATGCTCAGCATATCCGGAAGCAGTGGTCAAAGCTTGGGCTGGGACTGGATTACAGCCGCGAGCGCTTCACATTGGATGAAGGTCTATCCAAGGCGGTAAAAGAAGTATTCGTTTCTTTATACCGCAAAGGCCTTATCTACCGCGGCGAATACATCATCAACTGGGACCCTGCAGCGAAAACGGCTTTATCTGACATTGAGGTTATCCATAAAGATGTCCAGGGTGCTTTCTACCATATAAGATATCCTCTGGCAGATGGCAGCGGCCATATCGAAATCGCGACGACAAGACCGGAAACCATGCTTGGCGATACTGCGGTTGCGGTTCATCCGGAAGATGACCGCTACAAGCATTTAATCGGCAAAACGGTTATTCTGCCAATCGTTGGCCGTGAAATCCCGATTGTCGGCGACGATTATGTTGATATGGAGTTTGGTTCAGGCGCAGTTAAAATCACTCCTGCACATGACCCTAACGACTTTGAAATTGGCAACCGCCATAACCTTGAAAGAGTCCTAGTCATGAACGAAGACGGCTCAATGAACGCAAAAGCCGGCAAATATCAGGGTATGGACCGCTTCGAGTGCCGCAAGCAAATCGTCAAGGATCTTCAGGATGAAGGCGTACTGTTCAAGATTGAAGAGCACATGCACTCGGTAGGACACTCTGAGCGAAGCGGAGCAGTAGTAGAGCCTTATCTTTCAACTCAATGGTTCGTTAAAATGCAGCCGCTTGCTGATGAAGCAATCGCACTTCAAGGCAAAGATGAGAAGGTTAACTTCGTTCCTGATCGCTTTGAAAACACTTATATGCGCTGGATGGAAAACATCCGCGACTGGTGTATTTCCCGTCAGCTTTGGTGGGGCCACCGAATTCCTGCCTGGTACCATAAAGAAACAGGCGAGGTATACGTTGACCATGAGCCTCCAGCAGACCCTGAGAACTGGGAACAGGACAATGATGTTCTAGACACTTGGTTCAGCTCGGCGTTATGGCCGTTCTCAACAATGGGCTGGCCGGATGAAGATGCAGCGGATTATAAACGACACTATCCAACTGATGCCCTCGTAACGGGTTATGACATCATCTTCTTCTGGGTATCACGGATGATTTTCCAGGGACTTGAGTTCACTGGACAGAGACCATTCAAAGATGTACTGATCCACGGACTCGTTCGTGCAGAAGATGGCCGCAAGATGAGTAAGTCACTTGGAAATGGTGTTGACCCGATGGATGTCATCGACGAGTACGGCGCCGACTCACTCCGCTACTTCCTGACAACAGGAAGCTCACCGGGCCAGGACCTGCGCTACAGCACTGAAAAGGTTGAAGCGACCTGGAATTTTGCCAATAAAATTTGGAATGCATCACGTTTTGCCTTGATGAACATGAATGGCCTGAAATATGAAGAAATCGATTTGAGCGGGGAGAAATCCGTTGCCGACAAGTGGATTTTGACTAGGCTGAATGAAACGATTGAAACAGTGACAAGGCTGTCAGACCGCTATGAGTTCGGCGAAGTCGGCAGGGCTCTATACAACTTCATCTGGGATGATTTCTGTGACTGGTATATCGAAATGGCAAAGCTTCCGCTCTACGGCGAAGATGAAGCAGCCAAGAAGACGACAAGATCGATTCTTGCATACGTTCTTGATAACACAATGCGTCTGCTTCACCCATTCATGCCATTCATTACAGAAGAAATCTGGCAGAACCTTCCGCATGAAGGGGAGTCCATCACGGTTGCAAGCTGGCCGAAGGTTGATCCTGCTCTGACTGATAAAGATGCAGCAGACGATATGAAGCTGCTGGTTGAAGTCATCCGCGCAGTGAGGAACATCCGCTCGGAGGTAAATACTCCGCTCAGCAAGAAGGTTGATATGTTCCTGAAGGCAAAGGATGAAAAGACATTAAGCATGCTTGAGAATAACCGCGGCTATATCGTCCGTTTCTGTAATCCAGAGAACCTGGAAATCGGGCTTCAAGTCAACGCTCCTGAAAAAGCGATGACAGCTGTCGCTACTGGACTTGAAATCATCATGCCGCTTGAAGGCCTGATCAACATCGATGAAGAAATTGCCCGCCTTCAAAAGGAAAAAGAGAAGCTCGATAAAGAAGTAGAACGTGTACAGAAGAAGCTTGCTAACGAAGGCTTCGTTAAAAAAGCTCCGGAGAAAGTCATCGAAGAAGAGCGCGCAAAAGAAAAAGACTATCTGGAAAAACGTGCAGCAGTCGAAGCGCGTATCAGTGAATTAAGAAACTAATTTTAGATAAAAAATTTGAAGGCGAACCAGTATTGGTTCGTCTTCATCTTGAATTGAGGTGTGTTTGATGTTTAATACATATGAACAGGCAATTGATTGGATCCATGCAAGGCTGCGGCTGGGTATGAAGCCAGGACTTTCAAGGATGGAATGGATGCTTGAAAGAATGGACCATCCAGAAAGATGGATCAAAACCATCCATGTCGGCGGCACGAACGGGAAAGGTTCAACAGTCACGTTCCTGCGTTCCATCCTGCAGACAGCAGGATACAGGGTCGGTACGTTTACTTCGCCATATTTTGAACAATTCAATGAGCGGATTAGCATCAATGGCCAGCCAATCAGTGATCAAGAATTGCTTGAACTGACGAATGCAATCAAGCCGCTTGCTGACGAACTGGATCATACGGAGTTGGGCGGACCGACTGAATTCGAAGTGATTACTGCGATGTCACTCTATTACTTTGCAAAGATGTCACCTGTAGACGTTGTCATTTATGAGGTTGGGCTTGGCGGCCGCTTCGATTCGACCAATGTCATTCACCCGCTGCTATCCATCATCACTAGTATCGGTCTCGATCACACCGCGATCCTGGGGGATACATATGAACAAATAGCTTTTGAAAAAGCGGGAATCATCAAGAATGGTGTAAGTACCATTACGGGAGTTGAGCAGCCCGAAGCACTGGATGTAATCAGAAGAAAAGCCCTTGAAAGCAAGTCCCCTATGTACCATCTTGGAGATGAATTCACAACTGGTTCAAGAGAGTCCCTGGAGCGTGGAGAAAAATTTTCGTTTTCCAGCATGTTCGGCCAGCTCAAGAATCTGAAAACTTCAATGATCGGTTCTTATCAGGCAGACAATGCCGCCTGTGCTGTAATGGCCAGCCAGGTCCTTGCAAACTACTATTCGTTTATGATTGAGGAAGAGCATATCAGAGAAGGGCTGATTGAAGCCTATTGGCCTGGACGGCTTGAGATAGTCAGTGAAACTCCTTTAGTCCTGATTGATGGTGCTCATAATGAAGAAGGAATTAATGCGCTGGCAAGTGAAATAAATTCCCGATTTGCCGATAAAAGGATTAGTATTCTTTTTGCGGCACTTAAGGATAAGAAGTTAGACAAGATGATCGCGACTCTTGAAGAAGCTGCCGACCAGCTGACTTTCACAACATTCGACTTTCCAAGGGCAGCTTCTGCGGAAGAACTAATGGAAGTTGGAAGCAATAAGGTAAATAACAATCTCGCAGTCGATTATCAAGACTTTCTCTCTGTGAAAATAAATGAATTAAATGAAGATGAAATTCTAATTGTCACGGGCTCTCTTTACTTTCTATCAGAAGCAAAGCCTTTTATTGTGAACGTGTTGAAAAATAAATAAGAAAATTATGACATTCGACAAAAAATTTGCTAAACTATTAACAAAAGTGTGACTTTTTACCTAGAAAGGAGGTGGATAGATAAAGATGACTCCAATGATCAAAAAATCAATATGGTTCAGCTGGCTCCTGATCGTTCCGGTTGGGCTCTGGCTGACCTATCAAGTCTATCCGCCTCCTGATAATATTTCTGTATTGGATTTACTCACCTTTCTGGTGTTAATGTCTATTGTGGCTTCCATGCCGATGGTCGTCAATAATACGCCGATATTCCTGATCCAGTGGGTTTCGCTCGCTGTATTCCTGACATACGGTATTTTTGTGGAAATGGTTTTGATGCAAATTTCGGTGCTGATCCTTTTAATGAGGCTCCGGGTACAAAAATCTGATATATACAGGTTTCCTCTGAATTCATTGATGTTCTTTATCGTTTCATTAGTGAGCGGATTGATATTTTATGCACTGGGCGGAATACATGGCGCTCATTTGGCCGACGATGCATCTACTTATATCTTGGGAACGGTATATGGCATTAGCAATTATAGTGTGAATACTTTATTCCTGATATTCCTGCAAGCAGTCGTCCTAAAACTGAAGGGACCTTATTTCGGAAAAGATTTCATCTGGGAAACCGTTACGACATTGATTACATTTCCTATAGGCTTCATACTATATGAACTGTACCATAGTGAGATGGGGCTCTATTCCTTATTGTTTGTCGGGATTCCTTTCGCGAGTCTGTCTATCATTCTCAGTCTCTATTATTCGAGCGGAAAGGTGAACCATTTTTTACAGAGTGCCGCTGAGATTGGCCACCAGCTGGCTGAAAGACTGAAGTCCAATGAAGTTGTTGATCTCTTTGTTCAAAAAGTGATTGAGATGCTTCCCGTTGACTATGCCTACATTTTGGATGTGGTGGATGACAGGGAACTGAAACTGATTCACAAGGTGGAATTTGGGGAAGTAATGGATCCTATAGCCGAGCCGCTTGGAAAAGGTAAAGGAATTAGCGGCCTTGTATGGGCTGAGAGAAAGCCTGTACTTTATCATTCAAAAAAACAATGGAAGCATATAAATTCAGGCTATATTCCAGCAAGTGCCGAAAGTATTCTCGGTGTGCCGATTGTCAGGAACAACCAGGTTATCGGTGTTCTTGTCCTGGTCGCAAACAAAAAGAGGGCATTCGAAAAATCTCAGCTGATGATCATCGATATCCTATGTTCTCACTTTGCGATTGCTGTGGAGAATGCGAGGCACCATGAAAAGACAAAGGAATACAGTGAACGCTGCGCATTGACCGGACTGTATAATTATCGCTACTTTGAAAACATGCTGTCTTCAGAATTCGGAAAATTACAAAAAGGCGAAAGACACCTTCTCTCCCTGATCCTGCTCGATATCGACCACTTCAAATCCGTCAACGACACATATGGACACCAAAGCGGAAATGAAATATTAATCGAGCTTGCTGAGCGGCTGAGGGAAAGAATCGGCCATATTGGCACAGTTGCCAGGTACGGCGGGGAAGAGTTTGTGATCCTGCTGCCTGACATGATGAAAGGCGATGCCCTTAAACTGGCAGAACAAATCAGGCTGTTGATCGCCGAAAATCCCTTCACACTGCTGCAATCAATGGATGCAGAAGGAAAGCAGCTCTTAGTCCATATCACTGCGTCAATCGGTGTGGCAACCGCCCCGCAGGACGCCGATGACTCACTGGCATTGATTAGGCATTCCGACCGTGCATTGTATGTTGGTGCAAAAAGGTCCGGACGGAATCGGGTTGCGGAGTATGTGAAATAAACAAGGCTGACCCCGTGTGGGTCAGCCTTGTTGTCTAATATGTAACTTCCATACCATTGTCAGGGTCAATTGACCACTCATTATTTAGAACTGCCTGCGGGCAACTATCGATATCTCCTCCATCGAAGGGAGTGTATTCAACTAGTTTTTGGTTTTCTATTCTATAAGGGGTTCCTAGTACACAGACACTGGAATTTCCGTTTGTGTCTGGAGATAAAGGCTCGTTGAAGATTGCATCACCATGAACGATAATGGTATCTCCGCCTTTTAGTATAACGTGAGAATTAAAAAAGGTATCTCCTTTAATGAATAGCCCTGTATTACCTCTTAAGGTTACGGTTTTATTGAAAAAGGTATTACCGCTATATGTCTCCTCCTGTTTTCCACCTTTTAATTCAAAGTCTTCCAACTCAATATTAACGTAGGTGGTCTTTTCTGGGACCGATTCTCCGGCTCGTGATCCAGTACTCTTTTTTATAGTAAGTTTGCCTTTTAAAACCATTTCCTCTTTAACTGTTTTTCCCTTGCTATCGAAAGTGATTAAAATATAACTAGCTTGCCTGTTAATAACCGGATTCGAGATTTGATAGGAGTTGTCTTCATTAACATCCAGTGGCAAGTAGGCATTCTTATTAACTTCCCTCGCCAATGCCGCATTGAACTCCTGGTCATAATCCGGGACAGGATAATTTGGGTTCTCACTCAATAGATCAAGAGCATTTTGCACAGCTTGTCCCGCTTCGGCATTTGCATTTTCTACGATTCTTGTCAATAGCGCTTCATAATGGGCCACTCCCATTTCTGCAAGATCTGTGGCTCTATTGATTTCATCTGTCTTGTTGAACTGCTTTCGGGCAGAAAGCGCCATTCCACTCAAGGATAGGGCGAAGGTGAAGGTGATGGTGATAATCAGCAAAACCAGGACAAGCGCATAGCCTTTTTCGTTTTTCATCACATTCCCTCCCTAATATCTTTTAATCATTGTTTCTATTTCATAGGTTTGTCCGGTGTTGTCTTTGAGAATTAACTGGATCGATAAAGGACTGTTTGAATAGATTACTTTTTCACCTGTAAAAGGCTCAGGGTCTGGAGAACCTGCCATGATTTCTAGGGAATATCTGTCATCGCCCAAAATTTGCTCACTGGCATTTACCCGGATTTTCGCAGTTTGTTCCGCTGCATTGTAGTCGATCATATACTCATCGTACTTCAAATGATATTGCTTGATAGTGGAAATAATCAGGTTTGCTGACTGGTCCATATTATTTTTTTCCGAGATCAGATTATAGTTTTTATTGAATCCGAAGAACACTCCGTAAATAAGAGCAGAAGCGATAAAAAGGATCGAAATCGCAGCAAGCAGTTCATATAATGTAAATCCGCGTTCGTCTTTCAAGATATCACCTTCTTATATAAGTAAAAGTCCTTGATGTACTATCTGGGTTGTTTCGATCTTGAACAGACACTTCCACGCGAATTAACCCTTCTTCACCATTACTGAAACTGACGGAAATCTTATGTGTACTATTGAATGAACGATCCAATAGTCCCGCCAAGCTATCCTCACTGAGGGTGCATGGAAGACTTGGACATTCAGTGCTGGTGCTCAGTGTATCCTTGGTCAGCTTCACTTCTATTAAATTCACTATTTGCTGGACTGTCTGGGTTGTACTGATCTTGTCCTCATTTTTTTTTACGAACATTGCTGATTGTGTAAAGAAGCCAGCAAAAGATGTAAGAACAATCACAAGGAGTACAATTGACAACAAAACTTCCAGCAAGGTGATTCCGCTTTGGTCGTACAACTTTTTGCCCAAGTCATTGCTCCTCCGTCTATTAAATCTATTGGTTTTATTATACAATATAAGAGTGTGAAATTTGTCATAATATAAGATGATAGACTGATATATTGCGGAATTTTGTAAAAAAGCAACAAATACAACATAGCGTGGAGTGAGACAATGGTAATCCTGATTCTTTTAATCCTGTCCTCAGTTTTGAGTGTTATTCTCATTCACTTCATTCCATTTGGCTTAGAAATCAGACAGAAAAAGTTAATTTCTGTCGCCGCGCCTGTTATTGGCTCTCTTGGAATCGCTTTTAGTTTCATTGCCACTCCATGGCAATCTATGCTGGTCATCATATTGTTGGCTGCCTCAGCTGGTTATGGAATGATTACAAGGGTAACTGAAACTGGAATTGAAGAAGGCAGACCAAGGGTGGCGGAAACGGGTGATCTATCAAAATTAGATGTTGATAATCATCTGCAAAAAACGGTTAACCAGGGCGAAAACATTGACTTGAATGAAATACCCGTCTCAAATACTCTCAACTCAAAACAGGAAGAAATACATCTAGCTGAGGATATCTCATTTTTGGAAGTCAGAAACAATCAAACATTTGAATTGAGTGACTTAGAGGTAATTCCTGTCCTGAATTTCGAAGATTCAAAAGACGAAGAAATAATTGCCTACGATAGCAAGACTTCTTAAATACAATCTTTTTACCAGAGGGGAATATATGTGAATTTACGCCAAATAGTAAAAGTCTCTTTGATCATCATTGTTTTTTCACTATTTACCTACAGTTTCACTTATTTTGGTGCTTCAGCTATAAGCTCCCCAAAAAATGTGGAACCGTTATACTCTGAACATACTTTCATCGGGTCGATCGATGTATCGAACAAAACAAAAGATGAAGCGAAGGTTTTATTGGAAGCAAACTGGTCTGAATGGGCTCCTAATGCAAAAGTGGCACTGCTGTATAAAGAGCATTCTTATCCGCTTATGGCAGAAGATTTAACCCTTTTAGCAGATCAGTCAATTAGCTCTGCTAGTGATGGGCAGCAGAATGACATTCTCATTCAGCTGGAACCTTTAAATGGAGGATTACCTGACCAAATCCATAAACAATTGAATCATAAAATGCTGGAAAACGATTTAACAAATGCTATTCAAAGTTTCAATGAGAATATTGTTATTGAGTTGGCGAGGTATCTCCCTCCCGAAGAACCAATCGAAGTTTCGGCGGTTTCTTACCAATTGAAGGATGAATATGAAGAAGTTTTAATTTTTATTGACTCCTTTCCATCTATTGAGCTGGGAGCCGAGTCACAGTTCTCGCTGGCCTCTTTCGTAAGGGACAGTGGAATGCCAGAGCTGACGGACCAAACATACAGCCAGATTGCGACTGCCATTTATCAGGCTGTCTTGCCAACGAACTTTCTCATATCGGAAAGGCATATAAGCAGGCAGCTTCCAGATAGTAGTGAACCGGGTTTTGAAGCAAAAGTCCAATTTGAGAGAAAAATGGATTTTATTATTTATAACCCCAACGCCTCGACTTATACAATTGAATTCGACTGGAAAAGTCCTAATCTGGAAGTGTCGGTTAAGGGAGCACCATTCTTATACAATTACAGTATTCACACTTTGGACAAGCAGGAATTTCAACCGAGGATGATCAAGCAATTTTCGCCTCTTTTAAGTGCCGGCCAAAAGTCTGTAAAAGTGGAGGGAAGTCCTGGTCTGTTCGTGAAGGTCGTTCGTGAAACCCATTCTGAAAAGGGTGAACTGATGAAAACAGAGGTACTGTCTGAAGATTTTTATCCTCCAGTCCACCGAATAGAAGTCCATCCATTAGGAATAGCTGCCAACGAAACTGGATCTGGAACTGCTGATGGGGAGGATTCAATCGTTTTACCTGGTGATGGTACTACTGACGTGCAGCCAGACCAATCCGCAGGAGAAACGCAACCTGTTGAAGATGAAAGGGACGATGAAGAAGCTGATACCGAAAACGATGGGCTATTCGGAAATCCGAATGAAGAACCAAAGTAAGCCAAAACACAGGAGTGATCAATGTGAGGCAAATGAGAAAACGGCTTGGCGACTTATTAGTCGAAACAGGGCTGGTTTCAGAAGCTCAGCTGCAAGCAACCCTTGCTGATAAAGCAGCAGGTCAAAAATTGGGAGATGCACTCCTGCAAAGAGGGCTGATAACAGAACAGCAGCTGATTGAAGTTCTCGAGTTCCAGCTGGGTATTCCACATATCAGTTTATACCGCTATCCATTTGATACAAAGCTTTTCACGTTGATCCCTAAAGAGATGGCAAAGCGTAATTTAGTGATTCCTCTGAAAAAAGAAGGGGAAAAGCTTTTCGTTGCGATGGCGGATCCAATGGATTTTTTTACGGTCGATGATCTCAGGCTGTCAACGGGCTTCCATATTGAAACCGCGATAGCAACCAAGGACGATATCATCCGTGCAATTAATAAATACTACGATAACAACGATGGACTTGATGATTTGATTGGCATCAGCAGCCCGGCAATGGAAACTGATCAGGAAGAGAATCTGACAGAAGCCGATTCCCCGGTCATCAGGCTGGTGAATCAACTGCTGTCAAATGCGTCTGCCAACAAGGCCAGTGATATCCATATAGACCCACAGGAAACGAAGGTTGTCATCCGCTATCGTATTGACGGAATTCTTAGAGTGGAACGTGTGCTGCCGAAGCATATGCAAAACGTGCTGATCGCAAGGATTAAGATTATGTCGAATCTCGATATCACCGAGAACAGGACTCCTCAGGATGGAAGAATCAAAGTCAATCTTGATTTTCATCCGATTGATCTTCGTGTTTCCACTTTGCCAACCGTTTTTGGCGAAAAGGTGGTCATGCGGATTCTTGATATGGGCAGCACATTGAATGACATTGAGAAGCTGGGGTTCAACACGCATAATCTCAACCGGTTTACGAAGATGATCTCGAAACCGAATGGAATTGTCCTGATTACTGGTCCTACTGGTTCCGGGAAATCTTCTACCCTGTATGCCGCTTTGAACAAGCTGAATAGTGAAGAGGTCAACATCATTACGATAGAGGATCCGGTAGAATACCAGATTGAGGGCATTAATCAAATTCAGGTCAACCCGAATGTTGGCATGACCTTCGGGGCCGGTCTGAGGTCCATCCTCCGCCAGGATCCGAACATCATCATGGTAGGTGAAATACGGGATAAAGAGACAGTGGAAGTGGCAGTAAGGGCCTCTTTGACCGGACATCTGGTACTGAGCACAATGCATACGAATGATGCGCTTAGTTCGGTTACGAGGATGCTGGATATGGGAGTAGAGCCTTTCCTTGTCGCATCTTCTTTAAGTGGAGTTGTCGCCCAGCGGCTTGTTCGGAGGGTGTGCCGCGATTGTGCAGAAGCTCAGGAGCCGACAAAGCGTGAAATAGACATTTTTTCTAAAAGAGGGATGTCGATTGAGACTGTGTGGAAGGGAAGGGGATGTTCTTCCTGTAATATGACCGGTTATCGAGGCCGGCTGGCAATCCATGAGGTGCTGTCAGTGGATGACGAACTTCGCAGAGCGATCATGAATGAAGAGCCTGTTACAGCTCTAAGGGAAATAGCAGTAAGGAATAAAACAATCTTCCTGATCGACGATGGACTGCTGAAAATTAAACAGGGACTCACCACGACCGAAGAAGTTTTAAGGGTAGCCATAACAGAATAAGCGGGGAGTTAGCATGAAGGAAAAAATTGAGCATTTGCTGAGGTCTGGTTTCGAACTTAAGGCATCAGATATTCACATAACTGTCGGCATTCCTCCAGTAATGAGAATTAACGGGGATTTAAGAAGATATGGAACGGATACGATTACTCCAGATGAAGTTGAAGAAATGGCCAAAGCCATCATCCCGGAAAATTCCTGGAATGTATTCAAATCAAAAGGTGAACTAGACTTTTCATACGGGATACCTGGCATCTCCAGGTTCAGGGTGAATGCTTATCATCAAAGGGGCTGCGTTTCGCTGGCAGTAAGGATTGTTCCTACAAGAATTCCGACATTGGAGGAGCTGGAACTGCCAGATATCCTTAAAAGAATTGCCGAAAAACCACAGGGGCTGGTGCTCGTGACAGGACCAACCGGAAGCGGCAAATCTACGACGCTGGCATCACTGATCCAGTATATGAACATGACTATGCGGAAGCATATCGTCACATTAGAGGATCCGATTGAATATTTGCACAAGCATGGCAACAGCATTATCGACCAGCGTGAAATTGGTCTGGATACCAATAATTTCGCCAACGGACTGCGCGCAGCACTCCGCCAGGATCCAGATGTCATCCTGGTAGGGGAAATGCGGGACCTGGATACAATACAGACTGCGATTACCGCTGCTGAAACCGGGCATCTTGTACTTGGCACTCTCCATACTTCAAGTGCCCCAGCCACGATCAATAGAATAATAGATGTTTTTCCGCCGGGACAGCAGGCGCAGATACGGATTCAGCTCGCTTCGGTCCTTGTTTCAGTCATTTCCCAGCGGTTATTTCCTACTGTCGATAAAAAGGGACGCAGGAGCGCAACGGAGATCCTGATCAATAATGCGGCCGTAGCGAATTTAATCAGGAACGAGAAAATCCATCAAATCATCAGTATCATGCAGACCTCCAGAATTCATGGAATGCATACCCTTGAGATGGATATCAAGGAGCTTGTCCAGAGAGGGATTGTCTCCAAGGAAATTGCTGAACCATACTTATTGGAGAAGATGATTTAATATGGCTCGCTTTAAATATTCCGGACGCGACCGGACAAAAAAACGCTCTGGCACGGTTACGGCTGGTTCCAAACGTGAAGCATTGGAGAAGCTTCGCGAGGACGGAATCAGGACTACCGAGATTATCGAAGTGCCTGAAACTTGGCTTACAAAAGATATCACGATCGGAAATCCTGTTAAGCTACAGCATCTGGTCATCTATTTACGCCAGTTTGCTACTTTGTTAAAAGCTGGAGTCTCGGTTGTGGATTCCACTAAGATTTTAGCGAAACAAACGGACAGTAAAGCATTGAAGAAGGCACTGATGGACATCGAAGCAAATCTGCGGGAAGGGGTCCAGCTATCAGAAGCAACCTCCAAGCACAGTAAAATCTTTTCATCCATGTATATTAATATGGTGAAGGCAGGAGAAGCTGGCGGTAATATGGATGAGACGCTGGAACGGCTCGCTGAACACTATGAAAAGCAACATAACACCCGGCAGAAGGTAATCGCCGCAGTCAGCTATCCAGCCGTCATTGCGATACTGGCGATACTGGTAGTCATCTTCTTGCTGGTTTCAATAGTCCCTACATTCGTTGGCATGTTCGAGGATTTTGGCGGTGAATTGCCGGCCATCACCAAATTTGTTCTTGCGGCAAGCGAATTTATGCAATCCTTTTGGTGGCTGATCATGTTATTGCTTATAGGAGTTGTTGCGGGACTGTCGGCAATGAAGAAAAATAAGCAGACAAAATATTATCTTGATGTTGCCATTTTACGGATGCCGATTTTCGGAAAAATGATGCAAAAAGCAGTCCTGGCCAGAATGACAAGGACCCTTAGTTCACTATTTTCGAGTTCAGTCCCGATTCTGCAGGCGTTATCGATTGTCGAAAATGTGGTGGAGAATGAAGTGGTCGGAAGAGTCGTCCGGGAGTCACGTGACGCTCTCGAAATCGGACAATCGATGACCGGCCCCATGAAAAAACACTGGGCATTCCCACCATTAGTCACACAGATGATCGCAATCGGCGAAGAAACAGGGTCACTGGACGCCATGCTGGGAAAAGTAGCCGACTTCTACGAAAAAGAAGTAGAGACAAGTACGGACCAGTTAAAATCATTGATCGAACCAATCATGATTGTCATTCTTGCCGGACTCGTCGGAACAATCGTTACTTCCATCATGATTCCAATGTTCGACATATTCAATCACGTAAATTGATGTTAACCATAAAGAGACAATTATCTACACATTCTTTATAGGAAATTCATAATCTATCATTTATAATATGATTAGATATATATTCCAATAGTCATAGGTAAAATTAACTAAAAGGAGAAGATGAATATGTTGAAAGCAATCAAGAAAAAAATGAAAGATCAAAGAGGTTTGACTCTGGTTGAACTTTTGGCTGTAGTTGTCATTTTGGGGATTATTAGTGCGATTGCCGTGCCGAGTATTGGAAATATTATTGAAAAATCAAAAGAAGACGCTCATAAAAGTACGGCAATACAGATGTTAAATGCTGCTAGACTAGCGGTTACAAATAATGAGCCAGAAATAACATTTAGTGACGTAACAGAGTCAACCGACAAAAAAGCTACAGTAAAACTTAGTACTTTGGAATCTAAGGGTTATATAGAAAATGTTGTGAATCCTAGCGATAAAACAGGTGGGTATGATAAAGAAACTAGTATTGTAGTAATTACAAAAAGTACAAATGGCAAGTTCACCTATTCTGTTACGCTAAAATCGGGCGTTGGTTCAAAAACTTATATAGATAACAAAACACAAGAGCAACTTTAAAAGGAGGAAGGGAATATCGACAGCATTTATACTTTGGTATTCTTGTTTTACGGCCTAATCCTAGGCTCCTTCTACAACGTAGTAGGCCTCCGGGTCCCAGAAGGAAAATCAATCGTGTCACCGCGTTCTTCTTGCCCCACCTGCGGGCATCAGCTGCGTGCGATTGAATTGATTCCGGTAGTTTCATATTTACTTCAAAGGGGGAAGTGCCGCCAGTGCAAGGTCGGCATTTCGCCCGTTTATCCTTTTTTTGAGCTTTTGACAGGTCTGATGTTTGCGGGTGCCTATCTTTTGCTTGGCTGGAGCGGTGAATTGGTCATCGCACTGACTTTGATTTCATTATTCATCATCATTACGGTGTCCGACCTTGCGTACATGATGATCCCTGATAAGGTGCTGCTTGTATTTGCGGGTATTTTTATTATCGAGCGTATAATTATTCCTCTATCACCCTGGTGGGACTCATTCGCTGGGGCAGTTGCGGGATTCATGATCCTCTTGTTTATTGCCCTCATCAGCAAAGGGGGAATGGGTGGCGGCGATATCAAGCTTTTTGCGTTGATTGGGTTCGTGGTTGGTTTTAAGACCATGCTTCTATCCTTCTTCTTTGCTACCTTTTATGGCGCTTTCTTTGGCATTGCTGCCATGCTGCTTGGATATGTAAAAAGAAAGCAAGCAATTCCATTCGGCCCGTTCATTGCCCTTGGTACTCTAACAGCCTATTTCTATGGTGCAGAAATCTTAGGATGGTATCTTCAACTTTTCGTGATTGCCTTGTAAATAAGCAATTAATTTAAGTCCAAGATCTTCACCATTAAAAGTACAGTCATACATTAAGGAGTTTCAATCATGGCATTTTCCTTATTTTCCAGCAGAAACAAGATTGTCAATATCGTGCTCAATGACCATTCAATTCGTTTTGTGGAGCTAAAACAGAAGAACCCGGTCATAGTGAATCATTATGGACAGAGGTACTTACCGCCAGGAATTATTTCAGATGGGAAAATCCTTGATTTTGCCACCTTATCCAATATAGTGGATGAATGCATAGCTGAATGGAAAATAGCCAAAAGGGAGATTCGCTTCATCGTACCAGATTCCCTTGTCATTATCAGGAAGGTAAGTATTCCTGGGGATGTCAAAGATGATGAAATTGATGGCTACTTATATTTGGAACTCGGTTCAACCATCCATTTGCCTTTTGAAGATCCCGTATTTGATACAATTAAACTAGGTACAGATAATAATAAACAAGAGATTCTCTTATTCGCTGCCCCGGAAAAATACATACTTGAGTTTGAGGACTTATTTAAAAATGTCAAACTTAAGCCGGTGGCAGCTGATATTTCACCGCTGGCTATCTACCGACTCTATCATCAACAAGACATGGCGGTGAGAAATGAGGTATTGCTTACTGTTCAATTCGACCTAGACGTTGTCAGTTTGTGTATATTTGAAGAGCAAATCCCAGTTTTTATGCGTCATATCCCAGGTGATTTAAAGGATAGCTGGAAGCTATCACTTCGGAGAGAGGGTCATTCGAATCCAGAACTCGTTTATGATGGTGAAGTATCCGATATTATATTCCAGCTTGAGGAAATCTATCGGGATATTGCGAAACTAATGGATTTTTATCGGTTTTCCCTGACACAGGGAAAAAAAGAGGTAACAAAACTTTTAGTAAATGGTGACCATCCGATGCTGGACCGGGCTATTGCCGATATGACCGATCGGTTTGGAATGTCTGTATCAACAATCAATCTGAAAGCAACTGGCTCGAAATCAGAAGAATTGCCAGTTGCGTTTAATCTTGCTCTTGGGCTTGGCTTGAAAGAGGTGTAATAATGCTGGTTGAGATTAATCTTTTACCAAAAAAAGAGCATAGAAAGTCATCACAGCTTATTATTGCCGCGGTTCCCCTTTTGTTCATAGCGATAACTATTTCTATTATTTATCTTCAGGGAAGCAGCTATGAATATGAAATGAAACAAGTCGATCAGAAAATCTCTAGTCTGCAAAAATTGAATAATCTCCAGCAGGAAAAATTGGCTGAAGAAAATGCCGGAAATTCATTAGTCAAACTTCAGGAAGCGGTCCAATGGGCAGAGAAATACCCGGTGCAAACAGTACCTATTGTGCGGAACATCATTTCCTTGCTGCCTGAACGCGGATTTATCCAGAACTTTGAATATAGCAACATGGATTCTATTCTTGTCACGATTCAATATGATGCTTCAAGGGACGCTGCCTTTTACCTGAGCTCCTTGAAACAATCGGAATGGGTCAGACAAGCTGAATTGCTGAATGTGGTAGCACTTGAGCTTTCAGATGGTGCTGAAGAAAACAATTCTTCTGATGGTACAACACTTCCGCGCTATAGTGCGGATTATAAAATTGTATATCGGCCGGAATTTTTCAAACCGGAAGCGGGCGAAGGAGGAGATGGCTCATGAACCTTCGGCTGGAAAAAAAACATTATATGATCCTTTTTGCAGCAGCAGTCGTCTCTATTTTTGTTTATCTAATTGCTTTTTATTTATATTTGAATCCCTTGAATACTAGCTTGGCGTTAAAGGAAAGCCAGTTGAAAATGGAGCAAGAGCTGAATGCAACATTGGAAGCAAGACTTGCTACAGTAAATGAAACAGACTTTAGCAGTACAGCTGAGTTGCAAAAAAGGCTCCCGGTTGACCCAATGGTAGAGCAGTTAGTTCTTGACATAGAGAAAGCAGAAGTGATTTCCAACAGCTTTGTCTCTTCGATCGAATTCAATGCTGAGCAACAGGCGGGAGTTCCATTGGAGCAGGAAACAACATCTGAAGAAAAGGTTGAGCAACTAAATAATGACTCTGAGGATCAGGTTGAAAGCACTATAGCAGAGGTGCCAGTATCGAATTCGCAAACAATGGTTCCCGATGGCCTGTTAAAAACATCTGTCGAAATCAATGTTAAAGCAGAGAATTACTTTAGCCTCGAGAAATTCATAGAAACGTTAGAATCCTTAATGCGCATTGTGGTCGTAGAATCTATTTCTTTTAGTGGGCCGCAAGAAAGTTTCGTAGTATCAGATGAAGAAGTGCCGATTGAAATGTCGTTATCGATCAACTCGTTTTATTTTCCGGAACTTGCAGACTTGATGGACTACAACCCAAAAATCCAGGCACCCGAACCTGCCAACAAACGCAACCCATTCCCGACTTTCGGCGATTATTCAGAGGATAATCTTATCGAACAAGAGCAGTCCGACGAGGATGAAACCGAGGAAACAGGCGAAAACTAATCTAGTAAAAAAATTGACGAAAGCATTCTATAACAAGACGACAAAAGTCTTGTTATTTTTTTTTGCCATTATGATAGGATGAAGCAAACACGAACGGGCAGGGGGAGGTACAAGCATTGGACAAGCAAGGAAAGTCTATTACAATCAAGATTAATGGCAAGGACCGTCCGATTCAGGCAGACAAAAGGATGCAGGATAATGGAGTCAGAAGGAAACATAAACAAGAAGGACCCAATGAGAGTAATCCATATGATCAAAAAAAGAGCAGCAACTACCAAATCAATGACCTTCGCGGAGACCGAAACAAGGTCTATCCGCTGGAAAAAGAAGCAGCGCTGAATGAAAGTGCAGCTGCCCAGGAACAAACTGAGGAAAGCTTTGATTGGATTTTGCCTGATCCCGTAGACGAGGAAATCATAAAGGAATACAAAATCGCTCCGAAACAGGAAAAAAAGCAAAAAAAGAAGGGCATCGGCATTTCGGTTTGGAATACTAAATCAAAACGCAGCAATCGCCTTTATACGACAATCATCATGAATGTCGTTTTTGCCGTGTTGCTTGGGACAGCGTTTGGAGTGACATTCCTTAAATTCCTCCCATCAGAACCAGATACGGCTGCACCAGCAGCGACGCAGCCAAAAGCAGGGCAAACAGCAGAGAAACCGGCAGGAGGGAAGGAGTCGATTGAGTTAGAATCGATCCAGACCTTTATCGTCCAGAATGGTATTTTCACAACAGAGACTGCTGCGAAGGAAAGGGTGGACCTCCTTGCCGGCCAGGGAGTAACAGCTGAGTTATTTCCAGTGAATGGCCAATTCGCCGTCTATTTATCAACAGCGGGAAGCATTGAGGCCGCCAAACAACAGGCGGAGTCACTCAAGGCTAAGGGGGTTGATGAGGTGTACGCTAAACCATTTGAAATTGCAGGGAGCACGGCAGCAGGATTAACAGCAGCTGAATCCGAATTACTCCAGCAGGCACCGAAAATCTATACGATCCTGATGAACGGATCGGCAGCTGCAGCGGAAGAAGTTCAGAAAGTGGAAAAATACCAGGCGATGCTAAGCAAAATTGAAGATAACAGTGTTAAAGATCAAACCGTCCTGAAGGCGAAGGTAAGCCTAGAGAGGGCGGGAGCTGCGTTTATAAGCTACCAGAAAACGAAGGATACCAATCAGCTTGCGGAAATGGAAAAAAGCCTTCTCGCATTCCTTTCTGCATACCAGACTATAGGAAAGTAATATACCAGAATATTTTCCGGGAAATCGTACAAATTAACAGAGCCTTCGGCAAAATGCGCCAGGCTCTGATTTTTTTTGCCAAACCGACGACTAAAGATTGTTACGAAAGGTGAACTTTGATAGTATTAGTTTGTATCTCCCTTTGATGCAAAAAGAAAAGAAAGGTGATTTTATGCAACGCCTCATTTTAGCCTCTTCTTCTCCACGGCGAAAAGAACTTCTTGAAAACCTCCGCTTGAATTTTGAAATCTCGAGCAGTGATGCAGACGAAAGTTTCAGTGAGACACTCAGCCCTGCTGACGTAGTTATGGAGCTTGCTTCCAGAAAGTCGGGAACTGTGGCTAAGGATTATCCTGATTGCTTCGTGATTGGTTCGGATACTGTCGTAGTGCATGATGGAACGATCCTTGGGAAGCCAGAAAGCGGACAAGAAGCCTTGAAGATGCTCAAGAAGCTGTCTGGGGACACCCATTCAGTCTACACAGGAGTATCAATAATCTCCCCTGAGAAGGAAACGCGTTTCTATGAAAAAACAGATGTGACGTTCTGGGAATTGTCAGATGAAGAAATCGACACCTATATAAAGAGCGGTGAACCATTCGATAAGGCGGGCGGCTATGGAATCCAGGGATTCGGCAGTATGCTTGTCAAAGAAATCAGTGGGGATTATTACACAGTTGTTGGACTGCCTGTATCCAGGATGATCAGGGAGTTAAGAAAAATCGGATACAACCTTCCTTATTAAAAGAAAACCACAGAAACTTCTTCTACACTTCCCTCGTCATAATCAATGACTGGGAGGAAAATCTATTGTCTACACATTCATTAATGATCAGAGATTATCCGCAAAATGAGCGGCCGCGGGAGCGATTTGTCCAAAATGGCCCCCAGAGCCTTTCCAATCATGAATTGCTTGCCCTGCTGTTAGGCACGGGATCGCGGGAGGAATCAGTCCTTCAGCTTGCGAACAGAATGCTTTCCCAGTTTGAGGGCCTCCGGCTTCTTAAAGATGCAACACTGGAAGAGCTGACACAAATTAAAGGAATCGGGACAGCAAAAGCGATCCATGTCCTTGCGGCTGTGGAAATCGGCAGGCGCATCGCCAACCATACCCTTGATGAACGCTATGTGATCCGCTCACCGGAAGACGGTGCGAAATATTTAATGAACGATATGCGCTTCCTGACCCAGGAGCATTTTGTCTGCCTGTACTTGAATACGAAAAATCAGGTGATCCACAAGCAGACGATTTTCATCGGCAGCCTTAACGCTTCGATTGTCCATCCGCGAGAGGTCTTCAAAGAAGCGGTCCGCAGATCAGCAGCATCCGTCATTTGCGTCCACAATCATCCCTCGGGTGACCCGACTCCGAGCAGGGAGGATATCGAAGTCACCAAGCGGCTTGCCGAGTCCGGGAAAATTGTCGGAATTGAATTGTTAGATCATTTGATCATTGGGGAAAATAAATATGTTAGTTTGAAGGAAAAAGGGTATGTATGATACTAGGATTTTGATTGACGTTGCGATATAATATAATTTATGATTTTTGCGGACAAGTTAAAAATTTGTCAGGAAATCTGCCTATGAACATTCAACTAATTTTGTTATAGATTGCCTGTTCTTTTATTGCATTTTTTGTTAAGAAAGGGAGATACAAATATGTTTGGGATTGGTACAAGAGACCTCGGAATCGACCTTGGTACTGCTAATACACTTGTTTATGTTAAAGGAAAAGGAATCGTTTTAAGAGAACCGTCCGTAGTGGCACTTCAGACGGATACAAAAAATATCGTCGCTGTAGGAAATGATGCAAAGAACATGATCGGACGTACACCAGGAAATGTCGTCGCGTTAAGGCCGATGAAGGATGGTGTCATTGCTGATTATGAGACAACAGCGACAATGATGAAGTACTACATCAAACAGGCAACGAAGAATAAGGGCTGGTTTGCCGGCAAGCCGTATGTCATGATATGCGTTCCATCTGGCATTACAGCGGTTGAAGAACGAGCGGTTATTGATGCGACTCGCCAGGCTGGCGCCAGGGATGCTTTTACGATTGAGGAACCGTTTGCAGCCGCGATTGGAGCCAATCTTCCTGTATGGGAACCAACTGGAAGCATGGTTGTCGACATCGGCGGCGGTACGACAGAAGTCGCGATTATCTCTCTTGGAGGAATCGTTACATCTCAATCTGTCCGCATTGCGGGTGATGAGATGGATGACGCTATCATCAATTATATCCGTAAAACTTACAACCTGATGATTGGTGAGAGAACAGCGGAAGCAATTAAAATGGAAATCGGTTCAGCAGGAGACTCGGATGGCATTGAAAATATGGAAATCCGCGGTCGTGACTTGCTGACAGGCCTGCCGAAAACAATTGAAATCACGGCAGAAGAAATTGCCAAAGCATTGCGTGACACAGTATACGCCATTGTTGATGCTGTGAAGCTTACCCTGGAAAAAACACCGCCAGAACTTGCTTCTGACATCATGGACCGAGGAATTGTCCTTACAGGCGGAGGTGCTTTGCTCCGTAATTTGGACAAGGTCATCAGTGAAGAAACAAAGATGCCGGTCTTGATTGCCGAAGATCCGCTGGACTGTGTGGCAATCGGTACCGGAAAGGCACTGGACCATATCGATTTATTCAAGACTAAAGCAAAAGAATCAAGGTAATAGGGAAGGGAAGCGGGGATTATCCACTTCCCTCCCTTTCTGTCATCCATTTTTATAGATTAGAGGTGTAAATCATGCCACAGTTCTTTTTTAATAAACGCCTGATAATGCTGCTTGTGAGCATTATTGTCCTCGTGGCATTGATTGGATTTTCTTTAAGGGAAAGAGAAGAATTGACGTGGCCCGAGCAGTTTATCAAAGACTCGACCAGCTGGGTGCAATCCGTTGTTTCCAGGCCGGCCAATTATATCGCTGGTTTAATTGAGAACCTTCAAGACTTGCAAAATACATATCAGGAAAACAAAGAGTTGAAGAAACGCGTAGATGATATGGCCCGCCTTGAAGCGAAAGTATACTCCCTTGAAAAAGAAAACGAGGAGCTTCAGGAAATTTTAGATAAGAAAGAATCACTAGCAGACTATGAGCCAATCCAGGCTATCAGGATTGCCAGAAGTCCTGAACGATGGAATGAACTGATCATCATCAATAAAGGCGCTTCCAACGGAATTGAAAAAAATATGGCCGTTATCACATCAAAAGGCTTAATTGGCAAAGTCAAAAGCACAACACCATTTTCGGCAACCGTGCAGCTAATCAGCTCAATTGACCCGACTAACAGGATTTCTGCAATCCTGCAGGCTGACAAGCCGCTTTATGGCACGATCGAAGGATATGACAAGAAAAATGAGCTTCTTTTATTAAAAGGACTTCCATATAATGCGGAAATTGAAAAAGGACAAAATGTCGTCACCACTGGTATGGGCGGCATCTTTCCGAAAGATCTTCCAATTGGCAAGGTTGTCAAAGTTGTCCCTGATCAATTTGGCTTAAATCAAACAGCATATATTAAGCCCGAAGCAAATCTCTATGACCTGGAACATGTCATGGTTGTTAAAAAATCAATGATATCAGTAGACATAGAAGAAAGCTTGGAAGATAGTGAAGGCGAGGAGGAAGGCAATTGATCCGTTTCTTGCTCCCTGCTCTTTTCGCTTTTTTATTCATTCTGGAAAGTTTGTTTGTTGAATTGCTGCCTGCCGAGTTATTCAACAGTGACCGGATTCTTGTACCGCATTTCCTCATGGCAGGGATTTTATTTTTGACGGCGTACCTGAGCCCAAAACATGGAATCCTTTATGGGCTAATTTTTGGACTCCTTTTTGATATCGTCTACACGGAAATCATCGGGATCTATCTATTCATGTTCCCGTTCATTGCTTATTTGGCCGCAAACATGATGAGGATCCTGCAGACCAATATTTTAATTGTATCCATACTATCCCTGCTTGGCATTGTGCTTCTGGAGGTAGGAGTCTACGAGTTGATGCTGCTGATAAAAATTACTGACCTGGACTTTTCGACCTATGTTAAAATAAGACTAGTCCCAACATTGATTCTAAACCTTGCCTTTATCATATTGGCTGCCTATCCATTTAAAAAACAGTTCGAGAATGCTGCAGACTGGCTTAGAAACGAATAATAGTGGTTGTCTGTACTTTTTTAAGGAAAAGTATTTTTACTCATATAAGCAGGCTGGATTTTAGAAAGCAGTGAGCACGGTTTTTCAAATAAAGGAGTTTGGCGGATACTTGTCGAATTTCTTTCAGTAATATTAGAAATTACTTTTTATAGCAGACAATTGTCTTGCGCTTTTTGTTCTGAGGTAGAAAGTTTAACTTTTACACTTAGATTAGTGTCTAGCTCCAGCGCCTAGCCCCTCGAGACGTTTCGGTCCGGCCAATGAAGTCAAAGAACGACTTCACTGGTTGGCCCTCCAATGCTGATCGGGGCTGACCAAGGCGCTTGCGCTTTTCGTATGAGGTGAACATCCAGTATGAAGAAAACACAAAATGTGACAATAAAAGGAACAAAAGATGGACTTACGCTCCATTTGGATGATACTTGCTCCTACGATGAACTGAAGAAGGAGCTCGACAGGAAGCTTTCCAATTCTTCACGTGTCCAGGAAGAGCAGCAGCTGCTTTCAGTTAAGGTGAAAGTAGGAAATAGATATCTTTCAAAAGCTCAGGAAGAAGAGCTGAAAGACCTGATCCGGCAGAAGAGGAACTTAATCGTCGAGGATCTGGAGACGAATGTGATCACAAGGGAGGAGGCCGACAAGCTTCGTCAGGAAACAGAAATCGTGTCTGTTGCCAAAGTGATCCGTTCAGGACAGGTTCTTGAGATAACTGGTGACTTGCTGCTCATTGGAGATGTCAATCCCGGAGGAACAGTGAAAGCGACAGGAAATATATTTATCATGGGTGCTTTAAGAGGGGTTGCACATGCAGGTTCGGAAGGCAATAACGAAGCAGTCATTGCTGCTTCTGTCATGAAGCCATCACAACTTAGGATCAGTGATTGTATCAACCGGGCTCCGGACCATGTTCCCGATGAAGAAAACCGTGTGATGGAATGTGCTTACATATCGGACAGTCAACAGATTGTAGTTGATAGATTGCAAGTTTTAATGAAAAAAAGACCTAATTTAACTAGATTTGAAGGAGGCCTTTAAATTGGGAGAAGCGATAGTAGTTACATCCGGAAAAGGCGGAGTTGGCAAAACAACAACTTCTGCTAATATAGGTACAGCTTTGGCCCTTCAAGGCAAAAGAGTCTGCCTTGTCGATACAGATATCGGCTTGCGCAACCTGGACGTTGTCATGGGGCTTGAAAACCGCATCATATATGATCTCGTCGATGTAATAGAAGGAAGATGCAAGATCCATCAGGCCCTTGTAAAAGATAAGCGCTTCGATGACCACCTATATTTGCTTCCAGCGGCACAGACAAGCGATAAAACGGCGGTCCAGCCAGAACAAATGAGAAAATTAGTGAATGAACTAAAGCAGGATTATGATTATATCATCATAGATTGCCCGGCAGGAATCGAGCAGGGCTATAAAAACGCTGTTGCTGGTGCTGACAAGGCTATTGTTGTTACTACCCCTGAGGTTTCAGCGGTCAGGGATGCAGACAGGATTATCGGCCTGCTTGAAAAAGAGGAAAATGTTGAATCACCAAAGCTTGTCATCAACCGGATCCGCACCCATATGATGAAAAATGGCGACATGCTGGATGTGGATGAAATCACGACACATCTCTCTATCGATTTAATCGGGATTGTGGCCGATGATGATGAGGTCATCAAAGCATCAAACCACGGAGAGCCAATCGCTTTGAATCCAAATAGCAAAGCATCCATTGCGTACAGGAACATTGCCAGGAGAATTCTTGGTGAGTCTGTTCCATTGCAGCAGTTGGATAATGATAATAAAGGCGTATTTTCGAAGATTAAAAAGTTCTTCGGTGTCCGCTGATCAAAAGGCATCTGAACTCGCTTGACCGAGGGCAGATGCTTTTTTTTATGTATGTATCACCTTAAGGTCCTCCGCATTATTAAGCCGTTGGCTGCCCACTTAGAAATAATTCTGGGTACGAAAAAACGGTAAAGACCATGAAGAGCGGAAAAAGAGATTGTGCTGGTCATAAGAAGGTTTCTAAAGACCATCCAGAGGCGGAAAAAGAGAGTGTCATGGTCGTAAGAAGGTTTCTAAAGAACATGGAGATCGGAAAAAGGGGTGTCATGGTCATAAGAAGAGTTCTAAAGACCATCCAGAGCTGAAAAATTGAGGACACAAGATAATCCTGCCCCAAAAACTGGAGATTACAACAAAAAACTCACCTAGGTCAGTCCCATTATACGAATTTGTCATACTCTTGTTGGACAGGTCATAGACTTGTACTAACTTAGAGTACAAGGGGAATGGTGGGGATTGGATGAACTCGAGAGCTGATGATATACGCAGAAGGATGATGAAGAGGAAAAGAGAGCGGGAAAGAATGGAGAAAATGAGCCATAACCGCTTATTTTCAACCGAGGAAGAACGGCATGGTTTTGACAGGATTCCATCTTATGACATAGGGCCGGGGGAAGGGGGGCATCCTCTATTCAAGAAGGAAGTTTTTTTATTCAAAGTGCTCGCTTCGGCATGCCTCGTTTTGATCATTGCGATTATTTTCCGGAGTCCATCAGAAAAAGCAGAAACCATCCAGCAATATGTGAAGCATACGATGGACCAGGAATTTCAGTTTGCTGCCGTTTCAAACTGGTATGAAGACCAATTTGGCAAGCCTCTAGCTTTGCTTCCGGCACAAAAAAGTGAAGATGAAGAAACCAATCAGGAACTGAACCCAGGCGCTCAATATGCACTCCCTGCTTCCGGGAAAATCCTTGAGGATTTTGGGGACAATGGCCAGAGAATTCAGATTGAGACCGGCAAGGGTGCCAGCGTGGAAGCGATGGATGAAGGGCTTGTCCACTTTGTAGGCATGAAGGAAGGTTTCGGTAAAACGGTCATTGTGCAGCATGCAGACAAGAGTGAAACATGGTACGGAAACCTCGATAAAATCGATGTCAGCCTCTACGAGTATATCTCTAAAGGAGCGAAGGTAGGTACGGCAATGGACAGTACGGATGGAATAAAGGGTTCATTTTATTTCGCCATTAAAAAAGGGGATGACTTCATAGATCCCGTCCAGGTGATCAAGTTTGAATAAAGCCATTGCGTTATTGCGAAAAATACACATCCATCCTTTGTTGTGGGTGATCATCGCCCTTGCGGTTGTGACCGCGCATTTTATAGAGTTGATGATGGTGCTGCTGATTATTTTTGTTCATGAAATGGGACATGGTGCTGCAGCTTCTTTTTTTTCGTGGAGAATCAAGAAGATCGCTCTGCTTCCATTTGGCGGGGTAGCTGAAATGGATGAGCACGGGAACAGGCCGTTAAAAGAGGAATTGATTGTTGTTCTGGCAGGACCCCTGCAGCATGTTTGGATGATGGCACTCTCCTATTTGCTGTTAATTGCAGGGATTCTTCCGGAAAAATGGCATCTGCTGTTCATCGAATATAATATGATGATTCTGCTGTTCAACCTTATCCCAATCTGGCCATTGGATGGCGGCAAGCTGGTGTTCATTTTATTATCAATGAATAAATCCTTTCAGGAAGCCCATTTGCGTACATTGTTTGTTTCAGCAGGATCACTCGTTATCTTTTCGGTGATTCTAAGCGTTATCGCACCTTTGACATTGAATGTCTGGGTCATCATCGGTTTCCTGGCCTTTTCTATTTATTATGAATGGAAGCAGCGGCGTTTTATCTTCATGCGTTTTTTGATGGAGCGGCATTATGGAAAGCAGTTGGACTTGAGAGAGCTAAAGCCGATCAACGCAACAGAGAATGAAATGGTCGGCCATGTATTGGAAAAGTTCCAGCGCGGCTGCAAGCATCCCATTATCGTCAAGCAGCAGGACGGCAAGGAAATGGTCATGGACGAGAATGAATTGCTCCATGCTTTTTTCAGTGAGAAGTTATTATCAGCGAAAATAGGAGATTTGCTTTACACCTTCTAAAATAGGATAATGAATGCAGCGCAGACACCTTTTGCGCTGCATTTTTTTGCGAGTAGGGAGAATCAATGAACCAATTAATTATCAATGCAAATTCGAGAGAAAAGCGCTTCGCTATGGTCAAGAATGGCGAAGTCGAAAAAATATATATTGAACAGCCGGGCCAGGAATCGCTGGTCGGGAATGTCTACCTTGGCATTGTCGAAAAAGTTATTCCAGGGATGAATGCGGCATTCGTCAATTTTGGCGAAGAAATAAGCGGCTTCCTGCAGAAAGATAAGCTCCCATCCTATGTACTTTCAGATGACGAAAATAAAGCGAATCGTTCAATCTCTTCCTATGTCCACCAAGGAGAAAAGCTGCTGGTACAGGTTGAAAAAGATGCGGCCGGGACAAAAGGGGCAAGGCTGACAGGAATCATCGAATTACAGGGTGATAACCTTGTCTATATGCCTCACGGAAAATACATAGCTGTATCTAAAAAGGCAGAATCACCAGAAACAAGGGATAAATGGAGAGAATTCGCCAGCCAGGTTAAAACGCCTGAAGAAGGCCTCATTTTCAGGACTGAAAGCCTGAGTCAGACAGAGCAAGTCATCTTGCGTGAGCTGGAACAGCAGCGGGATCAATACGCTCAAATGGTAAAGTCCATTTCAGCCATGAAGAAGCCGGGGATCGTTCACAGCCGTGACTACTTTTTTGAGCAGGCGATGGCGGCACTTCTATCTGTTGAAAATGTGGAAGTGATCACAGATTGTCTCGATATGAAAAAAAGAATTCAGCAGAATCATCCAGAAGGTATAGAGTCAGAGTTTTATAATGGCAAAGAAAATATTTTCTCCTTTTATAAAATCGAGCAAGAAATCGAGCGGCTGCTAAAAAAGATGGTCTGGCTGGATAAAGGAGCCTACATGGTCATTGACCAGGGTGAGGCACTTACAATGATCGATGTGAACACAGGAAAGTTTTCCGGCAAAACGGATCTTCGTGACACTGTCACGAAAACGAATCTGAATGCTGCAGTCGAAGCGGCAAGGCAAATCAGGCTCAGAGATCTTGCAGGCATCATTCTGATTGATTTTATTGATATGAAGAATGATAGTGAACGGAACAAGGTGCAGAAACTCATTCAAAAAGAGCTGCTCCAGGATGAGCGGCGGACAAGGATCATCGGCTTTACCGAGCTGGGAATCCTTCAGCTGACGAGAAAGAAAACGAAGCAGTCGCTGGCCGAGACGCTGACTGAAAAATGCTGGACATGCGGAGGTACGGGGCAGGTGCTGAGCTCGGAAACCGTTGCATACAGACTTGAGCGCTCGTTGTGGGAATACAAAAATTCTGAATATGAAGTAGTTCTCATAGCAGCGACGAATGAGGTCATCAAGCATTTTTCCGGTGAGGCCGATATCCATAAACTGAGGCTTGAAAAAGCACTGGGCCTTAAGATAAAATTCTCGTTGTCAGATGCGGCGAAACCTTTTTATGAAATCCTTAAGGTTGGTGCTTTGACAGAATCAGGTTGAGCCAAAGAACATGTATTATTATGTTGACACTTTCGCTAAACATATGATAATATTTTAATGTTATTGTTTGTAGCACCCGTGCTACAACCGCACACTTCAGGTATTTAAGCTTTGCAAATTCGCAAACGCCTGCGGTTGGCGAGTCTGAGTCTAATGAGGAGGTGCAATGGAATGTACGCAATTATCGAAACTGGCGGCAAGCAAGTAAAGGTAGAAGAAGGACAAGCAATCTACATTGAAAAGCTGAACGCTACTGAAGGCGAAACTGTAACTTTTGACAAGGTTCTTTTTGTAGGTGGCGATAACGTTAAAGTTGGTAGCCCAGTAGTTGAAGGCGCAACTGTAACTGCTAAAGTTGAAAAGAACGGCCGTCAAAAGAAAATCATCGTTTTCAAGTACAAAGCGAAAAAGAACAATCGTAAGAAGCAAGGTCATCGTCAGCCTTACACTAAAGTTGTTATTGAAAAGATCAACGCTTAATTAAGGCAGATTACCATGATTCGTGCAACGATTAATCGTACAAAATCCGGAAGCATCCAATCGTTTACGATTAGCGGCCACGCTGGATTCGCTGCCCATGGCAGTGACATTGTCTGTGCAGGTGTTTCGACCATCTCGATCGGGACTGTCAATTCCATCATTGGTTTGACAGGTATCACCCCTGACATTGAACAAGGCGCCGACGGTTTTCTCCGCTGTGAAATCCCCGACAATTTGCCGGCGGATACACAGGAGAAAATCCAACTGCTCCTCGAAAGCATGGTCATTACATTGCAATCGATGGAAAAAGAGTACGGAAAGCATATAAAATTAACCTTCAAACAGTAGGAGGTGGAACAAATGTTAAGATTAGATCTTCAATTCTTCGCTTCTAAGAAGGGTGTAGGTTCAACTAAGAACGGACGTGACTCAATCTCTAAGCGCCTTGGCGCTAAGCGTGCAGACGGTCAATTCGTATCTGGTGGTTCTATCCTTTACCGTCAGCGCGGAACTAAAATCTACCCAGGTGTAAACGTGGGTAAAGGTGGAGATGACACTCTATTCGCTAAGGTTGACGGCGTCGTTAAATTCGAACGTCTTGGCCGTGACCGCAAGCAAGTAAGTGTTTATCCAGCAGCTCAAGAAGCGTAAGCTAAAGAGAAGCCCTAACCACTGCGGTTAGGGTTTTCTTGTATTTTGAAAGCTTATTGATGGCATTATGGAGTTCTTATGTATTGAATGCTCCATAATTGTGATCTGCTGAATGAAGCAAAAAATTCATTAATGCCCGAATAGGGTGTTATGACAGTAATTAAGGTTAATATAAATCACGATTTTATAGGTCCAACCAACATATAAATACATAATTAGCTTACGCAGAATGGCTTTTTTGTTATACTTACACCAAGCAGTCTTATGAGTAGGAGTATGTGTATGAAGAAAGAGTGGGATACAATCGAGGTTTTGCGCCATGCACGCCATGATTGGATGAATAAGCTTCAATTAATTAAAGGGAATTTATCGCTGAATAAAGTGGACCGGGCTAAAGAGATTATTGAAGAAATTATCATGGAAGCCAGGCAGGATGCAAAGCTATCTAATTTACATCTTCCTCAGTTTGCCTCTAAATTGTTAACCTGCAATTGGGAGAATCATCATTTCCAATTGGAATATGAAGTAATGGACTCCCAGAACTTCCACAGATTAGATGACCAGCTGTTGACTGGCTGGACAGAGCAGCTTTTTGATACATTGAATTCTTCGATTGAACAATATCAGGAAAATCATCTCTCCGTCACAATTGAGCCGCAGGAGAAAGGAATCGGGTTCTTTTTTGATTTTAGCGGAATAATAAATGATAAAAATCGCTTGAAAAGTTTCCTCGACCAGCAGCCTGGTGATAACATGAAAGTTATCTCGGATGGCGTGGTCGATGGGGAATTGACGATAGAAGTTTTTATGGAATCACTCTAGGGAAACATAAAAGCGATAACAAATTTCAGACAGGTGGTAATGACATAATGTTTGTCGATCAGGTTAAGATTTATGTAAAAGGCGGGGACGGCGGCGATGGAATGGTCGCGTTCCGACGTGAAAAGTATGTACCGAAGGGCGGCCCGGCTGGCGGCGACGGCGGTAATGGTGCGAATGTGGTCTTCCAGGTTGAGGAAGGACTGCGCACGCTGATGGATTTCAGGTACCAGCGCCATTTCAAGGCACCGCGCGGCGAGCACGGAATGTCTAAAAACCAGCATGGTAAAAATTCGAAGGATATGATCGTAAAGGTTCCACCAGGGACAATCGTGTCCGATGCCGAGACCGGCGCAATCATTGCTGACCTTGTAGAGCATGGGCAAAAGGCTGTCATCGCAAAGGGCGGACGGGGCGGACGCGGTAACTCGCGTTTCGCAACACCAGCCAACCCGGCACCAGAGCTTTCCGAAAAAGGTGAACCAGGACAAGAAAGAGAAATCATCATGGAGTTGAAACTCCTTGCGGATGTGGGGCTCGTGGGCTTCCCAAGCGTCGGGAAATCGACGTTATTGTCTGTTGTTTCAGCAGCTAGGCCAAAGATTGCAGAATACCACTTCACGACCATTGCACCGAACCTGGGTATGGTCGAAACAGAAGACGGCAGAAGCTTCGTGCTTGCAGACTTGCCTGGACTTATTGAAGGAGCACATTCAGGAGTGGGTCTTGGGCATCAGTTCCTGCGCCATATCGAACGTACACGGGTCATCATCCACGTTATTGACATGGCTGCAACGGAAGGCCGCGATCCTTATGAGGATTATCTGACAATCAATAATGAGTTGAAGGAATATAACTTGAGGCTGACTGAAAGACCGCAGGTAATCGTGGCCAATAAAATGGACATGCCAGACGCGGAAGAAAACCTGAAAGTGTTCAAGGAAAAACTGGGAGATGAGCACCCTGTTTTCCCAATTTCGGCTGTAACAAGAGAAGGTCTGCGTGAATTATTGTTCGCGGTAGCTGACCTGATTGAAAAGACTCCTGAGTTCCCTCTCATTGATGAAGAGGAATTAGAAAAAGATGAAACTCGAGTTATGTACAAACACGAAAAAGCGGAGCAGGAATTCCAGATTACTCGTGAACCGGATGGGGCATTTGTCATTTCGGGTGACAGTATTGAAAGGCTGTTCAAGATGACCGATTTTTCTAGAGATGAATCTGTCCAAAGGTTCGCCCGCCAGATGCGCGGTATGGGCATTGATGATGCTCTTCGTGAAAGAGGCGCGAAAGACGGAGATACAGTGAAGCTGCTTGAATATGAATTTGAATTCGTGGAATAGGCTTAAATGATTTTAGAAGGTCGATTAGCCAGAAACAGGCTAATCGGCTTTCCTCTTTAAAAAACAGAATCGTGGCAGCAAGAAGAATAAAAAAAGCCAGCAAACGGATGGGGTGGTGGAGATGAAGCAAAATCAAGATAGGAAGTTTTACCTTGTTCGTGAAGATGTCCTGCCTGAGGCAATGAAGAAAACGCTCGAGGCAAAGGAAATGATCGAGCGCGGTAAAGCAGAGTCAGTCTGGGATGCAGTTCAACGTGTCGATTTGAGCCGAAGTGCATTTTATAAATACCGTGATACCGTTTTTCCTTTCCATACAATTGTGAAGGAACGGATCATTACGCTGTTTTTTCAGCTTGAAGATCGGTCTGGGACGCTTTCTGAACTGCTGAGCACGGTTGCTGCAACTGGCTGCAATGTTTTGACCATCCATCAGACCATTCCTCTGCAAAGCAGGGCAAATGTAACGCTGAGCTTGAATGTCACCGAAATGAGAGTCGAAATGGATGAATTGCTCGCGAGACTGAAAAGACTGGAATTTGTAGAAAAAGTTGAAGTTCTGGGGTCAGGAGCTTAAAAAGAAAGGGTACTGTAGCAGGGGGGATAGGTTTGATTATTGGATATCTTGGACCGGAAGCAACATTTACGGATTATGCTGCCCGGCAATTGTTTAAAGAGGCTAAGAGGATACCATTTGTGAGTATACCAGAATGCATGGATGCCGCTTCTGCAGGAGAAATTGACGCAGCAATCGTTCCGCTGGAAAATTCAATCGAGGGTTCCGTTAATCTTACCATCGATTATTTGGTCCATGAAACAGACCTTCAGATTGTTGGTGAAGCGGTGGTGCCAATCAGGCAGCATTTGCTGGTTCATCGAGACAATATCGAAAAGTGGAGGGAAGCAGAACAAATTTGCAGCCATCCACACGCACTTGCACAGTGCCATAAATTTTTACATAAAGAATTCAAAGGAATTCCACTTGAAGATATGTCTTCTACAGCCGCAGCGGCCAAATATGTAAAAAACCATCCAGAGCAAAATATTGCTGCCATCGCGAATAGCCTTGCTGCAGAGGAATACGAATTAGTGACGGCTAAGGAAAATATCCATGATTACAGCTATAATCATACCGTCTTCGCTGTGCTTGCAAAGGAAGATCATGATATTCACATGGCTTCAACCGAAGAGTGCAAGACAAGCCTGATGATTACACTGCCTTCAGATCGCGCAGGAGCGCTGCATCAAGTTTTATCTGCTTTCTCCTGGCGGAAACTCAATCTATCCAAGATAGAATCACGTCCGATGAAAACGGGCTTAGGGAGATACTTTTTCATTATCGATATCAATTTGAAAATGGATGATGTATTGGTTCCGGGTGCGATTGCGGAACTAGAGGCACTGGGTTGCACTGTTAAGGTGCTTGGGAGCTATTCAAGCCATAAGATATAAAAAATCCATCAATTTGATGGATTTTTTTATATCCCTATTCGACATTAATAAGTAAATTTTCTTTTCTTAGCGTTTCTTCTGCTTCATCCAGGGCTTTTTCCGTTGGAGCGGAGATTGTGTGCAAGTGGATTCCGTCTGTTAACTCCGATAGGTAGGAAGCGTTAGTAGCCTTGATTTTTTCCATGAACTGTTTTACTTCGTTTCGGTTTGAGACCATGATGGAAGCAGTTAAATCCCCATACACGGGATGTTCAATTTTCACGTCCTTAACAGTTACTCCTTGATCGACAAGAAGCAGGAGTTCTTCTTCTGTCCTTTCAGGGCCGTGGGAGACAGCAATGGTCCTTTCCGCTGCTGAAGGACGAGAGGCATGCATATATAGGTATCCCTGGCTGGTAGCTATGATTGGTTCATTTTTGGCTTTAAGCAAGGTAATATCGCCAACAATGACCTGCCTGCTTACATTCGTTATCGCCGAAAGTTCGCCTCCGGTGATGGGTTCACTGCTTTCCTGCAGACGTTTCAGGATGTATGCCCGGCGTTCATCTCCGAGGATTTTCGTAGGTTCCTTCATAATCCGATCTCTCCTTCAACTTCTTCATTCGAGAATTTTACCATAAAATCAGCTTGAAGTTAAACGGCCGACATCTGGGCGGTGATTGCTGCAAGCATTTTCCCAAGATCAACTGCATCTTCCTGATTAGTCTCCCGCCCGAATGAAATTCTGAAATATTCCTTTGCCTGTTTCCCGTTGATTCCCATTGCAGACATCGTCTTCGCTGGTGACAGCATGCCTGTATTACAAGCGGTTCCGGTGGAAATCGCAAACCCACTGCGGTCGCATTCAAGCAGGACATATTGTCCCTCCAATCCCTTTATCGCCATTCCCACGATCCCCGGAAGCTGTTCATCGCGATCTGCACCAAAAATCTCAATTGATTCCCTGACATCTGATAGGGATTCAATAAGAGCCTCTCTCAATTTAGTAACTCTTTTCGTTTCTGTATCCATGAGTGAATGTGCTTTTTGCGCTGCTGAAGTCATTGCTGCGATTCCCGGGACATTTACCGTGCCGGGCCTGAAGCCTTTTTCATGTACTGTTCCATCAATGTAAGGCTTCCATGCAAGTTTCGGATTGACATAGGCAGCACCGGTTCCTTTTGGCCCGTAAAACTTATGGCCTGAAATCGAAAGGGCATCTACGCAGCCGGCCAGGGTGTTAAGTGGGATTTTTCCAAATGTTTGCACGCAGTCAGTGTGAAACAGTATGTCTTTTGAATGGCAATAATCAGCAATCTTGATGACTGGCTGAATTGTGCCGATCTCAGGGTTTCCATGCTGAATCGAAACGAGCACAGTATCCGGCCGGACAGCTTTTGTAAAACTTGCATACTCTATTTTTCCGGTTACGTCCAATGGGAGGTATGTGATTTCCCATCCCTCTCCTTCAAGCTTTTTCATCAGATTGTAGACAGAAGAATGCTCGGCTGCTCCGGTAACAATGTGATTGCCGTGTTTTCTTTTGGCAGAGAGGAGCGCCATAATGCCAAGGTAATTCGATTCAGAACCTCCGCTCGTAAAATAAATCCCTGCTTCATCGACATCAAGCAGGTGCGAAAACTCCTTTCTGCAGCTTTCGAGGAGGTTGGCAGATGCACTCCCGGCTTCATGCAGGCTCTGACTATTTCCATAGTACTTTGTCGACGCTTCAATGAAAATATTAGCTGCGTCCCGGTCGAGCGGGCATGTTGCCGCGTAATCAAAATATTTCATAGGTTTTCGCTCCTGTCCATTCTTACTGGTTGCTTATGCCTGTAAAGCTGACTCTTCTTGAATCTCGGTCACAAGAAGAGTCAACATGTGCCCGAAGTCAGGCTTTCAAACGAATCTCGGTCACAAGAAGAGCCAACATGTGCCCGAAGTCAGGCTTTCAAACGAATCTCGGTCACAAGAAGAACTAACATGTGCCCGAAGACGACTTTTAAACGAATTTCGGTCACATAATCTTGCTTTCTCCGGTGTAAAAATAAAAGCTCTTGTCAACAGTGTAAAACTGTGTAAATATAGATGTCAAGACACCTGTTAATCCAGGAGGCTATCAATATATGAAACAATCAGATGTAATCATTGTAGGCAGTGGGATTGCCGCATTGCAATTGGCCAATAAATTATCAAAGGATTTAAATGTGATTATTCTCACAAAACGGGAATTGACAGCGGGCAATTCATATCTTGCACAGGGTGGAGTCGCGGCAGCGGTTTCTGCGAGTGATGATCCTTATTTCCATTATCTCGACACAATGGAGGCGGGAGCTCATCATAGTAACCCTGAAGCTGTACTTAAAATGACCAAGAAAGCGCCGCAGCTGATCAAAGGCTTATGGCAATCAGGCTGTCGTTTTGATGAGGATGGAAATGGAAAATTGCTTCTCGGGATTGAAGGCGCTCATAGTGAAAAGAGGATTGTCCATAGCGGAGGCGATGCGACCGGTAAGCATATGGTCGACTTTTTGCTGTCAGGTTTGAATGACAATGTTTCAGTTGAACAATCCATATTTGTTTATGAACTTATTTTAAACAATGATGAAACTCGCTGTACCGGAGTGAAAGCGAAGCTGCCGGATGGAACGATTGAAGTATATTCGGCTCCCCATATTGTCCTTGCTACGGGCGGCTGCGGGCAGGTCTTCGCTCTCACCTCGAATGCTGAAACTGCAACCGGGGATGGATTGGCGCTTGCCTATAGAGCAGGTGCGGAGCTGGCCGATATGGAATTTATCCAGTTTCACCCTACACTTCTTTACGTAGATGGAAAGACGAAGGGTCTCATTTCAGAAGCAGTAAGGGGTGAAGGGGCCCTGCTTGTTACTGCAGAGGGAAAGCGGATCATGGAAGAAATTCATCCGTTGAAGGACCTGGCACCACGGCACATTGTTTCCCAGACTATTTATGATTACTCGCGTAGAGGGATTCAAATCTATTTAGACATTGCCAATATCCAGGATTTCAACAGCAGGTTCCCGACGATCAGCATGCTATGTGCACAGCATGGAATAGATATTGAAAATGGCTTGATCCCTGTTGTTCCCGGGAGCCATTTTATCATGGGCGGGGTAAAGACAGACTTGCATGGCAGAACCAGTATCCCCGGATTGCATGCAATCGGAGAAACTGCATGCACTGGAATCCACGGAGCAAACAGGCTGGCGAGCAACTCCTTATTAGAAGGCATGTTTGTTGGCGAAAACCTCGCTGGATGGATCAACAGCCATCAAGCAGACAAAAAAGAAGCAGTAAGTATCATGGGAATTCATCATCAAACTGCCAAAAGAGAAGCCAACGTGAATCAAATTGTCTTCGAAGGTGAGCTTCCTGACATGGACTCACTAAAACAAACCATGATGGACCGAACAGGGATTGTCAGGACAAAAGAATTGCTGATTTTACAGAATGAGTGGCTTGATCAATTCAATATGGGTCAATGGCTTGAGGCACGTCTGGACCACTTGGAGCCATCTGAATTAAACAGACTGTTCATGTACATCACCGCAACCTTAATAACACAGTCGGCTTTGGAAAGGACAGAAAGCAGGGGCGGGCACTACCGAAAAGATTTTCCGCATGAAGATAACGCCAATTGGATGAAAAAACAAATCATCCATCAACGAAAAAACGTAAAGGATGGTAAGCATGAATTCAATCAAACTGCGCTTGCTACTTGAACAATTTTTTATTGAAGATATAGGTGAACGTGATGTCACCAGTGAACTGATTTTCGGAAAAGAAATCAAAGGAAGCCTTGTTTTAATCTCGAAGGATGACGGAATTTTCTGTGGGGAGCAAATTATCCAAACAGGCTTCAGGCTGCTTGATGAGGGCAGTCAGATTATCCTGCATGTTCAAGATGGGGATAAAGTAGTCAAGGGTCAAGAATTAGCCTTGATCACTGGCAGAGTTTCCGCTTTGCTTAAAGCAGAAAGGGTCGTCCTTAATCTTGTACAGCGGATGAGCGGGATTGCGACGAAAACGAATGAGGCTGTCAGAGTTTTAGACAGCGCAAAAACGAGAATCTGTGATACGCGTAAAACCACCCCGGGTCTCAGAATGCTTGAGAAGTATGCGGTTCGCTGCGGCGGCGGCTTCAACCATCGTTATGGGTTGTATGACGCCGTGATGATTAAGGATAATCACATCTCCTTCGCAGGATCAATCAGCAATGCAGTTGAAGCAGTGAGATTAAGTCTTGGGCATATGGTGAAGGTTGAAGTCGAGATTGAAACAATGGAACAGCTCCGGGAAGCGATTGAAGCAAAGGTTGACGTCATCATGTTCGATAACAGGCATCCTGAACAAATCAAGGATTGGATTGGCAGTGTCCCTGCAGGAATTTTAACAGAGGCATCGGGAGGCATCACACTCGAAAACCTCCATGCCTATAAGGATTGCGGAGTGGACTATATTTCGCTTGGATTCCTGACTCATTCTGTAAAATCATTGGATATTAGCGCGAAAGTGATGGCTGAAACGAAAGGGGCTGTAGCATATGAATATATTGGAGGCGCTCGAAGCGAAATCTAGGATGCTTCCTGATAAGTACAAAAATATGTCTGTTCAGGAACTGGAGGATATGATCAAAGGGATTAAGGAGAAAATGGGAAAGAAACTTTTTATTCCTGGTCATCATTATCAAAAAGACGAAGTGATTCAATTCGCTGATGCGACTGGGGATTCATTGAAATTAGCCCAGCTTTCGGCAGAGAACAGGGAAGCAGAACATATTGTGTTTTGCGGAGTTCATTTCATGGCCGAAACTGCAGACATTTTAACGACCGAAAGCCAGAAGGTCTACCTGCCAGATATGAGGGCAGGCTGCTCGATGGCAGATATGGCGGATATTTACCAGACGGAAAGAGCCTGGGATTTTCTTCAGGTCTTGTTTGGGGACACTATTCTGCCGTTGACGTATGTGAATTCAACAGCAGCGATTAAATCCTTTGTCGGAGCGAATGGCGGTGCGACTGTGACATCCTCCAACGCCGAGAAGATGGTCCGCTGGGCTTTTTCAAAAAAAGAACGCCTGCTATTCCTTCCGGATCAGCATTTAGGCAGGAATACGGCTTTTAACATTGGAATCGGCCTGGACGAAATGGCCGTATACAACCCGATTGAGAATATCCTTGAATTTGATGGCCCGCTTGAAAAAGTTAAGGTCATCCTTTGGAAGGGACATTGCTCTGTCCATGAGAATTTTACAGTGGAAAATATCGCCCATGTCCGCGAAGTACACCCTGACATGAAAATCATTGTCCACCCTGAATGTACACGTGAAGTTGTTGCGTTGTCAGATATGGCAGGCTCTACAAATTATATTATTGAAGCGATTGAAGCATCTCCTGCCGGCTCATCCTGGGCAATCGGGACAGAAATGAACTTGGTCAAACGCCTGATTTCACAACACACTGATAAGCATATTATTTCCTTGAATCCTCATATGTGTCCATGCCTGACAATGAACAGGATTGACCTTCAGCATCTTGCCTGGAGTCTCGATTGTGTTTTTCAGGGCCAGGAAATTAATCTTATAAAAGTAGATGAAGAAACCGCATTTAACGCGAAGCTTGCCCTGAACCGCATGCTTGAGCAGTCATAATTTGAATCCTTCCCTGGCCGGGGAGGATTTTTTTTATGGGAAAAGCTTAATCTCCTGTGGAAAAACATATTTATTTAGATAGAAGCATAAGTTTTTTTGAAGATTGTTAGCAATTTGCCCACACCAACATAGAATATATGGACTTATGCCATAGGAGGGAATCAGAGTGAAAATCCATATCGTACAGAAAGGGGATACTCTTTGGAAGATCGCCAAGAAGTACGGCGTGAACTTTGAAGAGCTGAAAAAGATGAACGCCCAGCTCAGCAACCCTGATATGATTATGCCCGGTATGAAAATAAAAGTTCCAACTGCAGGAGGAACAATAAAGAAAGAAGCTCCGATCGCAGGTGGAACGCCTCAAGCAAAAATCAATATGGGTGGCAAAAAGGAAATGCCGATTGCCAAAGAGAAACCGATGCCATTGCCAGAAGTGAAGAAAGAAGTGCCAAAAGAGGCTCCCGTAAAGGAACAGCCGAAGAAGGAAATGCCTAAACCGGTTAAGAAGGAAGAGCCTGTTAAACCATATAAACCGAAGATGCCAGTGCAAATTAAGCCTGAAATTGATATTAACAATTACTATATGATGAATATGGCCAATATGCAGCTCCCGCCACAGCCAAAACCACAGCCAAAACCACAGCCAAAACCACAGCCGAAGCCGCAGCTCCCGCCCAAGCCGGACAATATCTTCCCGGAAGTCAAACCAGAGGTCAAGCCAGAAATCAAGCCTGAGGTCAAGGCTCCAGTCAAGCAGCAGACCAAACCACAGGTTAAACCAGAGGTAAAACCTCAGTTGCCAAAAGCTGAGATGAAACCAAATGTGAAGTCAGAAATAAAGCCCGATATAAAAATTGAAAAGAATGATTTCATGGATGAATCACCATCAATGATGCCATTCGTTCAAGGAGGTTACCAGCAGCCGATGATCCCTTATCCTTATAACTGTTACCCAGGAGCACCTTCCATGACAGGTCCCGCCTATGGCCATCAAGGACAGCAAATGCCATACCCACAGGTACAGGGGATGTCCCAATACCCAGGAATGATGCCAAACATGGCATTGCCAGCGGAGGATATGGAATCATCATCTTTTGCCCAGATGCAGATGCCATTAAGCCCGACTATGGGGGGGAATATGCCTCATCATACAGCACCGCAAATGACAGGTCCTGTTTTCCATGGTGTTCCTATTTCACCTGTAATGCCTGGACCGGGCTGTATACCGGAACAAGGGTATCCTCACCAGATGCCATATATGCCGCAAGTAGCCGGTGCGATGGATAATCAAATGCATCTACAGCCACAAGTAGGCGGAATGATGGATAACCAAATGCCGCAGGTGGGCGGAATGATGGATGATGAATCTTCGGATATGCCAATGCCTCAGATGCCGCAAGTAGGCGGAATGATGGAAAATCAAATGCCGCAAGTCGGAGGGATGATGGAAAATCAAATGCCACAGGTCGGAGGGATGATGCAGGGGCAGATGCCGATGATGCCGCAAGTAGGCGGAATGATGGAAAATAATCAAATGCCACAGGTAGGCGGAATGACGGATCATCAGATGCCGCATCAAATGCCACAGGTCGGAGGAATGATGGATCATCAGATGCCGCATCAAATGCCACAGGTAGGCGGTATGATGCAGGGCCAGATGCCGCATCAAATGCCGCAGGTCGGAGGAATGATGCAGGGGCAGATGCCGCATCAAATGCCGCAGGTCGGAGGAATGATGCAAGGCCAGATGCCGATGATGCCGCAAGTCGGAGGAATGATGCAAGGCCAGATGCCGATGATGCCGCAAGTCGGAGGAATGATGGATAACCAATTTCCACAGGTAGGCGGAATGATGGATAACCAAATGCCGCAAGTAGGCGGGATGATGCAGCCTCCAATGATGCCAAAGCAGGCAGTCCAGGGTGCCGGCAATGATTGTGGCTGCGGAGGTCAAATGGGTAATCCTTACGGTATGATGGGAGCAGGAATGCACCATCCTCAGCATATGATGCACCACGGATTTGCCGGTGCTCCGGGTATGCAGCCTCACCCGCACCATGGATATCAAATGGGCATGGGTCCGCAGGGGTTCATGAATCTTTACGGAGCAGGTCCAATGGGTGGAGGCTACGGAATGCCGATGCCGCGCTTCGATGATGAAGAGAGCAATGAATATTAACATCAAGAGGGGTGGAGACGATTTCTTTTTCAATCGTCTCTTCTCTTATTTATCCAGAGAACTCGATGTGGAAATCAAAGGTATGACCCATCTGAGAGGGAATGTCTATCTGGTTGAAACAGTCAGCAAAAAAATTATTATAAAAGGATATAAGGATCTGCGAAAATTAAAAATTCAAGAAACATTTGCTTCATCGTTGCGGAAATCGGGTTTTAACCAATCCTACCGGTTTTATAATCAAAATAAAGATCCGCTTCATTTCCATGGGTCATACTATGGTTGTATTGAATTTATTGACCATCATGAGCAGCGTTTTGATTATGGAGTCCAAAAGGACAGAGAGGATGGCGTTGAACTGCTGAATAGGTTCCATGATCATACTTCAGTTCTTGTTCCTTCGTATGCTGCTATGCTGCCGAAAACGGATATAGCGGGAAAGTGGCAGCATCGAAAACATGAATTCACGAAGAACCTCCCTGCAGTTAATCGCTATGTTAATAAAAGCATGACCGATGAGCTCCTGGAATGGGCGGATTTTTCGCTGATGAATTTTACGAAGTTGAAAAATGATCTCGAAACAGAGCCGCCAGCCATCCTCCACGGAGATGTAGCCCACCACAATTTTCTGCGCTCGAAGGCCGGGAAGCTGTTCATAATTGATTTCGATTTAATCAGCACTGGATCGAGAGCCTATGATATGCTGCAGTACGCAAATCGGATTCTGCCATTCCTGGATTGGCGGTTTGAGTCACTGGCAAAAATAAAGCATTTAAATAAATGGTTGCGCTCTGATGCTTTCTTATATGGGCTATTATATCCTGCTGATATCCTAAGGGAGTGGAACCGCTTGTTGAGGGAAAGAAATCAATCCAATCCATCTAGTCTGGGACCAATCGTTGGAATGACTGCCGGCCAGTTTCAGCAAAGGAAACGTTTTCAGGAAGAGGTTAAATCCAGACTGGATGTTTAGGTTTTTGGACGTATCTGTCAGAATGAAAATCCAGCCCCATCCGCACTCTAATAATGAGCATATAACATGCTCATTTTAGCTAGGATGGGGGTTTTTCGATTGAACAAAAGAATGTTGTTCTTACCTATAGCTTCCTTGCTCACAATAGGGCTGACGGCTTGTAATGGAAATGAGGAAGCCGCTGTACAGGGCAGGAATGCCAGCGGTGGGCAGCCACTTGGCTATTACTCGAACGAAAAAGGGAATGAAATTGACGTGATGGATGACAGAGAGGGTGCGGTCACGGAGCTTTTTGACCATAATTTCGGAAAAGAGGGAATAGCCGCAGAAAACCGGAAACGGAGGATGCTTCAGTCCAGAGATGAAAATGGCAATCCTCCGAATCCAACCGTCCCGCGTTCTGACCATGACCATAACTTTTTCCAAAGAGATAATAAATACAGCCGCGGTGATTTAAATTACCATGGACACCTGAGTGAACAGAGGGGAAGCGGCCAGGCAAGAATCTACACGAATTCTGAACAAGATAACAGATTGGCCCGCAAAGTAGGAATTGCTGCTGAGTCTGTCGATAATGTCGATAAGGTAAGGTCGGTTTTATTTGGCAGGAAAGTAGAAATTGCCGTGACCTATAAGGACAAGTCACTAAAAAAACAGACAGACAAGAAAATCAAACAGGCTGTCCTTCCATATACTGAAGACAGAGAACTTCGCATCATCGAGGATGAAGGAACCTTCAGCAGATCAAGGAATATTGATTATGACCGGAAGAATGGAAACCCGCGGGAAAGCATCAACTTCAATCCGTAAGCACGATAGAAGGCAGAGTAACCTCTAGCCTTCTATTTCATGTTTATTTATGGCTCTATTCGTAAACTTTGCTGCTTGCTCAACCAAAAGTAAAAATTGCTGCTGGATTTTTAGGAGTATCATGTAAGGAGCATTAAGAAAAGAGCTTCAAATCCTTACGGCATGCGGCTAAGGAGTTTTATGCGAAAAGCAACAATCAATGCGAAAACAGCCTTATTTTAAAAGGATAAATAAGAACATTTTGGCTACACTATTAGTGAAAAAGAAACATATTTTAGCAAATAAGAGAGGTGGACAGCAATGGCTTCAATCAAATTATTAAAAGTATTAAGCTCAGCTGTTATGCTCCTAATCGGTCTATCGGGATACAGTTTAGTACTTCAGACAGAGCCAGTTTTTGCTGAGAAGCCTGAAGAAGCAGTCGAGGAAATCAACGAACCTCTTAAGATCACCATCATTTTGCAAAGAGTCTACCTTGATGGTGAAATGAGTGAGGAACGGATTCAGGAAACAATTTGGTCTATGGAGGACTTTTGGGCAAAATATGACGAATGGCAGCTAGTAGATATAGAAGCGAACAAGGCGGTATTCAGGCAGGAATATGATGATATTTCGCCGCTTTTGAAGGCAAATGGATATTTTGGGCTCTCAGATGAAGGAGTCCTAACTATTTTTAATGGAAGGCCGGATGGTTCGAATATTATCCAATCCTTCTTTCAGATTGACCTCGGCAGACTTGAAAGTATTAAGCGTGATCAATTGAAAAAAGGCATACCAATCCGGAATAAACAATGTTATGAAGAGGTATTGGAGACTTTTAAACCATATACAGTGAGAGAAAACAGTGAAGAGCCGGGATGACTGGCTCTTATTTGTGTTTTCCAAGGTTTCGGAGAGATTTTATTACTGGGGAGGACGTGGCGTTATAGGCGGGCAGCGCTGGTCGGGGCTGACCAAGGCGCTTGCGCTTTTCTTATAAAAATGATCATACGTTCGCCTTTTTGCATATTTTTATTCATACCTTTAAAAGGAGTATGTTAAAATGAGTTACAGCAAAGCAGAGGGGCGAGAGTATTGTATGAATTCATAAAAGGTACCGTCGATTTCGTCGGTCCTGAATATATAGTGATTGAAAATAGCGGGATTGGGTATCAAATCATGACACCAAACCCATTTATATTCACAAAAGAAGCAGGTAAAGAGATTTGTATTTTTACATATCATTATGTCAGAGAAGACCTCATTGCTCTATACGGATTCAAGAATCGAGAAGAAAAGGCGCTTTTCACAAGGCTTTTGAATGTTTCGGGAATCGGACCGAAAGGGGCTCTGGCCATCCTGGCATCGGGTGAGCCTGGTCAGGTGGTGCAGGCAATTGAAAATGAAGATGAATCGTTCCTGGTCAAATTCCCTGGAGTAGGCAAGAAGACCGCCAGACAAATGATCCTCGATCTGAAGGGGAAGCTGCATGACCTTGTGCCAGATTACTTCCCTAATCTTTTCAATTCGGACGAGGTTGCTGCCACAATAAGCCAGTCGGTTGAATTTGATGAGGCGGTTTTGGCACTTAAGGCGCTGGGTTATTCTGAAAAAGAAATCCGCAAAATAACTCCAGATTTGAAGAAGGAAACATTGACGACCGATCAATATATAAAGAAAGCCTTACAAAAGCTATTAAAGTAATGCTGAGTTAACATTGACCGATACGATTCAGGATTGGTCAACCAGCTTATAAAGAAGGGTGAGAAACAGATGGAAGAACGAATCATCTCCAGTGAAGCGGGCGACCAGGATGTTTCATTTGAGCAGAGCCTGCGTCCGCAGACACTCAGGCAATATATCGGCCAGGATAAAGTGAAAGCAAATCTTGAGGTATTTATTGAAGCGGCCAAAATGAGGCGTGAAACGCTGGACCATGTGCTGCTCTACGGACCGCCTGGTTTGGGCAAGACGACGCTCGCAGCAATCATCGCCAACGAAATGGGAGTCAACCTCAGGACGACATCCGGACCGGCGATCGAAAGGCCTGGGGACCTGGCAGCCATCCTGACGGCATTGGAACCTGGCGATGTCCTGTTCATTGATGAAATTCACAGACTTCCAAGAACGATCGAGGAAGTACTCTATCCCGCTATGGAAGACTTTTGCCTTGATATCGTCATAGGGAAAGGGCCAAGTGCCCGATCTGTCAGGCTTGATCTCCCGCCGTTCACGCTTATTGGTGCGACAACCCGCGCTGGTTCGTTGTCAGCTCCATTAAGAGACAGGTTTGGAGTATTGAGCCGTTTGGAATACTATAATGAGAAACAGCTAACTGATATTGTCGTCAGGACAGCCGAGCTTCTGGAAACTGCCATCGACTGGCCTGCCGCCCAGGAGCTTGCGAGGAGATCGCGAGGGACGCCGAGAATCGCCAACCGCCTATTGAAGCGGGTACGCGATTTTGCGCAGGTGCGAGGCAATGGCGCTGTTAAGGAAACTCTTGCCCAGGAGGCATTGGAACTGATGCAGGTAGACCGTTTGGGACTTGACCATATAGACCATAAATTGCTCAAAGGCATCATTGAAAAATACCGCGGCGGACCGGTCGGATTAGAGACGATTTCCGCAACCATCGGAGAGGAATCGCAGACAATTGAAGATGTGTATGAGCCATATTTATTGCAGATCGGGTTTTTACAGAGGACACCTAGGGGAAGAATTGTAACGGAGGCAGTATACCGGCATTTTGAAATGGAGGTGCCTGAGCGATGACAGGTGCAGCTAAGTTCGTGATGGTCGCCGGGGCCGTCATTTTCATCATTGGCTTCATCATGCAGTTTGTCAATTTGGGAAGGCTTCCAGGAGACATCGTCATAAAAAAAGGCAACACGACCTTTTACTTCCCAATTGTGACATCCATCCTGGCAAGCATTATCTTGTCTGCGATCTTTTACTTTATCGGCCGATTCAGATGATCGGCCCATGAACAAAATAAATAGAAACTTAGTAAGGGTGACAACATGAAAGTAGATTTGTTTGATTTCCATTTACCTGAGGAACTGATTGCCCAGACTCCGCTTGAACAAAGAGCGGAAAGCAGGCTGATGGTCCTGAATAAAGAATCTGGCAATATAGAACATGATGTTTTCAAGAACATCAAAAGTCATCTGAAACCGGGTGACTGCCTCGTCCTGAATGACACGAAAGTTCTTCCGGCAAGGCTTTTTGGCATGAAAGAGGACACGGGAGCTAAAATAGAAGTCCTTCTCTTGAAGCAGCTTGAGGGAGATGAATGGGAAACGCTTGTGAAACCGGCAAAGAGAGTAAAGGAGGGCACAAAAATCATCTTTGGCGACGGCCTGTTGACAGCGGAATGCACCGGGGAAGCTGAACACGGCGGCAGGAATCTTAAGTTTTCTTATAACGGGATCTTTTATGAAGTGCTGGAACAGCTGGGAGAAATGCCTCTTCCTCCTTATATTAAGGAGCAGCTGGAGGATAAGGACAGATACCAGACTGTGTTCGCAAGGGAAAGAGGATCGGCGGCAGCTCCGACCGCAGGCTTGCATTTTACAGAGCAGCTGCTGGAAGAAATCAAGGACATGGGCGTCCATATCGCCTTCATTACCCTTCATGTCGGACTGGGAACGTTCAGGCCTGTCAGCGTGGATTCCATCGAAGAACACGATATGCACTCTGAATTTTACCAGGTGACTGAAGGAACGGCCTTGCTGCTGAACACCGTCCGTGAGCAGGGCGGCCGAATCATCACCGTTGGAACGACTTCAACAAGGACCCTGGAGACGATTGCGACAGCCAATGATGGTAAGTTTGTCGCTGAAAATGGCTGGACAAACATCTTCATTTATCCCGGATATGAATTTAAGGCAATCGATGGGATGATTACGAATTTCCACTTGCCAAAGTCGACATTGATCATGCTTGTAAGTGCTCTGGCTGGACGGGAAAATGTCCTTAATGCCTATAATAAAGCTGTAGAGGAAAAGTATCGCTTTTTCAGTTTCGGGGATGCGATGTTGATCTTATAGTTCTATCACTAAAAAATATACACTTAATTGAAATTGGACTTCTGGAAGGAGCTTATACATTGTCAGCAATCCGTTATGAATTAATTAAAACCTGTAAGCAGACAGGAGCAAGGCTTGGGCGTGTGCATACACCGCACGGCTCTTTTGAAACTCCGGTCTTCATGCCTGTTGGTACACTGGCAACAGTCAAAACTATGTCACCCGAGGAATTGGTCCAGATGGGTGCGGGGATTATCCTGAGCAACACCTATCATCTTTGGCTGAGGCCAGGCCATGAGATCGTCAAGGAGGCAGGCGGCCTGCATAAATTCATGAACTGGGACCGCGCCATCCTCACTGATTCAGGGGGATTCCAGGTGTTCTCTTTGAGTGAGTTCAGGAAAATTGAAGAGGAAGGCGTTCACTTCCGCAATCATATGAATGGGGACAAGCTTTTCCTTTCCCCAGAGAAAGCGATGGAAATCCAGAACGCGCTTGGTTCTGATATCATGATGGCATTCGATGAATGTCCGCCATACCCTGCTGAATATGACTATATGAAAAAATCAGTCGAGCGGACCTCCCGCTGGGCAGAGCGCTGCCTCACAGCCCATCAGCGTCCACAGGATCAGGGATTATTCGGGATCGTCCAGGGCGGAGAATATGAGGAATTAAGAAAGCAAAGCGCAAAAGACCTGGTTTCTATGGACTTCCCAGGTTACGCAGTTGGCGGCCTTTCAGTCGGCGAACCAAAGGATGTGATGAACAGAGTGCTGGAATTCACTACTCCATGGCTGCCGTCCGATAAGCCTCGTTACTTGATGGGAGTTGGTTCTCCGGATTCCTTGATCGATGGTGCCATGCGCGGTATTGATATGTTCGACTGTGTCTTGCCTACCCGTATCGCCCGAAATGGCACATTGATGACAAGTGAGGGAAGACTGGTTGTCAAGAACGCGAAATTCGCCCGTGACTTTGGACCATTGGATCCTAACTGTGATTGCTATACATGTAAAAATTACAGCAGGGCCTACATCCGCCACCTGATTAAAACAGATGAAACGTTCGGAATTAGACTTACTTCTTATCATAATCTACATTTTCTGATAAACTTAATGGAGCAGGTCAGACAGGCGATCCGAGAAGACCGTCTGGGGGACTTTAGAGATGAGTTTTTTGAGCAATATGGTTTCAATAAACCGAATGCCAAAAACTTCTAAATAAACTGCTTTTTAATAAGGCTGCTCTCGCATGGCGTCATCAGCCTTGAACATGAAAGGAGGGGAAATGAATGGAAGGATTAGTAGGTACAGTATTCCCGCTATTGTTGATGTTTGTACTATTCTATTTCTTGTTGATCCGCCCTCAGCAAAAGAGGCAGAAAGCGGTTCAGCAAATGCAGAGCGACCTGCAAAAAGGTGATAAAGTAGTAACAATCGGCGGTTTGCATGGAATTGTCGATGCACTTGATGAAGGTACTGTTGTCATCAAATGTGGAGACGGAAGCCGTCTTACATATGACCGCGCGGCAATCCGCGACGTCAAGGAATCAGCAGCAGGAGTATAACGAAAAGCGGAAGCGTCTCAAGGCTGCAACCAGACAACCGACTCGAGCTGCTCAAAGCTAACGCTTCTGCAAGATACTCGAGGAAGCTATTTCTAGGATGAAAACTGGCTGGGCGCTGGAGCTGGACAATAATCGAAGTGTAAAATGTAATAGCTATTTTTCAAACGAAAAAGAAGCGAACTCTCGGTTCGCTTCTTTTTTATGCCTTTGAAGGACCGCCAACGATGTTTACACCGAGAATGCCACCCATCATAGCTGTGAGAATATAGCAAATATGGTAGATGATTTGTTCAATTGAAAATAGGCTGTCATAACCCAGGTATTGAAACAGGAAAATAACTAAAGAATAAACCAGGCCCGTTGCTCCTCCAATCATCCACCCTTTTTCTTTTCCATTTCCGCCAGTAATAAAGCCGCCGATGAAAATGGATAAAAAAGAAATGGATGTCATGACGTACTGAAGTGAAGCTTCTTGGACAGAAGTGAACTTTAAAAGAAGAGAAAATATCAAACTGCTCACGATTGCCAGTAGAAATATTGCAATTACCCCGTACAGGACGGCCCTTCCTAAACTTTTGGATTCCATTAACCCCTCTCCTCTCTGATCTGATCCCTTTAAACGGGAAATGCCTAGTACAAGCATATTCACGAAAAAGGACAAATAGAATCAGTTTTATACAGGAGATATTATAAAAAATACTTAAACAATAAGTATTTTTTCAGTTCGGAGTTAAAGACTAAAGAGGAATGCTGTGTGAAGGGCGGGGGATACCGTGGAACAATATTTGATTATCCTTTTTAGGACAGTTCTCCTTTATTTATTGATCCTGTTGATTTTTCGTTTAATGGGAAAAAGGGAAATCGGTGAATTAAGCGTTCTTGATTTGGTTGTCTATATTATGATCGCTGAGATGGCATCCGTGGCCATAGAAAATACGAAGGATCCCTTGATCAACACTCTTCTCCCAATCGGCATATTTGTAATCATACAAATTGCACTGGCAGTGCTTTCGCTTAAAAGCAAAAGATTCAGGGATATCGTGGATGGAAAGCCGACAATCATTATTAATGATGGGAAAATCGATGAAAAAGCCATGCGGTCGCAAAGATATAATTTTGATGATCTGCTGCTTCAATTAAGAGAAAAGGATGTAGGGGATATTGCCGATGTGGAGTATGCCATTTTGGAGCCGTCCGGTACCCTGTCCATTTTCCAAAAGAAACAGGGTGAACAGGATGGGGAGCAGGATAGCAGCAGTCTTGCACTTCCTCTGATCATCGATGGCGAGGTCCAGAAGGATAACCTTGGGATGGTTGACAAATCAAGTTCCTGGCTGCTGGAGCAGTTAAAAAAACGGGGATACGAAGATCCGGGAGAGATTTCCTTTTGCAGCTACCAAAATGGAGAATTTTATATTGATCTTAAGGATAAATAAAAACGTGGACAACGCCCACGTTTTTTTCTTACCTTTTTATAAATGATGTAAGTACGGATCGTAATTTCGAAAGCTCATTTTTTCTGATCAACCCAAGCACGACAGAGAGAGACAAGTACAGAATGCTTACAGTGCCTGCATTTATAAGAATCCTTGCTGCCAATGAAAGATTCCCACCAAGCCAGTCCCAGAGCATGAAGCCCATTGACCCCGATAGAATGATAATAACTAATACCTTTACATAATCTTTTACATAAAAAGTAAATGAAACAGCCTTCAGCATGGTCGCGAAATGGAGGAGGGTGATCAGGACAATTCCCATGACCATACCGAGGGCTACGCCGTTTATGCCAAAAGCAGGCTGGCTTGCCAACAGGAAGATGACAGCGGTCTTCGCAAGATTTCCAATCAGGCTGTTGATCATCGCTGCCCTGGCCAAATCAAGAGCCTGCAGTGCTGCCTGCAGCGGTCCCTGGAAATAGTAGAACAGGAAAAATGGTGCCATGAGCTTGATGAATTGTGCTCCATTGGAAGTCCCGTACATCAACGTCATTAAGGGTTCGGCCAGAACATATAAAACGACGATTGCCAGGCCCCCTGTTAATAGGGAAAATCGCAAAGATTGCTGCAGAAGATGTTCAATCACCTTCATGTTCTTTCTGGAGTTCGCTTCACTGATAGCAGGTACAAGTGAGGTGGATAAAGAATAGGTGATGAACGATGGCAATAACAGCAAGGGCATGGCAAAGCCAGTCAATGCCCCATATTGTTTCGTGGCGGCTACGGCGGCGACTCCGGCAATCGCCAGACTGTGCGCAACGACAATCGGTTCAAAAAACCAGGAAACAGATCCGATCAATCTTGAACCTGTTGTTGGCAATGCAATCCCCATTAAATCATTGAAAGTCGACTTTCCGGAATGGACGAATTGAAAGAAGTTCTTTCGCAGCCTAAATTTTTTTCGCAGCTTAAAGGTCGTCATCAAATAAATCAATGAAATAAGCTCTCCAATCACTGACGCAATCATGGCACCCGCTGCGGCATATTCAATTCCATACGGCATGAAGGCTTTTGTCAAAACAGCAATCAAGGTGATCCTGACAAGCTGTTCGATCACTTGTGATATCGCGGATGGCCGCATATTCTGCCTTCCTTGGAAGTAGCCGCGGAGAACCGATGATACTGCAACGATCGGAACAATTGGTGCAATGGCAAGCAGCGGCCATTGTGTTCTTGGATCCGTGAACAATGTCTCGGACAGGTATGGAGCAAGCAGAATGAGCGCTGGTGTAAAGATAATCGATAGGGATATGGTGGTGGCAAGGGAAACGACAAGGATTTTCTTGATTTTTTGGAAGTCGCCTCTTGCCTCAGCTTCAGCCACATTTTTTGAAATCGCAACTGGGAGCCCTAGCTGGGTAATTGTCACGACAAGCACCATGGTCGGGAAGGCCATCATATAAAGGCCAACACCTTCCTCGCCGATGAAACGGGCGATGACAATCCGATTTATGAATCCAAGCACCCTCGTGACGAGGCCGGCCATTAACAAAATAAATGTTCCTTTTAAAAACTTCGACATTCCGCTCCCTGCCTTCTCAAAAATGCATATTTCATATACAATTAACTATATGCAAGAAAGTGGACAAAGCATGACAAGGTTAAGACATTTAAAGACTGGAAAATTGGACGGGGAGGCCAGGTAATGAATCCAAGCCATCAATACGGACGGTTTTACAAGCAAGTGAAACCCGCTCTGGAAAGCAAAGTTGAAGAATTCAAAATATTCGGTTATGAACAAGTTGGAGAAAAAGAATTATGGGATTATCTCACGAAGAAAAAGTGGAAGAAACCGAAAGAAGAAATTCAAATGTATGAAATTGTCGCTGATATTTTATCCGCAAAAATCGGCGACGTAATGAATTTCACCACCGTTGAAGCCTTCAAACTGGGAGACTTTGCGCTTGATAATGAAGAAGAACGGAAAGAGCTGCTGAAATGATGAAGCTCTATACTTAAAAGGTTCATAGGTATAGCTGATATCTCCTTTATATGGTTCATTGGACATTTTGAGCGAGGTACCCCTAAAGAAATGTCTAAAAAGAGGTCTTTAATAGACATTTTGAACAGGGGACCCCAGTGAAATGTCTAAAAAAAGGACTTTAATAGACATTTTGAGCAGGGAACACCCGTGAAATGTCTAAAAAAAGGTCTTTAATAGACATTTTGGACAGGGAACATCCGTGAAATGTCTAAAAAGGGTTTTAATAGATATTTGAACAGGAAATGCCGGTGAAATGTCTTTTTGTCAAGTGTTAGACTAAATATCGAATTATGATACCAAACATTCATAACCCGATTTTTCTGTTTCCAAAATCTAGAGGGGCTTGATACATAGGGGCTTTTTTCGCCTATTATAAAGCTATATTTCCGATATATCGCATTCATTGATACTCGAAAAAATCCAGGTGCCGATTTTTTCTTAGACAAGCATTCCCGGTGTAGAAATGGAAAAAGCTTAATTGACAGTTTTTTTAAACTGTTACATAATTAGAATGCTATAAATTGGCTACTGTTTATTTTCTTGGTCTTATGTTTTATTTGTCTGGCAGCATGTTTGTGCGAAGAATAAGGAGGATTTATACATAATGGTAAAACGCAGCCGCATCGTGGCCTTCTTTTTGCTGGTTATTTTAATCGGAAGTGCCATGGGTGCAACAACCCAGAATATATTGAAAGATATCAAGCTCGGCCTTGACCTGCAGGGTGGTTTTGAGGTTCTTTATGAAGTCACGCCTCTAAATGGAAAAAAGGGAGAGAAAGTTGACCGTGAAACCCTGAAGAGTACTGCTGAGGCTCTTGAACGAAGAGTCAACGTTCTCGGTGTCAGTGAACCGAACATTCAGATTGAAGGAGATGACCGGATTCGCGTACAGCTGGCTGGTGTAAAAGACCAGAACAAAGCGCGTGAAATTCTTTCTACAGAAGCGAATCTTACCTTCCGTGACGTCAACGACCGCGTCATGATGGATGGCAGTGACCTGGAAGAAAATGGTGCAAAGCAAAGCTTCGACCAGCAAAACAAGCCGAGCATTTCAATCACACTTAAAGATGGGGATAAATTCGGCGAGATCACAAAGGAAATCCGTGATATGTACCCTGAAAATCAGCTGATCATCTGGCTGGATTTCGAAGAAGGGGTTGATTCCTATAAGGAAGAAAGGATGAAGCCTGAACCTAAATTCCTTTCCAATCCTAATGTAGATAAGATCCTGAACCAAAAGAATGTTGAGATTACTGGTAATTTTACAATTGAAGAAGCCCAGCAGCTCGCTTCTCTGCTTAATGCGGGATCATTGCCGGTTAATTTGGAAGAAACTTACTCTGCTTCTGTTGGAGCGAAGTTCGGGGAACAGGCTCTAAATGAGACAGTTTTCGCTGGAATCATCGGTATTCTTGCTGTTTTCGTATTCATGCTCGCTTTATACCGTATCCCTGGAATTGTCGCAGTTATTACGTTATCTATTTACGTTTACCTCATCCTGCTTGTATTTGATTGGATGAACGGTGTACTCACACTGCCTGGAATCGCGGCCTTGATCCTCGGTGTCGGTATGGCGGTGGACGCAAACATCATAACCTATGAACGTATCAAAGAAGAATTGAAGGTTGGCCGCAATATCAAAGCAGCGTTTGATGCGGGCAGCAAAGGCTCTCTGTCTACGATCTTTGATGCCAACATCACGACTTTGCTGGCCGCAATCGTTTTATTCGCGTACGGGACAAGCTCTGTAAAAGGCTTTGCGACCATGCTGATCATCAGTATCCTGGCAAGCTTTATCACAGCAGTCTTCGGTGCACGCTTGTTCCTTGGATTGCTCGTGAACAGTGGCTTGTTCAAAAACAAACCAGGCTTATTCGGTGTGAAGCCAAGTGAGGTTCATGATATTTCGGAAGGTTTGGATAGTCTGGATTTGAAAACCAAGTTCGATAGATTTGATTTCATTAAGAGCCGAAAAAAGTTCTTTACTGCATCTGCTATTCTTATCGGTATTGGACTGATTGCACTCCTCGTGTTCCGCCTGAATCTTGGAATCGATTTTGCGGCTGGGACAAGGGTAGAGGTCATGTCTGACAGCAAACTTACAGCGGAACAATTAAAAGCTGAGCTTAAGCAAGTTGATTTGGAAACAAACGATATTGTCATCTCCGGTGATAATGGCGAAATTGGCGTTGCAAGATTTAAAACAGTTCTAACCAAAGATGAGATCTCTAAGCTTAAATCTCACTTCAAGGAAGAATTCGGTGCCGAACCGAATGTTGGAACAGTTTCACCGACAATCGGTAAAGAACTGGCTAAGAATGCCATGATTGCAGTTGCCATTGCTTCCGTGGGGATCATTATCTATGTAACGATCCGCTTTGAGATTTACATGGCGCTGGCTGCAATAGTCGCATTGCTTCATGACGCGTTCTTTATCATTGTTCTATTCAGTCTCACAAGGCTTGAAGTTGATATTACCTTCATAGCGGCTGTCCTGACAATTGTTGGTTATTCAATCAATGATACAATTGTTACTTTTGACAGGATGCGTGAGAATATGGTGAAGAAGAAACGCCTAAAGACACCGGAAGATATTGCGGATGTAGTAAATGCTTCTCTTCGTCAGACACTTGGCCGTTCGGTTAACACCATCCTGACTGTTGTCATAACAGTTGTGGCTCTGTTGCTATTCGGCAGCCAATCAATCTGGAATTTCTCTTTCGCCCTTCTTATTGGTCTAATTGCCGGTACTTATTCTTCCATTTTCATCGCAGCACAGCTGTGGTATGTATGGAAGAAGAAAGAGCTTAAGAAGAAAGGCACAATCAAGACTTTTAAGGAAAAGAAAGTCTACACAGATGAGCCTCAAGTTTAATAAAAAGCAAACTAAAATACCACGGACTTTCCGTGGTATTTTTTTCACTTTTGGTTAGAACAACCATATTTCAGGATAAAATAAAAGGAATGCCGACAGACTAAATATGGTGGAATAAGTAAAGGACGCGGAATAAAAGCTCTTTACAGAGAGGAGTTTTGCTGTTGGAAAAAGACGTTCGTTTTAAGAAGGCTGAATTTGCCGCAATGGTTGGCGTTGTCGGTAATATTATACTGGCAGGATTGAAGTGGGGGGTCGGCATCTATGCTAACAGTAAAGCTCTTGTAGCGGATGCAGTCCATTCTGCATCTGATGTAGTGGGTTCATTAGCTGTATACATAGGTCTTAAGGCGGCGAAAGCTCCGCCGGATGAAGATCATCCTTACGGTCATGGCAAGGCCGAATCAATTGCTGCCATCATTGTGGCAGTATTATTAATGCTTGTGGGAGTCGAAATCGGCAGATCATCGTTCGAAGCATTTTTTCATCCTATTGAACCTCCAAAATCTGTGGCGATTGTGGCTGTAGTCGTTTCAATTATAGTAAAAGAGGGAATGTTCAGGTACAAATACAGATTGGGGAAGCAATTAAAGAGTGACGCGCTGATCGTCAATGCGTATGAGCATAGATCGGATGTCTATTCCTCCATCGCTGCACTAATAGGGATCAGCGCGGCTGTGTTGGGCGGGATGTTTGGAATTGGGTGGCTGGAATACGCCGACCCGGTGACAGGTCTGCTAGTAGCCTTGCTGGTCATCAGGATGGCATGGAAGCTTGGCAAGGAGTCGATCCATAATGCACTTGACCACGTCCTTCATGAAGAGGATACAGAAGAATTCAGGACTGTTGTCCAATCAATTCCTGAAGTAAAGAAATTGGATGAATTACATGCCAGAGAGCACGGTCACTATGTTATCATTGATTTAAAAATATCTGTCGATCCACATATTACCGTGGAACAGGGCCACCGGATTGGAAAAAGTGTGAAAAAGAATCTGATGGAAAATAAAAATGTCCAAAATGTTCTGGTCCATATAAATCCGTTCAGTGAGAGTGAAGATTCCGAGGATGGCGTAGATATTCAATAAGTCTCAGGGGAGGGGATAGAATGAAGTTTCAATGGACATTGCTGCTGGGACTTGCTTTTGCATTGATTGTGGCTGTTTTCGCCGTCATCAATGTCGATCCAGTAACAGTGAACTATTTATTCGGGGAATCAAAATGGCCGTTAATTTTGGTAATTCTGGGGTCTGTATTGATGGGCGGGATCATCGTTGGTTCTGTCGGTCTGTTCAGGATGTTTGTGCTTCAAAGGGAAGTAAAATCTTTGAGGAAGAAAAACAGCTCATTAGAAGAGCAGCTGGCCCAAAAAGAAACTCTGCCGGAGGAAACAGCACCCCAGCACGAAATAGAAGATATCCATTAATCCAGTACTTATGGCAGCATACAATTATGCTGCCATTTTAGTATAGTACTATACATTTCCTTATTGTAATGTCCCTTATTAGCATTCATTGTCATTGAAACACCCTCTCTGCTTTTGTATAATGAATAAGCTGAGAGGTGAACGTATGTTAAAGCCAAAATCAAGGTGGATTGTAAAAAAATCCGACCGGACAATAATAGATTCACTCGCCAAGGAATTGAACATAAATCATCTGACTGCTTCTCTGCTAGTCAATCGCGGACTGGATACCGTGGAAGATGCCCGGTATTTTTTGTTTGGGCAAAAAAGCGAATTTCACGACCCCTATTTGCTGAAGGACATGGATAAGACAGTTGAGCGGATCAAAAAAGCAGTAGAAACGCAGGAGCCCGTTTGGGTGTTTGGTGACTATGATGCAGACGGTGTGAGCAGTACGACGGTCATGATGAAAGCCCTGGCTGAACTCGGGGCGAACGCCGACTATTACATACCGAACCGTTTTACAGAAGGATATGGTCCTAATGAAAAAGCTTTCAGGAGTGCGGCAGACAGCGGAGTGGGCTTGATCATCACTGTCGATACGGGCATTTCTGCTCTCCATGAGGCAGCAGTTGCAAAAGAAATAGGTGTCGACCTGATCATTACAGACCACCATGAACCTGGACCGGTCCTGCCGGATGCATTTGCGATCATCCATCCAAAGCTGGACGGCAGTGTATACCCTTTTAAGGATTTAGCTGGTGTAGGTGTCGCTTTTAAGGTTGCCCATGCCCTGCTGGGGAGAGTCCCAGAGCATTTGCTGGAGTTTGCGGCTATCGGGACCATTGCCGACCTTGTTCCACTTATGGGAGAGAACAGGCTGATTGCCCTGAGGGGAATCGAGAAGTTGAAGTCGAGCCAGACACCTGGCTTGAATGCGCTGCTTAAACTCGCGAAAACGGATAGATCTTCTATTGATGAAGAAACAATAGGTTTTATGATTGGACCGAGGGTCAATGCAGCAGGGAGGCTTGGCAGTGCTGACCCAGCTGTGCAATTAATGATGACAGCTGATTCGGAAGAAGCGAAAATGCTTGCGGAAGAAATAGATTCAATCAATAAAGAGCGGCAAAACATCGTTTCACAAATTGCCGAAGAAGCAGTTTCTGAAGTGGAAATGAATTACCCAATCCATGATAACTCAGTCCTTGTCGTCGGTAAGGAAGGCTGGAACGCAGGGGTCATCGGCATCGTAGCTTCCAAGCTTGTCGAAAAATATTACCGGCCAACGATCGTCCTTAGTTTTGACAAAGAGAAGGGACTTGCGAAGGGGTCAGCACGAAGTATCGCTGGTTTCGATCTTTTCAAAAACCTTTCAACCTGCAGAGAAATCCTTCCGCATTTTGGCGGTCATCCCATGGCTGCGGGAATGACGTTGAATCTTAATGATGTTGATGAATTAAGGTCAAGATTGAATGCACTCGCAAAAGAGCAGCTGAAAGAAGAAGATTTAACTCCTGTCTCCCATATCGATGCGAGAATAGATGTTAAAGAGATTACGATTGAGACCATAAACGAACTTGGGCTGCTATCTCCATATGGCGTCAGCAACCCAAAACCCAAGGTCCTGATTGATGGAGCAAATATATCAACCCTTAGAAAGATAGGGGCAGATCAGTCGCATCTTAAGCTGGCACTGGAAGAGGAAGGTACTGTTATTGATGGAATTGGATTCGGCTTAGGCCATCTCCATGATCATATCTCGCCGAGCTCGAAGCTGTCAGTCATTGGCGAACTGTCCATCAACGAATGGAACAATATCAGGAAGCCGCAAATTTTTCTCAGGGATGTGGCGGTCAAGTCCTGGCAGCTATTCGATTTCCGCGGTCTCAAAAGACTGGAAAAGCTTCCCGAAATGATTCCGGGGGATCATATTAAGTGGGTTCTCTTTAACGCTGATTTGAAAAATAAGTTTTCTCCTATTATCGGAGACTCATTGGAACTGGTAAACACCGATGAACAAGCTGAACAGCTGAATCTTGATCATTCGTATGTTGTTCTATTGGACCTGCCGCCATCCAAAGAGATTCTGGAGAAGTTATTTTCCGGGAAAAATCCGGGAAGGGTCTATGTCCATTTTTATAAAGAAAGCAGCGATTTCTTCACGACGATGCCAACGAGGGAGCACTTCAAATGGTTTTACGCTTTCCTCGCCAAGAAAGGGCCATTCGATCTTAAACGGTATGGCGACGATTTGGCCAAGCATCGAGGGTGGACAAAAGAAACAATAGATTTCATGTCGAAGGTGTTTTTTGAACTAGATTTTGTTAAAATAAACAATGGGTTTATTTCACTAGAAGAAAATGTCCCCAAAAGGGATCTGACTGAATCCAAAACATATCAGCACAAGGTGCAAGCATTCACTCTTGAAAATGAATTGCTCTACTCATCGTATGAGCAATTGAAGAACTGGTTTGACCAATTCATTCAAGAGTCGGTGAAAAATGAGGAGGCAATTATTCAATGGATTTGAAACAATTTGTAACAATCGTTCCCGATTGGCCAAAGCCCGGCATTAAATTTAAGGACATCACAACCTTAATGGACAATGGCGATGCTTATAGATATGCAACAGACCAAATCGTGGCCTATGCCCGTGAAAAGCAAATTGATCTTGTAGTCGGACCAGAAGCACGCGGCTTTATTATCGGTTGCCCGGTTGCCTATGCGCATGGAGTAGGTTTTGCTCCTGTCAGAAAAGAAGGAAAGCTTCCGCGCGAGACAATCAAGGTCAACTACGGACTTGAATATGGCAGTGACGTCTTGACGATCCATAAAGACGCGATCAAGCCTGGACAAAGAGTCCTGATTACCGACGACCTGCTTGCAACTGGCGGAACGATTGAAGCAACGATCAAGCTAGTTGAAGAACTAGGGGGAATCGTGGCAGGAATCGCCTTCCTGATTGAACTTACTTATCTCGATGGCCGTAACAAGTTGGATGGCTACGATATTTTAACCTTGATGCAATATTAAATCGACCGGGCGCTTCATTGCGAAGTGCCCTTTTTTTATAAGGCTCTTTTCTCAAACTTTGTTGCTATTGACGACAAAATAGGATTGGATAATCTACTTTCTTTCGAAAGGTTAACTCTTTTGTGAGAAAAGAACATGCAAGCTTTATACCGACCTCCAAAATGATCATCTATTACGTTAAAATCGGCTTTAGGATTTTAACAACAATCTTTACGAAAACAGCTTTTTATAAAAAGAAATTCATCCAATGGCAGGCAGGTTTGCTAAAATTAACCTATAATAAAATATCTTTCGACAATTTTTTTAATTTCTGCTGTAAAATCTCTTCCTTTCTCTTTACATCTTCAATTTTTTCTTTGATAATAGTAACAATCCTTTATAAGAATAATTATTGTATATAGAGGATGTTTAATATTTTTGTCGACTTTTCCCTTGGTTCCCGCTGGAGAGAAAATGCGGGTTAATATAAAGAAATTTAAATTAGGTGATCCTATGGCGAATGACCAGGTAATGACCGCAGAACAAGTCATTGACTGTACAAAATCATATTTGAATGATGAACATGTTGAAATGGTAAGAGAGGCATATGAGTTCGCCAGACAGGCTCATCATGATCAATTCAGGAAATCCGGGGAACCGTACATCATCCACCCTATCCAGGTAGCAGGGATTCTCGCTGACCTGGAGATGGATCCGGCGACGGTCGCAGCTGGTTTTCTTCATGATGTTGTCGAGGATACGGATGTGACTCTTGGTGATATAAGAGAGGCGTTCAATGACGAAGTGGCCATGCTTGTTGATGGGGTCACGAAGCTTGGTAAAATCAAGTATAAGTCGCATGAAGAGCAACAGGCGGAGAACCACCGGAAGATGTTTGTTGCAATGGCACAGGATATCCGTGTCATCTTGATCAAGCTTGCTGACCGCCTTCATAACATGAGGACTTTGAAGCATTTGCCGAGTGAAAAACAGCGGAGGATTTCGAATGAAACGCTGGAGATTTTTGCACCGCTGGCTCACAGGCTCGGTATCTCAAAAATCAAATGGGAGCTTGAAGATACTGCTTTACGCTATCTTAATCCCCAGCAATATTACCGTATCGTCAACCTGATGAAAAAGAAACGGGCAGAACGCGAGCAATATCTTGATGAAGTCATCGATGAAGTGAAGGAAAGGCTGAATGAGGTTTCAATCAAGGCTGAAATTTCAGGAAGGCCTAAGCATATATACAGCATCTATCGGAAAATGGTCCTGCAAAACAAGCAGTTCAATGAAATATACGATTTGCTGGCTGTCCGTATTGTCGTCAACAGCATCAAGGACTGCTATGCAATCCTGGGAATCATCCATACATGCTGGAAACCGATGCCAGGCAGATTCAAAGACTACATCGCGATGCCAAAGCCTAATATGTATCAGTCCCTGCACACGACAGTGATCGGCCCTAAAGGTGATCCGCTGGAAGTCCAGATCAGGACTGATGAAATGCACAGGATCGCGGAATTTGGGGTTGCGGCCCACTGGGCATATAAAGAGGGCAAACCAACTGATGCTTCCAATTTTGAAACAAAGCTATCATGGTTCCGTGAAATTCTTGAATTCCAGAATGATACTGCAAATGCAGAAGAGTTCATGGAGTCTCTAAAAATTGACCTTTTCTCGGATATGGTATTTATTTTCACACCGAAAGGCGATGTTATCGAGTTGCCAGCTGGTTCAGTGCCAATCGATTTCGCCTATCGAATCCACTCTGAAATCGGCAATAAGACGATCGGTGCCAAGGTCAATGGCAAGATGGTGACTTTGGATTACCAATTGAAAACTGGGGATATCATTGAAATCCTTACTTCAAAACATTCTTATGGACCGAGCAAAGATTGGCTAAAGCTTGCACAGACCTCCCAGGCAAAAAACAAGATTCGCCAATTCTTCAAGAAGCAGCAGAAGGATGAAAATGTTGAAAAGGGCCGTGAGCTCCTGGAAAAAGAAATCCGCAATATGGATTTCGATGTTAAAGAGATTTTGACAACTGAAAACCTGAAAAAGGTTTCCGAGAAATATAATTTTACCAATGAAGACGATTTGTTTGCTTCAATCGGTTACAACGGAATAACAGCTCTCCAGGTAGCCAACAGGCTGACAGAAAAGCTCCGCAAGCAGCGTGACCTGGAACAGGAAAAGGATATTTCGAATGCTGTGTCCGAGCTTAAATCATTTTCACCTGCTAAGAAGCGAGAGTCTGGAGTCCGAGTGTCGGGTATCGATAATTTGCTGATCAGGCTATCCCGCTGCTGTAACCCTGTACCTGGGGATGATATTGTAGGTTTCATCACAAAAGGCAGGGGAGTATCTGTTCACCGTTCTGACTGCACGAACATCCACACTGAGGATGCGCAGGCCAGATTGATTCCGGTAGAATGGGAGACCGGCTTGAATGACCGCAAGGAATATAATGTGGATATCGAGATCAGCGGCTATGACCGCAGGGGCTTGTTGAACGAAGTCCTGCAGGCGGTAAATGAAACAAAGACGAACATTACCGCGGTTTCGGGGAAATCTGACAAAAATAAAATGGCAACCATCAATATGTCCATCGCCATCCATAATGTCAGCCATCTGCAAAGAGTCGTCGACCGGATTAAGCAAATTCCCGATATCTATGCGGTCAGAAGGGTAATGAGTTAAGCAGACTTAGTAGTCATGAAGCAAAAACTGTGACACCGATGTGTAAGGAGATTACCGATGCGTTTAGTGATACAGAGAAGCAAAGAAGCAAAAGTGACAGTTGATGGGGAAGTAACAGGCTCCATCAATAAAGGATTTGTCATCCTTGTGGGTGTTACACATGAGGATACGGAAAAAGATGCAGCTTTTCTTGCCGAGAAGGCTGCGAATCTCAGGGTATTTGAAGATGAAGCAGGAAAGATGAACTTGTCCCTCCTCGATGTAGGGGGAGAGATTCTTTCCGTTTCACAGTTTACCCTGTATGGTGATTGCCGCAAGGGACGCCGTCCAAACTTCATGGACGCAGCCAAGCCAGACCACGCAGAAGCTGTCTATGAAGCATTCAACCGTTTCCTTTCCGAAAAGGGAATCAAGGTCGAAACAGGTGTATTCGGCGCAATGATGAACGTTCAATTGACAAATGACGGTCCGGTAACATTAATCATTGACAGTAAATAATTCAAAGAAGGAATCCCGATAGCGGGATTCTTTTTTTAGTATATAGCGGACTTGTCGTTCCTATAGATACCCTTATGGAGAAGGATTCGAAGAGATAAGGGCACCTCACGCGCCGAAAGATATCCTTATGATTTATCGGGCATTCCCTTCTTCACACAAAAAAAGACTGAAGACAGTTGGGATGTCTTCAGTCGTTCTGCTTAATTATTCTTAAAATAGCGGGCAAGTCCTTCAAATATCCCGTTTGCTACTGCTTCCTGATATTGAGGTGTATTGACAAGCATCTCTTCCGCAGGGTTGCTTAAATAGCCTAATTCCAGGAGGACGGCTGTTTGCTTGTTTTCCCTGATGACGTGATAGTCTCCAAAACGAGTGCCTCGATCCTTTAACATCGTTTTGCTTATTACAGAAGAGTGGATTTGTTCACCCAAAGGTTTTTGTTTTGAATTGTAATAGTAAGTCGTCATGCCCCTGACGGTCCGATCGTTAATGCTGTCGTAATGGATGCTGATAAACGCATCGGCATTATGGTAATGAGAGCTGCTGACTCTTGAACCAAGTGAAATATATTGGTCATTGTTCCTGGTCAGGATGACGTTTGTGCCGGCAGCTCTTAGTTTGTCATATAAAAGCTGAGCTGTTTTCAGTGTAAGAGCCTTCTCCAGGGTACCTCTTACACCCGTTGTCCCGTTATCCCTGCCGCCGTGGCCAGGGTCAAGGACGACAGTTTTATTTTTAGTGTGTTTCTCTGCTCCCGGTCTTTCTATTTGCGGTGCAGTTCCTTTTACAGAAACAATCCAGCCGGCTACAAACCCGCTCGCCCCATTCGGAAGCGCGATTTTATACCAATCTTTTTCAACGCTTAAGATTTCAAAGCTGTCACCCTGATTGGCTCGGAAAATGACTGCTGTGCCTGTGTCTGGGCCTTTGCGAATGTTTGTCCCGTTGTGGAGCATGGAAACGCTGCTGTTTTTAACAGGCTGGCTAGGTGCAGCTGTTGGCCCGTTTTTCTTTTTTTCGAAAAACCAGCCTGCTGCCCAGCCTGTTTTGCCCGGCTGGTATTCAATTTGGACCCAATTGTTTTGTTCATCGAGAATCTTAAAGCTTTGTCCCTTTGATACAGAACCTATAACGCTGCCATCCAGTGAGTTCTTATCCCGGATATTGAGCTGTGAGGCAGTTACAGTGCCTGTGAACTGATCAGCAGGGGGTGAGGGCTTGCTGCTGTCATCCGTTGGTTTTCCTCCGATTTTCACATACTCAGCGCTTACCCAGGCATTTTTTCCTTCGTATGTAATCTCGGCCCAGCCATTGGACTGTGAATGGACAGTCACTGCAGCTCCATAACCTAATTGACCCACTTTGCTAGAGTTCAATGAAGGCTTTTCTCTTACATTCAAGGAAGTAGCGGTGACCGTCCCGCTTGTTTTAGTGCTAGGTGTCGGTGCTTCTTCAGCCTTGTTTTCTTTTACAGATATGTATTCCTTTGAGACCCAGCCGCTTATGTTACTATTGCGCACTTCGGCCCAATTTCCATTGAAGCCAAGAATTTCGACAGCTTGTCCACTGTTAAAAGACCCTATGACCTGGTGGTTGGTGCCCGGCCCTTTTCTTACTCTCAACCCATTGACGTTAACGCTGCCTGAGCCTTTGGAATTTGCCGAAACAGCTGGTGAAACTGCTGTCTTGGGAGACTCCTTAGCGGTAAACCATTCAGCGACCCATCCGTTTTTACTGCCGCCAAGGCTGATTTGTATCCAATCGCCTTCTTCCTTTACGATTGAAAACTTCTCTCCTTTTTTGACTGATCCTGTTACCGGGTAACTTAGTCCCGGTCCCGACCTTACATTCAAGCTTGTGGCAGTAATCGAGACACTTCCATTATCCGCCCGAGCCGATTCTAAAGCTGGAAGGCTCCCGAAAATGAGCATCAAGCACAGGATGATCGGAACCATTTTATTTCTGGGCAATACTCTCCCTCCCTCTCTTACTCTCTATAAAAATATATTACCGGATTTTTCCGGTAAAATCACGAGGACTTTTCTCTTATATCGGTAAAGAACGAAAAAAATTCAAGTGTTGAAGAATATCTTAAAATCATGAAAAGTTTTCACACAGGCTGGGCAGAATAGTTAGCAATAAACATTGGAAGGTGATACCATGCGGTTCAGTGACAAAGGAAATTCTGCATCATTCGGGGAGAATCAATTATTCGGAGTGGATTTTCACGATTTTATCCAAAAGGAACAAAGCTCCAACACTGTAGAATTAGCTTCGGAATTTGGGCTTTCACTCCGTGATGTCCGAAAACTGAAAAAACAGATTGAACGATCTTGAATTGTGCTTGACAAGGCCATTTGGACTCCGTATTATAATATAAATAAAATGTTATATAGAAAACATACCGTTGATGGAGCACAGTAGCCATGAAACAAGTGAAAAGAGAGGAAATGCCTTGGCTGAAAGCATTTCTGCACGATGACTTGGCGAATGAACACTCCGTAGGATTTTCTCTGAACATGGGCTGTCCCATCATTAGGAGGAGACGTAATCAGGCGTTAACTGTTAAAGAGGAAGTGCATTCAAGCGCTTCAATTAGGGTGGCACCACGGGAATTCAAAGCTCTCGTCCCTTGTTATTATAGCAAGGGATTGGGGGCTTTTTTGTATTCTTTTTTTTACATAAGGCTGGGTTTTGCATTGGAATGTTGCTTTAAGAAGGGGTTCTTTATCTGTGAAGTTCCCAACAAGTTAAAAGCAAAGAAAAAAGTAAAGGTGCCTATAAAGTAATGATTTGAAATGAATGGAGGAGGATGCACTGTGGCTAATCAAATCAATATCCCACGCGGTACACAGGACATTTTGCCAGGCCAGACAGAGAAATGGCAGCTTATAGAAGCGAAGGCAAGAGAACTTTGTGAAAGATATCAATATCGGGAATTAAGGACTCCGATTTTTGAGCATACAGACCTTTTCAAGCGAAGCGTTGGTGATACAACAGATATCGTCCAAAAAGAAATGTACACGTTCACTGACAGGGGTGACCGCAGCCTGACGCTCCGTCCTGAAGGCACGGCAGCGGCTGTTCGCTCTTTTGTCGAGAATAAAATGTTCGGAAGTCCTAATCAGCCAGTGAAGCTTTACTACATGGGACCGATGTTCCGCTACGAACGCCCGCAGGCTGGACGTTTCCGCCAGTTTGTCCAGTTTGGTGTTGAGGCAATGGGCAGTGCAGACCCGGCGATTGACGCTGAGGTGATTTCCCTTGCCATGTCCCTTTATAAGGAACTTGGATTGAAAAAGCTCAAGCTTGTCGTGAACAGTCTCGGTGATAAGGAAAGCAGGAAAGCTCACAGGGATGCTTTAGTGAGCCATTTCCAGCCTAGAATCGGGGAATTCTGCAGCGATTGTCAGAACCGACTTGAAAAGAATCCAATGCGAATCCTGGATTGCAAAGCTGACCGTGACCATGAACTGATGAAGTCGGCACCATCGATCATTGATTACCTGACTGATGAGTCTGCTCAATATTTTAGTAAAGTGACGAAGTATTTGACTGATCTTGGGATTAAATTCGAGGTTGACGCCAATCTAGTACGCGGACTGGACTACTATAACCACACAGCATTTGAAATCATGAGTGATGCAGAAGGCTTCGGTGCAATCACAACTCTTTGCGGCGGCGGCAGATACAATGGCCTTGTCGAAGAAATCGGCGGACCGGAAACACCGGGTATCGGTTTTGCGCTAAGCTTTGAAAGATTGCTTGCAGCACTGGAGGCGGAAGGGATTGAACTTCCTGTAAAAGAAGAAATCGACTGCTACCTCGTTTCATTGGGGGATGAAGCAAAGGATTATACTGTAGGCTTGCTCCACAATTTGAGAATGGCAGGTTTCTCTGCGGAAAGAGATTATCAAGACCGCAAAATCAAGGCCCAGTTCAAGGCTGCTGACAGGATGAATGCTAGATATGTAGCAGTGCTGGGAGAAGACGAATTAAAAGAGAAGAAGATTAACCTGAAATCAATGGCGGATGGAGAGCAAATTCAACTGCCGCTTGAAAGTTTTGTTGAAAAATTCAAGGATATTTGCAAGTAGAGGGGGAGTTTCGATGTTTGGGAGATCATATTTTTGCGGTGAAGTAACAGAAGAAGCAATCGGTGAAAAGGTAACGCTGAAAGGCTGGGTGCAGAAGCGCCGGGATCTTGGCGGGCTGATTTTCATCGACTTGCGTGACAGGACAGGACTTGTTCAGATTGTTTTCAATCCTGATGTGTCACAAGAGGCGCTGTCGCTTGCAGAAAAAGTTCGTACAGAATACGTTCTTGATGTGAAAGGGACGGTTATCGCCCGCAGTGAAGGAAGCATCAATGAAAATCTAAAGACTGGCAGAATTGAAGTCCAGGCTGAAGAGCTTACAATCATCAATGAAGCAAAAACGACTCCTTTCGTGATTGCTGATAAAACAGATGTATCAGAAGATGTGCGCTTGAAATACCGCTATCTTGACCTCCGTCGTCCGGTCATGTTCGAAACATTCAAGATGAGGCACCAGGTAACAAAAGCGATTCGTGACTTCCTTGATGGAGAAGGCTTTCTTGATGTAGAAACGCCAATTTTAACGAAAAGCACGCCAGAGGGAGCGCGTGACTATCTGGTACCAAGCCGTGTCCATCCGGGTGAGTTCTACGCTCTTCCTCAATCACCGCAAATTTTTAAGCAGTTGATGATGGTTGGCGGCTTTGAGCGTTATTACCAGATTGCCCGCTGCTTCCGCGATGAGGACCTGCGAGCTGACCGCCAGCCGGAATTCACGCAAATCGATATTGAAACAAGCTTCATGAGCCAGGAAGAAATCATGGGTCTGACTGAACAAATGATGCAAAAGGTCATGAAGGATGTAAAAGGCCTGGATGTCCCTGCGACATTCCCGCGTATGAGCTATCAAGAAGCAATGAGCCGCTTTGGATCAGACAAGCCAGATACTCGGTTTGGGATGGAGCTTGTCGATCTGTCGGAAACGGTTAAAGACTCAGGCTTCAAGGTATTTGCATCAGCAGTCGCAAACGGCGGGCAGGTAAAGGCCATCAATGTAAAAGGTGCGGCAGCTAACTACTCCCGCAAAGATATTGATGCTTTGACAGAGTTTGTTTCTGTGTACGGTGCCAAAGGCCTTGCCTGGCTGAAAGCAGAAGAAGATGGACTTAAAGGCCCAATCTCCAAGTTCTTTGGGGAAGAAGAACAAGATTCACTTAAAGGCAAGCTGGGAGTTTCAGCTGGAGACCTACTCTTATTCGTTGCCGATAAGAAGTCTGTTGTAGCAGATGCGCTTGGTGCTTTACGCTTAAAGCTTGGGAAAGAGCTTGGATTGATTGACCAGAGCAAATTCAATTTCCTTTGGATTACAGACTGGCCCCTATTGGAGTTCGACGAGGAAGCAGATCGCTATTTCGCCGCCCACCATCCATTCACGATGCCAGCTCGCGAAGACCTGGCTTTACTCGAGAGCGATCCGGCAAGTGTCAAGGCACAAGCGTATGACCTTGTCCTGAACGGCTATGAACTTGGCGGCGGATCACTAAGGATTTTTGAAAGAGATGTCCAGGAAAAAATGTTCTCCGTTCTGGGCTTCACGAAGGAGCAGGCAGTCGAGCAGTTTGGATTCCTTCTTGAGGCATTCGAATATGGAACGCCTCCTCATGGAGGAATAGCGCTTGGCCTGGACAGAATGGTCATGCTCCTTGCTGGCAGATCAAATCTGCGGGATACGATTGCTTTCCCGAAAACAGCAAGCGCAAGCGACCTACTGACAGACGCTCCTGGAGAGGTAAGCGGAGCACAGCTGGATGAACTTCACTTGTCATTAAATGTTAAAAAAGACCAGTAATATCCATTAGCCATATCCTTGAAGTTCATTCAGGCGTGTGGTAATATAATAACAACAGATGAAGAGTCCTGATGTGTTCGTTGTTTAACCTGAAGTTTTGACCTAACATCTATCCTTCGGGAGTTCGCGTTTCCGGGCCGCGTAAATGCCTCTGGCTAGAGGACTTACAGAAATCCGGAACAGGGCACCCACCTGCTGAGAGCGGGTTCAAGACGAAGGCAACCAACACGACGGCACGATTGGGACTCTTCCTACATACGTAACCAAAAACCATGCGGAAATGCATGGTTTTTTTGCTTTGTTGGGCTGATTCGAAGCGGTGTGATTGATTATGATGGACAAAAATAAGAGAAAATGCGCCATTTTTGTCCGTCATAAGTGTGATGATGGACAGATACGGAAAAATCCACAATTCTTGTCCGTCAGATAGGTGAAAACGTCCCCAAACTTAAGCTTAATACAATTACCCAAACCCATATCCAAAAACATACACATTAATTCCTATAAAAATACTTGAAATTAATGAAGGGTATGTTATATTCAAAAGCGGGTATAGATAGTAACATGAATCTTATATTTGGAGTGAGTATGGATGCTTCATCAATTTTCTCGTAATGAATTGGCCATTGGCAAGGAAGGCCTTGATATAATGAAGAACAGTACCGTCGCTGTTTTGGGAATAGGCGGGGTCGGTTCGTTTGCGGCAGAAGCTCTGGCAAGGTCAGGAGTTGGCAAGTTGATCTTGATTGACAAGGATGATGTGGATATCACGAATGTCAACCGCCAGCTTATTGCCCTTCTTTCCACTGTCGGCAAGCAGAAGGTAGAAGTGATGCGCGACAGGATTATGGATATAAATCCTGAATGCGAAGTCATTGCATTGAAAATGTTCTATACAGAAGAAACATATGAAGAGATTTTTGGCTATGACTTGGATTTTATTGTTGATGCATCGGATACAATTTCTTATAAAATCCATTTGATCAAAGAAGCGATCCAGCGTGACATCCCGATGATTTCGAGCATGGGTGCAGCTAACAAAATGGATCCGACCCGCTTCCAGATTGCTGATATTTTCAAGACGCATACTGATCCGCTTGCAAAAGTCATTCGTACTCGTTTACGCAAAGAAGGCATCAAAAAGGGGATTCCGGTCGTATTTTCAGATGAAAGCCCAATCGTAATCCGCGAAGATGTCCGAAAAGAGGTCGGCAATGATAATGCGGAAATCAGGAAAGCGAAGATGCCGCCATCTTCCAATGCTTTTGTTCCGTCAGTAGCAGGACTCATCATGGCAAGTCATGTTGTCAGAGAGCTGTTGAAAGATATTGAAATTGAACGCGTGAATAGCTAAAAATAAGCGGAAGAGCCGTAAGTCGGCCCTTCCGCTTATTTTTTTTGCCCTGTAATCTTTTCATAGATTGCAGCAATGGCCTGTTCGAATTTACCGGTTTTCTTGGGCTTGTAATATACCTTGTTCTTGATCCTGTCCGGGAGATACTGCTGTTTGACCCAACCGCCTTCATAATCATGCGGATAAAGATAATCAACGCCTCTTCCCAGGTCTTTCGCACCTTTATAATGGGCATCCTTGAGGTGGTCAGGAACCTCGCCGCTGATCCCGGAACGGATGTCAGCCAGTGCGGAGTCAAGAGCAACATACGCCGAATTGGACTTTGGAGACAGACATAGTTCTATAACCGCATTGGCCAGTGGGATCCTTGCTTCCGGAAAACCGACCCTTTCCGCTGCTTCGATGGCTGTCAGCGTCCTTTGTCCCGCCTGCGGGCTGGCCAGTCCAATATCTTCATAGGCAATGACAAGGAGCCTGCGGCTAATGCTGACGAGGTCGCCTGCTTCTATCAATCTGCCAAGATAGTGGAGGGCGGCATTCACGTCGCTGCCTCTGATCGATTTTTGGAAACCTGACAGTACATCGTAATGGGCATCACCATCTTTATCGTGAGAGAGACTTTTTTTCTGCATGCATTCTTCTGCATCAGCTTCATCTATATGGATGACCCCGTCTCCATCTGGTTCGGTGGAAAGCACAGCGAGTTCAAGAGCATTCAGTGAGCTTCTCACATCTCCGCCTGAAGCTGTGGCGAAATGGGTAAGAGCCGCATCGGTAATCTTAATTTTTAAGTCCCCAAGGCCTCTTTCTTCATCGGCAATAGCCCGGCGTAATGCAGTTTTAATATCATCTGGTTCAAGCGGCTTCAGTTCGAAAATCTGGCATCTTGACCGGATCGCGGGATTGATTGCGTGGTAAGGATTGCTCGTCGTCGCTCCAATCAAGACAATCATTCCATTTTCAAGGTAAGGAAGCAGGAAGTCCTGCTTTGCCTTGTCAAGGCGGTGGACCTCATCAAGAAGCAGGATCACCTTCCCTGACATTTTAGCCTCAGCGGCGACTACTTCCATATCTTTTTTATTATTGGTAACAGCATTCAGGGTCCTGAACGCGAAATTCGTGCTTCCCGCAATGGCACTGGCAATCGAAGTTTTTCCAATGCCAGGCGGACCGTAAAGGATCATGGAGGATAATTGCCGAGCCTTGACCATCCGGTTTATGATTTTTCCTTCAGCAACAAGATGTGGCTGGCCGATCACTTCCTCTATCGTCCTCGGCCGCATCCTGAAAGCAAGAGGTTTAATATTCATGCTCATCGCTCCAATAACGCATATTTCGTATATATACAATAACACGAACGAGGGACTTGCGCATGGGGCACGCAATTTGTGCTATAATTGCAAAAGCCTACCTATTGACTGAGGATTTTGATACTATTTATAGTGAGAGAATGCCATATGGGGCATTATGAATATATCTGAAAAAATAGCTAACTTTTTAAGAAAAATTGGAATAGAGGTGCAATATGAAAATATCAACGAAAGGACGCTACGGATTGACGATCATGATCGAGCTGGCTAAGAAATATGGTGAAGGCCCGATATCACTAAAGTCCATTGCGCAAACGAATGATTTATCAGAGCATTACCTGGAGCAATTGGTTGCTCCGCTAAGGAATGCCGGCCTGGTGAAAAGCATCAGGGGAGCATATGGCGGGTATATTCTCAGTTCAGAACCATCAACCATCTCGGCTGGGGACATCATTCGTGTCCTCGAGGGGCCAATCAGCATCGTCGAGGGTATCGAGGATGAGGAGCCTGCCAAGCGCGAACTCTGGACAAGAATCAGGGATGCTGTCAAGGACGTACTTGACAATACAACAATCGAGGACCTAGCCAATCATTCCGACAACTTTGGCGAGTCTGACGCTTATATGTTTTATATTTAGATTTTCTTCGTAAAAATTTGTTGCCTGCACAGTCCATTATTAAGGGAAATGCAATAACGGCAATTTTAAAAAATCTTCTGAAGAGAGGGTAAGACTTTGGAAAGAATCTATTTGGACCATGCAGCCACTACACCAATGCATCCGGACGTGCTGGCTGAAATGGTCAAGGTAATGGAAGCTGAATTCGGTAACCCTTCTAGCATCCATCATTTCGGTCGTGAGGCAAGGAAGATCCTTGACGATACCCGAGATGAACTGGCGAAAAGCATCGGGACGAGGGGAAACAATATCATTTTTACCAGCGGCGGTACCGAAGCAGATAACCTGGCCATAATCGGTTATGCGGAAAGCAATCGCTCTAAAGGAAAGCATATCATTACGACACAGATTGAACATCATGCTGTCCTTCACAGCTGTGAGGAATTGGAGAAGCGCGGATTTGAGGTCACTTATCTCCCAGTAGATGAAAATGGCCTGGTTTCTTTGGGGAAATTGGATGAGTCCTTACGTGATGACACAATCCTTGTGACAATAATGTACGGAAACAATGAGGTGGGCATAATACAGCCAATCAAAGAGATTGGTGAAATGTTAGCTGAGCATCAAGCTGTTTTTCATACGGATGCTGTCCAGGCTTATGGGATTGAAAATTTGGACGTCGAAGATCTGAAGGTTGATTTGCTTTCAGTTTCAGCCCATAAAATCAATGGACCCAAGGGGATTGGCTTTCTTTATATCCGGGAAGGAATCAAGCTGTCCAGGCAGCTATTCGGTGGTGAACAAGAACGTAAGCGCCGTGCCGGAACCGAGAATGTAGCGGCTATTGCCGGGTTCCGCAAAGCCGTTCAACTATCCCAGAAGGAGCTTGAAACAAAACGCAGCTTCTATAACGATTTAAGGAATTTGTTCATTGACCAACTCGAAATGAGCGGAATCTCTTTCCAGCTGAACGGATTGCTTGATAAATCACTTCCTCATATTTTAAACTTAAGCTTTCCGGGCACGAATGTCGAAGCGATGCTTGTCAATCTTGACCTATCTGGCATTGCTGCTTCAAGCGGTTCAGCATGCACTGCTGGATCAATCGATCCTTCCCATGTGCTGGTCGCGATGTTCGGAAAAGAAGATGATAAGCTGACCAATTCCATCCGCTTTAGCTTTGGGTTGCACAATACGAAGGAACAGATTGAAAAAGCAGCTGAGAATACGGCGAAAATTGTCAGCCGGCTTGCGAAAACTAGCTAGTTTTAGAAAAACAGCCAGGTTTAAGGGAAGAATAAGTTTTAAAGGAAGAGAAAAGAGGTGAAGCATAATGGAAAAATCACCAAAGGATACGAGAGTGGTGGTAGGGATGTCCGGCGGTGTTGATTCATCTGTTGCTGCGCTCATTTTAAAGGAGCAGGGCTATGATGTGATCGGCATCTTCATGAAGAACTGGGATGACACGGACGAGAACGGAGTCTGTACGGCGACCGAGGATTACGAGGATGTGATCCGCGTCTGCAACCAGATCGGCATTCCATATTATGCGGTCAATTTTGAAAAACAATATTGGGATAAAGTTTTCACTTATTTCCTAGATGAATATAAAGCAGGCAGGACGCCGAATCCAGATGTCATGTGCAACAAGGAAATCAAATTCAAAGCATTCCTTGAGCACGCGATGAACCTTGGAGCTGATTATTTGGCGACAGGACATTACGCTCGAGTCGAAGACCGGGACGGGGAACGCCAAATGCTCCGCGGCCTTGATGAAAATAAGGATCAGACCTATTTCTTGAACCAATTGAGTCAAAGCCAGATTGAAAAAGTATTGTTTCCGATCGGGAATCTGGAAAAATCCCGAGTCAGGGAGCTTGCCATGGAAGCAAACCTTGCCACGGCAACCAAAAAAGACAGTACAGGCATCTGCTTCATAGGTGAAAGGAATTTCAAGGAGTTCCTTGGGAATTACCTGCCGGCACAGCCAGGCAATATGGAGACAATGGACGGTGTTGTAAAAGGAAAACATGACGGTCTGATGTATTACACAATCGGCCAGCGCCAGGGCCTTGGCATTGGCGGTTCAGGTGAACCCTGGTTTGTTGTCGGCAAGGACCTTGAACGTAATGTCTTGCTGGTTGAACAAGGTTTCCACAACGAACTGCTGTATTCAGACAGCATCACGGCGGTTAATGTCGGCTTTGTATCTGATAGGGAAAAGCCTAAGACTTTCGAATGTACTGCAAAATTCCGCTACCGCCAGCCAGATAACGCTGTGACGGTCGAACTTCAGGATGATGGGACAGCAAAAGTCCTGTTCAAAGAACCAATTCGTGCTGTGACACCCGGACAAGCCGTCGTTTTCTATGATGGTGATGAATGTCTTGGCGGAGGAACGATTGACGAGATTTTCAAGGACGGAAGCAAACTGACATATGTCGGCTAATCCTGATCAAATCCCCGGCGGGCCAGCTTCGCCGGGGATTGTTTTTTGACTAGGCTTTTTTAGGAGTTTTTAACGCATTTACAGTTTGGGAAGTCACCCACTATAGAGTCTAAATTCCCTTTAGTATGGTATACTTTCATGGAGAATGGAGTGTTATATATGGATAAAAATCAGACAGGTATTCAGTTTATGAAAGAAGGCAAGTGGGAGGATGCAGCCAAGACATTCGCCGAAGCGATTGAAGACCATCCAGAGGATCCAGTTGCATACATAAATTTCGGGAACGTTCTTACCGCGGTAGGCGATACGGAAAGAGCGATGAATTTTTACGATAAAGCAATCAATCTTGATGAAAATGCTACCGCAGCATACTACAGCAAGGGCAGTGTTTATTACGATAACCAGGATTTCGATGAAGCCAGAAAGATGTTTGAGCTGGCCATGAAAAAAGGGCTGGACAATGGAGACAATTTTTTTATGCTGGGCATGAGTCTCGCACAGTTGGGCAGCAGCAAGCTGGCTCTGCCATATTTACAGCGCAGCACGGAGCTTCTCGAAAATGATGCTGAAGCCCATTTTCAATATGGCCTATGCCTGGCCAGGGAAGCTTTTATCGATGAAGCAATTATTGCGCTTGAACAGGCAACCCAACTGGACCCGGAGCATGCGGACGCACTTTATAATCTAGGGGTAGCTTATGGGTACAAAGAAGATGGCGACAAGGCACTCGATATGTTCAAACGTGCATTGGAAGTCCAGCCAGATCACTTGCTTGCAGGACACGGCAAGAAATTGATTGAGGGCCAGGATCTCAATTAATTAGCCTATTTTCGTAAACTTTGTTGCTTCAGTAATCATTGGCTGCTGAATTTTTACGGGTGTTGTGACTTCTTCAATGAGAGGCAGTAAGAAGAGAGCTTGATGCCTTACAACAACCGGCTAAGATATACAAAGCAAGAATTAATGCGAAATCAGTCATCAATCAAAAGTCAATGGAGGGAAGGGGGAAGTGCTTTGGACAAACAGGACTCGCTTGATTTGTTTTCAGAACAGGGTAAGTTCATGAAAGGAAAGCATCTTGTCACCATTTTTCATAATGAACAAAATCTTTACACAGTCCTGAGGATCAGGGTTGAGGAAACGAATGAGCAGTACGAGGATAAGGAAGCAGTCATAACAGGCTATTTCCCCCGGATTCATGAGCAGGAGACTTATATTTTCTTTGGTGAGGTAAAAGAGCACCCTAAGTTCGGCGCCCAATTCCATGCGACACATTTCCGCAAGGATCTGCCACAGTCAAAGCAGGGGATCATCAGTTACCTATCAAGTGATCTCTTCAAAGGAATCGGGATAAAAACGGCAGAGAAAATCGTCGATACACTTGGGGAAAAGGCGATAACGCGAATCATTGAGAACCCGTCAGTACTTGACCAGATTCCAAAGCTGGCTCCTGAAAAAGCGAAGGAACTATATGACACTTTGATGGAGCATCAGGGCCTTGAACAAGTAATGGTCGCATTGAACGAATATGGATTTGGCCCTCAGCTGTCGATGAAGATTTATCAGGTATACAAAGAACAGGCCATTGAGGTAATCCAAAATAACCCTTATAAGCTGGTGGAGGATATCCAAGGCATCGGGTTCGGCAGGGCGGATGAACTGGGGAGCCAGCTGGGTTTGACAGGCAGCCATCCGGATCGTATCAAAGCGGCCTGTCTTTATACTCTCGAGGCTTCAAGCATCCAGGGCGGGCATGTTTTCATGGATGCAGAGGAACTGCTCGTCGATGTGAAAAAACTGCTTGAGGACAATCAGAATATAGAGATACAATTCACTGATATCTCGAACGAAATCATCCAGCTTGGTGAAGAAGGTAAGCTGGTTGCTGAAGAGCACAGGATTTATCTGCCGTCCCTTTATTACTCGGAAAAGGGACTGGTTGTGAACATAAAAAGGATTCTTGACCAGACTGAATATGAAAATCAATTTCCTGAGTCAGAGTTTCTGCTAGCTCTCGGTAATCTAGAGGAGCGCCTGGGTGTCCAATACGGACCAAGTCAGAAGGAAGCAATCCAGACTGCGCTCATGTCACCAATGATGATCCTGACGGGCGGACCCGGCACAGGGAAAACAACGGTCATCAAGGGAATTGTTGAGCTATATGCAGAGCTGCATGGCTGTTCTTTGGATCCTAAAGATTATAAAAAAGAAGAACCTTATCCGTTCTTGCTTGCAGCTCCGACTGGTCGTGCAGCTAAGAGGATGACTGAGTCAACCGGCCTGCCTGCCGTGACCATCCACAGGCTGCTGCGCTGGAATGGCGCGGAAGGCTTTGACCATAACGAAGACCAGCCTCTTGAAGGGAAAATCTTGATCATCGATGAAACCTCGATGGTTGATATATGGCTGGCTCATCAATTGTTCAAGTCGCTCCCTGACAATATACAGGTCATCGTAGTGGGAGATGAAGACCAGCTTCCATCAGTAGGACCCGGCCAGGTACTGAAGGATCTGTTGGATTCTGGAAGGGTCCCGACCGTAAGGCTGACGGATATCTACAGGCAGGCTGAAGGTTCGTCGATTATTGAACTCGCTCACCAAATCAAAAAAGGCTATCTGCCAGACGATATTTCCGCACAACAGCCGGACCGATCGTTTATAAAATGTACGACCAGCCAGATTCCACAGGTAGTCGAAAAGGTAGTCGCGAATGCCAAAAAGAAAGGGTATTCCCCTAGGAACATCCAGGTACTGGCACCGATGTACAGGGGTCCAGCCGGTATTGACCGTTTAAATGAGCTGCTGCAGGATTTATTCAATGCGAATGCTGATGGCACCAGGAAAGAGCTGGCGTTTGGCGATGTGAAATACCGGATCGGCGATAAGGTCCTCCAGCTAGTCAACCAGCCGGAAGCCAATGTATTCAATGGGGATATGGGTGAGGTAGTCGCGATCCTTTACGCAAAGGAAAACACAGAAAAACAAGATCAGCTGATTGTTTCCTTTGACGGCATTGAAGTCACTTATAACAGGCCGGACCTGTCGCAAATCACCCATGCTTATTGCTGTTCAGTACATAAATCCCAGGGCAGTGAATTTCCGATAGTTGTCCTTCCGGTGGTAAAAAGCTACTACAGGATGCTGCGCCGGAATCTGATTTATACAGCGATCACCAGAAGTAAGCAATTCCTCATTCTTGTTGGCGAAGAAGAAGCACTGAAAATGGGGATTGAACGCTCTGAGGATACAGCAAGGAATACCACACTGGTTGAGAAGCTTGTACAAATGCTGCCTGGATTGAATGGTGAAGCAGGCACAAAGGAACAAGGCAAGCCCCAGCCGGAAAATCTAAGTGGACAAAATATCCCAATAGATGAGGAAACGGATTATATCGACATCATCAAAAAAGCTGATCCGCTGATAGGGATGGGCAATCTGACTCCTTATGATTTCATGGAGGAAAATGAGGCTTAAGAATCTGCGATTATTGCGGATTCTTTTATATTATCCATGGAAAACCTTACACCTCATGAATTGCCTGCAGTCAGTGGAAACTAAGAGTGTTCGGAAAGGCGGGACACACTTTTGCGGACATTTTCACTTTTAAAGGGACTGCCTGTATATGAATTGGCGAGTGGTCAGAAACTGGGCGAAGTTTGTGATGTGAGCATTTCTGGTAATGGAAGCGTAGTAGGCTTACTTGTAAAAAAGGGAGCGTTCATCAAGAAAACGTTTCAGGTCAAAGTGGACAAGGTTTCATCCTTTGGTGAAGATGGGGTCATGGTGAAAGACAAGTCAGCCTTGGAGCGATTGGAGACAGAGCCTGAATATACATTTGAACATAATGAGAGCCTCGCTGGGAAAAAGCTTCTTTCGAAGGAAGGGGAGCAGCTGGGCTTGCTGGAGGATGTATATTTCATGGAAGAAGTGGGCACGATTGTAGGGTACGAATTAACGGATGGCTTTTTTTCGGATATCGCGAATGGGAAGCGTGTCATTAAGACCACTGGTCCACCTGCAATCGGAAAGGATGCCATCGTCGTCACTGTTAAATCGAGATGAGGTGTCCTTATGTTAAGTTGTCCCAATTGCAGGAGCAAGGATATCGGTAAAATTGGCATCAACCAATATTACTGCTGGAATTGCTTCATCGAACTGTCTCTGAACAATGGCTTGATCCATACCCATCAAGTCGAAGAAGATGGAACATTGAGCTCACTTGATGATTTATTTGAAGAAGATCAACGTCAATACGGCATATAAAATAAATCGAGGAGGTGAAGCACATTGAATAGAATGTTAACCTCCGTAATCGCTTTTGGTGCTGGCATGGCAGCTTACAACTATACGTCCAACAATAATATGTTGTCTGGAAGAAAAATGAAGAGGCTTGGCAGGAAAATGACGAAAGCTTTATTTTAATTTGCTTAATGATAAACCCCTGTAATTTTTGCAGGGGTTTTTTACTGTTTAACAGGAAAACAAGCTTTGTTTTTCCTAAATTTATGCAGACGGCATGATTATCAGCTTTCATTGCTCAATTAAGCATCATATTTGGGAGATTATTTGGTTTTTTTGCTTAATTATAATCGATTATTAAGAGAATAATTTTTCCAATTGCACTGTTCTGGATTTGTTTTACAAATATTAACTGAAAAACACAATTTCTAGTCACGAAAAAGCATTAAGCAGGAAAAATTTCGCTAACTGATAACAAAAATAGCTACATAATCTCAAAAAAAGTCTCTATAAGCATCCTCGCGAGGCCAAAAATGCATAATCCGCCACCTTTTTTTCAAGAATAAACAGGAAGGTAGGTGAAGATATTGAATATCCAGATGAAATGGTATTACCGGCTCGGATTTCTTCTCCTTTTATTCATTGTGCTATTTATTTTCATAAAATTACAGTCCATTTGGATTCCGTTTTTGGAAGTATTGATTTCACTGCTTGTTCCTTTTTCCGTGGCTGCGTTTATTACATATTTGCTCCATCCTATTGTTGAGGCCCTTCATCAAAAGGGCCTTCATCGCGGGGTTTCGATCCTGATCATCTATATTTTGTTCTTTGGCGGTGCTGGGTTTGCTTTTTACAAAGGGGTCCCCGCAGTGATTCGCCAGCTGGGTGACCTGGCGGAGAATGCTCCGTATTTTGCCGAGCAATATAGGCAAATGGTAAACAATATTGTCGACCAGACCTCGACTTGGCCGGCAGGGATCCACGAAAGAATCGAGGAGGGAATTACACGGATGGAGCTATGGCTTGATGGAGTGCTTGCAGGTACGATGGCTTTCCTGATGGATATCATAAATTCGATATTGACGATAGCGGTTATCCCGTTTATCGCTTTTTACATGCTGAAGGACTTCGATGTCATGAAGAAAGCGGCATGGTATCTGACACCGCGGCAATGGAGACAGCCAGGCACAAAGTTCCTGCACGAAGTCGACAAGTCGCTCGGGAGCTATATCCGGGGCCAGCTGCTCATCTGTCTGATCATTGGTGTTCTATCTTCGTTGTTTTTTTGGATGGCGGGCATCAAGTATTCGCTGCTGTTGGGAGCAATCGTTGGGATAACGAATGTAATCCCTTATTTCGGTCCGATTATCGGAGCTATTCCAGCTGTGATCATCGCAGCGACCATGTCGGTGAAGATGGTGCTTTTATCACTCGTGATTGTATTTTCGCTTCAGTTCCTCGAGGGTAATATCCTTTCCCCGCTTATTGTCGGGAAAAGCCTGCACATGCATCCGCTGATGATTATGTTTGCGCTGCTGGCAGGAGAAGAGGTTGGCGGCATTCTTGGATTGATTCTTGCTGTTCCTGTCCTGGTTGTATTGAGGGCGGCATTGATTCATGCAAAAGATCATATCATCCTTGAGAGAAAGAAAGAACGACCTTCATAATTTTTGCCAAGTCGTTTGACAAACCGCACCTGGCTATATATAATTCGGCTATAGATTAATAATTCGAAAAGTGTAGAAGGAACGAGTATGTTATAGACCATTGTCCAGAGAGGGATTCCCAGGCTGAAAGAATTCCCGGTGAAGGATAACAGAAGGCTATTCCGGAGTGCAGGCAAAACCTGCCGTAGCAGCTGCGTTAAAGCGTTTTTGAGAGATGGGCGCGTGTCTTTGTGTCCATAATCAGGGTGGTACCGCGAGCAAGCTCTCGTCCCTGTCCAGGGATGAGGGCTTTTTTTGTTGTCTAAAATCCCTGAAAGCTAAAATTTCACTTGGGTTTAGGAGGTTAGTTTTATGAAAAAACTGACAGGTGCTGAAATCAGAAAAATGTATCTTGATTTTTTTAAGGAAAAGGGCCACGCAATCGAGCCGAGCGCATCGCTCGTACCTCACGATGATCCTTCCCTTCTTTGGATCAACAGTGGTGTAGCTACATTGAAAAAGTATTTCGACGGCCGTGTGATCCCGGCAAATCCGCGTATCACAAATGCGCAGAAATCCATCCGTACGAACGATATCGAAAATGTCGGCAAAACAGCGCGCCACCACACTTTCTTTGAGATGCTTGGAAACTTCTCGATCGGTGATTATTTCAAGGTAGAAGCAATTGAATTCGCTTGGGAATTCCTTACGGATGAAAAGTGGATTGGCTTTGATCCTGAAAAACTTTCCGTAACCATCCATCCGGAAGACGACGAAGCTTTCAATATCTGGAGAGAGAAAATCGGTGTTCCTGAAGAGCGCATCATCCGCCTTGAAGGGAACTTCTGGGATATCGGTGAAGGTCCAAGTGGTCCGAACACAGAAATCTTCTATGACAGAGGACCAGAGTACGGCAATGATCCTGAAGATCCGGAATTATATCCTGGAGGAGAAAATGACCGTTATTTAGAAGTCTGGAACCTTGTGTTCTCTGAATTCAACCATAATCCTGACGGAACATACACACCGCTGCCAAAGAAAAATATTGATACAGGTATGGGGCTTGAGCGTATGGCTTCTGTCGTTCAGGACGTTCCGACAAACTTTGAAACAGATTTGTTCATGCCCATCATCAATGCGACTGAAGAAATCTCCGGTGAAAAATACGGTCAGTCCAAAGAGAAGGATGAGGCGTTTAAAGTTATTGCTGACCACATCCGTACGGTAGCATTTGCTGTCGGCGATGGTGCCCTTCCTTCAAACGAAGGCCGCGGGTATGTACTTCGAAGATTATTGCGCCGCGCTGTGCGTTATGCCAAGAAGCTGAACATCAACCGTCCATTCATGTACCAGCTTGTGCCTGTGGTTGGTGAAATCATGCATGACTTCTACCCGGAAGTAAAAGAAAAGACCGACTTTATCCAGAAGGTCATCAAGAATGAAGAAGACCGTTTCCATGAAACGCTTCATGAAGGACTTTCGATTCTTTCTGAGCTAATCAAGAAGGAGAAGGAAAAAGGCAGCGGCATGGTCCAGGGTGAAGATGTCTTCCGCCTATATGACACTTATGGTTTCCCTGTCGAGCTGACAGAAGAGTATGCTGAGGAAGAAGGCTTGAAGGTCGACCATGAAGGCTTTGAAAAAGAGATGGAGCTGCAGCGTGAAAGAGCACGTGCTGCACGTCAGGATGTAGGTTCCATGCAGGTTCAGGGCGGTATTCTTGGCGACATTAAAGAGAGCAGTGAATTCATCGGCTATGATAATTTCGAAACAAACAGCAAGATTGTTGCATTGGTCAAAGAAGGCGAGCTTGTTGAAGAAGCGAATGCAGGCGATGAGATCCATTTCATCCTTGATGTTACACCTTTTTACGCAGAAAGCGGCGGCCAGATTGCCGATAAAGGAACCCTTGCAGCGAATGGTGTTAAGGTATCTGTCAAGGATGTAAAGAAAGCTCCTAACGGACAAAACCTTCACCATGCAGTTGTAGAAGAAGGCAAGGTAACCAAAGGCCTTGAAGTAACAGCTCAAGTGGACCAGGAAAACCGTGCAAGAATCATCAAGAACCATACAGCGACACACTTGCTTCACCAGGCATTGAAGGATGTGCTCGGAGGTCACGTAAACCAGGCAGGATCTCTTGTCGAGCCTGACAGACTGCGTTTCGACTTCTCTCATTTTGGTCAGGTGACTGCAGAAGAGCTTGAGCAAGTAGAATCAATCGTCAACGAAAAAATCTGGAGAAGCATTCAGGTTGAGACCAGCTTCAAGCCGATTGCTGAAGCCAAAGCCATGGGCGCGATGGCATTATTCGGCGAAAAGTATGGCGATATTGTCCGTGTCGTAAAAGTCGGCGACTATAGTCTTGAGCTTTGCGGCGGCTGCCATGTTCCAAACACATCCGTCATCGGACTGTTCAAGATTGTATCTGAAGGCGGCATCGGTGCAGGAACTAGAAGGATTGAAGCTGTAACAGGGGAAGCGGCTTACAAAGTGCTGAATGACCAAATCGGTATCCTGAAAGATGCTGCAGCCAAATTGAAGACATCTCCTAAAGATGTTGCAAACAGAATTGACTCAATGCTTGCTGAAATGAAGCAGCTTCAGCGCGAAAATGAATCCCTTTCGGCAAAATTGGGTAATATTGAAGCAGGAAGCCTTACTTCTAAGGTCAAAGAAGTGAATGGTGTCCAACTGCTGGCAGCCCGTGTCGATGCAGCTGATATGAACAGCCTGCGAAATATGGCTGATGATTTGAAGCAGAAGCTTGGCTCAGCAGTCATCCTCCTTGGCATGACCGACGGCAGTAAAGTGAATCTGATTGCAGCAGTGACAGATGACCTGATCAAGAAAGGCTATCAGGCTGGGAAACTGATCAAGGAAGCAGCGGCAATTTGCGGCGGAGGCGGCGGAGGCCGTCCGGATATGGCCCAGGCTGGCGGAAAAGACCCTTCAAAACTCGACAATGCGCTTCAATTTGCCGAAGAATGGGTGAAATCAATTTGATATAAAAGTAAAGTAGTGTAGAATGAAGGTATCTTGAAGAAAATTTTACCGGCCATTTTTTAAAAGTGAGGTGCATTCGATGAGCTCGTTTGACAAGACGATGAGATTTAATTTTCCCGAAGAGCCTTTTGAGCATGATGCCAATGAAGTCCTGCTGCAGGTGTATGAAGCCTTGCAGGAAAAGGGATATAACCCGATCAATCAGATTGTCGGTTATTTGCTCTCCGGCGACCCGGCCTATATTCCCCGCCATCGGGATGCCCGTAACATCATCCGCAAGCTGGAGCGGGATGAAATTATCGAGGAACTGGTTAAATCCTATTTAAGGAACCATCGAGAGGGGAAATAAATTGCGGATCATGGGACTAGATGTCGGCTCGAAAACAGTCGGCATTGCACTGAGCGATGAACTGGGATGGACAGCTCAGGGGCTTGAAACATTGAAAATCAACGAAGAAGAAAATGTGTTTGGTTTTGATGAAATTGGTAAAATAATAAAAGAGTATGAAGTCGACAAGGTTGTCGTCGGGCTGCCAAAAAACATGAACGGCACAATCGGCCCTCGCGGAGAGGCGAGCCAATTCTATGCCCGTGAATTGGAAGAAAGGTTCGGTGTGCCTGCCATCCTTTGGGACGAGCGTCTGACGACAGTGGCTGCCGAGCGGGTTTTGCTCGAAGCAGACATGAGCCGAAAAAAAAGGAAAAAGGTCATTGATAAGATGGCTGCAGTAATGATTTTACAAGGCTATTTAAACAGCCAAAATTAAATTGAGGTGACTATAATGGACCACGGCGAAAACAACATCACAGTAGTAGACGAAAACGGCAATGAACAATTATGCGAAGTACTTTTCACATTTGACTCAGAAGAATTCGGCAAGTCATATGTGCTTTATTATCCAGTAGGTGCAGAGGACAACGATGACGAAGAAATCGAAATCCACGCTTCCGCATTCAACCCTTCAGAAGACAATGAAGATGGCGAACTAATGCCAATTGAAACTGACGCAGAATGGGACATGATCGAAGAAATGCTGGAAACATTCCTTGCTGAGCAAGACGAAGAATAAAATATTCAAACTGGGACCAGGCGAATAATGCCTGGTCTTTTTATTTTTCCTCGGATACTCCTATCGGCGAAACGGAAGGGAGAGTCTGCGGAAAGTGTCCGATAGAAGGGATCTATCGGCCAAACAGAAGAGAGAAATCGTGAAAAGTGTCCGATAAAAACGAGGTATCGTATCGAGTTATTGAAGCCCAGCACTACTAATTAATGAGTCGGTTATATTCATATAAAAACAAGCGTGAATTCGCTGCCGAAATTTAGGTTAATTTGTCGTCTGCAGTATTTTTTCGTAATTATTTGCAAATAAAAATAGAAATTATAGTATAATGGTTCGAGATGTGATATTAGAGAGTATCCAGGAAGTAAGTTTTTGTTAACTGGAGGGGGAACTATGTCAGACGAGAAAAATATAAAAGATTCGAAAACAGATAAAAAGCAATTGATTGCTGAAAAGCTGGTTGAACAGCAGAAGGAAGCGAGAATCGTTAGGAAGATTGTCTTCATCACCTCGATCGTGGGGATTCTGCTCATTGGGGCAATTGGCGGGGGCGGCTATTATTATATCAAGGAAGCCCTGAAACCAGTGGATGAGAGCAGCAAGAAAACAGTGGACGTCAATATACCGATAGGCTCCTCAACAACCGGAATCGGACAAATTCTCGAGGATGAAGGGATCATCAGGGATGCCAGAGTCTTTAAATATTATGTGAAGTTTAAAAACGAAGCCGGCTTTATGGCGGGCGATTATAAAATGAAGCCTTCCATGACGCTTCCTGAAATCATCACAAGCTTGAAAACCGGGAAGGTCATGCAAGAAGTTGTCATGAAAATAACGATTCCCGAGGGTAAGCAATTAAAGCAGATTGCTGGGATTATTGCCGAAAAGACACAGCAGGACGAGGAAGAGATTTTCAAACAGCTGAACGATAAAGAATTCATCAATAAGATGATGGGCAAATACCCTGATGTTCTCACAGAGGAAATCCTGAAAGATAATGTCAAGTATCCGCTTGAAGGCTATCTTTTCCCGGCAACTTATCCTTTTTATTCAGAAAAGCCGACAGTCGAGGAAATAGTAACTGTCATGCTTACAAAGACGAAGGAAGTGCTCGGTGAATTCAAGGGGCATATGGAAGAAAAAGAACTGACTACACATGAATTGATGACGATGGCATCGCTCATCGAAGAGGAAGCTACTGAGAAAGTAGACCGCGATAAAATCGCCAGCGTGTTCTACAACCGCCTTGAAGATGGAATGATGCTGCAGACAGACCCAACTGTTCTCTATGCGCATGGAGAACATAAAGACAGGGTGTTTTACAAGGATCTTGAAATCGATGATCCATATAATACCTATAAAATTCAGGGTCTGCCACCGGGTCCAATCGCCAATCCGGGGCTAATGTCAATCGAAGCTGCGCTTGCACCTGCTGACACAGATGATATGTATTTCCTTGCCACCTCTACAGGGGAAGTGCTCTTCTCTAAAACGCTCGCAGAGCATAACCGCAAAGTGAATGAACATATCACAAACAAGAAATAACTGTAAATTTAAGGGAAATGCAGAAAGGTTAGCATTTCCCTTCTTATTGTGATAAAATAATACAAGTGTTTTTTTGTAGTAATATTACTGTCCAGTGTGGGCTCTCGATGGGAGCTCAGATTCATTTGATAGCGTGTATTGCAGAAGTAGGAGTTGTGGCTTTTAGCTTATGAACCTGTAGGCAGCATTGCCTGAAGGTGTTCCTCTTAACCTGTGAACGCTATTTTTTTCATGTTCGGATAGTCATTTAAAAATATCTACTCTTGCTGAGATTCAGCTTTTGAATAGAGGTGAAGCAGCTTGCTTAGTCAAGAGCTGCAAAGTTATATAGATACTTTAATACAGCCCAGGAATGGCCTCCTGTTAGAGATGGAGGAATATGCAGATCAAAATGGTGTCCCGATTATGGAGCCGGCAGGTATTGAAACCATGCTGCAGCTCTTAAGAATACAGCAGCCGAAAGCGATTCTGGAGGTAGGAACGGCAATTGGCTATTCCGCACTAAGGATGTCGTTCGCCCTGCCGCAAACAAAGATCGTTACTTTGGAACGTGATGAGGAACGGTTTAAGCTTGCTGTTGATTATATTAAGAGGGCAGACAGGCAGCAGCAGATCATCCAAATCAGTGGAGATGCGCTTGAGCTGGTTGAGGAAGTTGCCGGCTATGCTCCGTTTGATGCCATTTTTATTGATGCGGCCAAAGGGCAGTATAAGCGCTTTTTCGAAATGTACTCCGGGTATTTGAAACCAGGAGGAATGATCATTACGGATAACGTCCTTTTTAAAGGGCTTGTATATAATCAGGAAGCCGATAGCAGAAGACTTCGCAGCCTGGTAAAAAAAATAGATGAATTCAATCGCTGGCTTGCTGCCAATCAGGAGTATGATACTGTCATCCTTCCGATTGGCGATGGTATAGCGATTAGTAAGAAGAGGTGAACGGAATGAATAAACCTGAATTATTGGTAACTCCAAAGAGCGTTGAGGATATTATTCCACTCGCAGAGGCAGGAGCAGATGCTTTCTTGATTGGTGAACAGAAATTCGGCCTGCGCTTAGCTGGCGAGTTTAACCGTGAAGATGTAAAGCAGGCGATCGAACAGGCTCATTCAAAAGGCAAGAAAGTGTATGTCGCTATGAATGCGTTATTTCATAATGAAAAAGTGGACTTGCTTGGTGATTACCTGACTTTCCTTAAGGATGTCAATGCGGACGGAGTCACATTCGGCGACCCTGCTGTTTTGATGGCCGCAAAGGAATATGCTCCGGAAATGAAGCTTCATTGGAGCACGGAAATAACAGGCACGAACTGGTATACTTGCAACTATTGGGGCAGAAAGGGTGCTAAACGCGCCGTTCTTGCAAGGGAAATCAATATGGACGCGATTGTTGAAATCAAGGAAAATGCCGAGGTTGAAATTGAGGTACAGGTTCACGGAATGATGAATATGTTCCAGTCAAAACGCTCGTTGCTCGGACATTACTTTGAATATCAAGGCAAAGCGCTGGAAGTTGAAAACCGAAAACAGGAACGCAATATGTTTCTTCACGATAAAGAGCGCGAGAATAAGTACCCTATTTTCGAAGATGAAAATGGCACACATATTATGAGTCCTAATGATATTTGCATTATTGATGAACTGACGGAGCTTGTGGAAGCCGGGATCGATTCTTTTAAAATTGACGGCATCCTGAAGAGCCCTGAATATATTCTTGAAGTAACGAAGCTTTACCGTAAAGCCATTGATTTGGCTGTTGAGGATCAAGATCAATATGATGAAGAAAAAGACGGGTTGCTTGATGAGGCGGAAGCACTGCAGCCGCCAAACCGGCCGCTGGATACAGGATTCTTTTTCAAAGAGACGGTTTATTAACAGAGAGAACAATAAGGAGGTTGCATGATGACAGCAGTAGCAGATAAAATCTCACAGATTGTTGACGGAAAACGCGTGATTGTCAAAAAACCAGAACTGCTTGCGCCAGCCGGAAATCTTGAGAAACTTAAGATTGCCGTCCAATATGGTGCAGATGCCGTCTTTATTGGCGGACAGGAATATGGCTTGCGCTCGAACGCAGACAATTTTACTTTTGAGGAAATGAAGGAAGGCGTGGAGTTCGCCAAGAAATACGGAGCAAAAATCTATGTTACAACAAACATCTTTGCACATAACGAAAACATCGATGGGCTTGAGGACTACCTTTTAGGCTTAAAGGGAGCCGGCGTGCACGGCATCATCGTTGCTGATCCATTAATCATCGAAACTTGCCGCAGGGTTGCACCTGAAATCGAGGTCCACCTGAGCACACAGCAATCCCTTTCAAACTGGAAGGCTGTCCAGTTCTGGAAGGAAGAAGGTCTGGAGCGAGTTGTTCTTGCGCGTGAAACAAGTGCTGATGAAATCAAGGAAATGAAGGAAAAGGTAGATATCGAAATCGAAACCTTCATCCACGGTGCAATGTGTATTGCTTACTCAGGCCGTTGTACATTGAGCAACCACATGACGGCACGCGATTCGAATCGCGGAGGCTGCTGCCAGTCCTGCCGCTGGGATTATGATTTGTATACACTTGAAGGAAATGAAGAGAACGCTTTGTTTGCAGAAGGCGACTCACCTTTCGCGATGAGCCCTAAGGACCTTAAGTTGATTGAATCAATTCCGCGCATGATCGAGCTTGGCATCGACAGCCTTAAAATCGAAGGCCGCATGAAGTCGATCCACTACATTGCAACGGTAGTCAGTGTATACCGCAAAGTGATTGATGCATATTGCGCGGATCCTGAGAACTTCGTTATCAAGCAGGAATGGCTTGAGGAATTGGATAAATGTGCAAACCGTGAGACAGCAACTGCCTTCTTTGAAGGAGTTCCAGGGTATAAAGAGCAAATGTTTGGAAACCATAGCAAAAAGACAACTTTTGATTTTGCCGGCCTAGTGCTTGATTACGATGCTGAGACACAAATGGTGACACTTCAGCAAAGGAACTACTTCAAGCCTGGCGACGAGGTTGAATTCTTTGGGCCTGAAATCGAGAACTTCACTCATGTTGTCGAGAAGATTTGGGATGAAGATGGCAATGAACTGGATGTTGCCCGCCATCCGCTGCAAATCGTCAAGTTCAAGATGGACAAGCCTGTCTACCCAAATAACATGATGCGGAAGGAGAAGTAAATCAATGGACCGCAAACCTGTTGTAATTGGTGTAGCCGGCGGCTCCGGCTCAGGAAAGACTAGTGTAACAAAAGCAATATATGATAGCTTTAAGAGTCAATCAATCCTGATGATTGAACAAGACTACTATTACAAGGACCAAAGCCATCTGCCAATGGAAGAGCGTTTAAAAACAAATTATGACCATCCGCTGGCATTTGACAATGATCTGTTGATCGAGCATATCCAAAAGCTGCTCCGCCACGAGGCGATTGAGAAGCCGGTTTATGATTATGCCGTCCATACTCGATCAAGCGAAGTTGTCCATGTTGAACCGAAGGATGTTATCATCCTTGAAGGAATCCTGATCCTTGAGGACGAAAGATTGCGCGATCTGATGGATATCAAGCTTTATGTCGATACAGATGCCGATCTGCGGATCATCCGCAGGCTGCTTCGAGACATCAAGGAGCGCGGCCGTTCAATGGACTCGGTCATCGAACAGTATGTGACTGTGGTTAGGCCGATGCACAACCAGTTCATCGAACCGACGAAGCGTTACGCAGATGTGATCATTCCGGAAGGCGGCCACAACCATGTTGCGATCGACCTGATGGTAACAAAAATTCAAACAATTCTTGAACAAAAATCATTTTTATGACACAATAGCATAGATAATGTGGACATGGAAGTACTTGAATAAAGTGCTTCCTTTTGTCCAATGAGAAATAAATGGCCTGAAATGGCTCTATTTAAATCGCGCGCCCTGCCCAAGGACGCGCTCCTGTATATTTTTCAGGATACATAATATAATATTACACAATCTATTTTATTGGGGATTTGTGAAGACTAGAAGGAGTGAAGTATTTTGGCTACAGAAAAAGTGTTTCCTATGACACAGGCAGGAAAAGAAAAGCTGGAACAAGAATTGGAACAATTAAAGACTGTTAAACGAAAAGAAGTTGTTGAGAGAATCAAGATCGCTCGCAGCTTTGGCGATCTTTCAGAGAACTCTGAGTACGATTCCGCAAAAGAGGAACAAGCCTTTGTAGAAGGACGTATCACGACTCTTGAAAATATGATCCGCAATGCAAAAATCATCCAGGAAAATGAAGTGAGCACAGATGCAGTCAGCCTTGGCCGTACAGTGACTTTCGTCGAGCTTCCTGATGGCGATGAAGAATCTTATACAATAGTAGGAAGCGCTGAAGCTGACCCGTTTGAGGGCAAAATCTCGAACGACTCTCCGATTGCGAAAAGCCTGATGGGCAAAAAAGTAGGGGACGAAGTGACTGTCCAGACTCCTGGCGGTGAAATGAACGTTCGCATCACGACAATAAAGTAAATACCATATGTTTGAAACCTCGGCACCTCGTCAACACTTTTGACGAGGTGTTTTTTATGCGAAAAAAAAGAATGGTGGCATGGATTTCCATTTGTATAGCTGCCTTTTGTCTGCTGATTTTAAGGCTGGCCCAGCTGCAGTTATTTGAAACGGAATCCTTTTCCAGGCATGAAATTAATCTTATAGAAGCAAGCGTCAAGCAAAGGTCGCAGGAAATGGTCGTAGATAATGGGAGAGGAAACTTCCTCGACCGCTCAGGGGCCCCTTTATCCTATGAAACTTCGTCCGTTCTCGTCCTGTTCCCCTTTTTAAAGAAGATGGACTGGGAAGCTGACAAGGTTGCGCGTACTCTAGGCATATCTGTATACTCATTGAAAAAAGCAGTGGAAAAGTCCAAGGAACCATTTGCTTTTGGCGATCCGGACCCGGTGATTTTGACAAAGAGTCAGATGGAAATTATTAATGAGCTGGAAATCCCGGGAGTTTTTGCCGTTGAGCGGAAGTATCCAATGGAGAAAGTGCCGGCTGCCCAGCTTCTGGGTATCATAGGCGAGAATGAAGCACTTCTAAAATCAAGGTATGGCGAGAAAGATTTCCTGCCAAGAACCTTGATTGGTCTCTCCGGATTGGAAAAGAGCTTTGACGAGTTCCTTGTTGCTGAAGGGAAATCAAAGCTGGTTTATCATGTCGACGGAGAAGGAGCGCCACTATTCGGGATTAATGTAAAATACATTGACCCAGCAAATCCTTTTTATCCAATTAACCTCCAGACTTCAATAGACAAAGACCTGCAATTGCTTTTAGAGGACAAAGTTGATTTGCACAACATCAACAGAGGCGGTGTGGTGCTTCTCGATATTGAAACAAACAGTATACTGGCAATGGTGTCAAGGCCTGTCATAAATCAGGGAAAACCCTTCGATGATGAAGGAATAGAAAATATGATGGTCAAGCAGCATATACCCGGTTCCATCTTTAAAACGGTTGTTGCGGCGGCAGCGATCGATCAGGGACTTGATGATCCAGCCAGGAAATTTGATTGCAGCAAAACAATCAGCGGTGCACCAGATTTGAAATATGACTATGGAATGCTCAATTTCACTGATAGCTTTGCAGTAAGCTGCAACAGGGCTTTTGGAGAAGTGGCCAGGGAGCTTCAGGAGCAGGACCCCAATATGCTCGAAAAATACGCAGAGAAGCTGTCAATCACTGGCGGTACAGGATGGAAGGGTGATATTTTCAATCTTGAAGATTTCAGCCAGCTTCAGGACGAGGAAAAGGGAAGGGTCTTTTTATCTGATGAAGCACGGAAAGATAAAAATTTTGCAGCTTTATCGGGAATTGGCCAGCATGAAGTAAGGGTGTCTCCCCTCGCCGTTGCGAACATGATGGCTACAATCGCCAGGGGCGGGGAAAAAGACATGATCAGGGCTGTTCTGTCCATCCAGTATCAAAATGGTGCTGAAATGACTGAATTTCCTAAACAGAAGCTTGAAGGAGACAAAATATCTCCATTCACCGCGATGAAACTACAAAAGCTTTTACGAGAGGTTGTTGTGAATGAGCAGGGAACGGGTAGGTGGTTCAGGGACTTGCCGTATGCCGTGGCGGGAAAGTCTGGAACAGCGGAAACCGGGATTTACAATAATAGCGACAAGCAGCTGCATAATAAGTGGTTCGCCGGATATTTTCCCTATGAAAAACCTAAGTATGCTCTTGTAACTGTCAACTTAGGGGTTTTAGAAGATGAAGGCGGTGTGAATCCCCTTTTTGCAGATATAGTAAAAGAGGTGTATGCATTTAACCATGCTGAAGGTCCTGAAAACAATTGAGCCATCATTAGATGAATATAAAATCCTTCAAGTTTGCCCCCAGTCATGGTAGAATGTTGACAACCTTATAAGGGAGGGAAAGATCTTGAAGCACGATGATTATGATAACCTAAATGAGGGGACACGTTCACGATTAAGGGCTAAGCGCAGAAAAACGAACCTTATTTTAAATAGCTTGATTGTTGTCGTCATTTTGTTAATTGGAATTGTCTCATTTAACATTTTCTTCAGCAATGATGAAGGGGCAGCCGATCAAAACGGTGTTGCGGCCGAGAAGGATAAGGACGCAGCCTCTCCAGATAAAAAAGAGGACACCAAGGATACGGCCAAAAAAGACGATAGCCAGGATTCAGATAAGGAAGCGGCTGATGAAACAGAGTCAGAAGAGGCTGTTGATGAGTCTGAAAATGATGAAGAATTGGCTGATCCAATTGTGACTGAGGGCGGCAGTGATGCCAATGTGAAACAAACAATTGAAAACCCTGAATGGAAACCCGTCGGTACTACCCAATCCGGCGAACATAATACCGTATTCGACCAAAATGCAGTAGATTGGCAGGAAATGATTCTGGCCTATTCCTACGCTACCGGAATCAATAAAGACAACATGACAGTATGGTGGAATGAAAATGGCGGTGCGCCTAATACAGCGGTTGGAACGATTTCTGAGAAAGGCAGTGACCAGACATTCAGAGTTTGGATTCAGTGGGTGGACGGCGAAGGCTGGAAGCCAGTAAAGGTAGAAGAATTGATTCAAAACGATAAGCGATAAAGATGTAAAGGGAAAGGGGCGAAAGAATGGCAGCCCCTTTATTTTTTTGCCTTGAAGTGGACAACAGCGGAATAGAACAGCCTTCCTTTATCATCTAGATGCATCTGGTGGGACACATGATGGACAGACAGCATGATCGCTTTATTGATTTCGATTTGCTTATTGATTTTTTTTTCAAGAGCTTTTAAATCGACCGCTTCAAAAAATTCAACCTTGTCTTCTATCAGTTCAAATTGGAAATCCATATATTCCTTCTCCTTTTGATTCAACAGTATCTACACAAAATAAAATAGCAAATTCTCTATAAAAATGAAACTTATTTTGATAAATTAAAACGGCAGGCATATTTTAATGACTAGCACCAGATTCTAGTAAGTAAGTGTTCTTACATAGGAGAGATTAATATGACGAGGAAGATATTTTATAATGGGACGATTGTTACGAGTAACACAGAACATGCAGTGATCGAGAATGGGGCTATTGCCGTTGAAGGGGAGAAAATCATCTTTGTGGGCATCACGCCTGATGATTTTACCTCTTATGAGGAAAAAGTAGATTTAAAAGGGAATACCCTGCTCCCTGGCCTGGTCAATACCCATGGACACACGCCGATGTCACTGCTGCGAGGCTATGCGGATGATTTGCATTTGCAGACATGGCTGGAGGACAAAATTTGGCCGCTTGAAGCTAAATATACACCTGAACATGCAAGATGGGGTGCGAAGCTATCTATCCTTGAAATGATCCGCACTGGTACAACGACATTTGTTGACATGTATGACAATATGGATGAGGTCGCAATGGCAGTTGAGGAAGCAGGCATCCGTGGAGTGCTGTGCCGGGGTGTGATAGGCTTTGGTTCGGAGGAACTTCGACAGAGCAAGCTTAAGGAAGCGGCAGATTTTGCGAAAAGCTGGAATAACGGCGCCAATGGAAGGATTGCGACGATGCTGTCACCTCACTCCCCGTATACCTGCTCACCAGAGTATATCTCCCAGATCATTGATAAATCGGCCGAGCTGAATGTTCCGCTGCATACTCATATGTCCGAAACGAAATTTGAAGTAGATAAGAATATCGAGGAATACGGCGCTACACCGGTACGCCACCTGGAAAAGTTAGGATTCTTTGAACGGCCTTCGCTTGTCGCCCATGCGGTGCATGTGAATGACGAAGATATTCAAATCCTCGCGGAAAAAGATGTGAAGGTATCACATAATGTCATCAGTAACCTCAAATTGGGCAGCGGCATTGCCCCGATTGGCAAAATGCTGGAAAAGGGAGTGACCGTCAGCCTTGGGACAGACAGTGCAGCTTCCAACAATAATCTCGACTTATTTGAAGAGCTGAAAGCTGCCGCGACGATCCATAAAGGATTTGCCCAGGATGCGACGGTAATCACCGCTCAGGAAGCTTTGAGGATGGCTACGATCCATGGAGCAGAATCCCTCTGGCTGAATGATCGGATTGGATCTCTTGAAGCAGGAAAAGACGCAGATTTTATCGTCGTAAATTCCAATCAGTCTTTCTTTTATCCTAAGCATAATCCAGTTTCCCACCTTGTTTATTCCGGGTCTGGACGGGATGTAAAGGATGTCTATGTACAGGGAAAACAAATTCTTGCCAACGGACATTTTACAACGATAGATGAAGAAAAAGTACTCTATGAAGCAAATCGAATGTCGAAACTCCTGTCATGAAATTTTACATAGTTAGTAAATGGACATAGGGGATAGGACGAAAAACAGTCGCAGAAGCCAGGAGAGACCGGAAGTTAGATAAAGAACTTATTATAAATTGGAGGACAAAAAGATGAGCAGAATTGGTATTATTGGTGCAATGGATGAAGAAATACAGCATATCCTCGACGCCATGAAGGATTATGATGAGAAAAAGAAAGCAGGCATCACTTTCTATGTCGGCACCTTCAATGGGTATGACATTGTACTATGTAAATCTGGTGTAGGGAAAGTGAACGCGAGTGTATGTACTCAAATCCTGATTGATGAATTCTCTGCATCCGAGATTGTTTTCACAGGCGTAGCGGGTGCTGTAAATCCTGACCTGAGAATTGGGGACATTGTCATCTCCACTGATTGTGTGCAGCATGATATGGATGTTCGTGCACTGGGCTTCAAACTAGGGGAAATCCCATATACGGAAGTATCTGTATTTAAAGCCGACGGGCGTTTGGTGGATTTGGCAATTTCAGCAACCGAAGAAATTGTTGCGGATAAGAAAATTATCAGCGGGAGAATACTGTCAGGCGATCAGTTCATCGCCGACCGTGATAAGGTAAAGTTTCTTTATGAGGAGCTTAATGGATATTGTACAGAAATGGAAGGCGCAGCCGTGGGACAAGTATGTAGCATGAACAGCATCCCATTCGTGATCATTCGTTCAATGTCTGACCAGGCAGACGGCTCAGCAGACGTTAACTTCCTTGAATTTACGAAACTCGCATCCAAGAATTCTTTCGAGATCGTCAATGAGATGGTGAAGAACTGGAAGAATTAATGAATGTGAATCTTTTTTTAGCGTGGAATTTATTCCACGCTATTTTTTCTGGAGGAAAATTGGAGAGGGGGCGCAGGTTCGGACAAAATCAAAGGGAAGTCCGCTAGTTTTGTCCAAAGTAGCCTTAGGTTCGGACAAAAACAAAGGGATGTCAGGTAGTTTTGTCCGAAGTAGTCCCAGGTTCGGACAAAATCAAAGGGAAGTCCGCTAGTTTTGTCCGAAGTAGCCCCGGGTTCGGACAAAATCACAGCTGGAGCAGCTAGTTTTGTCTGAACCAGCCCTAGGTTTGGACAAAATCACAGCTGAAGCCGCTAGTTTTGGCCGAAGTAGCCCTAGGTTCGAACAAAATCAAAGGGATGTCAGGTAGTTTTGTCCGAAGTAGTCCCGGGTTCGGACAAAATCACAGCTGGAGCAGCTAGTTTTGTCTGAAGTAGCCTTAGGTTCGGACAAAATCACAGCTGAAGCCGTTAGTTTTGTCTGAAGCAGCCTCAGGTTCGGACAAAATCAAAGCTGGAGCCGCCAGTTTTGTCTGAAGTAGCCCTAGGTTCGGACAAAATCAAAGGGAAGTCCGCTAGTTTTGTCCGAAGTAGCCCCGGGTTCGGACAAAATCACAGCTGAAGCCGCCAGTTTTGTCTGAAGTAGCCCTAGGTTCGGACAAAGTCACAGCTGGAGCCGCCAGTTTTGTCTGAAGTAGCCCTAGGTTCGGACAAAATTAAATGGATGTCCGCTAGTTTTGTCCGAAGTAGCCCCAGGTTCGGACAAAATTAAAGGGATGTCCGCTAGTTTTGTCCGAAGCAGCCCTAGGTTCGGACAAAAACAAAGGGATGTCAGGTAGTTTTGTCCGAAGTAGTCCAGGTTCGGACAAAATCACAGCTGGAGCAGCTAGTTTTGTCTGAACCAGCCCCAGGTTCGGACAAAATCAAAGGGAAGTCCGCTAGTTTTGTCCGAAGTAGCCCTAGGTTCGGACAAAATCAAAGCTGGAGCCGCCAGTTTTGTCCGAAGCAGCCCTAGGTTCAGACAAAAACAAAGGGATGTCAGGTAGTTTTGTCCGAAGTAGCCCTAGGTTCGGACAAAATCAAAGCTGGAGCCGCCAGTTTTGTCCGAAGTAGCCTTAGGTTCGGACAAAATCACAGCAGGAGCAGTCAGTTTTGTCCGAAGTAGCCTTAGGTTCGGACAAAATCTCAGCAGGAGCAGTCAGTTTTGTCCGAAGTAGTACCAGGTTCGGACAAAATCAAAGGGAAGTCCGCTAGTTTTGTCCGAAGTAGCCCCGGGTTCGGACAAAATCAAAGCTGAAGCCGCTAGTTTTACCCGAAGCAGCAGCTCTGGTGCATCCGAAAATATTAACGTAACCTTAATCTCCTCACAAAATATCTCAACTCACCCATTTTCCAAAAATTACATACGTAAAAAACGTTTAAAAGATGTTACAGTAGGGTTGTGGTTAAGTCTATTAAAATGCAGGTGATATTAATGAAGGCTAAGCAACTCTATGAGAAAATGGTTGACGTTAAACAATTTGCGACAGTCCTGCTTGCTGTAGGAGTTTTCTTTTATCTTGGAACGATCCTTCCGTCTGAAACGAAAGTGATGACAGATATATATATTGCTACTGGTGCGTCCATCGTGTTTCTTGCTGGTTCTATCGTATTTTTTTCTTTTGCGAAAAAATACCGCAACGAGCTGATTGAGTCAGAAGAAGGCCAGGAGTTATTAATGAAGAAATAAAACGTCCTTTGGGCGTTTTTTTTGTTGGATTTTGACGAATGCTTTTTGGGAAAATCGGGCAAAAAAAGGTTTACAAATTAAAGTAAAGTGGATATACTTACCAGTGTGGTTAAATAATTCAAAAGGAGGTCGAGTGAAATGATCATGAATGGATACTGGGATAACGCACAAACTTCATATCGCAATACGCATTCGACCGGATCGGAATGGATTATTTAAGCTGTTTTTTGACACTTATACATCCATGGCCGCAGGGAGAATCGTGCCCTGTGGCTTTTTTGTGCCCATTTTGCCGCAGGGGAGGAATCCTTGCGGCTTTTTGGGGTGGAAATAAAAAAGGAGGTGAACCGATTATGACCTTAAATATCTTGTTCTTTACAATTACAATTAACAAACGCCAAATGTCTTTGGAAGAGATTCGCCATAACGAAATGGTAGAAAAAATGGTTGAAGACAACAAAACTCGTCAAACAATGCTGCGCCTGTTTTAATTCATTTGAATAATCAACTAAAGAAAGGTGGAATGAAAATGGTTTATCTAATTCAAAGAAGACTGGCTAGCTTATGGGTGGAGAAGGACACCACCTAACGACGGGGTCGGGAGGTAATCTGTATGTCACTGCACGTATTGCTGTTAACACTAATATTCAGGAAAAAGAAATCCCATCGTTAACAAAATGTTCACAACCTCTTCCTTTTAGCACCGTCATTATATGGTAAATTTGGTGTAAATACGGGTGAATGCTGAAGGGGTGATAGGCATGTTCTTGATTGTCATGGGATTGGTGATCTGCGGCGCTGTCGGTCTCGTAGTTGCTGCAGAAGTAAGCGTGGAATAGAGTTTCTGAAGGTATCAATCCAATTTGGGTTGATACCTTTCTTGTGGTTAAGGAATTTATAAAAGTTATTGAGTTGTGGATAACTCTCTGAAGTTTTCTTAATCCAGCTCCAGCGCCTAGCCCCTCGAGTCGCTTGTCTAGCTGCGGCTCCTAATTCCTCGAGACGCTTCGTTCCTGCCAATGAAGTCAAAGAACGACTTCACTGTCAGGCCCTCCGAGGCACACGATGTGCTAGACCCGCCAGCCACAGGACGTGGCGTCATAGGCGGGCAGCGCTTGTCGGGGCTTAACGAGGCACTTGCGCTTTTTGTTCTTTTCCCTGGATAAATTGATACTGAAAAAACCCGGAGCGTTGCCCGGGTTTCTGCGTTACTTCCCTTTATTCTTCTTCTTTTCTTTTTCCGCCCGATAAAATTCATGGAACATCTTCATCAATGCCCTCTTCTCGATCCTGGATACATAACTTCTTGAGATGCCAAGTTCTTTCGCAATTTCACGCTGTGTTTTTTCCTTCTTTAAATCAAGGCCAAATCGGCCAACAATGACCTCTTTTTCACGCTCATCGAGGACATCGATATATTCTTTTACTTTTTCAAGCTCCATATTGAGCTGGATGGTATCAATGACATCTTCTGATTCTGACTTCAGGACATCGATGAGCGAAATTTCATTTCCTTCTTTGTCCTGGCCGATGGGATCGTGCAATGATACATCCTTCTTGGTTTTCTTCAATGCTCTTAAGTGCATGAGGATTTCATTTTCTATGCATCTGGCAGCATATGTTGCGAGTTTGGTGCCTTTGCCTTCCGAATAGCTTTCAATAGCCTTGATCAGACCGATTGTTCCGATAGAAATCAAATCCTCCGAATCCTCGCCGGTGTTTTCGAATTTTTTCACGATATGTGCGACAAGCCTCAGATTGTGCTCAATCAGCATATTTCTTGCGTGTGGATCGCCATTAGCCATCAACCTTAAGTACTTTCGCTCATCAGCTGCAGATAACGGTTGAGGAAATGCATTGTTTTTAACATACGAAACAAGAAGGATCACTTCTTTAACTAAGTACCCGAGTGCTGCTAGTATGCCCGACATGTTTCCACCCCCGCATTTTTAGGCTTTCGCCTATAATAAATTCCTATGTCTGAAGGGGGACGATTGTGTCTGTCCGCATAAATATTTTATATTGGAAATTTAAGCCAGAAAAATATTTTGTAGAAGCAAGAGATAATTCTATGAACACCTTGTTTTGTCACTTTTTAGACTAAGAAAGTTCACATAAAAGAAACAGACATAGACATAGGGGTATAGGTATAATTCAAGTGTAAGGTAAATCATTCGAATTTATTAGGAGGAAATAAATTATGGAACAACAAGCTCCATCTTTAGCCGTTATTTTATTATCAGAAGATCTTGAGAAGCTGCATGCTGGTGCATTGGTCGGATCAGTCGCATCAATGTCAGGCATGACTGTGAATGTCTTCGTCACGATGAACGCATTAAAATCTTTCCGCAAAGACAGCTTTGAAACTACTGATTTTATCACTGGAACTATTGGCAAGGAAATGCTGGCTAAAAAGATCCCATTATTTGATTCACTTTTACAGGAAGGAAAAGATATGGGAGAACTTAATATTTACGGCTGCGCATTAGCGATGGACATCATGGATTGGCAAGAAGAAGACATGATTGATGTATTTGATGGAGTAATCGGGGTTACGAAATTCCTTGGAATGACTCAGGGAGCAACAGTTATTACAATGTAAGCTGCAGAAGCAGGAAAAAGTGGATGGCGTGCAGGCCTTTCAACCTTTTCCCCTTCATGCAAAAATATAAAATCTTTTCTAATTTTAACATAACACTTAACTATACAGGAGGAAAAAATCATGAGTGAAGTACAAGTAACTAAATCAATCGATGCAAGAGGGGCATATTGCCCAGGTCCGTTAATGGAATTGGTAAAAGGAATCAAGACAGCACAAGTTGGCGATGTTGTAGAAGTTCTTTCAACAGATAAAGGTTCAGCAGTCGATATTCCTGAATGGGTAAACAAAATGGGCCACGAAATTGCCTACCTCGAAAATGAAGGCGATGAATTCAAGATCGCGGTTAAAAAGGTAAAGTAAGTGATTGCTGTTTAAACAGTAAGAGCCTTCATCAAAGAATCCGATAAAGAGGTGTGGACCAAATGACAAAGAAAATCGTCGTTCTTGGAGCCGGCAGCGCGGGTACTATGGTCGCAAACAGACTAGCCCGCCAGCTTGGGGAAGAAATCAAGAAGCATGAAGTCGAAGTCACGTTGATTTCCAATACAGAAAAGCATATCTACCAGCCAGGATACTTATTCATCGCTTTCAATGAGAAGCCATCCGAGCATTTCATCAGAAAGCAGGAAACACTCGTTCATCGTCATGTGAACCTGGTATATGATGATGTTGAAAAAATTGATGTTGAAAAGAAGACGGTCAAAGGCAAGAAGCAGTATCAGTATGACTACCTTGTCATCGCAACAGGATCACATCCTGATTTCGACAGTGTACCTGGCTTAAGAGAAGGAGCGCATAACTTCTATACGCTTGAAGGTGCTGAACGCCTGCGCGAGGATCTTGCAGCCATGGAAAAAGGAAAAATTCTGATCACGATTGATGTGCCGCATAAATGTCCTGCTGCTCCGCTTGAGCTTGCATTGATGCTGGATGACTATTACCGCAAGAATGGAAGACGCAAGGATATTGAAATAAAATACGCTTATCCAATCGGCCGTATCCATTCACTTGTTCCTGTTGCTGAGTGGGGCTTGCCACAGTTTGAGAAACGCGATATCAAGTACGAAACATTCTTCAACCTGGAAGAAGTGGATCCAAAGCGCAAAGTGGCCATCACAATGGATGGTTCAGAACATGAATATGACATGCTTATAACTATTCCAGCCCATACAGGCGCTAAAGCTGTGATTGATTCCGGCATCGGCGATGAATCAGGCTTCATTCCGACAAACCGTACAACATTGAAGATGATTGGCCGGGATGATGTATATGTAATTGGTGATGCTACAAATCTTCCAATCAGCAAAGCTGGTTCAACGGCACACTACCAGTCTGAATCGCTGGTTGCGAACATCATCAGCAGATTGACAGGCCGTCCTGAAACTGCTGTGTACAATGGAAAGGTCGCGTGCTTCCTTGAAAACAGCCTTGAAGATGCCAGCATGATTACATTCGATTACAATAATCCACCGCAGCCTGCAGAAACTTCCGACCTGCTGCACTGGTTCAAAGCTGTATACAATGAGCTTTACTGGTTAAATGCCAAAGGGATTTTATAGAAGGGGTGGTTGAGATGGCTACAGAAACACCTCAAGCTCAACAAAAAGACCAACATAAACTTGTCAGCTTCACCGATGCTGCCATGAATGCAGTAACCGGTGAAATGGTCTCGACGATTGCCGAAACAGGGGTAAAGATGGTCGAGATGGCCGACGATCTGCTTCAGCCTGAAACGCTTTCCTTATTAAAGGCCCTTCCTGAGGTGGCTGAGAACCTTGAGCGTACTTTAATGGAAGTAAAACGCATGGAAGAAACAGGTGTCTTGAAATCCTTGATGCAGCTTGCGGATATGGCAGCTGCCATGAAGGGTGCCATGACTGGCCCGATGGTGACAGATATGGCTGAGAAGGCAATCAAAGGTGTAGAACTTGCAGATTCCTTCGTCCAGCTTGGTGCCATTGACCTTGTAGATGGAATGCTAACTGCTTTTCATCATGCTCAAGAGGAAACAAAGGATAAAGAGCCATTGTCATCCATGCAGCTTATGAAGGCGGTCACCCAGAAAGAAACAAGGGAAGGCATGACATTGATGATCTCCTTCCTGCAAAACCTGCCTAAACAATTAAATAAATAAAGGCTGTTTTTCGCAACTGATTGTTGCTTTACGAACACATACAGTTTTCCGCATTCTTAGAGGTTTCGGGCTCTTCTCGGAGATGCTTCCGAATCGAATATGCGTCAATTGGATCTAAAAGCAACATAGTTTACGAAAACAGCGTAAATAGAAAAGGAGAGGGGATTTTCCTCTCCTTTTCTTCATTATTTATAAAGAATTTCGTTCTTCATGCCTGTCAGTTTCTCCAGTACTTCGTTGATGTCTTCTTCCGGTACATTGAATTCCCTCAGGCTAGCAGCAAGATGATTGGCGATCGCTCCAAAATGCTCATCATTAAGATTCATGCCTTTATGCGCAAGCTCCATGCTTCTTCCGGAATATTGGTTAGGCCCGCCTAATGCCCAGCTTATGAACAATGATTGGTGTCGGCGCTGTTTTTCCATGTCTGTTTCCTCGAAAAACTTATTGACTGTTTGATCAGCCAGTATTTTTTCATAAAATACATCTACTACTTTTGAAATGGCTTCCTGTCCGCTCAGGCGATCATATAAAGTCTCCATTCTATCATCCCCCTGCCTAAAAGTTAACGTCACTATTATCTCTCTTTATCCAAAGGGTTATGACTGAAACTATTTATGGCAAAAAGTTTAATCAATCAACCCACTTATAACCTACACCCCAAACGGTAGATAGATGATTGTCCGCAGCAAAACCAGATTTGCGAAGTTTATCTCTAAGGTTCCTTACATGTGAATCGATCGTACGGTCTTCTGTATCAACTCCATATCCCCATATAGTGGAAATTAAGTGTTCCCTTGTAAAGACCTTGTTGACGTTTTGCAGGAAAAGGCTTAGCAGGGCAAATTCCTTAGGGGTAAGCGGAATCAAAGTCCCGTTGAACTGCACATCATAGGAATCTATATTAAGTTTTAAACCATTGAAAGAGAGAAGGGGACTTTGGGCAGTTTGCCTCCGCAGCACTGCCTCAATTCTTGCAACTAATTCACCTTCATCGAACGGTTTGGTGATATAATCATCAGCTCCAATTTTCAAGCCTCGGACAATGTCAGGCTTCTCACTCCTTGCAGTAAGCATGATGACGGGGATATCCCAATGTTTGCGAATTTCATTGCATGTCTCCCAGCCATCCATCTCAGGCATCATGACATCAAGCAAAACGAGATCAGCGTTGTCGTTCTCGAGAAAGCTGATGGCTTCACTGCCTGAAGTTTTTTTTATGCATTTATATCCTAATGGTGTTAAATACAGCGCAAGCAAATCAACCATTCGCGTTTCATCATCTACTAACAAAATCGTAGCCATATAAAAAAACTCCTTGAAAATGTAATTGTTAAGTTCATCCTACCTTAAAAGTTTGGAAAAACTGTGCACGTATAACGAGTTTTACATAACATTTTTGAAAAGGTTCGCCAAAAGCCCAAACCAAAATGGACAGAATCCCATAAAGTAATAATAGGATATAGAAAAGGAGTGTGAAAGTATGCCTTACGGTTATTATCCACCATACGGTGCACCTTATGGAGGTTATCCGGGATATTACGGCGGAAGTGGTGTATGGTTTGCACTGTTCATCATCCTGCTGGTCATAGTCCTGATCTTTGGCGGCTGGTGGTACTTCTACGGATAGAAGGCAGAAGGTTTATCCTGCAATCAAGGGTAAACCTTTATTATGGTTAAGGAATTTATAAAAGTTATTGAGTTGTGGATAACTCTCTGAAGTTTTATTAATCCAGCTCCAGCGCCTAGCCCCTCGAGTCGTTTCGGTCCTGCCAATGAAGTCAAAGAACGACTTCACTGTCAGGCCCTCCAGCGCTTGTCGGGGCTTAACGAGGCGCTTGCGCTTGTTGTTCTTTGGCTCTTTTCTCAAACTACAAAATAGGATTGAATGACCTATGCTTCTTCACAAAAATAAAGTTTATCATGAGAAAAGAGCTTGACACTTAATTCCGCACTGCAAAATGGCTTTTTATCACGTTAAAATCGGCTTTAGGATGTTAACAACACTCTTTACGAAAACAGCCTATTATTTTGATTCCTGCTTACATTATTCCCTTACGAATAATAAAATTTTTAAGGGTAAAAACATTTTCTGCATCATCCTGCAGAATCATATCCAGAAAAACATTTGAAAAAATAGAAATTTTAGAAAAATAACATTATAATAATATAATAGAAAAAAAGGGGGTACTATTCAATGTCCAATACATACTCTGAAGTTTGGGACTTAGACGTGTTTTTTGAAGGGGGAAGTGATTCACCCGTATTCGCTGAGCACCTTAAGTCTGCAGGTAAGGAAATCGCAAGTTTCAAGAAGGAAGTTGAGAGCTGGCAGCCAGCAGACAAGAAAAGCGAGGGGAAAAGGCTGGCAAGTCTTGTAGAAATGTTTGATGGAGCAGCCAGGAAGGTAAGGCAGGCAGGGGCTTTTGTAAGCTGTTTGCATGCTCAGAATACTGGTGATAAAAAAGCCGGACAATTAAAATCGGCAGTCACAGAACTAAGTGCGTCATTGCAAACGGCGCTGACAATCTTTGACCAGAAGCTATCCAGCTTTTCGGAAAGTGTTTGGGAGGAGCTTGTCCAGGAAGGATTGTTGCATGAGCTGCGTTTTGTACTGTCAGAGCGACGCGAGCGTGCTGCGGAAAAACTTTCCGAAAAAGAAGAATCAGCAATCAATGCCTTGAGTGTAGACGGCTACCATAGCTGGGGTCAGATGTATGACCTTCTTGTTGGCAATACGAAAATCAATTATAAAGAAGAAAGTTTATCTGTCGGCCAGGCAGCCAATAAGCTCTCCGATGCTGACCGCTCTGTCCGTAAGGAGATTTTTGCTCAATGGGAAAAAGCCTGGGGAGAGAATGAGGAGGCCTTCGCAAAAACTCTTAACCATCTTGCGGGCTTTCGTTTGAATGTCTATAAACTCCGCGGCTGGGAAGATGTATTGAAAGAGCCGCTTGATATTAACCGGATGAAAAAAGAAACACTTAATGCCATGTGGGAGGTCATTTCCGACAATAAGGAGCCATTTGTTCAGTTCCTCGATCGGAAGGCAAAGCTTCTTGGACTTGAAAAGTTGAGCTGGTACGATTTAGATGCACCGATTGGCAGTACCGAGACGAAAATGTCCTATCAGGAAGGCGCAGATTTTATCATCGAGAATTTTGAGCAATTTGGCAAGGACAAGGCAGACTTTGCGAAGATGGCATTTGAAAACAACTGGATTGAGGCGGAGGATCGCCCTGGGAAGGCTCCAGGCGGATTCCATACCTTCTTCCCTGAGAGCAGCCAATCCCGGATTTTCATGACTTACTCAGGAACACCATCCAATGTTTCTACACTTGCGCACGAGCTTGGACATGGTTTCCACACTTATGCGATGAGGGATTTACATTTACTGAATCGTAATTATGCGATGAATGTTGCCGAAACTGCATCGACTTTTGCTGAAATGATTGTTTCTGATGCATCTGTCAAAAACGCAAAAACAAAAGAAGAAAAACTTGGTCTGTTGGAGGATAAAATCCAGCGTTCTGTTGCGCTTTTGATGAATATTCATTCGAGGTTCCTGTTTGAGACAAAATTCTATGAAGAACGCAAGCAAGGAGTCGTCACTGCAGAAAGACTGGGCGAACTGATGGAAAATGCACAGACAGAAGCATACGGCGGCGCGCTGGATCAGTATCACCCATTATTCTGGGCTTCAAAGCTGCACTTCTTTATCACTGGAGTACCTTTTTATAACTTCCCGTATACATTCGGTTACTTATTCTCTCTTGGGATTTATGCATTGGCCCAGGAAGAAGGTAAGGGGTATGAGGAGAAATATATTGCTTTGTTGAAGGACTCTGCTTCTATGACAGTCGAGGACCTTGCTCAAAAGCACTTGAACGTCGATCTTACGAAAAAGGATTTCTGGGAAAAAGCTGTCCGTATGTGTGTAGAGGATGTCGAGGAATTTATGGCTTTGACTGAGGAGTAAATAGCTTTGCTAAAGCGGTTCCCAAATTGGCAGCAGTAATGTCCCCCTAAAAAGAGGGAATTTGGTTACACAGGCTTCTATAGCCATAAAAAACATACGAAAACCCAGCCGTTATCAGGCTGGGTTTTTATACTTTTTTCAGCTTGAAGGGACTGACCATCAGCAGGCTGAGGGTCATCATAGTGAACAGGAATGTCTGTGGTGGAAGGAGGGGGATGGCCAGGAAGCTCAGTGTTGCCAGTACTCCTGCTGCTGTAATCGGCAATCCTGTGAAATACCCGGTATTCTCGGTGATATTGAATCGTGCCAGGCGGAAGGCCCCGCAGCCTATGTAGAAAACGATGAAGAAGGCCCCGGGAGCACCAAAATCGGATAAAATTCCCTGATAGATTAATAGTGCAGGCGCGACCCCGAATGATATAATATCACTCATGGAATCTAACTGTTTTCCAAGATCGGATTCGATATTGAGCTTTCTTGCAACCATGCCATCAAAACGATCAGCCAGAGCTGCTATAAAAATCAGTAAAAGACTTAAATTCAGATTGCCGTTGATGGCAAAGATGATCGCGAATCCGCCTAAAGAAAGATTTGCCAATGTCAGTAGATTGGCTGTCTGGGATTTTACTTTCTTGACAGTATTGTCAAGTACATCATGCAGAAACATATTTTCACTCCTCGAAATCAGAAAAGGGAACTGGCACATTGGGTTATTATATAATAATATATAATTCTAAGCTGATTATGCTTTTTCGTAAAGATTTCTTTTTGATACTTTTCGGAAATTTTGATTAATTAAAGCAAAACAAACAATCTATTCGGTGCACGCATAGATAATAATCGGAGGTAATCGCATTGTTCCAATCTATATATCGTCTGCTCATCGAATTGACAAATGGGAAGTGGACTTCAGCCATTCTGCATAAATTCGCAAAATCCAAAAGCAGCAAAAGGATTATTCCTTCCTTTGCTAAGACGTATAAAATCAACCAGGAGGAAATGGAAAGGCCGATTGGGGAGTATGAAAGTCTCCATCAATTTTTCATCCGGAACCTGAAAGAGGGCGCTAGGGAGATAGATCAGGAGCCTCATTCAGTAGTTAGTCCAGTAGATTCGGTAATCGAAGAAGTGGGCCAAATTGAAGCTGATCATACGATCATGGTAAAAGGGAAGGTTTATTCTATATCCGAAATGCTCGGTAATGATGAAGCGATGGCGAGGTATGAGCAGGGGACTTATATGATTTTTTACTTGAGCCCAAGCCACTACCATCAAATTCATAGCCCGGTGACTGGTGAGGTCGTTAATCAGTGGACTTTGGGAAAGAAGTCGCATCCAGTTAACAAAATGGGATTGAAATATGGAAACTACCCATTGTCTAAAAACTATCGGAAGATTACTGAAATCAAACATGAAGCGGGGATGGCAGCTGTAATCAAAGTAGGGGCCATGTTCGTCAATTCGATTGAAACAACCCACGACGGCCAGAAGCTGGAAAAAGGTGAGCAAATGGCATACTTCACCTTTGGCTCAACTGTAGTCTTATTGTTCGAGAAAAATTCTATTGACCTGCTGCCGGAAATCACTCCTCCCTATCATATTAAGTATGGCGAGAAGATCGGCACATTAAATGGACAAGTCTAAAAGGCGAGGGGGCACAGAATGAATCTGTGCCTTTAGCCATTTTTATAATGTTAATGAATAAGGCTGTCTGAAAAATAGCAAAAAAAAAGCCCTTTTAGGGGCTGTCAGGATGAGGCTTTAATTCGGTTAGATAATGAACGCCGGTGTATTTCGGTTTCAATCAAACGAATAAACTCGTAGCTTAAATTCAACTCTCTTGCTTTAAAATATGACTCGATCAACAGCTCGTCCGACAGTTTACGCATTCCAGTCATTCACCCCCAAAAGGATCTTCTAAAACAGATGCTAATTGCATATAATTGTAAGTTGTTTTGTTCTACCCTTACTCTATCAGAATGAAACTTAGAGAACAACTGTTCTAATTATCCACAAACGGCGGTGGATAACCTGTGATTAATTTGTTTATAAATGGGAAATTATTAATAGAATCAATGTGTATTTTGTGTATAAGGTTATCCACAGGACTGGAAATGGCTGGATTTTGTCGAAAAGTTTTTTGAGATTTTTTTTAAAAATTTCGAATACAGGCGAATTGATAGTATTTTTGACGATCTTTAGCGGGTTAAATTCTTTATTTCTTATCTATTTATATGTTTGTTTTGAATACGAGGATAAAATTGGGTATGATGTTAACGGTATGATAGGAATTTATTTAATGAGGTGTAATGAAATTGCTAAAGCATTTTTTGCCGGACCAGCATGTGAAAAGTATATTTGAAATCCAGCCTGAGAGCTTAAAGGAAAAGGGCGTAAAGGGCATCATAACAGATCTCGACAATACACTCGTTGAATGGGACCGCCCAAGTGCGACTCCAAAGCTTATCGAGTGGTTTGATAATATGAGGAAACATGAAATACTCGTAACGATCGTTTCAAACAATAATGAAAAAAGAGTAAAAGCATTTTCCGATCCACTTAAAATACCATTTATATTTCAGGCGAAAAAGCCGATGGGACGAGCTTTCAATAAAGCTTTGAAGGAAATGGGAATTAAAAAGGAAGAAACAGTCGTAATTGGTGACCAGCTTTTAACCGATGTACTAGGCGGTAACAAAAGCGGCTTCCATACGATTCTCGTTGTTCCAGTTGCACAGACGGATGGGTTTGTGACCAGGTTCAACAGGAAAGTAGAAAGAAGAATTTTAAATTGGTTCAGGAAACAAGGAAAGCTTAATTGGGAGGACTAAGATTTGAGTGAGCAATTTAACTGTACAGGTTGTGGTATAAAAATCCAGACGGAGAAGCCAGAGGAATTGGGATATGCCCCGGCCTCTTCATTGGAAAAAGAGGTTGTCGTCTGCCAGAGATGCTTCCGCTTGAAAAATTATAATGAAATCCAGGATGTTAGCCTGACGGATGACGACTTCCTAAAAATATTGAATGAACTGGGCAGCAGGGATGCCCTGATTGTCAAGATTGTTGATATTTTCGACTTCAATGGGAGCTGGCTGCCAGGAATCCAGCGTTTTGCCGGAAAAAACCCGGTATTATTGATTGGCAATAAGGCCGATCTTGTTCCTAAATCGGTCAAGCAGCGAAAATTGATTGACTGGATGAAGAAAGAGTCCAGGGAACTGGGACTCAATCCGATTGATGTATCCCTCGTCAGTGCTGCAAAAGGATATAATATCAGGGAAGCTGCTGCAGTAATAGATGAATATCGCAATGGCAAGGATGTCTATATTGTAGGCTGTACAAATGTAGGGAAATCTACGTTTATTAACAGGATCATCAAGGAAGTAACAGGGGAAGGAGATGTCATCACGACTTCTCACTTTCCGGGAACTACTCTTGATATGATAGAAATCCCGCTTGAGGATGGAAAAGCGATTGTTGATACACCGGGTATCATCAACCATCATCAGATGGCGCACTACGTTGATAAGCGAGATTTGAAGTTCATCACACCAAAAAAAGAAATCAAGCCGAAGGTATACCAGCTAAATGAACAGCAGACGCTGTTTTTCGGCGGTCTGGCCCGTTTCGATTATATATCTGGCGGCAGAAGATCTTTCTCCTGTTATGTGCCGAATGAAATCAGCATACACCGGACAAAGCTTGAAAAGGCGGATGAGTTGTATCAGAACCATGCTGGTGAGCTGCTGACACCGCCGCGCCGTGAGCAGATGGATGAATTCCCTGAACTTGTCCGTCATGAGTTCACGATCAAGGAAGCGAAAACTGATGTTGTTTTTTCAGGACTTGGCTGGGTAACGGTCAATGACGCAGGCGCAAAAATCGCCGCGCATGTCCCTAAAGGCGTTCATGTTATGCTGAGAAGGTCACTTATTTAGAGCCGGTAAGGGCCGTCTATAATAAGAGGTTACGTAATCCAACTTAAATAGAAAGGGCGGGAGAGGAATTGAAAAAATTGTTCGGTGTCATCGGTGCTCCTATTGCGCATTCGATGTCTCCTGCCATGCACAATGATTTATTCGGGCTTTATGGAATTGATGCTGTTTATCTGCCATTTCATGTAAGCAAAGGGAATCTTGAGGATGCTGTGAAAGGATTGAAAGCGCTGGGTGTGAGCGGATTCAATGTAACCATTCCGCATAAAACAGCAATCATGACGCACCTTGATAAAGTGGATCCACTGGCAAGAGCAATAGGAGCGGTCAACACTGTCAAAAACGAAAATGGCTTTCTGGTAGGCTATAATACGGATGGTCCGGGCTTTGTTAAAGGGCTTGAATATATGGCTGCTGATCTTGATTCAAGATCAGCTTTGATTATTGGTGCCGGCGGAGCTTCGAGGGCCATTTACTTTTCGATGGCCCAGGCAGGGTTTGAGCGAATTGACCTGTATAATCGCACTGCTGAAAAAGCTGAGGAACTTGCAGCTTCTTGCCCTTTCAAGGTGGATACAAATGTTCTTGGCCGCGAAGAAGCCGAAAAGTCACTGGCTGACTATCAGCTGATCGTCCAGACGACTTCTATTGGTATGGTGCCAGATACAGAAAGTTTGCCGCTGTCTCCTGAAAACATAACCCTAAATACGATAGTTAGTGATATAATTTATAATCCAATGCAAACAGAGTTTTTAAAAGAAGCCTCCAAAAGGGGAGCTGAAGTCCAGAATGGTGTAGGAATGTTTGTTTTCCAGGGAGCGCTTGCTTTTGAAAAATGGACAGGGATTTTTCCTGACGTTGATAGAATGGAAATGAATGTTTTAAGAAATTTAGGAGGTTAACACATGTTAACAGGTAAGCAAAAACGTTTTTTAAGATCGAAAGCCCATCATCTCACTCCGATTTTTCAAGTTGGAAAAGGTGGGGTAAATGAAAATATGGTCAAGCAAATCACAGATGTGCTGGAAGCGAGAGAATTGATCAAGGTTAGCATCCTGCAGAACTGTGACGAGGACAGGGACACTGTGGCTGAACAGCTTTCCCGCGGTGCCAAAGCAGAGCTTGTCCAGGTAATCGGTAATACAATCGTTTTATATAAAGAGTCCCGAGAAAATAAGCAAATCGTTCTTCCAAGATAATTACTGGGAGGTGCCTGTTTGAAAAAGGTTGGCATTTTAGGCGGAACCTTCAACCCGCCGCATACCGGACATTTAGTGATTGCAAATGAGGTGCTGCATGCCTATGGGCTGGATGAGGTTTGGTTCATGCCGAATCAGGTGCCGCCTCATAAAACAGTGGATGAGCCTATCAGCCAATCAGACAGGCTGGCTATGCTCGAGCTTGCTGTAGGTGATAACCAGCAATTCAGGATTGAAAAAGCAGAGCTCGAGAGAAGTGGTCCATCTTACACGTATGAAACGATGAAAATATTAAAAGATATGTATAAAGAAATTGATTTTCATTTTATCATTGGCGGAGACATGGTTGAATATCTGCCAAAATGGCATAAAATTGATGAACTTGTGAAAATGGTCAAGTTTGTCGGTGTCAGCAGACCTTCATACAGCACTGAATCACCTTATGATATTCTTTATGCAGATACACCGCAAATGGATATCTCATCAAGTATGATTAGAGAAAGAGTAAAGGGCGGAAAGAGCATCCGCTATCTGCTGCCCGAACCGGTGAGGGTTTATATAGAGGAGCATAGCTTATATGGAACGTGAACAAGCACTTCAGATTGTGAAGCCGCAGCTAACCGAACATCGTTACCAGCATACTCTTGGCGTGATGGAGACAGCCATCAAGCTTGCCGGGAAACATGGAGCAGATCTAAAGAAGGCGGAACTGGCTGCTATTTTTCATGATTACGCTAAATTCCGCCCAAAGGATGAAATGAGACAGATCATCGAGGAACAAAAAATGCCGGCAATCCTGCTCGAGTTTAACAGCGAGCTCTGGCATGCGCCAGTAGGAGCGTATCTAGCCGAAAAGGAAGCCGGCATCGATGACAAGGAAATCCTTGATGCAATCCGGTATCATACATCAGGAAGGATTGGCATGACGCTTCTTGATAAGGTCATCTATCTGGCTGATTATATTGAACCAGGCCGTCATTTTCCTGGAGTGGACGAAGTCAGGAAAATGGCAGAGGATGATTTGGACATGGCCTTGGTTCAATCGATGAAAAATACAATTAATTTTTTAATGAAGAAAAACCAGCCGGTCTTTCCGGATACATTCAATGCATATAACAGCATCGTACAAAATTCAGGAGGTTGATTTAATGAGTGATCGCGAATTATTAATGACAGCGGTAAAAGCAGCGGATGATAAAAGAGCAGAAGATATTATGGTACTGAACATGAAAGGCATCTCACTGATTGCCGATTATTTCATCATTTGCCACGGGAATTCAGATAAGCAGGTTCAGGCTATAGCCCGTGAAATTAGGGAAAAAGCAGAAGAGCAGGGATATAGTCTTAAGAGGATGGAAGGTTTTGATGAAGCAAGATGGGTGCTTATTGATATCGGTGATGTGGTTGTCCATGTCTTCCACAGAGAAGAGCGAAGCTACTATAATCTCGAGCGCCTATGGGGAGATGCTCCGATCGAAAACGTACAGAGTGAGTTAAATTAATGTCTTACGAACGTTTCGCTTATTTGTATGATGAGCTTATGCAGGACGTTCCCTATGATGAATGGGTTTCGATAGCAGAGGCATACAAAGAGAAATTTCAAGTGAACGGAATGAAGCTCCTCGACCTCGCATGCGGTACCGGGGAGCTATCTGTAAGATTTGCGCAAAGAGGCTTTGATGTCACCGGCGCGGATTTATCAACTGATATGCTTTCGGTAGCCCAGGCAAAAGCTCAGGAGATGTCATTGCCAATTCAATTTTTCCAGCAGGACATGACGGAGCTTGATGAATTAGGTGAATTTGATATCATTGGCATCTTTTGTGATTCCCTGAATTATTTGGAGGATGAACAGGCGGTCCGGCAGACCCTTGAAGGGGTGCACCGCCTCTTGAAAAAAGGCGGCTTATTTCTGTTTGATGTCCATTCGGTCTATAAAATGGAACATATTTTTGCCGATGCGACGTTTACCTGGGATAATGAAGAAATCACTTATATTTGGAATAGCTTCAAAGGTGAAGGCGCGCACAGTGTTGAACATGAGCTTACTTTCTTCGTCCGTGATGAATTATCAGGTAAATATGACCGAGTCGAAGAATTTCATTACCAGCGTACATATCCAGAGGATTCTTTTGTGAAATGGCTAGAGCAGGCAGGCTTTGCAAATATTGAGGTCACCGGGGACTACACATTGAAGGCTCCTGAGCCAACAGCAGAGCGGTTGTTTTTTGCTATGAAAAAGAAATGATTTTTAAAGGCTCCCAATATTTGGGAGCCTTTCTTGTACTAAATTTGTCACATTTATAAGGGAGGATTATAAAGGCTGGTAGAGAAATCTTCTAAGGACGGAATTGTTCCTCCGTCTTTTCCAATTCTTTTGCGAATTTTCTATGTGTCGCCTGAAACAATTTTTCAAACATATCTCCTGTTTCACTTTCGAGTACGATGATTCCTTCTCCTGTAATGCCGCCTTTCACGCAAACCTTTTCCTGTAATGTTTGTAAAGTATAATGATTTTGCTTAAGGAGTTCTCCTAATCCAATAAGCATCTCACTTGAAAGCTTGGTGGCAGTTTCCTGGTCAATTTCCGTTTCCTTGACGGCTGCATTGATAAAACTCTGCACAATATGACTGAAGAAAGCTGGACCGCAGCTGACAATATCGGACGCCACTCTTGTGATATTCTCCTCGATCTCCAGAGGAACAGAAACCTTTTTAAACAGGGTAAACAGTTCTTCCCTCCATTCTGTCGTGCATCGGGTTCCAAATGAGAATAGCGAAACACCCGCGAGCGCCCTGTTCGTGATGCTTGGTATTATTCTCATGACAGAACAATCCACAATGCTTTCAATTTGTTCCACACTGATTGGGCTTGTTATGGAGATTACGCATTTATCCCTAGTAAGCACAGGATTAATGGACTTGAGGACCCCCGAAACATGATGAGGCTTCACGCAGACAAAAATGGCGTCAGCATTTTCAGCAACTTCTGCCGCATTCTTTCCAACTGATAAGCCTGGATATATTTTTTGAATCTCTATAGCTTTTGATAAGGTTCTGTTTGTAATCTTCATTGAAGAAGGGGAAACGGCATTCCCATCAATGAGAGCTTCGGCGAGAATTCTCCCCATATTTCCTGTGCCAATAATCCCTATTTTCATAACCCTTCCCTCCTTCATACATTTATTCTCCTATATCCATATGATTTTAAATTTCAGTTTATGACATTTAGAAAGGTGTTGACATTTTATGGCCTGGATCAAGGAAAACAAAATCTATATTATAGCAGGAATAAGCGCTTTATTATTTTTTCTCTATGCCTCCTTCGATAAAGAAGCAGAATTGACCGAAATGAATAAAGAAGCTTTGGCTTTGGCTGCCAACGAAGAAACTGCCACAGATGAAAAAAACAAAACCATCCTCGATGAAGAAGCATTACCGATGATGGCTGATATCAAAGGAGCTGTGGTTAATCCGGGTGTCTATCAGATCAATGAAGGGGGAAGGGTGATTGACCTGATCGAACTGGCTGGAGGCCTTGAACAGGATGCAGATACGGCTGCCATTAATTTTGCGCTGTATGTCCATGATGAAATGGCGATATACGTACCGAGGATCGGAGAGGAGGTTAAGGCAGTTTTGCCAGCCCAGTTGGGGGAGAGTGATGGGAAAGGGACAGTGAACCTTAATTCCGCCGAATCCAGCGAGCTGCAGACATTACCGGGGATAGGGCCTGCAAAAGCAGACGCCATTATTAAGCACCGGGAAACAAACGGTCCGTTCAAATCGATCGAAGATTTAAAGGAAATCAGTGGGATAGGGGTTAAAACATTCGAAAAACTGAAGGACCTGATTTCAGTTAAGTAGCTGCATTGAAATTGACTCTTTGATGATAAGTATTAAAATTAGAGACAGGGAAAGGGTTTATTAATAATGCCTTTACATATTTTGAGTCTTTAAAAGGGGGAAAACAGCATGGAACGAAAGAGTTGGGATCAATACTTTTTGGATATCGCAGAAGAGGTAGGCACGCGCTCTACCTGCCCGAGGCTGCATGTTGGGTGTGTCATTGTAAAGGACAAGCACATTGTGTCAACTGGTTACAACGGTTCTATACATGGGCATGACCACTGCGAGGACGCCGGCTGCCTGATCAACGAACAAGGAAGATGCATCAGGACTTTGCATGCAGAAGAGAACGCAGTCATCCATGCCGACAGAGGTCTGCTGAAAGGTGCAACAGCCTTCGTGACTCATGAGCCTTGCGAAAAGTGCTCAAAGACACTTGCGCAGTCAGGGATTAAAAGGATCGTGTACCGCAGCGCCTATCCTAACAAGTATAATGAATTGTTCTTAAGGGATGTAGAGGTTGTCCACTTATCTAAATAATGAGATTAAGGAATAAAAAAATATGAAGCCAATTCGATTTGGGCCAATGAAAGGGCAGCTGTTTTTCCTGGCGGCTGTCTCCTTATTGGGTCTGCTGACAATCACCGAAAAACAGCTCGTATACGGGGCAATGTTTCTGTTCGGCATGATCCTGTTAAAAAAGCTGAAAAAACTTCCTGCTTCCCATCTGATGCTGATGACAGGCTGCTATTTCTTATTTATAGCTGCAGGATACTTTGATTCTGTTCAATTTGAAACCGAATTTACTGGCAGGGAAAAAAGCTTCCTCATTTTTTTTGATGATGAAATCCAAGTGGACGGCGACCTGGTGTTTGCTTATGCTAAAACCATGCCCTCCAATGAAAAGCTTGCGGTAAGATACAGAATCAAGTCATTAGCAGAACAACAATCAATTCAAGAACTCCTCATCCCTGGGATGTACTGTCAAGCTTCCGGGAGCCTCAATAGTCCATCACCTGCGCGAAATCCCAATGCGTTTGATTACAAACTGTATCTTCAACGAAACAAAATCTCCTGGATTTTAGATGTCGATACACTTTCACTGGAAACCTGCTCTCAACAAACAGGTATTATTACATCACTAAAAGCTTTCAGGCATAGAGAAATTGCCAGGATAAAAGATACCCTGCCAGAGGAAACCTCTGCTCTTGCAGCAGCGTTAATATTTGGTGAAAGGAATCTCTTCGATCCCGAAACAGAACGTTCATATCAAAAAATCGGAATCGTGCATTTACTAGCGATTTCCGGCCTTCATGTCGGGTTGCTTACAGGAATGATTTATTTCATTTTTATCAGGGTGGGAATAACGAAGGAAAAAACGGAAATATTGCTAATGATCTTCCTGCCCATTTATGCCATTATGACGGGCCTTGCTCCGCCTGTTGTAAGGGCGGCTGCCATGTTGCTGATGCTGATCGGCTTAAGGCGTTTGGCGCTGCGTATGACCCCGCTCGACGCAGTCTCGGCAGCCTTCATGCTCATGGCGCTTTTCCAGCCCCTCATCGTATTTAATACCGGATTTCAGCTCTCTTTTGCTGTCAGCTTCTCCCTTATCATTTCAGCCCCAGTTATACTCAAAGCTTCTACATCTTTTCTAAAACAAACTGCTGGTGCTTCTTTTATAGCCCAGTTCTCAAGTCTTCCGGTCATCCTTGCCACCTTCTATGAAGTCTCTGCGGTTTCGATTTTCGCCAATCTCCTTTTTGTGCCGCTATTCTCATTCGTGCTGCTGCCGATTTTGTTGATATCCTATATTATCTTGTCAATTTTGGGAGAGTTGCCTGCATTCTTTTTAAACCTTCTGGAAAATCTTATCCACCTGGTGAATTTTTTGGCCATTCAACTATCGGTGCTTCCGGTGTCGACATTCATAATTGGTAAGCTGGAACCAATTTTGCAGATTTTGCTAATCATTTTGATTCCAATCTTTTTTTTTATATGGGAAGGTTTTATATTGAGAAAATTAAAGCCGCCTCTATGGATTTTTGCTCTTCCGGTTATCCCGCTTTTAATCCAAGTTTTCGTGCCCTATTTAGACCCATATGGGCAGGTTATATTCCTGGATGTCGGTCAGGGTGACAGCATTTTCATTAAAATGCCGTATAATCAGGGAAATTATCTTATCGATACAGGCGGTGTCATGTCTTTTGAAAAGGAAAACTGGCAGCAGAGGGGGGGTTCTTTCGACCCTGGTGAAAAAATTGTAGTTCCATTTTTAAAAAGTGAAGGAATCAGGACTTTGGACAAATTGATTTTAACCCACGGAGACGCGGACCATATAGGGGGAGCCATTGTTTTATTGGAGGAAATACGGGTAAAGCAGCTGATCATACCGCGTATATCGGATCGATCTGATTTAGAGCAAAGTATAATCAAAATTGCCAGTGAGAAAGGTACAGATGTTTATTTAGCGGGAATGGGCACTGGATGGAAAACTGCCCAGGGAGATTTCTTGATTCTTAACCCGAGTGAAAGCATGGGAGAGCGAAACGACCAGTCAATTGTTCTTCAAGCAGCAATTGGAGGAAATAAATGGCTTTTTACAGGCGATTTGGGCATTGAAGGAGAAAACACAATGGCCCGGAAAATCGCTGACTTTGACATCGACGTTTTAAAGGTTGGGCATCATGGCAGTAAATATTCCAGTTCTGAACTTTTCCTGGAAAGGACAAACCCGGACTTTGCAGTCATTTCCGTTGGAGAGAAAAATAGGTATGGGCATCCTGGTGAGGAAGTCATCAAAAGATTAGAAGAGCGTGGCATCCAGATTTTCAGGACCGATAAAGATGGCGCAATCATTTATAAGTTTACAGGCAATTCAGGAACGTTTTCGACTCAATTTCCATAGTATATAGCAAGAACAAACAGTTTTCTCCCCTGATAATCACAAAACATGAAAAGAGACTGCATTTAAGTAAATGCAGTCTCCAAAAGTTTATCCTATGTAGCCGTGATTAACTCCCGATTAACTGCACGACTGTCGCAATAATGAACATTGTTGCAAAGAATCCAAAAGAAACGATGAATCCAACACCTGAGTCAACAGCGTCATTACGATTGCTTTGGACATTTTCTTCGAATTGATTCACAGTCAATCCCCCCTATTAATTCTATAATAGTATAAGCGATTCAAATTAAAAAATCCAGTGTTTGTCTGCTCAGCATTCGAATTGAAGAGATCAGAACAATTCTGCAGGCTTTCCTCTATTTTGTGCCATGTACCAAGAGTTGTCACAAATACTTTTCCCGCCTGCGGCTAAAATAATCTTAACTTCGATGCACCGCTGAGATTTAAGTATCCTAGGCCTTATATCTCAGCGTTCAATATAAATAGGGGAATTGGCCCGAACCTGGGTCAATTCCCTTAGAATGCTTGTCAAAATGTCCAAGCTTCTTTACGATAGATATATGGAAAAACTGGATTGAACGGAGCGGAAAAAAGTGGTATTGGACATTTGGAAAAAAATCAGTAAAAAACAGGTTGATCCTGTCTACTTAATGTTTGGAACAGAAACCTTCCTGATAAATGAAACAAAGCAGATGCTTGTGGACAATGTATTGGATGAAGAAGAAAAAGATTTCAATTTCTCGGTTTACGACTTAGAAGAAACGCCGATTGAGGCAGCGCTGGAAGATGCTGAAACTTTCCCGTTCATGGGAGAAAAACGATTGGTCATCCTGCAGAATCCAGTGTTTTTGACTTCGGAAAAGCCGAAAAGTAAGGTAGAACATAACTTAGTGAAACTGGAGGAATATCTTTCACAGCCTGCGCCCTATTCAATCGTTGTTTTCTCTGCACCATACGAAAAACTGGATGAACGAAAGAAGGTAACGAAGGAGCTAAAGCGGAAAGCGACGGTCATTGAAGCCAAGAAGCTGAGTGAACAAGAAACAAAAGCCTGGGTAAAAGAACGCGCTGAGGCAAATGGAGCTTTGATCAATAACGATGCAATCGAGCTTCTATTGACGCTTGCAGGGACGAATTTGTTCATGCTTACTTCTGAAATTGATAAATTGGCACTTTATGCTGGAGAAAACCAGCCAATCAGCAGGGAGATTGTCGATCGTCTGACTGCCAGATCGTTGGAACAGAATATATTCTCACTCGTCGACAAGGTTGTACACCGTAATGTTGAATCTGCCTTGAGGATTTATTATGATTTGTTAAAACAAAACGAGGAACCGATTAAGATTCTAGCCGTGATCACGGGTCAATTCAGGCTGATTTATCAGGTGAAGGAGCTGGCTCGAAAGGGTTATGGACAACAGCAGATTGCAGGGGCTTTGAAAATCCATCCGTTCAGGGTGAAACTGGCAGCCGGACAGGCAGGAGCATTTTCAGATGAGGAATTGACCAGGATTATGAAACTTCTTGCGGATGCTGATTACCAGATGAAAACCGGCGGCATGAAAAAAGAAATGCTGATTGAAATGATTTTGTTCCAGATCAATGGCAGGAAATGACCCGTTACATAGGAGGCAAAATAAAAAAACGACCCGTAAAGGTCGTTTTTTTATTAGCAGTATGAAAAAAATTAGCCATTAGCTTGTAATTTTTTCATTAAACGGGCTTTTTTGCGGGCAGCTGCGTTTTTGTGGATAAGACCTTTAGCTGCTGCTTTATCAAGCTTGCTAGCTGCTTGAGCATATGAAGCCTTTGCATCAGTATCGTTGTTTACGATTGCTGATTCAGCTTTTTTAACTGCTGTACGCATAGAAGATTTAACAGTAATGTTGTGAGCTTTGCTCGCTTCACTAGTTTTCACACGTTTGATTGCAGATTTAATGTTTGGCATTCCGTTCACCTCCTAAAAAGCATCGAGATTTTATGGAACTCGACATTTCCAGTACATTTCTTATTTATTAAGAACAAATGATATTTTATCAAACAGGGGTTAATAATGCAATACTCTGCGTTAATTTAAGTCTAGTGTATCGTGAATGTTTTTTTATGTAAAAGGAAAAGATAGGCAATAGTATGCTGTTTAGCAGCCAAACTGTGTTGGGAGGAATGCGACAATGAAGGAACCGGTAGACTTGAGCATGTATTCAATCAGGACTGACCTGGCTGTGGAAGCGAGGGAGATGGTGCTGGCAGACCAGGCGGCAACTGTCCATACCCAGGAAAATCTCTCCCATATTGAAGGCGTCATCATAAAGGAAAAAGAAGAAAATGATATAAAGATTTCCCTGGTCGAGGTGACCGCTGAAGGAGAAAAGAGCCTCGGCAAAAAGCAGGGGCAATATTTGACAATCGAAGTGGTCGGCATACGCCAGCAGGACACCGAGCTGCAAGGAAAAGTAGAGAAAGTATTCGCAAACGAGTTTGCGCATTTTATCAAACAATCCGGGATTAAGGAAGATGCATCCTGTCTGATTGTTGGTTTGGGGAACTGGAATGTTACTCCGGATGCTTTAGGGCCGCTTGTATGTGAAAATTTATTGGTGACTAAGCATCTGTTCGATCTTCAGCCCGAAAGCGTAGAAGAAGGCTATCGCTCTGTCAGCGCGCTTTCCCCAGGGGTAATGGGTTTAACCGGTATTGAAACCTCTGACATTATTTTTGGGGTCGTCGAGAAAACGAAGCCTGACTTTGTCATTGCAATCGATGCGCTCGCTTCCCGTTCAATCGAAAGAGTCAATTCGACAATCCAGATTTCAGATACTGGTATCCACCCTGGGTCAGGCGTAGGTAATAAAAGGAAGGAAATTAGCAAAGAAACGCTAGGTATTCCAGTGATTGCCATTGGGGTGCCAACAGTAGTAGATGCTGTTTCGATTACAAGTGATACGATTGATTTCATTTTGAAACACTTTGGAAAGGAAATGAGAGAAGGGGATAAGCCTTCGAGATCCCTTGTGCCGGCCGGGATGAGTTTTGGCAAAAGAAAGAAACTGACAGAAGAAGACCTGCCGGAAGCAGAACACCGTCAAACCTTCCTCGGAATGATAGGAACACTGGAAGATGAAGAAAAGCGGAAGCTGATTTATGAGGTTCTGTCTCCATTGGGCCACAACCTGATGGTGACTCCTAAAGAAGTGGATGTATTCATAGATGACATGGCAAATTTGATTGCCAGCGGGCTCAATTCTGCACTGCATTCGAATATTGACCAGGATAATACGGGCATGTACACACACTAGGGCTATTTTATTTATAGGTTTATTTCAAATATATTACGGATGGATTCTATGTTCTATCTTCTCTAGCAAAGTCATAACATTTACTAGACTTGCACTAGAGAGGTGGAACAATGAGACTTAGTAAACGATCCGGAATAATTGTAGCTGTCCAAGGGACTCAAGTAGTAAAAGCGGCTTTAGCATTTGTGTTTTTTCTCATTGGGATTTTTTCAATAAGCGGAGCGATGACTTCACTGCGGCCTGAATATCGAATCACCTCGGATTCTGTTAATCAGGCGGCGACCAACCTGAATGGCCAGCTGCTATTCAGCCTGATGGGCTGGGAAAACCATCAATTCCTGCAGGCGCTTCCAGAGGACTATGAGACACCGAAGCTGTCGAACGTCATGTTCAAGCTTTCTACCAATATTAATTTGGATGATCCAAGGAGTTTGCTCGGCAGGGAGCTTCCGGGATTCTCACTTTTTGACGGAAAAATATTAGTTGCAGGTGAAGGCACGAATTATACCAATATGCCAATGGAATCGGCTCCTCCAGTAGATGTATTAAAGGCGGAGCAGGAAGCAGCATTGCAAAATACGGAAGACCTTACATCAGGGTCTCCGGGAAATACCGCGGCACCATTACTGTCCACTGGAGACCGCAAAGCTGTCTATATTTATTTTACACATACTAGAGAATCGTATCTTCCATATTTAAAGGGAGTGACCGATCCGAATAAGGCTTATCACTCACAGGTGAATGTCACGAAGATAGGCGACCAGCTGAAGTCAAGCCTGGAGCAGCGCGGAATCGGAACAACAGTAGATAAAACCGATGTAATGGCTAATCTCAGCAAGAAAGGGCTTGGGTTTGGAAAAGCCTATCAGGAATCACGGCCGGTTGTGCAAGCCGCTATGGCTGGGAACCGGAACCTTCAGTACTTTATTGATATCCACCGAGACGGTTACCGCAAAGACAAAACGACGATTGATATCAACGGAAAGCCTTACGCGAAACTTGCATTTGTCATCGGCGGGGAAAACGCCAATTACGAAAAGAACCTTGCTCTCGCCCGGGAATTGCATAATCTCCTTGATAAAAAATACGGCAAGGGCTTAAGCAGGGGGATTATCGAGAAAAAGGGTGCCTCGACGAATGGAAAGTTCAATCAGGACTTGTCCGGTAATGCATTACTAATAGAGTTTGGCGGGGTTGATAACACCTTTGAAGAGCTGAATCGGTCCGCCGACGCACTTGCAGATGTTTTCAGCGAATTCTACTGGCAGGCGGAAAAAGTAGATGCACCATCGCAGGAAGCTTCTGACAAACAATAAAAAATCGATAGGTGATCGAGATGAAAATGTTCATGCTTAAAAGCTTCATGCTTGCTTCTTTAATGTTCATATCCGTATTGTTCGGCATGCAGCAGGCAAATGAAGGCATCCATAAAATGAAAGGCTATGAAGACCCTGAATTCAAAAGTGCGTTCAGCATAAACGAAAACGAAAACGGGAGCTTTGAAACCGCCATTTTAGGAAATGACATTTCCAGCCATGACCTCGAACAAAAACGAAAAAAACTAGAAGAAATGAAAGCATTCAACCTCTTCTCATCACTAGGCAAACAACTCGCAGATGGAGTATCCGCCATCGTCGAGAAAACAGTTGAATTGATTGCAGGGAAGTGAGTAGAGCAGCGGGCCTTGGCCCGCTGTTTTTTGTTTTGAGGTTATTGGATAACCCAATTAAGATGAGCGATAGTAGAAAAATCCAGATTAAGGGAATTATCAACACAAATAAGGCGTGTTGGTAGTTAGGGAATCCAAATTAAGGAATTCCCAACATCAATAAGGCGTATTGGTAACAGAAAAATCCAGATTAAGGGAATTATCATCATCAATAAGGCGTATTGGTAACGGAAAAATCCAGATTAAGGGAATTATCAGCACCAATATGGCTTATTGGTAGTTAGGGGATCCAAATTAAGGAAATTACCAACACCAATAAGGCATATTCGTAGTGAGAAAATCCAAATTAAGGAAATTCTCAACACCAATAAGGCTTATTTGTAACAGAAAAATCCAGATTAAAGAAAATCTCAACAACAATATAGTTGATTGGCATCTTTTTTCTCTAATTTATGGTAAAAACGCTCATGAAAGCAGACAAAACAAAAGAAAATCACTAACGACTAAGGCATTAGTGATTTAAAAGTTACTTATTCATAATACGACCATTGACCATAGCCTGAAACGCTGTAATTCTCCTTTAAAACCTGCCTTATTACTGGTTTGGGTAATATTTCACCACACCATTCATAGATGATATTCGTAGAAATCTTTTTAGTCGGACTTAAGATTCGATGGTCTTCAATACTTCTTAACAAAGCTTCTTTTGTATTCTCATGTCTCCCGCATTTCTTGCACGTTAGTATAACCCCTCGAAACTCCTCCAAAACCGCCCCGCAAGAATGACAAAACACACCTTTTCGCAGCTGTGCATATTCATATGGTGGTATTTTAGTGAATGGAGATCTGGTCAAATGAGAGGATAATAATGATTCAGACAGTCTGGAATGTTGATAGTTTAGACTAGACTTCTGGTTATTCAAATGTTGGATAAAGCGATTTAGGTTGGTCGGGAGGATGATTTGCCTGTTGAGGGGAGCCTGGTACAAAGTGAAATCTGGATTGACAAAAATAAGATAGGGTTCGATGGGGATTTTAAATCCGATACTATTGAAAAATTGTCTTAACAGTGATACGTTCCTTTCAAGTTGGAGCAGTGGATTCTTAACTTCGGTCCCGTTAATTTTCCTGAATGTATCACCGTCAAAATAATACTCTCCTTCAAAATTTTTAACTTCAAATAAATAGGTGAGGCTTTGTGAAATCATCAGTGAGTCTATTTGGAAATGGGAATGATTCTGTTCAAGCAGCAAATCGTTAAGGATAAGAGATTGAATAAGTATTCGTTTGAGATACCCATCAAACATCACCTCTCCTTCAAATCCTTTTTTTAGATTGAAATAATATTGTTTCTGCTTCTCTTTTAAATCCATTCTTGGGTTCAGCGCCTTAAGCACTCTTAACTCTTCCGATTCAGAGCGATTCTTTATAAACATAATCCACATCCTTTCTACAGTTTATTTTACCTAATAAGTTCCCAATATTCTGTGAACAATCTATGGACGCAGTCCAGCCGAGTTCAGGCTGCTGTCCGCGAGACTTCCTCTATTATTTATTGAATCTTGATATTCGTGCTGATATAATCAACAATAGTGTACATGCGCGAGTAAAGTAGGAGTGAACGCAATGAACAGAGAAGATAGACTTAATAGACAAAGCAAAATACGAAATTTTTCGATCATCGCCCATATTGACCATGGTAAGTCCACGCTGGCTGACCGTATCCTTGAAAAGACGAATGCATTGACTGCCCGTGAAATGAAGGATCAGCTTTTGGACTCCATGGATCTCGAGCGTGAGCGCGGAATCACGATAAAGCTGAATTCAGTACAATTGAAGTATAAGGCAAAGAATGGAGAGGTTTATACATTCCATTTAATTGATACTCCTGGTCACGTAGACTTCACGTATGAGGTTTCCCGAAGCCTTGCAGCATGTGAGGGAGCGGTTCTTGTTGTCGATGCTGCCCAGGGAATTGAGGCACAGACATTGGCGAACGTTTACCTTGCAATCGACAATGATCTTGAAATCGTGCCGGTCATCAATAAAATTGATTTGCCGAGTGCGGATCCTGAGCGTGTAAGAAATGAGATTGAAGAAGTGATAGGTCTGGATGCTTCTGAAGCTGTTCTTGCGTCTGCAAAAGCAGGAATCGGAATTGAGGAAATCCTAGAACAAATCGTTGAAAAGGTTCCGGCGCCACAAGGGAACCCGGACGCACCTTTGAAGGCTTTGATTTTTGACTCATTATACGACGCATACCGCGGCGTAGTTGCTTATATCCGAGTCGTCGATGGAACGGTAAAAGTTGGCGACAAAGTCAGGATGATGGCGACAGGCAAAGAGTTTGAAGTAACAGAGGTTGGAGTGTTTACTCCGAAAGCCACTCCTGCGGAAGAACTGACTGTCGGAGATGTTGGATTTTTAACAGCAGCAATTAAAAATGTAGGCGACACACGTGTTGGTGATACGATTACGAACGCGAAGAATGGAGCTGCTGAGCCGCTTCCAGGTTACCGCCGCTTAAACCCAATGGTATATTGCGGTCTGTACCCGATTGACTCAGCGAAATTCAATGATCTAAGGGAAGCTCTTGAAAAGCTGGAGCTTAACGATTCAGCGCTACAGTTCGAACCGGAAACTTCACAGGCGTTAGGCTTCGGTTTCCGTTGCGGATTCCTCGGACTTCTTCACATGGAAATCATCCAGGAGCGTATCGAACGTGAATTCAAGATTGATTTGATTACGACTGCGCCAAGTGTTATCTATGATGTCATCATGACTGATGGTACTGAACTGAAGGTAGACAACCCGTCCAATATGCCTGACCCTCAGAAGATTGACCGTGTTGAAGAGCCTTATGTAAAAGCTACAATGATGGCACCGAATGATTATGTTGGCGCGATCATGGAGCTTTGCCAGGAAAAGCGCGGTATCTTTATCGATATGCAATATATGGATGAAACGCGTGTAAGCATCGTGTATGAAATCCCGTTGTCTGAAATTGTTTATGATTTCTTCGATCAGCTAAAATCAAGCACGAAAGGCTATGCTTCTTTCGATTATGAACTGATCGGGTACAAGCCTTCCAAGCTTGTAAAGATGGATATCCTGCTTAACGCTGAAAAAGTAGACGCATTGAGCTTCATCGTTCACAGGGACTTTGCATATGAACGCGGAAAGGTGATCGTGGATAAGCTGAGAGACCTAATTCCACGACAGCAATTCGAAGTGCCTATCCAGGCGGCGATCGGACAGAAAATCGTTGCTCGTTCCACGATAAAGGCAATGCGTAAAAACGTATTGGCAAAATGTTACGGTGGGGATATCTCACGTAAGCGTAAGCTCCTTGAGAAGCAAAAAGAAGGTAAAAAACGCATGAAGCAAGTCGGTTCTGTAGAAGTACCGCAGGAAGCCTTCATGGCAGTCCTGAAAATGGACGACAGCAATACAAAGAAGTAAAATAGCGGGGGAGGCTGGATGTGCTTGTTAAAGCAAGCGATTCTGGCCTCTTTTTTTCAATAAATCTCTTGAAAAGTAATTGATGCTAAATCTGGCTTTTAAGCCACCTGGGAAGTGAACAAATAATGAAAGCAGCATACATCCATATCCCTTTCTGCCACCACATTTGCCATTACTGTGATTTTAACAAGGTATTCATGAAAGGGCAGCCGGTTGATGATTACCTGGAGTCCCTGGAGAATGAAATGAGCCTTTCAGCAAACAAACAAATTATGGAAACGGTGTTTGTCGGGGGCGGCACACCTACTGCCTTGAATGAAAAACAACTGGAGAGACTTGTTTCAAGTATAAACAGGCAGCTTCATATAGACAGCAACACTGAATATACCTTTGAAGCAAATCCAGGCGATCTCTCAAGAGAGAAACTCGCCATTCTGAAAGATGCTGGTGTGAACCGTCTGAGTTTTGGAGTACAGACTTTTAATGATGAACTTTTAAAAAAAATCGGCCGAAGCCATCGGGCGAAGGATGTGTTTGAATCGATTGAAAATGCGAAAGCAGCTGCCTTTGATAATATCAGCATCGACTTGATATACAGCCTTCCCGGCCAGACAAAGCAGGATTTCGTACAATCAATCCAAACAGCCCTCGGATTGGGACTGGTCCATTATTCAGGCTATTCATTGATCATTGAGCCTAAAACGGTATTCTATAACTTATTGCAAAAAGGAAAGTTGCTGCTTCCAGGCGAGGATACGGAAGCGGAAATGTACGAAACACTCATGGAGCAAATGGAAAGCGGCGGCCTTAGACAATATGAGATCAGCAATTTTGCTGTCCCTGGATTTGAAAGCCGACACAACCTTACCTATTGGAACAACGAGGAGTATTTTGGATTCGGTGCCGGAGCCCATGGTTATGTCAATGGAATCAGGCAGTCAAATTATGGGCCCTTGAAAAAATATATGGAGCCCTTATCCAAAGGTGAACTTCCGATTATGGATGCCCACAAGGTTACCGTCGAGGAAAAAATGGAAGAAGAGATGTTCCTCGGACTAAGGAAAACGGAAGGTGTCTCAATTCGACACTTCGAAGAAAAATTCGGCCGGAATCCGCTGCATTTATTTTCAGATCAAATCAAGGATTGGTCTGGAAAAGGTCTGCTCAAAACGGATGGAGAAAAAATCTTCCTCACGAGACAGGGGCGCCTTCTCGGTAATGAAGTTTTTCAATCCTTCATCGGGGTATCAAATCATTGACATCCTCAGCGTTTATTGATAAATTATTTTTAGAATTAGCACTCGTTCTTATAGAGTGCTAACAGAGGTGATGATGTTGTTAACAGATCGTCAGGTGCTCATTTTGCAGGTGATTGTTGATGACTTTATTCGTTCAGCTCAACCGATAGGTTCAAGGAGCTTGTCGAAAAAGGAAGAAATTAATTTCAGTTCGGCGACGATCCGGAATGAAATGGCGGATTTGGAGGATATGGGATTCATTGAAAAAACCCATACATCCTCTGGAAGGATTCCATCCGAGAAGGGATATCGCTTTTATGTAGATAACCTTCTGCTGCCGCAAAAAGTGAATCATTCAGATATGGCGGCTATAAAATCGATTTTTGCTGAGCGGATCTACGAATTAGAAAAAATCGTCCAGAAATCAGCGAGAATTTTATCGGAAATGACGAATTATACGTCGATTGTTTTAGGACCGGCTGTAAAGGATAACAGGCTGAAAAAGTTGCAGATCGTTCCCTTGAATAAGGATACGGCTATCGCCATCATCATAACTGATACAGGGCATGTAGAAAACAGGATTTTCCATTTCCCAACCAGCATTGATCCATCAGATGTTGAAAAAATGGTGAATATCCTGAATGAACGATTGGCAGGCGTTCCGCTTACCAATCTGAATTCCAAGATCTACAAGGAGATTGCCATGCTGCTGCGCCAGCATATCAGCAGCTATGACACACTCCTGAATACCATCATGGATACTTTGAACATGCCGGCCAGTGAGAAGGTGTTCTTTGGCGGCAAGACGAATATCCTCAGTCAGCCAGAGTTCAATGATGTCGAGAAAATCCGTAACCTGATGAATATGATTGAACATGAAGATGGTTTATATCATCTGATCAGGCAAAACCCGGCTGGAATCAATGTCAAGATTGGAACAGAAAATGATAACTCTGCAATGGAAAATTGCAGCCTGATTACTGCGACTTATTCCATGGGTGAAGAAAAGCTAGGGTCCATCGCGGTTTTGGGACCGACACGAATGGAGTATTCGAGAGTCATCAGCTTGCTCCAATTGATCAGTACCGATTTGTCCAAGGTGCTGACACAGCTGTATCAAAATAAATAAGCATGGAAATATTGATTAAGGGTGGAGCAGCCTGTTCCATCCTGAATCGTCATGTGTTTTCTACTGAAGCATGTTTGCTTCGTTGAAATATAAACCAATCCAGACCACCTGGAACAGCGGCACTACACGGCCGCGATACTTTGAGGGAGGTGAGTTAACGTGACAGAAGAGAGAAATACTGAGCAAGAATTGAACAGCCAGACGGATGAAGAAACGGTTGAGGAAGTTTTTGCTGAAAATGAAGCTTCTGAAAAAACTGAAGAGATGCCATCTCAAGAGGAAGAGCAAGATCCGATGGAGAAGAAAGTGGCTGAACTGCAAGGGAAGCTTGATGAAGCCGACAACCGTTACTTGCGCCTTCAGGCTGATTTTGACAACTTCCGCCGTCGTTCAAGGATTGAACTTGAAGCGAGCGCTAAATATAGAGCCCAAAGCATTATTACGGATCTTCTGCCCGCTATCGACAATTTCGAGCGTGCTTTGAAGATGGAAGTGGATAATGAACAGTCGAAATCCCTTAAGCAGGGAGTGGAAATGGTGTACCGCAGCTTGCTTGATGCGCTTAAAAATGAAGGCGTTGAGGTAATTGAAGCTGTCGGCAAGGAATTTGATCCGCATCTTCACCAGGCTGTTATGCAGGCTGAAGATGAAAATTTCGGTCCTAACATTGTTGTTGAAGAGTTTCAAAAAGGCTATATGCTCAAGGACCGCATTATTCGTCCGGCAATGGTAAAAGTGAACCAATAACAGTGGTTATTAAAGGCTGTTTTTACAGTGATTGTCGCTTTTCGTACCATTTCTAGCATCCGTATTAATAAAGGTATCAGGGCTCTTTTCGAGGAGATTTCTGAAGAAAGATTATATTAATACTCGTAAAAACCCAGGTGCCGGTTTTTACGGTTTGCTTGAAAAAGCAACAAAGTTTACGAAAAGAGCCTACATAAAAGAACCAGGAGGTAATTGAAAATGAGTAAAATCATTGGTATTGACTTAGGAACAACTAACTCTTGTGTTGCCGTGTTAGAAGGCGGCGAACCAAAGGTAATCCCAAATCCAGAAGGTAACAGAACGACTCCTTCTGTCATCGCGTTCAAAAATGGCGAACGCCAGGTTGGTGAAGTGGCAAAGCGTCAGGCAATCACTAACCCTAATACAATCATCTCCATCAAGCGCCACATGGGAACAGACCATAAGGTGGAAGCTGAAGGAAAAGATTACTCACCGCAGGAATTATCTGCAGTCATTCTTCAATACTTGAAGTCTTATGCAGAAGATTATCTTGGTGAGCCTGTGACTAAAGCCGTCATTACTGTTCCTGCATATTTCAACGATGCAGAACGTCAGGCAACTAAGGATGCGGGAAGAATCGCAGGCCTTGAAGTTGAGCGTATCATCAACGAGCCAACGGCTGCTGCTCTTGCTTACGGTCTTGATAAAATGGATGAAGACCAGACGATCCTTGTTTATGACCTTGGCGGCGGTACATTCGACGTTTCCATCCTCGAACTTGGCGATGGCGTGTTCGAAGTAAAATCTACTGCAGGTGACAACCGTCTAGGCGGTGACGACTTTGACCAGGTAATCATTGACTACTTGGTAGAACAATTCAAGAAAGAAAATGGCATTGACCTTTCAAAAGATAAAATGGCTCTTCAGCGTTTGAAGGATGCTGCAGAAAAAGCAAAGAAGGACCTTTCCGGGGTAACTTCTACACAGATTTCACTTCCGTTCATCACGGCTGGGGAAGCTGGACCGCTTCACCTTGAAGTGAACATGACTCGCGCTAAATTCGAAGAGCTATCTGCAGATTTGGTAGAGCGTACAATGGGACCAACTCGCCAGGCGCTTAAAGATGCAGGTTTAAGCCCATCTGAACTGGATAAAGTTATCCTTGTCGGTGGATCTACACGTATCCCGGCTGTACAGGAAGCAATCAAAAAAGAAACTGGAAAAGACCCTCACAGAGGCGTAAACCCTGATGAAGTTGTAGCCATGGGTGCAGCGATCCAGGGCGGCGTTATCTCTGGTGATGTAAAGGATGTCGTTCTTCTTGACGTTACTCCGCTTTCACTTGGTATTGAAACAATGGGCGGCGTATTCACAAAGCTGATCGATCGCAATACAACAATTCCTACTTCAAAATCACAGGTATTCTCAACAGCTGCTGACAACCAGACTGCCGTTGATATCCACGTGCTTCAAGGTGAGCGTTCAATGGCTTCTGCCAACAAGACACTTGGCCGCTTCCAGTTGGCTGATATCCCGCCAGCGCCACGCGGAGTACCTCAAATCGAAGTAACATTCGATATCGACAAGAACGGTATCGTAAACGTACGTGCGAAGGATCTTGGTACAAACAAAGAACAGCAGATCACAATCAAGTCTTCTACAGGATTATCTGATGAAGAAATCGACCGCATGGTAAGAGAAGCGGAAGAAAACGCTGAAGCTGACAAGAAGCTTAAAGAAGAAGTAGAACTTCGCAACGAAGCTGATCAGTTAGTATTCACTGCTGAAAAGACTTTGAAGGACCTTGAAGGCAAGGTAGATGAAGAAGAAGTCAAGAAGGCAAACGAAGCTAAAGATGAGCTGAAGGCTGCAATCGAAAAAGGCGAAATTGAAGAAATCCGCACTAAGAAGGATGCTCTTCAAGAGATCGTTACAAACCTAAGCGTCAAGCTTTACGAAGAAGCTGCCAAGCAACAGCAGGGACAGCAAGGCGCAGAAGGTCAAGAAGGAACAAAGAAAGACGACAATGTCGTAGACGCAGAATTCGAAGAAGTAAATGACGATAAATAATAAACTGTCATAGCAACCAAAAAGTCAAAGTCAGGTCATACTTGGCTTTGGCTTTTTTAATGCCAACTGACTAATTAATCATAGCCATTGGATAAAAAAAGAGATTCAAAATAACGCATATCCAGATATTTTAAATATTGCGTATGAATGTACGGGAATGTTAGAATTATCTTTATGTGAAAAGATTCGGGAGTGGTAATCATGAGTAAACGGGATTACTATGAAGTCCTCGGAGTCAGTAATTCGGCTTCGAAGGATGAAATAAAGAAGGCTTACCGTAAGCTTTCTAAAAAATTCCATCCGGACATTAACAAAGAGCCGGGAGCAGACGAAAAGTTCAAAGAAGTTAAGGAAGCTTATGAAGTATTGAGCGACGATCAAAAGCGTGCTCATTATGACCAGTTCGGCCATGTGGACCCTAACCAGGGATTTGGAGGCGGCGGCGATTTCGGCGGCGGCTTTGGCGGTTTCGAAGATATTTTCAATTCCTTCTTCGGCGGCGGAGGCGGCAGGCGCCGTGATCCGAACGCGCCAAGACAGGGTGCTGACCTTCAGTACACAATGACCTTGAAGTTCGAGGAAGCTGTATTTGGCAAGGAAACAGATATCGAGATCCCTCGTGAAGAAGAGTGCGATACTTGTGACGGAACTGGTGCCAAACCTGGTACTAAAGTCGATACATGTAAACACTGTCATGGCAGCGGACAAATCAGTGTAGAACAAAACACGCCTTTTGGACGTATTGTTAACCGCCGAGTGTGTCATTACTGTAATGGAACAGGTAAGGAAATCAAAGAAAAATGTTCAACTTGCTCTGGCACTGGGAAGGTTACCAGAAGGAACAAGATTCATGTTAAAATTCCTGCCGGTGTCGATGATGGCCAGCAGCTGAGGGTGGCAGGAAAAGGAGAAGCCGGTATCAATGGCGGTCCTCCAGGCGACCTTTACATTGTCTTCCACATCAGGTCGCATGAATTCTTTGAGCGTGACGGCGATGATATTTATTGCGAAATGCCGATTACATTTGTCCAGGCATCACTGGGTGATGAAGTTGAAGTCCCTACATTGCATGGCAAAGTTAAATTGAAAGTGCCTGCTGGAACACAAACGGGCACAAAGTTCCGCTTGAAGGGCAAAGGTGTCCCAAATGTCCGCGGATATGGTACTGGAGACCAGCATGTCCTGGTTCGAATCGTTACTCCAACCAAACTGTCTGAAAAGCAGAAACAGCTTCTCCGTGAGTTTGCCGAAGTAAGCGGTCAGTCTCCGCTTGGAGAGCAGGAGGAAAGCTTTTTTTCCAAAGTAAAACGTGCCTTTAAAGGTGATTAATCGAATGGAGTTGGTATAAATGAAATGGTCTGAAATCAGCATTTTAACTACAAATGAAGCGGTTGAGCCGATTTCCAATATCCTGCACGAAGCAGGCGCGAGCGGAGTTGTTATCGAAGATCCGCTGGAGCTTGAAAAGGAGAGAGAGGACCAGTTCGGAGAAATATACCAGCTTAATCCAGACGATTATCCGGAAGAAGGAGTTATTGTCAAAGCATATCTGCCGGTAAATAGTTTTCTTGGAGAAACAGTCGATGAGATAAAAGAAGCAATCAATAGCCTGATTATCTACAATATCGATATTGGGCTGAATAAAGTTTCAATCAGTGAAGTGAATGAGGAAGAGTGGGCAACTGCCTGGAAGAAATACTACAATCCTGTGAAAATTTCCGAGAAATTCACGATCGTTCCAACATGGGAGGATTACACGCCAGTCAACACCGATGAATTGATCATCGAGCTTGACCCGGGCATGGCATTCGGCACAGGAACGCACCCGACGACTGTTATGTGTATCCAGGCGCTGGAAAGAACTGTCCAGCCTGGTGACCGAGTCGTGGATGTTGGAACTGGTTCAGGTGTTCTCAGTATTGCAGCAGCTAAGCTGGGGGCGGGGAAAGTGGAAGCGATGGACCTGGACGATGTAGCAGTGCAGGTTGCAAAACTCAACCTCAAGCTGAACAAGGTCCACGATGTCGCAACCATTTCACAAAACAATCTTCTTGACGGTGTTGAAGAAGGAGCGGATATTGTAGTAGCGAATATCCTGGCAGAAGTAATTCTGCGCTTTGCTGATGATGCGGGCAAGGTCGTGAAAAATGGCGGATATTTCATTACTTCTGGTATCATCCAGCAGAAGAAAGAAGTCGTCAAGGATGCAATGATCAACTCAGGGTTTGAAATAGAGGAGATTATTTCTATGGAAGACTGGGTTGCGATCATCAGTAAAAAGAAATAATGTGGAGAAAAGGGGAAAAGCTTAACCCCTTTTTTCTGTCTTTTTTAAATCATATGTCTTAAATCTGAGAAATGTCTAGCTCCAGCGCCTAGTTCCCCGAAGCTTTTCGAGGCTGATCCAGGCGCTTGCGCTTTTCAGAAAGCAGGTGTTGTGATGCAGCGATATTTTATTGATGAACAAGGTAATATGGACCAGTTCCATGTTAGCGGCGATGATTATCATCACATTGTACGTGTCATGAGGATGAAGGCTGGTGACGAAATCATCTGTGTCATGCCCATGGGAAAAAGTGCGGTTTGCCAGATTGCAGAAATTACCGATGAAATCGTTGTGGCAAACGTTGTAAAATGGGAGGAAGGGACTACTGAGCTCCCGGTCCATGTCGTGATTGCGAGCGGTCTGCCCAAAGGGGATAAGCTCGAATTAATTATTCAGAAGGGTACTGAACTGGGTGCCTTTGAATTTGTCCCTTTTACCGCATCCCGCTCTATTGTTAAATGGGACGGCAAGAAAGCTGCCAAAAAGGTTGATCGCTGGCAGAAGATTGCCAAGGAAGCTGCTGAGCAGTCGCATCGCAGTTATGTTCCAGAAGTGAAAGAACCGGTCAGTCTTAAAGAACTGATCAAAGCAAGCGGTAAGTATACTTATAAACTGGTTGCTTATGAGGAAGAAGCGAGGGAAGGCGAAGCTTCGGTCCTTTCTTCAACTCTTGCGAAATTACAGGAAGGTGATAGCCTTCTGATTGTATTTGGGCCGGAGGGAGGACTTACCTCGGATGAAGTTGACCTTTTAAATAGAAATGGATTTTTAGCTTGTGGTCTCGGGCCGCGCATTTTGCGTACAGAAACAGCACCGCTATATACATTGTCTGCTGTTTCCTATCATTTTGAATTATTGGGGTGAAGATAATGCCTACAGTTGCTTTTCATACATTAGGTTGCAAGGTTAACCATTACGAAACAGAAGCCATTTGGCAGTTATTTAAGGAACAAGGATACGAGAGAGTAGAATTTGAGTCTGCTTCAGATGTTTATGTCATCAATACCTGTACGGTAACGAATACAGGGGACAAGAAGAGCCGCCAGGTCATCCGCCGGGCTGTGCGTAAGAATCCGGACGCAGTTATTTGTGTTACCGGCTGCTATGCACAGACTTCTCCAGCAGAAATCATGGCGATTCCTGGAGTTGATATCGTCGTCGGTACACAGGACCGCGTAAAAATGCTTGGGTATATCGAACAGTACAAACAAGAGCGCCAGCCTATCAATGCTGTTGGCAATATCATGAAGAACCGTGTCTATGAGGAACTTGATGTACCTGCATTTACAGACCGTACAAGAGCTTCATTGAAAATCCAGGAAGGCTGCAACAACTTTTGCACCTTCTGTATTATTCCATGGGCACGCGGTTTGATGAGATCCCGTGATCCACAGGAGGTCATTCGCCAGGCTCAGCAGCTTGTTGATGCCGGCTACAAGGAAATCGTCCTTACCGGTATCCATACAGGCGGATATGGTGAAGACATGAAAGACTACAACCTAGCTGCATTGCTTAGAGATCTCGAAGCACAAGTCAAGGGTATAAAGCGTCTGCGAATATCTTCTATTGAAGCGAGTCAGATAACAGACGAAGTGATCGAGGTAATCGACCAATCCAATATTATCGTCCGCCACTTGCACATCCCGCTCCAATCTGGATCTGACACAGTGTTGAAGCGCATGCGCCGTAAATACACTATGGAATTTTTCGGAGAGCGTCTAGACCGGCTAAAGGAAGTATTGCCAGGTCTTGCAGTTACCTCTGATATCATTGTCGGTTTCCCGGGTGAAACAGATGAAGAATTTATGGAAACCTATAATTTCATCAAGAAGCATCAATTCTCAGAGCTGCATGTTTTCCCTTATTCAAAACGGACAGGCACTCCTGCTGCGAGAATGGAAGACCAGGTGGACGAAGAAGTGAAAAACGAACGTGTTCATAGATTGATTGAGCTTTCCAATCAGCTTGCAAAGGAATATGCCTCACAATTTGAAAATGAAGTGCTTGAAGTGATTCCTGAAGAAATCTATAAGGAAGAGCCAGACAGCGGACTTTATGTAGGTTATACAGACAACTATTTGAAAGTAGTCTTCCCTGCTGCTGAAGAGATGATCGGTAAAATTGTGAAGGTCAAGATTGTGAAAGCAGGCTATCCTTACAATGAAGGGCAATTTGTCCGAATACTTGAAGATGAAATTGTAGCTGAACAAGCTGTTATATAGTGGAATGGGAAAGAGCTGGCAAAATGCCAGCTCTTTTTTAAATTTAAGGGCCGGTTTAGTTAGATAACGACCAGTTATTAGAGTAAGTTTTCAACCACTAATTACGTTCTTCTTTCCCATGAAGGAATTCAATCATCCTGCCGAATTTCTCGGCAACAGGAAGAACGAGCAATGAAGCGATTATGTTGTAAACGACACTGACATGAGCCAGCTGGACCTCGGGTCTTGCGGCAGTCATGGGAGCAAGTGCAGCAACATGGTCGATGAAAGGATAGAAGACTGCCGCGCCTGCGATATTCAGCCACACGTGCGCAAACGCTGTAAGCCTGGCCTCTTTGCCGGCACCTATGGACGCCAGCATGGCGGTAATGCATGTGCCAATATTCGCACCGAGCATCCCCGCAATTGCTGAATCCATGCTTAATGTTCCTTCAGATAAAAATCCCATGATGATCCCAGTCATCGCGGTGCTTGATTGGATCATGGCTGTTACAATCGTGCCTGTCAGGATGCTGATTAAATGGCTGTTGTTCAGATTTGCGAGTGCAGCCTCAACAATTGGCAAGCTGGTCACAGGGTCAGCAAGGAAAGTGAAACCGCGCATTGCAGCGAAAACAGCAGCAATCCCAAAAGAAATTGCACCGATGTTTTGCCATGTTTTATTTCGCGATACCATTAAAATCGCACCAATAACAGCGAATGGCACGATAAATGCATCGATGTTGAAAGTGATGATTTCAAGGGTGAAGGTTGTCCCTATATTTGATCCAAGGATAATCCCGATGGATTGTGAGAATTTCAGCAGGCCGGCAGAAATCAATCCAATAGTAATCACCATGACAGCTGAACTGCTATGCAAAAGGGCTGTAACTATGGTTCCGGCCATCAATCCTTTAAGTGGTGTATCAGTCATGATGGTCAGCCAGTTCTTCATTCTGCTTGCGGAAAGTTCGAACAAGCCTTTCCGAAGCAATGTCATTCCGCCAATGAACACAGCGAGAAACAATAGGAAAAATAATAGATAGACCATAGGACTCCCCCTCCCATTTAAATGTATGAAAAGGAGTGCGGGACATGCTAATTAATTTTTCAGTCTGTATGATATCCTGCAAAAGTATATAATGTAAAAACAAGGGCTAAATACAGTTGACCTCCTGCCAGTGATATATTATAATTGCAAGGTACATGGTTTCCCATGTGTTTTGGTGTTAGTGTGTTGTGCTCGGAGGGAGGGAAAGAGAATGTCTAAAACTGTCGTTCGTAAAAACGAATCGCTTGAAGATGCTCTTCGACGCTTCAAACGTACTGTATCTAAATCAGGTACTATCCAAGAAGCTAGAAAGCGCGAATTCTACGAAAAACCTAGTGTAAAGCGTAAGAAAAAGTCTGAAGCTGCTAGAAAACGCAAGTTCTAAGAGAGGGTGGAATCAACTTGAGCCTGCTCGAGCGTTTAAATAATGATATGAAACAAGCGATGAAGAACAAAGAAAAGGACAGACTCACGACGATTCGGATGGTCAAAGCATCCCTGCAAAACGAAGCAATCAAGTTCGGCAAGCAGGAACTATCCGAAGAAGAAGAGTTAACTGTACTTTCTCGTGAAGTGAAACAACGCAAAGATTCCCTCCAGGAATTTGAAAAAGCTGGTCGTCAAGACCTCGTTGAAAAGATACAAACAGAATTAAAGCATGTCGAAATTTACATGCCACAGCAGCTTAGCGAAGAAGAAGTGACGACAATCGTCAAAGAAGCTATCGCAGAGACCGGTGCGGCATCTAAAGCCGATATGGGTAGAGTAATGGCTGTCCTTATGCCTAAAGTTAAAGGTAAAGCAGACGGATCTCTCGTTAATAAACTTGTACAACAACACCTTTCATAAAAAGCTCGAAGGCCGCAGGATATTCTTGCGGCCTTTTTAGCGCATACTAAAATGTGTCCTGCGATGATGCTTTGTGTTATGTTGATTAATATACATATTGATGGTGACTCACTCGGTTCACCTCCTTCTATCAGCCAGAAAGAGGGCTTGGTACCACAAAATGTTACATAGAAACATTCTATAGGCCTAAGACGAGACCGGAGCCTCAAAAAGGTCACATTGCACATTCAATAACCAGGATGTAGAAGTATGACGGGCCATCTTAACAATAAATTGTAACTTTTCTGTCCGAGGTAAATAAGTTGAAAATCTGTTGGAAATCAATGAAACCTTTTGGGGTTCAATTGCGTATTACCACTATGGCCTTATATTTATGAATGGAGGTGCCGATTTGAAAATAAAATCAGTGATTGCGAGCATCATCATCCTCTTGTCACTGGCTAGCTGGATCTATCCGTTCACGGCAGATGCTGATCAAAAAGTGGTCTATGTGGTGCCGATTGAAGAAACAGTGGAGAAGGGCCTGCTTGCCTTCCTGGAGAGAGCTGTTAAAGAGGCAGAAGAGGCTGGTGCGGAAGCAATCATTTTTGATGTGAATACACCTGGCGGGGCGGTTGACGCAGCTGGCGGTATTGGAAAGCTGCTGACAGGCACTGACTTAAAAACTGTGGCATTCGTCAATAAGCAGGCATTATCCGCAGGTGCATATATTTCCCTGAATACTGATGAAATTTATATGGTTCCCGGTTCTACAATGGGATCGGCTGCAATCATCGACCAGCAGGGCAATACCGCTGGGAAAAAAGCGGAGTCCTATTGGTTTGCTGCCATGAAAGCAGCAGCGGTTGAAAGCGGACGGGATCCGATCTATGCCCAGGCGATGGCAGATGACAGCATCGACCTTCCGGAGCTTGGTGCAGGCAAAGGTGAGCTTCTTACCCTGACTGCAGAGCAGGCTCTCGATGTTGGCTATTCCGAGGGGACTGTTAAAAATCTCGATGAGTTATTGCAAAAACTAGGCTATGAGGATGCAGAGATCCGGAATGTGAACGAGACTTTCGCTGAAAAACTGGCGAGATTCATAACGCATCCAGTCGTTATCCCGATTTTGATGACAATCGGCAGTTTAGGGCTGGTTCTTGAGCTGTATTCTCCAGGATTTGGTCTGCCGGGAATTGCCGGCTTGTCCGCTTTGCTCCTATTCTTCTATGGGCACATGGTTGCCGGCCTGGCAGGTTTTGAGACATTGATTCTGTTCGCGCTTGGTGTTGGGCTAATATTGCTTGAGTTATTCATACCTGGAGGAATAGCCGGAATAATTGGGCTATTAGCAATCATTGGAAGCTTTTTTATGGCATCGGATAATGTGGTCCATATGGGAATATCGTTATTGATTGCCTTGACTGCGTCCATCGTTTTATCTATTTTAATGATAAGGGTGTTTGGAAAAAAGATGAAATTTTTCAGAAGAATCATACTGACAGATTCAACAAGCACTGAAAAGGGTTATGTATCCAATAAAAACCGCCTGGAACTTATTGGGGTAGAAGGAATTACGCTTACTCCCCTCAGACCTTCTGGAACGATCGTTGTTGAGGATGAACGCATTGATGCAGTCAGTGAGGGTGGGTTTATTGCAAAGGATAAGAGAGTTAGGATTGTAAAAACGGAAGGTTCAAGAATTGTGGTCAGGGAGATTAGAGATATCTAATTTGTTCTTTCATTGTATTGTTCATTAGGCATTCTTGCCGCGACGAATCGGTGAAGCAACAAGTAGAGATAAATACCAATGGTCTTTGAATTGAATTTGTAAAATGAGAAGATTCAAAGACCATGGAATAATATTTTTAGGAGGCAGTTCATATGGATGCAAGTACAGCATTTGTTTTAGTGGCTATTGCACTTGGGATCATTTTCCTTGGTGTATTGCTGACATTCGTACCGGTAATGCTCTGGATTTCAGCATTAGCAGCAGGTGTCAGGGTCAGCATTTTTACGCTGATTGGTATGAGATTAAGAAGGGTTATCCCAAGCAGGGTCATCAATCCGATGATCAAGGCGCACAAAGCAGGCCTAAATGTAACAACGAACCAGCTTGAAAGTCACTATCTTGCCGGAGGTAATGTTGACAGGGTAGTAAACGCCCTGATTGCTGCACACCGTGCGAATATTGAGCTTTCATTCGAAAGAGCGGCAGCAATTGACCTTGCAGGCCGTGATGTACTGGAAGCGGTACAGATGAGTGTTAATCCGAAAGTAATTGAAACACCATTCATCGCTGGTGTGGCAATGGATGGTATCGAAGTAAAGGCGAAAGCCAGGATTACAGTAAGAGCGAACATCGACAGACTTGTCGGGGGTGCTGGTGAAGAGACAATCGTTGCCCGTGTAGGTGAGGGAATTGTATCGACAATCGGTTCTTCTGACAATCATAAAAAAGTGTTGGAAAATCCGGATATGATTTCGCAAACAGTCCTTTCAAAAGGTCTGGATGCGGGTACAGCGTTCGAAATCTTATCGATTGACATCGCGGACGTTGATATCGGCAAGAACATCGGTGCCGAGCTCCAGACAGAGCAGGCGGAAGCTGATAAGAAGATTGCCCAGGCGAAAGCGGAAGAGCGCCGCGCTATGGCTGTAGCACAAGAACAGGAAATGAAGGCGCGCGTTGAGGAAATGAGAGCGAAAGTTGTCGAGGCGGAAGCAACTGTACCATTGGCAATGGCAGAAGCGCTACGTGAAGGAAACATCGGCGTAATGGATTATATGAATATCCAGAATATCGAAGCAGATACAGATATGAGAGGATCCATTGGCAAGCTTTCAAACAATAAAAAAGATGACAAAAATAATAATTGATGCGAGAACCCGTTAAAAGAAAGGGGGGCTCCTCATGGAAATTTTATTTGAATTGTTCAGTAATCCTATAGCCCTGTTTATTCTGATCGGGGTAATCTCCAGTCTTTTCAACAAAAAGAGGCCGGACGGCCAACAGCCGCAGCGCCGCCCGGTCAGGCCGCCCGGTCCTGTGCAGCAGCCTGGACCAGCAAGGCAGCCTCGTCCTGCCCCTGCCAGGAGACAGCCGGCAGAGGCAAGAGGTCAGTCTCGATCTGAAATTGGAAAGGATAATCGCAGAGAATCAGATAGAAGCCGGGAATCAGAAAAACAGGTCCCTGGTGAAACTGGTGTTGAAATCATTAATGATCTTCAAAAGGTTTATCTGGAAAGAAAGCATCAGTCTGAGGAGCAGATGAACAAAGAGAGATCAAGTAAAGGCAGGATGTCAGCTGGTGAATCATCGGGCCGTTTGAAGCAAAAGAGAGAGGAAAAAGTACCGGAAGTTGTCTTCGAGCCAGACAGGGACACTCTGGTAGAAGGAATAATTTGGGCCGAAATCCTTGGCAAACCAAGGGCGAAAAGGGCATACAACCCTGTCAGGAGAACTTAGTCAAAGAATTAGCCTGCTTGCAGTGGTTTTGAAAGAATGCGTATCCATAAAGTTAAAAATGGTGCTAGAACCTCCTTTTTTCTCATACATATGAGATGAAAGGGGGTTCTTTTTTTTATGGCAAAAAAATGGGGCCAGTATGTACGCAAATGGATGACACAAAAAATGGATCTTCCTCAAGATGTCATGATGGATCTCCCTAGAATCACGATGATTGGGCATGTCCATATTTATATAGAGAATCACCGGGGTCTGCTGGCATTTTCAGATGGCGAAGTGCGCCTGATGATAAAAGGGGGCCAGCTTCTCGTCAAGGGAAAAGCGTTTGTGATTAAGACAATATTGCCTGAGGAAATCTTGCTTGAAGGAAAAATAGATCAGGTTATTTATATAAATGATTGATTGAGGGGGAGACGAATGAAAAACCAATGGATGCACACCTTTTCTGGCACAGTAAAAGTAAAGTTGACTGGAAAGGGAATAGAAAGATTTTTAAATCAGCTGACACGTAATGGTGTTTCAATATGGAACGTCAAAAAACATGGATCAGAGGCCGTCACCTTTTATGTCGATCTCCAGGATGTAAAAAAGCTTAGGGTTCCAGCAAGGGACAGCAACTGTAAAATAAGGTTTTTAGAGAGGGCAGGGGGCCCTTTCTTTTTAAAAAAATTATGGACAAACAGTGGGTTTTTGGCCGGGGCATTCTTATTCTTTGGTTTGATGATGCTTCTTTCGAACATGGTATGGGGTATAGAGATTAAAGGGGCGAGCCCGGCAACTGAACACCAGATTCGCAAGGAATTGGACAGAATGGGGATTGGAATCGGCAAATTGCAGTTATCTATAGACAGTGTGGAAAGTATCCAGAAGGAACTGACAGATAAAGTTGGGGCCCTGACATGGATTGGTGTGGAGTTAAAAGGGACGACCTATCATTTCCAGGCTGTAGAAAAGAGTGAGCCGGAAAAAGCAGAAGTAATAGGGCCGAGGCACCTGGTAGCTAAAAGAAAGGCTGCCATTGTCAAGATTTTTGTGGAAAAGGGCGAACCGGTGGTTGAAGTGAATGACTATGTTATGCCAGGCCAGCTTCTTGTTTCCGGTCTGTATGGAAAGGAAGATGATCTGAAAGTTGTGGCAGCCACTGGAGAAATTCTCGGTGAGACTTGGTATTCAACGAAGGTGGAATTGCCGTTGAAGAGTACGTTTCAGGTTTATAACGGGAATGAAAAAAAGAAATATTCACTAGTAGTCGCGGGAAGGGGTTTGCCAGTATGGGGATTCGGGAAACCTGAATTCAGTGAATATGAAACCGAAGTGACTGAACAGCCTGTGAGATTTTTTAAGTGGGAACTCCCTTTAAAGGTTGAAAAAAAGACCATCCGGGAGCGGGAACAGGTAACACGTATTTATTCGAGGCAGGAAGCGATCGAAAGTGCAAAAGATTTGGCGAGAAAGGATATAAAAAACTACCTTCCTGAAAATGCTATCATTAAAGGGGAAAAAATTTTACATCAGTCAATCGAGAATGATAAAGTAAAGCTAACCACACATTTTACGATCATTGAAGATATAGCAGAAGGACAACCAATTATCAAGGAGACTGAGAATGACAGCAGACTTAAAAACGATGGAAATACAACTAGCGAACCCAACTGAAGCTATTTCATTATTCGGCAATGCAGATATGAACTTAAAGTTGATTGAACAGGAGCTTGGTGTCTCGATTGTGACCAGGGGAGAGTCAGTAGGAATCTCCGGACCTGAGGACAAGGTGGCGTTGGCCCAGGCTGTTTTGGTGAATCTGCTGGCCGTGATCCGCAAAGGAATCAGCATTAGCCAGAGAGAAGCTGTTTACGCTATACAAATGGCTGAAAAAGGTACTTTGGAATACTTCAAGGATCTATATGATGAAGAAATCAGCAAAAATGTTAAGGGTAAATCGATCAGAGTCAAGACCCTTGGCCAAAGACACTATGTTAATGCTATCAAAAGCCGCGACCTGGTTTTCGGTATTGGACCAGCTGGTACTGGTAAGACGTATCTTGCGGTCGTAATGGCAGTCACGGCACTTAAAAATGGTACTGTGTCAAAAATCATCCTTACAAGACCGGCTGTAGAGGCAGGAGAAAGCCTTGGCTTCCTTCCGGGAGACTTGAAGGAGAAGGTGGATCCTTATCTTCGCCCATTATATGATGCCCTTCACGATATCCTTGGCACGGAACATACATTGCGCCTGATTGAAAGAGGAACGATTGAAATTGCGCCTCTTGCCTATATGAGAGGAAGAACACTAGATGATGCATTTGTGATCCTGGACGAGGCACAGAATACAACACAAGCCCAGATGAAGATGTTCCTGACTCGACTCGGATTTGGGTCTAAAATGATCATAACTGGGGATACATCACAGATTGATTTGCCAAAAGGTGCTAAATCAGGGCTGGTAGAAGCAGAAAAAGTCCTGAAGGATGTCTCCGGACTATCCTTTATACACCTTGAACAGGCTGATGTAGTGCGACATCCACTTGTCGGCCGAATCATAGAGGCCTATGGTAAAACCGAATAACATTTCAGTCCGCTCTTGGTAAAACGAGGGCGGACTTTTGCCTTTACTGAGGAAGAAACTGCTTCAGAACTGATATTGACAGCAGGAATTCCAAATAGAGGTGAAAATTCCGGGGAAAACTGATATGATGGTACATAAAGTTAATATATTTCCCAGTTATTCTCAAACTTGCTCCAATTGTTTTTTGAAAAATTTATTATATAAAAAGTCCATATTTCGCTTTGAGAAGTGCCTGGTCAAGGCGCTTACGCTTTTCTAGTAGGAGGGGCTGTAAATGGAAAAGCTGCAGGTCCAATTAACTGCCATATTGAACTTGTTGAATATAAAGATTTTCCGGGTTTTATTATTTTTGCTGATAGGCGTTGTGATGTATTCAGCGATGTACAGCAATGTAAAACCTGAAAAGCTTAATTTGGAATTACACTCTTTGGCGGAAAAAACCATCCGTTCGCCTATTACAATTGAGGATAAAGAGAGCACGGAAGCGAACCGCAGGGAAGCGGTTGAGAAAGTCAATGATGTCTACAGAGTCAAGAGTGAATATGCACAGAACAGGGTTGATTTAGTCACTTCCATTTTCAGTTCGGTTTCAGAAGTCAATGAGGAAGTGCAGGCAGAGATCGACCAGAAGAAAAAAGCAGCTGAAGAGGCAGGTGTGGAAGATAAGCCTGTTCCTGAAGGTCCTTCGAAGGAAGAAAAACTGTCCATGTTAAAAACGAAGTTGACCGAGAGTGAAACAAAGAGCTTATCTGATGAAGTATTCGTTGCTCTGCTTCAAGCACCGAAGGAAGAGCTGCTGGTTGCCAAGGACCTAACGGTTACGGCTGTAAATAATACGATGAAGCACAGTGTCCCCGCGGATGAAGTGGAGAATGCGAAGTTAAATGTTGAGGAAGAATTGAAGTATACGAGTTTGAGCAGCAGTTTAAAGAAAGCTATTATCGAACTCGGCCGCTATGCAGTCGTCCAGAATGAGTTCTACGACCCTGAAGCAACTGAGGATCAGCGCCAGCAGGCTATGGACAGTGTTGAACCTGTAAGGATCCTTGAGGGGCAGATTCTCGTGGATGAAGGTCAGCTCATCAGCAGGGATGTTTATAAAAAGCTCCAGCTTGTAGGTCTGTTAGAAAGTGAAAACTCCTATAAGCCTTTTATCGGGCTGGCAATGCTTGTAGCATTAATACTTTTTGCTCTGTATGTCATTTTCAATGAAATGGAAAATGCTGATAAAAAGCAGAAGAATCTTTTGATTTTCAGCATCATATTCATAACTTCAATCTTGTTGATGAAGCTGGTCAGTCTGTTTGATGAATTCGAATACTCGGAGATTGGCTATCTGTTCCCGGCGGCAATGGGAGCAATGCTGATTAAGATGCTGATTAATGAAAGACTGGCATTGTTTCAAATGGCGATCCTGGCCGTTACAGGTTCCATCATCTTTAATGAAGGAATTACTGGAACGCTGAATGTTACAATCGGGATCTATATTTTAATCAGCGGTCTGGCGGCCATTTTGTTCCTGCAGAAACAGAATAGGCGTTCAAAAATCCTTCAGGCGGGGATGTTTGTATCGGTGGTTAACCTGGTTATGATCCTATCGATTCTGTTTTTAAGGAACAGCCAGTATTCTGGTCTGGAATACGGTTTTTATTTTATTGCAGCATTTGTTTCCGGTATCGTTTCAGCCGTATTGACAATCGGATTATTGCCATTTTTTGAAGCGGGGTTTGGCATCCTGTCAACATTAAGGCTGATCGAGCTTTCCAATCCAAACCACCCGCTCTTAAGAAAAATTCTTACAGAAGCTCCGGGTACTTACCATCACAGTGTCATGGTGGCCAATTTATCAGAAGCGGCGTGTGAAGCGATTGGAGCTAATGGGCTTCTGGCCAGGGTCGGCTGCTATTATCATGACATCGGGAAGACGAAACGGCCGCAATTCTTTATTGAAAACCAGATCAATATGGATAACCCACACGATAAACTGCCGGCGTTGACGAGTAAAAACATTATAATCGCCCATGCTACCGATGGCGCAGAAATGCTCCGTAAGCACCGGATGCCAAAAGAAATCATTGATATCGCAGAACAGCACCATGGTACAACGTTATTAAAATTCTTTTTTCATAAGGCGGAGCAAAGCGGGCATGAGGTTAAAGAAGAAGATTTCCGTTATCCGGGGCCTAAGCCGCAAACAAAAGAGTCAGCTGTCATTGGGATCGCGGATAGTGTGGAAGCCGCTGTAAGATCGATGGCGCACCCTACACATGAACAAATTGAAAATCTGGTACACAATATTATTAGGGACCGGCTGCAGGATGGCCAGCTGGGTGAATGTGATATCACGTTGAGGGAGCTGGATACGGTAGCTGATACACTTTGTGAAACGTTAAAGGGAATATTCCACTCGAGAATCGAATATCCAGAAATGAATAAGCAGAAGGTGAAGCAGGCATGAGTTTAGAAATTGATTTTTTGGATGAAATAAATGAATTGTCAGAGCATGAAATAAGTGAAATTGAAAAATTGTTGAACTATACGGCCGAGCAGGAGAATGTCGAGGAAGGCAGTGAACTTTCCGTTACATTCGTATCGAATGAAAGAATCCAGGAAATAAACCGAGAATATCGTGACAAGGATCGCCCGACAGATGTCATTTCTTTTGCCCTGGAGGAAATGGGGGAAGGAGAACTGGAGATTGTTGGGGAGGGTATTCCGAGGATCCTCGGTGACATCATCATTTCCATTCCGAAAGCAAGGGAACAGGCAGAAGAATATAACCATTCATTCATGCGGGAACTTGGTTTCCTTGCGGTCCATGGCCTCCTGCATTTATTAGGCTATGACCATATGAATGAGCAGGATGAAAAACAGATGTTTGACAGACAAAAAGAAATCCTGGATGGGTATGGGCTTGGACGCTGATAACCAGAGGAAGCATCCACTTGCTTCCTCATTCAAATTTGGTTTCGAGGGAATCGCAGCAGCGGCCGCAAAAGAGCGAAATGTCCAAATCCATATAGGGATTTCGATTTTTGTGATTTTAGCTGGGTTTATATTTTCGATAAGCAAATACGAATGGATCGCTATCATTTTATCCATAGGCGGAATGATCTCGATGGAAATGATGAATACCGCAATTGAAAGAACAGTTGATTTGTATACGAAAGAATACCACCCGCTTGCCAAGCAGGCAAAGGATATCGCCGCCGGTGCTGTCCTGGTTTTTGCGATTGCCAGTGTCATGATTGGTTTAATCATTTTTCTGCCAAGAATATTAGCTTTGTAGTTGCCCCATTTGCAGGGCAACTTTTTTTGGGGATGGATATACTAGGTTTCTGCCTGCTAATGACGACCCCGGGCACTTGTTCAGAGCTGGGTGGTCTTTATAGCTCTCCTAATGACCATACCAGGCACTTTTTTCGCAGTGGATGGTCTTTATGGTTCTTCTAAAGACCGCCCCAGGCAATATTTTCGCTCTGGATGGTCTTTATAGCTCTCCTAATGACCATCCCAGGAACTTTTTCAGAGGAGGATGGTCTTTATAGCTCTTCTAAAGACCACCCCAGGTAATATTTTCGCTCTGGATGGTCTTTATAGCTCTTCTAAAGACCACCCCAGGCACTTTTTTTGCCCTTGATGGTCTTTATAGCTCTTCTAAAGACCACCCCAGGTAATATTTTCGCTCTGAATGGTCTTTATAGCCTTCCTAAAGACCACCCCAGGCAATTTTTCAAAGCTGGATGGTCTTTATAACTCTCCTAATGACCACCCCAGGCTCTATTTTTGCCCTTGATGGTCTTTATAGCTCTTCTAAAGACCATCCCACTCAATTTTTTCGCAGTGGATGGTCTTTATAGCTCTCCTAAAGACCATCCGAGGCTCTTTTTCTGAACTTGATTGTCTTTATGGTACTTCTAAAGACCATCTAATCATTTTATCAGCACCGGGTGGTCTTTATAACTCTTCTTTCTGCAGCCACAACAACTTTTCTCCATGAGAATTAAAAAGAGCGCCAGCCAAAAGGAGATGGTCATTTCTACAGTAATGACAATGTAGGTACCCATTGTCATTGCAATCTTTGAGGCCATGTCAAGCAAGCTTAGAAAGTGTGTAAAGAGCTAAATGACCTTACAAAAATGGCGCACATGTTTGAACCGATTTGAAAACAGGGAAAAACTTAAGTAAAATATCATCACAGTGTAAAACAGTGCTTGTATGTTTTTAGAAAATTTAAAATTTTATATTTCATTTTTGCTACAAACGATGAAATCACACTGAAAATAAGTTAAAATAAAATGGAGAAGGGAAATACAGTATGAATTTTAATAATCAAGGCAGTAACAGTAAATCGCACAAATCAGGCTTCATTTCCATCATTGGAAGGCCAAATGTAGGGAAGTCGACCTTTCTTAACAGGGTGATCGGGCAAAAGATTGCGATTATGAGCGATAAACCGCAAACGACCCGGAATAAGGTCCAGGGTGTCCTTACGCTTGAAGATTCACAGCTGATATTCATAGACACACCAGGAATCCATAAACCGAAGCATCGTCTGGGCGATTTCATGATGAAGGTAGCACAGAATACTTTAAAAGAAGTCGATCTGGTTTTGTTTATGGTAAATGCCCAGGAAGGATATGGCCGCGGCGAGGAATTTATCATTGAGAAACTTCAGAATGTAAAAACACCAGTTTTCCTAGTCATTAATAAAATCGACCTGATTCATCCGGATGAGTTGTTCAAACTAATTGAGTCCTATAATGAAAAGTTCAATTTCGCTGAAATTGTCCCGATATCTGCATTAGAAGGCAACAATGTTGAAAAGCTCCTCGAGCAAATCAAGGAGAAAATGCCGGAAGGGCCACAGTTTTATCCTGCTGACCAGGTCACAGACCATCCCGAACGTTTTATTGTTTCTGAACTGATCAGGGAAAAAGCGCTTCATTTGACAAGGGAAGAAATTCCTCATTCACTTGCTGTAGTAATTGAAAAAATGGAACGCCAGCCTGAAAAGGAAATGGTGCATGTCATGGCTACAATCATTGTAGAAAGGGACTCCCAGAAAGGCATCATCATTGGCAAGCAGGGCAGTATGCTGAAGGAAATCGGCAAAAGGGCACGACATGATATCGAGAATCTGCTCGGTACTAAAGTATTTCTGGAATTGTGGGTAAAGGTACAGAAGGATTGGAGAAACAAAGCCACGCAGCTTCGTGATTTTGGTTTCAGGGAAGATGAGTATTAAGCCTGTTTGGTAAATGCTCCCTCATTAACATATTAACGGAAAGTAAATATTATTCATAAATAGGATTTACAATTTTTACGTGACATGAAAATCTGATTGACAGGCTATGATATTCATAAGGATTTGGGATAGATGAGTTGCTAGTGAAAAAATGAAAGGTGGGGTTTTCGATGTTGGACTTTACCTGGAAGGTGTTTTCTCAGACAGGTAACATTGACACATATCTTCTCTTTAAGGAATTAGAGAAAGACGATCAAGAAATACCCGGTTATCAGGAGGATGAACTAGCAGAAATTGATTTTCCAATCTCATAGGTTTGTCTGTAGTAATGGATGGTGACAACAAATGCTGCAGAAATGTGAAGGCATTGTCATTAGAACGACAAATTATGGCGAGAACAATAAAATAGTTACGCTATATACAAGGGAATTTGGTAAAGTTGGTGTGATGGCAAGAGGTGCTAAAAAGCCTAATAGCAGGCTTTCTGCTGTCACCCAGCTTTTTACTTACGGACAGTTTCTTTTTCAGGCAAGTTCAGGGCTGGGCAGTTTGCAGCAGGGGGAAATGATTTCTTCCATGCGGTCGATCCGGGAGGATATTTTCCTTACTGCACATGCCAGCTATATTGTTGATTTGACAGATAAAGTAACAGAGGAAAAGAAATCCAATCCTTTTATGTTCGAATTGCTTTTTCAGACGCTCAGCTTTATGAATGAAGGCTACGATATGGAGATTTTGACTTTCATATATGAAATGAAAATGCTGAATGTCCAGGGCCTATATCCCGTTTTGGACAAGTGTGCAAATTGCGGCAATACAGAGGGTGAATTCAATTTTTCAATCAGAGAGGGCGGTCTGCTGTGCCATCGCTGTTTTGAGATTGATCCCTACAGGATCAGAATCTCGCCAGGAACTGTAAGGCTGCTACGCTTGTTCTACTTGCTTGACCTAAGCCGGCTTGGCAATATTTCAGTTAAGCCAGAGACAAAAGCCGAGCTGAAAAAAGTCATTTCCGCTTATTATGATGAATATTCAGGACTTTATTTGAAAACAAGGAAATTCCTCGACCAAATGGATTCATTCAGGGACCAACTGTAACTATTGACATTGTTTCTTGATTTCGCTATTATTCAAATCAAAAGCTTTTCCTGTTTTAAGAAAGTCATCATCAAGAAAAAGCTCTGATGATAATTACATATGTTGCAGTGAAGGAAAAGAGTACTTAAATCCCTCTGTATTAGCGAGTCCGGGTATGGTGTGAGCCGGATTGCAGAAATTAAGGAAGGCATTCCGGAGCGACATCACTTTTAAAGAGGCTGCTTTTTGCAGCAAGTAGGGTGGAACCGCGGGTAAACTCTCGTCCCTATGCATGATTGGATGCATAGGGGGCGAGAGTTTTTTTAATTTCAATACAGTCTATTCTTTTCGTAATTAGATGCCTAAACGCCTTTGCGGCAGCAAAGCAAGAGTTTTTGAAAAGAGCATAGTAAAACACGATTTAAAAAATTCGGAGGTGTAAAGATGAATATCCAGAATATGATTTTAACATTGCAAAAACACTGGTCTGAACAAGGATGCGTCCTTATGCAGGCATATGACACCGAAAAGGGTGCAGGTACGATGAGTCCTTACACATTTTTAAGGGCAATTGGCCCTGAACCATGGAATGTGGCGTACGTTGAGCCATCCAGACGCCCGGCTGACGGCCGCTACGGAGAAAATCCGAACAGGCTTTATCAGCATCATCAATTCCAGGTGATCATGAAGCCTTCACCGGACAATATTCAGGAAATTTACCTTGATTCTCTAAAAGCATTGGGTATTGATCCTCTTGAACATGATATCCGTTTTGTGGAAGACAACTGGGAAAATCCATCCCTGGGCTGTGCAGGCCTGGGTTGGGAAGTATGGCTTGATGGCATGGAAATCACGCAATTCACTTATTTCCAGCAAGTAGGCGGACTAGACTGCAAACCAGTCTCCGTGGAAATTACATACGGAATCGAACGACTGGCGTCCTATATCCAGGATAAAGAAAATGTATTTGATCTTGAATGGACAAACGGTTTTACAGTAAGGGACATATTTGGACAGCCGGAATACGAGCATTCCAAGTATACATTTGAAACATCTGACAAAGACATGCTGTTTAACCTTTTCAATATTTATGAAAAAGAAGCAAATCGCCAGATGGATGAAGGCCTTGTCCATCCTGCATATGACTATGTCCTTAAGTGTTCTCATACTTTTAATATCCTTGATGCACGCGGAGCGATTTCTGTGACAGAAAGGACCGGTTATATTGCCCGGATTCGAAACCTCGCTAAGAAAGTAGCGAAAACGTTCTATGAAGAAAGAGAAAAGTTGGGCTTCCCAATCATTAAACGGAAGGAGCAGGTGGAAAATGACTAAACGGAATTTATTACTTGAAATCGGTTTGGAAGAAATGCCTGCAAGATTTATTACCGGGTCTATAAACCAGCTGGCGTCCAAGGTGGAGAATTGGCTGAACACGAACAATATTGGTTTTGAAGCAATCAAGCTTTATTCCACACCGCGCAGGCTAGCGTTACTTGTCCTGAATGTTGATGAGCGTCAGGAAGACAGCGAGGAAGAAGCAAAGGGCCCCGCTAAAAAAATTGCCCTTAATGAGGAGGGTGCGTGGTCCAAAGCAGCGGTAGGTTTCACACGCGGCCAGGGGTTAACGGTAGAGGATATATATTTTAAAGAAATCAACGGTGTTGAATATGCCCATGTTAAAAAATTCATTAAAGGGCAGGAAACCTCTGACTTGCTCGTTGAAATGAAAGCAATCATTGCCGGATTAACTTTCCCGAAAAACATGCGCTGGGCAGACCTTGAGCTTCGTTATGTCAGGCCGATCAAATGGCTTGTTGCGATGTTCGGAAATGAAATCATTCCTTTTGAAATCGCTGGTGTCCAAACTGGCAACATAACAAGAGGCCATCGATTCCTAGGAGAAGGTGAAATTCAATTATCCGAACCCCAGGAATATGAAGAAGCATTGTTGGGGCAGTACGTTGTGGCTGATGCGCAAAAGCGGAAGGATGCTATAATTTCGCAGCTTGAAAAAATTGAGGAAGAGAACGGCTGGGTCGTTCCTGTTGATGAAGGTCTGCTGGAGGAAGTCAATAACCTCGTCGAATATCCAACTGCGTTATATGGACGATTCGAGGAGGAGTTCCTGGAAATCCCAGGCGAAGTGCTGATTACTTCGATGAAAGAGCACCAAAGGTATTTTCCAGTGAAATCCATGAGCGGAGACTTGCTGCCTCATTTCATCACAGTCAGGAACGGTGACCACCTTCATATTGAAAAGGTTGCCCGCGGAAACGAAAAAGTTCTAAGAGCGCGATTGGCGGATGCTGCATTTTTCTATAAAGAAGATCAAAGAATGCAGATTGCTGCCGCATTGGAAAAATTGAAAAATGTTGTATACCATGAAGAGATCGGAACAATTGCTGAAAAGTCAGAACGAGTTCGCAAGCTTGTAGGCTTGATTGCTGAAAGACTGGAGTTTTCGCCTGATGTAATAAGGTTTGCCGACCGGGCTGCCAAAATCAGCAAATTCGATCTGGTTTCACAAATGGTCTATGAGTTCCCTGAACTGCAAGGAATAATGGGTGAAAAGTACGCCTTGCAAAAAGGTGAAAGCCCAGAAGTAGCAACGGCAATCAATGAGCATTATATGCCTCGCAATGCTGATGATTCAGTTCCTGCATCTCCAGCGGGAGCGTTGGTGGCAATAGCCGATAAACTCGATACAACCGTTTCGTTCTTCTCGCTTGGAATCATTCCTAGTGGATCTCAGGATCCTTATGCATTGAGAAGACAGGCGACGGGAATCGTGCAGACCTTGATTGAGAAAAAGTGGAACATTTCACTTGAGAATCTTGTCGGCCTTTCTCTGAATCTCGTTACGGAAGCAGGAATTACAAAGCGTAATGACGAAGAAGTTTACCATGACCTTATCCAATTCTTTAAATTACGAGTTAAGCATTTGTTACAGGAGCGAGCAATCCGCTACGATTTAATTGATGCCGTACTGGGAGGAGAGATTGGTATTGTATCGGGACTGATCGAAAAGGCAGAAGCACTGCAGGCTGCTAGCAGCAGTGAGGGCTTTAAAGAAAGCATGGAAGCGTTGAGCCGGGTTCTTAACATCGCAAGTAAGAAAGATGTACTTGGTGATATTGATCCAGAACGTTTTGAAAATGAGTATGAACAACGGCTGTATGAAAAGTATCTGGAGCTAGGAAAGAAGGCCGAGGATGGTATGGATGCCGCGTCATATTATCAGCTTTTGGTTAACATTAAACCTGAAATCAATGATTATTTTGAGCATACAATGGTAATGTCTGATAACCAGGATGTCCGCGATAACCGTTTGAATCAAATGGCTGCATTGGCAGTGCTGATCATGAAGCTCGCAAAAGTAAATGATATTGTCGTTAAGTAAAACATGCAAAAATAAACTGATTTTATTGGGTGCCTTCCTGGACAGGAAGGCGCTTTAACAAGTACCTTATGCTAGGGGAAGAAAAAATCGTCATGAAATGTTAATTAGTTCATAATAATTATTCCTGTTTATTACCTAGCGTAGTATATAATGATTTTATCAGGCTTTTTAGCACTGAGGCTCTGTATCGTCTACCTAATGATGCTTCCATTGACCAATACAACCTTGCTAACTACATTAAATCCAGAAAAAAACAGATATATAGCTTGGTGCTTAATAACGATAGCGAAAACAGCATATATAAAAAACTCCCGATGGGTGGTGAGGACAATCGAACTGAATAAACGCCAGGAACAGATTCTGCAAATCGTAAAGGATAACGGACCAATCACTGGAGAGCATATAGCTGAAAAATTAAATCTGACAAGGGCTACCCTCAGGCCAGACCTTGCCATCCTGACGATGTCGGGATATTTGGATGCCAGACCTCGTGTAGGTTATTTTTACACAGGCAAATCTGGAAATCAGCTTCTTTCAGAGAATCTAAAAAAAATTCTCGTCAGGGAATATCAGTCCATCCCTGTAGTTGTTCCTGAAAATGTATCTGTATACGATGCGATCGTAACGATGTTCCTTGAAGATGTAGGCACTTTATTTGTTGTCGATAAAGTTTCAAAGCTGGTAGGTGTCCTTTCTCGCAAAGATTTATTAAGAGCAAGCATTGGGAAGCAGGAGCTGACGACTTTGCCGGTGAATATCATCATGACAAGAATGCCAAATATAACTGTTTGCCGCCGTGATGACCTGCTCATTGATGCTGCCAAGGAATTAATTGAAAAGCAGATAGATGCCCTTCCAATCATCAAAGATACAGATGATGGGTACGAGCTGGTAGGAAGGCTGACCAAGACAAACATCACAAAGGCTTTTGTGGCCTTGGCTGAGGAATAATGAAGCAAATAGAGAAGGGGTTGATCAAAGATGAGTAAAACACCTATTATTTATGTGGTTTCTGATTCAGTCGGAGAAACAGCAGAGCTCGTTACGAAGGCTGCCATCAGCCAATTCGAACACTTGGATGTTTCACTTAAAAGGTTCCCTTACGTTGAGGATAAAGTACATATTGATGAAGTTATTTCGATAGCGAAGCATGATGGAGGGATGATCGCTTATACACTGGTCAAGCCTGATATCAGCGATTACCTTCAGGAGTCTGCTGCAAGAGAGGGGATATATGCTTGCGACATCATTGGCCCGCTCATGAAGCAAATTCAAATCCTAAGCGGTGAGACCCCGTTATACGAACCTGGTCTTGTCCGGAAACTTGACGAAGATTATTTTAAAAAAGTCGAAGCAATAGAATTTGCAGTAAAGTACGATGATGGCCGCGACCCAAGAGGAATACTGAAAGCGGATATTGTTCTCGTGGGAGTCTCGAGAACATCCAAAACCCCACTCTCTCAATACCTGGCCCATAAGCGCTACAAAGTCGCGAATGTACCGCTGGTTCCGGAAGTTGACCCGCCTGAAGAATTGTTTCTTGTACCAAAGGAAAAATGTTTCGGCCTTAGGATCACACCGGATAAGTTGAACCAAATCCGCCGTGAGAGATTAATTTCACTCGGATTGAACGACCAGGCGATTTATGCCAATATCGAAAGAATCAAGGAAGAAATCGAATATTTCGACGGGATTGTCGAAAAGATAGGGTGTCCAGTCATTGATGTAACAAACAAAGCGGTTGAAGAAACGGCAAATGTCATCCTGAATATGGTCCGTAACAAGAAGATGGACTAGTAGCACATATTTTTATGTGCTTTTCTTTTTGACAGTTCTCTTTACTGAAGGCTGTTTTTACATTGATTTTTGTTTTTCGTACATGCTTTAGTAATCGCGTTATAAAAGGTGCCGGGACTCTTTTCGATCAGGCTTCTGTATAAAGCTTGCTTTTATACTCGTAAAAACCCTAGTGGCGGTTTTTACTTTTGACTGTGAAAGCTGCGAAGTATACGAAAAGAGCCTTAATAATGCATTAGCCAAGAAAAAATAATGGAAAAATAGCCTTTCTTATACTATAATAAAAAATTGTGATAAAAATGTATCTGTTTAGGTTTAGACTGGACAGATTACGAATAAACTATTTACTATCAGTTGTCAAGACATTGGCCGCGAAAAAATTCGACAAAATTCCCTTGAAAAAATCTAATCCTTAGAAGGAATATGCGGAGTGATGTAGAATTAATACTAGTAAAATCAACAGTCAGACCCTTTTTGTTGATGCAGACTCTTGCCCGGTCATTAAGGAAATTGTCGAAATCGCTTCGAAGTTTTCCATCGAAGCTGTTTTTGTGGCTTCATATGCCCATATGAAGAATGATCTTCAAGGGCAGAACTGGGTTTTTGTCGATTCTCATAAGGAGGCTGTAGACCTTTATTTAATGAACCACGTGAAAAAAGGTGATTTTGCGGTGACGCAGGACATTGGTCTTGCCTCTACCCTTATTGCGAAAGGGGTTTATGCCATCTCTCCAAGGGGAAATTTATTTGAAGAAAAGGACATTCAGACTGCTCTTGACTTGAGATATCTTTCTGCCAGGGCAAGAAGGCAGGGATCCTACGGAAAAGGGCCAAAACCCTTTACTGAAAAAGACAGGGAAAAGTTTATAAAGGGATTGAACATGCTTTTATTGAATTGTAAGGTATGTTCAACGAATCACAACTAGTTAGAGGTCATGCTTATGGCAGAGAGGATTGCCGAGGAGAAAGTAAATGAAATCCGGCAAGCGGTTGAAATAGTCGATGTCATTGGTGATTATGTCCAGTTGAAAAAACAAGGCCGGAACTACTTTGGGCTTTGTCCTTTTCATGGGGAAAACTCTCCATCATTTTCCGTTTCACCTGATAAGCAGATTTATCACTGCTTTGGTTGTGGAGCCGGCGGGAATGTATTTTCCTTTCTGATGGATATTGACGGACTGTCGTTTCAAGAAGCTGCAGTGAAGCTAGCTGATCGGGCTAACATTGAACTGAAGCTTGAAGGGCAGGCTGCAGGCAGAAATCCACAACTACCTGAAGGATCAAAGCAAATGATTGAAGCGCATGAACTATTGCGTAAATTCTACCATCATTTGCTTGTAAACACAAAAGAGGGTCAGGATGCCCTGGAATACCTTCTTAACAGAGGGTTCACCCAGGAATCAATTGACCGCTTCCAAATAGGCTATGCACTGCCTTCATGGGATTTTGCGGTTAAGCTGCTCGAAAAACGGGGATTTTCGCTGGAACTGATTGTGAAAGCAGGATTGGTCATTCAGCGGGAAAACGATGGTACCTACTTTGACAGGTTCCGGAACAGGATCATGTTTCCGATCCTGGATCATCAGGGTAATACGATTGCGTTTTCAGGGAGAGCAATGGGGGACGAAGAGCCCAAATATCTGAACAGTCCCGAAACGCAAATCTTCAATAAAAGTAAAACTTTATATAATTTTCATCTCGCCCGCGGATCGATTCGGAAACAGCAGCAGGCTGTACTTTTTGAAGGCTTTGCGGATGTTATTTCCGCTAATCGTGCAGGCGTAGAAAATGGTGTCGCCACGATGGGGACATCCTTGACAGAGGAACATATTTCCTTGCTGAAAAGAAATGTTCAAGCTGTAACAGTTTGTTACGACTCGGATAAAGCCGGCATTGAAGCAGCCTTTAGGGCATCAGGCATGCTTTCGAAAGCAGGGGTGACTGTCAGGGTCGCAATGATGCCTGATGGAATGGATCCAGACGATTTCATAAAGATACATGGCGAGGATAAATTTCGGAACGATATAATTGGTTCCAGTGCCACTTTGATGGCATTTAAATTAATATATTATCGCCGTGGGAAAAACCTCCAGAATGAAGGAGATCGCCTTCAATATATCGAAGAAGTACTAAAAGAAATCAGCACTCTAGATAAAGCAGTAGAAAAGGATCTGTACTTGAGACAGCTTGCGAATGAGTTTTCGCTTTCCCTTGATGCGCTGGTTCAGCAGCTCAATCAGTTGGTTCAGGCATCCGCTCCAAAAAAGCAAAATCAACCGCGGCCAGAATCAAGACCTGTAAGCTATACAAGGAAGTCAGACTTAAAGCCTGCCTACCATACGGCCGAGAGGCGAATGATCTATCATATGATGAGAGATGCCGATATAGCCTATAAGGTACAGGAAATGCTTGCAGGAAGTACATTGAATATTGACGAACACCAGGCTATTATTACTTATTTATTTGCATACTATGAAAAAGGACATGATCCTGACCCAGGAGCGTTCTTAAATTATCTTCAGGATAATAAGCTAAAAAGGGTCGTTGCTGATATAGAAATGATGCCTCTTAACGAGGAGATCAGTGACCAGGAATTATCTGATTATATCAAGCAGGTCTTGAATTATCAAAAAATGTTAAAAATAAAGGAAAAAATGGCAGAACAAAAACAGGCAGAACGACAAAACGATTTCTTGCGCGCTGCGGCAATCGCCACGGAAATAATCCACTTGCGCAAGACCTTATAGAGCTTATGCTGATTGTTTTTGATTTTTGGAAGGAGGGGGACATATGGCTGAAAAGTCAGCCCGTTCTAAAGAAGTCACCGAAAATGAAGTGACAGTTGAACAAGTAAAAGACCAGTTAACGGCAATTGGCAAGAAAACAGGTGTCCTTGCTTATGATGATATCGCAGAAAGGCTATCAAGCTTCGACCTTGATTCCGATCAGATGGATGAATACTATGAGTTCCTTGGTGAACAAGGGATTGAACTCGTAGGCGAAAGCGATGAAGCAGAAGACCCTGATATCAAACAGCTTGCAAAAGACGATGAAGAATTCGACTTGAATGACTTAAGTGTCCCGCCGGGAGTAAAAATCAATGACCCGGTAAGGATGTACTTAAAAGAGATTGGCCGAGTTGACCTGCTTTCTGCAGAAGAAGAGATCAATCTGGCAGAACGAATTGAACAGGGCGATGAGGAAGCCAAAAGGCGACTCGCCGAAGCCAACCTTCGACTTGTAGTAAGTATCGCGAAACGTTATGTTGGCCGTGGCATGTTATTCCTTGACTTGATTCAGGAAGGAAACATGGGCTTGATCAAGGCTGTAGAAAAGTTCGATTACCGTAAAGGATTTAAATTCAGTACCTATGCTACCTGGTGGATTCGTCAGGCCATCACTCGTGCCATCGCTGACCAGGCAAGGACAATCAGGATTCCTGTCCATATGGTGGAAACAATCAATAAATTGATTCGTGTTCAAAGGCAGCTCCTTCAAGACTTAGGACGCGAACCGACACCTGAAGAGATCGGTGAAGACATGGACCTGTCCCCCGAAAAAGTACGTGAAATCCTGAAAATTGCCCAGGAGCCGGTATCCCTCGAAACACCAATCGGGGAAGAAGATGATTCCCACCTTGGGGATTTCATCGAGGACCAGGATGCTACATCTCCTTCAGAACATGCTGCTTATGAGCTTTTGAAGGAACAGCTGGAGGATGTCCTGGACACTCTTACTGACCGTGAAGAGAATGTCCTAAGACTCCGCTTCGGTCTTGATGATGGACGTACACGCACTCTGGAAGAGGTGGGCAAAGTATTTGGCGTTACACGCGAGCGTATTCGTCAAATCGAAGCTAAAGCACTTCGCAAGCTAAGGCACCCAAGCCGCAGCAAACGATTGAAAGACTTTTTAGAATAGGATTGCCAAGGAATAATTTACTTTTTAAAATAAAAGTAAATTATTCCTTTTTTTATGAACTTTTATCAAGGATAACCAATAAGACAGGATGTGCCGAAATATGGATGACCATCGCAGGAAAATCATCACCAATGAGATTAAGTACTGGAAACAAAGCAGGATGCTGCCGGAGCACTATTGTGACTTCCTTTTGAACTTGTATACAGAAGGATCGTCTGAAGGTGATGTGCCTGATGGAAAAAGACCGAGAGGCTTTAAAGGAATACTTAGTTTTATTTTAGTTGGGTTGTTACCGCTTTCGGTTTTTTTATTTTATTTTACTGAATTGTCGCTTTTTTTGCAAACTGCCTTCATCATTTTTTTGGGAATTAGTACCCTTTCAGCGGCCCTTTACATGGTGAAAAAATCATTTTTTGATTTGATCCCATTACTCGCTTCTGCACTTCTTTTATTAATCACATCTGTTCAGGCAGCTGAAATAATATTTCCAGACCATCCCTTCATGCTTTACATCGTAGCGGGTCTTAACTGTTTATTGTGGATTGCAGCAGGGACGAGGTGGAGGATGGTGAGCTTCAAACTTTCAGGTATCATAGGGTTAATCGTCCTGTCTATTACTATATTTATATAATTTTAAACAATTTAAAAGTTTTTAAATGTTGAGAAAATTGTTTATTCACCTTTATAATGAAGAATGTAAACGCATTCAATGTTTTAAGGGGGATGGAAATGAATTTTGATTTAACATCAGAACAGGCAATGATTAAAAGGACGATTAGAGAATTTGCGGAGGAAGAAGTAGCTCCTGGAGCAATTGAAAGAGATAAAACAAAACAATTTCCGACAGAAATTTTCAAAAAACTGGGAGAACTAGGGATGCTGGGCTTGCCATTCCCAGAGGAATACGGCGGGGCAGGAGCAGATACAGTCAGCTTTGCGATTGTGACCGAGGAATTGAGCAAGGCCTGCGCCTCAACTGGGATTACATACTCGGCCCACATATCTCTTGGAGGCGCTCCTATCAATCTATTTGGTACAGAGGAGCAGAAACAAAAATACCTGGCACCTATCTGTACAGGCGAGTCCCTGGGGGCTTTCGGACTGACAGAACCAAATGCAGGCTCGGATGCAGGAGGAACACAGACAACAGCCAAAGAAGTGGACGGAGAATACATCATCAATGGCAGCAAGAACTTTATCACGAATGCTAGCTATGCCAAACATCTCGCGATGACGGCGATCACTGGTAATGTGGATGGTAAAAAGGAAATCAGTGCGATTATCGTACCAACTGATGCTCCGGGATTTTCTGTGATTGACAATTATGAAAAGATGGGATTGAATGCATCGAATACTACTCAGCTGGTAATGGAGGATGTTCATGTTCCCGTTGAGAACCTGCTTGGAAAGAAAGGGGAGGGCTTCAAGCAATTCCTTGTAACCTTGGACGGCGGCAGGATTGGCATAGGAGCGATGGCTGTCGGTGTGGCTCAGGCTGCTTATGAAAAAGCACTCCAGTATGCTAAGGAAAGACAGCAGTTCGGCAGACCGATCTCACAGTTCCAGGCCATACAGTTCAAGCTTGCCGACATGGCAATGAAAATTGAACTGGCCCGCAATATGGTTTATAAGGCTGCCTGGCTGAAGGATCAAGGACGCCCATTCTCCAAGGAAGCTTCGATGTGCAAGCTTTATGCGTCAGAGATCGCGATGGAAGTGGCTGACCAGGCTGTCCAGATACATGGCGGCTACGGTTATATGCGTGAGTATGAAGTAGAACGTTACATGAGGGATGCGAAGCTTCTGGAGATCGGTGAAGGCACCTCAGAAGTCCAAAGAATGGTAATTGCAAGATTAATTGGCTGCTAAAAGGGCAACCTAAATATGCTTTGTACAGCAAAAACTTCATCAATCGATGAAGTTTTTTTGTCTAAATTGTGAACAAGTGTGACAAAGTTTGCTTTTTTACTTTCCCTGTAAACGTTTTTCAAGTAAAATAATATCTGTGTGAAATCATTATTTAAGATTTGATGTTGTACATAAAGGAGGGTATATGATGAATCGTAATCCAATTATCCCGTTCGTGTTGATCATGGTGATGGGGATCGGCTTGATGTTCCTGCTTTCTTTCAAAGGTATTGGGGATTCCAAGGATCTTGCTAAGGAAAAAGAAGGCGGCGGTGAAAAGACAGAAGAAACTGCTGAAGCAAACCCTGAGGATTTTTACCAGCAATCCTGCGCGATGTGCCACGGAAACCAGTATGAGGGCGTTTCAGGTCCGTCATTGAAAGGCGTAGGCAGCAAGTACTCCCAGGAAGAAATCAAAGACATCCTAGTTAATGGTAAAGGAGCAATGCCTCCTGGCCTGGCTGCTGGCAAGGAAGATCAAATGGCTGAATGGATCGTCAACGAATTGAAGTAATCTTTAAAGGCTCTTTGCTCACGCGAAGGGCCTTTGCTATTTTACCGGAGGCTGTTTCCGCACTGATTGCTGCTTTTCGTACTTGTTCTAGCATCGCGTAAAAAAGGTGCCGGGGCTCTTTTCGAGGAGAATTCTGAAAAAAGATTTCTTTAGTACTCGTAACCTTTTGGGGGAGAAAGCAAAGCTTACGAAAAGAGCCTTCCTGGATAATTGGACAATAGTCATGGTGTTTCATATACTTAAAAAAGCAAAATACGATTTAGTGGGTGACATTTATGAATACTGAAAAACTCTCAGACCGGCTTGAAGCCGTTGCAAAAAATATTCCCCAGGCGGCGAGACTGGCCGATATTGGTTCTGATCATGCCTATCTTCCTTGTAATGTTGTAAAAAAGGGCACCGTCCCGATGGCGATTGCTGGTGAGGTCGCAGAAGGGCCGTTTCAATCTGCCCTTGAGCAAGTTCAGGAGGAAAACCTAACAGATAAGATTTCCGTCAGAAAAGGGGACGGCCTTGAAGTTATTGAAGCTGGAGAGGTAGATTGTATAACCATTGCGGGTATGGGCGGTACATTGATATCCACGATCCTGGAACAAGGGAAATCGAAACTAGAAGGAGTGAGCAGGCTTGTCCTCCAGCCTAATGTTGGCAGCTTTGCAGTACGCAGATGGCTGATTGACAATGAGTGGGAACTGGTTAAAGAAGAAATCCTTGAAGAAGATCGGAAAATTTATGAGGTTCTGGTAGCGGAAAAGGGTGAACCGCTGAAGCCTTATCAGGATCTCGATGTGGAACTTGGAATATTGTTTGGTCCATTTTTACTAAAGGAAAAGACTGCAGTGTTCAAAGAAAAGTGGAGTGCAGAAAAGAGAAATTGGGACCGAATCTTAAAGCAGCTGGATGAGGCTGTGCAGAATGATGAGACAGAAAGCAAGAGACAGGAACTGAAAACGAAAATGAAGATGGCAGAGGAGGCGTTACAGTGAAAAAAGTGAATGGACATGAAGTAATTCAGCTTTTTGAACAATTTTCACCCAGGGCATTTGCAATGGAAGGCGATAAGGTCGGCCTGCAAATCGGTGCGCTGAACCAACCAGTCGAGAACGTCCTCGTGGCTCTTGATGTAACAGAGGAAGTGGTGGAGGAGGCGATTGCCCTTAACGCTCAATTAATCATCGCCCACCATCCGCCGATATTCCGGCCATTGAAAAAAATCGCGACGGACACTCCTGCCGGACGAATGATTGCCAGGCTGATCAAGCATGACATCGCAGTTTATGCGGCACACACTAACCTGGATGTGGCAAAAGGAGGCGTAAATGACCTCCTGGCTGCTGCTCTAGGTTTAAAGAACCCTCAAGTGCTGGTGCCAACTTATGAGGACGAGTTGAAAAAGCTTGTCGTTTTCGTGCCTGAGGAAGATGCAGAGCGATTGCGAGATGCCTTAGGAAATGCAGGGGCAGGAGCGATTGGCAACTATAGCCATTGTTCGTTCTCCGGAGCGGGGGAAGGACGTTTCCTGCCGGGGGAAAATACGGAGCCTCACATCGGCAAACAAGGAAAGCTTGAAGCAGTCAATGAAGTGCGGGTAGAAACTGTTTTTCCGCAAAGTATTGAAAAAAAGGTCATCCAGGCTATGATCAAGGCCCATCCTTATGAGGAGGTCGCCTATGATATATATCGACTTGATAATACCGGGGAACAACTTGGACTTGGAAGAATCGGGCAAGTCGAAGAGACGACCCTTTCAGAATATGCCAAAGTAGTAAAGAAAGCTTTGGGAGTCGATAAAGTCCGCGTCGTCGGGGACTTAAACGCGAAGGTGAAAAAAGTAGCTGTCCTTGGCGGTGACGGAAATAAGTATTACTCACAGGCGAAATTTCGCGGAGCAGACGTTTATGTTACCGGGGATATCTACTATCACACAGCACACGATGCCCTTATGGCCGGATTGAATTTGATTGATCCGGGACATAATGTCGAAAAGATCATGAAAATGGGAGTGGCCACTGTGATGGAAGGACTATGTAGAGAAAAAGGGTTTGGTGTGAAGTTCATTCCATCTGAAATAGGGACAGATCCATTCACCTTTATCTAGCAAGAAGTCGAGTGTGGTATAAGATTTTTGAAGAAAACAAGAAAGCAGCCTGAATTAATTTCAGGCTGCTTTCATATTATACGTTTGCCTCGGTCTTCTTTACCTTTGGCAGGATTTTATGAAGAGGTACCTTTTTCTCTTTTACCCAGGTTTCTTCAGTTTCTTTGTCAAACTGTTCGAGGAAGGTAATGACCTCTTTTGTTATTGGTGTTGGAGTCGATGCTCCAGATGTAACTGCGACTGTGTCAGCCTCTTTTATCCATTCGATATCCAGCTCGGTAATATCAGCAATTCGATATGCTTTCGTTCCGGCTATTTCTTCTGATACCTGTGCGAGACGATTTGAGTTATTGCTTTTAGGGTCGCCAACCACAATTAACACATCAGCCTCTTTAGCCTGCTCGGCGACAGCCTCCTGGCGGACTTGTGTAGCCATGCAAATTTCTCTATGGACTTCCGCATGTGGGTACTTTTCTATAACGTTCTTTATGATGTCGGCAACGTCCCACTGGCTCATCGTTGTCTGGTTGGTGACGATCAATTTTTCAGCCTGCAGATTCAAAGCATCCACATCTGCTGCTGTTTCCACTAGATGAACGATCCCTGGTGCGACACCTACTGCTCCTTCAGGTTCGGGATGCCCTTTTTTGCCGATATAAATGACCTCAAATCCTTCTTTTTCTTTTTCCCTGATCAGGTTATGGGTGTTTGTCACGTCAGGGCATGTTGCGTCAATCGAAACAAGCCCCTTATCCTTGGCAAGGTCCCTGACTTCTGGTGAAATGCCGTGTGCTGTGAAAATAACTGTTCCGCCTTCAACTTTTTCAAGGATTTCCTTTCGGTTGTTTCCATCCAATGTAATGATGCCTTCTTCTTCAAAGGCATCAGTGACATGCTTATTATGGACAATCATCCCAAGTATATATATTGGACGCGGCAGGCTTTTATCCAATGCAGCATTGCGTGCAATGACCATGGCATCCACAACACCATAGCAATAACCGCGTGGCGATATTTTAATTACATTCATTGAGTCATCCTCCTAAGAGTACCTTTGATTCTTCCTTTTATTATATAAGACTTGCAGAAAGAATTCAAAAGCGACTTACCAGAAGGAATGAATGAACTGTTATCGTATATATAGGCTGTTTTTCGTAAGGCTGTGTTTCGAAAGGCTGTTTTCGTAAAGAGTCAACTTTGCGAAGAAAAATAGCTCATTCAATCCTGTTTGTAGTCCATAGGAACAAAGTTTGAGAAAAGAGCCTATTTATATGAACAATTTAGGCGAAGAAGCTGCATTATTGCTTTGTTTTTGTGAAGGCTTTTTTTGTGTCGGGGAACTCTGAACGGTCTTTTTGGATTTTTTTGTCTTTTGCTTTTTCTCTATTTTTTCCTTCGTTTCTGTTTCAGCAGTTTGCTCTTCAGCATCCGGAAGGTCCTTCAAGCCTCTGTACAGTTTCCACATTGAAGGCAAATTTCGGACGAGAGGACCATATTGCTGGATCATCGGTCCGAATTGCTGTGCTGTGTTTAGAACTTTTTGAGTGTTGGTGAGAAATCCATTTAAAGCAGATGGATCAGCGAGAGTTTTCAGAATACCGCCGCCTGAGCCTGCTCCTCGTGCTGCTGTATTTCCTCCGGATAATAAACCGGCTGCACTATTCCGCTGGCTATTGCCTTTTCCCAGTATCTTCGAAAGAAGTCCGCCGCCTTGTCTGGAGCGTGGATTCCTGCCTGCCATCCGCGGCATCTGGCCCTGTGGCATCATAGGTCCAGGACCAAATGGATTCGAATACATCTGGTGCTGGCCCATCCGGGGACCTCCCATCATACTGGGGCCCTGAAAGCGATTATGCATTCCGCGGGTATTCATACGGGGTCCTTGTAGCATCGTGACCCCTCCTTTCCCAATATTTCATCTCCTATTAGAGTATGCAATAAGTCAGATTTGGTTTAAGAAATTAGGATATTGTTGAAACAGGTTTGTTTTTTTATAAGGAAAGGTTAAGATAGTACTGATTGGAGATTTTCTGCAATCTTTATTATAATTACAGGATGAACCTGAAAAAATCAGCTTACGGAACGAGCTGTAATCCCCGATTATTCAGGGAACAGGGCGAAAGAAGGAGATTTTCAATGAGTGAAACAAAATTTAATCGTTATGAATTGAAACCGTTCATTATAGATGCGATCAATAAACTAGGTTTTTATGAGCCGACCGAAATTCAAGAACGTCTTATCCCTACAATCCTGAAGGGTGAGAGTGCCATCGGGCAATCCCAGACCGGTACAGGAAAGACGCATGCCTATGTACTGCCAATTATGGATAAGCTTGATCCATCACGCAATGAGGTACAGGCAGTAATCGCTGCACCAACACGTGAGCTTGCCAATCAAATTTATCATGAAGTTCTTAAAATTGCTGAACACGCTCCTCAGGGAGAACAGATCACAGCCCGCTGCTATATTGGCGGAACGGACAAACAAAGAACGATTGAGAAGCTAAAGACACAGCCACAAATCGTCATTGGCACCCCGGGGAGGATTAACGACCTGGTCAAGGAAAATGCGCTATTTGTGCATACGGCGAACATGCTCGTTATCGATGAGGCAGACTTAATGCTGGATATGGGCTTTATCGAGGATATTGACCAGTTTGCGTCCCGTATGCCAGAAAAGCTGCAAATGCTTGTCTTTTCAGCAACAATTCCTGAAAAATTAAAACCATTCTTGAAAAAGTACATGGAAAACCCAAAATTTGTACAAATCGATCCTAAACAGGCTACGGCAGAGAAGATTGAACATATTCTTCTGCCAGCAAGGCATCGTGATAAAATCGGGCTTGTTCATTCAGCTCTTCTAGCGTTCAATCCATATCTGGGGATTGTATTTGCTAATACAAAGAAAAAAGCAGATGAAATTGCCGATGGTTTGATCCAAAAAGGAATGAAGGTTGGCCGTATCCATGGAGACCTGAGCCCGCGCGAACGTAAGCGTGTCATGAAGCAGATCAAGGATCTTGAGTTCCAGTATCTTGTAGCTACTGACCTTGCTGCAAGAGGAATTGATATTCAGGGAATCAGCCATGTCATCAATTATGAGCTGCCTACTGATCTGGATTTTTATATCCACAGGGTAGGAAGGACGGCACGTGCCGGATCATCAGGTATTGCCTTAACGGTTTATGAGCAGAGAGATGAAGATGCACTGGTCCGTCTTGAAAAGATGGGCATCTCTTTTAAAAACATTGATTTGAAAAAAGGTGAATTCACCGAAATCGAAGAGCGGAACAGGCGCCAGAACAGAAAGAAAAAAGAAACTACTGGCGAGGCGAAGGCAAAGTCGCTCGTTTCAAAGCCTAGCAAGGTAAAACCAGGATATAAAAAGAAGATGAAATATGAGATGGATAAAATCAAGAAACGGGAAAACCGTATTCAAAAGAGAAATAAATAAAGGGATTTAGGAGAGATCACAAGATGTTAATTGGATCACATGTTTCCATGAGCGGCAAAAAAATGCTGCTCGCTGCCAGTGAGGAAGCTGTCTCGTATGGTGCAAATACTTTTATGATCTATACGGGGGCACCTCAGAATACAAGAAGGAAAAAAATTGAGGACCTGAATATTGAAGCAGGCCGCCTGCATATGGAGCAAAACGGCATCAATGAAATCGTCGTCCATGCTCCTTATATCATCAATATCGGGAACACGCAGAATCCTGATACATTTGATTTAGGAGTAAGGTTCTTGCGGAGCGAAATCGACCGGACAGAAGCAATCGGAGCCAGGCAAATCGTGCTGCACCCAGGTGCGCATGTTGGAGCCGGAACAGAAAAAGGCATTGAAAAAATCATCGAAGGACTTAATGAAGTTCTTACAAGCGATGATAAGGTTCAAATCGCTCTTGAAACGATGGCTGGAAAAGGATCCGAGTGCGGAAAATCCTTTGAAGAACTCGCAATGATCATCGATGGAGTAACCCATAACGAGAAGCTGTCCGTCTGCTTCGATACTTGCCATACACATGATGCTGGTTATGCAGTCGTTGAAGATTTTGATGGTGTTTTGAATGAATTTGACAAAATCATCGGTCTTGACAGACTGAAAGTACTTCACATCAATGACAGCAAAAACGAGGTCGGGATGAGGAAAGACCGCCACGAGAATATTGGCTTTGGCCATATCGGCTTTGACGCAATAAATTATATTGTCCATCATCCGCAACTGACGCATGTTCCTAAAATTCTAGAAACTCCATTTGTCGGTGAGGACAAGAACAGTAAAAAGGCACCTTACAAACAAGAGATTGCCATGCTGAAAAGCAAACAATTCGAAGAAAGTCTGCTTGATATGATCAAGAATGGCTAAAACAAAGCTGTGGACGAGATCCACAGCTTATTTTTTGCGGATTAAAAATAGGTGGCCGGTTATGGCTGATCCGCGATATGGAATGGTACTAACAGGTATGACGGACAGAAATGGCAGAGAAAACGGAGAAAATGTCCGTCATAGGTGTGATGACGGACAGAAATGGCCGGGAAAAGGAAAAAATGTCCGTCATAGGGGTCATGACGGACACATCACTTATTTGGTGAATTTAACGAACAGCTTGTTGACTTCTTTTGCTGTTTCAGGGCTGGTGATTCTTGCGATTTGTTTGATCAATGCCGTTCTCTCTGAATCAATAAAGATGTTTACTTTTTTACCGCGTAAGTATCCGGCGATTTTCTCTGCCTGTGCCTTTGTAATGGAAATATTAAATTGAGAGGCGTACTTCAGCAGTTCATCAGCCGTGATGTTGCCTATCTTATGGTTAATGATGTTTTCAAAAATAGCCAAAAGATCATCACTCCTTCATAGTAGGGTATGTGCCTAGTTCTGGATTCGTGACAATTTTATGGGATTGTGAGTTCTTTTATTTACAATATGGCCGGTAAGATATATACTACTAAATGTAAATCGGAATGATTCTTATTTTGCGGGTGATAAAATGGACACGAATAATTACATCGTCCAAGTACAGGACCTTAATTATCGATATGATAAAGAAAATGTTCTTGAAAATATAAATCTGTCTATCGAAAAGGGCAGTTTTTTAGCGATCGTCGGCCCGAACGGTTCCGGCAAGTCAACACTTCTTAAGCTGATGCTTGGCCTGATCAAGCCGCAGCACGGCTCAATTCGTCTGTTCGGACAGGATATCAGCAAATTTAAAGAACAGCATAAAATTGGCTTTGTATCTCAAAAAGCCAATTCTTTCAACACTGGCTTCCCTGCGACCGTTTTTGAGGTAGTGGCCAGTGGACTGACAAAGAAGCTTGGCCTTTTCACTTTTCTGAAGAAGAGTGACCATGTAAAAATAAAGCATGCGATCGACTCCGTCGGGATGGGGAAATTCCTCGACAGGAATATTGGAGAACTATCTGGAGGTCAGCAGCAGAGGGTATTCATTGCAAGGGCACTTGTCAGTGAACCCGAATTGTTGATTTTGGATGAACCAACAGTAGGGGTAGATGTCCAGAATGTCAATTCCTTTTACGAGATGCTCGAAACACTCAATAAGGAGAAAGGGATTACCTTGCTTCTGGTAACCCATGATATTGGTACAATTTCAGAAAAGGTTACAAATGTAGCCTGCTTGAATAAAAATATGCATTTCCATGGAAGTGCTGAGGAATTCGAACAGCTGAAGATCAATGATGTTTCAGAAATTTACGGTCATGATGTCCATGTCCTGACTCACGATCACCATCATCACGGAGGGGGGCATCTTCATGATTAGCGGACTGTTGCAATATGAATTTTTGCAGAATGCTTTTTTGACCGGCATGATCATTGGGGTGATTGCCCCGCTTCTCGGCGTTTTCATCGTAGTAAGACGGCTGTCCCTCATAGCGGATGCTCTCAGCCATGTCACATTGGCGGGAATTGCCGCAAGCCTTCTGCTAGAGAAAAAGTTTATGCTGTTCAGCGGCTTGAATCCACTTTATATGGGAATGGCGTTCTCAGTTGGCGGATCATTATTCATTGAAAAGCTGCGTACCGTGTATAAACATTACCAGGAATTGGCGATTCCTATTATCCTTTCCGGGGGAATCGGGCTTGGGGTCATCTTCATTTCACTTGCTGATGGCTTCAATACTGATTTGTTCAGCTATTTATTCGGCAGCGTGAGTGCGGTGAGCAGGGCTGACTTATGGACAATCCTGATTCTCAGCATCCTTGTAATAGCGCTTGTTGTGTTATTGTATAAAGAACTTTTCCTATTATCATTTGATGAAGAATATGCAAGGGCAACTGGAATTGCCGCAAGGACGCTTCACTTTATATTCATCGTCATGGTGGCACTGGTGATTGCAGCATCGATGAGAATCGTTGGAATCTTGCTGGTCTCTTCCCTGATGACACTGCCAGTTGCAGCGAGCATCCGGTTCGCGAAGGGGTTCAAGCAAACCATCTTCTATTCCATTCTGTTTGGTGAGGTATCAGTATTAGGCGGTTTGTTCCTGTCCTACTATCTGGACCTTGCTCCAGGCGGAACGATTGTGATGATTGCAGTACTTATCCTTGTGCTGGCCATTTGGCTGAAAAAACGCTCGGCAACTAGATCCATCTAACGGGGTGATTTCATGAATGTGAATGAAGCAATGAACCTGCTTAAGGAACAGGGTTACAAACATACTGGGAAACGCGAAGATATGCTTCAGCTATTTTCCGATAATGACAAATATTTGACTGCTCGGGATGTACTTGAACAGATGAAGGGCAATTATCCGGGCTTGAGCTTCGATACAATCTACCGGAACCTGAGCGTGTTCGCTGAACTGGGGATTCTCGAAATGACAGAGCTCTCGGGTGAAAAGCATTTCCGCTTCACTTGCTCACATAAAGAGCATCATCATCATTTTATTTGTCTTGACTGCGGTAAAACGAAGGAAATTGAAACCTGTCCAATGAGAAATATCGAGGCAAGCTTCAAAGGCTATGATATATCCGGTCATAAATTTGAAATATATGGTCGCTGTCCGGATTGTGTTCAATAACGGTAACGAAACTATAGGACGAATAAACTGAAAAACGGCCATGCAAATGGCCGTTTTAATTATTTTTAATCCAATTTTCCACCCAATTATTTGCTTCCTGCCAATTATTCACGCGTATAACTCCTTCAGGAATCGGTTCCTGGTTATAAGGAGTATTGAAAAGGATAACAGGAATCCCTAACTCCTCGTGCAAATTGACTGCATTATCGTGTTTATCCTCGAAAAATATATCCACATCATAGTTACGTGCTGCCTCGATTTTATCATGTGAGCCGATCAGATGGATGTCATGATATCTAAGTTCATTAACAGAAAACCATTCTTTGGTCAGGTCTAGTAAATGTGTTCCTCTGGCACTGATGAAATATAATTCATACTCATTCTCCCAGCTCTTTAAAATATCCCTGGCTCCTTCTGCTAATGGTGAATTAGAATAAATTTCAGGTTCCATTTTTTTGAACCAGGCAGCAAACTCTTTTTCAGATACGGATACAAGGGGCATAAAGTCATATTGCTTGATATCATCAAGTGTAATATTCAAATTGAAGCCTTCATTTAAATAAGGTACAAATGTAGTGGGACAAGTGACTGTACCATCGATGTCTATGCCAAAACGTTTTTTCATCAATCTGCTCCTTCAACATGATCTTTCTTTAATCTTACCAAATAGTGAATGCGCGCAAAAGATTTACTTTACTCAATCTGCGTTCTTGAATATTTACTTGTTATAAGTGTCATTCAGGGTTCTAAATATCAAAAAGCCTTAGACAAACATTGCCATGATGAAATCCTTCTCACTCGTAAACAATAATAAATGCTCCACTTAAGAAAGCGAGGGATTAAAGTGGCAGACCAAGAACGAAATCAGAGAGGTACCGAATATATTACTGAACCTAAGCAGGATGTCATCACGATCAGGGATGCGCGTGATGAAATATACCAGGAAGAAACAGCAACTGAACTGTACTCTCCTGCACGTGATGAGCATTACCAGGAAATGACGGCGATAGCCGGGCCTGAACGCGAGGATCACTATCAGGAAATGACGGGAATCGCTGGACCTGGACGTGATGAGCACTACCAGGAGATGACTGCAATCGCCCGACCTGGACGTAATGAACAGTACCAGGAAGAAACTGCGGCCGAAATTGCTGCTCCTGCTCCGCCTGCGATATCAGGAAGGTCAGAAGAAGAAAGTACAACTGGTGGACAAGGGCTTGCTTACTCAGCTCTTGCCCTATCGATCTTGTCGCTGTTTATTTTACCTGTTCTTTTCGGAGCCGCCGGAATTGTCCTTGGCTTCATGGCTCGCAGAAGAGGATCCGCTATCGGAAGCTGGGCAATTGGGATAGGGACAATCTCAATTTTAGTCGGCATCTTTATATTGCCGTTCTTCTAACGGTGAACAAAAAGAAATGCCCGGGATTGATCTCCCGGGCATTTTCGATGGTTAATTCTGAAGGGCAGCTTCGCGAATCTTTTCTTCAGCAATTTTATCGATTTCTTTCTTAAGTTCTTCTACCATTGTTGCTTCTGGCACTTTGCGGACAATCTCTCCTTTTCTGAAAAGAAGTCCTTCTCCTCTTGCACCAGCAATGCCGATATCAGCTTCACGTGCTTCGCCAGGTCCGTTGACAGCACATCCAAGGACAGCAACCTTGATCGGCGCCTTAATCGTTGAAATATACTCTTCAACCTCATTGGCAATGCTGATCAAATCGATTTCGATCCGTCCGCATGTTGGGCAAGAAATTAATGTCGCAGCATTTGCTGCAAGTCCAAACGATTTTAAAAGTTCTCTTGCGACCTTGACTTCCTCAACTGGGTCGGCACTTAATGATACCCTGACAGTGTTGCCGATTCCCTTGCTTAGGATCGCTCCAAGGCCAGCAGCACTTTTGACAGTCCCTGCGAATAAAGTCCCTGATTCCGTGATGCCTAGATGAAGCGGATAATCAAAAGCCTTTGCTGCTTTCTCATAAGCCTCAATCGCCAGGTTAACATCAGATGCCTTCATCGATACGATGATATTATGGAAATCAAGGTCCTCAAGGATTTTGATGTGGTGCAGAGCACTCTCTACCATTCCATCCGCTGTAGGATATCCGTATTTTTCCAGAATCCGTCTCTCAAGTGAACCAGCGTTTACACCGATTCTGATCGGGATCCCGCGCTCTTTAGCGGCTTTTACAACAGCCTCTACCTTTTCACGCTTGCCGATATTACCCGGATTGATCCTGATTTTATCAGCTCCGCCTTCAATTGCTTTAAGCGCAAGGCGGTAATCAAAATGGATATCAACGACAAGAGGTATATTTATTCTTTTTTTGATTTCAGATATAGCATTCGCTGCTCTTTCATCCGGACAAGCAACACGGACAACCTGGCAGCCAGCTTCCTCCAGGCGCTTGATTTCAGCGACAGTCGCTTCGACATCATGCGTCTTGGTTGTGGTCATACTCTGGATGACAACTTCATTGTTGCCTCCAATGGTTAAATTCCCTACCTTTATTGGACGGGTTTTGGTACGATGTATAATTTCACTCAACAGTGATTCGCTCCTTTGAAAAATGGAATTCATGAATATGTTCCTAAAGATGCATAACCCCATTTTATCAATCTTTTGCTCAAATTGACAAGGAAAGACTTCAATTGTTAGGCTTTGCTAATTTTGGCTGCTGTAGTCCGGGAATTTATAGGTGTTGCCGAATTTGATCTTTTGGGGATCTGTTCCATCGTTCAACCTTTTAAAATCTTCCACTGCCTGTGAGACAGGAACGTCCAGCGGGCTGTCCAAATACCTGTCAATGACTGATAATACTGTATCACCCGGCAGTACTTCATGCTCAAAAAAGGGGATTTCCTGTGTGTTTTGTTTCTCATCCTTCTCTTCCTTTTGTTCATTCGATATTTCAGTTTCCTGCATTTTTGCCGCTGGAAGAGTCCCAATGCTCAAATCATTGTAGACTGCGTAAGCTACTATCAAAAAAACTAATAAACCTGCCAGTTTTTTCATAGGACCTTCCTCCTTTAATGCTTATATCATTATTTATGCAGCTGAAATAGGATTAAGAACAATTTTGATAGAGAAATATTTTTAAAAGGAATTTAAAAGAGGGTCGTTTCACTTTGAGAGAATGTATTTGTTTATGTAGGCAAAATAATGGGGCAGAAAAAGAAAAAACATATAATAAGGCATGAAAGCAAAAAAATACGCCAAAGGCGGCGTATTTTTAACTTTCGGCAGGAGTCTTGCCTGGAAGTTCTTTAATAGCTAACAGAAGCATCATTGAGGCAACGAACCAATTAACGGAGAAACTGAAGGGCACTTCTGTTTTTAAGAAGGCCATGATCGTAAAAAATATAGTAGGGAGTGTTGTACTATATGCGGCCATTCTCCATAAGTGTCTGTATTGAAGATTTCTGCCGGAGAGATTTTTCAATAGCAGGCCAAATAGGGCTAGTAGAGACACCTCAATGAATTTCATACCGCTGGAAAAAACATAGACGACAATAAATACCAGTCCCAGCAAAACAGGAAGCGAGGATTCAGCCGTATCGATCAGTGAGATGATATCTTCCTTCGTCATAGATTCATTTGTGAACAGTGAGTAAGGAACAGCATTGGTTTCACCGCCGGCAGCAAGGACGATGTGATTCTGGAGCATTGCGAAGTTAGCATCCATGCTGGTCATATCTTCCTGGTCAATCGCGCCGGTAGGGTCAAAAATTAACGTGAAACCTCCATTCTTGATGGTTAAAGGTGCTTTAATGTCTGAGTGCAGAGTTCCATCTTCAATCGTAAAGGAGGGAAGATCTGTTTGGATAGATTGCTTGGCTGTGCCGACAGCTTCAGATATCCCCACAAACATATAATAGACAACTGGCAGAATGGATATAAGGGTCAGCGTGAAAACAAACAAGATTGTTTTGCCTATTCCCTGGAACCTCGTACCTGCAATAACCTTGGGTGAATAGATGCTTTTTGCAATTTGTGCAAGAATATTCATGAATACACGTCCTTTGATAGAGTTACAATCTCTATTTTATCTGTTCATATAGTAGAATAACAACCATTTGATATTCCTTTTGTAACATTTCTGTAACATAACATAGAAATGTTAAGGTATTGTAAATTCGAAGCTTAAATTGTTTACTTTTGATTAATAATTCCTTCATAATAAGCATGTTTGTAGATGTTTGTCGAAATAAATCTAGGGGTTGAAAAAATGGAGTTGAATTTACAAGAAATGCTGTTTGAGTTCTTTGGGGGACTTGGAATCTTTTTATACGGCATTAAATTCATGGGTGATGGTTTGCAGAAGTCAGCTGGTGACCGACTTCGTGATATTCTAGACCGCTTTACCACTAATCCACTTATGGGTGTACTAGCAGGTATATTTGTTACAGTTCTTTTACAAACAAGTAGTGGAACCACTGTTATTACTGTGGGGCTTGTAAGTGCCGGGTTTATGACGCTAAGGCAGGCTATTGGGGTCATCATGGGTGCGAATATCGGTACAACTGTCACTGCCTTTATCATTGGGATCGACATCGGTGAGTACGCTTTGCCGATTATAGCGGTTGGTTCCATCATGTTATTTTTCTTCAAGAGCAAAAAAGTTCATAATTTTGGACAAATCGTATTTGGTTTCGGGGCATTGTTCTTTGGCCTTGAACTTATGAGCGGTGGGATGAAACCACTGAGAAGCCTTGAAGCTTTCCATGACCTTACAGTGGAAATGAGTTCAAACCCCATTCTGGGTGTAGTGATCGGTACATTGTTTACCGTCATTGTTCAAAGCTCGAGTGCTACGATTGGTATTTTGCAAAGCTTGCATGCTGAATCTATGATTAATTTACAGGGAGCATTGCCAATCTTGTTTGGAGATAATATCGGTACAACCATTACAGCTGTTTTGGCTGCGATTGGTACATCAGTGGCTGCTAAGAGAGCTGCTGCAACACACGTTTTATTCAATCTTATAGGAACTACCCTTTTTCTGATAATCCTGGGGCCGTTCACATCGCTGATTGAACTCCTGAGAGATAATCTTAACTTAAATCCTGAGATGTCCATCGCATTTGCTCATGGTATCTTTAACACAACAAATACATTGATCCAGTTACCTTTCATCGCCATTTTGGCATTGATTGTGACTAAATTGATTCCAGGTGAAGATTCCATCGTTGATTACAAGGCTCAACACCTTGATCCCGTTTTCATCGAGCAATCACCGTCCATCGCGCTTGGACAGGCGAAGGAAGAAGTCCTGCGAATGGGTAAGTTCGCGCTAAAAGGACTTGAAGAAACGAATGAATTCTTAAAAACTAAAAATACAAAGCATTCTAATAATGCTTATCAGCTTGAGGAAGCAATCAATAATCTTGACCGTAAGATCACAGATTATCTTGTAAACCTGGCAACAAGCTCGTTGTCAGAGCATGAATCTGAAGAGCATAGCATGCTGATCGATACAGTACGAGATATTGAAAGAATCGGAGACCACTTCGAAAATATTATTGAATTAATCGAGTACCAGCAGGCCAATAAAGTGAAGATGACTGACACGGCAATGGAAGATCTGGAAGTTATGTTCAACCTGACTGTAAGTACCGTAGAAGAGGCGCTTCAAGCATTGGATCAGAAGAATTTTGACGCTGCAAGAACAGTAGTAACAAAAGAAGATGAGATTGACAGCATGGAACGGACGCTTAGAAAGCAGCACATTCTTCGCATGAATGAGGGACAGTGCACTGGACAGGCGGGTATCGTGTTCGTTGACATCATCAGCAACCTGGAGCGAATCGGCGACCATGCAGTAAACATCGCTGAGTACGTTTTGGAAGAACAGAAATAGTGGTAAAATAAGCAAAGGGAAACCTTTGCTTATTTTTTATATTCTTAGATAAAAGGATGGATTGGATGGATGCAGTTTATTGGGTAATCATTGGGTTATTATTCGTTGGAGCTTTTGCCAGTTTGGTTGTTCCAATCTTGCCAGGGGTACTTTTAATGTTGGGCGGTTTTATTCTTTACGGTTTGTTTTTTTCATTCGAGCCTTTTAACTGGCTATTTTGGACAATCCAAGGGCTTTTTGTTGCCCTTCTGTTTGGGGCTGATTATATTGCCAATATAATAGGTGTAAAGAAATATGGCGGCAGCAAGGCAGGAATGTGGGGAAGCACAATCGGTTTGCTTGTCGGTCCTTTTGTCATTCCGATCGTCGGAATTCTGATTGGTCCATTTTTAGGAGCGGCCCTAGCTGAATTGCTGGTTAATAAAAAGAATCTAAATGAAGCAATCAAGGTTGGTTTTGGTTCTGTCGTCGGTTTCGTCAGCAGTGTGGTGACAAAAGGAATCATCATGACAATCATGCTCGTATATTTCTTCATCCTTATATAAAAAAATCGTGCTTCTGGAGCACGATTTTTTTATAAGGCAGGGCATTATCGGTCCTTAATGATATTTACTGTTAATAGTTGGTTATAGAAATTTCATAAAAGTACCCTTATGCAGCAGCTTCGTCTCCCATAAGGGTGCATTTGCGTGCTAATCATACCCTTTTGCCGAGTTCCGCCCTGACATAAGCACGATTTTTTAATTTAGCCCGCAAATTTCAAATGAACAATTCTGGCAATCGACTTCTCTTTTTAGATAAGCGAGGTTCTTTACCGTGAATTTAAGCTGATCATAAGCGATGATGTCTTTCTCGCGCAGTTCCTTGAGCATCCTTTGGATAACTTCACGCGTTCCATACGTGAGATTTGCCAGCTCCTGGTGGGTCAGGGGTAAATCGATCAGGATCCCTTCATCTGTCATCACTCCGTAGCTATTGCATAACCTGATCAATATGGAGTACAAACCGCCTTTCTTCCCGTTCATAATCAGGTCCTGACACTTCATCTGGGCTTTGAGATATCTGGTACTGAGCCAGTTGACCATTGCATTCATAGCGGTTCTATCATTGATAATGAATTCCTCGAACTGCTCTCTTTTAATCATGAGGATTTCACATTCTGTTAGTGTCTTGGCTGAAAAGTGATAACGCGGATTATGTTTGAACAGTTCATATTCAATGACCATTTCTTCGCCATTCAGGATTTTAAGGATGAATTCCTTCCCTTTCATATGGATACGGCCAACTGAAACACTTCCACTCAGGAGGATATAAACATTTTCAACATTTTCATCCTCTTGAAAAAGGATCGAATCCGGCTTGATTTTTTGGATTGTTTCCCTGTCAATAAAATTTTGCAAAATTAAACTGTATAATGATATATTTTTGTCCATCAAGGTCGTCTCCTTATTAAGCCTTTCTATACTTTTGATTTAAAAGAATTGTTGTTACTGTGTCAATGATACATTGGTAATAATTGGAATGGTTATGGTTAAGATGCGACTTATATCGTTGACAGGACTGCATTTGAGCAATATTGACGATTTTCTGAAACTTTCTCGAATGGGGCTCCTTCGGTATTTTATCAGCTTGACCCCAACTCGATTTTGGAAGCTCATTTTCGTTGATGATGGACTTAATGAAAATAAGTGTATAAAACGTCGAAGAAAAGGGGATTTTAAACACGTTATATGAAAGCATTTTATTTGAAACGATTACCGTTCTTTGGTAATCTAAACAAGAAGCACTTTTAGAACAATTCTAATAACAGAATTATGTGAAAGGTTTTGTTCTGGGAGTGAAACACGATACATAGGAGGATGTTAAAAATGGCATTTGAATTACCACAATTACCTTATGGATATGATGCACTTGAGCCACACATTGACAAAGAAACAATGAATATTCACCACACAAAGCACCACAACACTTATGTAACAAATCTTAACAATGCTTTGGAAGGAAACGAAGAACTTCTGTCAAAAACAGTTGAGGAAGTAGTTTCTAACCTGGATGCTGTTCCTGAAGCAGCACGCACTGCTGTCCGCAACAACGGCGGCGGACATGCTAACCACTCACTATTCTGGCAAGTCATTTCTCCAAACGGAGGCGGCGAGCCTGCTGGAGAATTAGCTGATGCGATCAACTCTAAGTTCGGCGGCTTCGAAGGCTTCAAGGAAGAGTTCTCTAAAGCTGCAACTACTCGTTTCGGCTCTGGCTGGGCTTGGCTTGTTGTTAATAATGGTGAACTTGAAGTGACTAGCACTCCAAACCAGGACTCTCCATTAATGGAAGGCAAGACTCCAATTCTTGGACTTGATGTTTGGGAGCACGCATACTACCTGAACTACCAAAACAGAAGACCGGAATACATTGGTGCATTCTGGAACGTTGTTAACTGGGAAGAAGTCAGCAAGCGTTACGCTTCTGCAAAATAATCTAATGATCGTTTAGAGGGGCTGCAATTGAATGCAGCCTCTCATTTTTTGTTTCGGCTGCTCTATCCTGAAAAAGACCCTCCGGAAAAACTGAATAACCCCCTTTACTTTGTTAGAAACTACCCAAGAGAAAAGGGGAGTCGATCATGAGCAAAGTAAACAAATTATTAGGAGACATTGAACTGACAAAGGATTTAGCGCTCCTATTGATTATTGGGGGATTGTACTCATTGAGCATTGCCCTTTCGAATACCTTTGTTAACATTTATTTATGGAAGCAATCCGGCGAAATTGCTGATCTCGCAATGTATAATTTATCGATTGTCGTGGCCCAGCCGCTCACCTTTATTCTTGCGGGAAGGTGGGCTAAGAAAGTAGACAGGGTCATTGTCCTTCGAATCGGTGTCATTTTCCTGGCCTTGTTTTATGTAACAGTTTTGCTGGTAGGAACGAAAGCTTCCGATTTTTTACTGCTATTGGGTGTGCTTCTGGGAATTGGCTATGGTTTTTATTGGCTTGCTTATAATGTCCTCACTTTTGAAATCACTGAACCTGAAACACGTGATTTCTTTAATGGCTTTCTTGGCATCCTCGGTTCCGTCGGCGGCATGATTGGGCCGATCGCCGCTGGGTTTATCATATCCAGGCTTGAAAAGTTGACGGGCTATACAGTAGTCTTTGGACTTTCGTTGGGACTTTTTTCAATCGCGGTATTGCTGAGTTTCTTCCTTAAACGCAGGCCAGCCCGTGGGAAGTACTGGTTTCAGCGGATTATAGCTGAAAGAAAACATGATAAAAATTGGCGAATGGTTACCAATGCTCATTTTTTTCAAGGACTGAGAGAGGGCGTGTTTGTTTTCATTGTTTCAGTTTTTGTATTCATAGCCACAGACAGTGAAATGGCGTTGGGGACGTACGGACTGATCAATTCGGGAATTTCATTTTTGGCCTATTATTTTGTCTCGAGAATGCTGAAAAAGGAACACAGGAAAAAAGCGATTCTGGTGGGAGGAATCATCCTTTTCCTGGCAATATTCCTGATTGTTTTCCAGGTCAGCTATTTCCGTCTGCTGCTGTATGCGGCTCTGATTGCAGTCGCTTATCCATTGCTACTCGTCCCGTATGCTTCAATGACCTATGACGTTATTGGACGCGGCTGGAAGGCGGCTGAAATGAGAATCGAATATATAGTTGTCCGTGAATTATTTTTGAATCTTGGCCGGGTTGCTTCAATATTATTATTCCTGGCAGCGATCCATATTTTCAACGAAGAACAGGCAATCCCGGTCCTCCTTGTCATTCTTGGGAGCGGACATACTTTGATTTACCTTTTTATCAGGAAAATTCAGTTGAAAGCTCCAGCATAACCGGGATGACTCCCGGTTTTTTTTGTTCTTTAGGAAATTATAAAATTAATTAGTTGTGGATAACTATATAAGTTATTGTAATCCAGCTCCAGCGCCTAGCCCCTCGCGACGCTTCGGTCCGCCCAATGACGTCAAAGAACGACTTCATCGGTCGGCCCTCCAGCGCGTGTCGGGGCTGATCAAGGCGCTTGCGCTTTTTGTTCATAATAAAATGGCAGCTGTTTTAGCTGTGGATATCCATAATCCATATAGCGCATTAGGAGGCTGAACGAGGAGCTCGAGCTTTCTATTTTTACAACTAATATGGAAAATATTTCTGAAAAAGTTTATTGATAGAAAAAGACGCCAATTTTCGATAATATAATATATAGTGCATATTTTAGACATACAGACTGAAGAGGTGGGAGAGGCTTGAATAAGAAGAAAAAGAAGACGCATGTGCCATTCAGGCTGAATATGTTGTTTTTCGCGGTCTTTGTGTTATTTTCGATGCTGATTTTAAGACTGGGAATTGTTCAGATTGTTTACGGAGAGGATTTTAAACGGGAAATTGAACGAACGGAAGATGTGACCGTGAACAATCCTGTTCCAAGAGGGAAAATGTATGACCGGAACATGAAAACAATCGTAGATAATATAGCTAGTAAGGCTATAACGTATACAAAGAGCCAGAGTACTGATACAAAGGAAATGCTCATGGTCGCAGAACGACTTGCAAAACTGATATCAAAGGACTCCAAAGATGATTTAGAGAAAGTCAGGGAAAGGGATAAAAAGGATTATTGGATCTTAAGAAATGAAGAACGTGCCAGAGAAAAAATCAAAGAAACTGAATGGGCACAGTATGATGAAAAGAAGCTGGATGATAAGGCTCTTTATAATCTCCAGCTTGAACGAATCACCGAAAAAGAACTGAATGAACTAACGAAAACAGATTTGGAAATACTCGCTATTTTGCGTGAAATGATGAGCGGATATGCACTATCGCCGCAAATCGTCAAAAAAAATGTAACACCTGAAGAGTTCGCTATTGTCAGTGAAAACCTGGATATGCTTCCAGGCGTCGACACAACCACCGACTGGGAGCGTCAGTATGCCTATGATAAAACACTAAAATCGATTTTGGGCAAAGTAAGTGATTCCGAGAAGGGGCTCCCGAGGGAAAAGCTGGAGTATTATCTGGCGCGAGGGTACAGCCGGAACGACAGGGTTGGTTTAAGTTATATCGAGCAGCAATATGAAGATGTGCTGCACGGTCAGAAGGCAAAGGTGAAAAACATTACAGACAAGGGCGGAAACGTCCTGGACACACAGATGATCACCGAAGGACAGCGTGGAAAGGACCTGGTCCTGACAATTGACATGGACCTACAGCTAGCTGTTGAGAAAATTATTGAAGAAGAGTTGGCAAATGCGAAGCAGCAACCTAGAACAGGACTCCTGGATAGGGCATTTGTTGTATTAATGGATCCTAATACTGGAGAAGTCTTAACACTTGCTGGAAAGCAAATGGTTAAAGATGAAGAAACGGGTAAAACGTCGATGCAGGATTTTGCCAGCGGTAACTTTACAACTTCTTATAATGTTGGATCTGCTGTTAAAGGAGCAACCGTTTTAACAGGATTCAGCACCGGGGCAATCAGCCCGGGTACACAGTTTTATGATACACCGGTTAAGATAGCCAAAACAAATCCGAAAAAGTCCTGGAAAGCTGGATTGGGTACCCTTGACGACCGCAATGCCCTTAAGGTGTCGTCTAACGTATATATGTTCATGACAGCAATCAACATCGGAAAAGGGAATTACAGATATGATCAGCCATTGTACCTTGAGCCAAAAGCCTTTGACACGATGAGGAACTATTTCAGTCAATTTGGCCTTGGTGCTAGGACAGGGATAGATCTGCCAAATGAAATGGTCGGTTTCAAGGGGGCAGAGAGAGGACCTGGTCTATTGCTTGACTTTGCGATTGGCCAGTATGATACGTACACGACACTTCAATTGGCACAATATGTTTCTACCATTGCGAATGGCGGTACGCGACTTCAGCCAAGGATTGTAAAGGAAATTCGTGAACCTGTCATGAAAAATAATGAGGTAGGTCCTGTACTGAATGAAATGGACCCAGTCATCCTCAATAAAGTGGACGCCAAACCAGAATGGTTTGACAGAGTCCAGGAGGGTTTCAGAAGGGTCATGCAGGAGAGGGGCGGTACAGCCTACGGGGCATTTCATACTGCCAATTACAAACCGGCTGGCAAAACGGGTACCGCACAAGCTTTTTATGATGGCCCGAAAAGAAAGAATTATGAGAAGCCGCCGGAAGTAATGAATTTGAGTCTTGTTGCATATGCACCATATGAAAACCCGGAAATTGCGATGGCTGTCATGGTTCCGTGGGCATATGAAGGCAACCAGGGGCACCATGCGAATAATGATATAGGACGACGGGTCCTTGATACGTATTTTGAATTGAAAAAGAAACGTCTTGAAGGAAACATGAATCCCGAACAGCCAATTCAGGAAATTGAAGAAAAAGAAGAAGGAACGGAGCTTTTAGAAGAAATTGAAGATGAAACAGAAGAATAATGAAGGTCTTAACTGTCTCTTTTGAGGCAGTTTTTTTTTTGTTCATGCTGGGTATACTATCAGCAACTGGACAACCCTCTTTTATCTAATTCGACAAAATTACACAAAAATCAACCGAATTTACAAAACCTTTACATTCAGTTAAAACAACGTTAAAAAAAAGAAAGTATTCTTATTTCTGTAGGACATAACATCCACATCTCGTAGGGGGAATAAAAGAATGAAAAGTCTTAAAAAGATGAGCCTGTTTATAACGCTGGCAGCTGTTATGGTATTCACTGCTGCATGCGGCGGTGGAGATAACGAAGGTGGAAATGGCGAAGAACTAGAAGGCAGCGTGGTCATCGACGGATCAGGAACAGTTTATCCTTTCATGGCACGAATGGCTGAAAACTATATGGGAGAACAAGAAAATGTCTCCGTTGAAGTAAGCCGCTCCGGAACATCGGCCGGTTTCAAGAAATTCCTTGCAGAAGATGGAACAGACTTCAACAATGCTTCTCGCCAGATTAAGGAAGAAGAAAAAGCAGAAGCTGAAAAACTTGGTATAGAAGTACAAGAAATGAAAGTTGCACTTGATGGGATTACAATCGTCATCAATAAAGACAATGACTGGGCTACTGAGCTTACCGAACAAGAAGTTAAAGATATTTTCCTTGCTAGCGCTGGAAAGAAAAAATGGTCTGATGTCCGTGCCGAATTCCCGAATGAAGAAATCAAGACATACGGCCCCAACGAAAACCACGGTACTTACGAGTTTATGTTCGAAAATATCCTAGAAGAACAAGATTTAGTTGAAGGTATCAATCTGCAGCAAGACTACTCAACACTTGTAGATCTAGTATCAAAAGATAAAAATGCAATTGGTTTCTTTGGTTATGGTTACTATGAAAGCAACAAAGATAAGCTTTCTGCAGTAAAAGTGGACTTCGGCAATGGCCCTGTAGAGCCGTCTCTTGACACAATCAAAGAAGATGGCGACTATGCACCATTCACACGTCCGGTGTTCACTTACTTAAACGTGAACAATGCGAAAGAAAAACCACAAGTACTTGATTATGCTATTTACACAATGAACAATGCACAGGATGTTGCGAAAGACACTGGCTTCGCACCTTTAGCTGACGAAGATGTAAAAGCTGTTCTTGATACATTAAATGGCATGAAGAAGTAAAAACCAGGCACATGAGGAGATGAGAGGTCTAAGCTTCTCATCTTCTTGCGTGTAAATATGTTACTTTATTTTCCCTTGGGTACTATAAGGAAAAGTCCTTCCTTGGATGAGAAGGATGAAAGGGGTTATTCGCGTGGCAAAAAGCGTTGTCCGAAATCACGGCCAAGAGTTGAATGTTCGTGAAATCATACAGGAAAAGAAAAGAACTAAAAGCATCACAAATACAACTGAAAAATTAATACCAAAGATATTATTTGGGATTGCAGCAATCTCAGTTTTTACGACAATTGGAATTGTACTTACATTATTGACCGAAACGATTGCCTTTTTTAGGGCTGTTCCTTTTATAGACTTCTTCACAGGCACTAAATTGAAGCCTCTGGGTGAAAATGCAGTATTTGGCGTATTACCTTTGCTTACAGGCACTCTCATCTCCACTGTAATTGCAATGCTTGTAGCTATTCCGGTGGGACTCATGACTGCGATCTTCTTAAGTGAGTATGCCTCTGAGAAGACTCGAAGGTTATTAAAGCCCATCCTTGAAATTTTAGCAGGGATCCCGACCATCGTTTATGGTTTCTTTGCTTTTACTTTTGTAACACCGCTTTTGAGATCATTTATTCCCGGCCTGGAACCGACAAATATATTGAGCCCGGGTATCGTAATGGGAATCATGATCATTCCGATGGTTGCATCTTTATCGGAAGATGCGATGAGTTCTGTACCGAACGCCATGAGGGAAGGTGCCTTGGCTCTCGGTGCCACCAAGCTCGAGGTAACATGGAAGGTTGTCATCCCGGCAGCAATTTCAGGAATCATTGCCTCATTTGTGCTTGGAATTTCCAGGGCTATTGGCGAAACGATGATTGTGGCGATAGCCAGCGGCAGTTCAAAGAACTTCACCTTCGATGTTACACAATCGATGCAGACTATGACGGCGTATATTGTTGAAGTCACTGGCGGCGAGGCGGCTGCCGGCACAACCTTATACTACAGTCTTTATGCTGTTGCTATGACATTATTTGTGTTCACACTGATCATGAACCTTATCGCTCAGTATATCTCTCGCAAGTTCAGGGAGGAATATTAAGATGAAATATGTAGATTCGACTCAAGTCCAGAAAAAAATGGGTACCAGGTTATTTGCAAACAACTTTGCAAAAGGACTATTTTTGCTTGCCACGCTTTTCGGCCTGATCGTTTTGGTTGTCTTAATCTACCGTGTTTTAAAAGATGGATTACCATGGATCAATGTCGATTTCCTGATGAATAGACTATCTACTGACCCTGAAAGAGCCGGTATCTGGGGAGCGATTACCGGAACTCTTTGGCTAATGGTTGTAGTGGCTCCAGTAACGATGATTCTTGGAATTGGAACAGCGATTTATCTTGAAGAATACGCAACAAAAGGCCGTATTTCTTCATTCATTAAGACGAACATCTCTAATCTGGCAGGGGTTCCTTCCGTTGTTTTCGGGATTCTTGGCTTGACTGTGTTTGCTAGGACCCTAGATTTAGGTTCAGTTGTACTGGCCGGCGGATTGACGATGGCATTGCTCGTACTGCCAGTCGTTGTGGTGGCAAGCCAGGAAGCGATTCGGGCTGTTCCCCAATTCCTCCGGGAAGCATCTTTTGGCATGGGCGCTACTAAATGGCAGACAATCAAGAATGTCGTTTTGCCAGCTGCATTGCCTGGAATCCTCACTGGAGTTATTCTTGCTCTGTCACGTGCTATTGGGGAAACTGCACCACTTGTCGTTATAGGCATTCCTGCACTGTTAATACCTATTCCAGATGGAATCTTTGACAAATTCACGATATTGCCAGTACAAATTTATTACTGGACAATTGACTCTGCACTGGTTGCTGAGTATGCTAACCTGGCAGCTGCAACGATTGTCATTCTGTTGCTCGTTTTGTTTGTGATGAACTCAATTGCCATTTTGATCCGTAATAAATTCCAAAAGAGATATTAGTCTGGGAGGTTTTAACATATGTCAGTAGTAACAGATAAGGCGAATACGACTGTAAATGCAAACATGGTGAAAGAGGATGCTCAAAAGGTTGTATATGAAACAAAGGATCTTAATCTGTGGTATGGAGAAGGTCACGCGTTGAAAAATATTAACCTGGCGATCAATGAGAATGAAGTAACAGCAATTATTGGGCCGTCCGGCTGTGGTAAATCGACATACATCAAAACATTGAACAGAATGGTTGAGCTGGTCCCTACTGTAAAGATTTCCGGAGAGATTTTATACAGAGGGAGAAATATCCTTGATAAAGCCTATCAGGTTGAGGATTTAAGAACGAGTGTCGGCATGGTGTTCCAAAAACCGAATCCATTCCCTAAATCCATTTATGATAATATCGCTTATGGCCCTAAGATCCATGGAATCCGCGATAAGAAAATCCTTGATGAAATTGTTGAAAAGAGCTTAAGAGGTGCTGCAATCTGGGATGATGTTAAAGACCGTTTGAACCAGAATGCATACGGCTTGTCAGGCGGGCAGCAGCAGCGTATCTGTATCGCACGTGCTCTGGCCATTGAACCGGATGTCATCCTGATGGACGAACCTACATCTGCACTTGATCCGATTTCCACCTTGAAGGTCGAGGAACTGGTACAGGAATTGAAGAAAGACTATAGTATCATAATCGTTACACATAATATGCAGCAGGCTGCCCGTATTTCTGACAAGACTGCATTCTTCCTGAATGGGGAAGTCATTGAATTTGCCCAGACGGATAAGATCTTCTCCAATCCATCAGACAAGAGGACAGAAGATTATATTACTGGACGATTCGGTTGATTTTTAATCTTGAAATTTCATTGGAAGGATGAGGATGCATGGTAGTTAGAGGGAAGTTTGAAGAAGACCTGAAGACATTGCACGGAAAATTGCTGGAGCTTGGAAACTTTGCGGTCAACGCACTTAACCAGTCGCTGGAAGCCCTTGAAAACAAGGATATCGAACTTGCTTTGAAAATCCTTGAAGATGATGCGGAAGCTAATATACTGGAAGAAGAAATCAATGATTTTGCGATTTTATTGATCGCTAAGCAGCAGCCAGTTGCTGTGGATTTAAGACGGTTGATTGTTGCGATCAAAATTGCGACGGATATCGAGAGAATGGCGGACTTTGCCGTCAATATTGCCAAGTCTACAATCAGGATTGGTAAAGAACCGCTTGTTAAACCCATTGAGCACATCAAGCAAATGCACAAGATCTCAGTTGAGATGCTAAAGTTATCGTTAGAAGCCTATAACGAAGAGGACCTTGGCAAAGCAAGACAAGTAGCACAAATGGATGACCAGGTTGACGACCTTTATGGAGAGACAATAAAGGAACTTTTGAGCCTTGCTCAAACCAAGCCAGAACAGCTGGCGCAAATCACTCAGCTTTCATTTATCAGCCGTTACCTTGAACGCTCAGCAGATCACGTTACGAATATCGCTGAAAATGTATTTTATCTGGTAAAAGGGAAGCGGTACGATCTGAATCAATAAGCATTCGAAAGAGAGGGGGATTCCCTCTCTTTTTTGTACAAAAAAAGACCCTCCAGAGAGGGCGCTGCGTAATTATCGATTTTTCGTGATGATTTTCGCGATTTGGTGATAATCCAGGCCGCTTTTCAGTTCATACTTGCCGATTTGTACCTTTGTGTGGTAACCCTTATCAATAAGGAACCGCTCGAATTTGGTTTCATCATCGATGATCCCTTGACTTTCCAGCATCGTCGCGACATCACCAGGTGACATGCCACCAGCGATAATGAGAGTAAATGGCTTCTCCTCTTTAACTTCCTCGGCCTTTTCTTCAGTGGCTTCTTCTTTCGGTTTTTCTTCTTTCACAACTTCTGCTTTTTTCTCGTTTAGTTCAGCAAACTCGGCGCTGCTCAACACCTTATAGCCCTTTTCTTCAAGTATCTTCATTGCTTCTGACACCGCAACAACTTTCTTCTTTGGTTCTTTTTCAGCAATCACGCTGCTGCCTGCCCAGAGAAAAATTGCTGCAAAAATGAGTCCTAACGCGAATGCTTGCGCTGTTCTTTTATTCATACGATCTGTCCTTTATCAACAAATTCATTAATGATCTCCTGAACTTCCTGGTTCGTAAGAGATGATTGCTTTGCAATTTGGTTTATATCCATCCCTTGCTGGGCAAGCGACCATACCTGATTTTTTATGATATCGTGAATTTGCTTTTTGCCAGTATTGAATGAAGATTGCTTTTCCAGAGTTGTATCGTTTACAAGCAGTTCTTCCTCCAGTACCTTAAGCTTCTTCTTGATCTGGTATAAATCCTGGATTTGCTGGATTGTCAGCTGGTCGATTTCTTCGCGCAATTCTTTGTATGGATCTTTCAAAAAGAAAGAAAGTGCGAAAAGAAGCGCGGCCAGGACAAAAAGGCTGATGATTATATAGCCCATCTGTTATTCCTCCCGAGCTGTTATTAGAACACATAGAATTAGTTTACCATTCAAGGCAGGAAAATTCGATTTATATTTTTTTCCTGAAAAAAAATGATAGATTTGTCTTATTATGATTTCCAGTCACTGTAAAGGCTGTCGAATTCCCTCCATATTTGTAATCCTAATAGACTATTGAAAAATAATTGGAGAGTTAAGCACAGAGTATTCAGCAAGCTGCAAATTGCGACAATTTGCGTTCATTGTGGCTGGCAGAGGAACATGCTAACATAAATTTAACGAATATATTTTCAATTCCATTAATATAATGATTCATTTGGGGGTGCATCGTGACAGAGAAGGATCAAAAAATATACAAGCTTCAGGACCAGTTAGTTGCGATAAGCCTTTCGCCTGGAAAGCTGCTGGTTTACTGGCAGCTGCAGGATGAAAAAGTCCAGTTCATCTGCGAATATTTTTATATACCGGAAGACCAGGTCATCAAGGGCCTGCGCTTAATTGAGCATGGTTCTAGTAGAGTCCTCCATGAGGTCATTCTTCGTCAAGGAGTGTCAAGCTGGGTGTTCAAGGGAATCAAGCCAACAGGTAATTATTATGTTGAATTAGGAGTTAAGCGCAGTTCAGAGACATTTTTGCCATTATTAAAATCAAATTCGATTATTCAGGATGGCAAGATCCAGTTAACGGCGGGGCAGCCACCTTCACCCGGATGGGTTGGGAAGGTAAGCACCTACACCTATTATGAGAATCTTGAAGGGAGCATCTTCAATTGAAAGGCATCGAGAATCAAAAAGAGAAAACTATTTTGATGCTCTCATGGGAATATCCCCCCCATATAATAGGCGGGCTTGCCAGACATGTACATGCACTGGCAACTGAACTTGGCAACAGAAATCAGCAAATTCACGTTCTAACGAGCAGACCGGATGATAGCCGAGAATATGACTATCAAGGAAATGTACATATCCACCGGGTAAATCCAATTAATGACCAGGACACGGATTTCCTCTCCTGGATGGCCGGGTTGAATGTGGCAATCATTGAAGAAGTATTGAATATCGCCAACCACATTAAATTCGATCTTGTCCACACCCATGATTGGATGACAGGACCCGCTGCAAAGTTTCTCAGCAAAAAATTGGAGATACCACTGATTGCAACCGTGCATGGCACGGAATTTGGCCGTAATAAAGGCATTTTTTCCGATCTTCAGCAATTTATTTCAAAGAAAGAAAAGGAACTCTGCCGTGATGCAGATGAAATTATTGTATGCAGTGACTTTATGGAAGCTGAGATCCTCTCTTTATTTGAAGTCCCCAATAACAAGATTTCGGTCATTCCGAATGGGGCAATGTCAGAAAAATTGGAGCAGCCCCCTTTAGATATTGAAGAGTTATATCCGTTTTTAAAAGGAAAGAAAATGGTTTACTCCATAGGAAGAATCGTTAAGGAAAAAGGATTTCAAACCTTGATTGCGGCTGCAGACCTGTTGAAGATGAAGGTCGAGGATCTATGTTTTGTGGTAGCAGGTAATGGGCCCTTATTAGAATGGTACAGGCAAAAGGTTAAGGAGCTGGGACTGGATGGGTTTGTCCATTTTATCGGCTTCGTTAATGAAGATATCCGGAACAGCTTGATGATGAGAGCTGATATCGCTGTTTTTGCCAGCAGTTATGAACCATTTGGACTTGCAGCTGCTGAGACACTTGCTGCAGGTGTCCCGACAGTCGTGGCAAAAACCGGGGGCATGCAAACATTGATAGAGGATTATAAAACAGGTTTTTACATGCAGCCAGGGGATGAAAAAAATCTTGTCCGCATTATCGAATGGATTCTTGAAAATGAAGCCTGTTCTGAGGAAATCGGCCGAAACGCTTTGGAATCAATCAATGAAAAATTCAGTTGGGCACAAAATGCAAGGGCTACAGATACACTGTATATAAGAGCGCTATCAAAAAATTGCCAAAAGGAGGGTATTAAATGAAGGTAAATGCTTATCTCCAGATCGATAATGAAGAGAACTTCGGACGGAGCAGGAAACCATTGATTTTTAGTCCAGGCATATGGGTGAATGGAAAAGTGTATTGGCTTGGGAATATGACGGAGAAACTCCTGCCGCAGGAAGATTTGTCGATAAGAATCAAACAGGCAAATGTTCATTCAAGGGTTGATTTTTTCGATCTTTATGTGACGAATCATTCCAAAGTTGGCAAAGAAGCGAGGTTAATCCTGATGCAGCGCCATGCAGAAAGCGCCAATGAACAATTCAGCTTTGTCTCACCAAATGAAAATGTCATCTTCCATTTTGCAGATAAAAGGGTTTATCTCGTAAATGGTTTAAATAGCAATGGGAGTATGAAGCAGTGTACAGTTCAGCCGATATGGAATGTGAGCACAGAACGGCTTTGGAATTGCCGGAAATCAGGTAAGCTTAATTATCAGCCAATGGCAAAGGGAACTGCAGCAAGCCTGTTTTCGCTCGATTTGAAAATGAACCCCCGTGAAACACAAAAAAGCAGCTGCTGGATGATCGAAGGAAATGAAAAAAATACAGTTGTTCATTTGAATGCAATGCTTTTAAAAAACACACTAGCAATTCACGACAAAAAGTGATATTATAGAAAAGTCGTATGCACGAACCTAGCTCGAATAGTTTGGAGGGAAATTACATGCGTGTAAATATTACATTAGCTTGCACAGAATGCGGAGAGCGCAACTATATTTCTAAAAAAAATAAGCGTAACAACCCAGATCGTCTTGAGCTTAAGAAATACTGCTCTAGAGATAAGCGCGCGACTACACATCGCGAAACAAAATAAGCAGCGGGATTTTTCCCAGCTGCTTTTTTGTTTGTCTAAAAACCTATAAATCATTTCTCCGATGCTGGCAGGAATGGTATTGTTAAAATATATAATTCATACAGATGTGCAGAGATCAATACATAAAATAGCCTATAACCTTTGGGGGGAAGCATGAATGGATGCAAAAAAAGATCTGAGAAAGAACATTATAGCAATGTTATCAGAGATTAGCCTGCCTCAATATGAAGACCAGTCTTACAAGATTGCACAGCAGCTATTTAAAAGTGACGAATGGATGGAAGCTTCAACAGTGGCGGTTACTGTTTCGAAAGCTCCGGAAGTAGATACGTTTCAAATCATCAGGAAGGGCTGGGAGCAGAGGAAAAGGATGGTCGTTCCAAAATGCGAACCGAAGTCACGAAAATTGGATTTCAGGGAACTGAAGCAATTTTCTGAACTTGAATCAGTCTACTATGGTTTATTGGAGCCGATTGTTTCCGAAACGAATCCAGTAGACTCTGATGAGATAGACTTAGTGGTCGTCCCAGGACTCGCTTTTTCAAAGAACGGCTATAGGCTTGGGTTCGGTGGAGGATACTATGACCGTTTTCTGGCAAACTATCGGGGAAAAACGGTTTCTCTGGCGTTTAAAGACCAGATTCTTTCTCAAGTTCCCGTTGAAAGCCATGATATCGCTGTGAAAAAAATCATCACCAGCGAGGGAGTTATCATCATTGGAGACTGACCAGCTCTTGGTAATTGGATTTATCGCAATATTCTCGGCAGCTTCAGGATATTTTAAATTTTTGAAACCATCGGGAGCTTTTGCCGCTTTTTTTACCGGATTGTTCATATGGGCCGGTTTCGGTTTAAGGGGACTTCTATTGATGGGGGCTTTCTTTATTACCTCGAGCTTGCTGTCAAGGTATAAAAGCAAACGAAAGGAACACCTGGGTGAATTGCATGAGAAAGGGTCGGCAAGGGATTGGGCCCAGGTAGCTGCCAATGGGGGAACTGCAGCATTAGCGGGTCTTGCAAACTTTATTGCACCCGACCCGGTTTGGCTCATGGTACTTGCAATCTCCATCGCCAGTGCCAATGCAGATACATGGGCTTCAGAACTGGGCGTGTTAAGCAAACAGCAGCCAGTATCGATCAAATCCTTTAAAAGGGTGCCAAGTGGAACCTCGGGTGCAGTTTCAGGATATGGAACATTAGCATCTGCAGCTGGTTCCCTGGTAATCGCTTTAATCGCTGGTTACATGTTGAGTGTGGAACCTGTCTGGGTAATCCTGGTATTTATTTTCGGATTGGCAGGGTCGTTGCTGGATACATTGCTTGGTGCCTACCTTCAGGCAGGATTCCAATGTGTCCGCTGTCATTTGCCTACTGAAAAATTGACCCATTGCTCCATTCCAACTAAACAGATATCAGGCTTTAGCAGAATAAACAACGACGCTGTTAATTTTATCTCAGGTCTTACTGTGGCTATTATGGGAATGGCATTATATAACATCCTTTAAAACAATCAGAAACTTTGTTCGTTCTTCTGGTTTATTGGTTATGAAGTGATCCAGACATAGAAGCTCCAATCAAGGCTAAACTTATAGAATTGAAATGTAACAAAATGTTTATAATGATAACGTTTACTAAGATTATTAGCCCTATATTCAGCTGCAAAGAAAAAGTACAATCTAATTAACGAGTAAATTAAACAAGGTGGTATCTAGATGAAAAATCATGTAAACCGTGTTGTCCTGGTTGGAACAGGCTTCGTTGGTTCAAGTTACGCATTTGCGATGGTCAATCAGGGAGTAACTGAAGAGTTAGTGCTTGTTGACCTTAACAAGGAAAAGTCAGAAGGGGACGCAATGGATTTAAACCATGGTATGGCGTTTGCTCCTTCCCAGACGAAAATCTGGTTTGGTTCGTATGCTGATTGCAAAGATGCAGATTTGGTTGTGCTATGTGCAGGAGCCAATCAAAAACCAGGAGAAACAAGGCTCGATCTTGTGGAAAAGAACTCTAGAATTTTTAAAAGCATTGTCGATGAAATCATGGCCAGCGGTTTTGACGGGATTTTTCTTGTCGCAACTAACCCTGTCGATATCCTCACATATGCTGTATGGAAATACTCCGGCCTGCCAAAAGAACGCGTAATAGGTTCAGGGACAATACTGGATACCGCAAGATTCCGCTTCTTGCTAGGAGACTATTTCAAAGTAGATACCCGGAACGTCCATGCCTATATCATAGGTGAACATGGTGATACGGAATTGCCTGTATGGAGTCATGCTGACATAGGCGGTAAGCCGATCGCCAAAATGATGAAAGACCAGGAGCATTATAAGCACGATGACCTCGAGGAAATTTTTACGAATGTACGTGATGCTGCCTATCATATCATCCAGCGTAAAGGTGCTACCTATTATGGAATTGCCATGGGTCTTGTCCGGTTGACTAAAGCGATTCTCCAGGATGAAAACTCGATTTTGACAGTTTCAGCACACCTAAGCGGTGAATATGGCCATGAAGATATCTATATCGGAGTTCCAGCTATCGTCAATCGCAACGGCATCCGGGAAATTGTCGAACTGTCCCTGGATGAAGATGAACAAAAGAAATTTGCCCATTCTGTAGAAGTGTTAAGGAAAGTCATGGAGCCTGTCATAAAAGGATAGAAAAATGGGCTGCTGATTACTGCAGCCCATTATTTTATTCACTGTTATGTAACCGCTTTCTTCTATTATATATACATCTTTTGATGCAGTATTTTAAAGACGGGTGGATAAATAGTTGGATATATTGCCAAAATAAAAAGGGAGGGATTTATATGGTAAGGAAAATGGTCTCTATCTTCATGCTTGGACTGGCAGGATATTTTGTTTTTGAGAATAGGTACCGGCTCATGAATATGCTACTTGGCAACAGGTTTTTACGCCGGGTGGCTGTGGGTTCAATCATGGGCATGCCTGGTATTAGAAGCAAAATGATGGATTCATTATTCTCAGGACCTTCAGAGTTTCAGTAAAGGCTGTTATCGCATTGATTGTTGCTTTTCGAACCTATACAAGTATTCGAATTAATAAAGGTATCGGGCTCATTTCGAGGATATTTCTAATGGAAATTTACGGTCATACTTGTAAAAACCCAGGTGCCGGTTTTTTTACTCTTGTTGAGAAAGCTGCAACGTTTACGAAAAGAGCCTCAGTAAAAGACCTTGTCGGGTCTTTTTCTGTTTCGGAGGGCTATTAATATCTTGGTGATGAAGCTTTAGTTTATAATCATTATATAGAGGAAAGATAAAATTCATATTAACGGCTGGGACCGGAGCAGGAAAGTAGGGGAGAAGTTGGCTTTTTTGGAAGAGTATTTGTTTTGGAAGGTCGCGGAATTCCTGATTGTGAAGAAGGAGTATCGTATCCTCCAGCTATCGCAGGAACATGGAGAGCTGTGGCTGGAAAAAACAGAAAACAAGCATTCGCAGGTTGTTCGCCTGCTGCAATATAATCTTGATTGGAGCAACTGGCTGCTTCGCGATATCGGAATGACTGCGGAGAATGGTGACAGAATCCGCAGGAAACTGGCTAAAGGAAACTTGAAGATTCTTAATCTTTACTTTAGTGCGTATCCCCCAGTAGATGATTATGAGTTCAGGATCGCCGAACCGGTCCTTTCGGAAAATGGAAAGGTAACGGTCGATTCCATAGTAGTAGAACGAGCAAATGCGTCTGAAGCAATAAGCAAAATAGAAAACCGGTTTGATGGTGCTATAGGGATTGAGCTGGCAGAGGAATTTTCTGTTAATGATGTAGAGTCCACTAAAAAAAATGCCCTCTCCAGTGCAGTTGGCCGAGCTAAAGAAGAGCAATCCGTATTTAATTATGGAAAGCCCTTTTTTACCTACCTATTTATTATTGTGCAGGTGTTGATGTTCTTGGTTCTTGAGGCAGCAGGAGGAAGCACAGATACATCAACATTGATAAAATTCGGTGCGAAGTTCAACCCGCTGATACTTGAGGGAGAGTGGTGGCGCTTTTTCACACCGATTATCATCCACATTGGATTGCTCCACTTGTTCATGAATACCCTCGCTTTATACTATTTAGGAACGATGGTTGAACGGCTTTACGGCAATTTGAGGTTTTTGTTTATATATACCTTTTCTGGCTTCAGCGGTGTGCTGGCCAGCTTCATCTTCAGCCCGAATCTTTCTGCAGGAGCGAGCGGTGCGATTTTTGGCTGCTTTGGCGCTTTACTTTATTTTGGTGTCGCGAAGCCAAGGCTTTTTTGGAGGACATTGGGACTGAATATTCTTGTAGTCCTTGGCATCAACCTTGCTTTTGGCTTTACCATTCCCGGAATCGATAATGCAGGCCATATAGGAGGGCTTGTTGGAGGGTTTGCCTCGGCAGGTATTTTCCACCTTCCCAAGAAGAAACGCCCCATGCTTCAAGGAGCATTCCTGGTTATTTCCGTTGCGGCCATTTTTTTATCATTGCAGTATGGTTTCAGCGGCAAAGCTAATTTAGTAGATGAAAGATCAATATTGGTTCTTGCACAACAGCATATAAAAGAGGAAGAGTATGAGCAGGCCAATGAGCTGCTTACAGATTATCGCCAGCTGGAAACACTTTCGGCCGAATCCTTATTTATGCTTTCCTATACCGAAATCAAGCTGGCCAGGCTTGAGAATGCCAAAAGCAATCTTCTTCAGGTGATTGAAATGGCTCCTGATTTCCACGAAGCCTATTATAATTTGGCCCTGATTTATTTCGATGAAAAAAGCCTGAAGGAAGCCAAAATTTATGCTGAAAAAGCGGTAGAGTTAAATCCAGGGCAGGAAAGTTACCGTACTACACTTGAGCAGATCAATCGCTACCTTGAAGAAGCTGCTTAAGTACGATGCTCTCACCAGTAGCAGTTTGTGTCACAACCAGCAGATGGCTTTTATCTCTTGAAACCAGAATCATAGGCATGGTACTGTCAAACGGATCAACGACAGTGCCATCGCTTTTTTTTATGCCCAGGTAATAATTTTTATATAATCCTTCCCAGAGCTTCCCGAGAATATTGGCAGTTTCCTTTTGTGTAAAACCTTTTAAAGGCTGGTCTTCGTACTGTCTGATTGTATCGAGCGGTACAGTTATATAATTCACTGCTTTGAACTTATACTTTTTTTCTGCCTTGCTTAAGCTTTTAGTAAGAGTGTTACTTACGCTCTGGTCAAGAACTTTCTTCCATTCTTTCTCCTGTTTGATTTTAGCGACCGAAAAGGACTGAAGTGGGCTGAAAGGAGAATCAATTACATATAGCATATCATCAGACATCCTCTGCGAGCTTGTGATTCTATCCCCGTCACCATGAAGTTCCGAATAATGAAAAGTGATGGCGTCATATTTTGCGCTTTCCCCGTGTGAAATGAAATCTTGCTGCTCTAAATCCGCTGTCTCCTGCTCCCACTTGGCAAACTTTCCTTTCAATAGACCATTTACAAACAAGAGCCCCATATCCTGTCTCAAGTATGCATCCTGGTCCAAAGTTGACTGTACCTTCCAATCAACTACATGTTTATTATTCTTTTTATCTTTTTGTAACGTTAACGACGTGCTTGCGCTTTTATACTTTACTGCATCATTCAATGGGAAGAAAGTGATGGTCTCCTCCGTACTGTTAATATTCTGAAGCTGGATCATCAAAGCAGAGACTGCTAAAGCCAGTGCACTAATACCCAAAAATAAAAACTTTTTCATCAGCTCACCCTTTTCAATATTGTCAGGAGTCGGTATAACCACTATATGATACTTGTCCTGAACACATGCAATTAAGTATGATTTTCTCTTTATTTGTCTAAGATGGTGAAAGAAGTGGACAGGAAAATACTGGGCAGCTTTTATTTGACTGACTGCTCACGCAATAATTGCTAAGTTCTCTTTTCAATTCGTTCCTGATCAAGCTCTGCGATAAGCTCTTTGGATATAACAACAAAGTTTATAAAAGAGCCATAATGAAAGGTGTTTGGTTAATATGGCAGAAAAAGTAACGCATCCCGTACATGAGAACCTAAAAGAAAATATTAAGTTTTTAAGAGAAGAACTCGGAATTGGCAAAAGTTTTGATGTCATCCAGCTGGACGTCGAGTACGCTGGCAGAGAAATGGCATTGTTTCTAGTTGATGGATTTGTAAAAGATGATATCCTGCTCTATATCATGCAATTACTGGCGAAGCTTGAGCCAGGAGCATTGGACGTGGAAACCCTCAAGAAGCTGGTCAAGACGTACATACCTTATGTAGAGGTAGAAACGACTGACGATCTTGATAAGGTAGCGGATATGGTGTTGGCCGGCCCAACGGCACTAGCGGTAGATGGAGTCGCGGAAATCATCCTGATCGATGCAAGAACCTATCCTGTCCGAGGACCGCAGGAACCAGATACAGAAAGGGTAGTAAGAGGTTCGAGAGACGGGTTCGTGGAGACATTGGTCTTCAATACTGCGCTTACAAGAAGGAGAATCCGTGACCGCACTTTAAGAATGGAGTATCAGCAGGTAGGCAGGAGGTCGCAAACCGATATAGTGGTCTGTTACATAGAAGATATTGCTGATCCCGAAATGGTCAAGAAAGTAAAGGACTCCATCAGTAAGATTGATACGGACGGATTGCCGATGGGGGAGAAAACAATCGAGGAGTTTATCTCGGGACAGCATTGGAATCCATTTCCCACAGTGAGGTATACAGAGCGGCCAGATACTGCGGCAACCCATTTGTATGAAGGGCATGTCTGCATCATTGTTGATGGATCACCCAGTGTCCTGATTACTCCGACAACCTTTTGGCATCATTTGCAGCATGCCGAGGAGTACCGAAATAAACCGCTTGTCGGTGCATATCTGAGAATGGTACGGTTTATGGCTGTTTGGGCATCTTTGTTTTTGCTTCCTTTATGGTATCTGTTCGCAGTCAAACCCGATTTGCTGCCTGAAAAGATGGCCTTTATTGGCCCGAATGATCCTGGTCAAATTCCTTTGTTTTTACAGTTTTTCCTAATTGAAATTGGAATCGATATACTCAGGATGGCCGCGATTCATACACCGACCTCCCTGGCAACGGCGCTTGGCCTTGTCGCTGCCTTGATGATTGGGCAAGTGGCGGTCGAAGTTGGCCTTCTTACAAATGAAGTCATCCTTTACCTTGCAATCGCGGCAATTGGAACCTTCGCAACTCCAAGTTATGAAATGAGCCTGGCAAACAGGCTTGTAAGGATATTCCTGCTTATATTGACTGCAGCATTCCAACTATACGGATTCCTGATTGGGATCGTGCTGTTCATCATCTTGCTCGCAAGAATGAAATCCTTCGGTGTACCTTACTTGTGGCCGTTCATTCCTTTCAACCCGAGGGCGTTCCGCGACGTCCTCGTCCGGTCACCCATTCCACTAAAGAATAGAAGGCCGCGGATATTGAAACCGCAGGATCCAGATCGGTAAGATAGAAGAGCAGCACTTGTACATTTCAATAGAGTTTGTATACAATCTGAACACCTGACAGCATTGTCAGGTGTTTTATTTATCGAAAAAAAGAGCTATATTTGGAGGGAATCGTACCCTTATGAAGGTGCAGCGCATTTGATAAGGGTACAATTAAGCGAGAAACGTACCCTTATGAAGGGCAAACGCAGTCTATAAGGGTACAATTAAGCGAGAAACGTACCCTTATGAAGGGCAAACGCAGTCTATAAGGGTACAATTAAGCGAGAAACGTACCCTTATGAAGGGCAAACGCAGTCTATAAGGGTACAATTAGGCGAGAATCGTACCCTTATGAAGGGCAAACGCAGTCTATAAAGGTATAATTAGGCGAGAAACGTACCCTTATGAAGGGCAAACGCAGTCTATAAGGGTACAATTAAGCGAGAATCGTACCCTTATGAAGGGCAAACGCAGTCTATAAAGGTATAATTAGGCGAGAAACGTACCCTTATGAAGGGCAAACGCAGTCTATAAGGGTACAATTATGTGGGAATCGTACCCTTATGAAGGTGCAGCGCATTCGATAAGGGTACAATTAAGCGAGAATCGTACCCTTATGAAGGGCAAACGCAGTCATAAGGGTACAATTAGGTGGGAATCGTACCCTTATGAAGGGCAAACGCAGTCTATAAAGGTATAATTAAGCGAGAAACGTACCCTTATGAAGGGCAAACGCAGTCTATTAGGGTACAATTAGGCAAGAATCGTATCCTTATGAAGGGCAATTACAGTCTATAAGGGTACAATTAAGCGAGAATCGTACCCTTATGAAGGGTAATCCAAACACATAAGGTACATTCGGTGCTAATCATATTAAGCATGATTTCGAAAATCTTAACAAACGCATAAAACGCTTTCGTATTTGTCATAAAATCTTCTCCAGCATACTTGAGGAGGCATTGAGTATCCTTTATACTTAAGTAATGGAAACATGCTCTAATTTTCACAAACATTGAGGGGATTACATTGAAAACGATTTATGACATCCAGCAGTTCCTGAAAAAATTCGGGACAATTATTTACATAGGTGACAGAGTGGCGGATTTAGAACTCATGACCGCCGAACTGAAAGAACTTTATAATTCCCAATTGATTGAGACAAAAGACTACCAGACTGCGATTTTGCTTTTACGCCAGGAAATCCGGATGGAAACAGAAAAAAAACGCAAATGAGAAAAGGTGACAGAAAATGGCTGAGAAATGGCTTGTAGGTGTAGATTTAGGAGGTACAACAACCAAACTTGCTGTCATAAGCATGTACGGTGAAATTATGCATAAATGGGAGATCCCAACAGATGTCTCAGACGGAGGGAAGAATATTACCGTTAATATTGCTAAGGCGATTGATGCGAAACTCGAGGAATTAGGTCATTCAAAGAGTGAAATCATCGGAATCGGCATGGGTGCTCCTGGTCCAGTGGATCTTGCGACTGGTGTGATTTTTGAAGCAGTGAACCTTGGATGGAAAGAACCTTATCCTTTGAAAGACTTGCTTGAAGTCGAAACCTCGCTTCCGGCCGTAATCGATAACGATGCTAACTGTGCGGCACTGGGGGAAATGTGGAAAGGTGCAGGAAATGGCGCCAAGGATCTTGTATGTGTCACCCTGGGGACAGGGGTAGGCGGCGGTGTGATCACGAATGGTGATATCGTTCACGGGGTAAGCGGTGCGGCTGGTGAAATAGGCCATATCACTTCATTGGCTGAAGGTGGAGCGCCGTGTAACTGCGGTAAAACAGGGTGCCTTGAAACAATTGCATCCGCAACTGGAATTGTCAGGATTGCCACTGAAGCCTTGAACAAAGAAGCTTCAAATGGAGAACTGGCAGCAGTTTATAAGGAGACAGGCTATGTTACAGCTAAAGATGTTTTCGATTCTGCCAAAAGAAACGATTCATTGGCGCTGAAGGTCATTGACTCAGTGGCTTTGCATTTAGGTATTGCACTTGCAAATATCGCCAATACCCTGAATCCGGAAAAAATCGTGCTAGGGGGCGGAGTTTCAAAAGCTGGTGATATCCTTCTCAATCCAATAAAAGAACAATTTTTGCGCAACTCTTTTCCTCGAGTAGCACAATCAACTGAAATCAGTATCGCCACATTGGGAAATGATGCAGGTGTGATTGGCGCAGCATGGCTGGTCAAGAACAAAATTGGGCAAGAATAACTGGTAACAGGGAGTTTTCTGTGAGAATACTCCCTGTTTTTTTATGTGTATAAAGTTTCAATTTTCGGAATTTGGACATTCCTGAAACTTTTATAGGTTTATTTCGTCTAAAATAGTGGAAAATCACAGTAATTGGTCTATGGTTTTTTACTTTGATTTTGTTTGCTTTTTAGAAAAAAAAGTATTAAGATTATCTTTGATTCTTGAGCAAGTGGAAAAAATAACCTAAAAATTCCCATATCTGTTATTTTTGACAGGGAGGTAACAAGCAAATGAAGAAAAATACCTGGACTAAAGCATCTATTGTTGCGATTGCGACAATCCTGCTTTGGCTAAAGACTTATATTGCCTATAAAACTAGCTTTGATATAAAAATTGAAAACTGGAGACAGGAAATCATTCTGCTCATGAATCCCTTAAGCTTCTTGATGGTCATCCTGGGAATCAGCATGTTCATGAAGGAAAAGGCCCAGAAACGCTACATTTTGATAACAAGTTTCATAGTTTCCGCAGTCTTGTTCGCTAATGTAGTATTTTACCGTTTCTTCAATGACTTCCTGACGATTCCTGTGCTTTTCCAGACGAGTAATATGAGTGATTTGGGCAGCAGTGTCACCGAATTAATCAATATAAGTGACTTGTTTTATTTTGCTGATTTGCTCGTGTTGGCCATTTTATTAAAAATCAAGCCAAATATAATAGTATTCCGCGAGTACTCCAAAGTGGACCGCAGAGCTTTCTTCCTTGTGGCGATCGCGATTGCATTCTTTAATCTTGGAATGGCTGAAACTGAGCGTCCGCAGCTGTTAACGAGAACTTTCGACAGAGAAATGCTGGTAAAAAATATCGGAACATACAATTACCACTTATATGATGCTTTCCTTCAATCGAAGTCATCCGCACAGAGAGCAATGGCTGATGGCAGTGAGCTCGCTGACATCGACAACTATGTTCGTGCAAATTATTTACCCCCGGACGATGAGATGTTTGGTGCTGCAAAAGGGAAAAATGTGATACTTATCTCCATGGAATCCACACAGGATTTTGTCATAGACCAGACTGTAAATGGAGAAGAAATTACACCTTTCCTGAACGATTTCATAAAAGAAAGTTATTACTTCAACAATTTCTATCATCAGACCGGTCAGGGAAAGACTTCAGATTCTGAATTCCTGGTTGAGAATTCACTGTATCCATTAAGCAGAGGTGCAGTATTCTTTACGCACTCCGGAAATGAATATACAGCAACACCAGAAATTTTGAATGAAAACGGATATTTCACTGCTTCTCTGCATGCGAATAACAAGAGCTTCTGGAACCGTGATATCATGTACCAATCACTGGGATACGAGCGCTTCTATTCGCTGCCTGATTATGAAGTGGAAGAAGAAAATTCAGTAGGCTGGGGCATGAAAGATATTGAGTTCTTCCAACAATCCGTTGACCACTTGAAGGCTATGCCGAAGCCATTCTATTCTAAGTTCATTACATTGACGAACCATTTCCCATTCGAACTGAATGAGGAAGACCGCCTTATCGAACCATATACGTCAAATGATAAGACAGTCAATAATTATTTCCCAACTGTTCGTTATCAGGATGAGGCTCTTAAGCTGTTTATACAAGATTTGAAAGATGAGGGACTTTACGAAGACTCCATCATCATTTTATATGGTGACCATTATGGGATCTCGGAGAATCATAATAAGGCGATGGGTGAATATCTAGGCAAGGAAATTACGCCTTTTGAAAGCACTCAGCTGCAGCAAGTGCCGCTGATCGTCCACATTCCTGGCCATGAGGGCAAGACAATGACTACGGTTGGCGGACAGATTGACCTAAAGCCGACCATCCTTCACCTGCTGGGAATCGACACTAAAAATAACATCGATTTTGGGTCCGATCTATTCTCGAAGAATCGACGTGATTTCGCTGTTTTGCGAGATGGCAGCTTCATCACAAAGGATTATGTATTCACAAGAGAAACTTGCTACGATAAGACAACTGGCGAGCCGACTGACAAAGCAGCTTGTGAGCCTTTCTTTGAACAAGCAAAGAACGAGCTTGAGTTCTCCGATAAAATCATTTATGGAGACTTGCTGAGATTTTATGACGAGCAAGATGCAAACAAAGAAAATGGTTCCCCTAAATCCAATAAGTGAAATTCTGTAAAACCTGCACCTTAATATTATGGGTGCAGGATTTTTATTATGGAAGTTATAAAATAAGAGTAGTAATTTGCCTGAATCAATGAGATATTACATAGTGCATAATAGCTGGTTTTTGGCTTTTAAAAAAAGAGGGTAATGTATAATGATTGTTTTTGCTGATTTTTCATAATTCATTGAAACATTTACAGGTTTCTAACGTACAGATATATACATGGTTAAAAATGGGGGTGTAGAGGTGAAGAGCAATAAGGTAAGTACATATCATACACCTTATGTTATTTGGGTGATGATGATCATCATCACTTCTGCATCAATATTTTCTGGCTGCTCTCAGCAACTTGAAGGTTCATTGCATGAAAGAGCTGGTCATAGTTTGAAAAGGATGAAGGAACTCCCTGCTCCTTCGTTTTTGGGAGTGGATGTGATTCCGATTCGTATTGGCGAGCAGGAGGAATTCTATAAATCAGCAGGCTGGCTTAGTGATTCTGAAATCCTCTATATTACAAATAAAGGAGAAAGTACTTCCTTATTATATTCCTACAATCTTGGATCTGGAAAGGCAACATTGCTATATACAAGTGCGCAGCCAATCATTAACGCGGTACCAAGTCCAGAAAGAACCAAGGTGCTGATCCATAGCGGTGCATCAGAAGAAGGACTCCTGACTATTATTGATTTGTCAGGTGAAGAGATGTATTCTACCAGCATTCAATCATATGATATAACTTTTGAGTGGAACCCATTCGATGAAAATTTATTAATGATCTCTTCTTTTACGGCAGATTGGGATTTCAGCAGTTATTTGCTTGATTTAAGGAACAATAAGCTCAAAGACGTCGAACTTCCCGAGCCCTTTGTCAGATGGATATCCGAGGATGTTCTTGTCTATCAGGAATGGGAAGAAGAAGGGATGTCTCTTACGGCACCATTAAATTCGTTATCTCTTAAGGAAAATAAGATTGTAACCTTGCATGAAGATGTATACCAGTTCGATTCCTTTGGGCCGTATTTAATGACTGTCAAAGTGAATGATGCGGAAGAGGGATTGTATACATTCATCAGGGATGGAGGCAAACCGGTCGCAGAATTTACAGCGCCGCTGTTAACCTCTTTTTCTGGATGGGTCGTTCCTTTTTATGATTTAATGGGAAATGGGAAGGATTTTATCTATTTGAGAGCAGACAGTCAGGGAGATGCTGACCTTTATGAGGGTGGATTTAACTTGATGCGTTATCATATAGATACCAAAAAAGAGGAAGTTGTGTTTAACGAGTTGGCCAATGAACCACTTTCCTGCTCACCTTCCGGGGAGATGTGCCTTTATGGTTTCCAGCTCGAAAAAGTCTTGAATATCAAGACAAACGAGATTTTTAACCTCGTTTACTAATGGCTGTTTTTGTTTTTGCTATGTAGCACATGCTCCAGTTGTCGCTTTATTAAAGGTACCGGGTTTCTTTTCAAGGAACTTTTTAATAATAATTGCCTTTGTAGCGGGTTGAGCTAGCAATGAAGCTAACGAAATGAGCCTTACTAATTGATTTTGCAAGGAGAGATTTTAATGGCAATCGTCGATGTAACAGTTATACCAATCGGAACTCAGACGCCAAGCGTGAGTTCTTATGTAGCAGATATCCAAAAAATTCTTAAGCAGTATGAGGAACGGGGCGAAATCCAATATCAACTTACGCCAATGAACACTTTGATTGAAGGAGAACTGCCCGTTTTGTTTGAGGTGATCCAGGCAATCCACGAAGCACCTTTCAATGCCGGGATCCAGAGAGTAGCCACAAATATCCGGATTGACGACAGGCGTGATGTGAAAAGAAGGATGCAGGATAAGGTAGACAGGGTAAATGAATTATTGAAATAGAAGTGAATGAAAAAGACCACCCATGGGTGGTCTTTTTCCGTGTCTCAAATTAGTGCGCTGTAGGGAATCCAGAGTTAAGGACCGTCATGACTGTGAACCAGCCAATAACTAAGAAAGTTCCTCCACCAAAGACGATTCCAAGAATGTTTTTGTTTTTAAGCGCCGAGAAAGTTGCATAACCGGCAAGCAGTGTGACTAAAGCGAAGATAATTGCCAATCCCATGATAAAGCCCCCTTCATAATTAGGCAGACATTAAGCCTGTTTGTTGAATTAGTTGATTGAAATTTAGGCGGCAGCCTGTTATGTAATGACAAGCATACACTCGTTTTATATTTTATATTTTTTTACACCATTTGTCGAGGTCTAAAAACTCAACTTTCACCTTATATGCCTTTACTATACCCATCACAAGGTCAGTATAATGGTCTATCGTAAAATAAATCCCTTCTGCGGACGTATAAACAAGATGTTCTTCCAACTGAATAAGAGCCATTTCAATCTGGGTGTTACCGCCTGCTGTAAACCTGAAGGCTGACAGATCATTAGAGTACAAATAAGTATCAGGTCCTGCAGAGAATCCATAATCGTAAAAATCGGCACCAGCTGTTCCTTTCACTTTTATCAGTTGATGTGTTTCTTCAAGGAGGTCGGCTTCTGACAGTAATTCTGAAGCTGCATCTGCCATTTTTTGCTGCCCGTAAATATAAATATGTCCATGGACAAGATGCGGAGGGACGGCTGATTGAAGAAATTGTTCAAATTCAGTCAGTTCGGAAAGTATTGAGTTGGCCTCAATTCCAATGAAAATTTGCACTTTACAACCTCCTCCGTTTTTTATTGAAGAACACATATATGTTCAGAATCCCGTAATTCGACTTAAGCCCTTGCCTTAAGTTCACCAAGGCTCATAAGCTTTTCATTCGCAAATCCTGAAAACTTGCCTGACAATAGTGTAAAATAAATATATGAATAATACCACTAGAAGCTGGAGGCTATTTTTGATGAAATGGAAACAGATTCCCCTAGGTCCTTTACAAACAAATTGCTATATTGTATATGATGAAAAACAATCTTGCCTGATTGTCGATCCAGGTGACAATCCGAAAAAGCTGGCAACAGTGATTGAACAGCTTGAGCTAAAACCGGAAGCAATTGTGCTGACACACGCTCATTTCGATCATATTGGCGCGGTGGATAGAATTAGGGATAAATACGGAATCAAGGTATATATCCATGAAAAAGAAAAGGATTGGCTGTCGGACCCTGCCTTGAATGGTTCCAGGCATTTCATGCTAAATGAACCGATCAAAGCGCGTCCTGCTGACCACTTGATAAAAGATGAAGGTGTCATGTCAATTGGCAGCTTTAAATTCGAAGTGTTTGAAACCCCTGGACATTCTCCAGGAAGTATATCGATTTATTTTCCAGACGCGGAATTTGTACTGGCAGGAGATGCATTGTTTAATGGAAGCATCGGAAGGACGGATTTGCCAGGTGGCAACCATAATCAATTAATCAGAAGCATACATGATAAGCTCCTTGTATTGCCGGAACAAACAGAGGTGCTTCCCGGACACGGACCAACAACCTCCATTGGTTCAGAAATGGATTCCAATCCTTTTTTAAATGGATTTTAAAAAGGGAGCAGAATGATTAAGGAAACTAGGAAAGCCCTTCTCAAAGAGAAGGGCTTTCCTGGGGGATGTTCTATTCATATCATGGGAGGGGATATAGTTAAGCTACTACTAAAACAATATAATATTGAAAACACTATGTCAATAGTGAAAACTTTTTTTCAAGGAGTTATTATGAAAGGAATAATCAAAGAGTATATTGAAGCCTCCCCGGAAAAAATGATTTCTTATGCTGAGTATATGGAGCTTGCCCTTTATCATCCGGAGGAAGGATATTACATAAAAGAACGCCAGAAAATAGGCAAAAAGGGAGACTTTTATACATCGAGCAATGTAGCTGATGTATTTGGCAAGCTGATCGGGAAATGGTTTGCGAAAAACTCCGGAACCCTAGGCTTGCCACCGTCTGTTTGTGAAATAGGAGCTGGGAATGGGCGCTTTGCCCGGTCATTTATACAAGGCTGGAATGAACTGAGTCATGAACGGCTTAGCTATTGGATTGTTGAAGCGAGTCCATATCATCGAAAACTTCAAGCAGCGGAATTGGACGGCTTGGAAAATGTGAACGTCCTTCATGCTGATGCATATGAGGGAACAGGCATGGAACAAGGGCTGATTTTCTCTAATGAATTATTTGATGCTTTTCCTGTTCATGTCGTCGAAAAAAGCGAGAGTGTTATAAAAGAAGTTTTTGTTGGCCATGATAATGGTGAATTAAAAGAGATCATGATTCCGGTGATGGATCATCGAATTACCGCTTTTTTAAACGACCAGGGAATTGAACTGGCTGAAGGGCAAAGGATGGAGGTACCGCTTACGTATGAACCATTCCTGAAATCGATCGCAGAGCAATTCTCGAAGGGGATCATGATGACTGTAGATTACGGTTATACGAAGGAAGAGTGGATGCACCCATCGCGCAGGCGCGGCAGCTTGAGGGGATATTACCAGCACCAGATGTTTCATGATGTTTTGCAGCATCCGGGAGAGATGGATCTGACAAGTCATGTGCATTTTGATGCGCTTAAATCCACTGGTGAAAAATACGGCCTGAGCTTCGTGCGAAAGATGAGACAGGATGAGTTCCTGATGGCTGCAGGGATATTGGATGAGCTCGCGGAACACCACGATCCCAATCCTTTTTCTGAAGCCAGCAAGCGCAATCGTGCAATTCGGAGCCTGATTCTCCCAGGCGGGATCAGCCAGTCGTTTGATGTCATTCTCCAGGCAAAGGGTATGGGCAGCCTGGATGAAAAACTATTTTAGTATTTGCGAAAGCAAATAAAAAAAGCGATGGATAACCATCGCTTTTTTTACTGCATAAGAAAGTATAAATTTTTCCACTTAGATTAGTGTCTAGCTCCAGCGCCTAGCCCCTCGAGACGTTTGTCTAGCTGCGGCTCCTAACTCCTCGAGTCGCTTCGGTCCTGCCAATGAAGTCAAAGAACGACTTCACTGTCAGGCCCTCCAGCGCTTGTCGGAGTTGGGCAGTCGCCACCGCTTTTCGTTTTCGGTCCGCCCGATGAAGTCAAAGAGCGACTTCCCCGGTCGGCCCTCCAACGCTTGTCGGGGCTGACCAAGGCGCTTGCGCTTTTCTTACTTGAGCGTAACAATTGATCAATGTCCAGTTCCGCCTAATGGCATCATAAATGTTGACCAGTAAGTAAATCCAGCAAAGAAAATCGTTAAGTATGCGCCGAAGACGTAAATGTACATACGCTCAGACAGTTTCAAGTAACTTAATAGCAAGAAAAATCCAGTTTGACCAAAGAAAATCAAGGACGTCGTATACATGTCACCCAAGAAAAACATGACAGCAAAGATTCCCGTCCAGAATCCTAAAACTCTGTACATACGATCCAAAGATATCCCTCCTTTACCCTACAAGTCCATCACTATCATATTATAAAGTAAAGTGGAGTGAAAAGTAAACAAGGATTGATTATTGTGCAATAACAGCCTGATATGAACAAGAGCCACAGCCTGTGAACATATTCTCTTTTTCGATCAGCTCGATTTCACCAAAGAGGGATTCGAACATTCCGCGCAAGAATTCATAGTGCATATTGCAGACTGTTTCGGTATGCTCCATTGCTACTTCCTTAAAAGGACAATTGAAGATCTGGAAGTAAATCCTGGTCTTTTCGCTGTTAGGTTCGAATTCTGGATAAAAACCAGCAAGAGTCGCAGCATTCTTGATTGAATTCAATTTATGTTCAAACGTCATTTCAGCTGACATTTGTGGATGGCGGGATAATTCTTGATCCATCAGTTCTTCACCAAAGCGTTTTCCTGTCATGTACAATGCTTTTTTTCCAGCTTCTCCAAGCGACATCATTGTCGTCATTGCGATTTTTGACAATAGCTGATAATCACGGAATGGGAAGTGCAGCTGGATCACTTCATCTGAAAGGCGGTACAGTCTGCTTGGACGGCCGCCCTTGCCGGTTTTTTTTGTCTCGGATATCAGCATGTTCACATCTTCGAGTTTTGATAAATGCAGCCTTGCTACATTTGGATGGATATCAAAATTATCGGAGATTTCCTGTACAGTAACATCCTTATGCCTTTTTGTGATGTATTGATAAATATAATAACGCGTTGGGTCAGACAAAACACTTGTAATTTTTAATGTTTGCTCCACCTTAGTTCACCTCAGCCCACTAATTTGCCTTCATTATAATACAGGGGAAAATAAGGTTTACACTGTTTACACTATATGTTTAGAAAATGTTCACAACTAAATGGCGAAATGATGACAAAAAAGTATACAAATGTTATACAAAAGTTATACAATATGTATAGAAGATAATTATGTTCGCCAGGAGGTAACTTAAATGGAAGAGCTGACGTTTTATTCTTATCCTAGCTGTACATCATGCCGTAAAACAAAAAAGTGGCTGGTCTCTAACAGCGTGAAATTCAATGAACGTCATATGTTCAAAGATACTCCATCGAAAAAAGAATTAATGCAGATTTTATCATTGACGACTGAAGGCTTGGATGAACTGCTTGCCACAAGAGGAGAAACCTATAAAAATCTGGGAATGGATATGGAAGACCTGCCACTTTCAGAGGTAATCAAACTTGTCATTGAGGAACCGAAGCTGCTTAGACGGCCGATTTTAACAGATGGGAAAAAGCTAATTGTCGGTTTTAACCCTGATGCCTTGAAAAAAATAGCGAGGTAACAAGAAAAGCGCAAGCGCCTTGGTCAGCTTGACAAGCGCTCGAGCTGGATTAATAAAACCATTTCCACAAAACCATAAAAAACGGAAGCGAGGGCTTCCGTTTTTTTAGGTTAGCTGGGCTAGCTGGATTCGAACCAACGCATGACGGAGTCAAAGTCCGTTGCCTTACCGCTTGGCTATAGCCCACTGATATAACTTGTTAACGCTACGGTAGTTATTATAAATAGAATTGTCACTTTTTATACATATTTAAGTTCGATTTTTTGCAGGAAGAGAAGAGGGTTTGGCGAATTCCTTTTCTATAACTAAAAAGGTGGTGCATGATTATTGTCAAATCAATTGAACAGCTAGCGGAAAATGTCTTGAAAGATGCTTTACGAAGCGGCGCGTCGGATATTCATATCATTCCTCGCGAGAAAGACACACTGATTAAATTCAGGCTAGGCAATCAGCTACTCCCCCGTTATACGCTTGAACAGGCTGATTGTGAGCGGCTCATTTCCCACTTTAAATTCACAGCTTCGATGGATATTGGTGAAAAAAGACGGCCTCAAAGCGGTGCTTTTACCTATCGATACCAAGAAATGAAGATTGGCTTAAGGATCTCCACGCTTCCAGCCTACCAGAGCGAAAGCATGGTCATTCGACTCCTTCCCGAACAAAATCAATCTCCTTCTTTCCAAATTTCATTATTTCCATCCACATCAAAAAAACTGATTTCCCTTTTAAAGCACGCACATGGTTTGATCATTTTTACTGGACCGACGGGCAGCGGCAAGACGACTACCCTTTATTCCATGCTTTCTGAAACCTCGGATTTAGTCAATCGCAGTGTCATTACCCTTGAAGATCCGATTGAAAAACCGAGCGACACAGTACTGCAGGTTCAGGTCAATGAACGCGCTGGAATTTCATACTCCGCTGGCTTGAAAGCCATTTTACGGCATGATCCGGATATTATCATGGTTGGGGAAATTCGGGATAAAGAAACTGCTGAAACGGCGATAAGAGCATCGCTGACAGGACATCTCGTCCTGACGACGATGCATACAAGGGATGCAAGAGGAGCGATTTACAGGCTGATTGAATTCGGGATCAATTGGCTTGAGATTGAACAGACATTGATTGCAGTAACGGCTCAAAGGCTCGTTGAACTTACGTGTCCATATTGTGAAGGGACGTGCTCGCCATTTTGCTATTCATCAGGCAGCGGCAAAAGAGGAAATATCTTCGAAATCCTTACGGGGAAGGATTTATCTGCCGTACTGAAGGAAGCAAAGGGGGAACAGCAAAACTATCGATACAAGACTCTCAAAGATGCAATCCGGAAAGGAATCGCACTGGGGTACATCAAGGAGTCAGAGTACCAGAGGTGGGTTCTCAATGATGGACAGTAAGTGGCCAGTCGCCGAACAGGCCAGGTTTCTCAAAAGGACGGGAGAATTGCTGTCGCGCGGTTATTCTCTCTCAGAAGCAATTGAATCGATGACTTTTTATTTGGAGAAGAACAGAAAAGCGGAGATTAAAAGAAGCCTAGGAAAGCTGCGTGAAGGATTTCCCCTATATCTGATTCTTGAAGAATTGAATTTTAAAAGGGACTTAGTCAGCTATGTTTATTTTGCCGAGCAGCATGGCGGGCTGGCCCGCACCCTGACTGAGGGCAGCGACATGGTCATAAAGCGGGACGCGGACTACCAGAGATTAAGAAGGCTTGCTGGATATCCAGTATTACTCTTGATGCTTACATTCATTTTATTATTTTTCGTCAACAAGATTTTGCTTCCGAAATTCAACTCTCTATTTTTAGACATGAATCTGGCTCCGAATATATTCATGCAAACCATCGGGGCGGCAGCCTCTATTCTTCCATACTTGCTATATGGCCTTCTTGGTACCATTACACTTCTCGTTTTATACTACTTCATCAGCTTTAAGAACATCCATCCTCTAAAACAAATAATGATGCTTGTGAAGCTTCCGGTTGCCGGCAAATTTGTCAGGCTTCTTTACTCACACTATTTCTCAGTACAGTTAAGTTATTTGTTTTCTGGCGGCCTTTCAGTTCTAGCTGCATTGAAGGTGTTTGAGCAAAACATGCATGAACCTTTTTCAAGGGAATTGGGGAAGGATATGATTTCAAAGTTGGCTGCTGGCCAGGATTTTGACAAGGCAGCTGGAGAGTATTTGTTTTTTGAAGCAGAGCTGCCGAAGATCATCAGGCATGGGCAGAAGAACGGCAAGCTGGATCAGGAACTTTATTTTTACAGCAGGCATTGCCTGAAAGAACTCGAAGAAAAAACAGAAAGTGCAATGAAAGCAGTGCAGCCGATTTTGTACAGCTTTATTGGCCTCCTTGTCGTTTCATTGTACCTAGCCATATTATTGCCTATGTTTCAAATGATGAAAGGAATTTAGCATTTTTAAATGCGGAAAATTAAAGGAGAATGCATGATGAAAAATCAAAAGGGCTTTACTTTGATAGAAATGATGATTGTTTTGCTGGTGATCTCTGTTCTTCTGATTATTACAGTCCCTAATATATCTTCACATAGTTCGAAAATTAATACGAAGGGCTGCGAAGGTTATATAAAAATGGTCGAGGCACAGGTACAGGCATACAAAATTGACAACAAGGTGATTCCTAACTTTGAACAGCTTCAAACGGGCAAATATCTGAAAAACACAGGGGCCAAATGTCCAGACGGTACTGGGCTTGTGATTACTACTGAAGGTGCGGTGCTTACGGAAGAAGAGTTCGCTGCGACCGGCCAATGAACCACTCTGGAGGTTTTACGATGGTCGAAATGCTGATTGTGCTTTCGGCATTCTTGATGCTCTCCCTCACATCTGCTTTCCTGTTTACACCCCAAAAAGACATGCTCGAAAAAGAGCTTTTCTTTTCACAATTGAAATCCGACCTTCTGTACAGCCAGCAATACGCGATGTCCCATCAAGAGACGATTACTTTCCATTTCGTGCCCGAAAATAATTCCTACCATATCCACAGAATGGATTATTATGCTCCGTTTCTGGCCGAAAGACATTACTCTTCTGACATCAAAGTGGAAAGAGGGACGTTGAATTTAATGTTCCAATATAAGCCGGATGGGAATATCGATAGCTTTGGTTCTATTTATATCACTGCAGGATCAAGGAAATATAAGATGATGATCCAGATAGGAAAGGGCAGATTTTATGTTATGGAGGAATGATGGATTTTTTCTCAGTGAGATGCTGCTATCATTGGCCGCGTTTTTCATGGGTGCTGCGATATTGCTTCCAATTGCCATACATGTCAGCAACCAGACAATGGAGTCCGAAAGAAATGCGGAAGCCAGCCATTTATTATATGACGAACTGATGTACTTGAAAATTACTGGAACCAGTTCTGGCAGAGAAAATATTACGCAGAATGGCGAGCTGTATTATATTAATGTCACAAAGAATGAGGGAGATTCTTTGTGGGAGGTTTGTGTCCATTATGATGATCAAAAAAAATGTGCTTCTTCAGAGTGAAAGAGGCTTCACTATGGCTGAGATGCTTTTATCAGTAATGCTATTTTTGATGATTGCCTCCATGCTGCCTTTAGGTATGAAAATCATCCTTGACCAGCGTGTTGCTGAGACGTTAGAGAGGAAAATGGAGTGGGAGGTCTTCAGCAGCCAGGTAAAAAGAGAAATTCGTTCAGCACAGCAAATGACTGTTCAGCCAGACAGACTGTTTATGAAGGTTGATGAGCAAATTATACTTTATGAGAAGTATAATTCCAGCATGCGGAGAAGGGTGGATTTCAAGGGACATGAAATCCTGGTACAAAACCTTTCAAGCTTCAGTTTTGGAAAAATAGCTGATGGAGTTGAGATTAAGGCAAGGGATTTAAAAGGAAGGGATTATCAGGTCAGGATCCATCAATTTTACCAAACTGGGGGTGTGGAACCATAAATCAACAAGGTTTTGTCTATCCACTGACGATGATTTTTTTACTATTGATGTCATTTTCTTTGCTTATATTGACTGAGAATTATGTTGCCGGAAAAAAATTCGCAAAAGAAACAGAGACAATACGGCTGCAGGAGTATTATATGCTATGTTCGGTCAAACAGACGGAATCCATGAGGAGCGAGGGATCCTTGCCGGCTTCAGGTATACTGAAATATCGGTCAGGAGATGTTTCCTTTCAAATACGTGAGGTGTCAGGAAAAGTGGAAGAAGTCATCTTCACCCTTAATCTCACCAGCGGGGAAAAGACTCTTGGTATAGCCCAATATGACAAGGATACCGGCTCAATGGTAAGATGGAGGGAAAAGAAGTGACAGGTGAATTAACGAAATGAACGCTATCTATCTTATTGGGTTTATGGGTTCGGGAAAGACAACCATTTCACAGGAATTGGCTAATAAACTGGAAGTATCAGTGTACGATTCAGATCAGGAAATTGTCCATAAGGCCGGAAAGACGATCAATGAAATCTTTGCCATTGATGGTGAAGAGGAATTCCGCCGCCTGGAGACCGAGGTGTTGTATTCAATGCCGGAAGCAGATGCCGTTGTCGCTACTGGAGGTGGAATTATTGGAGCAGAAAAGAACAGGTTGTTCTTAAAGGAAAAAGCGAATGTTGTCTTCCTTCATGCTGAAATCCGTATCATCATGGATAGGCTCAGAAATGACGATACCAGGCCATTATTAAGGAAAGCCAATAGAGAAGCTGCGGAAACATTATACCATAGCAGGCTGCCATTATACCGAGATACGGCTACGATCGAAGTGGATACCTCTGGGAAAGCTGTTTCAATGATTGTCGATGAAATCATCCAGCGTATGAAAAAATAACTCATGGTTATACTTGATAAGGAGCGAAGGATGGTGTAACCATGAAAACAAATGATTACGTAAAATACCTAACCCAGACCGTAGTAAAATATATTGATCAGCCCAAAGAAGAGCGCCAGAGGATGAAGCAGGCAAAAAAAGACGCAGAAGCCACTTTTATGTTCAGGTGGTTTGGCATTCTGCCATTTATGCTGATGTCGAGTATCAAAAAGAAAAAGAAATAACAGGAAAACCCGGCTTTAACAGGAGCCGGGTTTGTTTTTTGTACAAAATCATAAAGCACTTTCTGTTAAATAAAACAATCCGCCGTTGACGATTTCGATTTTTATTTTTGGTTCATATTGTTCCTGTAATGCAGCTTTTTCGGTTTTATAGCTATCAGATTCCTCTTCTTCGTTCTCATAGAAATGATGGAGCAATTGCAAATCCTTCTGCCAGCGTTTTCTTGCCTCTTCTGCCCAGGCATGGTCCTCTTGTTCAACCCTTGCATTCAAAAAAGACTGGATTCTGTTAACGCCGCTTTTTGGCTTGATTAATGGAGAAAGTGTATAGGCGTAGTCTGGTATTTTTGTACTCAATGGAAGCTTCAATAATTTATCATGAAAGTCTTCTTCCATCCTTCCATTGATCAGCTGCAGCCCGATTGAATGGAAAACATCGCGTTTTCTGTCACATTGATACGATATTTTCATATTCAGCCCTATCCAGGGTATAAGCGGTGTCTGGGCAGGAAATTGATTATTTTGATATAACCGGATGTAACCGGCGAGGTTTTTAGTCGATGCAAAGATTTGATGAAGCCGTGGTGAGCCAAAGTGGATGACCTCACCTTTCATATCGTCTGGCGCCTGCTGTTTATTGGTGATCAAGGTCAGCTTCATGGGATTAGGAACGCCGCCTGTCTTCTCAAGATAATGCCAGTAGAACGGGCGGTTCATCAGCTCCTTGTCAAGATCGATCGTCAGCTGGACTGTCATATACCCCTTGTCATTTTCAAGCAATTCACAGTTATTTGCGGTGAAGTATTTTTCGAGAAAGTTATGGATTTCCTGTTGCTGCACGCTGATTTCCCTCCTTCATTTCCTCTGCGAACTGGATCATCGACGTCAGGTTTTCCATTTTGATCCGAATTTCGCCTTCAGATGCCGACTTTCCAAAAATATCGGTCAAATGGTCCTCGATATTGCCAAACTCCAATTTTGTCAGGATATCATCCAGTTCACCGATGACTTTCTCGAACAGATTGATCTTTTCGTAAAGCAGCTTCAGTACATGTTCCTCGACTGTATCTTTTGTCGCGAAATTGTATATTTTCACATCCTTCTCCTGGCCGAGGCGGTGAATCCTTCCGATTCTCTGTTCAAGCCTCATCGGATTCCAGGGCAGGTCAAAGTTGATGATGTGGCTGCAGAATTGCAGGTTAATCCCTTCGCCTCCTGCCTCTGTTGCGATCAGGACCTGGACATTCTTTTGGAACAGTTCCCTCATCCAATCCTTTTTGCCGCGTTTGAATCCTCCCCGGAACGGCACAGAAGTGATGCCATGCTGCTTAAGGAACCATTGAAGATATAACTGGGTGGCCCTGTATTCGGTAAAGATGATGACCTTGTCATCAATCTGCTTGATTAATTCAAGCGCTTTTTCAGCCTTGGAATTCTTTGTTACTGCCTCAACACGTTTAATTAGCTGTGCAATTGTATTCTGGAAACCGACTGAGGGATTCTCCTGTCTTTGAAGCATGTTTCTGAGAGTGTAGAAAACTGCTTCCCTGCTGCTGCAAGCTTCCCGCTGAAGCGTCATTAAAGAGAATTGACTGGAGCTGAGACCACTTTCGGTACCTCTTAATGATTGAATTGAATCGTACAGTGCCCGTTCTTGATCGGAGAACTGAATAGGGATGGTTTCTACATGGCGCTTCGTCCATTCGATGCCAGTATCAGAGCGCCTGTTGCGAATCATTACTTTATTGACCAGCTCTTTAAGGTGTTCGTCATCATTTACTGACCTGGCGTCCTTTTTATATTTATCAAAAAAAGCCGTTTCAGAGCCCAGATGACCTGGTTTCAAAAGTGATACAAGGTTGAAAATTTCTTCAATCCGATTTTGTATCGGAGTGGCTGTCAGCAAAAGACAAAATCTCTTCTTGAGATTTTGGACAAATTCATAGTTTTTTGTTTTGTTATTTTTTAGCTTGTGAGCTTCATCAATTATGATAAGGTCATAATTTAAGTTGTTGATGATATCCCTGTGAGGCGCCCGTTTCGCTGTGTCGATTGAAGATACGACAACATCGCATTGCTCCCATACATAGCTTTTCTTCTGGGCAATGGCGGGGATATGGAATTTTGTATTCAGCTCCATGGCCCACTGTGAAACAAGGGAAGCAGGCACAAGGATCAATACTTTTTTGACCAAGCCCCTGATCATATATTCTTTTAAAATCAAACCTGCCTCGATCGTTTTTCCTAAGCCCACCTCATCGGCAAGTATGGCTTTTCCATTCATGTTTTCAACGACCTGCTTCGCTACCTCCAGCTGATGCGGCAGAGGGGTAAGTTCAGGAAGATGCGCCGGTGCCTGAAGACCCTCAAATTCCGGTATGATGGTATGTTTTTCTATCTCCACGGCAAGCTTGTACAGCTCCCAATTTCCCCACGGTCCGTCGTTATCAATTCTCTCAGCCATTTCGTCCTGCCAGGAAGAATCAAAGTTGATTTGCACGGTCATTTTATCCACCTCTTTTAAAGTATAAATATATTGCCGAAATTAGCTTTCTAATGGTAGGATGAAGTTAGCTTTTGAATGTTTTGAAATTTGTCATTTTATAGTCTTAAATAGTCAGTTTTGCAGACATGTGTAATAACGTCTAGCATGCCCAATTGTGAAAATAATATAAATGCGGATGACAACAAGGGGAGAGACTACTTTAGTAGCGCCGAAGGAGCAAGCAGACTTTGTGAATCTCTCAGGCAAAAGAACTCTTGTTTGACGCATCTCTGGAGAGCGCTTTTTTAGTGGGAGCCACCAAAGGGGAAAGCCTTTACAGGTAAACTTTCAGGTGAAAGGACAGAGACCTTCTCAGATTCAGAGGGGGTGCTCTGTCCTTTTTTGTGGGTTCAATCGCAATTGCCTCATCAGACACGACGCAAACTGATTTTTTAGCTATAGGACGAAGGGGGATACATAATGACTGAATTAAAACGGACACCGCTATTTGAAGTATATAAGGAATACGGTGGAAAAACGGTTGATTTTGGGGGCTGGGAGCTGCCTGTCCAGTTTTCAAGCATTAAGGAAGAGCATGAAGCAGTTAGGACAAAAGCTGGTCTATTCGATGTTTCTCACATGGGAGAAATAGAGGTTAAAGGCCCCGATAGTCTGGACTATCTACAAAAGATGATGACGAATGATGTTTCAAAACTCAAAAACGGCGGAGCCCAATATACGGCTATGTGTTATGAGACCGGGGGCACTGTTGATGATTTGTTGGTTTATAAACTTGAGGATGAGCTTTACCTGCTTGTTGTGAATGCTTCCAATATCGAAAAAGATTTTGATTGGATGCAGGACCATCTTGAAGGCAATGTGAAAATCGAGAACCTGTCAGAAGGCATGGCGCAGCTGGCGTTACAGGGCCCGCTTGCTGAGGAAGTCCTTCAGAAGCTTGCAAAGGATCATGACCTGAGCACAATCGGTTTCTTCAAGTTCAGCGAAGAAGTCAACCTGAACGGAAAGAAAGCGCTTGTATCGCGGACAGGATATACAGGTGAAGATGGATTCGAAATCTATTGCGATTCCGGGGATGCTGTAAGCCTTTGGAAGGAAATCCTTGAAGCAGGCAAAGAAGAGGGAGTCATCCCGTGCGGCCTTGGTGCCAGGGATACATTGCGTTTTGAAGCGAATCTGGCATTGTACGGCCAGGAACTTTCATCAGAAATCAGCCCGCTTGAAGCTGGAATTGGCTTCGCTGTAAAGCTGAATAAAGAAGCAGACTTTATTGGAAAAGAAGCACTCAAGCAGCAAAAAGAAGATGGCCTGCCTAGAAAGCTTGTCGGCATCGAGATGATTGACCGCGGAATCCCGCGCCATGGGTACCCAGTTTATAAAGGGGACACTCAGATTGGTGAAGTCACTACAGGCACGCAATCCCCGACGCTCAAGAAAAATATCGGGCTTGCGCTGATTGATGCAAAAGAAACTGAGTTAGGTAATGAAGTGGAAGTTGAAATCCGCGGCAAGCGCTTAAAAGCTGCCGTTTCAGCTACACCTTTTTATAAAAGAGATAAAAAGTAAAAGCCGGAGAGGGGAAAAAGTTATGAAGCATCGCTATTTACCGCTGACTGAAAGTGATAAAAACGCAATGTTGGAAAGCATCGGCGTTTCATCGATCGATGAATTGTTCAGCGATATTCCTGAAAAAGTCCGTTTTGCCGGAGAGTACAACATTAAACCAGCCAAGTCTGAAACAGCACTGATGAAAGAACTGGCACAGATGGCTTCGAAAAATGCTGATTTGAAAATGTATTCTTCATTTATCGGCGCAGGTGTCTACGATCATTACATTCCCGTAATCGTTGACCATGTCCTTTCGCGTTCAGAGTTTTACACTGCTTATACACCATATCAACCTGAGATTTCACAGGGTGAACTTCAGGCAATCTTTGAATTCCAAACGATGATCTGTGAACTGACTGGCATGGAAGTAGCCAATTCATCAATGTATGACGGCGGCACAGCGTTGGCTGAAGCGGCGATGCTTAGCGCAGGCCATACGAGAAGAAAGAAAGTGTTGATTTCAAGTGCTGTGCACCCAGAATACAAGGATGTAGTCAGGGCCTATGCAAAGGGCCAGTACATCGATGTCGTGGAAGTGCCTCACAAGGATGGAGTCACTGACCTTGAAGCACTTAAGGATATGGCTAGTGAAGAAATCGCTGCTGTTATTGTCCAGTATCCAAACTTCTTCGGCGGCATTGAGCAGATGAAGGAAATCGAAGAAATCGTACATGAAAATAAATCATTGTTCGTCGTATCCAGCAACCCTCTTTCATTGGGTGCATTGACGCCTCCAGGTAAGTTCGGAGCTGATATCGTTACCGGAGACGCCCAGCCATTCGGGATCCCGACAGCATTCGGCGGTCCTCACTGCGGATACTTCGCTGTTTCTGGAAAGCTCATGAGAAAGGTTCCGGGCAGACTTGTCGGCCAGACGAAGGATGATCAGGGACGCCGCGGATTCGTATTGACGCTTCAGGCGAGGGAACAGCATATCCGCCGTGATAAAGCGACATCCAATATTTGTTCGAACCAGGCATTGAATGCACTTGCTGCCTCAGTGGCGATGACAGCCCTCGGCAAAAAAGGCGTTCGTGAAATGGCTGTTGCCAATATCCAGAAAGCTCATTATGCAAAAAAAGCTTTCAAAGAGAACGGATTTGAAATCGCATTCGAAGGACCTACCTTCAATGAGTTCGTCGTCAAGCTGAATAAACCGGTAAAAGAAGTGAACCAAAAGCTGCTTGAAAAGGGCATCATCGGCGGGTATGACCTAGGGCGTGATGATTCCAGCCTTGGAAACCATATGCTTGTTGCTGTAACGGAGTTAAGAACAAAAGAAGAAATCGATACGTTTGTAAAGGAAATGGGGGATATCAATGCATAAGGAAGATCAGCCACTCATTTTTGAATTAAGCACACCAGGCCGTGTCGGCTACAGCCTTCCGGAGATGGATGTTCCGGAAACCGATTTATCAGAGCTTTTGCCTGAGGGATTCCTCCGTGAAGAGGAGCCAGAACTACCTGAGGCTTCCGAGCTTGATATCATGCGCCATTACACAGCATTGTCGAAGCGCAACCACGGTGTAGATTCCGGGTTCTATCCGCTTGGATCATGTACGATGAAATACAATCCTAAGATGAATGAAAATGTGGCGCGATTCAACGGCTTTGCCCATTTGCATCCATTGCAGGATGAAAGCTCTGTCCAGGGTGCTCTTGAATTGATGTACGATCTGCAGGAACACCTGATTGAAATCACTGGTATGGATGAAGTTACCCTTCAGCCGGCAGCCGGTGCACACGGTGAATGGACGGGCTTGATGATGATCCGTGCTTATCATGAAGCAAACGGCGATCTCAACCGTACGAAAGTTATTGTTCCTGACTCGGCGCACGGAACCAATCCAGCTTCAGCAACAGTAGCTGGTTTTGAAACGATCACTGTAAAGTCAGATGAAAACGGTCTGGTTGATTTAGAAGACCTTAAGAAGGTTGTCGGGGAAGATACAGCGGCACTGATGCTGACGAACCCGAACACACTTGGCTTATTCGAAGAAAACATTCTCGAGATGGCTGAGATTGTCCACGGTGCAGGCGGAAAGCTTTACTATGATGGAGCGAACTTGAATGCTGTTATGTCCAAGGCACGCCCTGGAGATATGGGCTTCGATGTTGTTCACTTGAACCTTCATAAGACATTCACAGGCCCTCACGGCGGCGGCGGACCTGGTTCAGGCCCAGTCGGTGTAAAAGCTGATCTGATTCCATTCCTGCCAAAGCCAATCGTGACAAAGCAGGATGGCGTTTATAAGTTTGATTATGACCGTCCGCAGTCAATCGGAAGGGTTAAGCCTTTCTACGGCAACTTCGGCATCAATGTCCGTGCTTATACGTATATCCGCACAATGGGTCCAGATGGTTTGAAAGCTGTTACGGAGTATGCTGTGCTAAACGCGAACTATATGATGAGAAGACTTGCAGAGTACTATGACCTGCCTTTCAACAGACATTGCAAGCACGAATTCGTCCTAAGCGGCAAGCGTCAGAAGAAGCTTGGCGTCCGCACATTGGACATCGCAAAACGCCTGCTTGATTTCGGTTATCATCCGCCAACCATCTACTTCCCATTGAATGTAGAAGAAGCGATCATGATCGAGCCGACAGAAACAGAATCGAAGGAAACACTCGATGCTTTTATCGACGCCATGATCCAAATTGCTCGAGAAGCAGAAGAGAATCCAGAAATCGTCCAGGAAGCGCCGCACTCCACAGTAGTAGGCCGTATGGATGAAACAACAGCTGCAAGGAAGCCAATCCTGCGCTACCAGAAAGCTGAATAGAACGATAGAAGTCCTGCCGGTTTGTTATTGGCAGGACTTTGTTTTTTAGTTATGAACACGGAATGACCTCGGAAAATACTGCGAGTCCGAAACCGGTGTGTATTATGAAAAATTCAGAGGAGAAGCCGAGATTTTGTCTGAACTTGATGTGACTTCGGACAAAATTGAGAGGAGAAGCCGAGATTTTGTCTGAACCTGGTGTGACTTCGGACAAAAATAAGAGGAGAAGCCGAGATTTTGTCTGAACTTGATGTGACTTCGGACAAAAATAAGAGGAGAAGCCGAAATTTTGTCCGAACCTGGTGTGACTTCGGACAAAAATAAGAGGAGAAGCCGAAATTTTGTCCGAACCTGGTGTGACTTCTGCTTGGTTCTGGCAGAAGGCAGTCGATCTGTTTTATGAAATGAAAAGCTAAACCCCCCAGCAGTCATGCTGAGGGGGAATTTTATGGAAAGAATGCTTATTTAGCTTTAACTTTGCCGCCCCATTTTTTGAAGCCGCCTTGTAGATGATTAAGGTCCTTATAGCCTTTTTTGTATAGCAGCTGGGCAGCACGTCCGCTGCGGGAACCGCTCTGGCAATAAAGGTAGACAGGCTTGTCCGGCCTGATTTCCTTCAGGCGAGTCTTAAGTTGGGTAAGCGGGATATTTCTGGCGCCTAAAATGTGTCCACCGGCGAATTCATTCGGTTCACGGACATCAATCAATTGCGCTTTACGATAACCAGCTTTGAATTCTTCCTCTGACAGGGTCTTTAGGATTTTCTTCTGGCGGAAATACATAAACACAGAGTATAGAATTACCGCAACTGTCAGGACGATTAAAAAGATAAGTGTATCCAAAACATATTTCTCCTTTCAAGCTTAGCTGAGCCACTTATAATTATATAAGCCTTCATGTCAGAGAGCAAAGGAAATTAGTAAATTTCTTTAAATCAACTTGCTTTGCTTTTGAAATTTATTTTGTTAGACTAAAAAAATCTTAGCTTTAAACTATTTTTAAAATGGGGTTAAATTTGTATGAATAAAGAGGTATGGGGATTTATTGATTCAGGAGACTGTTCACCTTCCTTCAATATGGCACTTGATGAAGCCTTGCTTGATTGGCATGGTGCAGGAAAAATTCCTCCAGTGGTCCGTTTTTATGGATGGAACCCGGCGACACTTTCAGTTGGCTATTTCCAAAAGATTGAAAGAGAAATTGATATGGAGGCTGTGAAGCAGCACGGTCTTGGTTTTGTAAGGAGACCTACTGGCGGCCGGGGCGTTCTGCATGAACATGAACTTACATACAGCGTAATCGTTACTGAAGAACACCCAGAAATGCCAAAGACAGTAACAGAAGCTTATAGGGTAATATCTGAAGGCATATTACAGGGTTTCCAGAAGTTAGGTCTAGAAGCTTATTTTGCTGTACCGAAAACTTCTGCTGATAAAGAAGCGTTAAAAAACCCTCGGTCTGCAGTTTGTTTCGATGCACCAAGCTGGTATGAGCTTGTTGTTGAAGGACGTAAAGTGGCCGGCAGCGCCCAGACCCGGCAAAAAGGGGTCATCCTTCAGCATGGTTCCATTTTGCTCGATTTGGATGAGGATAAACTTTTCAGCTTATTCAAGTATCCGAATGACAGAGTCAAAGAAAGAATGCAGCGAGCCTTCAAGACTAAGGCAGTAGCGATCAATGAGATCAGCAGCCGTAAAATAAATCTAGAAGAAGCGAAAAAAGCATTCAAGGAAGGTTTTGAGGATGGCCTGGGAATTATTTTGGAGCCATACACTTTAAGTGATGAAGAGCTGAGTTATGTAAATGAGCTGGCCAGAAATAAGTACGAATCTGATGAGTGGAATTTTAAAAGATAAAAAAATTTAAAAAGCGGATGACCCGCTTTTTTTGTTTTTATCCAGTATTTTCTAGGCTTTTGATAATTAGAAAAAGTGCAACCCTCGAAATTTGTTGTTTTTTATCATTTACTGGAGATATTCTATCGTTCTCTCTAAATAACTCGATTTTTTAATAGTTTTCATGTTTGACAAAATCTTTATTACTTGACCTAAACACCATATATAGTGTTGTCGAAAATTTAAAATACACTATATATTGATTTTTGATGTTTCGTTATGATAACGTAAGGGTAATTCAAAAATGCAGCTAGAATTACATACTTCTAGTAATACATTAGAGAAAAGATTTAAAACCTTAGAAGGAGTTGTAGAAATGTCTGTAACTATTGGACAAAAAATGAGCCTGGATGTAGAAAGCCTGAACAAGGATATTAAGCTGTTCCCGCAGGTTCACCCGATTACATCTGACATGAAACTTACACACAAAGGCGTTTCCCGATTAGTCATGCTGGACCGCTATACTTTTAAAGACACTGAAAAAATTACCCTATCAAATGGTGATTTCGTCGTTCTCACAATCAAAGAGGATCCAAAGTTTCCTGCTCGTGGACTTGGATTCATACTAGATATTGATTGGGAGAACAAAACAGCCAAAGTGCTTGTAGACGAAGAATTCCGCGGGGTGCTTGATGATCCTGAAGAAGCTTCGACCGGGGTGATCAAACGTTCACTGGACGTTATTGAAAAGCCGCTGGAAGTATTTTACGAGCAAATCGCGAAACGGAATGCCACAGGGCTTGCAGCCGTTGAAAAAACAGAAGAAAAGCGCCAGGAGTGGTTCGAGAAGTTCTACCAAGAGTTAGTCTCGATGAATTTCATCCCGGCAGGCCGTGTTCTTTACGGAGCAGGCGCGGAAACAGATGTAACCTACTTCAACTGCTATGTTATGCCATTCGTACAAGATTCACGCGAAGGAATTTCTGAGCACCGCAAACAGGTAATGGAAATCATGAGCCGCGGCGGCGGAGTAGGAACGAACGGTTCGACACTAAGACCGCGCAACACACTTGCCAAGGGCGTAAACGGAAAATCATCCGGTTCGGTCTCATGGCTTGATGACATTGCCAAGCTGACGCATTTAGTAGAGCAGGGCGGGTCAAGACGTGGTGCACAGATGATCATGCTGGCGGATTAACTAAATGACATTCTAAGTTAAAATTGGTAAGATTAACATGAGAACAAACGTTCGTTATAAGGAGGGCGTTTCATGAATCTGACCAGAGAATTTCTTTATCAAAAGTATATTCACGACAAAATGAGTTTAAAAGAGATAGCTGAAGAAACAGGGCTGCCAATTACGACAATTAAATCAAAGCTTAGAAGATTTGGTATTAGAAAAAAGCCAATCAAACTAGGCAATGAGATATACGATAATCGTGATTGGCTCTATGAGGAATACATTGTTAAAAGAAAGGGATATACTGTACTTGCTAATGAACTAGGGGTAAGTTATACAACAATTTTAGATCGAATTCTTTTCTTTGGATGGGAGCTAAGGGGCCATGATGAAATTGATAAAGGTGCTCCGAGGAGAGGAACGAAACATACCCCAGCCTCCATAGAGAAAATAAAGTCGACTAGGATAAAGAAACGTGTATACTTTGAATGCTTTCAGTGTGGACAAACTACTGAAAGGGTACGCTCAGGATTATCTAGTTCAGGTAAAAGCTTTTGTACTTATACATGTTATAAGAATTACCTGAAAGAAAATAGAGTGGAAACAATTGATATAACTGATTCTGCACTCTATAAGGAATGGCGTAAAAAAGTATATACTCGGGATAACTTTAGGTGCAAGATGCCTGGTTGTAACTCGAGTTCAAGAGATATTGCTGCTCACCATATTTATCCCAAAAAGCCTTTCCCTGAAAAACAATTTCTTTTAAACAATGGAATCACACTCTGTAGAAACTGTCATGAAAAAACTTATGGTAAAGAAAGTAACTTTATAGATGCATTAGTCCGCGTCGTTCAGAAAATGAACGATTAGAAAATCGGGTGAATTGCAGGGAACTCCTTAGAGGCAGGCAAGCCACAACGTGACTGGAAACGGTGAGCGTGAGGGCCTAAAAATTGCTTGCATTGGACAATCTGCAGCCAAGCGTCATTGGGCAAAGGTAATGGCGAAGGTTCAACGACTAGAGAGTGAGTCCCAACAATAAACTCTCACAAGCGCCCGACCCCTAACAGACCATGCTGAGGGTGATGATATAGTCTAGTCCGGCTGCAAAGCAGCGAAATATTCCGAAAGGAACGGTAGGTACGTGGCATCCTGACATTGTAGAATTCATCATTTCCAAAATGCAAAACCCAAGAATCCTTCGCTTCCTGATTGAAAGCACCAACGATGACTCAATCAAGAAACTGGCGAAGGAAAAGTTGAAATTCACACCGCTGACTTTGCAGGAAGAAGCAATGTACCAGGGAATCGTTAACTATAAGAGCATCCCAGGTTACGGCGGATTCAGCGCAGATATCATCAAAGCGGCTGAAGAAAAGCTTGCAACAGGCGGAACCTATACCGTCCATAACTCAGAATTCCTTACCGGTGCAAATATTTCAGTCACTCTGACAAAGGATTTCATGGACGCAGTTGAAAATGATTCAGATTATGAACTTCGTTTCCCTGATGTTGAAAGCTATGATGCTGAGACAATGAAGGTTTACAACGAAGAATGGCATAAAATCGGTGACGTCCGCGAGTGGGAAGAGCTCGGATACAAAGTGCGCACCTATAGAAAAATCAAAGCAAAAGAATTATGGAACTTGATTAATATCTGTGCGACATACTCAGCAGAACCAGGCATTTTCTTCATCGACAATGCCAATGATATGACGAACGCACAGGCATATGGACAGAAGGTAGTAGCGACAAACCCGTGTGGTAGAGCAGCTTAGTTTGCCTCACGTTAAAAATTGCGGAATGAAGCGGGAACCCTGCGATGGGAATCCGAACCGAAGGCCTTGGTTAAAAACCAGGTCAGGGGCAACGCATAGATGGTGAACCTGTGAGAGCAGAATATAATCCATCCACGAGGCCGCAACAATGCCACAAAGCATTGAAAAGATATGCTGAACTAACGGGAAACGAACCGTTAGAACTAAGGGATAAAAAGCCTTTAGGATAACAAAATGGAACAGCCTCTCGCACCAAATTCTGTCTGCAACCTCGCTGCTGTTAACCTTGCGGAAATGGCGGACAAGGATACAAAGACAGTTAACTTTGAAAAATTGAAGCGTACTGTAGAAGTTGGCGTGCGTATGCAGGACAATGTCATCGATGCGACTCCTTACTTCCTTGAAGATAATAAAAGACAAGCTTTAGGTGAACGCCGTGTCGGTCTTGGTGTCATGGGACTTCATGACCTTCTGATCTACTGTGAAACAGAATATGGTTCAGAAGAAGGAAACCAGCTTGTTGACAAAGTATTTGAAACAATTGCGACTTCGGCTTACCGTGCATCTGTTGAACTTGGAAAGGAAAAAGGAAGCTTCCCATTCCTTCAAGGCGGTACTGAAGAAGAAACTAACAGACTTCGCCAGGCATTCACGAACACTGGTTTCATGAAAAAAATGCCTGAAGATATTCGCGAGTCAATCCTTGAAAACGGAATTCGCAACTCACACTTGCTGACTGTTGCTCCGACGGGATCAACTGGTACCATGGTTGGCGTGTCAACAGGACTTGAGCCTTACTTCAGCTTCTCCTACTTCCGAAGCGGCCGTCTTGGCAAGTTTATTGAAGTGAAAGCGGACATCGTTCAGGAATATCTTGATCGCAATCCGGATGCTGATCCAGAGAACCTGCCGAATTGGTTCGTCTCAGCGATGGAATTGGCGCCTGAAGCACACGCTGATGTTCAATGTGTCATCCAGCGCTGGATTGACAGCTCGATCAGCAAGACGGTCAACGCGCCGAAGGGCTACAGTGTAGAGCAGGTTGAAAAGGTATATGAGCGCTTGTATAAAGGCGGAGCGAAGGGCGGTACCGTTTATGTAGACGGCTCCCGAGATTCACAGGTACTGACGCTCAAAGCCGAAGAAAACACGATGGAAGAGGAAATCGACAAGAAAGAAAAGCAAAAGCAGCATGTGGTACTTGTCGACACGATTAATGAATTACGTTCTACCAACGTAACGATTGGCTCTGAAGTCGGCAATACATGTCCTGTCTGCCGCAAAGGTGAAGTAAAAGAAATCGGCGGCTGCAACACATGCACAAACTGTAACGCACAGTTAAAGTGTGGACTATAAAAATTAGGATGGGTCCTTGCGTAGATAAAATGGATTCATGTTGAAGACCTGTTGATTGGAGTGGAAGTCGCGTAGACTCCTGCGGGATCAGCTGGACAGGCGAGATCCCGCAGGCGCCAACGGTGATGAGGAGGCTCACTGCCAGCCCCGCGGAAAGCGAAGCGACTGGAACGGAAATCAACAGAGCCATCTCTCCTCTAACCCAAATAAATGTATAGGTACATTTACAGTACAGGATGGAAATATTTTTTCCATCCTCTTTTTTTATTTCTGCCCATACTAACTATACTGACAAATGGAATGAAATGAGGAATTGAATGATGAAAGCTTTTGTACCACAGCTTGTATACATTGAACCCAGGGCTCTAGAATACCCGCTTGGACGTGAACTGAAGGAAAAGTTCGAGAAGATGGATCTTGAAATCCGGGAGACCACTTCGCATAACCAGGTGCGCGGCATCCCCGGTGATAATGAACTCCAGCAGTACCGCAATGCTAAATCAACTCTCGTTGTCGGTATCAGGAAAACGTTGAAATTCGATACCTCCAAGCCGTCTGCCGAATATGCCATCCCGCTTGCTACCGGATGCATGGGCCATTGCCATTACTGTTATTTGCAGACGACGCTTGGAAGCAAGCCGTATATTCGCACGTATGTAAATCTCGATGAAATTTTCGATCAGGCGCAAAAGTACATGGACGAAAGAAAACCGGAAATCACCAGGTTTGAAGCTGCCTGTACATCGGATATCGTCGGGATTGACCATTTAACCCACGCATTAAAGAAAACAATCGAATTTTTCGGAGAGTCGGAATATGGGCAATTAAGGTTTGTAACAAAGTACCATCATGTCGATCACCTTCTCGATGCAAAGCATAATGGCAAAACAAGGTTCCGTTTCAGCGTCAATGCCCGCTATGTGATAAAAAACTTTGAACCTGGAACATCATCCTTTGATGAAAGACTGGAGGCAGCCAGAAAGGTGGCAAAAGCCGGATACCCGCTTGGCTTCATCGTTGCGCCAATTTATATCCATGAAGGCTGGAGAGAGGGCTATCACGAATTATTTGAGAGACTCAGCAATTCCCTTGAAGGAATCGACCTGACAGGCTTAAGCTTTGAGCTCATCCAGCACCGTTTTACAAAGCCGGCTAAAAATGTGATCCAAAAAAGATATCCTAAATCCAAGCTTGAGATGGATGAAGAAAAACGAAAATATAAATGGGGACGTTACGGCATTGGTAAGTACGTCTACCAGAAGGATGAAGCGAAGGATCTTGAAGAAACGATTCGGGGATATATCCATTCGTTTTTTCCAGAAGCAGAGATTCAATATTTCACATAAATACAAATTTTTTAACTTGTACGCCGTACTAATTTACAAATGAAGCGCTTAAAGATGTAAAGGTGGGATTACATCGACGGGAGTGGCTCATATGTATATTGACGGCGTTTTTTCCGGCGGAGGAATTAAAGGATTAGCATTGGTAGGTGCCTGTGCGGCAATTGAGGAGCGGGGGTTCCGTTTTAAGCGGGTCGCAGGGACCAGTGCGGGTTCATTGATTGCTGGCTTGCTTGCAGCTGGATATACCAGCGCTGAAATGGCCGGTATCTTGGATGATCTAGACCTGAAAAAATTTCTCGACTCTAGGAAAACGATCATCCCATCAGCCTTGACGAAATGGCTTTTTGTATACTGGCGGCTGGGACTCTATAAAGGGGACGAATTGGAGCGCTGGATAGGTGAAAAGCTTGCTGCCAGGGGTCTGCGCACTTTTGGTGACCTCGCCCCGGATTCATTAAGGATCATTGCGTCAGACCTCACCAACGGAAGACTGTTAATCCTGCCAGATGATCTTCCGATGTATGGTGTTGATCCAATGACTTTTCCTGTAGCAAAAGCAATCAGGATGAGCTGCAGTCTCCCATTCTTCTTCGAACCAGTGAAGCTGCGTGACAGGGTCGGATCTAATATTGTAGTGGATGGGGGAGTGTTAAGCAATTTCCCGATGTGGTTATTTGATAAGGATAATGTGAAAAAAGTCCGGCCTGTACTTGGTATCAAGCTCAGCCAGAATTTGATCCAGCAGCCCACCAACAAAATCAAGAACGCACTTCAAATGTTCGAAGCTTTGTTTGAAACGATGAAGGATGCCCATGACTCCCGGTATATCTCGAGGAAACATGAAAAAAATATCATTTTCATTCCTACAGAAGGCAACTTGACTACTGAATTCCAGCTTTCGAATGAAAAGAAACATGAATTGATCGATCTGGGCCAAAAGAGCGCGGAGAAGTTTTTTAAATCCTGGTGTTATTAATGAATAGCTACGAAAAGAGCCTTAATAAAACACAAAAATCGAGCTTAGAACGAAGCCCGATTTTTTTTCCTGCCCTTTTTACCGTCTATGACCGTTAAATGTGACGCATCCTTCTTTTTGTTGCGCGCGGATGCGAGCGACCTTATTTTTGAACGTTTAGAGGAGACATTAGTGTCTTTTGTCTGGAACCGTTTTTTAGACCGCTTTGCTGCTTTTTGAAATGCAAGCTGGTGTTGCCGTCCTGAGCTTGAACTTGTCAAGCGGGTCACGAGGAAATAAATCAAGGCACCAACCAGGGCGATTGTTGCAAGCATGATAAGGATACTTAAAGGATCGGTAAATAACTGAAAGGCAAAACCAAAGATTGCAAGAACGATCAGTCCTGAAACAATATACTTAGAAGCACGATTCAATGAAAGCCACCTCCCTACTAGCATCATGAGCAATTTTTCCCGCTTTTAAACTTGCCAACGATTACTTTATACAAATTCTCCGATTTTATACTCTTCTCCTGCTACTTTTTCCTTTTTAAAAGTGCTTTAAACGAGCGATTTGCATTTTCATGATTATTCGGTCCACTTGTTCTGTTAGTTTCATTTTACTAAAAATTAGCACAAACCTCTATATGAAGGTTCCTTCCTGAACAATTTTTCCTGAAGTGCAATTGATTGGTCCGTCCGGGACATACTAACGGTGGAGGTGCAACTAATGGCAGAAAATCATGAAAACCTTGAACAAAATCAAAGGGAAAAACCAATGTCTTTCATCACGATGAGCATAATCACCGGGTTATTTGGAGGGATTTTTTGGAGTTCGCTTGCCTATTTAGCTTATATTTTCAACTTTACAGAAATCCGTCCAAATGTCATCCTTGAGCCATGGGCTTTGGGAGATTGGAAGGAGCAATGGCTGGGTACAGTAATATCCATTATTGCGATTGGTCTTTTTTCAACTGGCGCAGCACTTGTATACTATGCAGCAATGAGAAAGCTAAAATCCATTTGGGCTGGTGCAGCATTTGGCCTGGTGCTGTTCTTCCTTGTTTTTTATGTTCTCAATCCGCTGTTTCCTGGAATTAAACCATTCTGGGACCTGTCAAGGAATACGTTAATTACATCGATTTGCTTTTATGTTCTGTATGGTGTGTTTGTTGGTTATTCAATATCATATGAGGAAAATGAAAATCGCAACAGTGAGAAAAATCAGGAGGAAGTTACCTCTTAAGGCTCTCAAGGTAGTTTTAAGGAAATCAATTATGATAGAATGTTCTTATTGAACATTCTTTTTTTACGGGAGCCTGCCATGAAAAAAATACTTATGCTCAACGGTCCAAATTTGAATCGTTTGGGAAAAAGAGAACCAGGGATATACGGTGCCAGAACTTTGAAGGATCTGGAAGAACGGATGATCCAGCTGGGAGCAAAAAGCCAGGTTGAGGTTATTTGCTTTCAATCGAATCATGAAGGAGAACTGATTGACAAACTCCATGAGGCAGAAGACACTGATATAGATGGCATTATTTTTAACCCCGGGGCTTTCACGCATTATAGTTATGGTATCAGGGATGCGATTGCAGGAATTGATTGTCCCGTTATCGAAGTACATATTTCAAATGTTTATCAAAGAGAGGAATTCAGGCACAAGTCGGTGATTGCTCCAGTATCTGCTGGGCAGATTGCCGGTCTAGGCTTTCTTGGCTATGAATTGGCGCTTGAAGCATTCAAAAGAGGTGCAAAAGGGGAGGAATAGGTTTATGGAGAAAATTCAAAAATTACGTGAGAGCTTTCAAAGACTCGGAATCGATGGAATGCTGGTCACCAGTGATTACAACCGCAGATATATGACTGGGTTCACTGGTTCTGCAGGCATGGTGCTGATCAGTGCCGAAAAAGCATTATTCATTACGGACTTCAGGTACACTGAGCAGGCTGCGAAACAATGTGAAGGCTATGAAGTTGTCCTGCATAAAGGGCTGATTCAGGACGAGGTTGCAGAGCAGGCTAAAAATTTGGGGATCAAAAAGCTTGGATTTGAAGAAAATCATGTTACATATTCTGCTTATAAAACCTTTGATAAAGGCGTGGAAGCAGAATTAGTGCCTGTATCAGGCGAAATTGAAAAGTTACGCTTGATTAAGACTGATTCAGAGATTAAGATATTAAAGGAAGCAGCAGCCATCGCAGATGCTGCGTTTACACATATACTTGAGTTTATCCGTCCGGGCAGGACAGAGCTGGAAGTATCCAATGAACTGGAATTCTTTATGAGAAAACAGGGAGCAACATCCTCTTCATTCGATATTATTGTAGCTTCAGGCTATCGTTCAGCACTTCCGCACGGAGTAGCAAGTGACAAGGTGATCGAAACAGGAGATTTCGTAACCCTTGATTATGGTGCCTATTATAATGGGTATGTATCGGATATTACCCGCACATTAGCCGTAGGCAGCCCTTCAGACAAGCTTAGGGAAATCTATGATATCGTCTTAGAAGCCCAGCTTCGCGGAATGGCAGGCATTAAGCCGGGCATGACAGGCAGGGAAGCTGATGCTCTTACCCGGAACTTTATTACTGAAAAAGGGTACGGAGAGTATTTTGGCCACTCTACAGGCCATGGAATCGGACTCGAAGTACACGAAGGACCAGGTCTGTCTTTCCGTTCCGATACCGTTCTTGAAACTGGTATGGTTGTGACTGTTGAGCCAGGGATCTACATAGCTGGACTTGGCGGTGTAAGAATAGAGGACGATACTGTTATAACAAATGACCATAATGAGTCACTGACACATTCTACTAAGGAACTCATCATATTATAGGACACATTAGGAGGACAAATAATGATTTCAGTTAATGATTTCCGTACAGGTTTGACAATTGAAGTGGACAATGGCATCTGGCGTGTACTTGATTTCCAACACGTTAAGCCAGGAAAAGGAGCTGCGTTTGTTCGCTCAAAGCTTCGCAACCTTCGTACTGGAGCGATTCAGGAAAAAACGTTCCGCGCCGGTGAGAAAGTAGCAAAAGCCCAAATCGAGAACCGAAAAATGCAATACCTATATGCAAGCGGCGACCAACACGTATTCATGGACAATGAGTCTTACGAGCAAATAGAATTGCCAGGCACTTCTATTGAATATGAGTTGAAATTCCTTAAGGAAAACATGGAAGTATACATCATGCAATTCGGCCATGAAACTCTTGGTGTCGAGCTTCCAAACACTGTTGAATTGGAAGTAACAGAAACAGAACCTGGCATTAAAGGTGACACTTCTTCTGGCGGTACTAAGTCTGCGACATTGGAAACTGGTCTTACAGTTCAGGTTCCTTTCTTCATAAACCAGGGTGACAGACTTGTTATCAACACAACAGATGCATCTTATGTATCACGTGCTTAATAAAAAAAACCTGCTGAAAAGCAGGTTTTTTTTATGTTTTCGTAAAGATTGTTGTTAAAATCCTAAAGCCGATTTTAACGTGATAAAAGTCATTTTGTAACTCGGTGCTTAGTTTGCAAGCTCTTTTCTAATAATAAGCATTAATTTTGTGAAGAAACTTAGGTAATTCAATCCTATTTTGTAATAAATAGCAACAAAGTTTGAGAAAAGAGCCTTATGCAAAAAGCATCACGTTTCTCACGAGATGCTTAAATTATGCAACACTTGTTGGAAAAGACAATGTGCCTGCGCTTTTCTTATTGCTCTATCTCATATTTCCACTCATTCATTCCGCCGGTCATATTGTAAATATTCTTGAATCCATTTTCCACGAGGATTCCGCTTGCCTGAGTGGAGCGGTTGCCGCTGCGGCAGACCACCAAATATTTTTGGTCTTGATCAAGCTCGGAAAGCATGCTCTCTATGACCTGCAGGGGAACTAACTTGGCTCCGGGAATATGTCCTGCTGCGAACTCATCAGGAGTACGTACATCCAAAACCTGAACTTCTCCACTATCTATCAATTCTTTTGCTTCATCGACTGAAACATCAGTATAAGAACCGCCTCCAGAACAGCCGGTAATCAACAATATAAACATAAATGCCGAAAATATTTTCTTCATGATGATCTCTCCTTAAAATACGTATATAGGTATTTTAACTTAAAAGTATTCAAGTGGATATAGACAAATTGTGTCAGGAGAAGCTTACATAATCGGTACACTACCACTCTTTTTCTTTATATCAGAAAAAAGCCAGGCTATCAGCCTGCCTTTTGAAAATTTAGGAGCTTATATATGTTCCTGTGACAGTCGCCTTGATTTCCAGTTTCCCCGGTTCTATCGGAGTCCCGCTCCCGCTGCTTGTATCTAAAGACGCAACCAGGAATGGGCCGGGCGAACCTTTCTGGGTTTCTTCGGTAATCGTTAGGGGCGAAATGGAGGTTTGGAGGCCTAAAGTCCGGGCTACTGTTTGAGCTTTGTTGTATGAATCGACCACTGCCATTGAAAGTGCCCTATTGTACAACTCCTGAGGCTCTGCAACTGAAAATTGTATGTTCATGATTTCGTTTGCACCATTTTCAACAGCGGTGTCGATGATCAATCCTGCCTGGGCAATATTCCTGATCGTGATATTGTACAGGTGTGTAACACGATATCCCTGGAATAACTGCTTGCCGTCTTCATAGGTATAAATTGGATCAATCCGGAAATCTGCCGTTTTAATATCGTCCTTTGCAATCCCAAGGTTACGTAAGGCTGCTAACATGGCATTAGATTTTTCCGCATTTTCAGCCTGTGCCCTCTGCAGGTTCTGATTTTCGGTGCGCACGCCAACCGTTGCTGTCGCCTGGTTTGGCGCAGCGAACACAGAACCTTCTCCACTAACGGTAATTTTCTTTCCATTCCCGATACCATTGTCACGGTAGCCTGTATACAATCCATTAACCATCCATTATCCCTCCACACTGCTTTTTCTATTACCTATAATTATGTTGGTCTTGAAGAACAAATAACGGTCATAGGAAAAAGCAAAGAATGGACTAAAGGATAAAGGATAAAAGATTTTACTCGCCAGCTCCTGGTGCTTTGTCAGTGTTATTCTTATTGTTGTACTTTGTATCATTAGTCGGCGATTCCTTAGGACTTCTTCCTCCTCCTAGATAAGAAGCCCGGTCGGCTCTCTGTACTTTCTGGAACTTCTGGTGATCCTCATTCATCTTTATCAACTCCTTTCAATACTATTCTTTTCGATTAAAAGCGATATTATTTCCTCTCGGTCGATACAGTTCCTAACATTCGAAATCCTAGAATCATCCTTAAGCAAACACAAAATTAAAATCCACCTCTCAGCCATTCGCGAATCTGCCGGTCATAAAGTGTCCAAGCAGGCATACATATTAAGTAAGCGTATTGTCAGGAGGATTAATGATGGAGGATATCTTATCTTTTTTGCCGAAACGAATTGCCGAATTGCTGGATGCAGTGCCTCCTAATGATCAAGATGGGATGGAAGAAGTGCGGATACGGATTAACAGGCCGCTTGAAATAACGGTAAGAGGGAAGCCTCAATTCCTGTCGTATATCATTCCGCCTGAGGATGCTGTCCAGCTATTGAACAAGCTTGGGCATTTTTCAATGTATACGTTGGAGGAAGAATTAAAGCGTGGCTATATCACCATTGCCGGAGGCCATCGAGTTGGACTTGCAGGAAAGGTGATCCTGGAAAACGGCTTTGTAAAAGCGATCAGGGACATATCTTCCTTTAATTTCCGGATTGCAAGGGAAAAAATCGGGATTGCCGAACCGTTGCTTCCATATATTTACGAGAATGGCTGGAAACATACGATCATCATTGGTCCGCCACAGACTGGAAAAACCACTTTGCTCAGGGATATAGCAAGGATGATATCCAGCGGGGTTCCTGAAAAAAAACTCCCCCCTCTTAAAGCAGGCATTGTGGATGAGAGGTCAGAAATAGCAGGATGCGTGAAGGGGGTCCCACAGCTTACATTTGGACCTAGAGTAGATATCCTGGATTCTTGCCCGAAGGCCGAGGGGATGATGATGATGATCCGCTCGATGAGCCCGGATGTCCTGGTTGTAGATGAAATAGGCCGAAAAGAAGACGGGGAAGCGATTCTTGAAGCAGTTAACGCAGGCATTAAATTAATCATGACTACACATGGAGATTCGCTGGAAGATATTCAAAAAAGGCCAACTTTGAAACCAATTTTGGAGATGGGGATTTTTGATAGATTTGTGGAGCTTGGAAGAAGTTCTGGCCCTGGAACCATCACCTCAATAAGGGAAGCAAATGGCAAAGAAGTTCGCCAAAAAGTGAGAGTGACATAAATGATCAAAATAATCGGTGCTATATTGATTATTCTGGCCACGACTTGGACAGGTTTCGAAGCCTCAAGACATCTTAGTGAGCGGCCGAGGCAGCTTCGGCTCCTGAAGTCTGCCCTGCAATCATTGGAGGCTGAAATCATGTACGGCCACACACCGCTCCATGATGCCTCAAGAAAGCTCGCTGCCCAGATGTCCAAGCCTTTATCCTGGTTTTTCGAGGCTTTTTCCAAAAAGTTGACAGAGTCTGATACAACCGTAAAAGCCGCGTGGGAAGACAGCCTCAAAGAGGTCTGGAAGATGACCGCCTTCAAACAGGGAGAGTTCGAGATCATGAAACAATTTGGTGAGACGCTCGGCAGGCATGACCGTCATTCCCAGCAAAAACAGATCCTGCTGACAATCTCCCATCTGGAAAGAGAAGAAGCAGATGCCTGCGAAAAACAAATGAAATACGAAAAAATGATGAAAAGTATCGGCTTTTTATCAGGCTTATTATTAATCATCTTACTGATGTAGCGTTTAGGAGGAGGACAAGATGGGTCTTGAAGTGGATATTATTTTTAAAATCGCAGGGGTAGGCATCGTCGTTGCATTTCTACACACCATTCTCGATCAGGTGGGAAAGAAGGAATATGCACAGTGGGTAACCTTATTTGGGTTCATATACATCCTTTTCATGGTGGCCTCCATTGTCGACGACCTCTTTCAAAAAATTAAATCAGTATTCCTATTTCAAGGGTAGGGGAGGGCTTTGCCATTGAGATCCTTCAAATAACAGGGGTAGCACTGATCGCCACTTTCCTGGCCCTTATTGTCAAGGAACAAAAGCCGAACTTTGCTTTCTTGCTGATCGTGTTCACAGGTTCAGCCATCTTCTTATTTTTGGTTGACCAAATTTATCAGATCATTTCAATGATCCAGAAGCTGGCAGCTAATGCCAAGGTAAATCTCGTCTATGTAGAAACGATACTGAAAATCATCGGAATCGCCTATATTGCTGAATTCGCAGCCCAAATCACAAAAGATGCAGGTCAGGGGGCTATTGCTTCAAAAATTGAATTAGGCGGGAAAATTCTTATTCTCGCCATGGCCATTCCGATTCTCACTGTCATGATCGAAACAATCATTCGCTTGATTCCGGGCTGATCGCGGCCTTTTACTTAAAGCAAGAGTCAAACTAAATATTTGAGAATTGTCCAGCTCCAGCGCCTGGCCCCTCGGGTCATAAGCCGGCGTGTAAGTACATTCTGTGAAGCTATTTGCTCCCACGGCTTACGCCGCGTCGCAAGGCTGCAGGGAAGGATACGGGGCAGCTGCCTGGCTGGGAACTGCCTCCTTGCCGCACGTCTTATGCCTGCCGGGGCTGATCGAGGCGCCTACGCTTTTCTTGGAAGAGGTGACTATAGTTGAAGCAGCGTTTGCAGTTCATACTTGGCATTTTATTAATCCAGTTATTTTTTTTCATACCGGTTGTACAAGCTGTTGGTGACGAAGAGAAAACTAACACAATGATCAATCCGGATCAAATCGCCGCAGCCCAGCTTGAGGACTTGAATATCGATGAACTCAAAGGTTTCTGGGAGGATATTATCAATAAATATGATGGCTATTTACCCGAAAGCCAGAAAGGCAGTTTATATGATTTCATCAGCGGGGAAAAAAAGTTTTCATTGAAGGAATGGTTTAAAGGGATTCTGAATTTTGCTTTCCACGAGTTTATCGTCAATGGGAAATTACTGGGTTCCTTGATTTTGCTAACCGTTTTTAGCATGTTTCTTCAGGCCCTGCAAAATTCTTTTGAAAAAAGCACCATCAGCAAGGTAGCCTATTCCATTGTGTTCATGGTTCTCGTTATTATTGCGCTCAATAGCTTTCATGTAGTCGTTGATTACACAAATGATGCAATTGGAACAATGATTCAATTCATTCTTGCCTTGATTCCGCTGCTCCTTGCACTGATGGCAACATCCGGCGGCCTGATATCGGCAGCTTTTTTCCATCCTGTCATCATCTTCATGATGAACACTAGCGGAATGTTCATTCAATATGTCGTGCTTCCGCTCTTATTCCTTTCCACACTTCTGAGTATTGTCAGCATATTGTCAGAGCATTACAAGGTCACGCAGCTGGCCAGCATGCTCCGTAACTGGAGCGTCGGCCTGCTTGGGATTTTGCTGACCGTATTCCTTGGTGTCATTTCGGTTCAGGGGGCATCCTCAGCTGTGACGGATGGAGTTACCGTCAAGACGGCTAAATTCATCACTGGCAACTTTGTCCCGGTAATCGGCCGGGTATTCACCGATGCGACGGACACGGTCATAAGCGCCTCCATGCTGCTTAAGAACACGGTCGGTATTGCAGGGGTCGCTATTCTGCTGATCATCGCAGCCTTTCCGGCAGTAAAAATCCTGATGGTTGCATTTATCTATAAATTTGCCGCAGCGATTCTCCAGCCGCTTGGTGGGGGACCGGTCATAAATTGTCTCGATATCATCAGCAAAAGTATTATCTATGTTTTTGCTGCGCTTGGGATTGTTTCCTTGATGTTTTTCCTGACAATCACGGTCATTATTGCCGCTGGAAATCTAACGATGATGGTGAGGTGAGGGGGGAAGAAATGGATTTTCTAAAAGAATGGATAACCAATATTATTATCTTCATACTCCTGGCTACTGTCCTTGATATGCTCCTGCCTAATTCGAACTTCCAGAAATATACGAAGATCGTCACAGGTTTAATTTTGATCGCCATCATCTTGTCTCCCGTCATGAAACTATTTACTTCGGATTTTGAAACAGCGATCGCATCAATGGGCCAATTCAATAGTTTTGAGGACGAAAAGATAAAAAATTCAATAGAATTTCAGAAAAAAGAAATACAAGCATCCCAGCATGCATATATTTTAGAAACAATGGCTGTCCAACTGAAAACAGCCGCAGAGGAGGAGTTGATGGAGCAGCAAGGAATGGAGATCGCTAATATCGAGCTTGGAGTAAATGATCAGGATCAGCGGCCTTTCCCTGAAAACCTGGAGTATGTCATCGTGCATCTGAAAAAAGCCGAAGATGAGGGAGAGACTGTGGCAGTAGTAAGAGAAGTAGAAATTGATACGAACGCACCCCTTCCATCAAAACAAACCTCTCAGAATACAGATCAAATATCTTCTCTTCTGTCAGAGAAATGGAATGTTCCTGAAAAGTCAATTCAAATCATGATAGAAGGGGGGAGTGACGAGCATGGACAATGAGAAGGGTCCGCTTAGCTGGCTTAAGAAACAAATAAGCAGCAAAGACGGGCCGCCAGAGAAGAAATCTGGCAAATACCAATACTTAATGATTGTCGTCCTGTTCGGGGCAGCGATCATGCTCATAGGCAATATCCTAGGAGACCAAAATCCTGATATGGCGGTTACAGCCACTAAGGAGGCAGAGACTCAAGAGGATGCTGCCGTGTTCGGGCAAAAGAAAACAGCAGGGAATGACGTCATTTCCGAATATGAAGAGGCTTATGAAGAACAATTGACCGAGATGCTGGAAGGCATCAATGGCGTCGGCGATGTCACCGTTTTTGTAAACGTGGATGCTACTGATAAGAAGGTTCTTGAGAAGAACACGGTCATCCAGTCACAAACAACGGATGAAACCGATCGTGAAGGCGGCAAACGCAAGGTCCAGGATGCTTCACAGGATGAGCAGCTGGTCATCATCCGTAACGGTGAAAAAGAGGTTCCTATCGTTCTTGAGACAAAGAAGCCAGAAATCAGGGGTGTCCTCGTGGTAGCAAAGGGAGCCGAAAATATACAAGTGAAAAAATGGATTATCGAGGCCGTCACCAGGGCTTTGGATGTACCAAACCATCGGGTGGCAGTCATGCCTAAAAAATCTAAGGGGGAATAATGGATGTTATTGAAAAAGCAAACAGTGTGGTTGTTAACGATGTTAAGTCTTGTAGTGGTACTATCGGTTTACTATATCACTTCACCTGAACAGCAAAAGGCTGATCTGGCAGGTGTCGAAGAGCAGAAGGCTGATGGAAAAGAGACGGCAGCAACTGAATCCACAGATGGCAAGACAGTTATCTCCGGCATTGCAAGCGATGAAAAGTTCGAGGCACTTCGCATGAAGCTGGAAGAACAGCGCACTAAAATGAAGGAAGACCTTCAGGCGATTGTAGCATCTACAGACCTGCCTGCTCAAGACCGCAGCGATGCAATTGAAAAGATGAACGAGCTTGATGAAGTAACTCAAAAGGAATTCACTCTTGAAACATTGATCAAGTCAATGGGCTATGAAGACGCCCTTGTCCGTGCGGACGGAGAGAACGTCAGAATCACAGTAAAAGCTAAGGAACATTCAGCATCAGCCGCAAACGAAATCATCCAGATGGTCCGTACAGAACTTGGCTCACTGCAGCATGTAGCAGTACAATTTGAGCCTGTAAAATAAGAGGGAAGTACAAAAGGGAAGGCGGTGGCCTTCCCTTTATTTTTGCTGAAGTGTGATTAAGTTATTTAAAGATTGATGCGCTTCCTCAACAGATTTAAACAATTGCTCATGATGTTCACTCTGCGAAATTGCCGCTGATGATATTTCCTCCAATGCAGCGCGCGCCTGCTGGATGACGGAGCTGAAGCCGGTAATGGAACTTTCGATTGCCATTGACGATTCCAGGATCGTCCTTGTTAATGCATCCTGCTCTGATATGTCACTCTTTAAAACTTTGAAAGTATGGTGGATCGTTTCGAATGCTTCCATTGTTTCTGATGCTAATTCGAGGTTTTCTGTAAGTTTTTCAGCTGTCAGGTTGACTCCTTCTTTTGTTTTGGAAGTGTCACTCATAACGCTGGTTAAGTTTTCGGCAATCTGTGTCGCTGTATGACTGGTGATGTCAGCAAGCTTTCTTACTTCTTCCGCAACGACGGCGAACCCCTTGCCGCTGTCTCCGGCACGTGCTGCCTCGATGGATGCGTTCAATGCCAGCAAATTGGTCTGGGAAGCAATTCCCTGGATATCTGATGCAAACCTGGCTGTTTCTTTGATCAGCGCGGAAAGAGATAAGATATGTGAATTGACATTCTGCATATTTTCATAGGAAGCTGTCAATTCTGATATTAGACTGGACATCAGCTCATCGCCTTTATCTGAGACGTTTTCGGCGGCCATTGCGTCCTGGTGCAGCTTTTCGACAAGGGACGATGTCCTGGTGATGACCTGATTTGTCTTTTCAAGAGATTGAGTAATGTCCACGACTGAATCTGACTGAATATTGATCCCTGCAGCTATCTCTGCCACAGACTGGGTCATTTCCTTCGAAGATTGATAATTTTCCTTACTCTTGAATTTCACCTCATCAATCAGCTTTGCAATGTTCCTTGTATTACTTTCAATGACTTTCCTTGTCTCTAAATCCTTGATTAAGAGATCATCTGTTTCCTGCTTTGCTGACTCAATTGTCTGAGCCAGTTTTTTGGCAATAGAAAACTGGAAACCAAGCATGACTGTGACCAGCATGTACAATAGATAGATCGTTACATAGTTTTTAGTTTCCAGTGGCAGTACATCATGATGCAGCCATGTGAACAGTGAAATAAGCATGAATCCAAGGACGGATGCCATGTATAGCAGTTTCCTGTCCATGTAGATTGCTGCAGCAGCAAGGATAAAATAAAGAAGGGTATAGGCAGTTGGCGAAACGCTAGTTTCCATAATCAAGAGCAGAACGGCAGATACAATGATAACGGAAAGGTAAGGAATGAAAGTTGTTAACCTTTTGGTATAGTGGAGCAATGCGACAGCTGCAACGCCTGCACCCCCGCCGACGATGATTGAAAGGATTACGGCAAGTTCCTTTTGCATGGCAATATCAACTACTGCTGCTAAAATGACAGATACAAGAGTGGCTTTGACGATCAGGGAATTTTTCCTTTCCAAATCCTCTTTTTTAATGTCTTCAATATTTTTCATGTAATGTATTCTCCTCATATTCAAGCTAATGTAATATTCGCTAGAAATTTTAGGATTCCTTTCGTATGAATTCACTTTTTTTTCAGAAAATATTAAAATGGAGAAGGAAGACAAGAAACATTGTTACATGTTGAAGTTTTACATGGTATTATCGTATAGTATTAGTATCTAGTCTTAATAATTGAAATGGACAAGGGGTGCCCAAAGATGTTAAAAGTACAAGAAATCAGAGAGTTAATCAAACTAGTAGATCAATCAAGCATTGACGAATTTTCATATGAATATGAAGGATCAAAAATCAAAATGAAGAAGCATGGAGGAGTTAAATCTGTAGTTGAGCACGTGCAGCCGGCAGCATCGGCTCCAACACAAGCTCCACAGACTGCACCAGTTGTACAGGAAGCTCCAAGAACCGAGCCAAAGGCAGAGGCAGCAGCGATCCAGGAAGTGAAGCAGGAGGAAGTACAGGACACATCCAACTTACATAAAATCGTCTCTCCGATGGTCGGGACCTTCTATCAATCTTCTTCGCCTGAAGCAGATGCATATGTCAAGACAGGCTCGAAGGTAAGCAAAGATTCGATTGTATGTATCGTAGAAGCAATGAAGCTCTTCAACGAAATCGAAGCGGAAGTCAACGGGGAAATCGTTGAAGTACTTGTTAAAGATGGACAGCTTGTAGAATACGGCCAGCCTTTATTCCTGGTTAAGCCCGAATAAGGAGCGATATTGATGATAAAAAAATTACTGATAGCCAACAGAGGAGAAATAGCAGTCCGGGTCATCCGTGCCTGCAGGGAAATGGGTGTTGAATCCGTTGCTGTTTATTCAGAAGCTGACAAGGAATCACTGCATGTTCAGCTTGCTGATGAGGCATATTGCATCGGACCAAAGGCTTCAAAGGACAGCTATTTGAATTTCACCAACATTATCAGCGTGGCCAAGCTGACCGGATGTGACGCCATCCATCCAGGTTACGGCTTCCTCGCCGAAAATGCCGATTTTGCTGAGCTTTGCAGGGAGTGCAATATCACGTTTGTCGGTCCATCCCCTGAAGCCATCCAGAAGATGGGGACGAAGGATGTTGCCAGGGAAACGATGAAGCAGGCCAATGTACCGATTGTACCGGGTTCACAGGGAATCGTTGAAAGCACGGAAGATGCTGTCAGTCTGGCGAATGACATCGGTTACCCTGTCATCATCAAGGCAACGGCTGGCGGAGGCGGTAAAGGAATCCGAGTGGCCAGGACCGAGCAGGAGCTGGTCAAAGGAATCAACATCACGCAGCAGGAAGCGATGACAGCGTTCGGCAACCCGGGCGTTTATATTGAAAAATATATTGAAGATTTCCGCCATGTTGAAATTCAGGTGCTTGCTGACAGTTACGGCCACACCATCCACCTGGGGGAGCGTGATTGCTCGATCCAGAGGCGCCTGCAAAAGCTGCTTGAGGAAACACCTTCTCCAGCGCTTGACGGGGAAATCAGGGCTGAAATGGGCGAAGCTGCGGTAAAGGCTGCGAAGGCAGTTGATTATACCGGTGCCGGCACGGTAGAATTTATATATGACTACCGCAATCGCAAATTTTATTTCATGGAGATGAATACCCGCATCCAGGTTGAACATCCTGTAACTGAAATGGTTACCGGCGTTGATTTGATCAAGGAACAGATCAAGATTGCGTCCGGCGAAAGGCTTAGCCTTAAGCAAGAAGATGTCCAGTTCAACGGCTGGGCGATCGAATGCCGGATCAACGCAGAAAATCCAGCGAAAAATTTCATGCCATCGGCAGGCAAAATCAAAATGTATCTCCCTCCTGGCGGTTTTGGTGTTAGAATAGATTCAGCGGCATATCCTGGTTATACAATCCCGCCTTACTATGATTCAATGATCGCGAAGGTCATTACTTATGGAAGCAGCCGGGAAGAAGCGATTGACCGTATGAAGAGAGCGCTTGGTGAGTTTGTGGTTGAAGGAATCCACACCACCATCCCGTTCCACCTTAAGCTGCTGAACCATGAAAAATTCGTGGAAGGGCAGTTCAATACGAAATTCCTGGAAATGTATGATGTAATGTCAGAAGAATAATAGGAGGGTCTAGCCATGAGTGAACAGCAACATTTACTTGAAATGAGCCATGATGAGAATGGTCTGGGGAAAGTTGAAATCGCACCTGAAGTAATTGAAGTCATTGCCAGCATCGCTGCATCCGAAGTAGAAGGTGTCACGCAAATGCGCGGCAGCTTTGCAGCTGGAGTAGTCGAAAGACTTGGCAAGAAGAACCACGGCAAAGGTGTCAAAGTCGAGCTTGCAGAAGAAGGAATCAAGGTTGACGTGTATTGTGTCATGAAGTTTGGTGTATCGATTCCTGTGGTTGCGCAAAAAATCCAGGACAATATCCGCCAGGCATTATTGAACATGACAGCACTTGATGCAACAGAAGTCAATATCCACGTTGTCGGCGTCCAGTTTGAAAACCAAAAAGTAGAACCAGAAATCGAACAAGAAGTTTAACCATCAAACCAAAGGCATAAGTATGCATGCCTTTGGTTTTTTTTGTAGTTCAGGAATTGTTCGGACAGAACTTCGTGATGAAGAGGAAAAGTTGTCCGAAGTAGATCCAAGTTCGGACAAAACTTGGTGAGGAAGAGGAAAAGTTGTCCGAAGTAGATCCAAGTTCGGACAAAATCGCGTGTCGGGGAGGAAAAGTTGTCTTAAGTAGGCCCAAGTTCGGACAAAACTTGGTGAGGAAGAGGAAAAGTTGTCCGAAGTAGACTCAAGTTCGGACAAAACTTCGTGTGGAAGAGGAAAAGTTGTCCGAAGTAGACCCAAGTTCGGACAAAACTTGGTGAGGAAGAGGAAAAGTTGTCCGAAGTAGACCCAAGTTCGGTCAAAACTTCGTGTGGATGAGGATAAGCTGTCCGAAGTAGACCCAGGTTCGGACAAGATTTCGTGTCGAGGAGGAAAAGTTGTCCGAATCACTTGAAGAACCAACAATTACAAGATTTCTTAGCTTATAAGAGATATTTTCTTTTGTTTTGATTAACTTTTTTCTAAAAAGTGAAAAATAATAGGAAATCATGCGTAAATAGATATGATATGCTATTATTTTGTTAGAATCAGACAAGCCATAAAGGAGCTAAGGAATTCAATGAAAAGAAGAACAGCACGAGAAAAGGCATTACAAGCCTTATTCCAGATTGATATAAGCAAGGTGGAAGTTTCAGACGCGATTGAGCATGTGCTTGAAGAAGAAGCCGGAGACGAGTATCTGAACAAGCTTGTAAACGGCACTGTCCAGCACCAGCAGGAAATTGATGAGGAGATCAAGGTGTACCTGGAAAAGTGGTCCCTCGACCGACTAGCAGCTGTTGACCGGAATCTTCTTCGTCTGGCCGTTTACGAATTGAAGTATTGCAACGGAGAGGTACCGATGAATGTCGTTCTTGATGAAGCGATCGAAATTGCTAAATTATATGGGGATGACCAATCAAGCCGATTTATTAATGGTGTTCTGTCTAAAGTAAAGCAGAACATTTCCTAAACCATTGGAAGCAGGCAGGTTGGACCTTCCCTGATCAAATAGGGGGAGTAAGTATGGCTGCTATTATTATTGATGGAAAAGAAATTGCCAAAAAGAAAAAACTAGAAATCGCCGACCAGGTCCAGGAGCTGAAAAAACAGGGAGTAACTCCAGGCCTGGCAGTGATTCTTGTCGGTGATAACCAGGCATCGAGAACGTATGTCAACAGTAAGCAAAAAACGGCAAGAGAACTTGGTATGCATAATGTCCTGATTGAGTATCCTGTCTCCATTACTGAGCAAGAGCTACTGGCAAAAATAGACGAACTCAACAAGGATGAAGATATTCACGGGATTTTAGTGCAGCTTCCGCTTCCAAAGCATATTAGTGAAAAGAACCTGATTGAAGCTATTTCTCCTGAAAAAGACGTTGATGGCTTCCATCCAATCAATATCGGCAGGATGATGACTGGGCAGGATGCTTTTTTACCTTGCACGCCGTATGGTGTAATGGTCATGATGAAGGAGATAGAGATGGATCTTTCCGGCAAGCATGTGGTCGTGGTTGGCAGGAGCAATATTGTCGGAAAACCAGCAGGCCAGCTTTTCTTGAACGAAAATGCAACCGTTACATATTGTCACTCGAGGACAAAAGACTTAAAGGAACATACGAAACAGGCAGATGTAATCGTAGCCGCAGTCGGAAAAGCGGACTTGATCACAGCTGACCATATCAAGCCAGGCGCTGTGGTCATCGATGTTGGCATGAACCGCAATGACATGGGCAAGCTCTGCGGTGATGTAGCCTATGATGAAGTCAAAGAAAAAGCAGGGTATATTACTCCTGTGCCTGGCGGGGTTGGCCCAATGACCATCGCCATGTTGATGTACAACACTCTGAAGTCTGCAAAGAACCATATGAATAGACTTCAAAACTCAAATTTATAAGGCGTGATTCTGTCCATATCTGTTATAAGTTAGAAACTGAAAATCCACTTATGTTAAGTGACGAATCGGGATTCTAAATTTATAATGGATATGGGCAGTTTTTTTGATTTTCAAGATAGCATGGACTTTTAGAACTAAGATTAGTGTCTAGCTTCAGCGCCTAGCCCCTCGAGTCACTTGTCTAACTGCGGCTCCTAACTCCTTGAGACGCTTCGGTCCTGCCAATGTAGTCAAAGAACGACTTCACTGACAGACCCTCCAGCGCTTGTCGGAGTTGGGCAGTCGGCTATATTTTTCGATTTCGGTCCTGCCAATGAAGTCAAAGAACGGCTTCACTGACAGGCCCTCTGAGGCACAGGACGTGCAGACCCGCCAGCACACGATGTGGCGTTTTAGGCGGGCAGTGCTTGTCGGGTCTGCCCAAGGCGCTTACACTTTTCTAATTAATAGTCCCGCAAAAGGAGTTTGTGAATGGATAATCAGCGTTATCTAACCGTCAACGCGTTAACCAAATACATAAAGCGAAAATTCGATGCAGACCCGCATCTTCAGGGCGTTTATATTAAAGGAGAAATCTCCAACTTCAAAAGGCATTCGAGCGGCCATATGTATTTTACTCTCAAGGATGAGAAAGCCAGAATCCTTGCTGTCATGTTCGCTGGTGCTGCCCGATCCATGAAATTCAAGCCTGAAAATGGCATGAAAGTCCTGGTCAGAGGAGATATCTCAGTTTACGAAGGCAGTGGCCAGTACCAGGTTTACATTAAAGAAATGAAAACCGATGGAGTGGGTGACTTATTTGTCGCTTATGAGCAGCTGAAGAAGAAGCTTGAACAGGAAGGCCTTTTTTCACCGAAATACAAGCAGCCTATTCCGAAATATCCAAAAGCTGTCGGCATTGTTACTTCGCCAACGGGGGCAGCAATCCGCGATATATTAACGACAATCAAGAGAAGATACCCCATTACTAAGGTGCTTATTTTCCCTGCCCTGGTACAGGGAGACCAGGGAGGACCTTCCATCGTGAGGGCAATCGAGAAGGCGAATGAAAGGGCAGACATTGATGTTCTGATCATTGGACGCGGAGGCGGATCGATTGAGGAACTCTGGAACTTCAATGAGGAAACCGTTGCAAGAGCGATTTTTGCCTCGAAAATCCCAATTATTTCGGCAGTGGGCCATGAAACAGACTTCACCATCGCTGATTTCGTAGCAGATATGAGAGCTCCGACGCCAACTGGTGCGGCTGAATTGGCTGTCCCTCATATCCAGGAACTGGTCGAAAGGGTAATGAACAGGGAAACCAGACTGATGAGGGCGATGAGGGAAAAAGTGTTCTTCCAGCAGGAGCGCTACCAGCGGCTGATCAGATCTTACGCTTTCCGCTATCCAAGGAAGCTGTATGAGCAAAAGCTTGAACAAGTCGACAAGCTGACAGAATCGCTGACCCGGGGCGCCGGGAAACTATATGCTTCAAAAGGTGATGCTCTTGTTCAGCTGAAGAGAAGATTGGATCGAAGCCACCCAGAAGAACTGCGGAAGCTTTCTGCTGAAAGACACCTGAGGAGTACAAGAGCTTTAAACCGGGCCATGACCGCCGTCTTGTCTGAGAAGCGGAAAGAGTTCAACGGTATAGTTTCAACCCTTGAAGCGTTAAGTCCGCTGAAAATCATGGACCGAGGCTATAGCCTGGCATACACAGACGAAGGGGAACTGATCAAGACAGTCACCCAGGTAAAACCCGAACGGAAAATAAACGTAAAGCTTTCTGATGGAAGCATTCAATGTATCGTGACAGATATCGAGGAGAGTGAGAACGATGGCAGATGAAAAAAAATTAAGTTTTGAACAGGCAATGGACCAACTGGAAAGCATTGTTGAGAAGCTGGAAGAGGGCGATGTGCCTTTGGAAGAAGCGATCTCTTTTTATAAAGAAGGAATGGAATTATCCAAGCTTTGCCATGATAAGCTAAAGAATGTGGAAGAACAGCTAGCCCAGATCATTACAGAAGATGGACGGACTGAAGGTTTCTCCATAAACGAGGAGGAATAGTATTGCATACTGTTTCACTTGACTCTTTTACCATAAAATATAAAACTCTCGTCGAGGAACGGTTAAGGGGGGCGGTTGGTGCCCTTGAAACGCCGGAGAATCTTGCAAAGGCGATGCTATATTCTCTGGAGGCTGGAGGAAAACGGATTCGACCGCTGCTGGTATTCGCTGTAATCGATGCATTTGGAAAAGACCCGCAAAATGGAGTTGATGCTGCCGCGGCGGTCGAAATGGTCCATACGTATTCGTTGATACATGATGACCTGCCGAGCATGGACGATGATGATCTAAGAAGGGGAAAGCCGACGAACCATAAAGTATTCGGTGAAGCGACTGCCATCCTTGCAGGGGATGCTCTTTTGACATTAAGTTTCAACATCCTGGCAGAAATTCCTGAGGAATCGGCATCAGCTAATGTTAAACTGGCATTGATCAAGGGATTATCTGTTGCTGCAGGTGCTGCTGGTATGGTGGGTGGACAGGCAGCAGATATGGAAGGGGAAAATAAGAGGCTCTCACTTGAGCAGCTTGAATATATCCATATTAATAAAACAGGAAGACTACTGGAATACAGTATCATTGCAGGTGCAGAAATAGCCGGGGCAACTGCCAGGCAAAAGGAAATACTGTCAAAGTTCGCCTACCATATTGGCCTTGCATTCCAAATACGTGATGATATCCTCGACCTTGAGGGAAGTGAGGAAATGATCGGCAAGCCGGTAGGGAGCGATACAGCAAATGAGAAAAGCACGTACCCAGCGTTGCTTGGAATAGCTGGAGCGAAAGAAGCACTGGACCACCACTTGCGGAGCGCGAAAGAGTCCCTAGGCAAAAGCGGACTTGAAATTGGAATCCTTGAACAGATCACTGATTTAATCGGACTGCGTAATCATTAGAGCAGTCGTTGAGAATAGTTCGATAGTGTGCTATAATTGGCTGTTAGCACGGTAGTGTTGACAGCTTTTTTTACATAAGGCTGTTTACGCATCGATGGACATTTCGAGCATATACATTTCTCCTTGTTATTAGAGGGACCAGGACTCTTAACGCGGAGGCTTCTGAACCGGAATGAAACTTCTTATACCCGTTCAGAATGCGAAAAGGACATTACATAAATAAGCATATTTCCATGTATAGCTTGAAAACCATTCTTTACTTAATATATGTTATTACTAACAACTTTTTTAGTTATGGGATAAAAAGTGCGGAATAATAAGTCAGAAATGAAAGTGAGTGGTCCGAAATGGATCTTTTATCAATAAAAGACCCTTCCTTCTTGAAAAATCTTTCGACTAATGAATTGGAAGAGTTAAGCGGGGAGATTCGGCAGTTTTTGATTGAAAAGTTATCAGTTACGGGTGGACACATTGGACCTAACCTCGGGGTTGTCGAATTGACGATAGCCCTCCATAAGTGTTTTGACAGCCCGAAGGATAAATTTCTTTGGGATGTTGGGCACCAATCATACGTACATAAAATCCTGACTGGAAGAGCGTGTCAGTTTGACACGCTTAGGCAGCATAAAGGGTTGTGCGGTTTTCCAAAGATGGTTGAGAGTGAGCATGATGTCTGGGAAACAGGACATAGTTCAACTTCTCTTTCTGCTGGTATGGGGATGGCAATAGCCCGTGATTTGAAGGGCGAAAACTCCCACATCGTTCCGATTATCGGTGATGGTGCCCTAACCGGAGGCATGGCTTTAGAGGCCTTAAATCATATCGGGCATGAAAAAAAGAAGCTAATTGTCATTTTGAATGACAATGAAATGTCGATTGCACCTAATGTGGGCGCATTGCATAGTGTTCTCGGCCGCCTTCGTACAGCCGGTAAGTACCATTGGGTTAAAGATGAACTCGAATATCTGTTAAAAAAGGTACCTGCCATTGGCGGTCAACTCGCGGCGACTGCTGAAAGAATAAAAGACAGCTTAAAGTATCTTTTTGTATCAGGAATCTTTTTCGAGGAATTAGGGTTTACTTATCTTGGGCCAGTAGATGGACATGATTATGATGACCTGTTTGAAAACCTTGCATATGCAAAAAAACAGGAAGGACCTGTATTATTGCATGTCATTACGAAAAAGGGCAAAGGGTATAACCCGGCTGAAAACGATAAAATTGGCACATGGCATGGAACCGGACCTTATAAGATGGAAACCGGCGATTTTGTAAAGCCTGAATCCTCACCACCAGCCTGGAGTAAGCTGGTTAGTGAGACAGTAAGGAAAATCGCGAGGACAGATGAACGAATTGTGGCTGTGACACCGGCGATGCCTGTCGGTTCGAAGCTTGAGGGCTTTGCCAGTGAATTCCCAGACCGGATGATTGATGTCGGGATTGCTGAGCAGCATGCGGCGACTTTTGCAGCCGGTCTGGCGACGCAAAATATGAAGCCGTTCCTGGCGATCTATTCAACCTTCCTGCAGCGCGCATATGACCAGGTGGTCCACGATATTTGCCGCCAGAACTTAAATGTGTTCATTGGTATTGACCGCGCCGGACTTGTAGGCGCTGACGGGGAGACACACCAGGGTGTATTTGACATTGCCTTTTTAAGGCATTTGCCTAATATGGTATTGATGATGCCAAAGGATGAAAATGAAGGACAACATATGGTATACACCGCAATAAAATATGATGAGGGCCCGATTGCCATGCGTTATCCTCGAGGCAATGGCCTAGGTGTACCGATGGATGAAGAGCTGAAAGAAATTCCTATTGGGACCTGGGAAGTACTTCGTGAAGGTGAAGACGCAGCTATCCTGACATTCGGCACAACTATTCCAATGGCAATGGAAGCAGCAGAAATGCTTGCAAGGCAGGGCGTATCAGTAAAAGTAGTCAATACCCGCTTTATCAAGCCTCTCGATGAAGAGATGCTTCTGGGCATTCTGAATAAAAATATGCCGATCCTGACCATCGAGGAAGCCGTCCTACAGGGTGGATTTGGAAGCTTCGTTCTCGAGACGTCGCATGACCTGGGCTACCAGCATGTAGAGATAGACAGGATGGGAATACCGGATCAATTCATTGAGCATGGCAGTGTCGATAAGCTTCTCGAGGAAATTGGAATGACAACAGAAGATGTCGTCTTGCGGATGCAAAAGCTTGCGAGACAGAAACAAAAAAGGGCGTAGCAAATGAAAATCAAAAAGGAAAGATTAGATGTACTGCTTGTTGAACGCGGCCTTGCGGAGACAAGGGAGAAAGCCAAACGGACAATCATGGCAGGACTCGTCTACACGAATGAAAATCGGCTGGACAAACCGGGTGAAAAGGTTAGCAGTGACATTCCTCTGACTGTAAAGGGCAATGTCCTCCCATATGTGAGCCGTGGAGGACTGAAGCTTGAAAAGGCATTAAAGGTTTTTGACCTTGATGTTCAAGGAAAAACACTGCTGGATATTGGTGCTTCGACCGGCGGCTTTACCGATTGTGCCCTACAAAACGGAGCTAAGATGAGCTATGCTTTGGATGTTGGCTACAATCAGCTTGCCTGGAAGCTGCGTCAGGATGAACGTGTCGTCGTGATGGAGCGAACGAATTTCCGTTATGTGAAACCGGAGGATCTCATTAAGGGGATGCCGAATTTCGCGAGCATAGATGTATCTTTCATATCCCTTCGTCTTATTTTACCTGTGCTCAAAACGCTGTTGACAATAGGCAGCGATATCGTCGCTCTGGTAAAGCCACAATTTGAGGCGGGAAGAGAACAGGTCGGTAAAAAAGGAATCGTACGTGACAGGAAAGTTCATGAACAAGTCCTGGACAGGATTATTTCTTTTTCGATTGAAGAGGGCTATGATGTGATCGATTTGAGCTTCTCGCCAATTACTGGCGGAGATGGCAATATTGAATTTCTTCTTCATCTGCAGTGGAACGGAACCGAAGAGCAAAAAGGGAAACTGTTGCTGAAGTCGCATCCTGAAGCAGTCGTGACTGAAGCGCATAATGAACTAAGATCAAAGCAAACTAGCGAAGAAGAATAGGCTTACTAAGCCTGTTCTTTTTTGTGTATTTTAAACCGATTGGGTTGTGTGATTGTTTTAATGTAATCGAACCAATAACATTCTGGGCCATATCTAGGGTTAAATGAATTACTCCTTAAAACAGTTCACCACTTCGTCAATTCCGCCGATAACTTTTGCCGAAAGTCCACGAATGATTGTACATTCTGCCGAAATCGGCTAACATATGAGTATATGAATGTTTCGGATATATCCAGGGGTGATATTAATGAATAAAGGACAACGACATATAAAAATCCGCGAGCTGATTGCGAGCAAGGATATCGAGACGCAGGATGAACTGGTGGACCGGCTGAAAGCTGCCGGTTTTAATGTTACACAGGCAACGGTTTCCCGTGACATCAAGGAGCTCCATCTTGTAAAGGTTCCTTTGATCGATGGCAGATACAAATACAGCCTCCCGGCAGACCAGCGTTTCAATCCATTGCAAAAACTAAAAAGGTCATTAATGGATGCTTTTATCCGGATCGATCAGGCAGGCCACCTTTTGGTGATGAAAACCTTGCCTGGAAATGCCAATGCGATCGGGGCATTGATTGATAATCTCGATTGGGAAGATATTCTTGGCACGATTTGTGGGGACGATACCATCTTGATTATTTGCCGTACTCCAGAGGATACTGAGCAAGTCACAAATCGTTTTCTCGAAATGCTGTAAATGAGGTGACGTTTGCTTGTTAAATGAATTATCGATTCGAAACTTTGCCATTATAGAATCATTATCCGTTTCTTTTAATAAAGGACTAACCGTACTCACCGGAGAGACAGGCGCAGGGAAATCCATTATCATCGATGCCATCCACCTTCTTGTAGGCGGGAGGGGCTCGGCCGAATTCGTCCGTCATGGTGAAGATAAGGCTGAAATAGAAGGTTTGTTCCATCTTGAAGGGGAAAATCATCCGAGTTATGCGAAGGCATCTGAGTTTGGCATTGAAATTGATGATGCCATGATTGTATTGAGAAGAGATATATCAGCGAGTGGGAAAAGTGTTTGCCGGATCAACGGCAAGCTTGTTACGATTGCTGTCTTGCGTGAGGTGGGCTCAACTTTGATCGATATTCATGGCCAGCATGAGCATCAGGAATTGATGGATGAGACGAAGCATATCACTCTTCTTGATCAATTCGGAGCAGATGAAATCCTGCCTGCGCTTCAGGAATATCAGCACGTCTTTCGATCTTTTGAACAAACACAGAAAAAGCTGAAGAGCCTGAGCGAAAATGAACAGCAAATGGCCCACAGACTTGATTTGATTCAATTCCAGCATGATGAAATCCTTACGGCCGACCTGAAAATCAACGAGGATGAGGAGCTTTTTGAAGAGAAGCGCAAGCTTAGCAACTTCGAAAAGATTTATGAGAGTATTCAGACCAGTTATACCGCATTGCAAGGTGAGCAAAAGGGCCTTGATTGGGTTGCTCTGGTCATGGACAATCTTCAGAATGCAGCAGAATTGGACCATGAGTATAAGAATGTTGCTGACACAGTAGCGAACAGTTTTTATATGCTTGAAGATGCTGCAAGGACGATCAGGAATGAACTGGATTCTCTTGAACATGACCCTCAGCGCTTGAATGAAATTGAAGACAGGCTGAACGAAATAAATCAGTTGAAACGGAAATACGGAAGTACGATAGAAGAAATCCTGGAGTATTCCTCGAAAATCGAGGAAGAAATCGAGACGCTTCAAAATAAAGAAGTACATATTGGCCAGATGGAAAAGGAGCTAGCATCACTTAAGAAGGATTTGCGCATCGAGGCCAATAACTTGACTCAAACTCGCAGGAAATATGCTAAGAAACTTACGAAATTAATCCATAAAGAACTAAAAGAGCTGTATATGGAGAAGACAGTATTCGACCTGAGAATTGACTCCGATACAGACCATTTTCATAAAAGCGGCGCAGATAAGGTTGAATTTTATATCTCAACAAATCCGGGCGAACCTTTGAAGCCTTTGTCAAAGATTGCTTCCGGCGGAGAACTTTCACGTATCATGCTCGCGCTGAAAAGTATTTTCTCAAAACATCAGGGTGTAACCTCAATCATTTTCGATGAAGTGGACACAGGAGTCAGCGGCCGCGTGGCTCAATCGATTGCGGAAAAAATCTACAATGTCTCGACGGGATCTCAGGTTCTTTGCATTTCTCATTTGCCTCAAGTTGCCGCGATGGCCGATACTCATCTGTATATCGCAAAGGTGATAAAGAATGGAAGGACCAAAACATCTGTCACTCCACTGTCTCCATCTGAGAAGGTAAAGGAGATCGTCAGAATGATTTCGGGGGTCGAAGTTACAGACCTGACGAAACAGCATGCTGAAGAGTTGCTGAGGCTTGCACAGAATATGAAGGCTGTAACATGAAAAGCTATCCATAAAGGGTAGCTTTTTTATTTTTATACAGGTTATAAATGCGGGGAGTCGAGGCAAAATTAAAGATGTAGCCATTTCGATGTGTGTGGACTAGAAGCGAGGAGAGTGAAATGAATTGAAGAAAGATTTTCTCAGAAAATTTATTGGTGGAATTCTCCTTGTTTCATTAATTGCTTTAGGATTTGCAAAACCAGTACAAGAATATTTGTCTATTCCAGAAGATATAACGTTATTCGAGGGGCAAAAGCTTGATTTCCAGGCAAATGCAATCCAGGTTACTGCTCTGGTAAAAGACTCAAGCATCGGAGTGAACCAACAAGGTGAAACTTTGACGCTTGAGGCCAAAAGGCATGGGAAGGATGAAATGGTCCTTGAATTAGCGGGCTTCCCTGTTAAAAAAGTCGATGTCAATGTCCTGAAGGATTTTAAGGTCAGGCCAGGGGGTCAATCTATAGGAGTAAAATTAAATACGGTAGGTGTCCTTGTGGTCGGACATCACCAGGTGCAGGCTGATGAAGGTAGAGTATCGCCAGGTGAAAAAGCTGGCATTAAAAAAGGTGATATTATCACTGAAATCAATGGACAGCAGATTGAAAAAATGGCAGATGTCGGCCCGTTTGTAAAACAAGCGGGAGAAAACGGCAAGCCGTTGGATGTTGTAATCAAAAGGGAAAATGAAAAAGTCAAAACCAAACTCCAGCCAGAAAAAGATGTGAATGAAAACACATATAAGCTTGGGTTATATATACGCGATTCAGCTGCAGGAATCGGAACGATGACATTTTATCACCCGCAGTCCAAAAAATATGGAGCACTCGGACACGTCATTTCTGACATGGACACGAAAAAACCGATCGTCGTTGGGGATGGCCAAATTGTGAGATCAACTGTTACTTCGATCGAAAAAGGCGGGAAAGGTAACCCGGGGGAAAAGCTGGCTCGCTTTTCATCAGACCGGGAAGTTATTGGGAACATCAAAAGAAACAGTCCTTTTGGGATCTTTGGTGAACTGAACAAGGATATTTCAAATGGGGTATTTGATAAGCCTCTGCCTATAGCTCTTTCTCATCAAGTAAAAGAAGGTCCGGCGAAAATCCTGACGGTTGTGAATAATGATGAAGTGAACCTTTTTGATATAGAAATCGTCAGCACCATCCCTCAAAAGTTTCCAGCAACAAAGGGCATGGTGATTAAGATAACCGACCCTGAGTTATTGGAAAAGACAGGTGGAATTGTCCAGGGGATGAGCGGAAGTCCAATTATCCAGGGTGACAAGCTAGTGGGCGCAGTAACTCACGTCTTCGTAAATGACCCAACAAGCGGTTATGGAGTTCATATAGAGTGGATGCTGAATGAAGCGGGCATCGACATATACGAAAAACCAAAAGAGCAGGCAAGTTAATACAGGAATTCGGCGGCTGCTAATAGCCGCCTTTTTCTTTGTTTATTATAACGCAGGGTGCATGACGGACAAAAACGGCATGATAAACATGCAAAAGTGTCCATCATCACCGGCATGACGGACAAAACTCCATGGTAATCCTGAAAAAGTGTCCATCATCAGCTGCTATGTTGAGGGACAGCAATCATTACAACTGGGGTAAGCTTTCGTCTAAGAGGTTCACAATCAGCTCTGAGGAAAGTGAAGTGCCTGAACGGAAATCAGCACAAACCAATCTTGAAACCCTTAATAAGAAGATTATTCGACAAAATCACCAACCCTTTTTTGTCAACTGGCGAAATAAGTCGAAAAATAAAGGAAAATGAAGCATTTATAAGAAAATATTACTTTTTTAAGAAAAAATTAAAAATAAGAGGAATTTCTGTTGCATTGTCGAATTAGTCATTTAGAATAGAATTTAGAGAAGATAATATTTGTGATCATAATTGGATTGAGGAGGAACCAAGTAGTGAACAAAATAAAAGTATGCGTCGTTGATGACAACAGAGAATTAGTAGGTCTTCTTGAAGAATATATTTCTTCACAGGATGATATGGAAATTGTAGGGGTTGCCCATAATGGCCAGGAATGCTTAGAGATGCTGGAAGATACAGATCCAGATGTTTTGCTTTTAGATATTATTATGCCGCACCTTGACGGGCTGGCGGTCCTGGAAAGGCTTCGTGATATGAAGAAGGGAATCATACCGAATGTTATCATGCTGACAGCATTTGGCCAGGAAGATGTAACAAAGAACGCAGTAGAGTTAGGGGCGTCCTATTTCATTCTAAAGCCTTTCGATATGGAGCATCTGGCAGGTCATATCCGCCAGGTAAGCGGCAAGGCAAAGTCAGTAGCCCGAAAACCATCTTCATCAATCAATTACGGCAGATCAAATACGGAACAAAAGCCTAAAAACCTTGATGCAAGCATTACAAGCATCATCCATGAAATTGGCGTTCCTGCCCATATTAAAGGCTATATGTATTTGCGTGAGGCCATTTCCATGGTTTATAACGATATTGAACTTCTTGGCTCGATCACAAAAGTCCTCTATCCTGATATCGCCAAGAAATTCAATACAACGGCAAGCCGTGTAGAACGTGCCATCCGCCATGCGATTGAGGTTGCGTGGAGCAGAGGAAATATCGATTCCATTTCCTCGTTGTTTGGGTATACTGTTTCAATGTCGAAGGCAAAGCCGACAAATTCGGAATTCATCGCGATGGTCGCTGACAAGCTGCGTCTTGAACATAAAGCGTCTTGAAAGAGTTAGGCATTATTTAGCTATTTATTCATAACATTTTAGAATAAACATCTTGCTTTATCACGGTTTTGCCGTACTAAAGTAAGATGTTTTTATATGCTTGAAATTTGGTAAAACCTGTGTATGCATATTATCATGAATATGTACAAAGGATGCTCTGCTACTTCACAAGGGTGCGTCTACTAAAAAACGCCTTGAAGGCGTTTTGAGATTTACTTTTCTTTCTCTTTTTCAAGTTCCGTTAACTTTTGAATAAGGATATGCTGGGGCATATGCATGATTTGTTCAATAGGTACACCGAGTTTTTCGGAAAGCTTAACAGCGGTTTCTGCAGAAATATGTAATGGTCTCATTGTTTTTTACCTCCAAATTTAAAAAGATAGGTGTGATGGTTTATGACTCTTATTTTAGCACATCGCGGCTATGCTGCAGAATATCCAGAAAACACGATGCTTGCTTTTAAAGAAGCTGAAAGAGCGGGTGCAGATGGCTTGGAGCTCGATGTCCAAATGACTAGGGACGGTGAGCTGGTCGTGATTCATGATGAAAAGCTAGATCGGACTACCGATGGAACTGGACTGGTAATGGATTATAATTTTGGGGATTTAAGAAAGCTGGATGCCCGTTTCAAATTCAAGGAATCAGCAAAAAAAGAACAGATTCCTTCCTTGGCTGAAGTCCTGGAATGGTTATCGGGTACCGGCATGGTATGCAATATTGAATTGAAAAACAGCATAATTCCTTATGAAGGTATGGAAGAAAAGGTCATAAATATGGTTAGGGAGTATGATTTATCAGACAGGATTATCATTTCCTCCTTCAATCATTACAGCATTGTCCACAGCTATTTACTAGCTCCTGAGATTGAAATCGCACCCTTGCTTTCTGAGGGCTTATATATGCCTTGGATTTACGCACAGTCAATCAAGGCGAAAGGCTTTCATCCTCACTGGCGGGCTGCGCCTGATCAAATCGTCAAGGCTTCACTTGAGAGCGGGATTGAAGTTAGACCATATACGGTAAATAAAGAGACAGAGCTGGAAAGGTTGTTCATTGTGAATTGCAGTGCGCTCATAACAGACGATCCAGCAAAAGCAAAAAGAGTTAAAGAGAAAATAAAACAGGCCTGATAAATATCAAGGCCTGTTTTGCTTTTTATTGCTATCAGGAATTCTAAAAAATGCCTGGACTTTATTTCTTTTTCGATCACGATGCAGGATAAATCCAGCGATGAATCCCAGTCCAGCCAGGAAGAAAAGAAGTCCCGCAAGGAATTGGAGCCATAAAAATGGGAAAGGTGCCTGCAAAATTCCAAACACCATGTCGCGCATCAGTTTTACCCCTAAAGCAGCAATGACGCCTGGTATCAACATAATGATTAATGCTAAGATCCTGATCATTTGGTTTCCCCTCGTTATTTGTCCTCATCTAAAAAGTATACTGAACCCCGTGTTTTTCCGCAATATAAGATGCTCGTAGTCAATTATCTGCAGAAGAGTTAGAAAACAAAGAAATTTGTCAGCGCATTCAAAAAGAATTACAATAATAGTGAAAGATTTTGCAGACTTTAAATTTGTTCCATGAAATATTTTTCCAGATATGTGGTGGATATTATGCAAAGAGTAATGATTGTAGGAGCGGGTAAGGGTGGAACGGCCATTCTTGACATTTTTAAGCAGACTGCAGAAGTGGTTGCAGTGGTGGATATCAATCCTGATGCTCCAGGGATTATCGCAGCGCAAAATGAAGGCATTCAAACCGGGACAGACTGGCATAAGTATATGTCTGATCAGTTGGATATTATCATTGAAGTGACCGGTGAAGAGGAGGTCTTCAAGGAATTAAGAGATGCTCGCGGTAAAAACACTGTGCTGATACCGGGTAGTGTCGCATTCCTCTTGGCCACCCTTTTAGAAGAAAAAGAAGAACTGATAAAAACTCTCAGAAAAATTACATATGAACACAACTTGATATTTAATTCTTCTGGTGATGGCATGGTTGTCATCAACACAGAAGGAATTGTAACGTTGTTCAACAAAAGCGCAGAAAAAATAATAGGAACAACAAGTGAAGATGCAGAAGGCAAACATGTCTCCGAAATCATACCAACCAGCAAGCTTCCAAGAGTTCTTAACACAAGGAAGATAGAAGCGAATCAGGAATTATTGCTTCCGAATGGGTCTAAAATCATCACGACAAGGATACCGATCATAGATGAAAATGACCAACTGATTGGAGCATTCTCTGTTTTTAAGGATATAACTGAAGTTGTGAATCTTGCGGAAGAGATAACGAATTTAAAAGAAATCCAAACAATGCTTCAGGCCATCATAAACTCCAGCGATGAAGCCATTTCTGTGGTAGATGAGGATGGCCGGGGAATCCTGATCAATCCTGCTTATACCAGGATAACCGGACTTAAGGAAGAGGAAGTAATCGGGCAGCCTGCCACCGCGGACATATCTGAAGGTGAGAGCATGCATATGAAGGTGCTCAAGACGAGAAGACCGGTCCGGGGTACAGCGATGCGGGTTGGACCCAATAAAAAAGAGGTTGTTGTCAATGTTGCACCTATCATAGTAGATGGGAAGCTAAAGGGAAGCGTTGGGGTTATCCATGATATGTCTGAGATCCAGAGCTTAAACCGGGAGCTGACACGAGCAAGGCAGATTATTAGGACGCTTGAAGCGAAATACTCGTTCGAGGATATTATCGGCCAATCAGAGGAGATGACGATTCCGATTGAACAGGCAAAGCTAGGTGCAAAAACTCCTGCGACTGTCCTCCTTCGCGGGGAGTCAGGAACAGGTAAGGAGTTATTTGCCCATGCGATTCACAATGCCAGCGACCGGAAGTTCAACAAATTCATACGGGTAAACTGCGCAGCAATTTCAGAATCACTGCTCGAAAGCGAACTCTTCGGCTATGAAGAAGGAGCATTTTCAGGTGCCAAACGCGGCGGGAAACGGGGGTTCTTCGAGGAAGCCAATAACGGCAGTATCTTCCTTGATGAAATAGGTGAATTGCCTGCCAATACCCAGGCTAAACTGCTCAGGGTTTTGCAGGAGAGAGAGATTGTCCGGGTTGGAGGAACGAAGCCGGTACCAATCAATGTCAGGGTCATAGCTGCAACGAATATGAACCTCGAAAAGGCGATTGCGAATGGCAGTTTTAGAGAAGACTTATATTATCGTCTGAACAGGATGCCGATTCATATCCCTCCTCTGAAAAGAAGGAAGGAAGACATACCGCTCCTCTGCGAAAGATTGATTCAAAAAATCAATCAAGATTATGGCCGTAACGTTGAAGGAGTTTCCGAGGAAGCAATTAAAAGGCTGATGGCGTATGATTGGCCCGGAAATGTCAGGGAACTCGAAAATGTTCTTGGCCGTGCCATCATATTTTTGAGCTACAGCGAAACCATTATCCGATTGGAGCATTTACCTGATTTGCAGAACAGTCAGGTGAAGGAAAAGGATGATCACATTGGCCAAGCTGTCCCCGCTGAAACTCTTGCATTCCAGTTAGAAAAGTATGAGGCTAAGGTAATCAAGTCAACTCTCAAGGCTGTGAATGGAAATAAAACAGCTGCGGCCAAAGTATTAGGAGTATCGGTCAGGAATTTATATTATAAGCTAGAAAAATATAATATTGAAGCAAATAGCATGCAATAATTTTCATACCATGCAATTTATTGCATAATATTTTTCGGCAAAAGTAAAGCGTTTTCAAGTATTTAAGTTGGCACAGTTCTTGCATATATAATTAGTGGTGATGCGAGAAGATCAGAAAGGGTTGAAAAAGTCATGAAACTAGACTCACTTATCAGCATGGCATCCCAGGATGGCAGGAAAACAGTAGCTGTTGCAGCCGCGGAAGAATCTGAGGTTTTAGAAGCGGTCGCCAAAGCTGTGGAACTGGAGCTCGCTGATTTTCTTCTTTTCGGAAACAAGGAAGAAATAGAGCGCATGATCGCAGCGAAGCATCCAGACCTTGCGGGCAGCAAGGGGATTGGAATCATTTCCGCGCCAAATAATAATATTGCTGCAGAAATGGCTGTGAAAGCAGTCAAGAACAAAGAAGCCAATGTCTTGATGAAAGGCAATATCCCTACTGCAGTGATTTTAAAAGCTGTCCTGAATAAAGAATATGGTCTGAGGAGCGGGACGGTACTTTCACACGTGGCGGTGTTTGAAGTGCCAGGGTACGATCGATTTACAATCGTAACCGATGCTGCGATGAATATTTCACCGGACGTTGAGCAAAAAGCACAAATCATCAAGAATTCAGTAAAGGTAGCACATTCTATAGGTATTGATATGCCAAAAGTGGCACCGCTGGCAGCCGTGGAAGTGGTCAATCCAGCGATGCAGGCGACAATAGATGCTGCATCATTAACGATGATGAACAAAAGAGGACAAATTCCCGGGTGCATAGTGGATGGTCCGCTTGCCCTTGATAATGCGGTGTCACAGCTTGCAACAGAGCATAAGGGAATCAAAAGTGAGGTTGCCGGCCAGGCGGATATACTTTTAGTCCCTGCAATCGAGGTGGGAAATGTTCTATATAAATCATTAATGTACTTTGCCAACGCAAAGGTTGGCGCTGTCATTGCCGGGGCTAAAGCTCCAATCGTGTTAACATCCAGGGCGGATACTGCTGAAAGCAAGCTATACTCACTTGCATTAGCGTTATGCTCTGCTGCTAAATAACTTACATAAACCAGGGGAGGAATTAGGTATGGAAATTTTTAAGTATCTAGAACAGTACGATTATGAACAGGTTGTATTTTGCCAGGATAAACAATCAGGATTGAAAGCAATCATCGCGATTCATGATACGACTCTTGGACCAGCATTGGGCGGAACTCGTATGTGGACCTATGCATCAGAAGAAGCGGCTATCGAGGATGCACTTCGCCTTGCAAAAGGCATGACTTACAAGAATGCTGCTGCTGGCCTGAACCTTGGCGGCGGAAAGACGGTTATAATCGGAGATCCCCGCAAGGATAAGAACGAAGAGATGTTCAGAGCTTTCGGCCGTTATATCCAGGGCTTGAACGGAAGATATATTACTGCTGAAGATGTAGGTACAACTGTTGCAGATATGGACTTAATCCATGAGGAAACAGACTATGTCACTGGTATATCACCAGCATTCGGTTCATCAGGAAATCCTTCCCCGGTAACAGCATATGGAGTGTACAGAGGGATGAAGGCAGCTGCTAAGGAAGCGTTTGGAACGGATTCGCTTGAAGGAAAAACAATCGCTGTTCAGGGTGTAGGCAACGTGGCATTTAATCTTTGCCGCCACCTGCATGAGGAAGGTGCCCAGCTGATTGTTACGGATATTAACAAGGAAGCTGTACAAAGAGCTGTTGAGGAATTCGGTGCAAAAGCAGTTGATCCGGATGAAATCTACAGTGTAGACTGTGACATTTACGCACCATGTGCATTAGGGGCGGTAATCAACGACGAAACAATTCCTCAATTAAAAGCCAAGGTTATTGCTGGTGCTGCCAACAACCAGCTCAAGGATACAAAACACGGAGATATCATCCATGAAATGGGAATTGTATATGCTCCGGATTATGTTATCAACGCTGGCGGTGTAATCAACGTTGCAGATGAGCTATACGGCTATAATGCTGAGAGAGCAATGAAAAAGGTTGAAACGATTTACAACAATATCGAAAAAGTAATCCAAATTGCTAAGAGGGATGGGCTTCCTACTTATAAAGCGGCTGACCGCATGGCAGAAGAGCGCATTGAGAGAATGCGCAACTCTCGAAGCCAATTCCTGCAAAACGGCCACCATATCCTAAGCCGCCGTTAATTAAGACTTTTTTCGTCACCTTTGTTGCTGTCTTGCGTAAAAATAAATTTTATTCAATAAGCAACATTCGAAACAGCCTTAATGAAAGGTTCCGCAGAGAGCGCTGAATATATGTTTCGGCGCCTCTGCTGTTTCCTAAATGCTACTGACGTATTGTGGATTTTAGGGTATCCGCAAGCTAATTGGAGGTTTAACTGTGCAACAAACAGAACATCGGATTCTAGTCATCAATCCAGGATCTACATCAACGAAAATTGGAGTATATGATAATGAGGTATCCGTATTTGAAAAAACGATCCGGCATGACTCAACTGTCATCAACTCCTATGAAACCATCATCGACCAATACGAATTCAGGAAGAATACGATACTTGAAACGCTTGATACGGAAGGAATCAACATTTCAAAATTGAGTGCTGTTTGTGGGCGCGGCGGGCTTTTACGGCCAATCGAAGGCGGAACATACGCAGTGAATAATAAGATGCTCGAAGACCTGCGAGCCGGTTACTCTGGCCAGCATGCTTCAAATCTTGGAGGTATTCTTGCCTATGAAATCGCATCTGGTTTGAATATCCCTTCCTTTATCGTCGACCCGGTCGTGGTCGATGAACTTGACCAGGTAGCACGAGTGTCAGGATTCTCCCTTATTGAACGAAAAAGCATCTTCCATGCCTTGAATCAAAAGGCAGTCGCACGCAGGGTCTCGAAAGAGCTAGGCAAAAAGTATGAAGAATTGAACTTGATTATTACTCACCTTGGAGGCGGTATCACCGTAGGGGCTCACAAAATGGGAAGGGTTGTCGATGTGAATAACGGTCTGCATGGCGATGGTCCTTTCAGTCCCGAGCGTGCAGGCACAGTACCGGCAGGTGACCTTGTGGAATTATGTTTTTCTGGTGATTACTTCAGGGAAGAAATCATGAAAAAGCTTGTCGGCCAGGGCGGTCTAGTAGGATACCTTGGAACGAATGATGCGATTAAGGTCGAAAAGATGATCAAGCAAGGGAATAAGAAGGCAAAGCTTGTGTACGAGGCCATGGCTTACCAGGTCGCAAAGGAAATCGGTTCTGCCAGTGCCGTCCTTGCTGGGAAAGTAGACGCGATTGTCCTGACGGGCGGTCTTGCATATGGCAAAGAGTTCGTCCAGGAAATCTCTGAAAGGATCAACTGGATTGCGGACGTCATTGTCCACCCGGGAGAAAACGAATTGCAAGCCCTTGCTGAAGGAGCCCTTCGTATTTTGCGCGGTGAAGAAGAAGTAAAAGAATATCCGGGCAGGTAGGATGGCTGGATTTAAGGACCAGTCAGAACCTCAGTAAACAAATAAACGATATAACATAAATAGAGGAGGGATTTAGATGGCTCAAGAATATGATTTGGTCATTCTCGGGGGCGGTACAGGCGGATACGTTGCAGCAATCAGAGCTTCTCAGCTTGGCCTGAAAACTGCCATAGTTGAAAAAGGAAAGCTTGGCGGAACATGCCTGCATAAGGGCTGTATCCCCAGTAAGGCATTGCTGCGCAGTGCTGAGGTTTATGCCACAGCAAAGAAAAGTGAAGATTTTGGCGTGACGACAGGTGAAGTTGGTGTCAATTTCACAAAGGTACAGGAAAGAAAAGAAAAAATCGTCGAGCAGCTCCACCGTGGTGTACAGCACCTGATGAAGCAGGGCAAGATCGATGTTTATGAAGGTTTGGGAAGGATTTTAGGCCCATCCATATTTTCACCGATGCCAGGAACCATTTCTGTTGAGATGAACAATGGCGAGGAAAACGAGATGTTGATTCCAAAGAATGTCATCGTTGCGACAGGTTCAAGACCAAGAACTTTGCCTGGGCTTGAAGCAGATGGCCAATACGTGATGACTTCTGATGAAGCGCTTGTCATGGAGGATCTGCCTAAGTCGATCATCATCGTCGGCGGAGGCGTAATCGGGATTGAATGGGCATCCATGCTTGCAGATTTTGGTTCTCAGGTTACAGTCATTGAATACGCAGACCGTATTGTTCCCACTGAGGACAAGGATGTTTCAAGAGAAATGCAGCGCGCAATGAAGAAAAAAGGCGTGAAAATCATTGCGAACGCGAAAGTCTTATCGGAGACCCTGCAAAAAGGCGATGGTGTCACGATCAGCGCTGAGGTTAAAGGCGAAACGAAAGAATTCACTGCTGAAAAATTGCTTGTTTCTGTTGGGCGCCAGGCAAATGTTGAAGGAATCGGCCTTGAGAATACAGAAATTCAGCTGGAAAGAGGTTTCATCCAGACGAACGAATATTTCCAGACGAAGGAATCCCACATCTATGCGATTGGCGATGTGATTGGCGGTTTGCAGCTAGCGCACGTGGCTTCACATGAGGGGATAGTGGCTGTTGAACACATTGCCAATCAAAATCCACACCCAATCGACTATACGCTCGTCTCAAAATGTATATACAGCTCTCCAGAGGCTGCCAGCGTTGGACTGACTGAAGACGAAGCAAAAGAAAAAGGTCACGATGTGAAGATAGGCAAATTCTCTTTCAAGGCAATTGGAAAAGCGCTTGTATATGGTGAATCCGATGGTTTTGTGAAAATCGTAGCTGACAAGGAAACCAATGATATTCTGGGTGTCCATATGATCGGCCCGCATGTAACAGATATGATCTCAGAAGCGGGACTTGCAAAGGTTTTAGACGCTACACCTTGGGAAGTTGCCCATACAATCCATCCTCACCCGACATTGTCAGAGGCCATCGGCGAAGCAGCCCTGGCTGTGGATGGAAAAGCAATCCATTCTTAATATATATTTTGATCAAGAGCTCTTTTACCTCAGGTAAAAGAGCCTTGTACGAACAATTGGGAGGTATAAAGATGGCAGAAAATCGTCACGCTGCACTTGGCTTAAGTGATGAAAAAGTTTTGGAAATGTATGAAACAATGCTGTTGGCCCGCCGGCTGGATGAGCGGATGTGGCTATTGAACCGTGCCGGGAAAATTCCGTTTGTTATTTCCTGTCAGGGACAGGAAGCGGCACAGGTAGGAGCTTCTTATGCCCTGGATCGTGAAAAGGATTATGTGCTTCCGTACTACCGTGATATGGGAGTGGTCTTAACTTTTGGCATGACTGCAAAAGACCTGATGCTTTCCGGTTTTGCCAAAGCGGAAGACCCGAACTCCGGGGGACGCCAGATGCCTGGTCACTTCGGCCAAAAGAAGAACCGGATCGTCACAGGGTCTTCACCTGTTACGACACAAGTTCCTCACGCAGTCGGTATTGCTCTTGCAGGCAAAATGGAGAAGAAGGACCTGGTAACATTCGTTACGTTTGGAGAAGGTTCATCAAACCAGGGGGATTTCCACGAGGGTGCTAACTTTGCCGGCGTTCATAAGCTTCCGGTCATTTTCATGGTAGAAAACAATAAATATGCGATTTCGATCCCTTACGAGAGACAGGTTGCAGCTGAAAAGGTTTCAGACCGTGCAATCGGTTATGGCATGCCAGGTGTCACTGTGGATGGCAATGATCCTTTAGAGGTTTATAAAGTTGTCAAGGAAGCTGCTGACCGCGGACGACGTGGTGAAGGGCCGACTCTTGTAGAGGCTGTATCCTACCGCCTGACTCCACACTCATCAGATGATGACGACAGAAGCTACCGCGCGCCAGATGAGGTTGCGCAGGCTAAGACGAAGGACCCGATCATTACCTTCGGCGCATATTTAAAGGAAAATGGCATCATGAATGATGATAGTGAAAAGGAAATCAACGATCGAATCATGAAGCTGGTCAATGAAGCAACCGATTATGCTGAAAATGCACCGTATGCAGAGCCTGAACATGCTCTGAAATACGTATATGCTGAAGAGTAAGGGGGAACGAAAATGGCGGTAATTTCTTATATAGATGCAGTGACATTGGCAATCAAAGAAGAGATGGAAAGAGATCCGAGAGTTTTTGTCCTCGGTGAAGACGTTGGTAAAAAGGGCGGGGTATTCAAAGCAACACAGGGCTTGTACGAAAAGTTCGGTGAAGACCGGGTAATCGATGCACCTCTGGCAGAATCGGCTATTGCAGGTGTTGGAATCGGTGCCGCAATGTACGGTATGCGCCCAATCGCTGAAATGCAATTCGCAGATTTCATCATGCCTGCTGTAAACCAGATCATTTCAGAAGCGGCAAGAATTCGTTACCGCTCAAACAATGACTGGAGCTGTCCAATGGTTATCCGTGCTCCATATGGCGGAGGTGTCCATGGAGCGCTTTACCATTCACAGTCTGTAGAGGCAGTTTTTGCGAACCAGCCTGGCTTAAAAATCGTCATGCCTTCGACTCCTTATGATGTAAAAGGATTGTTGAAAGCTGCGATCCGGGATGAAGATCCTGTATTATTCTTCGAACATAAGCGTGCTTACCGCTTGATCAAAGGGGAAGTTCCTGAAGACGACTATGTTCTTCCAATCGGCAAAGCTGACGTGAAGCGTGAAGGCGAGGATATCACGGTCATTACTTACGGCCTGGCAGTCCACTTTGCGCTGCAGGCAGCTGAAAGGCTTGCGAAAGACGGGATTTCTGCCCATATCCTTGACCTTCGAACTGTATATCCATTGGATAAAGAAGCCATCATCGAAGCTGCTTCGAAAACTGGTAAAGTCCTTCTTGTAACAGAAGACAATAAAGAAGGCAGCATCATGAGTGAAGTTTCTGCGATTATCGCTGAGCACTGCTTATTTGAATTGGATGCACCAATCAAGAGACTTGCTGGTCCAGATGTACCAGCGATGCCTTATGCTCCAACAATGGAGAAGTATTTCATGATCAATCCTGATAAAGTTGAAAAAGCAATGAGAGAGCTTGCTGAATTTTAACATAGTCACATTGGATATAGAATGATGGAGAAGGAGGGTCAATCTGTGGCAATCGAACAAATTAAAATGCCTCAATTAGGTGAGAGTGTAACTGAGGGGACAATCAGCAAGTGGCTGGTTTCCGTTGGTGACAAAGTAAATAAATACGATCCACTTGCAGAAGTCATGACCGACAAAGTAAACGCTGAGGTACCATCTTCATTTTCGGGTACAATCAAAGAATTGATTGCGGGTGAAGGGGATACATTGGCAGTTGGTGAGATAATCTGCACGGTTGAAATTGAAGGCGGAACTTCTGATGAAGTACCAGCAGCGGATGCAGCTGCTTCAAATTCCGCAGCTTCAGCAAGTGCCGCTCCAGCTCCAGGACAAGCAGCGGATGAAGGAAGCAAGGGTAGATATTCACCTGCTGTTTTGAAGCTGGCTCAGGAGAATAACATAGATTTAACCCAGGTCAAGGGAAGTGGAGCTGGCGGAAGGATTACGCGCAAAGATTTAAAGCAAATCATTGAATCTGGCAATATTCCACAATCTTCTGGACAGAAAGAAGAAGTAAAAGAAAGCACACAAACACAGCCTGCTGTATCACAGCCAGCAGCACAAACTCAGACTGCAGCGCCATCCCAGTCTGCAGCTGCCCAGTCTGCAGCATCAGCACCTTCAGTAACGGTGGCTGCCGGTGACATTGAGATTCCTGTGACGGGAGTCCGCAAGGCGATTGCCGCTAACATGCTTCGCAGCAAGCACGAAGCTCCGCATGCATGGACGATGGTAGAAGTGGATGTTACGAATCTTGTAGAGTACAGGAATGGCCTTAAGGATGATTTTAAGAAAAAGGAAGGCTTCAACCTTACATTTTTTGCTTTCTTCGTGAAGGCAGTTTCCCAGGCATTGAAAGAATTCCCGCAGATTAATTCCATGTGGGCTGGAGATAAGATCATCCAGAAAAAGGATATCAATATTTCCATTGCAGTGGCTACTGATGATGCGCTTTTCGTACCTGTCATCAAGAATGCAGACGAAAAGACAATCAAGGGCATTGGCCGAGAAATCAATGAGCTTGCTCAAAAGGTACGCACAGGCAAGCTTCGTTCCGAGGATATGCAAGGCGGAACATTCACAGTTAATAACACAGGTTCCTTCGGTTCCGTTCAATCAATGGGAATCATCAACTACCCGCAGGCAGCGATTCTCCAGGTAGAATCGATCGTTAAGCGCCCTGTCGTCATGAACAACGGCATGATTGCTGTCCGTGATATGGTGAACCTCTGTCTGTCTCTTGATCACCGTGTACTGGATGGCCTGGTTTGCGGCCGCTTCCTTGCAAGGGTTAAGGAAATTCTTGAGAATACATCAAAAGAGACAACGTCCATATATTAATAAAAATGCAGAACGCCCAGGAGAACCTGGGCGTTTTATTTTTTTGTTCGGCCGCATAAAAATGTCCTTCGTTGCTAGAAAAGGATTCGTATACTAAAATAAAGTAGAGTATAAAAATTAGAATTTTACTACAATTTTTGTGAAGGGGGGAAAGCTGTCTGAACTATGGACAGTAGGTTTATGACGATTGATAATATGAAAGCTACCTCGTTCAAAGATGCAACATTTGAAGATTGGCAGGAAAAAGCCGCAGCCTCATTAAAAGGCAAACCGATTGATTCTCTTTATACGAATACATATGAGAATATAACTCTAAAACCACTTTATACAAAAGAGGATCTTCCAAGTGAATTGGCAGGAGAACTGCCTGGTCAGCTTGATTATAGAAGAGGCATCCATTCTCTTGGATATCAGTCTGAGCCCTGGCAGATTGCAAACCGCCTTTTTTACTCTAATGTAGGCGAGTTGAAAGAGAAACTCGACAATGCGCTATCGAAGGGACAAACCGCCATTGCCTTTGACGTAAAACAGGAGTTGTTTTCCGATAACCGTGCATTCGTTTCCTTTATTTCTTCCTATAAAAATAAGTATCCATTGGCTCTGGACGCTGGTTTGTTACAGACGCCATTGCTTGCCGCATTGGCTGTTGCCGGAAAGGAATCTGGCAGTGCTGAAGGACTTTCAGGTTTCGTCGCAGGTGATCCAATTGCCGAAGCAGGTTTGCTTGGCGGACTCCCAGTCGGGGAAGATGAATTTTTTATGAAATGGGCAAAGATCCTTGAAGAAGCAGCACAGCAATTACCAGAAGTTAAGACGATACTAGTCAATAGTGCCCCATACCATAATAGCGGTGCTCATGCCGTGCAGGAGCTGGCTATTGCCGTATCTACCGGGGCTTATCTCCTTCAAAAGCTGCTCGACAATGGATGGGAATTAAAGAAAGCGTTATCAAAGATTGTATTCCATTTTGCAATTGGATCAAACTTTTTCATGGAAACTGCGAAGCTTAGGGCTGCCAGACTCTTGTGGAGCAAAACAGCAGAAGCTTTCGGAGCACAACCTGAAGATTGTAAAATGGTCATATCAGCTGAAACCTCGAAGTTCACAAAAACGATTTTCGATCCCTACGTGAATATGCTGAGGGTCGGCAATGAAGCCTTTGCTGCAGTTTTAGGAGGAATTCAGTACCTGCATAGTGGAAGCTTTGATGAACCAGCAGGAACTGTGAATCCTTTTTCGGAAAGGGTTGCCCGAAATACGCAGCTGGTGCTAAAATCTGAAGCTCATCTTGAAAAAGTGGCCGATCCAGCAGGCGGTTCCTGGTATGTCGAGTCACTGACAAAGGAACTGGCTGAAAAGGCATGGGAAGTATTCCTTGATATGGATCGTAGGGGCGGTATATATGAAACGTTGAAATCAGGCTGGCTCCAGGAACAGATTGCCCAGACAGCTGTAGTCCGTGAACAGGACATCGCTGCGCGTAAAAAGAGCATGGTTGGAACGAACGTTTATGCCAACCTTTCAGATGATTTCAGTAAACCTGCAGTCCAGGAGATCAAAAGCCATTACATGAGCGACTCACTTGATGCTACCATCAGTAAAATTTCGTCTGACAGCTCTCTGTTAGAGAGTTTTAAAGAAGTGGAACCAAGCTTTGCTCCATTGAAATTAAAAAGATTAGCTGAGCCATATGAAGAATTGAGGTTCAGGGCAAGGAAGCTGCAGGAAGAGGGTTTAGCGACAAAGGTCGGCTTGATTTGCCTGGGTGAACTGAAGAAGCATAAGGCAAGAGCAGATTTTATTTCCGGATTCTTGTCAGCCGGAGGGATTCTTGCTGAAAGGAGCGGGGAAGTGGACTCTATTTCAGCAGCCATTGATTTTATTAACTCGTCTGAAGCGAAACAGTTTGTGATTTGCGGCGATCAGTCTGCTTACAATTCTTTTGGGCCTAATCTGGCACAGGAGATTACAAATGAGCACGATGTCAGGCTTTATCTGGCAGGCATCCCGGATGAAAAACAAAGTGAATGGAAAACTGCCGGAATACAGGAGTTCCTGCATATGAGAAGCAATGCGTTGCAGACTCTGTCATCTATGCTTCAGGAAATGGAGGTGGATACAAATGCAAAAGCCTGATTTTACAAAAGTCCGTTTGTTTGCTGAGGAAAAGGAAGTCAGCAAGGAACAAGTGAATCAGCACATACAGCAGAACATCGATGATCTGTTATTCGAAACGAATGAGCAGATCAAGGTGAAACCAGTGTATACAAAAAAAGATGTAAAGGCATCCAAACATATGGAAGGCATGCCTGGCCTCCCTCCTTTTACGAGGGGACCGTACCCAGCGATGTATGTGAACCGGCCATGGACGGTAAGGCAGTATGCTGGGTTTTCGACTGCGGAAGAAAGCAACGCATTTTACAGGCGAAACCTTGCAATGGGCCAAAAGGGATTGTCTGTTGCCTTTGACCTGGCAACGCACAGGGGATATGATTCTGACCATCCCCGCGTTGAGGGTGACGTAGGGAAAGCAGGAGTAGCGATTGACTCCATTTTAGATATGAAAATTCTGTTCGACGGAATCCCGCTCGACCAAATGTCTGTATCCATGACTATGAATGGTGCTGTGCTGCCCATCATGGCGTTCTTCATCGTGACGGCCGAGGAACAGGACGTAACACAGGATCAATTATCCGGGACAATTCAAAACGACATCCTGAAGGAGTATATGGTCCGGAACACTTACATTTACCCGCCGGAAATGTCGATGAAGATCATTGCTGATATTTTTGAGTACACTTCAAAATATATGCCGAAATTCAATTCAATCAGTATTTCAGGCTATCATATGCAGGAAGCGGGTGCTCCAGCGGATATCGAATTGGCGTACACGCTCGCGGATGGTCTTGAATATGTCAGAACTGGCCTTAAGGCTGGAATCGATATTGATTCATTCGCACCACGGCTAAGCTTCTTCTGGGCAATCGGCATGAATTATTTTATGGAAGTGGCCAAGATGAGGGCTGCACGCTTTATCTGGGCAAAAATGATCAAGACATTCAGTCCGAAAAATGAAAAGTCGATGGCCTTGAGGACTCATTCTCAAACATCCGGGTGGAGTTTGACTGAGCAGGATCCATATAATAATGTTATTCGGACATTGGTAGAGGCACATGCAGCGGCAATGGGCCACACTCAATCATTGCATACCAATGCACTGGATGAAGCAATTGCGCTGCCGACTGATTTTTCCGCACGCATTGCCCGTAATACACAACTATTTCTTCAGGAAGAAACGGGGATTACGAAGGTCATTGATCCATGGGCAGGCAGTTACTATGTTGAGAGTCTGACAAATGCATTGATCGAGCGTGCATGGGAGCATATCGAAGAAATCGAAAGTCTTGGCGGGATGGCGAAAGCAATTGAGACCGGACTTCCTAAAATGAGGATTGAAGAAGCAGCGGCAAGGCGCCAGGCACAGATTGATTCTGGAAAAGAAACGATCATCGGCGTGAATAAATTTAAGCTGGACCAAGAGGATCCACTGGAAATTCTGGATATCGATAATACAGCCGTCCGTGCGAAACAGCTTGAAAGGCTTAAACAGCTGAAAGAAAACCGCAATGATGAAAAAGCCCAGGAAGCTCTGAATGATTTAACAAGAGCAGCAGAAACAGGCGAAGGCAACCTGCTGGAATATGCGGTAAGAGCTGCTCGCGAAAGGGCGACACTTGGAGAAATTTCAAATGCAATTGAAAAGGCAGCTGGAAGGCATAAAGCAATCATCCGATCAGTCAGCGGGGTGTATAGCACAGCGTTTACAAATGGGGAAGAAATTGCCGAGGTGCAGCAAATGACTGAGGAATTCCTTGAAAACGAAGGACGCAGGCCGCGCATCATGATTGCGAAAATGGGACAGGATGGACATGACCGCGGAGCAAAGGTCATTTCTACCGCTTTTGCTGATTTAGGTTTCGACGTGGATATTGGCCCGCTCTTCCAAACGCCTGAAGAAACAGCGATCCAGGCAGTTGAAAATGATGTCCATGCGATCGGAATCAGCTCTTTGGCAGCAGGACATAAAACATTACTGCCGCAGCTTGTGAAGGAGCTGAAAAAATTAGGCCGCGAGGATATTGTCGTCATTGTCGGCGGCGTGATTCCTGCCCAGGATTATCAATTCCTTTACGATAACGGAGCAAGTGCGATTTTTGGACCTGGAACGGTCATCCCAGTTGCGGCGCAGAAGGTTTTAAGGACCATTTATGAGCGTTTGGGCTATGAGGAAGTGTCGAGTTAATGCCAGATGAAAAGAAGCCAGAATGGTTCGATCCCAATAAGGCTGATTCGTTTTCAAGTGTAGTGAAGCCAGGAGTGGCGGGTGTAAATGCCGATAGACCGGCAGCGAAAGCCGGCCGTTTTGTTAAGAAAAAGAAAACTCCCAGTTTAGATCCGATGTCACTAGCGGATGAAATCAAGACCGGGGGCAGGACAGCACTGGCAAAAGGGATTACATTGATTGAAAGCAATGCTGAGCATGACTTTCAAACGGCCCAAACCCTCCTGCATAAGCTATTGCCTGAGTCCGGAAGCTCCATCAGGATTGGAATCACAGGTGTTCCTGGAGCAGGCAAAAGTACATTTATAGAAAGCTTTGGCAGCTACCTATGCGACCAAGGGAAAAAGGTCGCTGTTCTTGCGGTGGATCCAACCTCCAGCCTGACTGGAGGGAGCATTCTTGGCGATAAGACGAGGATGGAAAAGCTGGCGCGGAATCCGCGGGCATTCATCCGGCCATCTCCTTCAGGAGGGAAGCTAGGCGGTGTCCATCGGAAAACGCGGGAAACGATGCTGTTATGTGAAGCAGCTGGGTTCGATGTCATCCTTGTTGAAACGGTTGGGGTAGGCCAAAGTGAGGTTATTGTCAGGGATATGGTCGATTTCTTCATGCTCCTCGTCCTGACTGGTGCCGGAGATGAACTTCAGGGAATGAAAAAAGGGATCATGGAGCTTGCGGATGCGGTGATTGTGAATAAGGCAGATGGCCCAAATGAACAATCAGCGAAAAAAACGAAAGAAGAGTATAACCGGATCCTGCATTTCCTGCAGCCTGCGACAAAAGGGTGGCAGACCGCTGCCATGACCAGTTCAGCAATTCATAACAAAGGTATTGGTGAAATCTGGGAAACAATCACTGCCTTTGAACGGTTTACAAAAAAAAGCGGGATCTTTGATGAAAGAAGGAGACTCCAGACAAAAGAGTGGCTGAATGATATGATCATTGATCAGCTTCAGATGAATTTTTTTCAACATCCCTCCATTAAGAGTTTGCTTCCAAAAGTAGAAAACGAAGTTATTTCGGGAAACAGGCCAGTAGCTTCAGGTGTCGAGGAGTTATTTAGAGCTTTTTTTGGAGATGAAAATTAGCTGTTGAGGTATCAATACTTGAATCCCTCTAGAAGGACAAACTGGTTTGTTTATTTTGAATTTAAAAATGAATGTATACAGCTTAGTTGATTGGAGTGGAAGGCGCGAAGACTCCTGCGGGCTCAGCTGGACAGATGAGACCCCACAGGCGCCAACGGCGGCGAGGGGCTCATCGCCAGCCCCGCGGAAAGCGAAGCGCCTGGAACGGAAATCAACGGACAATTATAACAAGCTACAAAAAGAGAGAGGGTGCCCATATGTTTAAAGATTTTGGGAAACTCTCTTTTTCCACATTCGTATTCCAAGGCCATTTTCGGTATTACTCGTTATGTTCCATAATTCGAAAAGCATTACGTAATCAAGCAAAAAAAAGCGGACAACGGAATGTTCCGTTGTCCTTCATCTAGGGAGTTTAGGGGTATGGATCTAGCTGTATTGTTACCTTTCCCGGAATTCCTGAAAGTTAAACATACTTTGAAAAATTAATTTTAATTGGTATCATGTATTTATGTACCAGTTATTTTTCAGCAGAGGAGATATCGAATCGATGAGCATGGATTTCAATTTTTTTATGAATGATGTAGTCCGCCAGGCGCGCCAGGAAATCGTGGCAGCTGGATATACAGAATTAACCTCTAGTGAGGAAGTAGAACAAGCATTTGCTAAAGAAGGAACAACACTTGTCATGGTAAACTCAGTTTGCGGTTGCGCCGGAGGCATTGCCCGTCCTGCAGCAGCACATGCTGTTCATTATGATAAGCGCCCAGACAATCTTGTGACTGTTTTCGCCGGCCAGGATAAAGAGGCAACAGAAAAAGCACGAAGCTATTTTACGGGCTACCCGCCATCATCTCCATCTTTCGCATTGTTGAAGGATGGCAAGCTTTGCACAATGGTCGAACGCCACGAAATCGAAGGTCATGACCCAATGCAAGTAGTGAACAAACTGCAAAATGCATTCGAAGAATATTGCGAAGAAGTATAAGTTTTTTAAGAACTCCGGTTTTGCCGGGGTTCTTTTTTTATTGGTAAAATCCATATAATTTATATTTAAAAATATTATTGCATATTTATTAATATGTGTTAAAATACATTTTAGTTAATAAATATTAGTTGTTATGCAGAAAACTTTATGTTTAATAGCTGATATATTAATAAAGCTGTATAAAATTACAGAATGAATATTATAGGGGGAAAACAAACAAATGAAAAAAGTAATTTCAGTTTTTATGATGAGCGTGTTATTAATGGGAATTCTCGCTGCATGCGGGACAAGCACTGAAAAAACATCTGGGGCCGGCGGAGAAGAAAAGAAAGTCCTTAAAATGGGGACTTCAGCTGACTATCCTCCGTTTGAATACGTGGAAACAGCTACAAGTGATGAAATTATTGGTTTTGACGTAGATCTGGCAAATCTGATTGCAAGTGAGTTAGGGTATGAAGTGGAAATTAAGGATATGGATTTCAACGGTCTTATCGGTGCACTGCAGGCTGACCGCGTGGATTTTGTCATGGCAGGCATGACTCCAACTGCTGAACGTAAAGAAAACGTTGATTTCACTGATGTTTACTATACAGCGAAACATATGATTGTTTCTGCGAAAGACAGCAACATCAAAGCAATCGAGGACCTAAAGGGAAAGACTGTTGGTGTCCAGCTTTCGTCCATCCAGGAAGAAGAAGCGGAAAAAATTTCAGAAACAGTTGAAATTAAGATTGAGAAACGAACAAGAATCCCTGAATTGGTGCAGGAAATTAAAGCTGGCCGTATTGATGCAGCAATTATTGAAGATACAGTGGCAGAAGGATACTTCAAGAATAATCCTGATCTTGCTGGATTTACGATTGAGGATGGAAGCGAAGAAGAAGCCGGTTCAGCCATCGCGTTCCCTAAAGGAAGCAAGCTGACAGAGGAATTCAACAAGGTTCTGAAAGAAAAAATGGAAAACGGTGAAGTAGACAAATTAATCGTTAAATGGTTTGGCGGAGAAAAGTAAGAATCAATACAGGCGTTCAGGATGCTAATGTCTTCCGGGCGCCTTTCTCCTTTATGAAATAGACAGAGAGGGCTGTTAAGAGTATGGATCTTGATTTTACTGCCATCCTTCCTTCGTTGCCATATATCCTGAAGGGAATTGGCGTCACATTGAAAATAGTATTGGTAGCAGGGCTTCTGGGCTTTGCATTTGGAATCATCCTTGCAATCTTAAAAATTAGCAAATACAAAGCGCTCCATTGGTTCGCAGATGTTTATACATCCATCTTTCGCGGCACACCGCTCATTTTGCAACTGATGATCATTTATTACGGAGCTCCGCAGATTATTGGCTTTGAGATTTCATCCTACACTGCCGCGGTGGCGTCTTTCTCTTTGAATTCGGCTGCATATATATCGGAAATCATTCGTGCTGGAATTTTAGCGGTGGATAAAGGACAGAAAGAAGCAGCGATGGCTCTTGGTGTTCCGGGTAATCGTATGATGCGGGACATCATCCTGCCGCAGGCTTTAAAAAATATTCTGCCTGCATTGATGAATGAATTTATCACCCTGACGAAGGAATCGGCGATTGTAACGGTTATTGCAGCAAATGATATTATGCGGAGAGCGTATATTGTTGGCGGGGAGCAGTATAGATTTTTTGAGCCGCTAATATTTGCCGGCCTGATTTATTATCTCATGGTCATCTCCTTGACATTCATTGGCAAGCTAGTTGAAAGGAGAATGAGACAAAGTGATTAAAGTACAAACCCTTCATAAATCATTTGGCAAGCTGGAAGTATTAAAAGGAATATCCACTACCATCGAAAACGGTGAAGTTGTGGCCATCATTGGGCCATCTGGTTCAGGGAAATCGACTTTCCTCCGCTGCCTAAACTTGCTTGAACAGCCGACAAGCGGCCAGATTTTGATTGGCTCAGAAGATATTACCGACAAGAAAACGAACATTATGAAAGTCCGTGAAAATGTCGGCATGGTGTTTCAGCACTTTCACCTTTTCCCGCATATGACCGTGCTGCAAAACATTACGTATGCACCGATAAAGGTTAAAGGGACGGGCAAGGCTGAAGCTGATAAACATGGACTGGAGCTTCTAAGAAAAGTAGGACTCTCGGAAAAGGCAAATGAATATCCGAACAGGCTGTCTGGAGGCCAAAAGCAGCGGGTCGCAATCGCCCGGGCCCTTGCAATGAACCCTGAAGTCATGTTGTTCGACGAACCAACCTCCGCATTGGATCCGGAAATGGTCAAAGAGGTGCTTGAGGTTATGAAGTCCCTCGCCCATACCGGAATGACTATGGCAATTGTGACCCATGAAATGGGCTTTGCCCGTGAAGTCGCCGATCGAGTACTTTTCCTCGATGGCGGAGTATTGGTCGAAGATGCCCCGCCAGCAGAATTCTTCAGCAGCCCGAAGAGCAGCAGGGCAAAAGAGTTTCTAGAAAAAATGCTGTAAGACACTAGCCTCGCTTTTATAATGGATGACGAATCTGATAAACTAATGGATGATCATATCAAAAATGGTATGGTCATCTTTTTATTTGGTTGAGGTTTGTCTGAATAGATAGCCAAAGTCTTTCGTGTAGTATGCAGTGTTTGAACAGTATAAGTTTTTTGATAGGAGAATACATTGTGAAATTCAGAATTGGTTATCGGACTTTAAAAACAGCGCTAGGTACAGCGGTTTCCATCATCATTGCCCAGAACCTTGGCTTGGAGAATTATGTGTCTGCGGGGATCCTGACGATTCTTTGTATACAGGTGACAAAGAAGCGTTCACTCCAGGCTTCATGGCATCGGTTCCTGGCCTGTATTATTGCGATGGCATTCTCAGCGGTGTTTTTTGAGGGAATTGCTTACCATCCAATTGTCATCGGGTTGTTACTGCTGTTTTTCATCCCGACCGTGGTCATGTTTAAAGCAAAGGAAGGCGTAGTCACAAGCAGTGTCATCATCATGCATATTTACTCTGCGGAAAAGTTTACTGGACAACTATTGTTAAACGAGCTTGGAATTATTACGATTGGAATAGGTGTGGCATTGATCATGAATTTGTATATGCCGAGTGTCGACAACAAGCTGGAGGAATACCAAAGAGAAATTGAAGCCCAATTCAAGAAGATATTCAGCGAAATTACACTTTACCTTAGAAAGAATGATTCTAATTGGGATGGCCGGGAGCTGACCGAGACTGCGACGCTTATTGAAAAGGCAAAGGCACTTGCCATCCAGGACGTAGAAAATCATTTTTTAAGAGATGAAAATTTGTATTATCAATATTTTAGAATCAGGGAAAAGCAATTTGAAATCATTGAAAGAGTTCTTCCTTCCATCACTTCAATTCCGCAGCATGTTGAACAGGCTAATATTGTTGCTGAGTTTGTCGAGTCGCTATCCAAAGGGATTCACCCTGGTAATACAGTTCTTATTTATCTGGAAAAATTGATGAGGATGAAAACGGAGTTTGAGAATATGGAGCTTCCTAAAACAAGGGAAGAGTTCGAAGCGAGGGCCGCACTTCTCCATTTTGTTAATGAAATGGAACAATTCCTTTTGTTGAAACGGTCATTCAAAGGACTTAAGACAAGTGAGGATAAAAATGAAGCGGCCGTGACAAACTAACGGAAATAGACCACGGGGGGATTAACATGCCAGTGTTTATTTCTATGCTTCTAGCAGCATTCATATTTTCACCTATTTGGCCGCTTGGAACAAATCCGCTTCCTGGAGATCCATTTGTAATTGTGAATAAACAGACAAATGAAGTGGCACTGATCAATGAGAACAGAGTCCAGACGGTGGTCAGCGCAGCAACTGGCAAATCAGATGAGCTGACACCCGAAGGTTTATTTACCGTCACTGTCAAAGCTCCTGACCCTTATTACCGTAAAAAGGATATCCCGGGCGGTGACCCCAGCAATCCTCTTGGCAGCAGGTGGATTGGGTTCGATGCAGAGGATACGGATGGCCGAACATACGGAATCCATGGAACAAATGACCCCTCTAGTATCGGGAAAAAAATATCCCAGGGCTGCATCCGCCTTCAAAATGAGGCAGTCGAATCATTGTATGAATACATACCATTAGGAACAAAGATTCTAGTAACTTCTACTTCTAAAGATTTTATAGAATTAGGTAAAGAATATGGAGCAATCATCGAATAAAAAGGGCTGTCAGATGACAGCCCTTTGATTTATTTATAGTTATTATAGGAATGTTGATAATCCCATAAGAAGGGTTGAAGCAAGCATAGTAAAAAGCATGATGTAAACTACGACCTTCCTGATATTTGGCTTACGCATAAAAGAAATCCCCCTTCCAAAGCTTTCGCTATCTATCACTACTATTTTACAATCATCTGATGAATTCAACAACCCTTTTAAGAGATGCATTTATACCAACCTTCGAGGGAATTTATGATAGTTTAGAAATATAATGACTTAATTATTATGTCAATGATAATTTCCCCATGAACGGTATTGTTCGTTGAAATTAGAAGGAATTGTGACATTTTTGTCGAATATTAAAACAGTTAAATATATTTAAATAATATTTGGAGGGAATTACATGATTAAAAAGGTCGACCATATCGGCATTGCTGTCAAATCTATTGAGCATGCCCTCCCATTTTATACAGAGGTGCTGAAGCTACCATTGCTGGGAATCGAGGAAGTAGACAGTGAGAAGGTCAAAGTAGCTTTCCTGAAAGCGGGAGAAACGAAGCTTGAGCTCCTTGAACCTTTATCTGGAGAAAGCGCTATCGCTTCCTTTATCGAAAAACGTGGGGAAGGAATCCACCATGTTGCCCTGGGCGTAGATTCGATCCAGGAAAGAATCAATGATATGAAGGAAAATGGAATCAAAATGATTCAGGATGTTCCTAAGAAAGGTGCAGGGGGAGCGTTAGTCGCATTCATGCATCCAAAATCGACAGGAAGCGTTTTATACGAACTTTGCGAGAAGAACGGGGAGGCTGAATAGAAATGCCAGACATCTATGAAAAAATCAATGAACTATACGATAAACGCAGGGAAATTGAACTGGGCGGCGGTGACGAACGGATCGAAAAGCAGCATGAAAAAGGGAAGCTGACTGCTCGTGAACGAATTGATTTACTAGTTGATCCAGGGAGCTTTGTGGAGTTGAATCCATTCATCCAGCACCGGAGCACAGACTTTGGACTTGAGAACCAGAAAGGCCCAGGAGATGGAGTTGTAACCGGATACGGGAAGGTGAACGGGAGGCCGATTTATTTGTTTTCACAGGATTTCACCGTATTTGGTGGAGCCTTAGGTGAAATGCATGCAAAGAAAATCGCCAATGTAATGGATCTGGCAGCTAAAAATGGTGCTCCATTCGTTGGGTTGAATGACTCTGGCGGAGCAAGGATCCAGGAGGGCGTTGTTTCACTTGATGGATACGGTCATATTTTTTACCGCAACTCCATTTATTCTGGAGTGATCCCGCAAATTTCCGTGATCATGGGTCCATGTGCCGGCGGGGCAGTATACTCTCCAGCTATTACGGATTTTGTTTTCATGGTCGAAAAAACGAGCCAGATGTTCATCACCGGACCTAAAGTAATTGAAACGGTAACCGGCGAAAAAATTTCTGCAGAGGACCTTGGCGGTGCGATTGTACATAACACGATCAGTGGCAATGCTCATTTCCATGGCCAGTCTGAAGAAGAAACACTAGAGCAGGTCAGACTGCTGTTAAGCTATCTGCCGCAAAGCTATGAAGAAAAGCCGCCGAGGTTAGAGGCAGATGCTGAAGATGACTACAGGCCAGATTTAACGGATTCCATTCCATTCGATGCAATAAGGCCGTATGACGTGCGTAAAGTAATTGAGCAGGTAGTCGATGCCGGCTCATTCCTGGAAATACAGAAGGATTTTGCCAAAAACATTGTCATTGGTCTGGCAAGAATTAAAGGGGAGGTCGTTGGCCTCGTCTGCAACCAGCCTAAGGTGATGGCAGGCGGACTTGATATCGACTCTTCCGATAAGGCATCCCGTTTCATCAGATTCTGTGATTCTTTCAATATCCCCATCATCACTTTTGAAGATGTCACCGGATTCTTCCCAGGTATCAAGCAGGAGCATGGCGGCATCATCCGCCATGGAGCAAAAATCCTTTATGCCTATTCGGAAGCAACCGTTCCTAAGCTCACCGTGATTTTGCGAAAAGCTTACGGTGGCGCATATGTGGCCCTGAACAGTAAATCGATCGGGGCGGATCTGGTGTTCGCATGGCCGAATGCTGAAATCGCTGTAATGGGTCCGCAGGGAGCTGCCAATATTATTTTTGCGAAAGAAATCAATAACAGTGACAATCCAGAAGAGACAAGGCAGCAGAAAATCGATGAGTATCGTGAAAAATTTGCGAATCCTTATGTCGCGGCAAGCCAGGGAATGGTGGATGATGTCATCGATCCGCGAGAAACACGAATCAAATTGATTCAGTCACTGGAAATGCTCCGAACGAAAAAGGAAGACAGACCAGGCAAGAAGCACGGCAACATCCCGCTGTAGGATTTTGTGTTTGGTGTTGAGATTCAATTAGCGTTATACTCTAGTAGTATATACATAATTGGAGGTCGGCTAGAATGATTAATAACGAACGTTTATTGAATGAGTTTTTAGAGCTTGTCCAAATTGACTCTGAAACAAAGTATGAAACTGAAATTGCACGTGTCCTTAAGAAAAAATTCGAGGACCTCGGCGTAGAGGTATTCGAGGACGATACAACGGCACAAACTGGTCACGGAGCCGGAAACCTGATCTGTACTTTACAAGGGACAAAAGAAGGAGCAGATACAATCTACTTTACTTCCCACATGGATACTGTCGTTCCTGCAAATGGCGTGAAGCCATCCATTAAAGATGGTTATGTCGTTACTGATGGAACAACGATCCTTGGTGCTGATGATAAGACTGGACTGGCTGTCATGCTTGAAACAGTCCGCGTTTTAAAGGAACAATCGATTCCGCATGGTACAATCCAGTTCATCATTACTGTTGGGGAAGAATCAGGCCTGGTTGGTGCAAAAGCATTGGATTCTTCATTGGTAAAAGCGAAATACGGATATGCGCTGGACAGTGACGGCAAGGTAGGGAACATTATTGTTGCAGCACCTACACAGGCAAAAGTAGCAGCTGTCATCCATGGTAAAACGGCTCATGCAGGTGTTGCCCCAGAAAAAGGTGTTTCAGCCATTACGATTGCGGCAAAGGCCGTCGCAAGAATGCCGCTTGGCCGTATTGATGAGGAAACCACAGCGAATATTGGACGTTTCCAGGGCGGAACACAAACAAATATCGTCTGCGACCATGTAGAGATCCTTGCAGAAGCACGTTCTCTTATTCCTGAAAAGATGGAAGCGCAAGTGGCAAAAATGAAAGAAGCATTTGAATCAGCTGCACAGGAAATGGGCGGCAAGGCAGATGTCGATGTCCAGGTCATGTACCCTGGCTTCAAATTTGGTGAAGGTGACCTGGTCGTTGAGCTCGCTAAAAAAGCAGCCGCAAAAATCGGCAGAAGCTCAGAATTGCTGCACAGCGGCGGCGGAAGCGATGCAAACGTCATTGCCGGTTTTGGGGTGCCGACCGTCAACCTCGCAGTAGGATATGAAGAAATCCACACAACGAATGAAAGAATGCCAATCGAAGAGCTCAACAAGCTTGCCGAGATGGTTATCGCATTGATTGAAGAAGTAGCAGCACAATAATACGAGGAAGGGCTTCCCTGCTGGGAAAGCCCTTTTTTTCATTGTATAGGAGCCATCAAAATGTCCAAGAACCAAGCTTTAATAGACATTTCGGGGCGAGCAGGCCATCAAAATGTCCAAGAACCAAGCTTTAATAGACATTTCGGGAGGAGCCGGCCGTCAAAATGTCCAAGAACCACGGTTTAATAGACATTTCGGGAGGAGCCGCCCGTCAAAATGTCCAAGAACTACGGTTTAATAGACATTTCGGGGCGAGCCGGCCATCAAACTGTCCATTAAACTTAAATTCACTAACCCCTCAATTGTCCTAAAGATGACTCTAAAGAATCCGATATAATATTTGGAATGATTCACTAGTATCCACCAGGAATTAAATAGAGTGATAGAAGGAAATTAAATAAAGGAGTGTACTCCAATGGCTGATAGCAATAAGACGGTTGTATTCCAGGCAGGGAATGAAGAATACGCTTTTCCGATTCTTTATGTCATTTCGATTGAAAAAATGGAAGGGATGACAGCAATCCCTCATATGCCTGATTATGTAACAGGCTTAACAAAAGTAAGGGGAGACTTGATTCCGGTCATTGACCTGGAAAAGGTGCTTTATAATCGGGATATTCAAGTTGAAGACAAAACCAGGCTGATCGTGATCGAGACTTCGGAAATTTCAATGGGGGCCCTTGTGAGGGATGCAAAGGAAATTCTTGAAATTCCTGCGGAAAACATTAAGCAGCCAGGCCTTGTTGCTTACCAGAAGACAAGGTTCATTACCGGTGTGGCCAATTTCGATAAGCGCATGATCATGTTAATAGACCCGGAAACATTGATTCAATCACTTGAAGGGATCAAAGAAATAAAGGAATATATGAAAAACCAAAAACAAGAATTACATAACTAAAGTTTTACTTACTTCGTTTGACTAAAAACAAGCTGACCGATTTTAATTGGTCAGCTTGTTTTTTGTAGCTACAGTTTAAAGCTGGAGAATGATTTCCTCAGGTCTTCAGCCATGTTTGACAGCTTGCTGGATGATTCCAACAGCTCCTGCATTGTGGCATTTTGTTCTTCTGTTGTGGCAGCTACCTGTTCGAGGAATTGTGCCGACTTGGAAGACGCGGTGATTACTTCAGTTGCAGCATGTGCCATGAACTCCATCCTATCGTTGGCATTCATGACCGCACTGCTTGCGGTATTTCCTTTTAGGCTGACTTCCTCGATCGATTGGGCGATATCGGTGAAAATTTCGGCTACTTTCTCGACCAGTTCATTGCCTTTTTGTACGGTTGTCTGACTTTCATCCATAACATTCACTGCAAGGTTCGTCTCTTTGCCAGTCTGCTCAAGGATGGTTCGGATACTCTCTGCAGCACCAGCTGATTGCTCAGCGAGCTTGCGGACCTCCTGGGCGACGACACCGAAGCCTTTGCCATGCTCACCGGCTCTTGCTGCTTCAATCGCGGCATTCAATGCCAGTAAATTCGTTTGATTTGAAATATCAGTAATGATTTCAATGATTCGATGGATTTCCTGAGAATTATTTTTAAGGGAATGAATCACATTGGCTAATTCAGTGACCTTTCCATTGATTTCATCCATCTGTTCGGTGACATTGAAAGCATACAGTTTACCTTGCTCGATTTTTTCCTTCGTGCTTGTTGTCGTATGGATCGTCTCTTTAAGCGAACCAGTCACTTCAATCAATTGTGAAGAAACATTTTCGACTGCTTCGTTCGTGCGTTCGGAAATTTTCACCTGCTCATCAGAGGCAGTGGCAACTTGCATGATTGATGTCGTGATTTCATTGTTCGCTTCTGTTGTCGCTTCAGCATTTAGCTTCAGGTTCCTTGACATTGCATTCACCTGGTCAGATGACGCAAGAATGTTTGAAATGGAGGCTTTAAGATTTCCGGATAATTGATTCATTGCCAGGATGATCTGGCCGACCTCGTCCTTGCTCTTGGCCTGCAATGCCTTTGCATTCAACTCACCGGCTGCAAGTTTCTTGCAGTAAGCAACGACATCCTTAAGGTTTTTGCTGACATTGCGTGAGACAAAGTACATTGCCACTGAAGAAATGATAAACGCGATAATGATAATGATAAATGTATTCCGAATCATCGTTGCGATTGTAGAATGGGTTTCCTTCATGATTGTTGTCCGGTCATCAAGGATTGCAGTCCTGAGCGCATTAAGCTTATCAATGTTCATATCGCGGATGGTCTCAGCCTTGTTAGCGAGACTAATTTGGGTAAATATATCAACCTGTTCACCGTTTTTCTTGAAATCTTCTACAGTTTTTAAAATCTCATCTTCCCAGATTTTATCCATATGCTTATCTGTTTTGACAATTGAATTGAACAAAGTTTGGGCTTCCTCTGTTTTTACGTTGTTTTTAAGCTTGTCAGCTGAACTGTTAAATTGATCACTTTCTGTTTTGTAGAGTGTCAGAAGCTCTGGTTTCGGTTCTGTTATGTAGTCTGTGATAATGATATACTTCTGGCGGAATGTAGCCCCCATTTCACTAATCATGATTGCATAATCACTTTTTTCCTCGGCAAGGTCGATCGCATTTTGAAGGTTTGATAAAACAGTCGTCAAATAGATGAAGCTGCCCAAAAAAATGACCATAATGAATGAGAAAACGCTTGCATACTTTCTGCCAATAGACCAATGCTGCATAAAAGTTTCCCCCATTTTTCTATATCCTTATATTTTCTTATCGGTTTTCCTATGAAGATATTTAATGTTTTGGCGCTTTTCTTCACATAATGTTCAAAACTCGATAAACCGTAAAATTAATCTCTATATAAGTAATGAAGGAGTTTTTTTGATAAACTAGAAGGGAACGTATATTTGGGAAGTGGGATCATGAAAGAAATGTATCCAAAAAAGGGCAAAGTCATTTTGCATGTTGATATGAATAGCTTCTATGCATCAGTAGAAATGGCTTACGATCCTGAATTGAAGGGCCGGGCACTGGCGATTGCCGGCAATCCGGAAGAAAGACGGGGAATAATTGTAACCTGCAGCTATGAAGCGAGGAAATTCGGCGTCAAGACCACGATGCCGCTATGGGAAGCCAAAAAACTTTGCCCGGACTTAATCATAAGAAAACCGAACTTTGACAGATACCGCACAGCATCTGCTGCTATGTTTGATATTTTGCGCCAATACACAGAGGTTGTCGAACCTGTTTCCATTGATGAGGGATATATGGATATAACGGATTGCTCCGACCTGGGGGCGCCTCTGGAAATCGCAGAAAGCATTCAAAAAAGAATTTTTGAGCAGCTTGACTTGCCGTGCAGCATAGGAGTAGCGCCAAATAAGTTCCTGGCGAAAACAGCTTCCGATATGAAGAAACCAATGGGAATCACAGTTTTAAGAAAGCGAGACATCCCAAGGGTACTCTGGCCGCTTGAGGTCGGGGAAATGCATGGAGTAGGAACAAAAACAGCGGACAAACTAAAAAGTATTGGAATCAATACAATAGGCGAATTAGCGGCAGCAAATGAAATCCAGCTGAAAGGGCTGCTGGGCATCAACGGATTAAGATTGAAAGAAAGAGCTAATGGCCTGGACAACCGCCAGGTAGATCCGGATTCTGTCTACGATTTTAAAAGCATCGGTAATTCGACTACGCTGCCTCGCGATATTTCGAATCAGAATGAGCTTCTGAAGGTTCTTGATCGATTGTCAGAGCAAGTAGCAGCAAGGATGAAGAGGAAGGAGGCGGTCGCCACAAGTATTAGTGTGATGATCCGCTTTAAGGACAGGAAGACGATTACCAGGAGCCAGAAGCTGCAGAACCCTGTATCGAAGCAGAACGAAATAGCCGCGGCCGCCAAAACGCTTTTTCTGAAGCATTGGAATGGAGACCCTATCAGGCTGCTGGGGATCACTGGCACCGAGCTGCTTGAAGCGGACAAAGCAGTCAAGCAGCTCGATTTATTTTCTTATGAGCAGGATGCCAAAAAGGAGCCGCTGATCAATACGATGAGCCAGCTGCGAGAGAAATATGGCAAAAGTATCATTGAAAGTGCCGGCTCCCAGGTGAAAAAGGTATCAACCAGGGAGAATGCCGGGGCTGGGACGAGCTTTAATAAGGATTTCCTCCAGGATCGCAGAAAAGAGAAAAAAGATTTTTAATGGTTTAGCTAGACCTTGTTAAGTCAAAATAAAAAGGGACAAACCAGATTGTTTGCACAAGTATAGGTTCATTGTTAAATTAGTTTGTATGATTTTAAATACCTAATTCTAGAAAGAAGGGACGTTAACATATGTCAAAACAGCAAATTGGAGTCATTGGCCTTGCTGTCATGGGGAAAAACCTCGCCATGAATATCGAAAGCAGAGGCTATTCAGTATCAGTATATAATCGGTCAAGGGAAAAGACGGATGAAATGCTTGAGGAAACGAAAGGCAAGAAGATCGTCGGAACTTATTCCATTGAGGAATTTGTTCAATCGCTTGAACAGCCACGGAAAATCCTGCTGATGGTCAAAGCTGGCGCAGCGACTGATGCTACAATTGAACAATTAAAACCTCATCTGGAAAAGGGAGATATCATCATAGATGGAGGCAATACATATTTTGCTGATACTCTGCGCCGAAACCAGGAATTGAGCGAGCTTGGGCTCCACTTCATCGGCACCGGTGTTTCCGGTGGGGAGGAAGGTGCACTTCATGGACCTTCCATTATGCCTGGCGGACAAAAAGAAGCCTATGACCTGGTGGCGCCAATTTTCCAGGATATCGCTGCAAAGGTTAATGGAGAAGCTTGCACTACTTACATTGGCCCCGATGGTGCAGGGCATTATGTAAAGATGGTACACAACGGAATCGAATACGGCGACATGCAGCTTATTTCTGAATCCTATTTTATGTTGAAGCATGTCCTTGGATTAAGTGCCCAAGAACTTCATGAAGTGTTTGCTGAATGGAACAAAGGTGAGCTTGACAGCTATTTGATTGAAATAACGGCTGATATTTTCACAAAGAAAGATGATGAAACAGGCAAACCACTTGTTGATATGATTCTTGATACCGCTGGCCAAAAGGGAACTGGTAAATGGACGAGCCAGAGTGCTCTTGACCTTGGTGTGCCGCTGCCAATCATTACAGAATCTGTTTTCGCCCGCTTTATCTCGGCCATGAAACAAGAGCGCGTGGAAGCGAGCAAGGTCCTCTCTGGCCCTGAAACAAAACCATTCGATGGCAATCGTGAGGCATTCATTGAGTCGATCCGCAAGGCACTTTATTTGAGTAAAATTTGTTCTTACGCCCAGGGATTTGCCCAAATGAGAGCTGCCTCCGAAGAGTATGGCTGGGATTTGAATTATGGCGATATTGCGATGATCTTCCGTGGAGGCTGCATTATCAGAGCTCAGTTCCTCCAAAAAATCAAGGAAGCATACGATCGCGATCCTGCTCTGAAAAACCTGCTGCTCGACCCTTATTTCAAGGAAATCGCAGACAGCTACCAGCAGTCATTACGGGAAATTATCTCAGCTGCTGTCATGAATGGTATCCCGGTGCCAAGCTTCTCGGCCGCACTTTCATACTTTGACAGCTATAGAACAGAAACATTGCCGGCTAACCTGATCCAGGCCCAGCGCGATTATTTCGGTGCCCACACCTATCAGCGCATCGATAAAGAAGGTATTTTCCACACTGAATGGATGGAATAAGAAAGGTAGCACAGCGGACCTCGTGTTCGCTGTGCTTTTACATTTATAGCGGGTGAAGTGGAATTTTTTTAAGGCTTTTTCGTAAAAATTGTTGTTAAAATCCCAAAGCCGATTTTAACGTAAAATAAGGCCATGTCGCAGGTCGGTATCAAGTTTGCATGCTCTTTTCTCACAAAAGAGTCGACATTGCGAAGTAAAATAGGTCCTTCAATCCTATTTTGTAGTCAATAGCAACAAAGTTTGAGAAAAGAGCCTTTTTTAAATGCAGGAAGGGTTTTCAAAAGCCCCAGTCGAAACCTTTAAAGGATGGTATTAAGATTGGAGGGATTGAGTATGGCAGAAGATTATCCAGTTTTGCTGGGGGCAGAACCCTTTTATTTTGAAGGTAATTCTGTAGGTATATTGGTATCGCATGGTTTTACGGGTTCAACACAGAGTATGCGGCCTCTGGGCGAGGTATATGCAGCTGCAGGATATACCGTTTGCGGACCGCGATTGAAAGGCCACGGTACTCATTATGAGGACATGGAACAATCCACCTATCAGGATTGGATCGCATCGGTAGAAGAAGGGTTTCAGTGGTTAAAAGAGCGTTGTGATACGATTTTTGTGACGGGCCTGTCAATGGGAGGAACACTGACTTTATACATGGCTGAAAAATATCCTGAAATCAGAGGAATCGTACTGATCAATGCGGCCATTGATATACCGGCAATGGAGCCAGTTCTCCAGCTGGAAGGAACAAGATTTTTGGATGCCATTGGTTCCGACATCAAGAAGCCGGGAGTAATAGAGCTTGCCTATGAAAAAACTCCGGTTCAATCCATTAAAGAAATATTGCCATTTATGAGTGCAGTGAAAGAAGAGCTTTCAAAGGTTTCTTGCCCAGCATTAATTTTTGTTTCGGCCGAGGACCATGTTGTCCCGCCTGATAATTCGCAAACGATTTATGATGATATCAGTTCAGAAATAAAAGAGATTCTTCATTTGAAAGAAAGCTATCATGTTGCTACACTGGATAACGACCAGCAAGTAATCATTGATAAAACGCTTGATTTCATTAGAAAACAACTTTAGAAGGTAAGTGATTGTCCACTTGGCTTGCGGGTTCTGCCGCAAGCTTTTTTTATAGATCCGATTTTTGTGCATTAACTAAATCCACTCATGACTCTGAATAAGAAGTTTTTTTCTCTCCTTTTAGCCAGCTCCTCATGCAGAGCCAGGTAATTAAACTCAATAATACCAGTAAACTCTCCAATGAAAAAATGTACCACGGATACGGGCCGAGTAAATCCATAAAGCTTGGACTTTTTGGTTTATGGCGTAAAAACCAGTAATTTCCGTCAGCTGCCTTATTAATGAACAGGATCGCTGGCAGCAGCAGATTGATAAAAAGAACAACTTTTATGACAGAACTGAAGGTTGGATAATAACCTTTAGCCCATAGGAAATAAAGGGTCACCCATACAATCATCATATGGGCATAGAAAAAGTGAAAAAAGCGGAAATGGGGAAAATCATAGGTTAATGCAGGTGTGATGATGGCTTGTGTAGCTCCTAATAAAGCAATGAAGAACAAAAGCTCGAAAAATATTTTCTTCCTGGTCAGTAATAAACCAATTGCCAGCAGGAGCCCAATATTGCATAACTCAAGCGGCATTGACCGCCCTAATTTCCAGACAGCATGCTTGTACATCCAAAGATGGTTGCTAATCTCTATCAATATTAATGACAGGGCAGTTCCCAGCTCTGCTTTCCTCCATTTTTCATCACTTAATTTCTGTCGGTTAGTGAAAATAAAGATACTAACCAAAACAAAGATAGTGATAATCGCATAATGACTAGCAGAAAACATATTAAAATCAAAAACTTCATTGCTGTGACCAAACCACTCCATGCTTCCACCTCTAGTTCCGAAAATAGGATAAGCATAAGTTATCCCTTTTAGGCTTCTTTTATGTTGGCTCTTTTCGGAAACTTTGCATCCTGTCCAAAAAAAGTATGGCGAGTTCAGAAGCCCCTCGAAAGGGCGGAAAAGTGAAACCAAATTTTACTTGATTCGTAAATGTACTAAAGCTTAAAAAAGGGAGTTGGAATACATGATCGGAAATGGTTGTATTAAATGCGGAAGCACAGATGCAGGTCAGAAGGATGTGGCAATGACAGGAACGGGCTTGTCCAAGATGTTTGATATCCAGAATAACCAGTTCACTGTCGTTTACTGTAGGAATTGCGGATACTCGGAGTTTTACAACAAAGAAGCATCTGCCGGATCTAATCTCCTGGATTTCTTTTTCGGGGGCTGAAGCTAGATTAGGCAGCAGAATTACGTTAACCACCAAAGGATTATTTTGAAATTTCAGAGACATTGCAAAAAATCCCGCCTATTACCAAGGCGGGATTTCTGTTCTTTTATAGGAAATTATAAAAGTATTTTTGGGTGGATAACTGCATGTGGGTGTCTTACTCCAGCTCCAGCGCCTAGCCCCTCGAGACACTTCGGTCCTGCCAATGAAGTCAAAGAACGACTTCACTGGCAGGCCCTCCAGCGCTTGTCGGGGCTGAACGAGGCGCTTGTGCTTTTTGTTCTATTAACAATTTTCTACATCGATTTCAGTGATTGGCCACCAGAAGAATCCATCCTTCTCTAGCAGCTTGTCTGCTGCGTCCGGCCCCATGGAACCTGAGGCATAGTTAGGGAAGCCTGGCTCTTTCGTATTTTCCCATACAGCTGAAATATTATCAACGAAGCTCCAGGATAATGCGACTTCATCCCAATGTGTAAAGTTGGTTGCGTCTCCGCGCAATGAATCATAAAGAAGTTTTTCATATGCTTCTGGAGTATTAAGTCCGTCAATCCCTTTGTTTGAGTAATTCAGCTTGACAGGTGTAGCTTTTGTACCCTGGCCAGATTTCTTGGCATTCAAGTGGAGGGTGATTCCTTCTTCTGGCTGGATATGAATGACAAGCAGATTTGGATTTACCGTTTTTTCTGGCTGATAATATAAATCCATTGGGATATCTTTGAACTGGATCACAATTTTTGTTGACTTTGCCTTCATTCTTTTTCCAGTACGGATATAGAACGGAACTCCAGCCCAGCGGAAGTTATCAATCATCAGCTTTCCAGCTACAAATGTTTCTGTATTGGATTCAGGATCGACCATCTCCTCCTGTCTGTAAGCAGGTACATCTGTTTCGTTCATGACACCTATGTCATATTGTCCCCGAACAAAATATTCATTGACTTCCTCGCCTTTTATTGGGCGGAGAGCGCGGAATACTCTAACTTTTTCCGAGCGGACTTCATCAGTTGTCAATTTGATCGGCGGTTCCATCGCGAGCAATGAAACCATTTGCAGCATATGGTTCTGGACCATATCCCTTAGGGCACCGCTTTTCTCGTAATAACGGCCGCGTTCTTCCACACCAAGCGTTTCGCTTGATGTAACCTGGATATTGGAAATGTACCGGTTATTCCAGAGTGGTTCGAACAGCGCATTTGCGAAACGGATTACTTCGATATTCTGGACCATTTCTTTTCCAAGGTAGTGGTCAATTCGGTAGATTTCATCCTCTGTAAAAGCGGTTCGGATTTGCTTGTTCAACACTTTTGCCGACTCAAGGTCATGTCCGAAAGGCTTTTCAATGACCAGGCGCTTGAACCCGGATACATCGGTGAGCTTATCCTTCTTTAAGTGCTCAGCAATTGTTCCAAAGAATTCAGGTGCCATTGCCAGGTAGAAAATTCGATTGCCATTCAGTCCATAGTGGCTGTCCAAATCTTCCGAAAGCTTTCCAAGGGCAAGATAAGAACTTGAATCAGTTACATCATGGGAATGATAATAAAACTTGGAGACGAACTCGTTGACATCAGCGTCTGTATCCCCAATCTCCTTAACGGATTCTTTTACCCTCAGCTGGAATTCCTCATTTGACAGTGGTCTTCGGGCAACGCCAACGACCGCGAATTTATCCAGTTTTCCTTTTTCAAATAAATTATAGAGGGAAGGAAACAATTTACGGTTTGCCAGGTCTCCCGTAGCCCCGAAGATCATGATTAAAGCTGTTGGTTTTTCGGTGTGTGCCACAATATAGAACCTCTCTTTTATGTGAATTTAAAAGTATGTATAAAAAACACTCTACAAATACAAAATTTTATCCCTTTCAAGAACAATTAGCAACTGTTTGAACTGTATTTAGTTTTCTTCTAATTGAATGGAACTATCCCACTTCCGGTTAAATCCGCCGTTTGGTTTAGATGAATAATGCCTGTTGTGATATATTGAAAGGAATATGACACTGCCTGTAGGATGGGCAGGTGTTTTGTATGGGAGGATGTCAGGATTATGGATGTTTTTTTTCTTGGAACAGGTGCGGGTATTCCGGCCAAGCTGAGGAATGTGACCTCAATCGCATTGAAATTGCTGGAGGAGCGCGGAGCCGTTTGGCTGTTCGACTGCGGCGAAGCAACTCAACACCAAATTTTACATACAAGCATTAAGCCGCGCAGGATTGAAAAAATTTTCATTACCCACCTGCACGGAGACCATATATATGGTTTGCCGGGACTGCTGTCCAGCCGTTCCTTCCAGGGCGGGGAGTCATTGGTTACCGTGTATGGTCCTCCCGGGATTAAAGAGTATATTGAGGTATCTTTGAAAATCAGTAAATCTTACTTGAAATATCCTATGGAAATCATTGAGCTTGAGGAAGGTGTCATTTTTGAAGATGAGCAATTTATCGTTGAAGCAAGATTGTTGGAGCATGGAATTCCTTCCTATGGGTACAGAGTAAAGGAGAAGGACCGTCCTGGGACTCTTCTTGCCGATAAGCTTCGAGCTGCAGGTGTAAAGCCCGGTCCAGACTACAGGAAAATCAAGAATGGGGAAGAAGTCATATTGGACGACGGAACGGTCATCAATCCTGCTGAATTTGTCGGTCCGCCGCAAAAAGGAAGGGTTGTCACGATCTTAGGTGATACAAGGGTTTGCGAAAATGCTTCAGTTCTTGCCCAAAATGCAGATCTTCTCGTCCATGAAGCGACTTTTTCAGCAGATGAAGGTACACTTGCTTATGAATATTTTCATTCGACCACTCTGCAGGCTGCTGAAACAGCCTTGAATGCAGATGTAAAAAAGCTGTGCCTGACCCATATTAGCTCCAGGTATGACCAAAATGACTGGAAAGAGCTTGAAGCGGAAGCACAAACAGTGTTTGCCAATACGGTTGTCTCAGAAGATTTTATGGAAATCTCCGTTCCTTATGAACATGACTGAATAAAGGGGTGTTTTGATTGAAAACAATCTATCTTGTACGTCACGCAAGTGCGGCTGGGCAGCCTGTAGACTCACCACTGACCGAACAGGGCAAGAAGCAGGCACTGGCATTAGTGGACTTTTTCAAGCGAAAAGAAATAGATATCATCTATTCGAGCCCTTTTAAAAGAGCGTTCGATACAATGAAACCTCTTTCTGATTCAAGAGGAATAAGAGTGCAGAAGGATGACAGACTCGGAGAAAGAGTGCTTAGTACAGTCAACCTTGAGGACTGGCGAGATAAGCTAAAGCAAAGCTTTGAGGATTTTGAGCTAGTATTTGAAGGCGGAGAATCTCATTCTGCTGCGATGAATCGAGCCAAATCATTGATTGAGGATTTATTATGTTCAGAACATGATCATATTTTACTGGTCAGCCACGGTAACATGACCACATTGCTAATGAGGTATTTCAATGAAAGCTTCGGTTACGACTGCCTGATGGAAATGACAAATCCCGATGTATTCGAACTCGTCGTTTCCAACGAAGAAACGATGCTTAATAGAATATGGGATGACCGAATTTAAGGTCTTTTAGTTTAGACAAGGAACCCAGAGGGAATTGGAAAGTGGTGGAATCATTACCATCAAACCAACAACACGAATACTGGGGGAATTGTTTTGGAGTTTTTACTTTTATTCGGTTTTCATCTATTTATCATGGGTTCACTAGTTATGTTGTTTAGCGGAATCATTACCTTTCTTTTTCCGAGGATGCATTTTCTCATCACAATATCACTATTTGGGGCAGTTGGATTTCTGTATGCATTCATCTTTGAAGTCATGGATCTTGCGATATTTGCAGTGTTCTTCAACATGATTCTTTCCTTGACGGCAGTTGGCCTCGTCAAACTAGGTTTCTACTTCAAGAAGGTTGCTGACCGGCAGGGTGAAAAAACAGCCTAACCTTTAAAACCAGGAGATTTCCTGGTTTTTTATTTTTGTTTGACAATCAAACGGTCATTTGAATAAGATATAATCAAAAGATCATTTGAATGAATGGGGTGAGCAAATTGAAGGAGCAGGATGTCTGCCAGGTCAATTGCGTCCATGACGAAAAAGTGGAACAGATGTCTGCTGAATTGAAAGAACAAAATACTGTTGAAGCCGCAAAAATACTCAAGGCGTTGTCAGATGAAACTAGGGTTAAAATCGCATACTCACTATATGTAGGCAAAGAACTTTGTGTTTGCGATGTAGCTGCGGTCGTCAATTCGTCCACTGCTACTGCTTCCCACCATTTAAGGCTGTTGAAGAATCTTGGTCTCGCTAAATACCGTAAGGAAGGGAAGCATGTTTATTATTCACTGGTGGATGACCATGTGAAGCAATTGATTCACCTGGCGTTTGAACATCAAAAGGAGTTGGATTTGAATGACTGAAGCAGCGCAATCTGGCGCGAAAACAATTTATCGGGTACAGGGCTTCACCTGAGCAAGCTGTGCCGGAAAGTTCGAAGAGAACGTAAAGCACCTGGATGGTGTTTTTGATGCAAAAGTAAATTTTGGCGCTTCCAAGCTGACTGTTTTCGGTAAAGCCTCCATTGAGGAACTGGAGCAAGCTGGCGCATTTGAGAACCTGCGGCTTTACCCGGATAAAGCTGAGATTATCCCTGAAAAAAAGAAACCGTTCTGGCAGGAAAATTCTACGGTATTGATCAGCTTAGTGATGATCATTGCCGCGTATTTTCTTCAGTTTAATTTTGGTGAAGGTAGTTTGCCGGCCATCCTATTATTTCTGGGCGCGATTATTATAGGTGGTTACTCCCTTTTTAAAAGTGGAATAAAGAATCTTCTAAAGCTCGATTTTGACATGAGGGCACTGATGACTGTTGCGATCATCGGGGCTGCCATCATTGGCGAGTGGAGCGAAGGTGCTGTCGTTGTCATATTGTTTGCGATTAGTGAAGTGCTTGAAAGATATTCAATGGATAAGGCACGAGCCTCGATCCGTTCATTAATGGATATTGCACCAAAAGAAGCTCTCGTCCGCCGGAATGGCAGGGAATACAGCATCCATGTAAATGAAATAGAAGTCGGCGACATTATGATTGTAAAACCAGGCGAAAAAATTGCCATGGATGGGGAAGTCGTTTCCGGATTCTCGGCTGTCAACCAGGCGGCGATTACCGGGGAATCTGTTCCAGCTGATAAAAGCGTGGGTGATGAGGTGTTTGCCGGCACGCTGAATGGGGAAGGTCTCATCGAGGTTAAAATCACTAAACTGGTCGATGATACCACAATCGCGAAAATCATTCACCTTGTAGAAGAGGCACAGGCGGAAAAGGCTCCTTCGCAGGCTTTCGTGGACCGGTTCGCCAAGTATTACACGCCAATTATTATCCTTGTCGCATTTTTGGTTGCTATTGTACCGCCACTTCTCTTCGGTGGAGGATGGAGTGAGTGGATTTATCAAGGGCTGGCCGTCCTGGTTGTCGGCTGTCCGTGTGCCCTGGTCATTTCAACGCCAGTTTCAATTGTGACAGCGATTGGCAACGCCGCTAAACATGGTGTGCTTGTAAAGGGTGGCGTCCACCTTGAGGAAATGGGCATGCTGAAAGCCGTTGCCTTTGATAAAACTGGGACGCTCACAAAAGGAGTGCCGGCTGTTACTGATTTCAAATTGTTATCTGGTGAAAATTCAAGCGGTCTTTTTGCAGTAATCGCTGCCCTTGAAAATAAATCACAGCATCCAATTGCTTCTGCTATTATCCGAAAGGCAGACGCAGACACAGTACCGTACATGGATAAAGCAATTGAAGATTTTACATCGGTAACCGGTAAAGGATTAAAGGGAACTGTTGACGGGATTGTTTATTATATCGGCAGCCCTAAATACCTTGAAGAAATCGTCGAAGGTGGAATTCCTGGTGGGGCTGCAGGAGAAATTTCACGCCTGCAGTCTGAAGGGAAAACAGTCATGGTTGCAGGCAGTGATTCTGAAGTACTTGCATTAATCGCGGTTGCAGATGAAGTTAGAGAGTCGAGCAGGGAAGTCGTGCCCCGTCTTCATGAGCTTGGCATTGAAAAGACCATCATGCTGACCGGTGACAACAAAGGCACCGCAGCTGCGATTGGCAGCCAGGCAGGCGTGTCCGATATCCAGTCCGATTTGCTTCCTGAAGAGAAGCTGAATTTCATAAAAACACTACAGAAAAATCACGGAAAAGTTGCGATGGTCGGGGATGGCATCAATGATGCACCTGCACTCGCCGCTGCGACGGTCGGAGTTGCAATGGGAGGAGCGGGCACCGATACAGCACTCGAAACCGCCGATATCGCCCTGATGGCAGATGACTTGAAAAAGCTGCCGTTCACGATTAATTTGAGCCGCAAAACACTCGCAATCATCAAGCAGAACATCGCCTTCTCAATCGGCGTGAAATTGCTGGCGCTGCTGCTGGTCATTCCTGGCTGGCTCACCCTGTGGATCGCAATTTTCGCTGATATGGGCGCGACCCTGATTGTCACTCTGAATGGCCTGAGGCTTTTGAGAGTCAAAGATAAATAGATGTATCATATTACTGATTCTGGGTGGAGAGGATACCATGAACAATTCCTGGAATAAGCTCATTTACAAGGGGTGGGCCCCGATTTATGATAGGATCTTCAATTCTGGTCCATTTTCGAAAGTGAGAGATATACTGTTCAGCGAGATTCACTTCCGTCCCGGGGACAGGGTACTGTTCGTAGGTGCAGGCACTGGGGCAGACATTGATAGATTGCCTTATGATCTATTGGAGATTACTGCAATTGATTACTCGGAGGATATGCTGGAAAAAGCGAAGGAGAAATTCAAAGGCTCCAGCATCACTTTTTTTAAAATGGATGCCCAACAGCTTGAGTTCGACGATGGGTCGTTCGATTATGTTATCGGAAGCTTAATTTTATCAGTAGTACCTGACAGCACAAAGGCTTTTGGCGAAATGATCAGAGTTTGCCGCAAGGAAGGTCTGGTGGTCGTTTTCGATAAATTTGCACAGCCAGGCAAAGGGCAATCTTTTGTCACAAAAGCTTTAAGACATGTGATCAAACTGCTTGGAACGGACATCGGTGTATCCTTTGAGGAAATCTGCCAAAAGGAAAAAGCGAGAGTTAGGCCTGATATCAGATGAAGGAGTTATGCTCGGCAATACGTACCGCAGGATTCTGCTGCAAAAAGTCTGTTAAAGAGACGCACCCATAAAGAAGAGGCTGTTTGAATGACAGCCTCTTTTTCTGTGGTGTTATTGCATTAGTAAAATGATACACATGACGGACAGAAATACATGGAAAACGCAAGGAAGTGTCCGTCATCAAGGCTATGATATTAAATTAGGTTAAAGGGTAAAGAGCGAGAAAAGAGGCCTCCCAAAGTAATACTCTGGAATAGCCTCTTTAGAAATAATGATTGTTTTAGCTTAAAAAATCCATCCTCGTTCATATTGCTTAGGAGATTCGATGCTTGTTCCAAGCTCCTTGGCTGCTGTTCTTGGCCAGTATGGATCGCGCAGGAGTTCGCGGGCGATGAAAATCAAATCGGCACGTTCATTCTGCAGGATTTCTTCTGCCTGGATCCCGGTTGTGATCAATCCCACCGCGCCGGTAGCCACATTGGCTTCATGCTTGATTTCTTCAGCGAATTTCACCTGGTAGCCTGGATAGGCATGGATTCTGGCTGGTACAACGGCCCCTGAACTGACATCAATCAAGTCAACGCCCAATTCCTTTAGCGATGCACCAATGGTTACGTAATCATCTACTGTCAAGCCTTCTTCATGATAGTCACTTGCGGAAACCCGGACAAACAGAGGTCCATCCCAAACGGTTTTTACCTCTTCAAGGATTTCCTGAAGGAAGCGGAAGCGGTTCTCGGCAGTGCCGCCGTATTCGTCCTCACGTTTATTTGTAAGCGGGGAGAGGAACTGGTTGATCAAATATCCATGTGCAGCGTGGATTTCGATTACATTAAAGCCAGCGCGCTTTGACCTCTCGGCAGCCAGCCTGAATGCCGAGACGGTTTCCTTGATTTCCTCAACCGACATAGCCTTCGGTTCTTTATACTTCTCGTCAAAAGCTAAAGCAGAAGGAGCAATGATTTCATCACGCAATGCTGCTTTTCTTCCGGCATGTGCCAGCTGGATACCAGCTGCGGCACCGCTCTGCTTGATTTGGTCCGTCAAAGCTGTTAGACCGGGCACATGCTCATCGCTCCAGATTCCCAGATCCTGATGGGAAATCCGTCCTTGCGGCGTCACCGCAGTTGCCTCGAGAATGACCAGGCCCACCTGGCCGACAGCACGGCTTACATAGTGTGTCATATGAAAGTCTGTGACAATCCCGTCTTCTTTTTCACATGAGTACATACACATCGGAGCCATGACGATTCTGTTTTTCAAAGTTAAATCTTTAATTTTATAAGGGGAAAATAATTTCTTTTCCAATCCTGCAGCCTCCTTTTATTTCGAAATCCAAAATATATTTTAAGTATAACAGGGCTTCTTTAGGAAAGGAAAAATTGTACTCACCGCAATGTGTTTTTTCTTAATTCCGCAAGTGTATATTTCGTTCCGCGCCAGATAATGCCGCCTCTTCTTAATGTCAGGTAGCTCGCTCTCAGAATGGAGAAAATGAATATCAGGGCAGTGAAGGGAAGGACAAAGAACATCCATGGTGAAAAGCGGGTCATCTTCTTTGTTACCATCACATAAAGGAAAGCCAGGAATATGAGATTGACAGCACTTAAAATGGCGACTGCCTGATTCTTTGAAAAAAGAGTGAAGAAAGGCACGACCTGGGATACAAAGACACCGAACACCGAAAATAGCACCATGCTGATCCGATAGTGGAGGCCGGCAAAGGTGTTCTTCTCCAATCCCGCTAAAGCTTCCTTCAGGCTCTGGTACCATTCCACTTCAATGAGCGTCATAGCCGTGACAATCCGCTGCTTGAGACCTATTCGCTTAATCATCATTCCCAGCTGCAAGTCATCATCGGGCCGCATCCTTATATATTCATGCGTGCCGACTTTTTCATAGGCCGACCGGGTGATCATATTGAATGCTCCGATGCCGACGCCGGTTTTTGAGCGGGGATTATTGCCGAGCCAGGGTCTCTTGTAATAGGAAAAGCCGAATAAGAAGAAAGCAACAAAGGCCTTCAGCCAGAACGGCTTTGCACTAAGGTTCGGGGCCGCCGTCAAATGATCAAGATTATGTTTCTCAAAATAGCCAACCGCTTTTGAAAAAGCCTCGGGATGGTACAAAACATCAGCATCTGTAAATAAGATCAAGTTCCCTGTCGCGCGCTGCCAGCCTTTATAGAGTGCGTAGTTCTTGCCGAGCCACCCTTCTGGCAAACTCTCGATATGGATCACTTTGATTCTTGAATCAGAGCTTTTCAGGCGTTCCATCACTTTGCCGGTATCATCCTCGGAACGGTCATTGACCAGGATCCACTCGGTATTTTTGTAGGTTTGGTTCAGCTGGGTGCGAATGCTTAGGGAAATATGTTCTTCTTCATTCCTGGCAGCCACGATGACGCTAAGCTTTTGTCCCTGGTCGGCAACCTCAGCCTTTTCGAGGGAATCCATTTTCCTAAAGCCGATCAAGGCATCGATTGTCGCCAAAATCCAGATGATTAAAGTTAAAGACAGTAAGGTTAGAAGCAACATCTACACGTCCCTGTTGTTTTTCTCCATTGTAGAGAAACAGGGAGCATATTTGCAATTTTTAAAGCGGACGGTTTGCTGCAAGTTCATTTCCCAGCAGGTGGCCCAGCCTTCTTGATTGAGCTGTGGCTTCCTTGATGCAGGATACGAAAGCAGATTGGACGCCATGCTGCTCAAGAATGCTGATGCCTGCTTCGGTCGTACCGCCCGGGCTGGTCACCTCAAAGCGGAGCTGGGCAGGCTCCTTATCCGACTTCGTCAGCATTTCGGCGGCGCCCAGCAGCGTCTGGATAATCAGCTGCTTTGCTGTTTGCTTATCCAGACCGATTTCAGCGGCACTTTGTTCCATCGCCTCGACAAGGTAATAAATATAGGCAGGACCGCTTCCTGATAGGCCTGTGACGGCATCAAGCTGATATTCATCAACGATTGTTGTCAGGCCGATTGTGTTAAAAAGCTCCTGTATCAGCACCTTTTGCGCTTCACTCACATGGGAATTCACGGCCATCGCAGTTGCCGATTTGCCAATCGCGGCCGAGGTATTTGGCATTGCCCTTGCCACGGCCAGGGACTTCTCTGCAGCTGTTTCAATTGCGGCAATCGAGACGCCAGCGAGGACCGAAATAATCAGCATCCCTTCAGGTAAATAGGATTTGATTTCCCCAACCGCTGCGGCTGCGTCCTTCGGTTTCATTGCCAGGACAACTGCATCCGCATTTTTAAAAAGCATTTCCAAATCATATGTCGCCTTTATTCCATATTTCAGCTCCAGTGATTTTAATCTGTCAGCATCCTGTTTATTCGTGGCCCAGATCTGCTCTCCCGGAAGAAGCCCGCTTGCCCCTATTCCGGAAATCATCGCTTCTGCCATCGAACCTGCGCCAACAAAAACAAGCTTCTTCATCAAGATCGCCTCCATAATATTTTTGTTTCGTTTATTAAAGTCTGTTTTCGCATTGATTGTTGCCTTTCTTACATGTTCTAAAACGCTCTAAAAAGGTGTCGGGGCTCTTTTCGAGGAGATTTCAGAATAGATTGCTTTTGGTTGAGAAAGCAACAAAGTTTACGAAAAGAGCCTTATTAAACAACGAAAAACAAAAAGGCCCTTCATCCAAAAAAGGACGAAAGGCCATGCTTCCGTGGTACCACCTTCATTCACTTCTTCAGCCAGTGCTGAAAAAGTGCAGCTCAACATCCGTTAACGCCGGTATACGTCCAGGTTTGCCTGGCAGCTCGCAAGGTAGGGTTCAACACGAAGAGGGCGGCGGAGCCTTTCAGCCGGTGGACTCCACTCTCTGACACCATTCCTGTCTACTCGTCTTACTCGAATGCTTTTAAAAAGTTTACGAAATTTTAATAGTGATTATGCAAGATAGACAACCCATATGTCAAGTAGTATTTTGAATAATTATTAGTTTTTTCTGAAAATATAAAGTGAAAATAATGACAATCGACTGTTTTATATGTAAACTTATCTTTATATTGGAAAAATACCGAGACTATTGAATTTAAATGATTGCCATAATAATCAATCGGTTTACTTTATAGAAAAATAATGTTTTGGGGTGTATGGATCATATGGCTGAATGGAAAGATGGAATTGCCAAACTGACTTTGCCGACGCCTTTCCCGGTCGGTGATGTGAACGCATATTTAATAAAAGGGGACCGGTTGACACTTGTGGACGCGGGAACAAAAACAGAGGATTCCTGGGAGTCGTTCAAATCCCAGCTGTCCGATTTAAGATTGAAGCCGGAGGATATCGAGCAGGTTATCTTGACTCATGACCATCCAGATCATGTGGGAATGCTGGATTACTTTTCACCAGGTCTTGCCGTACATGGCCATCACCTGAATGAAAGGTGGATCAACAGGACTCCGGAATTTGAAAAGGAGCATAAAGAATTCTATGAGAAATTCTTTTTGCAATCAGCCATACCAGAGCAATATTTTGTGCCTTCGATGAAAGTCATGAAAAAGACATTAGTATTTTCTTGTAATCGTTCATTGACAGGAACTGTTCTGGAAAATGACGTTCCGCCGGCACTGCCTGGATGGAGGGTGATCGAGACACCGGGACATGCCCAGAGTCATATTGTGCTCTTGCGTGAAAAAGATGGGACAATGATCGCAGGGGATACGGTCCTTGCCGGGATCTCACCGAATCCATTGCTTGAGCCGCCGCTGCCAGGTGAAAGTGAAAGGCCAAAGCCGCTGGTCCAATATAATGCTACACTAAAAAAGCTGCAGGAGTACCCGATTGGGCTAGTATATACAGGACATGGAACGGAAATAACAGAATTGCATAGCCTGATCGAAAAAAGACTGGCCCGCCAGCATGACAGGGCATTGCAGGTAAGGGGAATGCTTGAAGGCAGGGAACTCACTGTTTTTGGAATTTGCAAATTGCTCTTCCCGACAGTGTATGAGCGTGAACTGAATCTGACCATTTCGGAAACAGTCGGCCAGCTTGATTATTTACAATTCCTAGACGCCATTTCAGTCAGGGAAGAAGGTACATCCTTCGTTTATACAGCAAAATGAGGTGAAAGACGATGTCATCCTTAAAAGGGAAAAATATTATAATTACCGGTGCCTCCGGGGGGATTGGTGCCGAGATTGCCAGGCTTTGCGCTGCGCGCGGAGCGAATCTCGTCCTTCTGGCCCGGAGTATCGATAAATTGGAGAGTTTAAAAAAGGAATTACAATCAAAGTATGCGATCAATGTCCATGCCCAGCAGCTGGATGTGTCTGACCCTGAAGCCATCAAGCGGGTTTTCTCCGAAGTGCTTACTGATATCCGATATGTTGATATATTGGTCAACAATGCCGGCTTTGGTATTTTTGATTATGCTCATGAAGCGAAAATTGAAGATATCAAAACGATGTTTGATGTCAATGTCGTCGGCTTGATGGCCTGCACCTCGATGGTACTGCCTGCAATGAAACAGAGGAGAAGCGGCCATATTATCAATATTGCTTCCCAGGCTGGCAAAATTGCCACACCTAAATCAAGTGTTTATTCGGCAACAAAGCATGCAGTGCTTGGGTATACGAACAGCCTGCGGATGGAGGTTGCTGATGACCACATCTTTGTCACTTCAGTTAATCCGGGTCCAATTGCTACGAACTTTTTTGACGTCGCGGATAAACAGGGAACCTACGTAAAAAATGTAAAACGTTTTATGCTGCAGCCTGAATACGTGGCGAAACAAGTGGTCAACCGCATGATGACGAGAACACGCGAAATCAACCTGCCACGCTGGATGAGTCCAGGCAGCATTGTTTACTCGCTGTTTCCCCGCACATTCGAACTTTTTGGCAAAAGAGTTTTCAATCAGAAATAGTTGGTCAATCAAAGGCTGTCCTGTTTTGCAGGGCAGCCTTTACTCTTATGTTGCCAAAAATTCATAAACCGCGTCATGGACTAGGTCATGCAAATCAGCATCGGGCTCTGCATTTTTCTGGTCTACAATCTTTATGTATATTTCATTGAATTCCGCCTCGCCGAACGGCAGTGAACCATCATGCCGGTACTGTACGAAGCATTTCTGGACCATTTTGCGAATGAGTTCTTTATCCATGTAAACAGCACCTCTTCACCTGATTATACTCCGAAGCTCGCTCTGAAAACACTCTTCCGTAAAAATCTCCAGTCTTGGCATCACTCACCATTTCCACCTTAATTAAGTCAGTCACCCGGAAAATTACCATTGAAACCGAACGCATATTCGCTTAATATAATGGGTATAATGAAGCGGAACAGATGTTCTTGTTGTTGGCAGATATCATGCAGAAGGGAGGAAAGAAAGATGGTCGATTACAGCGAAATGCCGCAAAACAAAATTTTATGTGTGGATATGAAGAGCTTCTATGCGAGCTGTTCCGCCGTGATGCTCGGCCTCGACCCTCTTGACTGCTACCTGGCTGTTGTCGGGAATCTTGACCGCCCGGGAAGCGTCGTCCTCGCAGCCTCGCCGCGTTTGAAAAAGGAGTTTGGCATCAAGACTGGATCACGGAAATTTGAAATTCCCGATGATCCCCGGATTGTTGTCGTTGATCCGCAGATGTCCACCTACCTGCGAATCTCCACAGAAATCTCCCGTGTATTTAATCGCTATGTCCCGAAGGAAGCGATTCACACCTACAGCGTCGACGAAAGCTTTATAAAGGTTGACGGAGCTTCGAAGCTTTGGGGAGACGCTGCTTCAATCGCAAAAAAAATCAAAGACGATATTGAGCGCGAATTCCAGCTTCCCTGCGCAATTGGAATCGGGCCGAACATGCTGATGTCGAAGCTCTGCCTTGACCTCGATGCAAAAAAGAAGGGCATTGCTGAATGGACCTATGATGATGTCCAGACGAAGCTGTGGAATGTTTCACCGCTAAGGGAAATGTGGGGAATCGGCCGCCGCGTCGAGAAAACATTGAACAGCATGGGCATTTTTACAGTCGGCCAGCTAGCCCGCTATGACCTGGAGAAATTGGAGAAAAAATTCGGCATCATGGGCAACCAGCTGTACTGGCATGCATGGGGCATCGACTTTTCGGATATCGGCGCCCCAATCATGGAAGGGCAGGTCAGCTTTGGAAAAAGCCAGATCCTGCTTCGCGACTATAAAGAAGAAGAGGAAATCAAGCATGTGATCCTCGAAATGTGCGAGGAGGTCGCACGCAGGGCAAGAAGCCATGGGAAGGCAGGCCGGACCATCAGCTTCGGAGTTGGCTACAGCCAGGATGAATTCGGCGGAGGCTTCCATCGCTCTAGGACAATTGAAGAGCCGACCAATATCACGATGGATCTGTATCGCGTCTGCCTCGAGCTTTTTGCCGAGAACTACACGGGAAAGACGGTGCGAAGCATCTCGATTTCGCTCGGGAACCTCGTCACCGACAGCGAATTCCAATTGAATTTGTTTGAAAAAAACGGCTGGAAAAAGAAAGAGCTTGGCTATGCAATGGACCGGATTCGCAGCCGCTACGGATCGTCAGCGCTCTTAAGAGCAGTATCGTATACGGCAGCCGGAACAGCAAGGCATCGCGCCGCACTGGTTGGCGGGCATAAGGGTTGATAAAAGGAGGAGGAGAGAAAGATGATCCGTGACCGAGGTAGAATTAAATGGACGTCAATGATGCTTCCGGAGCATGTCAAGATGCTGCGTGAATGGGCACAGGAGGACGAATATGAAAAAGAAAAGCAGCTGGATGAACAGCAGCTTGAACAATTGAATGAAACAATCCTCGAAGCGATGGAGTATAACCGCCCGCTCAGCATCACTTATTACAGGCAAAGAAAATATGAATTGGTGATTGGAAAAATCCATTATTGGAATGAGCTTGGGCAGAAGCTCCATATCGTTGACAGATTCGAGGAAATCCACCGGATCGGGATTTCCAGCATTGCCGATGTCAGGCTTGCGGAAGGATGGTAGTCGTCATTTTGAAGCTCAAAGGGACCATCATCTTTTAAGAGCGGTTCACTAGAAGAAATCCTCGTAAAAAAAGAGCAATGGATTCCCCATTGCCCTCGATAGTTATTCCGTTTCATCAGCTTGCGGAGCACGGACAACCGATTCGAAGTTCCCTTTATGGGAAGCATCGCAGAACGGCATGTTCTTGCTCATGCCACAGCGGCAAAGCGAGAAAACAGGCTTTGTCTCATACTTATTGCCGGCACCATCCAGCAATTCAACATCACCAGTAATCCTTAATGAACCATTATCATTCACTTTAATCGTTACTTTTGACAAAAAAAGCACCCCTTTCCAAATTGTCAGAATTATCTTTGATAGTAAGAGTTAAACAGAAAAATTGCAAGACATTTCGCCAAAGGGTTCTGAAACGTAAAAAATTTCTCTGTATGGTAAAATGAAGCATCGGAAGGGGAGAGCGATCATGAAGCTGAAAATCACCGAAGCTGCATCAAATAAACTGAACGAAAAAATGTCAGGCAAGCAAGGCTATATAAAATTAAAATACGATATAGATGGCTGCGGCTGTGCAGTAAATGGGGTAGCGGCCCTCTGGTTTGAAAGCGAAAAAAATGTGGAAGAGCATCAAATAGAAACGGGCGGAATTCCGATTTATATTGAAAAAGCCAAAGAGGTGTTTTTTGATGAGGAAATGACGCTGGATTATAAAGGTAGCAATGGATGTTTCCAGTTAAAGAGCCCGAATGAATATCTTAATCCAAGAATGAGCTTCTATGACAAAAGAGGGTTATGAGTTTACAAAAAACTGGAAAAAAGGTTAAATAAGAAAGTAGAATGTGAAAATACATAGAAGTTTGACGCAAAGGCAGGGGGAGAAGGATGGGAAAATTGTGGAGGTCAGCCATAACCATTTTATGCGTGCTTGTGCTATCGGCATGCGCTTATAAGACCGCGGGAGAAGCAATCCAAAACGATATTCCGTTCAACATCAAACAAATCGTCCACAAGGAAAAGGTGGAGGATGGATATCTCATCTTTTACACAACAGAGCAAAAAGAAGGCTCAAGCACATTCGACGCGCTGGCAGTCGCCTATATCAAAGGCAGCGAAAAAGAAGGCTGGGAAAATGCGGGGCATAACCACTGGACTTATTATAAGAATGATTTCATGCTCCTGTATGCCGACACTTTCACAACCTTTAATGAAGACGGAACATTGGATACAAAGATTCCGGTGATTTTTGGGAAAGTCTTGAATCCGGACATCAAAACAATAGAAGCTGCAGGACCGGATGGCAAGTTTACCAAAATAGAAATTTTTAAAAAGGAAAACGAACGCTATTATTACGCAATTGGCGATTACAAGGAAGTCAGGGCACTGGACGCCGCTGGCAAAGAAATCGATCGCCAGGGAGAAAAACAGTAAAGGATTGGCTCAGGGGCGAGCCAATCTTTTTTTATTGGAGCTCAGTCTCTAACGGCCAAACGTTGTTATACGAGGAAAGAGAAAAATGTCCGATAGAAGAGCTCTATCGGACAAACAGAAGCCGGAACAAGAGAAATGTGTATGATAGAAAAGCGGATTAGATAAATCAAGCAGATAACGAACCAAAGCGTAAGATGCAGCCTCGCTCAACCTATATTAATGGTCCGCGCCCGTACTTCCATGATCGGCAAAGACATATTCCTCAAGAAATTCATCAAGCACCTTCTCATATTGCTCCCGGTTCTCGCTGTACGATTGAGCATGGAGCCCGTTTTCGGCCATGAATAGCTTCTTTGGCCCTTGTTTCTGTTCAAACAAGGCCTCGGTCATCGATGGCAGGATGAAGTCGTCCTTGCGGCTATGGATGAACAGGATGGGGTTTTTAATATTTTCGATAACCGCAATCGGAGATACCTGGCTCAATGAATATTTATCACGGATGCGGACGAACATGCTGGCAACCGGCAGCAATAGTTTTGGCGGCAAAAACTTGACCTCTTCCTTGATGCGGTAAGCGAGCTGTTCACTGAAGTCAGAGAAAGGGCAATCTGCCACATAGAAGTCCGCTCCATCCTTAATCATGCCTGCATAAAGGAGCAGGGTAGCGGCTCCCATGGACTCTCCGTGGATGCCAAGAAGCAAATCGGGACCCTTCTCCTCCCTTAACCAGTCTACCACCGATTTAAGGTCAAACTTCTCATAATAACCATAGCTGGTGGTCTTCCCGCCGGACTCCCCATGGCGGCGGTGGTCGTAGATAACGGCATTGAAGCCCCGATTCAAAAATAGGTTCATATATTTTACTGAATTGGTCTTGCTCTGGGTAACTCCATGGGCAATGATGATGTAACGGTTTGTGTCGTGCGGTTCAACGAGGACAGCCTTCAATGAGTAGCCAAAGGACGAAGGAATGATGACTTCCGTTTTTGGCAGTGAATCATATTCATCAGGCACCAGATGGCCGGCTTTCGCTTCTCGGTTGAAAATTTCTTCGTCATCTTTCCTTTTTAGGAACATGACTTTATTAGATATAAAAACCCCGAGCGAGGTCAGGACAAACAAAAAAGAAAATAGCACGCGAAACGCTCTTCTCAAGCTCAACCCTCCGATAATCTGTTTTCTTTATTTTACCATTAGTCTGGATAATACAAACATGAAAAAGACCGCCGAATAGGCGGTCCACCATAAATTATTGCTCTGAGTTTTGACGCTTTGTCGGGTGGATCGCTTTTTCAAGATCCTCGGCGGCAATCTGCTGTTTTACTGTATCTGCGTTTGGCTTGCCTTGCTGGCTGTAGCCTTTGTCACGTTTTTGGCTCATGCAACATGCTCCCTTCTTCAAAATTACCTCATCTAATAAGATGGATTTATATTCAGGAGCTTATGCAAAAAGTTAAACTGTAACAGAATTCAGCTTGAAATAAGTGCTTTCAATTTGCCTTGAGAGATGAGGCTTGACCACCTCAATGGCCTTGAGCATCATATCAAGGTTGACGCCGGTGTCGATTCCCATCCTGTGAAGCATATAGACGACATCCTCAGTAGCTGCGTTGCCTGCAGCACCAGGGGCGAATGGACAGCCGCCAAGCCCGCCGGCTGACGTATCAAAGCGGGTGACACCAGCCTGAAGTGAGGCCAAAATATTCGACAGGGCCAGCTTTCTTGTATCATGGAAATGCGCAGTCAGCATCACATCCGGGTAAGCATCCTTTAATTTCGAAAATAAGGAATAGGACTCATGGGGTGCAGCCATGCCAATGGTATCGGCGACACTCAGTTCATCGACCCCGGCATCAACGAATTCACCGCATAGGGCAAGGACTTCATCTTCGTCAACCTTGCCTTCATATGGGCAATAAAAAGCAGTTGAGATGCACGCACGGACAAAATAATCCTTCGACTTAAGCTCAGCAATCAATGGCAGGACCTCGGCAAGGCTTTCGGCAGTCGTTTTATTGATATTTTTCTGGTTGAAAGTATTGCTGACACCAACGAAGACAGCGACCGCTTTGCACCCCGTCATATAGACGCGTTCAATCCCCTTTTTATTAGGAGCGAGGACGATATTCCTCGTGTCGCTGTCAAGACAGTCGGCAACGATTTCGGCAGCATCTCCCATCTGCGGAACCCATTTAGGGGAGACGAAGGAAGTAAGCTCCATTTCTTTGATTCCGGCACCCTTCAATGAATGGATAAATTCTTTTTTCACTTCTGTAGGGACAAAACTCTTTTCATTTTGAAGCCCGTCTCTCGGGCCAACTTCAATTATTTCAACCTTCTTGGGAAGCTGCAGCATTTGATATACCCCTCCTCTTAAGATATCTTAATTGTAAATAGAATATTTTTAAAAATGCAAGAATAAATAAAATTTTGATAAAATAAAAGGGATTTTATCAAAGGCAATAGAAGTAATAAAAAGGTGAGAACTAGAGAAAGGGTGAGAAGTTTGAGCAAGACTGAAGCAGTAATCGTAGCTGCAGTAAGAACGGCTATTGGCAGCTTTAATGGAAGCTTGAAAAATATTTCAGCACCAGATTTAGGTGCCGCAGTAATTAAAGATGCCCTGAAGCAGGCAGGTGTCCAGCCTGATCAAGTGGATGAAATTATCATGGGGAACGTTCTCCAGGCAGGTGTTGGGCAAAACCCTGCAAGACAGGCAGCGATTAAGGCGGGCATTCCTGAAAGCGCTTCCTCAATGACCATCAATAAAGTATGTGGATCAGGCTTGAAGGCTGTCCATCTGGCAGCACAGGCGATCATTGCCGGAGATGCTGAGGTTGTTGTTGCCGGCGGAATGGAGAATATGAGCCAGGCTCCATATTTATTGAAAAACGCGCGTGATGGCTTCAAGATGGGTGATCAGAAGCTCGTGGACAGCATGATTTCAGACGGTCTGTGGTGTGCGTTCAATGATTATCATATGGGTGTGACGGCAGAAAACCTCTGTTCGAAATATGACATTGGCCGCGGAGAACAGGACGAATTTGCAGCATCCAGCCAGGAAAAGGCTGTAAAAGCAATTGAAGAAGGCAAGTTCAAGGATGAAATCGTGCCGATTGAAATCCCGCAGCGAAAAGGTGAACCGGTCGTTTTTGATACTGATGAATACCCGAAAAAAGGCACAACCGCAGAAAAGTTGGGCGGACTGCGTCCTGCATTCAAAAAGGATGGCAGCGTAACAGCAGGCAACGCTTCAGGAATAAATGACGGAGCAGCTGCTCTCGTTGTCATGAGCCGGTCAAAGGCTGAGGAACTTGGCCTGAAACCGCTTGTCGTCATCAAGGCAAACGCCAGTGCTGGTGTTGACCCGAGTATCATGGGCATCGGACCGGTTGACGCAGTTAAGAAAGCTTTGAATAAAGCGGGCATGACGATGGAAGATATGGAGCTGATCGAGGCGAATGAAGCGTTTGCCGCACAGTCACTCGCCGTTGATCGTGAGCTGAAATTCAACAAGGAAATCCTGAATGTAAATGGCGGAGCAATAGCGCTAGGCCATCCAATTGGAGCCAGCGGCGCGAGAATCCTTGTTACACTGATCCATGAAATGCAGAGGAGACAAGCGAAGAAAGGCCTTGCCACACTTTGTATCGGAGGCGGGCAGGGTGTCGCCACGGTAGTGGAACTTGCATAAAACTATTAATCTTTAATACTGATAAGCAACTCTGGCAGCCTGTCATTATGGCGGCTGCGCCAGTTCTATCCATAGTTAAAGGGGGAATAACGATGAAAAGAATTTGCACATCCTTTCAAGATGCCGTAGCGGATATCCATGATGGCGCAACCCTGATGGTTGGCGGCTTCGGCCTCTGCGGGATTCCTGAAAACGTAATCCTTGCGCTTGTCGAAAAAGGAGTAAGAGACCTGACCGTCATTTCAAATAACTGCGGTGTTGACGATTGGGGACTGGGCCTGCTGCTGAAAAATAAGCAGATAAAGAAAATGGTAGGTTCCTATGTGGGGGAAAACAAGGAGTTCGAAAGACAGGTATTATCCGGTGAGATCGAAGTCGAATTGATTCCACAAGGTACGCTGGCGGAAAAAATCAGGGCAGGCGGTGCTGGCATTCCGGCTTTCTATACACCGGCAGGAGTAGGTACGCCGATTGCTGAGGGCAAAGAAACACGCATGTTCAATGGCAAAGAGTATCTCCTTGAAGAGTCGCTGACAGCGGATTTCAGCATTGTCAGAGCGTGGAAGGGCGATAAGATGGGCAATCTCGTCTATCATAAAACGGCGAGGAACTTCAATCCGATGATTGCAGCAGCCGGCAGGGTCACGATTGCCGAAGTTGAAAATCTATATGAAGTGGGAGAATTAGACCCGAACAGCATCCATACACCAAGCATCTATGTCCAGACACTGATTGAGGGAAATCAGGAAAAGCGGATTGAAAGGCTGACGGTGAGAAGTTAACTCTGGCTGAACATGAAAGGAGAAGGCATATGATTAAAAACAAAGGGAATGTCCGGGAGAAAATCGCGCGCCGGGCAGAAAAAGAAATCGAAAATGGTTTTTACGTAAACCTTGGAATCGGAATGCCGACACTCGTGGCAAACTTCATTTCTGACGACAAGCAGGTTGTCCTTCAGTCTGAAAACGGCTTGCTTGGGATTGGACCTTATCCAGCCGAGGACAGCGTCGATCCAGATTTGATCAACGCAGGCAAAGAAACGGTTACGGCGATTCCAGGTGCTGCGTATTTTGATTCTGCTGAGTCTTTTGCCATGATCCGCGGAGGACACATCAATATCGCCATCCTGGGCGGAATGGAAGTCTCGGAAGCTGGCGATCTTGCTAACTGGATGATTCCAGGAAAGATGATCAAAGGCATGGGCGGTGCAATGGACCTTGTCCACGGCGCCCAGAAAATCATCGTCATTATGGAGCATGTGAACAAGAGCGGTGAAGCGAAAATCCTTAAAGAGTGCAGCCTGCCATTGACAGGAAAAGGTGTGGTCAACCGGATCATCACCGATATGGCGGTCATTGACGTGACGCCTTTCGGGCTGAAGCTTGTTGAAGTAGCATCCGGCTACACAGTCGACGATGTCCTCAAATCAACAGAACCTGAATTACAGGTAGACGACTCAGTTGTCTTAGACGCATATTGATAAACCGGGAACGCCTGATAAAAGGGCGTTCCTTTTTCTTTAACAGCATTAATCTCAGAAGAATTTTAATTGTTAGCATCCGATGGTATAATTTCATCAAAACGTTTGTATTAAGTTTATTATTCTTCCTCGCGGAAAGCGAAGCGCCCGGAACGAAAATCAACAGACTCGTTTAGAATCCAAAATAAGGCTCTGAAAATTAAACAAAGTTACCAAAAACCATAGAACCGAGGGATCAACTATGAAAAAGAAACAAAAACGCCAGCAGCAAGTAAAGAAAGAGGAAAAGCCGGCAACACTGGGCGATCTCCTGAATCAGGATATCATGCAAAAGCTAAAAGCCCAGCAACAGCAATTAAAGGAAGAGGAAGAACAGAAAAAGCACGCTGAATCAGAGCGTAAGAAGGAAGAGAAGCGTTTAAGGGAAAAGAATAAATCTTTCGAAGAATTGCTTACTGAAAGCGACATGGATTGGAAGAAGTTCAAATGATCCGAAGAAGAGTGGAAGTAGTTCCATACAATCCTGAGTGGAAAACTCTTTTTGGAAAAGAGAAGCAGGTTCTTGAATCCATCTTTGAACCGGCAAAGATTGAAATACACCATATCGGCAGTACATCAGTTCCCGGACTTAGCGCCAAGCCGATCATAGACATCATGTTAGCAGCTGATAGCCTTGAACAAGTTGAAATGGCAACAGCTGCCATAGAGGCTGCCGGCTACAAGGCGAAGGGGGAAAATGGCATCCCAGGGAGGCGCTATTTTCAAAAACATGATGAAAATGGGATTCGAAAAGTTCATTTGCATTCGTTTGAAAAAGGCAGCCATCAATTATACAGGCATCTTGTTTTCCGTGATTACTTAAGGGCTCACCCTCTGCAGGCCAGCAAATACGCTGCTGTAAAAGAAATAGCTGCCCAAAAATATGAATATGATATCGAATCCTACATAGCTGAAAAATCTCCGATAGTGAAGGAGCTTGAGCAAAAAGCAATGCAATGGAGGCCAGCAAGATAAAGGTTTCCGCATTGATTGTTGCTGTCGATCATGGGCTTTTAACTCTCTAAATAAAAGTATCTGGGCTCTTTTCGAGGAACTCCTGGACATAGAGTACATTTATACTCGTAATACTTTTCGTTGAGAAAATAGCAAGTTTTCGAAAAGAGTCTAAATAACAAACGTTTTGCGTCCTGTGCGAAAGGGCAATAAGGTAAAAAAAGCAAAGGAGCAAAGCCTTGTTACTTATAACATTTTTACTCGCAGCCGGATTCGTATTCATCCATTTATTTTCTAGATTTTTACCTTTCCTCGACAACGTCCCTCGAAGCAGATTGCTTTCAGCTGCAGGAGGCATTTCTGTAGCCTATGTATTCATCCACCTGCTACCGGAGTTGAATAAACATAACGAGGTCCTTGACAGGAGTATTCAATCAGATGGCTTGAAGTTCTTCGAAAACCATACATATATTGTTGCTATGATTGGTTTGGCCATTTTTTATGGGCTGGAACGGATGGTAAAGACCTCAAAGAAAAAACAGCAAAGGGAAAACAATATGGACCGGGCTTCGAAAGGTGTATTTTGGATCCATATCATTGCATTTTTCCTTTATAACAGTTTAATAGGATATTTACTGCTTCATGGAGAACAGGAAAGGGTAATGGGACTGGTCTTTTACTTTATTGCACTTGCCGTCCATTTCATCACCAGTGACCATGCGTTGAGGGAAGCGCATAAGGAAATGTATGATCGTGTAGGGAGATGGTTGCTTGCTGCCGCGATATTGGCAGGCTGGGCAATCGGCATCACATGGAATGTGAATGAAAACATTATAGCCTTGCTTTTCGCCCTTCTTGCAGGCGGAGTCATCTTAAATGTAATGAAGGAAGAACTCCCGGAGGAAAGGGAGAGCAACTTCTGGGCCTTTGCCGCTGGATTGGCCGGCTATACACTCTTGCTGATGCTGGCATAAGGTTTTAAAGTGAAAGAGACTTGCAAAACGAAAAAAGGAACACTTTCGCATAAAAAAACGAAAGTGTTCCTTTTTTGGTTTCCAGATATTATCTGTGCTGGTCGTATTTGTTGGCCTTTGTTATTGACTTAATTAAACTTATCTCTTGAGGAGACAGTGAAGGGGAACCTGCAGCCCTGGCATTTTCCTTGATTTGTTCCGGGGTGCTTGCACCTGCGACAACGGAAGCCACTGCAGGGTTGGCTAAGTTATACTGAATGGCGACTTCAGTAAGGGACTTGGATGAGGCGAGCTTCTCTTTCAGTAAAGGAAGAACTTCTTCCAATTCCTCATAGCTGTAATCAAGATATCCTTTCGAAGCTGCCTTCTCGAGCATTCTGTCACTCAGCATGCCTTTAGCGACCGTGCCTCTCGTTACCACACTGATGTTGTGACCATGAAGGAGCGGGAGTGCTTCTTCTTCAGGGCGGCGGTCAAGTATGCTGTATTGCATCATGACAGAGACAATGTTTGATTTTTGAGCATATTCACGAATGACATTCGGCCTAATGGACGAAATGCCGTAATACTTAATATAGCCTTCATCTTTCAATTCTTCAAAAGCCTCAATAGTTTCGTCAATATTGTCTTCAATTGTCCCTCCGTGCAGCTGATAAAGGTCAATATAATCGGTATTCAGTCTTTTCAAGCTCTTCTTCACGGCTTCTTTAACGTATGCCTTCGATGGATCCCAGGTCCAGCTGTCTTTCGCGTCGGTCCACCGATTGCCGGCTTTCGTAGCGATGATGACCTGCTCCCTGGCTTTCTTCAAGGCTTGTCCGACAACCTTTTCATTTTCCCCGAAATCATACAAGTCAGCGGTATCAAAATAGTTGATTCCTTCTTCCAATGCAGCTTCAATCACCGCCTGTGCTTTCGAGTAATCCGTTCCAAGTGACATACAGCCAAGGCCTATTTCACTGACAAACAAATTAGATGTACCCAGTTTCCGTCTCTTCATAAGAAATCACTCCGATCCAATGTTGGTTTTATTTTAACGAAAGGAACGGAGTGCAATCAACTATTCTGGACGGCGATCCGGCTGATTGACAGTCTCAACCCAATCTTTTACAAGTTCATGCTTTTTGCCATACTCTTTTAACGTGGTTTTGATTTCCCATACTTTACCGGCTAAAGTGATTCCCTGGCCATGGACGTAAATTTTCATTGGCATACTCCTTTCGGATAAGTATGGTAAAATGTATGAGCATTTGATATCGGATTAGAACAGGAGTGGACATGTATGAAATCTCTTGAAGAAAAAACATTGAAGACAGAGCAGATTTTTACAGGAAAGGTCATTAGCCTGCAGGTGGACGATGTAGAATTGCCGAATGGAAAAACATCAAAAAGGGAGATCGTCAAGCATCCAGGTGCTGTCGCGGTCATTCCTGTCACTGCTGATCATAAAATCATCATGGTGGAACAATATAGGAAGGCTCTTGAAAGGACGATCGTCGAGATTCCGGCAGGCAAGCTTGAGGCAGGCGAGAAGCCGGAAGTTTGTGCTGCCCGTGAGCTTGAGGAAGAAACGGGATATGAATGCGCGAATATGGAATGGCTTATTTCCTTCTACACATCTCCAGGATTCGCAGATGAAATCATCCATGTATATAAAGCAACAGGGCTGAATAAAAAAGCCAATCCCGCAGCAGCGGATGAAGACGAGTTTGTCAACTTGATGGAGTTAACGCTTGAAGAGGCAATCCAGCTTATAAAGGAACAAAAAATCTTCGATGCAAAAACAGCATATGCAGTACAGCACCTGCAATTGCAGGAGGCATTAGAAAAGTAAATGCAGGAATACTTCGTTGATCTACACATTCATATAGGCAGGACGAAATCAGGCCGAGCTGTAAAAATCACCGGAGCAAAATCACTGACGTTCAGTAATATTATCCGCCACGCAAGGGATTATAAAGGATTGAATATGATAGGAGTCATAGACAGCCATTCACCGGAAGTTCTTGATGAAATGGAAGATTTGCTTGAAGCAGGTGAGCTGCAGGAACATCCAGAAGGCGGACTTCATTATGGCGGAATGAGTATCATCCTTGGTTCCGAGCTTGAGATAAATGATGAAAGCACCCAGGGGCCTATTCATGTATTATGCTATCTGCCCACCCTGCAGACGATGAGAGCTTTTTCAAGATGGCTTGAAAACCACATGAAAAATATTCATCTTAGCTCCCAAAGAGTCTATATTTCCGGGCTTGTTTTGCAGAAGAAGGTTAAGGAACTTGGTGGTATTTTCATTCCTGCTCATGTATTTACACCCTTCAAAAGCCTATACGGCAAAGGAGTCAAGAATTCTTTTACTGAGGTTTTTGATGCGGACCTGATCGATGGCATTGAATTAGGCTTAAGCTCGGATACGAAAATGGCTGACCAGCTGGCTGAGCTTCACGGCTATTCGTTTGTAACGAACTCCGATGCCCATTCACTTGCGAAAATCGCGAGAGAATACCAGAAAATTGAAATGGCTGAGCCATCCTTCCGGGAACTGAAACTTGCGTTAAAGCAAGCGGAAGGCCGGGGTATCAAAGCGAATTATGGTTTGGATCCGCAGCTTGGAAAGTATCATCGGACAGTCTGTGCAGAATGCCTGGCTTACAATCCAGCATATGGTGAAGCGTGCTCAGAATGCGGATCTGTCAAACAAATAAAAGGGGTCGCCGACAGAATTCAGGAACTAAGTTCATCAGAGGGAAATCAATATGTGAGGCCTCCTTATATCCACCAGGTGCCGCTCGAATTTATTCCGGGTCTTGGACCGAAAATGCTAGAAAAGCTGATGGATCATTTTGGAACAGAAATGGCAGTCCTTCACTCAGTGCCTCTCGATTCTTTAAAAAAAGTTATTCCTGAAAAGACAGCCATTACCATAGATAAGGCAAGAAAAGGACATCTCGCCTTCCAAGCAGGCGGGGGAGGGAAATACGGGAAAATAACTGATTAAAAAAGTCCGGTCAATTGGACGTGGCGTTATAGGCGGGCAGCGCTTGTCGGGGCTGACCAAGGCGCTTACGCTTTTTGTTTTCTATTAAACCAAATTGGGAGCTTTGCAGTCATAGACTCTATGTCCTTGCATATGATGGTAGTAACCAATATGCAGGAGGAAAAGAGATGAAGAAACGAAGGTACCAGGACGTCGCAGTAACCCATTTAAGAGAATATTCCTCAATCTATCTTTTTGTCATTGTCCTGTTTTTGATGGGAGTCATCTTTGGGGCAATAATAGTAAACAGCCTAAGCTTCACTCAAAAAGAGGATTTATTTTATTATTTATCACAGTTTTTTGGCCAGGCAGCATCCGGGAAAGTGGCGGACGGAAAGGATCTATTTTTGCAGAGCTTTCTGCACAATGGAAAATTCATTGGGCTCATCTGGATTCTCGGGGTTTCAATCATAGGGCTTCCCGTCATTTTGATCCTGCTTTTCATGAAGGGGATGGTTGTTGGTTTCACAGTAGGCTTTCTCGTTAACCAAATGCAATGGGACGGATTCCTCTTATCCTTTGTTTCCATCCTTCCGCAAAACTTCATCATTATACCGGTTTTCATTATCACAGCAGCAATGGCGGTGACTTTTTCATTGAAAATGATTAGGAACCAGTTCATGAAGAAAATCAACCAGCCGATCATGCCGCAGTTTTTTAGATATATCTTTTCATTTGTCGCCGCGCTTGTATTCCTGGCTGTGGCCGCAGGGGTAGAGGCGTATTTATCTCCGGCACTGTTGAAAGCAGTCATCAACTCAATAAATTAAAATTACTTTTAACTGATAATAACTATTGTTTCTTATTTGTAATAATTTTATTTTGAATCTCATTCCCCTTCTGATATAATAAAAGAATAGTGGCGGGGGAGTGAGAGTATCGAAATGGAAAACAGAATTGAGAGAATCAAGAAACAGCTGCATTCGTCCAGCTATAAATTAACGCCGCAGCGTGAAGCTACCGTTCGAGTATTGCTTGAACATGAAGAAGACCACTTAAGTGCGGAAGATGTTTATTTGCTTGTCAAAGAAAAATCTCCTGAGATCGGCCTTGCAACAGTATACCGGACACTTGAACTGCTGACTGAACTGAAAATTGTCGATAAAATCAACTTCGGCGACGGTGTATCCCGTTACGATCTCCGCCAGGAAGGCGCTGCCCATTTCCACCACCATTTGGTCTGCATCGAATGCGGAGCAGTGGATGAAATCCAGGACGACCTTCTTGAAGATGTGGAAGAAATCGTTGAAAGAGACTGGAAATTTAAAATCAAGGACCACCGCCTGACTTTCCATGGCATTTGCCATAGATGCCAGGGAAAAGAGACGGCTGAAACTGAATGATCCAAAACCCTTTTTCCCATGGAGAAAGGGTTTTTTATTTTTATTAAAATGGCACCATGTTCAGGTATAATTCTTGTCCAAATTGGCATACAGATTAGTAAATAAGTAAAGTCGAATAGAACATGAGATGAATATTAAAAAGTTGCATCAATTGTTCTATGTGTCGAGTTGGAGGCAAGAAAATGAAATCGTGGTTTGGCTTGGTACTGCACACATTAAAGGTCTTTATATTATTCACTGGATGCACAATCTTATTTTATTATGGTATCATGTGGATTAATGAAGAGTATGAAAGCTATCATCGATATGACGCACCAGAGGGAGCGGCTATAAAGGTATCAGGAACTTTTGATGAAGAAAAGGGAAGTATGTTTGAAAGGCTGATACTGTTTTATCTGAATGGGGAGTAATAAAAATGGAAGACAGGCTCGACGACTTTATCCACTTTTTAGTAGTTGAAAAGGGACTTTCAAAGAACACGATCGTATCTTATAAACGCGACTTGAACAGTTATATCACATATCTTAAAAATGTTGAACAGCTTGGGGACTTAAATGGTGTGCAGCGACCGCAGATTGTCCATTTTTTAGGGCATTTGAAAGACTCAGGTAAATCTTCAAAAACACTGGCAAGACATATCGCCTCGATAAGGGCTTTCCACCACTTCCTGCTGCGGGAAAAGGCGGTTGACCATGACCCGACTGTCCATATCGAGAGCCCTCAGCATGAACGATCCTTGCCTAAAGTTTTGAGTATGGAAGAGGTAGAGACACTTCTCGACAGCCCAAAGCTGACGGACCATTTTGGCTATCGTGATAAGGCAATGCTGGAAATGATGTATGCCACCGGAATCCGTGTGAGCGAGCTGATCGGACTGACATTGTCTGATATCCACCTGACAATGGGATTTGTCCGCTGCATGGGGAAAGGGAGCAAGGAAAGAATCATACCGATTGGCAAAACGGCTTCTGATGCGATTGAACAATACCTTGAAAAGGGCCGCCCAAAGCTTGTATCGAAAAAACATAAGGATGACTCTTTATTCTTGAATCATCATGGGAAAGGCCTGTCACGACAAGGGTTCTGGAAAATCCTCAAACGGCTTGCGACAGAAGCGGGGATTGAGAAAGAGTTGACTCCGCACACGATGCGCCATTCATTTGCCACCCACCTGCTTGAAAATGGAGCCGACCTTCGCGCCGTGCAAGAAATGCTGGGCCATGCGGACATCTCGACCACACAAATCTATACCCATGTGACAAAGACGAGGTTAAAGGATGTTTACACAAAATTCCATCCACGCGCCTAGGAGCGGATGGGTTCATGTATTTCTGCAAGGCTGTTAGCAGCAGGAATGTGTACTCGGCAAGGTAATAGTTTCATAGAATTGTCATAAAAGACCGGCTAAAACCCGGCTTTTTTTCTTGTGTTTTTATTTTTATTTAGTACAATGGAGATGTCAGACTTCTGACAAATGAAAACGCAAGCATTCGATTAACTGAAACAAAAAAGGGTAACATAAAATTGTTAAAAGGTTAGTAACGCATTCACACTTTTAAGGAGGAGAAGGAATGTCGAATACATATAAAAGAGTGTTTTTGATCGTCATGGATTCAGTCGGAATCGGAGAAGCTCCAGATGCCGAAAAGTTTGGTGATAAAGGATCCCATACACTTGGCCATATCGGAGAAAGAATGAATGGCTTGAAAATGCCGAACATGGGCCAACTCGGCCTCAGCAACATCGAGGAAATCCAAGGCATCGCACCTGCTGAAAAGCCACTGGCCTACTACACAAAGATGGAAGAAGCTTCTAACGGCAAGGACACAATGACAGGCCACTGGGAGATTATGGGTCTGAATATCCAGACACCATTCCAGGTATTCCCTGATGGATTCCCGGATGAGTTGATTTCTGAGCTCGAAACGCGTACCGGCAGGAAGGTCATCGGAAACAAGCCGGCAAGCGGAACGGAAATCCTTGTAGAGCTTGGCGAAGAGCATTTGAAGACGGGGGCGCTGATTGTTTATACATCTGCTGATTCAGTACTGCAGATTGCTGCTCACGAAGAAATCATTCCTATAGAAGAGCTTTATGATATTTGTAAAATTGCCAGGGAATTGACGCTAGATGAAAAATACATGGTCGGAAGGGTCATCGCAAGACCATTTATCGGTGAACCAGGGGAATTCAAACGTACATCCAACCGGCATGACTATGCGCTGAAGCCATTTGGCAGAACAGTTATGAATGAACTTAAGGATTCAGGTCTGGACGTATTGGCTATCGGTAAAATCTCAGATATTTATGACGGAGAAGGGGTAACTGAATCTCTTCGCACGGTATCCAATATGGATGGAATGGATAAATTGCTGCAAACCCTCGATCAGGATTTTACAGGCTTGAGCTTCCTGAACCTAGTAGATTTTGATGCTTTGTTCGGACACCGCCGAGATCCTGAGGGTTATGGCAATGCACTGGAGGAATACGATGCCCGTCTTCCTGAGGTATTCGAAAAATTGAAAGAAGAGGACCTTCTCATCATTACTGCGGACCACGGAAATGATCCGGTTCATCCTGGAACAGACCATACACGCGAATATGTGCCGCTCCTCGTCTATTCAAAAGGAATGAACGAAGGAAAAGAACTTCCAGTCCGTAAGACATTTGCAGATATCGGAGCAACTGTTGCAGAAAACTTTAACGTGAAAATGCCAGACCACGGAACAAGCTTCCTAAATGAATTGAAATAAGGAGTGGATTACATGGATTACAATCAAATTCAAAATGCAGCATCTTTTATAAATGATAAGCTTAAGCAGCAGCCTAAAATTGGGTTAATTCTCGGTTCGGGCCTTGGTGTTCTTGCTGATGATATCGAAAACCCGGTTAAGATTCCTTACAACGAAATCCCGGGTTTCCCGGTTTCGACTGTAGAAGGCCACGCTGGTCAGCTTGTTTGCGGACAGCTTAGCGGTGTGGAAGTAATCGCCATGCAGGGGCGTTTCCATTTTTACGAAGGCTATAGCATGGATAAGGTTACCTTTCCGGTACGCGTCATGAAAGAACTCGGAATTGAAAAACTGATCGTTACGAACGCAGCTGGCGGCGTCAACGAGAGCTTTGAGCCAGGCGATTTGGTGATCATAACAGACCATATCAACAATATGGGAACCAATCCGTTGATTGGACCAAACGATTCACGTTTCGGCGTGCGTTTCCCTGATATGAGCGAAGCATATTCAAAGAAATTAAGAGCAGTCGCTAAAGAGGTTGCTGACAAGAACAACCTTCATGTGAAAGAGGGAGTTTATTTTGGCAACCCTGGGCCAGTTTACGAAACACCTGCTGAAGTACGCATGATTCGTACAATGGGCGGAGACGCAGTTGGTATGTCGACCGTTCCTGAAGTCATGGTAGCAAGGCATTCTGGTTTGGAAGTACTGGGAATCTCTTGCATTTCTAATATGGCTGCGGGAATTCTTGACCAGCCACTGAGCCATGATGAGGTAATCGAAACAACTGAAAAGGTGAAGTCAAGCTTCATGTTGCTAGTAAATGAAATCGTAAAAACGTTAGGAAAGAAGTAATTAATAGCTTACCGGCTAAATAATAATAAGTGGTGATAATGATGAGAATGGTTGACGTTATCGAAAAAAAACGAGACGGACATGAATTATCAACTGGAGAAATACAGTTTTTTGTGGATGGGTATACAGATGGCTCAATCCCGGACTACCAGGTAAGTGCGCTGACGATGGCGATTTTCTTCCAGGGCATGACGGAGAAAGAACGCGCAGACCTTACAATGGCAATGGTGAAGTCTGGGGACCAGATTGACCTATCTGCGATTGAAGGCGTGAAAGTTGATAAGCACTCTACAGGCGGTGTAGGTGATACAACTACTCTTGTCCTAGGGCCTTTAGTGGCAGCTTTGGGTGTCCCGGTTGCAAAAATGTCGGGGCGCGGACTTGGCCACACAGGAGGAACCATCGACAAACTGGAGGCTGTTGAAGGATTCCATGTTGAAATCGACAATGAGGAATTCATCGATCTTGTAAATAAAAATAAAATCGCGGTCATCGGCCAGAGCGGAAACCTGACTCCGGCTGATAAAAAGCTTTATTCTTTGCGTGATGTAACGGCAACGGTGGACAGCATTCCTTTGATTGCGAGTTCCATCATGAGCAAAAAGATTGCCGCGGGCGCTGATGCAATCGTCCTGGATGTAAAAACAGGTGCTGGAGCATTCATGAAGACTCTCGACGATTCCCGTGAACTAGCTAAGGCAATGGTCCGCATCGGTAATAATGTAGGCCGCAGGACAATGGCTGTCATTTCCGATATGAGCCAGCCGCTAGGATATGCGATCGGAAACGCTTTAGAGGTTAAGGAAGCGATTGATACATTGAAGGGTGAAGGTCCAGAAGACCTGACTGAACTTTGCTTGACGCTCGGCAGCCATATGGTATTCCTTGCTGGAAAAGCTGAGTCCCTTGGAGAAGCACGCAGCAAGCTGGAAGAAGTGATCAAGAACGGAACTGCACTTGAAACATTCAAAGTATTCCTGGCATCCCAGGGCGGCGATGCATCCGTTGTCGATGATCCAAGCAGGCTTCCTCAGGCAAAATTCACCTTCGAGCTTGAAGCCAGAGAAGCAGGCTATGTATCTGAAATAGTCGCTGATGAAGTAGGAACAGCAGCCATGCTGCTAGGTGCAGGAAGAGCTACGAAGGAATCCGTAATTGACCTGGCAGTCGGCCTTGTGCTTCGCAAGAAAATTGGCGACAAGGTAGAAAAAGGAGAATCACTTCTAACAATTTACAGCAACTTTGAGGATGTAAACGAAGTGAAAGAAATGCTGTATGAAAATATTAAGGTTACAAGTGAACATGTTGATGCACCAATTTTGGTTCATGAAGAAATTACAGAGTAATGTAGGTTAAAGGAAGCGAAGAGGCAACTCTTCGCTTTTTTGTGTGCAAAAATATCGGTTTTATATACCTTGTTTGTATAAAAATGGATTCATTGGAAAAAATAGACCCTATAAAGATAGGAGGGTTATGGCCATGAATCTGAAAAAGTTGACGAGTTTACTGCTTGTTTTTATGATGGGAGCTGCAATTATCTCCCCAAAAGGATATGCGAATGAAGGAGACTCGGGACTGGCCAATGATGCCAGTTCAGCTATATTGATTGAACGTGATACTGGTCAGGTTCTTTTTGATAAAAATAGTCATGAAAAGCTGCCGCCTGCGAGCATGACCAAAATCATGACGATGCTTCTGATCATGGAAGCGCTCGATGAAGGAAGGCTGAAAATGGACGAAAAGGTCCGGGCCAGTGAATATGCCGCTTCAATGGGTGGTTCTCAGATCTTCCTGGAGCCAGGAGAAGAAATGACAGTTGAGCAATTGTTGAAAGGAATCGCGATCGGCTCAGGGAATGATGCGTCCGTGGCGATGGCTGAGCGAATTGGCGGGTCTGAAGAAGCATTCGTCAAAATGATGAATGCAAAAGTGAATGAGCTTGGCCTCAAGAATACAGTATTCAAGAACACCACTGGTTTGCCTGTCGAAGGGCATTACAGCTCGGCTTATGACATGGCCATGATGGCGAAAGAATTGCTGAAGTACGAAAAAATCACCAAGTTCACTGGAACGTACGAAGATTATCTCCGAGAGGACTCTGATAAGAAATTCTGGCTGGTCAACACGAATAAGCTAGTTCGTTTTTATCCAGGAGTGGATGGGCTGAAAACAGGATTCACAAATGAGGCGAAATATTGCCTGACGGCTACAGCTCAAAAGGATGGTATGCGTGCGATTGCAGTCGTGTTTGGAGCGCCAACTTCCAAGGCCAGGAATGCACAGGTAACGAAAATGCTGGATTATGCCTTCAGCCAGTACCAGACGCATCCTATGTTCAAGAAAGGACATGCACTTGGAAAAGCAGCCATCAGCAAAGGAGACCAGAAGACAATAAACGCTGTTACATCTGAAAGTGTATCTCTATTGACCAAAAAAGGAGCAGACGTAAAGGATGTAAAGCAGAAGATCACTTTGAATAAAAGCCTTAAAGCACCTGTGGAAAAAGGTGACAGAGTAGGTACTTTAAAGCTCGTCAAAGACGGAAAAACCCTTGCAGAAACGCCTCTAGTTGCCGATGCAAACGTGGAAAAAGCCAGCTGGTGGATCCTGTATAAACGCTCATTCGGGATGTTTACAAGAGCAGGAAGCCAACAATAATCCGAATTTCCAGCCAGAATTGTCGAAAACTCTGCCATTCCATCTAGTTTTAGCGAATAGGCACTAGTTTTGTTCCTAAGAAGGATTTGTCTCAATCAATGGAGAATTTGACTCACTATACCAGATAAGGAGGCTTTGGATAGTGAGTCTTAACATTGATATTGAAGTGAAGCATGACGTCTTATTGATTCGAGTTAGTGGTGAATTAGATCATCATACTGCAGACCAGCTTCGCGAGCAGGCAACAAAAGCCCTTGAAAACGAAGAAGTCCGCCACATTGTCTTGAACCTTGAACACCTCACCTTTATGGATAGTTCGGGTCTAGGGGTAGTTTTAGGAAGGTATAAACAAATCAAGCAGCTTCATGGAGAGATGGTAGTTTGCGCAATTTCTCCGCCAATCAAGAGGTTATTTGACATGTCGGGTTTATTCAAGATTATCCGTCTTGAACCGTCAGAAGAATATGCATTAGAGAGATTGGGGGTTGCTTGATACATGAAGAATGAAATGAATCTTCATTTTAGCGCTTTAAGCCAAAATGAATCTTTTGCCCGCGTGACGGTCGCAGCATTCATCGCGCAGCTGGACCCAACGATGGATGAACTGACCGAAATTAAGACAGTAGTATCGGAAGCGGTAACCAACGCCATCATTCATGGTTATGAAAGTAATCCAGATGGGAAAGTGTTTATTTCTGTGATGATTCAGGATGGAACTGTGGAAATGCTGATTAAGGATGAAGGAATTGGGATTCCAGATATCGATGAAGCCATGCAGCCTCTTTATACATCCAAGCCTGAACTTGAAAGGTCCGGTATGGGCTTTACGATTATGGAAAATTTCATGGACGAAGTACAAGTGAGATCAGAGCCCGGCTTTGGGACAGAGATTCGTTTGAAAAAGCACCTGTCAAAGAGCAAAGCGCTGTGCAATTAAGGGAGTTCTGCCTATGGATGTGGAGGTAAAAAAGGATAATAGCCAAACGTATCTTAAGGACCATGAAGTCAAAGAACTGATTTTGAGAAGCCAGCAGGGAGACCAGGGGGCCAGGGACTTAATCGTCCAGAAAAATATGCGGCTCGTATGGTCTGTCGTCCAGCGCTTCCTCAACAGGGGATATGAACCCGACGACCTGTTCCAAATTGGCAGCATTGGCCTCTTGAAATCAGTTGATAAATTTGACCTATCGTATGACGTAAAGTTTTCGACGTATGCCGTTCCAATGATCATTGGTGAGATCCAGCGTTTCATCAGGGATGACGGCACCGTGAAAGTGAGCAGGTCACTTAAAGAAACCGGAAATAAGATAAGGAAAGCGAAGGACGAGCTTTCCAAAACATTAGGCAGGGTACCAACTGTCAATGAAATAGCCGAGTTTCTGGAACTCTCACCTGAAGATGTGATCATGGCACAGGAAGCAAGCCGCAGTCCTGCATCCATCCATGAAACGGTGTACGAAAACGACGGTGACCCGATTACCCTGCTAGACCAGATTGACAACGGGGAAGAAGGCCGCTGGTTTGATAAAATTGCATTAAAAGAGGCAATTAACGAGCTCGACGAACGGGAAAGACTGATTGTGTATTTGAGATACTATAAGGATCAGACTCAATCCGAGGTCGCAGTCCGCCTGGGAATTTCCCAAGTCCAGGTTTCACGCCTCGAAAAGAAAATACTGCAGCAAATGAAAGGCCGTATGGATCTTTGAATCCATATGGCTTTTTTTATATTTCCTGCTTAATTTAAGATATTGGCGCCTGGAAAGCCTAGATTTAGGAAAAACAGGTCACCAATAAACCCAACTAGTCATTCCACAATAACCTATTCATCGTCTTTCTTCCTTTATGCACATCCCATCTTAACCAATTATTGGACTTCATGAAATAACTGCAGGAATCCATACTAAATATACGAGGAAAACACTGTGTTGGAAGTGAATCTGATGGAAAAAACGATTTATATCCGTATGAGGAATCGCGTCCAAGTCAAGCCTGAGCAATCACTCTTGTTGAAGGATATTGCGCAGATCATTGCCAGCGAAGATATATATCACGAACTGGCCTCTCTTCAAGTCAAAAAGATTATGCCGAAAGACCATATTCACATTATCGATGTTATGAAGGTCATTCGTTTCATTGCTGAGATATATCCTGATCATGAAATCCAGACTGTGGGCCCGCCTCAAACGATTATCGAGGTGATTTACAAGAAAAAAGGGATGTCGATTCCCTTCTTTATCCTTGTGTGGTTCCTGCTATTTTTCGGTGCTGCGTTGACCATCATGAACTTCCATGAAGATGTCAGCATGCAGTCGGTGCATCAGCGGCTCTATTTCATCATGACAGGAAAGGAAGTCGCGAAGCCGCTGTTATTCCAAATTCCCTATTCAATCGGCATTGGTCTGGGCATGATTCTATTCTTTAACCATGTATTCAAAAAGAGGCTAAATGAAGAGCCGAGCCCGCTTGAAGTAGAAATGTTCAATTATCAGCAGTCTCTAGATCAATATGTCATCCTGCATGAAAACAAGGAAAGCGTGAAACATCTTAATGACGATTAGTGTCTTGTTCATTGTTCTTATCGGGCTGGCAAGCGGGCTTGCTGTAGGGTCTGGTTTTGTTGCTTTCTTATCGGTTCTCGGAGTGATTCCCAGACTTACACAGCTGACGAAGACAATGAAACTGATTTCCTGGTATGAGTGGGCAGTGGTACTCGGAGCTCTGCTTGGAACTGCAGGAAGCCTGAGAGACCCTGTAATGAATTTTTCTCCTTACGTGACACTCCCGCTTGGGTTGGCGGGGGGCATATTTGTCGGTATGCTGGCAGCTGCGTTGACAGAGGTCCTGAATGTACTCCCAATCCTCGCTAAAAGAGTCAGGGTAGATGACAAGCTCGAGACATTGTTGATGGCGATTGTGCTTGGTAAAATATTTGGCTCATTATTCCATTGGATTTATTTCGTAGGACGTTGATTATTGAAAGCAGCTATAGGTAGTTTGACCCGTGAAAGTGCGCTTCCATACCTACAGCGATAATAAATCCGGAAAAAATGAATGGCAGAAAGGACGGCAGAGAATGGCCGAAAAAAGGAAGGTAATCTTAATTACAGATGGTGATGATTATGCCCGGCGTGCAGTTGAACATGTGGCTGCGGAAGTAGGCGGGCGGTGCATCTCTCTTTCACATGGCAATCCTTCTGTCCTTTCGGGGCCGCACCTTGTTAAATTAATCAAAAAAGCTGCAAAGGATCCTGTTTTAGTTATGTTCGATGATAGTGGCTACCTTGGAGAAGGAGCAGGAGAGAAAGCTCTTAAATACGTGGCTGAGCATGAAGACATTGAGGTGCTTGGAGCGATTGCGGTCGCTTCGAAAACGCATATGGCGGAATGGAGCCGCGTGGATTTTTGCATAGACCGGGAAGGTGAACTAACTCCCTATGGAGTGGACAAACATGGAATTCCAGAACTGGAACTGGGGAGAATTAACGGAGATACAGTGTACTGTTTGGATACGCTTGATGTCCCGTTAATAATCGGAATAGGGGATATCGGTAAAATGGCCCGCCGTGACCATTATAAAATCGGTTCGCCAATAACGAAGAAAGCAGTGGAAATCATCCTTGAAAGGAGCGGATTCTATGCCAAAGAACAATGACAAGCTGCCCATCCCGCAATCCTTGGACGAAGCTGAAAAGTATATGAAAGAACACGTTGGCCTGGAAGCCAGTTTTGACCTTGGAGTCAGGAAACTGAAAATCCTTAAAAAGAATGTCCATTTTTATTATGTGAATGGTTTGTGCGATACAAGCTTCATCGTACATATTGTTGAAGAACTGGTGGACATTAATGATAACGAGAAACTTTCTTCACATCTGCAAGAGATTGTCGAGAATCGGATTACCCACCAGTCCGTAGACAAAATCAAAACGATGGATGAGCTTGTCGATCAGGTTCTTTCGGGACTCATTGTTATATTGGTTGAGGGTGAACAAATAGGATTAGTAGTTGATGTCAGAAGCTACCCGGGGAGACAGCCGCAGGAGCCTGATACAGAAAAGGTTGTGCGCGGATCCCGTGACGGCTTTGTTGAAAATATCATCGTCAATACAGCGTTGACAAGAAGGCGGATCAGGGATGAAAATCTGCGCTTTGAAATGATGAAGGTAGGCGAAAGGTCGAAATCAGACGTTGCGATTGGCTATATAAAAGATATTGCTAACCCTGATTTGATCAAGGTCATCAAAAAAGAGCTGCAGTCAATTAAAATCGATGGAATCACGATGGCTGATAAAACAATTGAAGAATTTTTGGTAAAACAAGGCTATAACCCATACCCGCTGGTAAGGTATACGGAGCGTGCCGATGTAGCGGCGACCCATCTGCTTGAAGGACATGTCCTTATTTATGTTGATACCTCTCCAAGCGTCATCATTACACCAACGACTTATTTCCACCATCTTCAGCATGCCGAAGAGTACAGACAATCACCAGGTGTCGGGACAATGGTACGCTGGATACGATTCCTTGGGGTGCTCGCATCACTATTACTTTTGCCGTTATGGTATTTATTTGTTCAGAATCCCGACCTTCTGCCTGATAAAATTGCATTTATCGGGCCTAATGAAGATTCCAATATCCCGATTTTCTTGCAAATCATGCTTGCAGATGGAGGGATTGAGTTCCTGAGGATGGCGGCCATCCATACGCCGACACCGCTGTCCACTGCAATGGGTTTAATCGCTGCAGTCCTGATCGGGCAAATCGCCATCGATGTAGGGTTGTTCGTGCCAGAAGTCATTCTTTATGTGGCTGTGGCGGCAATCGGAACTTATGCGACACCAAGTTATGAACTTAGTATAGCGAACAAAATAGGAAGGGTATTCCTGTTGATTTCGACTGCTATATTCCATGTTCCTGGATTTGTAGCAGGAACCACGGCCTGGCTGCTGCTGCTTGCCAGTATCAAATCCTTGAACACTCCTTATCTGTGGCCATTCATTCCTTTTCACCCTGTCGCCTTTATACAGATACTGATCAGGAGGGCTGTGCCAGGTTCGAAAATCAGGCCAAGCATTGTCCATGCCCGGAACCGCTACAAGCAGCCATCAAAATCATGACAATGTTCCAATTGCACGTTCCCTCGAATTATGGTAAAGTGTTTTTAATTTACTAAAGACTTAAAGCGAAAAATAAATAGACAGTTCATCAGATGAACTGTCTATTTATTTATCATTTTTCGGGACGGGTTAAACCCCCTGGTTTCAGGGTTTCACACAGCCGTAGGACAAATTATGGAAAAATTAACTGAACAATGAAAAATTATGTTTGAACAGTGATTTTAAATGGCAAGGGATGAGGGGACAACATGGAATTTCATGGAACTGCAAAGGTTAATCGACTGGGGCACTTGGAAATTGGCGGTGTTGATACAATCCAATTGGCTGAAAAGTATGGAACCCCGCTGTATGTTTATGACGTGGCCTTGATCAGGGAACGGGCAAGAGCGTTTAAAAAAACATTCGAGAATGCGGGTATAACTGCTCAGGTAGCGTATGCGAGTAAAGCTTTCTCAACAGTGGCAATGGTGCAATTGGCCGCTGAGGAAAACCTTTCGCTAGACGTCGTTTCTGGCGGAGAGCTTTATACGGCACTTGCGGCTGGCTTCCCGACAGAAAAAATTCATTTCCATGGCAACAACAAAAGCCGGGATGAGCTGTTCATGGCCATAGAACACAATATTGGCTGTATCGTTATCGATAACTTTTATGAACTGGACATGCTAAAGGATATTTGCAAAGAAAAGAATGCGGTAATCAAGGTATTATTACGAGTGACACCTGGCATTGAAGCACATACACATGACTATATTTTAACAGGCCAGGAAGATTCGAAATTTGGATTTGATTTACAGAATGGACAGGCTGATGCGGCTATGAAACTTTGCCTCGATAACAAAAACCTCGAGGTTCTCGGACTGCATTGCCACATTGGTTCACAGATTTTCGAAACGACAGGATTCATCCTCGCTGCACAGAAAATTTTTGAGAAACTTCATCAGTGGAAAAAGGATCTGTCTTTCGACTCTACAGTCCTCAATCTTGGCGGTGGATTTGGAATTCGCTATACAGACGAAGATGACCCAATACCGGCAGCACAATATGTTGAGGAAATCATTGCGGAAGTGAAAAAGCAAGCTTCTCGCTATTCGATGAATATGCCGGAAATCTGGATTGAGCCAGGTCGTTCTCTTGTCGGGGATGCCGGTACTACCCTTTACCGCGTTGGTTCGAGAAAGGATGTACCGAATATTCGTCAGTACGTAGCTGTCGATGGAGGAATGAGCGATAATATTCGCCCAGCCTTGTACCAGGCTAAATATGAAGCAGTGCTTGCAAACAGAGTCATGGACAAACCTGAAGAGACCGTATCGATTGCCGGGAAATGCTGTGAATCTGGCGATATGCTGATTTGGGACCTCCCACTGCCAAAGGCTGGAGACCAAGACCTTCTGGCTGTTTTTTGCACAGGTGCCTATGGGTATTCAATGGCGAATAATTATAATCGCCTTCCAAGACCGGCGGTGGTTTTCCTTGAAGATTCAAAGGATACCCTCGTCGTTCGCCGTGAAACATTTGAAGATATGGTAAAATTAGATCTCCCTTTCAAAGAAAAGGTGAAAAATTAAAGCTGCTCTCCCGCAGCTTTTTTTACAAGATATGAAGTGAAAATCTCACTTCGTTGGCTAAAAACCCGGTCTTGTTGTAAAATTACAGATTGGGAGGGATTCCGTTTGAAAAAGAACAACTGGCTATTATTCGCATTATTGCTTTTGATGTCTGTTGGCTGGGGAGCTTATTACTGGTTTTTTATCGTACCAGGACAATAGGTTCTGACAAAGATTTGAAGTATCGTTATAGTTTAAGTATGATATGATCAATTCAATAAAAAAAAGAACCATAAGTTGAGGAAAAACATATAGTATCAAAATAGTGTTTTTACATGTAATTTCGTCGATTCCATTTAAAGGTAAACTAAGGTTTAAATTAAATGGGATAGGGGAAAAATAGTCTTGTTGTTTTCATTCCATTATTATTGTCAAACCACAATGAGGGATATTTATGTTAATTCGATATAAAAAGGCATTTGAAAAGATAGCAATGGGATTATTATCTTTCATGCCAAATGAAAAGGATCTGAAAAAACTTCAGCAGACGATGAGGAATTATGAAGCGGATGATTCCTGGCAGCTGTTTTTATGGAAGGAAGGTGAAGATATCATCGGACTGTTGGGTGTTAACTTCACTGAAGATAAATTGATGCAGCTTCTTCACATCTCAGTGAATCCATCACACCGCCATCAGGGAATTGGAAGGCGTATGGTCAATTCTCTGCAGGAGATGTTTCCTGAATGGACAGCAGCTGCGAATGCTGAAACAGCATCCTTTTTTGAAAAATGCATCGAGGAAGACAATAGTGTAGAAGGCAGTGGATGTTAATCCAGCTGCCTTTTATTTTTTGTGTTGAAATTATAAATGGATTCTGGTGTGGATATTACATGTGATTGTCTTAATCCAGCTCCAGCGCCTAGCCCCTCGAGACGCTTCGGTCCTGTCAATGAAGTCAAAGAACGACTTCACTGTAAGGCCCTCCAGCGCTTGTCGGAGTCTCCAGTTTCTATGTTTCTGGGCAGTCGGCTATACTTTTCGATTTCGGTCCTGCCAATGAAGTCAAGGAGCGACTTCACTGTCAGGCCCTCCAGCGCTTGTCGGGGCTGAACGAGGCACTTGCGCTTTTTGATCTTTCCTTTCCTCGAGAGCCATCTGCCGGTCTGAAATCACATCAGTTCGGTCACGTGTTGAGTGTCGATGGATTAAATCAGGATTTTGCAGATCGCTGCTTGCTCCCCATGTAAAACCATTTTGCCTGCACTCTTCGTGGCAAAGCTTTTTAAGCTCGGAATCACATACAGGCAGGTTAAAGCTTGTGTATGGAAGTCTGTTTAGCAAGTCTTCCTTTCTTTTACGCAGTGTGCCTGACAAAAGTTCAGGATCGATCCCCAAACGGGTAGTCGCTTCCTTGTCATCTGCAAAGATCTCCATTGCTTTAATTAAAGTCCTTGTTGCACCAGAAAAATTTTTACGGCGATGGTGGTAATTTGATACTGCCAACAGGATCAATGCAACCCAGATGGATTTTTTATTGCCGGCATCTGTCGCTTTCCAATACTCTTCCAGAATTTCGTGACACTCAAAATAATCTCTGTCTCCGTGGAAATGTGCGAGATATTGTATATACGATATTGGATATTTTGTCATGAAATTACCCCCTATCAAGTACTACTAGCTTAGCATATATTCAATTAAATGATAAAAGAAGCGGGTGCAATCAGCCAAATATAAAAATGCCCGGCTGGTGCCGGGCATCTTCGTCTTTGGTATTGGCTTATAACCAGGCAGCACCAACGATGATGAGCAAAATGAAAAGCACGACAATTAAAGCAAAGCCTGCTCCGTATCCATAACCTTTTCCATCAGACATTTAACATAACCTCCTAATAGTGAAATAGCCTAGTATTCATTTTCAGCATATGCAGCAACAGGGGGAAAGGTTTGGGCGGTTCGGCTATTTTTAACAAAGCTCTTTTCGTAAACTTTGTTGCTATCTTAACCTTATAAATGCAATCATTATTCAGAATTCTCCTCGAAAAGAGCCCCGATACATTTATTAATGCGGGTTACTAGTACAGGTACGAACAGCAACAATCAATGCGAAAAAAAACTTTAACAAAGACTTCAGTTTTAACGATGTAAATTAGTAATGGATAACATGAAGTTTATCTACTATACTTATATAATGATGCAGTTCAATATAGGAATTTTGGTGGGAAATGATGCAATATAATGTGAAAATCGAGGCCTTTGAGGGTCCTTTGGATTTACTTCTGCACTTGATCAATCGTTTGGAGATTGATATTTACGATATACCAGTAGCGGAAATAACTGAACAATATTTAATGTACATCCATGCGATGAAGGAATTGCAGCTTGATGTCGCAAGTGAATACCTCGTGATGGCAGCGACGCTGTTAGCAATTAAAAGCAAGATGCTTCTCCCTAAGCATGAGGAAGAACTGGAAGATGATTTTGAATTTGATGATGACGGGGATCCGCGAAATGAACTCGTGGAGAGATTGATTGAATATAAAAAATTCAAAGAGGCAGCAAGTGATTTGAAATCCCTTGAGGAGGAACGGGGACTTATGTACACCAAACCTCCAAGTGACCTAACGGAATATGCCCATGAAATTAAGGGTGAAAACACCGACTTGAATATTTCTTTGTATGACATGCTTGGTGCATTTCAAAAGCTTTTAAGAAGGAAGAAGCTGCAAAGACCCATTTCAACCAAAATCGCCCGCCAGGAAATTTCTATTGAAAAAAGGATGGACGAGGTCCTGAGCTTCCTGAAAGAAAGCGGCAATCGGAAAAGATTTTACGACTTATTCCCCGAATCTGACCGTGAGCATATTGTCGTTACTTTCCTGGCAATTCTTGAGTTGATCAAACGGAAAGAAATCGATGTAGAACAAGAGCAGAATTTTGCAGAAATATATATGACAGCCAGAAAGGAGTAAGGGCGTGGGAATAGTGAAGTGGAAAGGAATATTGGAGAGCCTCCTGTTTGCGGCAGGTGATGAAGGATTGAGCCTGAAGCAAATTACAGCTGTGCTTGAAGTAGATGAACTCCAGGCCAATGAAATTGTTACCCAACTTCAGCAGGATTATGAAGATGACGAAAATCGCGGAATAACAATCGTCCAGCTGGCTGGAGTATACCAGCTGGCCACGAAAAAAGAACATGCTGATTACTTAAGAAAGCTTGTGGAATCTCCTGGAACCGCGCACTTGTCACAAGCAGCACTAGAAACTTTGGCGATTGTAGCTTACAAGCAGCCAATTACAAGGGCTGAAATCGAGGAAATCCGCGGGGTAAAAACGGAAAGACCTCTTCATACGCTGTCTTCAAGGGCTTTGATTAAAGAAGTTGGAAGAGCAGAAGGCACGGGACGGGCAATTTTATATGGAACAACAAAAGAATTTCTCGATTATTTCGGGTTGAAAAATATAAGTGAACTGCCTCCTCTTCCTGATCATATTGAGGATGATGAATTGCAGGATGACGCGGATTTATTCTTTGAGAAATTCCAGGAAACAATGGAAGCAGATCAATAGCTTTTGTGCACAAAGTTTAGAATTTATGATAAAATCAAAATAATTATTCTGGAAATGCTAAATAGACGAATGCCAGGCTTCTGCCTTCTTCTGCAAAGCATTTCTTTCTACATAAGGTTTTTTAAGAATGAATGTCCAACGGGAGGAATACCATGCTTATAAAGCAATGTATTGGTTATGAACTTGAAAAAGAAAAATCAAACACCTCGGAGGATTTTTTCAACCGAAGCGAAGTGACATTTGTGGAAGATGGCAAGGAGAAAACCCTGCATGTCCTTTATGTAAGGTATTTTGATGAGTTGGCTGGAAGTGTCACTCCTTTTCAACAGGATCCAATCTTCAACGCCGGAAGCAAGGAAGTATATATGAGGGATCTGGTGGCACTAGCTGCTTTATTGAAAAATCCGGGATATCGCCATCGTAAAAGGGTATATATAAATGAACAGAGAGAGTTCGCGGATATTTTCAAAGGACTGGATTACAGTAAGATTCCTGGGATATACGAAGGCATCGAGCAAAAAGGCAGCTTTGAAGTGCGCTCTCCCTTGGATTATATTATCCAGCCGGTATAGTTTCGTAAACTTTGTTGTCTTTACTCTCCGGCTCTCAAGATTCTTGGCTGCGGGAGTTCACTTTAAAGAGACCCAATTCCGAATCAATCATGAGAGTCCGTCGGAAAAAAGCGACGTCGAAGGTGAAATGGTTAAAATCCAGTGGGGGTGTCAATTTGGGAAATACAATCGTAAAAACACAAATCGAGGAAGTAAGGGGATTTCTGGCCGATACTGTTGTGAAGCTGGAGAATTACCTGAATGAAACAACCCTTGAAAAACTAAAACAAGGGCAGCCATCAGACGAAGAATACTATAAAACGATACTTTCAAGCCTTCGAAAGCTGGCTGTATACTGTGATGAAGGTCTGGATGCGTGCAGGGTGATTCTGCAGGCGGAAGTTTTTTCAAAGCCGGCAGCTGAGAAGACGCTCTATCGAATCTACTATCAGTGCATTGAAGAGTTCTTCTCTCCTAAAAGCGATGCATGGTATGAGGACAGCAGAGCCGCTTATACTGGAAAAAATGCAATCAAGTTCAGGCAGCAAGTGACGGCTGAATTAAACGGACTGATGGTCAGCCTTGAAAGTGGTTTTCAGAGAATCCGTGAAGAGCTTGAATATTACGAAACAGATTATCGGACAAAAATGCTTCAATCAAGATAATGAATACCCGGGAACAGCTATTAACTGGCTGTTCCCTTTTTTATTTAGAAAATGGTTGTTGGTCTGCTCCATTCAGAAAAATTTTCAACTCACCGCTGTGCTCGTCCTCCGATTTATGTCATAACACTTCTTGTCCTGCATAAACTTGTACAAACTGCCAAAGGAGACGAGGGTCTGTCAATGAAAAGGATATGGATGAAATTATTGTTAATTGTCACTCTGTTGATCTACAGCATTCCTCAAACAGCGCAGGCTTCTGTGTCGGTAAGTGCCCGAAGCGCTATTTTGATAGAACAGGAATCTGGCAGGGTTTTATACGAGAAGGAGGCACACAGAGTTAGCAGGATTGCCAGTATTACGAAAATCATGACGGCTATCCTTGCGATAGAATCTGGCAGACTGGATGAGAAGGTGAAAGTGACTGAGAAGGCAGTCCGTACCGAGGGATCATCTATTTACTTGAAGCCGGGAGAAAAAATCAGGCTGGAGGATCTGGTGTATGGTTTGATGCTTAGATCGGGTAATGATGCAGCCGTCGCAATCGCCGAACATGTTGGTGGCAGCCTGGATGGATTTGTCTATTTGATGAATGAGAAGGCGCAGCAAATCGGCATGGAAAATACGCACTTCGCTAACCCCCACGGATTGGATGATCATGAAGATCATGTTTCCACAGCATATGACATGGCTCTTTTAACTCGCTATGCAATGGAAAACGAGGTTTACAAGGAGATTTCCGGTACAAAGATTCACAGAGCTCCTAATCCAACAGAAACATGGGACAGGGTTTGGAAAAATAAGAATCGCCTCCTGACAGAGAAATATAAGTATTGCACCGGTGGGAAGACCGGTTATACAAAACGGGCGAAAAGAACTTTGGTCTCAACAGCCCAAAAGGGTGATTTTGAGTTAATCGCAGTCACACTCAATGCACCTGACGATTGGAATGACCACATCCAGATGTTTGAAACAGCATTTTCAAATTACGACATTGTAGAAATCCTTTCTAAGGGTAAAGTGAAAGGGATAAAGGATGCGGATTATAAAAATAAAGTTTATCTGAACCATTCATTTGTATACCCGCTAACCTCAGAAGAAGAAGACTTAGTCAAAGTAGAATATAGATTGAAAAAGGCGGCACCAGACGGAGAGGAAACTCGATCTCCTATCGCAGGCCGGGCAAATGTCTATATAGATGATAATCAGATTGCAAGTTTGCCTGTTTATTACCAAGTGAAGGAAAAAGAGAAAAGCTCCTTCTTGGACCTTTTTAAAAATATCTTTACCTCAATAGCAGGGGTCCAGGATCATGGTTAACTATATCTGGGTGGTAATGATTTTAATTGGCCTTGGCTTTGCAATGGTGAATGGCACAATGGCTGAGGTGAACGAGGCTGTTTTTACGGGTGCAAAGGAAGCAATCACTCTTAGTATCGGATTGATCAGCATCCTAGTTTTTTGGCTCGGCATGATGAGAATAGCGGAGGATTCTGGACTTTTATCTAAGCTTTCATCTTTATTTAAGCCTTTGATTTCAAAGCTGTTTCCCGAAGTCCCGGCCAGCCACCCGGCGATGGGCTACATACTGTCCAATATGATTGCGAATATGTTTGGGCTTGGGAATGCCGCTACACCTCTGGGAATCAAGGCAATGGAAGAACTAAAGGAGTTGAATGAAGGGAAAAACGAAGCAAGCAGGTCAATGATCACTTTCCTTGCGATCAACACAGCAAGCATCACACTCATTCCAACCACTGTTATCGCGATCAGGATGAATTATGATTCCGCCAACCCGACAGATATAGTTGGGCCGACTCTTGTGGCAACTGCTGTCTCTGCTTTTGCAGCAATATTAATAGACCGTTTCTTTTACTATAGAAGAAGCAAGAAGGGGTAAATCAAAATGGAAATTGTATCTGCGATATCACTATGGTTCATCCCTGTTCTGATCGCTTTTATATTGATTTACGGCACCTATAAAAAAGTTCCCACATATGAAAGTTTTGTAGAAGGCGGCAAGGAAGGGATCAAAATGGCTGTATCCATCATGCCTTTCCTGGTGGGGATGATGGTCGCCATTGCGGTTTTCAGGGCGTCAGGGGCACTTGATGTCATGGTGAATTGGATCCGGCCTGGACTTGAGATGGCGGGGATACCGGCAGAAATAGTTCCGCTCGCACTGATCAGGCCGATCTCAGGTACAGCGGCACTCGGAATTACCAGTGACCTGATTGGTGTCCATGGTCCTGACTCTTTTATCGGTACTCTTGCAGCCACCCTTCAGGGAAGTACGGACACTACGTTCTATGTCCTCACCGTTTATTTCGGAGCTGTCGGGATTAAAAAAATGGGAGATGCACTCAAAGTCGGTCTCCTTGCAGACGCAGTAGCCATCATAACAGCTATTATCGTAGTCACGTTCATGTTCTCGAAATAGAGAAGATACCTTTAACGGGTATCTTCTTATTTTTTTGGGTCCTAGTGTTTAGCTGAACGAAGTGAAATCCTAAGCGACAGGTACGGAAACAGTCATATTAAATCACACACTTTTTGAAAATACTCGTAAAAATCTACTGACGAAGCTATCACAAACTGAACTAATATTGGTATAAAATAATATTGCAACAGGTTTACAGAACAAACATTTGTTAAAAAACAATTAACATTCCCTATTTATTTTTCGCTTTTTACACCATTGCTTACTTTGAAATCAGCGAGAGTTATGTCATAATTCATTAGGATGGATTAGATATTAATATTAACGATAGGTAATTGATATTAACTAGGAGTGACCTTAATGGAAAGACTGCAAAAAGTGATTGCTCATGCAGGAATAGCATCGAGAAGAAAAGCTGAGGAAATGATCCTCGAAGGAAGAGTCAGGGTAAATGGCAGTGTTGTCAAGGAACTTGGCCGGAAGGTGACTTCATCTGACAAAGTCGAAGTGGATGGAGTCCAGATCGAGGGAGAAGAACCGGTATATTTCCTGTTTTATAAACCCCGCGGTGTAATTTCGAGTGTACAGGATGATAAGGGGCGTAAAGTGGTTACGGATTTTTTCCAGACAATCGAACAGCGCATCTATCCTGTAGGGCGGCTGGATTATGATACATCAGGACTGCTATTGTTGACGAATGATGGGGAATTCGCAAATCTGCTCATGCACCCAAGCAATGAAATTGATAAGGTGTATGTTGCGAAGGTTAAAGGAATCCCTTCAAAGGAAAAGCTGACAAGCCTGGCCAGAGGTGTCATGCTGGAGGATGGGAAAACTGCGCCGGCGAGGACAAAATTGCTGAGTGTTGATAAAAAGAAAGATACCGCCATTGTTGAAATAACCATCCACGAGGGCCGTAATCGGCAGGTCAGAAGGATGTTCGACGCAATCGGGCACCCGGTATTAAAGCTAAAAAGGGAAAAGTATGGATTTTTGACGCTGAATGGCTTAAGGACTGGGGAAATCAGGGAGCTTACACATCATGAGGTGAAGCAGCTCCGTGTCCTGGCTATGAAAAAGTCTTAGAGTTACTAACATGAGTGTAGTTAGAATGTTATAATGAGGGAGAAATACGGTGGGAGGTTTAGGGAATGAAACAGAAACGCCTAATCACTAGAACAATTATTCTCGCGGTTATGGCCCTGGCTGTTGGCTATACTTTGTACGCTAACATGAATAAGGATAAAAACCAGAAGATTGTGATTGGAAAACCTGCTCCTGATTTTGTCCTTGTTGATATGGAAGGCAATAAACACAGACTTTCTGAGTATAAAGGGCAAGGAGTTTTCCTTAATTTTTGGGCAACATGGTGCAAGCCATGCGAGAGAGAAATGCCTTATATCGAAAATCAGTACCAGCAATTCAAGGACAAGGGGGTCCAGGTTCTTGCAGTTGACTCCGGTGAATCAGAACTTGCCGTTAATAGATTTATTGAACGCAAAGGCATGACTTTTCCGGTTCTGATCGACGAGGGACCAGTCCAGGCAGCATATGGGATCAACCCGTTGCCAATAACCTTCTTGATTGATAAAGAAGGAAATGTCGTAAAAAGCCATACTGGGGAATTATCTGAAGAAACAGTCCGTGAATTCATGGAACAGATTAAACCTTAAAAAGTAAGGGGAACAGGGAGTTTTTACTATGAACGAAGTAAAATGCGAGTGCGGCCATGTAAATCCGCAGGGAACGATCCTTTGTGAATCTTGCGGAAGAGTGCTGGAGGATAAAGAGAAAGAAAAGCAGCTCGTTGATATGCGCTATGAGGGAAGCGCACGCCGGTCACAAACCTATAACAAGACATTCATCGATAAAATCTGGAATTTCTTTTCTTCAGTTAAGGTTGGGGTATGGCTGATCGTCATCCTCTTGATCGCATCCTCTCTAGGAACGATTTTTCCACAGGAAATGTATATACCGCCTGTAATGCCTGCATGGGAATATTATGAAGAGCAATACGGGTGGATGGGAAAGCTTTACTATGATCTTGGTTTCCATAACCTCTACAGTTCCTGGTGGTATCTGCTTTTGATCGCAGCGTTAGGTGTATCACTTGTTATCGCAAGCCTTGACAGGGTGGTTCCCTTATACAGGTCATTGAAAAACCAAAGGGTTTCAAGGCATGAAAGCTTTTTGAAGCGCCAGAGAATGTTCGCTATGTCAGATGCTGAATTATCAGATGAAGCAGTAGGAAAGATTAAAGAAAACCTGACGAAAAAACGCTATAAACTTCGTGAGGAAAATGGTGATATCCTCGCCGAAAAAAACCGCTTTTCACGATGGGGCCCATATGTAAACCACCTTGGCCTGATCATTTTTTTAATCGGCGGCATGCTCAGGTTTGTACCTGGAATGTATGTTGACGAAATCTTGTGGCTAAGGGAAGGCGAAACAAAAGCGATTCCTGGCACAGAAGGCCGCTATTATCTCGAGAACAAACAATTTATCTTTGAAGTATATGATAAAGATAAAGATGAGGAAGTCTTCCAGGATGCAATCAACAAGGCTGGGACGGTGGTTAAAAACTATCAGACTGATGCTACTTTATATCAGAGACAGGGAGATATTGTCCCGGGTGAAAAGCCTGAGCTTGAGAAAATACGTGACCAGGCAATCCAGGTAAACAAACCTCTGAAAATTGATGGCTTTGCCTTGTACCAGGTAGACTATAAGCTTGATGAAATGAGCAAGATGGCCTTTAAACTTGAGAATAAAGAAACAGAGGAACAATTTGGTGATGTGGTGGTAGACTTATATGACCCTGAAATGAAATACGATCTAGGAAATGGGTACAAAGTCGAAGTGATGAGCTATTTCCCGGATTTTGAGTTCAATGAAGATGGGGAACCTGCGACAAAGTCACGCATCCCGAATAATCCTGCGTTCATCTTCAAAATGTTCAGTCCTGAAAAGCCTGAAGGTGAAGTCAGTTTCGTAGCCATCAGGCAGAATCTCGAGCCTTTGGGTGAAAATGACTACAAGATGACATTCGCAGGAATTGAAACGAAGAACGTAACTGCTCTGACAGTCAGAAAAGACCTTACACTTTGGATCATTGGTCTTGGTGGATTAATATTCATGATTGGTGTGATCCAGGGGGCGTATTGGAACCATCGACGTGTATGGTTAAGAAGAGTAAATAACCAGGTATGGACTGCGGCACATACAAATAAAAACTGGCATGGTTTAAAAAGAGAGCTAGAAGAAGTCTTTTCCGAGACCGGAATAGATGCTCCTGAGGACCAGGTGGCAGAAGAAAAGAAGGAGTAAGGAGGGAAAATAATGGTTGAGTTGAGTTCTAACTTTCTGTTTGCGGCATTTATCCTCTATCTAGTCGGTATCTTGTTTTTCGGGGGAGCTATTAAGGATAAAAGGCATGCTGATAAAAAAAATGCCCCAAATAAATGGGCGAATATTGGAGTCATTGTAACAATTGCGGGTTTCCTTTCGCAAATGACATTTTTTATTTTAAGATGGATTGCTTCCGGTCACGCACCGGTCAGCAACCTTTTCGAATTTACGACATTCTTCGGCATGTCATTGGTAGGAGCATTTATCATCATTTATTTCATGTATAAAACTCCATTGCTGGGACTGTTCACCTTGCCTGTAGCCGCTTTGATCATCGCCTTTGGAAGCATGTTCCCAAGGGAAGTTACACCATTGATTCCGGCGCTTCAAAGCTATTGGCTCCATATTCACGTTACGACAACAGCGATTGGACAGGCCATCCTAGCGGTAAGTTTTGCTGCAGGGCTGATTTATCTAGTTAGAAGCGTTGACCAGACGAAGAAAAGCAAAAGCACATTATGGCTGGAGGTTGTCCTGTTTGGTTTGATCAGTACGCTTGGCTTCGTGTTTGTTTCAAGTTTCTTCGCAGCAACAGATTATACAGCGAATTTTAACTATATCAACAAGGATGGACAGCCTGCCACTGAGGAATATACTATTCCTGCTTTAGTAGGACCGCATCAATATGAGCTGACTGATAAAGACCGTTTTGAACCATTATTCGAGACGCCTGCAATCATCAGTGCTAAGAAATTGAATACTGTTATTTGGTCGCTCGCAGCGGGTATAGTATTATATGTATTGTTAAGACTCATCCTGCGGAAGCGAATTGCTGCGGCATTGCAGCCTTGGACGAAGAGCATCAATATGGACCTCGTTGATGAGATCGGCTATCGTTCCGTATTGATCGGCTTCCCGGTCTTCACGCTTGGCGGACTGATTTTTGCGATGATCTGGGCTCAGATTGCCTGGACTCGCTTCTGGGGCTGGGATCCAAAGGAAGTATGGGCATTGATAACCTGGCTTTTCTATGCGGCTTTCCTGCATCTGCGCCTTTCAAAAGGGTGGCATGGAGAAAAATCCGCATGGCTTGCGGTCATTGGCTTTATCATTATCATGTTCAACCTGGTAGCAGTTAACCTTGTAATTGCAGGTCTGCATTCTTATGCAGGTTCCTAATTTGTGTCAATTTTATGACGGCCTTCACTGACTTAAGTGAAGGCCTTTTTTAAAAAATCGTGGCAACTAGACGCATGTTTATGTAAAATAATCGCAGGGAGGGATATACCTTATGGAAAAAGACGTGAAGATTTTAGTAGTGGATGATGAAGAAAGAATTAGACGATTACTGAAGATGTATCTTGAAAGAGAGAACTATATAATTGATGAAGCAGAAGATGGAAATGAAGCACTGGCAAAATCGCTTGCCAACGATTATGACGTAATCCTTCTAGATTTGATGATGCCTGGAAAAGACGGAATCGAGGTTTGCCGTGACCTTCGTGAAAAGAAGTCAACACCTGTGATCATGCTTACCGCGAAAGGTGAGGAAGTGAACAGAGTACAAGGCTTCGAGGTAGGGACTGATGATTACATCGTTAAACCGTTCAGCCCTCGTGAAGTTGTGCTGCGCGTTAAAGCTATGCTCCGTCGCTCATCGAGCACAAGTTACCTGCAGACTGAGACGACTGCCAAAGACGTGATTGTTTTCCCTCATTTAACCATTGATAATGATGCCCATAGGGTTTTGGCTGATGGCAAAGAAGTCAGCCTGACGCCTAAGGAATATGAATTGCTCTACTTCCTTGCGAAAGCTCCTGATAAGGTTTTTGATCGCGAGCAATTATTGAAGGAAGTTTGGCATTATGAATTTTTCGGCGATTTGCGTACGGTAGATACTCATGTTAAAAGATTGCGCGAAAAGCTGAATAAAGTATCTGAACAGGCTGCAAAGATGATCGTTACAGTCTGGGGTGTTGGCTACAAGTTCGAGGTAGTCAATGAATGATGTTTTGGCGCAGTGTAGTAGGTAAGCTTTGGATTACCATCCTTTTGCTGGTTTCATTTGTATTGTTCATCCTGACAGTTATGCTGATGGAATTCTTTGAAAATTATCACATTAATGAAACCAGGAGAGGAATGACCAATACTGCAGAAAAAATATCAAGGGTGCTGGAAGATCATCCTGGCCAGGAAGAACAATTAGGTCTTGAAATTGCATGGGAAATGGTCGATGATGACTCCAGGGTAACTGTCATTAAAGATCAGAATACTTATTTTTACTCACCTGGTGGAGAAGACATGACACATGTACCCATTTCATTTTTTATGAATGACCAGGATCTCTCTGCGGTTTTTAAGAATGACAAAACTGTAGATATCATTACCTCCATGCCAGGTATTTCAAACGATGTTGATGACACCCAATACTTAATGATCGGTGTTCCGCTCCACCAGTTTGAGAATGAAAATGGAGCAGTCTTTATTTATCAGTCACTAGAGGTGATGGAAGAGACGACCAGGCTGACCACTAAGTTCATCTTGCTGGCTGCCGGTGTTGCAATAGTCTTGACGACAATTTTTGCTTTTTTCCTGTCCACAAGGATTACTGCTCCATTGCGAAAAATGAGGGAGGCAGCCTTTGAAGTTGCCAGAGGGAAGTTTGATACAAAAGTACCGATCCTCACCCATGATGAAATAGGGGAATTAGCGACTGCCTTCAACCAGATGGGCAGACAGCTGAAATTCAATATGAACGCATTGAGTCAGGAAAAAGAACAGCTGACAAGCATACTCAGCAGCATGGCAGATGGTGTGATCACTTTCAATCGTGATGGCACAATCTTGATCACCAATCCGCCTGCCGAAATCTTCCTGAGATACTGGTATTATGAGCAGGGTCTGGCTTCCGAGAATACAGATGCCGTGCCATCTGAAGTCATGGAGTTATTCCAGCTTGCAGTCAATACGGAGAAAGAGCAGGTTGGGGAGATTACGGCCCAGGGGAGAACATGGGTAATCATCGTCAGCCCGCTTTATAATAAGAGGTTCATCAGGGGAGCTGTTGCTGTTGTCCGCGATATGACAGAGGAACGAAAGCTCGATAAAATGAGAGAAGACTTCATCGCCAATGTTTCACACGAATTAAGGACGCCGATTTCGATGATGCAAGGATATAGCGAAGCAATCGTCGATGACATCGCCCAAACAGATGAAGAAAAGAAGGAAATGGCCAAAGTCATTTACGATGAATCCCTAAGAATGGGCCGACTTGTTAATGAATTGCTCGATTTAGCCCGCATGGAAGCAGGTCATATTCTTCTTAACGTTGAAACCGTCGAGATAAGTCCGTATGTCAATCGGATAATCCGTAAATTCCATGGCCTGGCGAAGGAGAAGGGGATCGAGTTATCTGTCCACTTCGATTCAGAAGAAATTGATTTTCGATTTGATCCAGACCGCATCGAACAGGTCCTTACCAATCTGATTGATAATGCAATCAGGCATGTCCCGGATTCTGCATCTGTTGTAATCAGCGGTAAAACCGATGAACGCGGCTTATATTTTGAGGTGAGCGACCAGGGGCCTGGCATTCCTGAGGAAGACTTGCCATTCTTGTTCGAGAGATTCTATAAAGGCGATAAATCCAGAACTCGCGGCGTATCCGGCACCGGTCTTGGACTAGCCATCGCCAAGAATATTATCGACGCACATCGCGGGAATATCTCGGTAAAAAGCAAACTCGGACAAGGTACGACATTTTCCTTTTTCATCCCTCGAAATATTGAATAACTTGCCGACTATTCTTGATTCACAAGGAACAATTAACGTAAAAGGAAAGAGGCTGGACCAAAATCTATTCAGATTTGGACCGCCTCTTTTTTAGTTGTTTACTCCTGAGACTCATGACGGACAGAAATGCTGAAGTATCGAAGAAAAGTGTCCGTCATCGGGGTGATGATGGACAGAAAGTATGAAGTATCGAAGAAAAGTGTCCGTCCTCAAGGCTGTTATGGATAGAAAACACTCGAATACTAAAACATGCCCAGATTAATTCGACCTATTTACACTCTGCCTGTAGCTTGGAACAAATAATTTGTCCTCGAAAATTCCTTCCATTTCCATTCTAAAAATAATATAGTTAATATGAAACTTTTATTAATACTTAACGACTAATCTAATGAATACGGAGGCGAATAGAGCTATGAACTCCGTTTTTGATGAATTGTATCAAAAATATCATCATGACGTTTTTCAATTTTTATTTTATATGGTAAAAAGCAGGGAGCTGGCTGAAGACCTTGTACAGGAAGTCTACATACGCGTTTTAAAGGCGTATGACCGGTTTGAGGGAAAGAGCAGTGAAAAGACATGGCTGTTTTCGATTGCCAAAAATGTCGCGATTGATCATTTCCGCAAACAGAAGGGCTGGAAGCAGCGATTGCTTGAATCCTTTGATATGTCTGCACGCCAGGTAAGGGACGATCAGCCCCTTCCTGAAGAAATGGCACTTCAAAGTGAAGAAGTCCATATGATGTACAAGTGCCTTGACCAATGCACGGTTGACCAGCGAATGGTCATAATCATGCGCTATATACATGAATTAACGATAAGCGAAACAGCAGAAGCTTTATCATGGACGGAAAGTAAGGTAAAGACGACTCAGCACCGTGCTTTAAAGACATTGAAAAAGCTGATGGAAGAAATGATTGAAAAGGAAGGGATGACTAGTGAAAAAGTCACAGCTAAGCGATAAGCAGCTAGAAGAAATCCTCGGCCAAATGCCTAAGGTAAAAGATCATCGCGACTCTCGTGACATTTATCAGAATATCGCCCATCGTGTTGAAAAAAGAAAGAAAATGCCAGCCTGGGTTATTCCTGGCGCAGCTCTTGCCGCTGTGCTCTTCCTCGCCTTTATCCTTTCTCCGGGCTTGCTGGGAAGCAATTATTCTGAACAAAAAAGCATGGATAGCAGTTCTGTTGATGGAGCCAAGCCATCAATGGAGATGAATACCGCCTCCAGGGAAGATACGGCGAATGAAAGTGCGAGCCGGGAGGAGAGCACTGTCATGATGGATGCAGCTGATGGTGAGGCTGAAGAAAAGAGTACAGAAATCAAAGCAATGGATTTAGCGAATCCTTATGGCGGCCTGATTTCTTTATATCCAGAAGAAGTAGACACAGAGACTACGGAAATCCTTACCTATGCCATTCCAGACCAGCAGGTTATGACTGTTGTCCCCGTTACGGTTGCAATTCCCAAGCAAGAAGGGAAAAGCTGGATTGGCAGCTATACGGAAACAATGCCGATGTTAAAGGAAGAGGAATGGGGTTTAACCGAGTACTATCCAATGGACGCAACCTGGAACTACGATGAAGCGACTAAGACATTGGCAATGGATGTTAAACAAGATCACCCGTATCAATATGGAAGTGCTGCAAACATTATTTTTGTTGATTCCATGACGCAGAATTTCTCGCAAGCAGGGATCGATAAAATGGTTCTGACTACAGAGAGCGAACCTGGGATTGACCTGGGCAACTATGGCCCCAGGAAGGAGCTGCCAATCAACACGGGAACTTCAAATAGAAGAGCATACTTGTTCTTGTCAGTGGAAGGCATGCCTAACCCATACCTTGTACCGACAAAAGAACAGCATAAAACAATTGGTGATGCATTTGCGCAGATGATAAAAGGTGATGATAATGGCTACCTTTCACCTTCACTTCCGGATAGTTTCAAGCTGGCCCAAACGGATCAAAATGAAGATAAAGTGTTAGAGATTACCCTTGATGAGGATACAACTTTGGACGAAAGTTTCCTGCCGAATCTTGAGGCAATCTTAATGACAGCGAGTGAGTTTGATTATTCTGGTGTCAGGTTCACAAATGCGAACATCGACCAGCTTGGACCATTCAACCTGAACGAAGTCCTCGCTCTGCCACTGGCTCCAAACAAGAAGAATATTAACTAAAAGAAAGGCCATCAGGTCTTTCTTTTTTTGTCGATGGAAGCGGATCCCTCAATCTCTGAACAAAACAATTTTTCCTTCTTTTGCATAAAAAAGCAGTTTACCACCAATTATAACAAATGTGCTTTTTTAGCTGCTGCTTTTCCACAATACAGTTCTATTTTTGTACAGGCTGTCATAGGGATGAAAAGGGAGCAAAAAGTTAAGGAGGAAGAAAATGCAGGATTACATTAAGCGTTTACTCATTGCCGGGTTAATGGCACTCTGTATCAGCTTGTTATTTCTTGGCGGAAAGCACTCTCAGGCAGAAATGCTCGATATAACAGAATTGACTTCAGATTGGGTTTGGCCTGCCGATGGAGTCGTAACAGATTTATATGGAACGCGTCATGGCCATCATAAGGGAATTGACATTGCTGGTGAATTCAAAACACCAATACATAGCGTTGATAAAGGGGTAGTAACAAAGTCATATTATTCTGGCTCATACGGACATGTAGTGTTCATTAAGCATGAGAACAACCTGGAAACTGTATACGCTCATTTGAATAAAAGGAATGTGAAAGAGGGGCAGGTTGTTAAGCAAGGCGATGTAATCGGTCTGATGGGGAACACAGGGGATTCCTCTGGAGTTCATCTCCATTTTGAAATCCATAAGGATAACTGGACATACGAAAAGGAAAATGCTGTAGATCCTGCATTGGCTTTAGGAGAAGCAGCTGTAGGGCAGCCTATTTTAGCTATGGAGAAAAAAGGAAATGAAGTGACGGTAGAGACAATTGCCAAGCTTCGGTTGATGGATGATATCGATATTGGTAACCAAGGCGAGAGCTTCCATATTGACAATGGAAACGGAATTTCAGAAAAATCAACTGCTGCTGAGTCTCAATCTATGGCAAAGCATACCGTCAAAAGAGGGGAGACCCTTTGGTCAATCGCCAGACAATATGTCACTTCTGTAGAAAAAATCAAGAAAGAAAATAATATGAGCAGCAACCAGATTTCTCCAGGAGACGTTTTAATAATTGAGAGCTCAGCTAAAGAGAATTATGTGGTTTCCTCAGGGGATACACTAATCTCTATCGCAAGAAAGACAAACACATCCGTTGAAAAGTTAAAAGCCTTGAACAATCTGACATCTGATACGATTCAACCGCATCAAATATTAATTACCCGATAATCAGTCCTTGTACCCCGCTGTTATATGAAAGTATAATAGGTAAAACGGTCACAAAGGGGATGGGTACTATGCTGACGGATTACCACAACCATCTGGAAAGAGGTACATTGACGCTGGACTATTTGAAGCAGTTTACTGATATGGCCAATAAAAGGGGAATCCAGCATTTCGGGATTTCCGAGCATGCATATCACTTCTACCAGACTGCAGATATCCTGCGCAACAGCTGGGTGGATGAACGCAGATACTATGATATGGCTGATTATGTAAATCTTTTTAAGGAAGCCTGGGGAAATGAAATTGACGTAAAAATGTCAATCGAGATGGATTACACTCCTGGCAAGCATAAGGAAATGGAACAGTTCATCAACAGCTATGAATTTGATTATGTGATAGGATCGATCCATTGGATTGGCGATTTCGGAATTGACCTTGCCGAATATCGTAAAGAATGGGACAGAAGAGATGTTTATGAAGTTTATAAAAGTTATTTTGACCAGGTGGTAACACTGGCGCAGTCAAATCTTTTCGATATAATCGGACACATTGATCTTGTGAAGATTTTTAAATATGTCCCTGAAGATGAAGGCTTCCTTTTGGAGCAGTATGATCGTGCGACATCAGCGCTTGCACAATCCAAGACCTGTGTGGAAATAAGCACTGCAGGATTGAGGAAGCCTACTCAGACATTGTATCCAGACAAAAGGCTATTGCAGATGTGCTTTGATAAGAATATACCAATTGTTTTGTCATCCGATGCCCATGTACCTGAGCATGTCGGTGCTGATTTTGGCCAGGCACTTGAACTTGCTCGAGAGGTTGGCTATGGAGAAATCATGACATTCTCCAAAGGTGAAAGAAAATCATTGCCGTTGGGATAAGATAGGGAACGGACAAGTGCTGGAGCTGAACATATTCAGAATAAACACGTTCTTATTCAAACGTTGTTTTCGTAAAGATTGTTGTTAAAATCCTAAAGCCGATTTTAACGTAATATAAGGCCATTTTGCTGGTCGGTATTAAGTTTGCATGCTCTTTTCTTCCAAAAGAGTCAATTTTGTAAATAAAATAGGTCATTACAATCCTTTTTTGAAGTCAATAGCAACAAAGTTTGAGAAAAGAGCCTATTCAAAAAAAACACAGGCCTCGTTGATTGGAGGCCTGTTTGCTGTCCTTAGAGCAATATACTTTTGATCGTAACAATGTCCTGCAGCGACTCAAGCTTGCCGATCATCTCATTTGAAAGGGGTTTGTCAAATGAGAGGACCATGATGGCTTCGCCGCCGGCCTCTTTTCTGCCGACCTGCATTGTCGCAATGTTCACGCCATGGTCACCCAGGATCTTTCCTACATGCCCGATTACACCGGGACGGTCCATGTGCTGGATATACAAGAGGTTCCCTGCAGGGTGGAAATCAATGTTAAAACCGTCCAGGTTGACAATCCTTGGCCCGTAATGGTCAATGTAGGTTCCTCTCGCTGTAAAAGTTTCTCCGTCTCCGCTTGCTGTTACTGTTATGGTATTTGCGTAGCCAAAGGAGTTTCCTGTCACTTTTTCCCCAACCATGATTCCGCGCTCTTTTGCAATGTGGATTGCATTTACTTCGTTTACTTTCACTTCAATGCGGTTTTCGAAAAATCCGGCAAGCAGCGCCTTTGTTAAAAAAGATGTCTCGAGATCCGCTGCAGTGCCTGAATAGGTAGCTGTCAGCTCGCTGATTCCTTTGTTGTGGCATTCTGAGACAATCTTCCCCATTTCCTTCGCAAGCTGGTGATAGGGTTGGATTTTTTCATAGATGTCTTTAGACATTGCCGGAAGATTGATCGAGTTGGCCACAGGTTTATTCTCAAAATAAGTCCTGATTTCACTTGCGACCTGGGTAGCAACATTTAGTTGCGCTTCTTTTGTAGAGGCTCCAAGGTGTGGGGTTGCAATAACTGAATCAAGCCTTAACAAAGGGTGATCCTCTGGGGGTTCCACTTCAAATACATCCAGTGCAGCGCCTGCAACATGACCGTTCTCAATATAATGAGCGAGAGCCATCTCATCGATTATTCCTCCTCTCGCACAGTTGAGCAGATAGACTCCTTTTTTAGTTTGACTCAATGTCTTTTCATTGAGAAGTCCTTTCGTCTCTTTCGTCAGAGGTGTGTGGACCGAAATTATATCGGTTTCTGCGAGGACCTCGTCAAAGGAGGACAATTGAACACCTAAAACGTCTGCCCGCTCCTTCGTCAGGAATGGGTCATATACCTTTACAGACATCCCGAAAGCCCTGGCTCTTTTTGCGAGTTCAGAACCGATTCTCCCCAGACCAATGATTCCTAAGATTTTTCCATAAAGTTCATTTCCGATAAACTTATTTCTCTTCCATTCTCCATTTTTTACAGTGGAGTGTGCCTGTGGAATGTTCCGCATTAATGCGGACATCATCGCAAAGGTATGTTCCGCAGTAGAAATGGTATTCCCATCAGGAGCGTTCACGACGATTATTCCTCTCTTTGTCGCCTCGGTGATATCAATATTATCTACACCGACACCTGCCCGGCCAACTATTTTTAGTGCTGGCATTCGATCGAGCAGTTCTTGAGTAACTTTCGTTGCGCTCCTGACTAATAGGGCGTCAACCTTTTGTAAATCGATTAACCCTGAGTCCACACCCCCGATATGTACCTGGATTCCTTCGTGTTCTAATAATGGCTGTAAGCCTTCTTCCTTTATTGAATCTGCCGCTAGAACCTGAAACATTCTTTGCACACTCCTTTTATTAAGAATAAAGTAGTAATTTTCTGATTATTTTACAAAACGAATATTCTTTTGTCAAACTCTCGAATTGTTCATGTATTCCATGCGAGCGCTCTCAAAATCAATTGGTTTACTCTAAATATATTCTGTTATTCCGAATTTAGCAGAAAAGTATTTCTCAATCAATATCCGTTCTGAAACTCAAAATATTTTGCTCGTTTACGTCAAAAAATCGTCACAAGCATACACCTTCACAAAATATCTTTTTTTCAGTATAATAAACTTGTTAAATTAAATATGGTCTATCTTCGGGGCAGGGTGTAATTCCCGACCGGCGGTAATGAGATGAATTCTCTAAGCCCGCGAGCCTGTAAGGGCAGGATTTGGTGCGATTCCAAAGCCGACAGTATAGTCTGGATGGGAGAAGATGGAGGTTCTGCAGACGTTCGAAAAATGCAGGTTTCGAACGGTTATTTGGCATACCTTTCACAACTCTCCCTCAAGTTCAGAAAACTTGGGGGTTTTATTTGTAATGGGTATGTGATTGCCGAATCTTTCTTCTTTATGTGAGATGGATCTCTATAAGGAGAGAGGAAAATGAAAAAATTCAGTGTCAAAGCAATGGTCTCAATTGGTATGCTGAGCAGTATCTCGTATGTATTGATGCTGATGAATTTTCCGCTGCCGCCGTTTCCAAAATTCTTAATGGTCGATTTCAGCGATATACCTGCATTGATTGCTGCGTTGATTTTTGGTCCGGCAGCCGGTATTTTAGTAGAATTCTTGAAGAATACGCTTGATTATTTTATGACGGGCAGTGATACGGGTGTTCCCGTTGGGCATGTTGCCAACTTTGTTGCCGGTGTTTTATTCATCCTGCCAACCTATTATATCTATCAGCGGATGAAATCCAATAAGGGAATGACGTTCGGATTGGTGGCTGGTACAATAAGTATGGCCATCCTGATGAGTGTACTGAACTACTACGTGTTCCTTCCTGCCTACACATTGTTCTTGAATATGCCGGCAATGTCTGGACCAGAAGCGCGAGCCATGATCGTCGCAGGGATTTTACCATTTAATTTCGTTAAAGGCTTACTGATGTCTGTCATATTCATGCTCATCTTCACAAGGATGAAAACATGGATCGAGAGGCAGCAAGCTTTCAAAAGTGCATAAATCATATGAATTCTAATACAAAAGCAACGGTGTGCTATACCGTTGCTTTTTGATTTATATATGGGCCAACAAAAATCATCATCCGTGCATGGATGGACCGCAAATTAAAGTTATCATCCAACGTAATAACTGTAAAAAAAATTCCCGCATGTAAGCGGGAATTATGTATTGTCTTATTCGAATTTAGTAGCATCTCCGTTAAATGGCTCATCTGCAACTTTGATTGAGTCAGTCGGGCAGCCTTCGAATGCATCCATCATGTCGTCAATTAATACATCAGGGATTTCAACGATACCTTCGTTTTCATCAAGTGTTACGAATGCGATGCCTTCATCGTCGTAATCGTAGATATCTGGAGCAGCTGCACCGCAAGCTCCACATGCAATACAAGTTTCTTTGTCAACAATTGTGTACTTAGCCATGATATAATTCCTCCCAAGTGTTTAACAATAATATGCTGTTTTCACCAAAACAGTGAAAACGTATTCCTCATACCTATTGTAAAACTGTATCGCCAACATTTCAATAAAAAAAGTATTGAGAATGCTTATCACACAAGGCCTTGAATGGTTTTTCCGTTGAAAATAAAACATTTACTAGATATTTTCATGGTAAAATAATGTTAGATTATTTTTCTGCTATAGTGGGCGCCGAATATTATCGTGCCCTTTACTTAATCTTTCATTCCAGGGTGATTTTATGGGGATAACATATTTGGAAACAGTTGTTTTGTCTATATTGAAAAAAATCAATGGCGAAAGAACCATTTATTCGCTATTTCATCTTCTTCAGGGCAAACGTTCCTCGCAGACGATACAAGACGCGCATTTGTATAAAATCACCCCATATTTTCATACATACCCTTCAGTTACCCGTGCAGGACTCGAAAAAATGATTGATAGGCTGAAGCAAAGGGGAATGGCCGAGGAAATTGCAGAAACGAAGGTAATATTAACGGACAAAGGAGAGAAAGCGCTGGAACAACAGTTAGCTGAATACAAACTTCCTGATTATTTGAATGGCTGGAAATATCACCAGGTGACAGATTCCTTTTGGGAAAGGTTGACATTGCTGATCCAGGTGAGTTCTAATCTGATCAATCATGAACGCTCCTTTATCCCAGTAAGAAATAAGAGGGAAACCCTTATTTGGGTTAAACATTACATCAGGCAGCAAAAGGAAGATCGTTACAAGCTTGCGGATAGGCTGTATCGTGAGCTGATCTCTGCCCTTGATAATGAAAAGACGAGACCTGAATTAGTTGTTTTTAGACTGACTGGCTTCAGGAAAATTGGATTAACCACTCTGCAGGCTGCTGAAAAAACCGGTCTGGAACCGGCTCACTATCATTACGAATTCTTAAATTGCTTACATGCAATGTTTGACAGGGTGATAGAGAACGAACAGGCCTATCCATTGCTTAGTGGATTGATCATAAAGGCGGAGCGAAGTGTTCCCTTGACGATTTCAACTGACAAGACCTATAGATTAATGCAGAGGGGTTATACCCTGGAAGAGATTGCAGCTGTCCGAAACCTTAAGCAAAGCACCATAGAAGATCATGTTGTGGAAATTGCTCTTTCCATCAAGGACTTTCATATAGACCACTATGTCCTTCATGACAAAAGGGAAAGAATCCTTCTCGCAGCTCAGCAGAATTCCGCGAAAAAACTAAAGCAAATCAAGGAACAGGTGGCTGATGCCTCCTATTTTGAAATCAGGCTTGTTCTGGCTAAATATGGTGATATGGAATGGAATTAAAAAACTATTTAAAAAGGTATTTTGGGTTCGAGGATTTTCGTCCAGGGCAGGAAGAAACGATCCAATCCGTTGTAGGGAAAAAACATACGATTTCCATGCTGCCAACTGGAACGGGTAAGTCCCTGTGCTATCAGCTTCCGGGTTATCTGGTGGACGGGCCAGTCTTGATTATTTCACCGCTGCTGTCACTTATGCAGGATCAGGTAGAGCAAATGATGGCGATGGGCGAAAAAAGAGTTATTGCCTTGAATTCCTTTTTGTCCCCACAGCAAAAAGCCAAAGCGATGGAAGAACTCGAATGGTTTCGGTTTATCTTCATTTCTCCAGAAATGCTTGGAATTGATTCTGTATTGAACCGGATAAAAAAACTGTCTGTCTCACTGTTCGTCGTAGATGAGGCCCATTGTATTTCTCAATGGGGATATGATTTTAGGCCGGACTATCTCAAGCTTGGAGAGTTCAGGGAGAAGCTTGGAAACCCTTTGACGCTTGCGCTGACAGCCACGGCCTCAGAGGAAGTCCGAAGGGATATTGCTGAAAAGCTCCATTTAGGAGAATGGAATGAAGTGGTTTATTCTGTGGACAGGCCCGCTATTTCTCTTGCTTTGGAATCCGCCTCTGCCTTCCAGGATAAGCTGGACCGGACAATCGAGCTGGTGAAATTTTTAAAAGGACCCGGGATCATTTATTTTTCAAGCAAGAAAGTCGCTGAGCAAACAGCGGCGCATATGAGGGAAAAAGGGATCATGAATGCCATGGCCTATCATGGGGGCCTGGATCCGGAAAGCCGGGTCCTTATCCAGCAGCAATTCATCAATGGCCAGCTTGATGTGGTTTGTGCTACAAGCGCTTTTGGGATGGGGATTAATAAAGAAAATGTCCGTTACGTGATTCATTTCCATATGCCCATGCAGATCGAATCGTACCTCCAGGAAATAGGGAGGGCGGCAAGGGATGGCCGCGATTCAATTGCCATCCTGATTTATACCCCAGGAGACGAACAGCTGGCGTACCAGCTCGCTGAAGGTGAGCTCCCTGATCAATACCAGATTGAAAGGCTGTTTGCCTTTATAATTGATAACCAGATCCATTATCATAATCTTTCCGAACGTGCTGAAGAGCTCTCAATGATATGCGGCTTCACCGAGATCCAATGGAGGATTGTCGAGGATTACCTCTCTGGTATTGAAACGATAGAGTATAACAGGGATAAAAGGAGCCTCGGGCAATTAATCGAAAATCGTCTGCAGGTAAAAAATATGCAAATTAAGAAGATGCTTGAATGGATTCATACAAAGGAATGCAAGAGGACTTTTATTTTGGGTATGTTCGGCGAAGAAATCCAGGAACGGCCCCGGAATTGCTGCAGTAATTGTGGTATAAATATAGATCATTTTGAAGAAATCGAACCACCCAGTGGACAATGCGAAGCTGCGTTGGACTGGAAGCAGGAATTGGCTTCAATTCTATTGATGAGAGAGCGGATGTAATGAAGGATCAATATAAGGAAACCGTGGCAAGGCTTACTGAAAAAGAACTGCTGTTCCACTTAATCGCTACGCAAATATTACTATTAACGATATCGGCAATATTAGGTATGATAATGTTTGATAGCTTCAATGAGTTCCAAGAATTATTTATTTGGAGTGACTGGAATATTTTGTTTGTCGGTCTCACTGCGGGAGCTGCAGTCGTTGTTATGGACTTCATCTTCATGAAATATCTGCCGAAGTCCTACTATGACGATGGAGGCTTGAACGAAAGGATATTCAGGAAAAGGAGTGTAGTCCAGATTATGCTGATTGCAGCTATGGTAGCAATTAGTGAGGAAATTCTTTTCAGAGGAGTCATTCAGACAAATACCGGGTTAATCATATCGAGCATAATTTTCGCAGTCGTCCATTATCGCTATCTGTTCAATTGGTTTTTGTTTACTAATATTATTTTATTGAGTTTCTTGATTGGATACATTTATATGGTGACAAATAATCTTGTTGTCACGATCGTGATGCATTTTTTCATTGATTTTATCTTAGGTTTAATCATTAAATTCAGGACTCAAGCAACAATTGGGGGTACAGGCAGTGAATAAGGAAAAACCTATAAGGGACCAGGCTGAGCGGCTGAGAAAAAGAGTGGAGCGCAAAACTGAGCATACTACTGAAAAAAAGGAATCCCTTCCGCCAAGAAGTGAGATGCACAGACAAAAACAGAAAAAAACTAAAGTTAAAGTAAAATATCCGGTCATCAGGCTGATGGCTCTGTTTTTCATCCTGCTGCCTATTTCTTTTTTCAGCATTATCTCTTATCTGGATGGTGTGAAAACGCCTTTGAATAAGTCGCAGGAACGTGCAGGGGTGGAGATGATCAATGTTGAAGGCCAGGATGAACGAAGCAGTAAGAATCAGGAAGATACAGATCAGGAAGCACCATCCTATGAAGAAATTGCCGATCCAGATGGAAACGATGTTGTGACAGCTGGACCTGCTCCATCAAGCAGCGGGGACAAAAATACTGCGGAAGAAGCAGATGAAGAAAAAGATAGCGAAAAAATAACCGCTCCAGCCTCCGCGGAGCCCGCGAACAAAACTGCAGTTGAAGAAGATACCGCAGCGGCAGAAAAAGAAGTACCAGCAAGCAGTGAAAAGGTCATCTATCATACTGTAAAACCAAATGAAACATTGTTCAGAGTAGCAATGACCTACTATAAATCCCAGGATGGAATTCCAATCATCAAAAAAGCGAACAACATTAAGGGGAATGAGATTCAAGCAGGACAAGTATTGAAGATACCGATTAAAAATTAGCCGGAGTGAAAAACTCCTGGCTTTTTTTAATTATTCAACAAAGTTTGAGAAAAGAGCCCTTTCTTTTTTGTTCGGCAATATCATAACTCCATGGACAAGCTCATAAAAATGATATAAAGGGGAGGGCTTGCCATGGAACAGGAAATCGAGAACCTTGATAATCGTACGGACCCTGCGACCAAAAGGATGTTGCAGAATTTAATTGAGCGAAAGCGAAAGTTTGACCGGTTTAAATCCAGACATCTTTTGTCAGTATGGGTGACGATAGGATTAATTTCAATCTACTTCTATTATCTCTATGTAACGGTGCTGCAGCCTTATTCGTATTCTTTCGCTGAGATGTTCTCAGTGTATGTCCAGAATTCTGCGAATTTATATTTCCTTATTTTAACGGTAGGGACTTATGGATTGATGATTCTGTTAAAAGAGAAGCGTGAAAAGGCAGAGAAAGAATACCAGGCACTAAGGTGTGAAATTGTGGACAGAAGCAAGGATTTATGGAAAAAAGAAGAAGAATGGAAAAATCGCCATATTGTATTTGACATGATGAAGAAGAAGTTTGATATCAATCTGTTTCATGAAAATAAATAGAAGCATCCAAAGGGGACGCTTCTATTTATTTTAAAGGCTGTTTTCGTAAAGATGGTTGTTAAAATCCTAAAGCCGATTTTAACGTAATATAAGGCCATTTTGCAGGCCGGTATTAAATTTGCATGCTCTTTTCTCATAAAAAGAGTCAACTTTGCGAAGAAAATTAGCCTAATCAATCCTAATTTGTAGTTAAAAGCAACAAAGTTTAAGAAATGAGCCATATTAAAATATCCTCTTTTTTCCTTGTTCATCCTTTAGAATCTCCACTGCCTCACGGAAGCGCTGGGAGTGGATGATTTCGCGTTCGCGGAGGAATCTTAATCCGTCGTTAAGATCAGGGTCATCACTCATGTTAATGATCCACTGGTAAGTTGCTCTCGCCTTTTCTTCAGCCGCAATGTCTTCATACAAATCAGCGATTGGGTCGCCCTTTGCCTGAATATAGGTTGCGGTCCATGGCACACCTGCGGCATTATGGTAAAATAAGGCCTTGTCATGGTTTGCATAATGACCGTCTAATCCGGCGGCCTTCATCTGATCCGGCGTGGCATCCTTCGTTAATTTATAGACCATTGTCGCTATCATTTCCAAATGGGCGAATTCTTCGGTGCCAATATCAGTTAAAAGCCCGATTACCTTATCAGGAATGGTGTAACGCTGATTTAAGTATCGTAATGCAGCAGCGAGTTCGCCATCTGCCCCGCCATATTGTTCAATCAAAAATTTTGCCAGCATAGGGTTGCAAGTGCTTACTTTTACGGGATATTGCAACTTCTTTTCATAAAGCCACATTTCCTTACCCCCTCCTAATTGGAATTTAGATTTGCCATGGCCAAGGACCGTCATCCCAGTTCCACGGATATCCTGAATAGCTGTTGCCGAATTGCTGGAGAGGTCCATACATGCTTTCAACGACTTTCTTCAATCGGCGTCTTTCTTTTGCGAACTGGTTGAACTGAGTGATGGCTTCATAATCCTCCGGGTGGGTGTCCAGGTACAAGGTGAGTTCAACAAGAACAAAATCTACTGCCTGGAGTTCTTCCATGGCTGCATAAAATTCCTTGGGTAATTGTTTCATGTATGATCATCCTCCCTTGGAGCTTCATAAGGTGAATACCAAGGATCATAGAAAACCTTCCACAGCGTTCCAGTTCTTAATGCCTGCATTGGCGTGAACTGTTCTAGATTGGCCGGCTGGAAGCCTAGGAACAAATTAGGCGGTGTGGAATACGTTTTCGCCTTGATCGGCGGACAAGGGTCGAAGGGACTGGAGTACGGATACCAAACTCTTCTGTATGTTGACAAGCTAAGCCCTCCTCTATATAAACTTCATTTCATTTTATGAGCAAAATTTTATTTCATGTTAAATTTATCTATATAAGAAGGGATTTTGGCAGAAATGCAGAAATATATAAGACAGGGCTGTACTTAAAAATTTGAGGTGAGTGGAATGTTTGTTAAAAGTATCATGATACCGAAGTATAAATGTATAACCGCACAATTGGATGAAACATTGCAAAGCGTTCTTGATAAGCTGGATGGAAATGAAATTGATGGCGTACCCGTACTGGACGGCGATCAATATGCAGGTGTGGTCACAAGATATGGCATCTACCAGGAGTACTTCAAGACAGGGGGAGAGAAGGATGAATTCCTCCAAAACAAAGTTGCTCGTGATGTACTTTGCCTTCAGGAACAAATCCTTCATGGCATTGAAATCTTCGAAAGTACTTTGGTGAAATTGAAGGATATCCCGCTGATGGCCGTAGTCGATGAAAAGGGGAAATTCCAGGGAGCCGTAACTCGCTCTGATGCCCTGGACCAGTTCCAGAGTGCTTTTGGAGTACATAGGGAGGGTGTCAGGATTGCGTTTACTTCTGTTGAAACAGAAGGACGTATCGCACGATTGGCTGATATCGCCCACCAGTTTCATGAGCATATCATCTCACTGGTTACTTTTGATGAAACAGATAAGCTTGTCCGCAGGATTGTCATGAAGGTCGAAAAGAAAGACAACATTGACAAGTTTGTTAAGAAGCTGGAAGAGTCTGGATTCCGGATCCTTGATATCCATGAAGTTTGATTTTTCTATACGGAAATAAAGACAAGGGCCTTTCATACATTGTGTATGGGAGGTTTTTGTATGCTTTGGAAAGTTTTCAGGCTGGTCATTGGACTGCTTTGTGGTTACCTTTTTATTATTTCGCTGTCAGCAATCTTTCCCGTACAATCGGAGGAGTTTCTGGGAGAGTTTATTTTAAACCCTTTTCAGTTTCTTGCCGGGGCGGTGGCTCTTGTATTCGGCATGTATGCATTCGGGGGCCTGATCAGGGACGGAGGAGTTGGTGTCATTAGTGCCAGCAAGGGTAAAAAGGGTTTTGGGGCGGATATTATTTTATCAATAACCTGTCTAACCTCATTCTTATTACTATTGCCCCTGGGTGTCTGGCAGACGGCAATTTTTTTCGTTTTCTGTTTGCTTTATGGTATGATGTCTTTTAGCTCACCAGAGGACGGAAATGAAAGCTAGATAAAGTATTGCGGGAGGCAAAAATGGAGATTATTATTTTCATCCTTGGAATGCTGCTGATTGGCAGCTTCCTTTTACCATATATGTATCGACAGGCCTTTGCTGACAGAGTGCTTGAGCAGGAAATCAGATTGAAAGGATTTCCGGAAAGCTTCGGGTCAGTCAAAATCTTTTTTATTTCCGATATCCATAAGCGGATCATACAAGATTCGATTATCAATGCGGTAAAGGGAAAGGCCGACCTTGTGATTATTGGTGGTGACCTTGCTGAAAAAGGTGTTCCCTTGGAGAGGGTTTCTGCCAATATTGAAAAATTGAAAATGATTGCTCCAGTTTTTTTCGTCTGGGGAAACAACGATTATGAATTCAATTCCCATGAACTTGACTCTCTTTTGTACCACCTGGGTGTTAAAGTACTCGACAATACCTCAGTTAAATTCGAATCAAAAACTGGGGACGTCATGCAAGTATTAGGTATTGATGACTTAAGTCTTGGTAAAAGCAGACTGGATCTCGCTGTCCGTGATGCTGAGGAAGAAGGATTCAGGATCCTGATCAGCCATAACCCTGCCATCGCTAACAGTCTCAAGCCAGAATACGGTATCCGCCTGGTATTAAGCGGACATACTCACGGGGGACAAATCAGGATATTCGGTTTTGGTCCTTATGAATTAGGCGGGATCAAAAAGAAAAATGGCGCCACAGTGTTGACCAGCAATGGCTATGGAACCACAGGAGTCCCTTTAAGACTGGGGGCAAAGGCTGAGACACATCTCATTACATTGGTTTCAGATTCCTAAAAAGCAGATTGAAGTTTTACAGCAAAGCTTCAACATGGATATAATCGGTAATACAGGTAATGATGGAGGTTTTAGCATGGGGAATGGCGGAGGTAAATACAATATTAAGGCAGTATCCCAAATGCTTGGTATCCAGCCTGGCACCCTAAGGGCCTGGGAAAGAAGATATCAGATGATTGCCCCTGTAAGAAATGAATCCGGTCACCGATTATATACCGAGGAACATGTTGAAATATTACGGTGGCTGATTACAAAAATTAATCAGGGCTTTACGATCAGCCAGGCTGTAACTTTGCTTGAGAACTCTTCTTCTATTTCTTTGGAGAAGGCTGAACTGCCAAAAAGGGACAGGGTCGATGAAATTAGAGACAAGCTATTGGCTGCACTTCTGGAGTTCAACGGTTCTAAAGCTCATGAATTAATCAACGAGGCTTTTAGTCTATTTACAATTGATAAAACTGTTATCGATTTATTGGGTCCCATTTTGATTAAAGTGGGTGATTTATGGGAAGAGGGTAGTATAACGACTGCACATGAGCATTTTGCTTCGTCATTTATACGTTCGCGAATAGAAGGAATATCAAATTCTTTTCCGCATAGCTCATTCCTTCCAAAGTCAATTGCAGTTTGCGGGCCCGGTGAAAAACATGAACTCGGCTTGTTAATCTATACGCTTTACCTAAGGCGAAAAGGCTTTGAAGTGATCTTCCTAGGCACAAGCATTGCCGAGAATGATCTAGAGGTAGTTGTGGAAAAGATTAAACCCAAATTTCTCTTCTTCTCCTGCACTCTCGTTGAAAATAGAAATGCAACCATAAAGCTTGCCGAAGAAATGAAAAAGATTAATCCGGACCTTATTATTGGGCTCGGTGGAATAGCATTTGATTCCATGCCGTTTGAGCAGCAAGAAGAATATCGGGAGTACATTGTAGGAATGACAAGAGCGGAATGGGAAATGTGGTTAAAAAAGCGCATTGATCAATTTAAATAACTCACCAACCTGCGATATTTTCATAAACTACAATAAGAGCTTTGTCGATGGCAGGGGGCATGAATATGCGCTTGGAACGATTAACCAACAATAAGATTAAGATATTCCTTACGATAGATGACTTATCCGACCGGGGATTGACCAAAGAAGATATATGGAAAGATTCGTTGAAGTGGCATCAGCTTTTTCATGATATGCTTGAGGAAGCCAGCGAGGAATTCGATTTGGATATCATCGGTTCAGTTGCAGTGGAAATTTTTTCATTGCATGCCCAGGGGATGGTCATGATTGTCACTATGATCGAACAGGATGAAGATGAGGAGCAGTTCGATGATGGGATTATAGAAATGCAAGTCACGCTCGAAGGAAGCGAAGACATATTGTTTGAGTTCGAGAATATCGAGGACGTGATCCAGCTGGCGAAAAGACTCTTGGACGCCGGTATTATTGGAGGAAGCCTGCATTTCATGAATGATCATTATTATTTGCTTATGAACGGAATATTGCCAGATGAGGCCGATAAGACGGTTTCGATCATGGCAGAATATGGAGTTCCATCAATATTGAGCATCCACAGACTGCTCGAGTATGGGAACGAGATTATGGAAGAACGTGCAGTCGAAAGCCTTGTCCATTATTTTATGAAATAATGGAGGGGTTTCGGCTTTTTTTATGGAAAACAATGGTTCAAGAGGTGGTCTTTTGATCAATTCCCTCAGCAAACTTGTCTGATTGCCAACGAGGGAATTTCAGAGGAATTTTCGGGTTGTTTCCTTCCCAAAATGACTCTTAAAATACTGTATGATCGCCAGGTAATGTCTTACTATTCAGTCAATTTATTATTAAGCCAATAACAATAAGGGCTTGAATGGTAGCGTTTTCATTCAATAATCAAAAAATGCGGAAAACTGTTTTTTTCTTCTTGCATAAAATAACCAAAGGTGTATACTAATCCATGAAAGCAGACAACATCCGCAAAAGTGATTTAGGAGGTTTATCAATGGTAGCCGCAAACGGTAATGAAAATCCAAATAAAGAAGACAAACATGACGTCTTACGATCTACACAAACTGTTATTCACAAGGCTTTGGAAAAACTCGGATACCCAGATGAGGTTTTTGAGCTTTTAAAGGAGCCGCTCAGGATGATGACAGTGAAAATCCCTGTCAGAATGGATGACGGATCTGTTAAAGTCTTTACTGGCTACCGGGCGCAGCACAATGATGCAGTGGGTCCAACAAAGGGAGGAATACGTTTCCATCCAAACGTATCAGAGAAAGAGGTAAAAGCCTTATCAATCTGGATGAGCTTGAAATGTGGTATCGTCGATCTTCCGTACGGCGGCGGTAAAGGCGGGATCGTCTGTGATCCTCGCGACATGTCATTCAGGGAACTTGAAAGATTGAGCCGGGGATATGTACGCGCGATCAGTCAGATCGTAGGTCCTACAAAAGATATCCCGGCACCTGATGTTTTCACAAACTCTCAGATTATGGCTTGGATGATGGATGAATACAGCCGTATAGATGAATTTAACTCTCCGGGATTCATTACAGGCAAGCCGCTGGTACTCGGTGGTTCACATGGTCGTGAATCAGCAACTGCAAAAGGGGTTACGATTTGTATCCGCGAAGCTGCGAAGAAAAAGGGAATTGAACTTGAAGGCGCAAGAGTTGTCGTCCAGGGATTCGGTAATGCCGGAAGCTACTTAGCAAAGTTCATGCACGATGCTGGAGCGAAAATCATCGGTATATCAGATGCTTACGGCGGGCTCCATGATCCGGAAGGACTTGATGTCGACTACTTGCTTGACCGTCGAGACAGTTTCGGTACAGTAACCAAATTATTCAATAATACAATTACAAATAAAGAATTGCTGGAACTTGATTGTGATATCCTTGTTCCAGCTGCGATAGAAAATCAGATTACCGAAGAAAATGCCCATAATATCAGGGCTAGTATCGTAGTTGAGGCTGCAAACGGGCCAACAACGCTGGAAGCAACAGAAATCCTTACAGAACGCGGCATCCTGCTTGTTCCGGATGTACTCGCTTCTGCAGGCGGCGTAACGGTTTCTTACTTTGAATGGGTCCAAAATAACCAGGGTTATTATTGGACAGAAGAAGAAGTGGAAGAGAAGCTTGAAAAGGTTATGGTGAAATCCTTTGACAGCATCTATGATACAGCCCAGACACGCAGAGTAGACATGCGTCTTGCTGCTTATATGGTCGGTGTCCGCAAAATGGCTGAAGCTAGCCGCTTCAGAGGCTGGATATAATCTTACCAAAGGGTTCTTCATTGAATCTTAAGATGAAATCTCCTATCATTTATTGATAGGAGATTTTTTTATTTTTGGCTCTGTTAAAGCCCGATGTTGTTTTAAAGCCCTGTTGATTGTAGTGGAAGGCGCGAAGACTCCTCCGAAAATGCTAACGCATTTTCATCGTGCGTGGGCAAATTCGAGGAAACTCAATCAATGTCCTGCGGGATGAACAAGTCATGGGGAGACCCCGTAGGCGCATCAAGCGCCGAGGAGGCTCCCGACTGCAAGGAAGAATTGGTTTTTGAAAAAGCCGGCCTCTGGGCTTTTTCATTATTCTTCCCCGCGGAAAGCGAAGCGCCTGGAACGAAAATCAACAGCCGAGTTTAACAGAGCCTTATTTTAGATCGATCGATAAGGAGTGTTTACAATACATGATAAACGAAGATGTCATCATTATCGGGGGCGGTCCCTGCGGGCTTGCTGCGGCTATAGCCTTAAAGAAAAAGGGAGCGAATCCGCTCATCATTGAAAAAGGAAATATCGTAAATGCGATTTATAATTATCCGACCCACCAGACCTTCTTCAGCAGCAGTGAAAAGCTTGCAATTGGCGATGTGCCCTTCATAACCGAGAACCTTAAACCAAAACGGAATCAGGCATTGGTTTATTACCGCGAAGTTGTCAAGCGGGAAAGGCTGAGGATTAATAAATATGAAAAGGTAACGGATGTTGAGAAACAGGGCGATAATGTTTTCAAGGTTTCCACGGATAAACAGCAATACACTGCTAATAACATCGTCATAGCGACTGGTTACTATGATCACCCAAACCTCATGGGAATACCGGGCGAAGAGTTAACAAAGGTTTCCCATTATTTTAAGGAAGCCCATCCTTTCTTCGATATGGACGTCGTCGTCATAGGCGGGAAAAACTCCAGTGTGGATGCTGCGATTGAGCTGGAGAAGGCAGGGGCGCGAGTAACCGTATTGTACCGGGGAGCAGAATATTCACCAAGCATCAAACCGTGGGTACTGCCTGAATTCGAAGCGCTTGTCAGGGCAGGTTCTGTAGAGATGGTATTTAATGCAGAAGTAAGAGAAATCGAAAAAGACTTTGTGGTATATGAGCATGAAGGGGAAAAGGTGAAAATAAAGAATGATCATGTTTTTGCAATGACTGGATACCGTCCGGATCATGCCTTCCTTGAGAAAATGGGTGTGAAAATTGAGGCAGATACAGGTCGGCCGTATTTTGATCCGGAAACAATGGAAACAAACGTTCAAGGCATTTTTATTGCAGGAGTAATTGCTGCCGGGAACAATGCGAACGAAATATTCATCGAAAATGGACGCTTCCATGGCGGACAGATTGCAGAAGCGATATCAAGCAGAACCAAGAATGAATAGAGGGCGGGTGATATCCCCTTTTATATTTTCAGATGAGAATGTTTTTAGGTCACCAATAGGCTTGATAGGTGACCTACTTTTCCAGAAAATGGATTTTCGGGTCACCAATAGGCTTGATTGGTGCCCTGTTTTTCTAGAAAATGGATTTATGGATCACCAATCTACTTCATTGGTGCCTGATTTTTTCCAGAAACTGGATTTTCAGGTCACCAATAGGCTTGATTGGTGACCTGTTTTTCCGGAAACTGGATTTTCGGGTCACCAATAGGCTTGATAGGTGACCTGTTTTTCTAGAAAATGGATTTATGGATCACCAATCGGCTTGATTGGTGACCTTATATTCCGAAAAGTGGATTCATAGGTCACCTATAGACTTCAGTAGCACCTGAACCTTCCGTTTACTTATCCAAATTAGGATTGCGAACGATAGAATTCTAGAGTAAAGAATAAAAAAGCAGTGTCTGATTGAATTCAGGACACCGCTTTTTCATATAGCACGTCAATTTTAGAACATGAACATCTCATTAATTTCATTCATCTGATCCGTTATAGCAAGGGCAACCAGCAGTTTAATCCTTGCTTTCTGACCGTTCAAACCGTTTGAAAAAATGACGCCCAATTCCTTCAGGTGCTTGCCGCCGCCTTCATATCCATAAACATCCTGGACTATGCCGGCAAAGCTTCTGGAAACAATGACAACCGGAATATTGTGTTTGAGAAAATCTTTTACACCCTCAAGTGCTGTGGGCGGAAGATTGCCTTGTCCAAGTGCTTCGATCACGACTCCATCTACGTTTAAGGCCAGGATGGCTTGCAGTAAAGAAGAGTCCATTCCTGCGTGTGCTTTAATCAGGGAAACTTTTTTGCTGATATCCGCCACCGGATAGTTTTCGTGTTTCGTAGGAGTGTGGTGGAAAAGAACCCCCCTTTTTGTCACTATCCCGATTGGGCCATATTGCGGGCTCTGAAAGGTTGAGATGTTGCTTGTATGTGTCTTGGTCACGTTGACAGCCGTGTGAATTTCGTCATTAAGGACGACAAGTACTCCTTTTCCCTTTGCTTCCGGGCTTAAAGCCACTCTTATTGACGATATTAAATTATACAGGCCGTCAGAGCCGATTTCATTGCTGGATCTCATTGCACCAGTAACGACGACCGGGAAGCTTGCCTGGCAAGTGAGATCGAGAAAATATGCTGTCTCCTCCAGTGTATCTGTTCCATGGGTAATGACTGCTCCATCGATGTAGCCTTTTTTATTATAATCCTCAAGGATATATTTTAACTCCATCATCTCTTTTGGTGTAATGTGTGGAGATGGCAAATTGAAGGGCTCTTCTACAACAAGTTCAGCAAGATTGGATAAATGCTCGGTTCCCTGTGTCAGAGGGTTATTCGCCCCTGGTTTGACCGCTCCGTTTGTATCCTCGCTCATGGAAATGGTACCGCCAGTATGAATCAATAAAATATTCTTCTTCAAAACTATTACCTCCGAAAGACCATTAAGAAAGAATAATAATCCATTTTCTTTCTTCTAATTACATGATACGATTAAAAAAACAAATTGAAAAGAGGACAGCATATGCTGGGAATAGTTACTGCCGGGGTAGCTCCGGGTCTGGCGCTGTTAAGTTATTTTTACTTAAAGGACCAGTATGAGTCAGAGCCGCTATCACTGGTGTTTAAAATGTTTATTTTCGGTGCATTGCTTGTATTTCCGCTTATGTTCATTCAATATGTGCTTTCTGTCGAGGGATTGTTCCAGGGAGACTTCACCAAAGCGTTCGGAACGGTTGGTCTTTTAGAAGAATTCTTTAAGTGGTTTATTCTTTATTATACAATTTTCCAGCATATTTCCTTTGATGAACATTATGATGGAATTATATACAGTGTGGCTGTATCCCTGGGTTTCGCATCAGCTGAAAATATCTTTTACCTGCTTGCCAATGGCCTCCAGGATGCAATTGGGAGGGCGCTCCTGCCTGTATCCAGCCATGCGCTTTTTGGAGTGATAATGGGTTACTATATTGGTAAGGCGAAGTTTTCCCCTGGGGTTCAAAAGAAGTGGATCATACTTTCACTAATGGTGCCAGTCCTTCTGCATGGTGTTTATGATTTCATCCTTATGACCAGGGAAGACTGGCTGGTTCTGATGGTTCCATTCATGATTTTCCTTTGGTGGCTGGGACTAAGAAAAGTGAAAAAGGCGCGAATATTGACCCTGCAGCATATTGAAAAGCAATATCCAATCTGAAAGACTCTTCATTCTTAAAAAATGGAGGGTTTTTTTGTTTTGTGGAATAAAAGTCAACTCTTAACAAAAAATAGGAGTAATCTTTTAAGTTCACATCTTTGGGGGTTGCATTCAATGAAGAAATATCGGTCTATCTTGAAGGTGATGGCCGCTTTGGCTTTGATCATGTCTTTTGTGCAATTAAGTGAAATCGATCAAAGGGCTGAGGCGTTTACAAGTCAGGTGCTCCAGCAGGGTGCGGTAGGTGACGATGTTATTGAACTACAGTCACGACTAAAGCATATTGGTTTTTACAACGGTAAAATCGACGGAGTATTTGGCTGGGGTACCTATTGGGCACTAAGAAATTTCCAATATGAATTTGGTTTGGAGATTGATGGAGTTGCAGGGTGGAAGACGAAACTCAAGCTTGCGAAAGCGACGCCAAATGCGAAAATTGCCTGGGGCGGCGAAAAACAAGGCGGCGGCAAAACGGGCGGAGGTGCCCAAACACAATCCGCACCCAAACCGGCTGCTGCCACAAATACACCAAATGGATTCTCGCAGAATGATATCCAGCTCATGGCTAATGCGGTCTATGGAGAAGCCAGGGGTGAACCTTATACCGGACAGGTAGCAGTTGCGGCGGTAATTTTGAACAGGTTGGACAGTGCTACATTCCCGAATACAGTTTCGGGGGTTATATTCGAACCGAGGGCGTTCACAGCAGTTGCTGATGGCCAAATCTGGCTTACGCCAAACGAAACCGCAAAAAAAGCAGTCCTTGATGCGATCAATGGCTGGGATCCTACTGGAAACGCCATGTACTATTTTAATCCTGATACTGCCACCAGTGCCTGGATTTGGTCACGACCGCAAATCAAAAAGATTGGAAAACACATTTTTTGTAAATAGGGGTGAGTTGAATTGCTAAGAGGAATAGCCATTGCAGTCCTCGTCATTGGTATTGCCGGAACTGCCTATTGGGGTTATCAGGAGCACAGGGAAAAAACAGCGGTACTGATTAATGCTGAAAATAATTACCAAAGAGCCTTTCATGACCTGACATATCAAATTGACTTATTGAACGATAAAATTGGTACAACACTAGCGATGAATTCAAGAAGTTCATTATCACCACAGTTGGCAGAGGTTTGGAAAATCACCTCGCAGGCTCATAATGATGTAGGGCAGCTTCCTTTGACACTTTTGCCATTTAATAAGACGGAAGAATTTCTGGCGAATATCGGTAATTTCAGTTATAAAGCAGCAATCCGTGATCTGGATAAAGAACCATTAACAGAAAAAGAATATTCGACACTTAAGACCTTATATGAACAATCAGGTGAAATCCAGCAGGATTTAAGGCAAGTCCAGCATATGGTCCTGGAAAATAATCTCCGATGGATGGATGTTGAACTCGCTCTTGCTACAGAAAAGGGCCAGACTGACAATACCATCATTGATGGGTTCAAGACTGTCGAAAAAACAGTAGAAGGGTATACGGAAACAGATTTCGGACCAGCACAGATCAATCTTCAGAAAAAAGATGAAAATTTCAAAAAGCTGCCTGGCGAGCAAATATCCAAGGAAAAAGCGATCCAGATTACGAGGAAATATACTCCGGTCAGAAATGGCGGCAACGTGAAGGTAACAGAAAATGGCAAAGGCTCGGATTATGGATTTTTCAGTGTTTCGATCCAGAATCCAAAATCAAAACTTGAAGCGAATATGGATATAACCAAAAAAGGTGGCTATCCAATCTGGTTCTTGCTTGACAGAGATGTGAAGAATCAAAAACTCAGCCTCAACGACGCTTCTAATAAGGCAATCGCCTTTTTAAAGGATCATAATTTCGAAAACCTGGATCTCTTTGAAAGCGCCCAATATGATAATATCGGTGTATTTACTTTTGTCGGTACGCAGGACGACGTAAGAATTTATCCCGATGCAATCAATATGAAAGTCGCACTGGACAATGGAGATGTCATCGGCTTCTCTGCGGAGGATTATTTGAAATCCCATAAAACAAGGGAAATTCCACAGGTTGGCATTGACATGGCGGAGGCAAAAAAGAAAGTCAATCCAAATCTCAAAGTGATGGATGAGAAGCAAGCAATTATCCTGAACGACATTAATGAAGAGGTGTTATGCTATGAATTCACAGGAGTTCTCGGCAATGACACCTTCAGGATTTATATCAATGCGGAAGACGGAACGGAAGAGAAAGTAGAAAAACTGCAAAATGCTGAACCAGTATATGAGGATGTAGTCTAAGGGAAAGCCAAGTGCTTTCCCCTTTTTTATTGTATAGAGTTATAAAAGAACTACCTGTGGGTGTGTTAATCCAGCTCCAGCTCCAGCGCCTAGCCCCTCGAGACTCTTGTCTAGCTGCGGCTCCTAACTCCTCGAGACGCTTCGTTCCTGCCAATGAAGTCAAAGAACGACTTCACTGTCAGGCCCTCCGAGGCACACGATGTGCTAGACCCGCCAGCCACAGGACGTGGCGTTTATAGGCGGGTAGCGCTTGTCGGGGCTGAACGAGGCGCTTGCGCTTTTTGTTCTTTCAAGTTCTTCAGAACATGGTTTGCGATGTTGGGAAAGTAACAAGATTTACGAAAAGAGGTTTGTAAAAATAATCCATTAAAGGACTATTGCACCAGATTAGTCCTGCATGTCATAATAAATATGAGATAGTTCTCAATCAAACAAATTAAAAGCAACATAGACAGAAGTGGGGAAGTGGGTTAGCTATGATAAAAATCGGTGATAACATAATCCTTGAGCATAGATATTCTGACAGCTTTGAACAATATAAGTGTAAACTCGTTGAGCGTCAGGGCAATGATTTATTTATTGATTACCCTGTAAATTTGAATACCAACAGAACAGTGTTCTTGCTTGAGGGTACACCGTTAAAGGCTAATTTTGTTACAGATTCAGGTTCTCATTATTATTTTGACACGGAAGTCAAAGGAAGAGTCAAGCTTAATATCCCAATGGTGATTCTGTCGTATCCAGGCAAGGACCGACTCATTAAAATTCAGCGCAGGCAATTTGTCCGGGTTGAAACCTCCGTGGATGCAGCTGTTTACTCCGGCAAGGGAGAATTCACTCCATTTACAACAGTAACGGATGATATCAGCGCTGGAGGAGCTGCATTGCTGATTGATAAAAAAAGCAGTCTGAAGGAGGATATGGAAGTTGAATGCTGGTTTGTCCTCCCGATGCAGAATGGAGAATTTGAATACAGGAAGTTCCGTGGAAAAGTAGTTCGAATCATCGACGGTGAAGGACATATGAACAAGGCTTCTGTCCAATTCTTTGACTCCACTGGTACCGACAGGCAGATGCTTCTAAGATTTTGCTTTGAAAGACAGCTTGAAATGAAGAAAAAAGGACTTCCTGTTTAAAAGGAATAAATACCTGGAAATGCTCCAATAATAGAATAAAAGATTTTTACGGGAGCATCAGAAATGAAAACACTTGAAAGAATCCTTATCAAAATCGCTATTATTCAATTTGTTTTTTTAATTATCGCCCAAATATTCTTCCATGAAATCAATGCTTTTCCTGAGCTTAAAGAAATTACCCAATACGAGGGTGTAACGGACAATAACCATTCAGAAGTCCTGAAATCCATAAGAAGCAAAGAGTAAGCAGGTTGGAAGCCTGCTTTCTTTTATTTTGCGGTTTAAAGCCGCTTTAAAAAGTGCTCTCGACTCATTTTTGAAAAAGGTTGATTCCTTTAGTGGCATGGGTGCAGGGAAAGTTTAGAAAAGTGCCTCAAAAAAAGTGTTGATTAGCGAGGATTAAAAGATTTTTGTGTTAAAATATAAGAGTATATAAAGTAACAACTAGAAGTGTACCAGGAGGAAATATGAGTAGACGAATTTCAATTGCCATAGACGGTCCTGCAGCAGCAGGAAAAAGTACGGTTGCCAAAATTGTAGCCGAAAAACTTACATATATATACATCGATACAGGTGCGATGTACAGGGCACTTACATACAAGGCTTTACATAAAGGGGCCAGCCTGGATAACGAAGCAGGTTTGATTGAAATCTTGAATGATACCTCAATTGTGCTTTTGCCTGGAGAATCGGGTCAGATGGTTTTGCTTGATGGAATCGAGGTCACCAATGAGATCAGGAGCGCGGAAGTTACCAATCAAGTATCATATGTAGCCGTGCATGAACTTGTGAGGAAAGAAATGGTAAAACGCCAGCAGCAGTTTGCAGTTGACGGCGGTGTAGTGATGGACGGAAGGGATATCGGCACACATGTATTGCCGAATGCCGAGGTAAAGGTCTTTTTGCTTGCAAGTGTTGAAGAAAGGGCACAACGCCGTCATGCAGAGAATATCCAAAAAGGATTCCCTTCTGATCTTGAAAAGCTGAAAGAAGAGATTGCCGCGCGTGACAAAATTGATTCTGAGCGGGAAGTGGCTCCATTGAAAAAAGCGGATGATGCAGTCGAGATAGATACAACCTCTTTGTCAATCCAAGACGTTGTAGGGGAAATTATGGAATTGGCGCTTGAAAGGATCGGGTGAAATTGACGGTTTATTCGTTTGTAAGGTCTCTAGTAAATTCAGTTTTGAGTCCAATTTATCGCATTGAGGTAATTGGCAAAGAAAATGTGCCTTCTGATGGCGGTGTGCTGTTATGTGCCAATCATATTGACAATCTTGATCCCCCGGTAGTTGGGATCACGGCCCCTCGTCCCGTCCATTTTATGGCGAAGGAAGAGCTTTTCTCTGTCCCTGTACTTGGGAAAATTGTCCCTCACCTGAATGCTTTCCCTGTTAAAAGGGGAATGAGCGACAGGGAAGCTTTAAGAAAAGGTCTCGGAATTTTAAAGGATGGAAAGGTTTTAGGTCTGTTTCCAGAGGGAACAAGAAGCAAGACAGGTGAAATGGGTAAAGGGCTTGCAGGAGCGGGCTTCTTTGCGCTCCGGTCTGATGCTCGTGTCGTACCGTGCGCGATCATCGGTCCATACAAAGCATTCAAGAAATTGAAGGTGGTATATGGAAAGCCTATTGATATGGAGTCTATTAAAGAAAAAAAGTTAAATGCAGAACAGACAACTGACTTGATCATGGGTGAAATCCAAGAACTGATTAACAAATATAAGTAATGTTTCTTGCTTGACAAAAATGTCTGTTTGTAAGAAGTTATTAAGAAGAGATATTTTTAGAATTTTCACTTAGTGGCTAATTATGGTGTTTTTAAAGTGGCTTTTCGCCACAAAGCATATATTTGCAGCAGTCATGGATTAAGGAGGAGTACATATGTCAGAAGATATGAACCAAATTGAGGTAAAAAACTTTGAGGCTGGAGACCGAGTTAAAGGCCAAGTAACAAAAGTGGAAGAAAAGCAAGTTTTAGTAGATATCGAAGGCAGCAAGCTGGACGGCATCATCCCGATCAGTGAACTATCCAGCCTTCACGTTGAAAAAGCAGAAGATGCGGTTTCTGTCGGCGATGAGTTGGATTTGGAAGTACAAAAGGTTGAAGAAGAAGCTTTGATTCTTTCAAAGAGAAAAGTAGATGCAGAAAAAGCTTGGGAAGAACTAAAAGGCAAATTTGAGAGTGGCGAAGTTTTCGATGCTGAAGTGAAAGATGTCGTTAAGGGCGGCCTGGTAGTGGATCTTGGTGTCCGCGGTTTCGTTCCGGCATCACTTGTAGAATCTTACTTTGTGGAAGATTTCTCTGATTACAAAGGGAAGACGCTCAGTTTCAAAATTGTAGAACTTGACCAGGAGAAGAACCGCTTGATTCTATCACACCGTGCAGTTGTGGAAGAAGAACAAGGAAAGAAAAAGCAGGACTTGCTTGCGGCTATCCAATCTGGGCAGGTTATTGAGGGTACAGTACAAAGAATCACAGACTTTGGAGCGTTCGTGGATATCGGCGGAGTTGATGGACTTGTCCATATTTCACAGCTTTCCCATGAGCATGTAGAAAAGCCATCTGACGTTGTCGAGGAAGGTCAGCAGGTTCAAGTTAAAGTGTTGAGCGTGGATCGTGATAATGAGCGTATTTCACTTTCTATCAAAGAAACACTGCCTGGACCATGGGCGGACATTGATGAGAAAGCTCCTAAGGGTAGCACTTTGGAAGGAACGGTGAAGCGTTTGGTTTCTTACGGTGCATTTGTCGAAGTATTCCCTGGGGTTGAAGGCCTTGTCCATATTTCACAAATTTCTCATAAGCATATCGGCACTCCGCATGAAGTCCTTCAAGAAGGGCAGACTGTAAAAGTGAAGGTGCTTGAAGTTAACAAGGAAGATCAAAGACTATCACTTAGCATGAAGGAGTTCGAGGAAAGAGAAAGCAATGAGGCGTTTGACTATGAACTTCCTGAGGAAACAAAGGGCTTCAGTTTAGGTGATATGATCGGAGACAAGCTAAAGAATCTTAAACAGTAATGGTGATATATCGTGTCAAGATCAAAACGTAAATGGGACCATATCCAATATGCCCTTGAAACAGGCCAGAAGCGCCTAACCGGTTTTGACGATATTAAGTTTGTAAACCAAAGCTTGCCTGGATCAAATCTTGGTTCAGTAAAATTGGAAACTGAAATTGGCGAACTTTCTTTAAGTTCGCCAATTTTTATAAATGCCATGACTGGCGGCGGCGGAGAGCGAACTTACCGAATCAACCGAGAATTGGCGATAGCGGCAAGAGAGACTGGATCGGCCATTGCGGTTGGATCACAAATGGCTGCACTGAAGAATCCGGGTGAAGGAAGAAGTTATGAAGTTGTAAGGGAAATGCATCCAAACGGCATTATCCTTGCCAATTTGGGCAGTGAGGCAACAGTCGGGCAGGCAAGAGCCGCAATCGATATGATCCAGGCAGATGGCCTGCAAATCCACTTGAATGTAGTGCAGGAATTGACCATGCCCGAGGGAGATAGGGATTTTGAAGGTGCGTTAGCAAGAATTGCAGAAATTCAACACAGTGTCGGGATTCCGGTAGTGGTGAAAGAGGTAGGGTTTGGCATAAGTGCCGAGACTGCTGCAGCTCTTATATCATCAGGAATACGCTATGTTGATGTTGGCGGATTTGGCGGCACCAATTTTGCGGAAATAGAAAATAAGCGGAGGAACCGTTTATTGACGTTTTTTGAGGATTGGGGAATACCGACTGCAGCCTCGATTATTGAGACAAAATCTGCTTCACAAGAACTTTCTGTTATAGCTTCAGGCGGAATACAGACTAGCCTGGATATAGTTAAAGCCCTTGCCGCTGGTGCCGACGCGGCCGCAATGGCAGGATACTTGCTCAAGACCTTGATGGAGAATGGGACAGAAGAGTTGATCCAGGAAATCAATATGATAAAAGATGAAATTGCTGTCATTATGACAGCGCTTGGAGTACATACAATCGACGCACTGAAGAACGTACCCCTTGTCATCTCAGGAGAAACTCATCACTGGCTCGAACAAAGAGGAATAGATACTTCAGCATTTGCCAGAAGGCGATAATATTAAAGGAAGTAAATCAGAATAGCCCCCTGCATTTTTGCAGGGGGCTATTCTTGTTTAAATGATTTTTTTACGGCTTCAAGATTCGTCCAAAGCTGCATATTTACAAGGTTTTTTAGCTATACTTGCCGTCATTTAATGACCGTGCTTCTTCAGGGCTCTGCATTTTCGCAGCTCCTGGATAGTGCAATGCCTGGTCACGGTCAGACTCCACACGTCCGCTCTTTTTAAGTTTCTTTTCCTGTCGGTCTTTGCCCATATTTTCACCTCCAGAATGATTTGGAATTCAGACAGGAACTAGTCAGCTTAGGAGGACTAGTTCCTGTTAAAGGTTCCTCTATCATTAACTGTTTCCAAGCTGTAAAAAAGATACTGCTTTTCTTAACATGGAACAGCTAAAAAACTTTATGCAAAAAAGATTAAATTACATAACGGTTTACCATAATGGAAATGATAGGAGGGGTTGGATGGAAGGGTTGTACTTTTATTGGCTTGCTTGGATCGGTTGGGTTTGGACTACTTTCTTCATGAATAAAAACAATCCTCTGAGACTGAAATGGGCTGTTATCTTGCTGGCCGTCATTTTTGCTGCACCATACACAGTCGATGTTTTTATTTTCGAGATGCATCTGTCTGCTTTAGCAATTGCCTTGTTTATTTTCCTTGAAACAAGACGGAAAAAGACTGGCTCATTTTTATATTTATTTTTAAGTTCATTTATTATTATGCTTGCGTACACAAGTTTTTTGATGTTCGAATTATTTGATCCGATTTGGGTATTGTTCGATCGGAAAATCATGCTAGGAGCAGCAGGTTTTTATCTGGCAGTCCTGTTACATAAAGAAAGGCAAGACCGTATATTAGCATTGATTTCAGGATTTTTGCAGGGGGATCTATTGTTTTCAGCGATTCTGTGGAAATTTAACTTTCCATATGCTGCTGCTTCCATGGCTTTTATGGACCTCCTGTTCATATCTCTCGGACTTCTCCTCGCCTGGTCAGCTATTGAATCAATGATTGCGGTCATGTCCGGCAGTACCTTAAATCAAGTTGAAGGGGAGGAACAAAAGACTTCATGAATGAATATACGTTACCAATCGTATTCGGAATTGCTATTGGGACCTTATCGAGGCTTTTTATGCTTAGGACCGATTATCGTCAGTATCCAACCTATTTACACGGAAAAATCATTCATGTAGCTCTCGGATTCATCGCGGCAGGGCTTGGCACTGTTGCAGGTCCTGCAATCATGGAGGAAGAGTTCACGGCGATTACCTTTTTGACCCTTGCTGCGTCACAATTCAGGGAAGTCAGGAACATGGAGAGAAACACTCTGACTGAACTCGATAGCTATGAACTCGTTTCTCGCGGAAAGACATATATTGAGGGCATTGCGATTGCTTTTGAGAGCCGTAATTACCTGGTGATCTTCACTTCCCTTGTCAGCACGCTCGCCTATCTGATATTTAATATTTGGGCTGGAATCATTGCGGCAGTAATCGCGGTGGTAATATCCCATAAGCTGATGTCAGGGGGGAAGCTGAAGGATATTGTTGAAATCGAATATATGGAACCAAGGTTTGATGGTGCAGGGCTTTATGTGGATAATATCTATATCATGAACATTGGTCTTCCTGAAAGGCAGAAAGAAGTACTTCGTTATGGTATGGGATTTATTTTAAAACCAAAAAACATGAATGCACGGTCCACAATTGCGAATCTTGGTCAGAGGCAGGCTGTTCTGCATGACTTGTCAACTGCGCTTGGCGTTTATCGCGATTCAGGTACACCAGCGCTCGTTCCGTTGGCGAAGAGGGACCTTGACGATGGCAGAGTAGGAGTTTTCGTGCTTCCGCAGGAACGGGATATCGAGCGGGCTTTAACGGTAATTGGTGATGTGCCAACACTGGAGAATGCAATCAGGATGCCTTCTGAAAAAAAGAGCAATGAAGGGAGTGGTGCACAATGATGCTGGAAAAATTCGTCCTTGCCGCCATTACCACGAACCCTAAAAAAATGCCAGCTGGTACAGCCGTTTTTCATTGCGATTCAAAGGAAGAAATGGAGAAGGTTGCTGCAAACCTTGAAGCAATCCTGGATGGGATCGCTCATGCACTGACAGACGAGCTCTATATTATCGTAAAACACTGACAAGAAATGTTTTCATTGCCTGTTTAAGGCATCTTTTGATAAACTGATTAAGCCAGACCCTTCTGTATATCAAGAAGGGTTTATTTTATAAATGTCTTCAAGGCATTAAATTAATAATGAGAACTATAAAAAGTTTTGAGTTTGACATTGTTATGGCTCAGGTCCTTTGACCTGCACAATAGAATTTTGAAAGGGTGATGTTCATGACGAAACCAGTGGTAGCTATCGTTGGGCGTCCGAATGTCGGCAAGTCTACGATTTTTAACCGAATCGTTGGTGAACGTATTTCGATCGTTGAAGATATTCCTGGAGTAACGAGGGATCGTATATACAGTTCAGCTGAATGGCTGACACATGATTTTAATATTATTGATACTGGCGGGATAGATTTAGGGGACGAGCCGTTTTTGGATCAAATCCGCCAGCAGGCTGAAATTGCCATTGATGAGGCAGATGTCATCATTTTCCTTGTGAACGGCAGAGAGGGAGTAACGTCCGCTGATGAAGAAGTGGCAAAAATCCTTTATCGTTCCAACAAGCCAGTGGTCCTGGCGGTCAATAAAATTGATAACCCGGAAATGAGAGACATGATTTACGACTTTTATGCTCTTGGTTTCGGTGAACCTTTCCCGATCTCTGGATCGCATGGACTGGGTCTGGGTGATTTGCTGGATGAGGCAGCTAAGCATTTTCCAAAGGACAAAGAAGATGAATATGATAAAGATGCGATTAAGTTCTCATTGATTGGCCGACCGAACGTTGGGAAGTCTTCTTTAGTGAATGCGATTCTAGGGGAAGACCGTGTCATTGTAAGTGATATAGCGGGAACGACCAGAGACGCGATTGACTCGCAAGTAACTTATAATGGGCAAAAATATGTCATTATTGATACCGCGGGTATGCGCAAAAAAGGGAAAGTGTATGAAACAACTGAAAAATATAGTGTTTTAAGGGCATTAAGGGCGATTGAGCGTTCTGATGTTGTCCTCATTGTCATTAATGCGGAAGAAGGCATCATCGAGCAGGATAAGCACATTGCCGGATATGCCGAGGAAGCAGGGCGCGCTGTCATCATCGTTGTAAACAAATGGGATGCAATCGAAAAGGATGAAAAGACAATGAAGGAATTCGAGGAAAAAATACGTACTCACTTCCAATTCCTGAGCTATGCCCCAATTGTTTTCTTATCGGCAAAAACAAAGAAAAGAATCCACACATTGATGCCGATGATTAATATGGCGAGTGAAAACCATGCAATGAGGGTTCAGACGAATATCCTGAATGAAGTTGTCATGGATGCTATTGCGATGAATCCAACTCCAACAGACAAAGGAAAAAGGCTAAAGATTTATTACGCGACACAGGTATCGGTCAAGCCGCCAACATTTGTTGTCTTTGTCAATGAACCTGAATTAATGCATTTTTCTTATGAGCGATTCCTTGAAAACAGAATCAGGGATGCCTTCGATTTCACAGGCACACCAATCAAGATTTTTGCGAGACAAAGAAAATAAGAAAAAGGTTGTGGTTTAAATGGAAAGGAAGAGTGAGAAAGTAGCAGTTCTTGGGGCAGGGAGCTGGGGAACGGCTTTGGCTATGGTCCTTGCCGACAATGGGCATGAGGTTCGTCTTTGGGGGCACAATCCAGTGCAAATTGATGAAATCAATCTCCACCATACCAACAAGAAGTATCTTCCTGAAATTACTCTGCCTGCAACCATTTTTGGTCATTCTTCACTTCAAGAGTCATTGGACGGAATCAGAACAGTGGTTTTGGCAGTTCCTACAAAAGCGATCCGTGAAGTAATCAGGAAGATGATTGAGGTTACCTCTGAACCTTTGGTCATCGTCCACGTCAGCAAAGGGATTGAACCTGATTCCTTGCTTCGTATTTCCGAAATGATCGAAGAAGAAATGCCCGAGGACTTGTTGGAAAGTGTTGTTGTCTTATCCGGTCCAAGCCATGCCGAAGAGGTAAGCCTGCGCCACCCTACAACGGTAACTGTATCCTCGAAAAACATGGGAGCAGCCGAAAAAATCCAGGACCTGTTCATCAATAATAACTTTAGGGTTTACACGAATCCAGATTTGATCGGTGTGGAAATTGGCGGAGCGCTAAAAAATATTATTGCTCTGGCTGCCGGAATTTCAGATGGATTAGGTTATGGGGATAACGCTAAGGCAGCTTTAATTACCAGGGGTCTTGCGGAGATCGCCCGGCTTGGTGTCAAAATGGGGGCGAGCCCATTGACCTTTTCAGGGTTGACAGGTATCGGAGACTTGATTGTTACTTGCACGAGTGTCCATTCCAGGAACTGGCGGGCGGGAAATCTGCTTGGTAAAGGCCAGAACCTTGAGGAAGTCCTTGAGAATATGGGGATGGTCGTAGAAGGAGTCCGGACAACTAAGGCAGCCTATCAGCTTGCAGGAAAGTACGGAGTCAATATGCCAATAACGAATGCGCTATATAATATCCTTTTCGATGGTGTCAATCCGAAGGACGCTGTTGATGGGTTGATGTCCCGAGAGAAAACACACGAAATGGAAGACCTGGCAGACATTCTTGGCGGGAAAATCTGAATCAGAAAAATTTTCTGCTGTATAATGTTGTCAAAATGGGCATTCGAGGATGCGATTTCCATAATGCATGCATAAGATGCATACGAAGCAAACTGGTGGTTTGAACTGGGTGTAAGGGTATTTAGTCATGTAGGCTGAGGTAAAGTTGTCCGCCCCTTCTTTACCTCAGCTTTTTTTGCTGTTAAAATAGACTGTTTTCGTAAAAATTGTTGTTAAAATCCTAAAGCCGATTTTAACGAAATAAAAAGCCGATTTGTTGGCCGGTATTAAGTTTGCAAGCTCTTTTCTCATAATAAGCTTTAATTTTATAGAGGAACATTGGTCATTGTCACTAGCAACAAACTTTGAGAAAAGAGCCTAAAATAAGACTGTTTTCGTAAAAATTGTTGTTAAAATCCTAAAGCCGATTTTAACGAAATAAAAAGCCAATTTGTAGGCCGGTATTAAGTTTGCAAGCTCTTTTCTCATAATAAGCTTTAATTTTGTAGAGGAACATTGGTCATTGTCACTAGCAACAAACTTTGAGAAAAGAGTCTTAAAAAAAGATTTATTTGCCTGCATGCTTGCTGCTTATGATATAATACTTCTCGGAAAAGGGAGGGGTTTACTTTGTCACCCGCTTTATTGAAGATGTATATTTCTTTTGTTGGAATGGGAAGTATGATACTGTCTTTGTTTGCCATTTATTTAAGCCGCTACAAGTTAAAAGGCTTTTTCAAAATAGCCACGGCAATCATTGCCTACATATTGATGATCATCGCAGGGCTGATAATTTTCTTTGTCGTTTTCAGCGGCCCTACGAGTGAATAAAATACATAGGTTTAAAGGGTTGGGATCAATGAAGAAAATCCGTATTTATCTGGCGGTCATCCTTGTCTTAGTCACGTTGACTGGTTGTATGTATCCGGAAGAAAAGCTAGTACAGAACCAAGTGCCCTATAAGGATCAGCTTGACAGTGTCCAGTCTGCAGTTGACCAGTACAAGGAAGCAAATGGCGGTTTGCTGCCAATCAAGACAAAAGATGCAGAGACACCTATTTACCAAAAGTATCCAATAGATTTCAAGAAGATCGTTCCAAGATATATGGCCGAGGCTCCAGGTAATGCCTATGAAAATGGCGGACTGTTTCAATATGTCCTTGTAGATGCAGAAACAGATCCAACAGTAAAGCTGCTCGACTTAAGAATAGCAGAGACGATCCGTGAGATAAAAATGCGGATCAATGCCACAGGTTATCCTCCATTCAAGGAAAAGATCGCGGAAAAAGTGTACACGCTTGATTTCAAAAAGATTGGCTATAAAGAGGAGCCTGTGGTTGTAAGCCCGTTCACAAACCAGAACCTGCATTTTATCATCTCTACTGAAGGAGAAATTTATGTGGATTACCGGAGTGATCTCTACCAGGCTATTAAATCATCAAAGGAAGAATTTGAAGAAGGTGTGGATATACGTGAAATCCTCGTAGATAATTCTATGTTTGTTCCAGCCTATTCTTTGCCCTATGCCATCGATCAGGAGACCAATGAACCGGTCTTTTTGGTAAAGGATTAAATATCGGTTTCCTGTTGATGCTGTAAGGCTCTTCTGATTTCTAATAAATTTGTCATAACCCTGATTCTGCAAAATATATTGTAGAAGCAGGGTTTTTTTGTCTTAAAAAAGATATCAATTGTTCTCATATATGGGAATTGAAGGGATTCTTTTGTTAAATCAAAATAAGGGGGTAAAAATATAAAAAAATTGTCATATTGATATAGGACAACATCATAAATATATACTGTCCCAGATTACTAATTTGGATGAATTTATTCCCACTAACTCTATGATCGGGAGGGGATCACTTGGAAAAGGTAGATATTTTTAAAGATATTGCCGAGAGGACTGGCGGCGATATTTACCTGGGGGTTGTAGGTGCGGTCCGCACCGGAAAATCCACTTTTATTAAGAAATTTATGGAGCTGGTGGTTTTACCTAATATCAATAATGAGGCTGATAGAGCCAGAGCGCTTGATGAGCTGCCACAAAGTGCAGCAGGTAAAACGATTATGACTACTGAACCAAAATTCGTGCCTAACCAGGCAGCATCTGTTCATGTGGATGATGGCCTGGATGTGAATATCAGGCTCGTCGATTGTGTGGGTTATACGGTTCCAGGAGCGAAGGGTTATGAGGATGAGAATGGACCGAGGATGATCAACACGCCTTGGTATGAAGAGCCAATCCCTTTCCATGAAGCAGCTGAAATTGGAACAAGGAAGGTTATTCAGGAACATTCTACACTTGGCGTCGTCATCACGACTGATGGGACAATTGGGGAAATCCCAAGACAGGATTACATTGAAGCAGAAGAAAGAGTGATTGAAGAGCTCAAGGAAGTCGGAAAGCCGTTTATCATGGTGGTGAACAGTGCACAGCCTTACCATCCCAATACAGAAACATTACGAGCCCAGTTAGCGGACAAATACGATATCCCTGTACTGGCAATGAGTGTTGAAAGCATGCGTGAATCTGATGTTCTCAGTGTGATGCGGGAGGCTCTGTATGAGTTCCCTGTACTTGAAGTGAATGTCAACCTGCCTAGCTGGGTAATGGTCCTTCGTGAAAACCACTGGCTGCGTGAAAGCTACCAGGAAGCAGTCAAAGAGACTGTGAAGGATATCAAGAGGCTGCGTGATGTAGACAGGGTCGTCCATCAATTCAGCGATTTTGACTACATTGACAGGGCTGGACTGGCGGGTATCGAAATGGGCCAGGGTGTTGCTGAAATCGACCTGTATGCCCCAGATGATCTTTACGATGAGATTCTGAAAGAAATCGTAGGCGTTGAGATACGCGGGAAGGATCATCTGCTTGAGCTGATGCAGGAGTTCGCATATGCAAAAACAGAGTTTGACCAGATTTCTGATGCGCTTAAAATGGTTAAGCAGACAGGTTATGGGATTGCTTCACCATCCTTGACTGACATGAGCCTTGAAGAACCGGAAATTATCCGCCAGGGGTCGCGTTTCGGTGTTCGCTTAAGGGCAGTAGCGCCTTCAATCCATATGATCAAAGTGGACGTCGAATCTGAATTCTCGCCAATCATTGGCACAGAGAAACAAAGTGAAGAGCTTGTTCGCTATCTGATGCAGGATTTTGAAGATGATCCGCTGTCAATCTGGAATTCTGATATCTTTGGCAGGAGCTTGAGCTCGATCGTCAGAGAAGGAATTTCGGCAAAATTGAGCTTGATGCCTGAAAATGCACGGTATAAATTAAAAGAAACGCTGGAAAGAATCATCAACGAAGGTTCCGGTGGATTAATAGCAATCATATTATAATTGGACTCCTTTTGGGAGTCTTTTTGTTTGTCTTCCAGAAGATTTTGATTCATACTCCATTATGTTGTCTAAACAGAAAATGCTCTTCTAATATAATTTATCTGCAGCGAAATATGAGAAAAGACCTTAAAAACATCCTTTGAATTAAGGATGAAAGACTTAAAATTCATTATTGTATGTTTGATGGCGGCAGTTACGGGTAATGAATTAGGGTCAACATATTACAAATATGTTTCAAAGAAGAAAAGATTCCCATTATTTCTTGAAATTATCTTGATAAGAGGAAAACATTATGATAATCTTTTAACAGAATTAGCGTTGTAGCTTAAAAACCCTTATATAACAGGGTTTCAAGCGATTTTAGGTTTCTTTATCATAGTTTTTTGCAAACTAGGATAATAAAATCTGCCGGCAACGTATAGAATTCACAAGTTTTGTTTAGAAATGTAGTTAAGATGCTTAATTTCTGAGCAATGGGATCTCTTTGGGAGGAGGTGAATGGCATGAACAAAACAGAACTTATAAATGCAGTTGCAGAAGCTAGCGAGCTTTCAAAGAAAGATGCAACAAAAGCAGTTGACGCTGTTTTTGATTCAATCTTAAATGCATTAAAAGATGGGGACAAAGTACAATTAATCGGTTTTGGTAACTTCGAAGTTCGTGAGCGCGCTGCCCGTAAAGGCCGCAACCCACAAACTGGTGATGAAATCGAAATCTCTGCAAGCAAGGTGCCTGCTTTCAAACCAGGTAAAGCACTTAAGGATGCAGTGAAATAATTACATACGACGCACTGAGCGTATGCTAAACCCTAAGGGCCGCGACCTGTTCGCGGCCTTTTTGCTTGGTTAAGGAATTTATAAAAGTTATTGAGTTGTGGATAACTCTCTGAAGTTATCTTAATCCAGCTCCAGCGCCTAGCCCCTTGAGTCGCTTGTCTAGTGTCGCCTCCTAGAAACTCCGAAACTTCAACTCCGCCGGCAGAAGCAAAAAGCGCTTCTTTGTCGGAGTCTCCAGTTTCTGCGTTTCTAAGCAGTCGGCTATACTTTTCGAGTTCGGTCCTGCCAATGAGGCAAAGAACGACTTCACTGACAGGCCCTCCGAGGCACAAGATGTGCTAGACCCGCCAGCCACAGGATAAGGAAAGCTTCGAAGCGAATCATCGCACGACCGAAAGCGGTAGCTTTTGGGAGGACGTGGCGTCATAGGCGGGCAGCGCTTGTCGGGGCTTAACGAGGCGCTTGCGCTTTCTGTTCTTTCCGGGAATTTGAAAAACCTTGGATCGGTAACTATAGACGGTTTTCTAAATCGAGCTCCATCGAGAGTCGTGTCTGAACGAGGCCATTGCGCTTTTTATTGTTACAGTTGAATATTAAGTTTTGCCTGCCGAGAATTGGTTATGCTAAGATGAAAATATTATAATCTAATAGTTGCTTATCTATGCAGGATTATGATGAGATTGATGGATCATAGGAGGAAACGCAGATGTCAAACGTCAATCGTGCCCAAATTGAAGAAGCGGTGCGTTTAATATTAGAAGCAGTCGGTGAAGATCCTAACAGGGAAGGTTTGCTAGATACTCCCAAACGGGTCGCTAAGATGTATGAGGAGGTTTTCTCAGGATTGAACCAGGATCCTAAAGAATACTTCGAAACCATTTTTGGTGAGGACCATGAGGAGTTGGTATTGGTAAAGGATATTCCTTTCTATTCTATGTGTGAACATCATCTGGTTCCTTTCTTTGGCAAGGCGCATGTCGCATACATTCCGCGAGGAGGAAAGGTTACTGGGCTCAGCAAGCTTGCAAGAGCGGTGGAAGCAGTGGCTAAAAGACCTCAGCTTCAGGAAAGGATCACTTCCACGATAGCGAATTCGATCATGGAAAAGCTGGATCCCCATGGTGTAATGGTAGTGGTAGAAGCAGAACATATGTGCATGACAATGAGAGGGGTAAAGAAACCTGGCTCGAAAACAGTTACATCTGCTGTAAGAGGTACTTTGGCCGAGGATGTAAACGCAAGAGCTGAAATTCTCTCATTGATCAAAGCTTAAAGGGATTTGATAAAAAAGTAGCATGCAAAAGTGTCAGAGGCTGAAAGTAATTCTTTTAGCCTTTTGTTATATTATAAGAAAAGCGCAAGTGCCTTGGTCAGCCCCGACAGGCGCTGCCCGCCTATAACGCCACGTCCTCCCAAAAGCTACCGCTTTCGGTCGTGCGATGATTCGCTTCGAAGCTTTCCTTATCCTGTGGCTGGCGACCCGAGGAGCTAGGGGCGGGAGCTGGACAATTCTCGAAGTGAAGTTTTTGGACTTTCTATCACGTTATAAAAACGGGCTAACAAGTGCGTCCCGGACACAACATATTCTTTCCTGTAAGGGGGATAATAATGGATAAGAAACAAAGCGTTAACACCGATTATGTAGTAATCAAAGCCATTGAGGATGGAGTGAATGTAATTGGTCTTACAAGAGGGACCGACACTCGATTCCATCATTCCGAGAAGCTCGACCAGGGTGAAGTTATGATCGCGCAGTTTACAGAACATACCTCTGCCATCAAAATCAGAGGGCATGCAAAGATCGTCACGCCATTCGGTGAAATAATGAGTGAGAAGAAGTAGATCAGTGCAAAACCAACTATTTTGTTACAAAATCGAGCTCAGTTCTTCGTAATTAGTGTTTAATTTATAATATCACGTTCATGTTTTTACTATTTGTGATATAATTGTCACTGCCTTGGAGTGTTCGGTACAATTGCAAAAATAGTTTTTAGGCGCTTTTTTTATGTCTGTTTTCAATAGCCAGATTTCTGCATACGGCTGGCTTTCATGATAGGAAAAAATTGTGCTCGCCGCCGGCAATCCAACATAAATAAGGGGAACAAGGGTGATTTATTTGCTAGATTTACAAAACAAATTAGACGGCACCAGAGAGCTTCTTCTCGAAAAACTTTCACATCCTTATTTGCTGGAGCATGTAGAATCTCCTTTTATTGATGATGACAGGCTCTTGTTGCTTACCTCGTTGATGGAACAGCAGGAAGTAAATCAGGAAAAAGCAAAGAACTACACTGTGACCACAATGCTCCTGCAAATTGCCCTTGATACCCATGAGCAGGTCAATAACTCACAACCAGGTGAAGAGGATGAAAGCCATAAGCGCCGCCAGCTGACGGTTCTCGCTGGAATATATTTCAGTGGCCTATATTACAAGCTGCTGGCTGATATGGATGATATAGAAATGATCAAGCTATTAGCTTCAGGAGTAAAAGAAGTCAATGAGCAGAAAATTTTGCTGTACCAAAAAGAAGCTGAAGCGATCGATAAATTAATGGATAGTGTAAAATTAATCGAGTCGGCTCTTTTAGGCAAGGTCGCTGACCATTTGGATGCGTCAGAATGGTTTGAATTCGCTTCCAATTGGCTTTTTGTCAAGAGGCTGCTATCAGAAGAAACCAAGTTCATTAAATCCGGCAGTTCACTTGTTTTTAATGCGCTTAAAAAGATTGCTCTGCCAAAAATGGACCAGACTACAACAAATCTGTCATCGGAACAGCAAAAATACCTTATAACAATTTGCACAAGATATATTGAATTTTCAATGACGAAGATTAATGCAGCGTTAAAGAAGCTGCCAGGGATGAACAGCTTGCTGATGGAACGGTTAGACCTGATTGCAGGGCAGCATCAGACCATGTCTAAAAAATTCGCGGAAGAAGGGTAATGCAATGCAGCAATCGAAAGAACAACGTGTCCATGGAGTCTTTGAAAAAATCTATGAGAATTACGATCAAATGAATTCTGTCATCAGTTTTCAGCAGCATATTAAATGGCGCAATGACACAATGAAAAAGATGGATGTCCAAAAGGGAGCCAAAGCACTTGATGTTTGTTGCGGAACGGCTGATTGGACGATTGCGCTTGCGGAAGCTGCCGGGAAAGATGGCGAAGTGGTCGGACTTGATTTCAGCAAAAATATGCTGAAGATAGGGGAGGAGAAACTGCAGGCCCGCAACCTGGATCAGGCAACTCTAATCCATGGGAATGCAATGGAGCTCCCGTTCGAGGATAATAGCTTTGACTATGTAACTATTGGTTTTGGTTTGAGGAATGTGCCAGATTACAATCAGGTGCTGCGTGAAATTTACAGAGTCCTTAAACCGGGCGGGATGGCGGTATGCCTCGAAACGTCCCAGCCGACAATGCCAGGTTTCAAGCAAGCATATCGAGTATACTTCAGGTTTATCATGCCGATGTTCGGCAAAATGTTCGCTAAGAGCTATGACGAATATTCCTGGCTCCAGGAATCCGCTAAAGATTTTCCAGGCATGAAAGAGCTTGCCAAAATGTTCGCCGAGGCAGGTTTCAATAATGTCGAATACAAGCCATATAGCGGCGGTGTAGCGGCCGTGCATATTGGCCGGAAATAGGAAGAGTGCAAAGGCACTGGTCTGTGGACACTGTCTTGAGTGGTTTCTTCCGAGTTTAACGAATAGCGTTTTACTGGCTTGAAGGCTTGCAAAGCGCTCTGGCTGGACCATTTTCCAGGGTAATAAACATTCTGATGGTATAAATAGACCATGGCTGTCCTTTTCTTTTTCGCTCGTCAAGGAAGGTCAGCCTGTTTTATTTTTAGTTTTACGCAATGTTGATGATAGCGAAGCGGCTATCAGAATGGATCGGGATGCAGAGAAATGAATTAGCTTGGCCGGTTGAAAGCTCCAAGCATAATAGAAACCTCCTGAATGCATTGAGGCGCCGAAAAGGTACGTTCAAAGTTGCTTCAATGGATATCGAGGATGTAAAAGCTGGGTGGATAATTATGAAGATGAAGTTACTATATACATATTTGAATTCTGATTTGACATTGATCGAGAGAGAACTGGAAGAAGCGATCCAGGCGGATTCCCAGCTGCTCAGCCAGGCAAGCCTGCACTTGCTTAAAGCCGGCGGGAAACGGATCAGGCCCGTTTTTGTCCTGCTTGGTGGAAAATTCGGTAATTATGATATCAATACCATTAAGGATGCAGCGGTCTCCCTTGAACTCATCCATATGGCCTCCCTGGTTCATGATGACGTTATCGACGATGCTGAATTGCGCCGAGGGCAGGCGACAATCAAAGCAAAATGGGATAACAGGATTGCGATGTATACGGGAGATTATATTTTTGCCAGGGCGCTGGAGCTTATGACTGACATCAAAAATCCGACAGCGCACCAAATCCTCTCTGATACAATCGTCGAATTAAGTGTTGGCGAAATAGAACAGATAAAAGATAAATATAATTTTGACCAGAACCTGCGTAATTACTTGCTGAGAATCAAGCGTAAGACTGCTCTTCTAATTGCAGCGAGCTGTCAGCTTGGTGCGGTGGTATCAGGAGTTCCTGAGCAGGACCACCGTAAATTGTATAAGTTTGGCTACTATGTCGGTATGTCCTTCCAAATCACGGATGATGTGCTGGATTTCACTGGTACAGAAAAAGAACTTGGAAAGCCGGCTGGCGGGGACCTTCTCCAGGGGAATATAACACTTCCTGTACTGTACGCAATGCAGGACGAATATATCAAAAGCCGGATCAGGAATGTCCATGAGGGCATGCCAAGAGAAGAACTTAATGAAATACTTAAGCTTGTTCAGGATTCAGGTGCGATTGAAAAATCACTGAACATCAGTGACCGTTACCTGGATAAGGCCCTTGATATCCTTGAAGAGCTCCCATCTAATAAGGCCAAGAAGTCGTTGCGCGATATCGCCAGATTCATCGGGAAACGAAAGTATTAGCAAGTTGCGAATTTTTCAAAAAAATGATACTATTTCTAAGGATTGCTTTTGTAAGCGGTTCACATACATATATGAATTAGGAGTGGAACTCATGGAAAAGACTTATTTGATGGTAAAGCCTGATGGTGTACAGCGCAACCTGATTGGTGAAGTTGTTGCTCGTTTTGAAAAGAAAGGCTTCCAGCTTGTTGGGGCAAAACTTATGAACATCCCTAGAGAACTTGCTGAAGAGCATTACGGCGAACATAAAGAGCGTCCATTCTTCGGTGAATTAGTAGACTTCATTACTTCTGGCCCAGTATTCGCTATGGTATGGCAGGGAGAGAATGTTATTTCTACAGCACGCCAGATGATGGGTGCAACTAACCCTAAGGATGCAGCTCCTGGAACAATCCGCGGAGACTTCGGGGTTACTGTAGGCAAGAACGTAATTCACGGATCTGACTCACCAGAAAGCGCAGAGCGTGAAATCGGGTTATTCTTCAAACAAGAAGAACTTGCTGAATACAGCAAATTAATCAACGAGTGGGTTTACTAAGAAAAGCGCAGGCGCCTTATCTTTTAATAAATTCTGGACACTTGTGAATAGCAAGTGTTCTTTTTTTTGGCTCTGATAAAGCTAAAGCTGAATGGTGTTTTTAAATCTTGTTGATTGTAGTGGAAGGCGCGTAGACTACTCCGAAAATGCTAACGCATTTTCATCGTGCGTGGGCAGTTTCTGGGAAGCTAATTCAATGTCCTGCGGGATGAGCAAGTCATGGGGAGACCCCGCAGGAGATTGTGACGAGGAGGCTCCCTGACTGCAAGGAAGAATTTGATCTTTGTAAAAGTCCGCAATTGGGCTTTTACATAATTCTTCTCCGCGGAAAGCGAAGCGCCTGGAACGAAAATCAACAGCCCTGTCAACAGAGCCATTCACTTAATGATGACAGGCGGGCTTCTTGAGATATGAAAAAATATCTCACTCTACATATCATTTTTCGATATAATGAAAATGTCCAACTTTTTCTAGTACCGAGAGGGAGCAAAATGATGCCGCAAGACTATGAACAGTTTATCTCAAAAATCTACCAGAAGACTGGTATAAACCTTGCTCTATACAAAGAAGCACAAATGAAAAGAAGATTGACCTCACTCTATCAAAAGAAGGGCTGCTCATCTTTCAAGGAGTTTTTCCAGGCTCTGGCCAATGACCAGCAGCTCATGAACGAATTTTTGGATCGAATGACGATCAATGTCTCCGAGTTTTATAGAAACGCAAAACGGTGGGAAGTCCTTGATCAATCGATGATTCCAGAGTTGTTAAGCAAAAATCCAAAGCCGAAAATCTGGAGTGCAGCCTGCTCCACGGGAGAAGAGCCCTATACATTATCAATGGTGCTGTCAAAACATATGCCATTATCGAAGATCCAAATTTTGGCGACCGATATTGATGATAACGTCCTTGCAAAAGCCAGGCTCGGAGTTTATTCAGCAAGGTCACTGAATGAAGCCCCTGAAGAAATGATTAAGAAGTTTTTTCAGCAGGATGGACCCTATTATACTGTGAAAGATGACATTAAGAAGACTGTTGCGTTTAAAAAGCAAAATTTGCTTGCCGACCATTTTGGCGGACCTTTTGATTTAATCGTCTGCCGCAATGTCCTCATTTATTTTACCGAGGAGGCCAAGGAAAGCATTTACCATAAATTCAGCGCAGCATTAAGACCTGGTGGGATTTTGTTTGTGGGAAGCACTGAACAAATCTTCAACCCTGGTACATATAACTTTGAAACTGCAGATACTTTCTTTTACAGAAAGAAATAATAGGAGGAGCCGGGTAACCGAGCTCCTTCTTCCTTTGTCCCGAATCAGGGCATGTAACGCCGTAGGTCAAATTCCAGGTCTCAATCGGATACTCGAGTCCCAGGAGATTGTTTTTTGCGAGTCAACAGGCTTCATGATAAAATGGCTTCATTCTTAAAAGGCTGTTTTCGCATTGAAGGTTGCTTTTCGGACATTTACTTGTTTCCGAATTCTCAAAGGTGTCATGGCTCTTTTCAAGGAGGCTTCTGAACCGGAATTAAGATCATACACGGGTAGAATGCAACAAAATACTGGATAAGAGCTTTTCTGAGAAGGAATAATACATATTTCATAATTTTTAATTTATTTATTTTTAACTGTATGATATAGTAAAACAAATCCTTTAGCGAGTTGAAGGGGGAAAGTATATGAGATATTTAACAGCTGGAGAATCACATGGACCACAGCTAACAACCATTATAGAGGGGATGCCAGCAGGCATGCCGCTCGTAGCAGAAGATATTAACCAAGAGCTGGCGCGCAGGCAGAAAGGCTATGGCCGTGGAAGAAGGATGCAGATTGAAAAAGATCAGGTGCAGATCACTTCAGGGATTCGGCATGGGTATACATTAGGTTCGCCGATTGCCCTGGTTGTAGAAAATAACGATTGGAAGCACTGGACCGGAATTATGGGACAGGAACCGCTCGATGACCTATCCTCTGATGAAGTGAAAAGGAAGATTTCACGTCCTCGTCCTGGTCATGCAGATTTAAATGGCGCAATTAAGTATGGCCATCGGGATATGAGAAATGTTCTCGAACGTTCTTCTGCCAGGGAAACGACTGTAAGGGTCGCAGCAGGTGCTGCGGCAAAAAAACTGCTGTCACTGCTGGGTATCGAATTGGTTGCCCATGTTGTAGAAATTGGCGGGGTGATGGCTGAAAAACAGGATTTCGCTTCACTTGAACAGCTTAAAGAAATAACAGAAGCATCACCGGTCAGATGCTTCGATCCAGAAGCAGGGACTAAAATGATGGCAGCAATTGATGACGCAAAGCAAAATGGAGACTCTATTGGCGGTGTCGTCGAAGTAATAGCCGAGGGTATGCCGGCTGGAGTGGGCAGCTATGTCCATTATGACCGTAAACTTGATGGGAAGCTTGCTGCGGCCATTATGAGCATCAATGCTTTCAAAGGTGTGGAGATTGGTATTGGCTTTGAAGCGGCCAGAAGGCCTGGCAGCCAGGTACATGATGAGATTGCCTGGGAAGAGGGCAGCGGATACTACCGGAAAACGAACCGGCTTGGAGGCCTTGAAGGCGGGATGACAACAGGAATGCCAATCGTAGTCCGTGGTGTAATGAAACCGATCCCGACTCTCTACAAGCCATTGATGAGTGTCGATATTGATTCTAAGGAACCTTTTGCTGCGAGTATAGAACGATCTGATGCCTGTGCTGTCCCTGCTGCTGCAGTGGTTGCTGAGAGCGTTATTGCCTGGGAACTTGCTTCAGCCATCATCGACCAATTTTATGCAGATCGATTTGACACATTGAAGGCATCAATCGAAGAGCAAAGAAGGACTGCGAGGGATTTTTAAAGATGCAGCAAGTGAACATCGTTGCAAGTACAAAAACCTATCCTGTATATATTGGTAATGGTGCTATCCGTCAACTGCGGAGCATTGTACATGATGCTGCAGACAAATATACATCAATCATGATCATTACTGATGGAACAGTCGCCAAGCATCACCTTGATTCATTTCACAAACACACAAGTCTGGAACGAATATTTGAAAAAATCGTCCCATCAGGGGAAAAAGCGAAAACGTTCGATGTTTATAAGGATTGTCTTACTTCAGCGCTTGAAAATAAACTAGACAGGAAGTCGCTGATCATCTCTTTTGGCGGTGGGGCAGTCGGAGATTTAGCAGGTTTTGTGGCAGCGACTTATATGAGGGGGATCCGCTTCATACAAGTCCCAACCACTATTCTTGCCCATGATAGTGCCGTGGGAGGGAAAGTAGCAATTAACCATCCATTAGGCAAGAATATGATTGGTGCCTTCCATCAACCCGAAGCTGTTGTTTATGATTTGGATTTCCTGCAAACCCTCCCTGACCATGAAATCCGGTCCGGCTTTGCGGAAGTAATCAAGCACTCCCTGATAAGCGATGAAAACTTTTATTCCTGGCTTAAAGAAGAAATCCAGTCATTGGATAAATTGAATGACTCATTGCTTGAGTTTTTGACGAGGGGCATTCAAATTAAGGGGTCCGTTGTCGCAGAAGATGAGAAGGAGACCGGAATTCGTGCATTTTTGAATTTCGGGCACACACTTGGCCATGCAATTGAAGCCGAAGCGGGTTACGGTAAAGTTACTCACGGGGAGGCTGTAGCTATCGGGATGCTATTTGCCCTTCAATTAAGCAAACAATTGCTTGATCTTGATTTCGAGGTAAAAACATTCAAGAACTGGCTTAACAATCTTGGGTATGTAACCAAAATTCCGGCGGGACTCTCTTCGGAACAATTGCTGGAAAGAATGAAGCAGGATAAAAAAACTGTTAATGGGGCAATCCGTTTCGTTTTACTGGAAAAGGTCGGAGTGCCTTCACTCAAGGAAGTCGAGGAAAATGTATTGAGGATGAACCTGATGAAATTTGCAGAAGAGGGGGAGTTAGATGATTAGGGGAGTAAGAGGAGCTATTACAGTAAACGAAAATGATGAGCAAGAAATCATTACTGCTGCTGAAAGACTTTTAAAAGAAACAGTCGCTACCAACGATATTACACCGGATGATGTTGCCTCGATTTTCATTTCTGCTACTGATGATGTAGATGCAGCCTTTCCGGCAAGGGCTTTAAGAAATTTGGACGGCTGGACCTACGTTCCAGTCATGTGTATGCAAGAATTATCAGTCCCCGGCTCGCTGCAGAAATGTATCAGAGTCATGATTCATTTCAACACTGAAAAACCACAGGAAGAGATCAAGCATATTTATCTTGAGGGAGCTGCAGGACTAAGACCTGATTTATAACTTTATACTTTTTCTGCAGCACCAAACAGTGTATGATAAGCTCATGTTCTTTATTACTTTAATAAGATAGTGAATTAAAGAGTAGAATAGTTGAGGTGGATTAGATGAGATGGAAAGAGCAGCTACTAAAATTAAAGCCGTACCAGCCTGGTAAATCGATCAGTGAAGTGAAAAGGCAGTATGGTTTATCCGAGATTGTAAAATTGGCATCAAATGAGAATCCATTTGGATCTTCAGAAAAAGTGGAAAATGAAATCGCAAATTATGCTGGCAAGTATTCAGTGTACCCAGATGGATATGCAACCGAGCTTCGAATGCATTTGGCAGACCATTTAGGTGTAAAGGAAGCACAGATCATTTTTGGAAACGGGTCGGATGAGATAATCCAAATGATTGCCCGCGGCTTGCTTACACCAGAGACAAAAACTGTGATGGCCGCTCCGACTTTTCCGCAGTATAAGCACAATGGCATTATCGAAGGCTGTGAAATAGCAGAAATTCCATTGGTTGACGGTGCTCATGACTTGGATGAGATGGCTGCTGCCATTGATGATCGGACATCTGTTGTCTGGTTATGCTCTCCGAATAATCCGACAGGTGTCTATATAACTGAAGAAGAATTAACAGCGTTTATGGCTCGGGTGCCAAGCGATGTGCTTGTCGTGCTGGATGAAGCTTATTTTGAATATGTGACCGCGGAGGATTATCATGACTCCCTGAGTCTTTTAGATCAGTATAAAAACTTGATTATCCTGCGAACGTTTTCCAAAATATACGGGCTTGCCAGTTTTCGGGTTGGTTATGGAATCGCCCACGAAGATACCATCAGGGCACTTGAACCGGCAAGGGAGCCATTCAATGTCAACACATTGGCTCAGGCAGCTGCAATAGCTGCGCTTGGTGACCAAAAATTTGTAGATGAATGTAAAAACGAAAACAAAAACGGCCTCCAGCAGTTTTATGATTTTTGTGATCGTACAGGGTTGAAATATTTCCCATCGCAAGGCAACTTCATCTTGATTGATTTCAACAGGGATGGCCAGGAGGTTTTTCAATACCTGCTTGAAAGAGGTTATATTGTGCGTTCAGGTACAGCACTGGGATTCCCGACCTGTGTAAGGATTACCATTGGTTCAAAGGAACAAAATCAAGGGGTAATTGAATTGATCAAAGAATACTTGAGTGTTGATACTGTAATATCTAAATAAGGGTGTTGATTTTATGGAAGGCCGCGTATTGATCATTGGTCTTGGTTTGATTGGCGGCTCTCTGGCTATGTGTATTAAAGGGCAGCATCCGCAGGCAGAACTAATTGGCTTGGATGCCGACAAAAATCAAATGGATCTGGCCATGATGCTGGGGGTCATTGACCGCACAGCAGTCAGTTTAGAGGTGGAAGCACCGGAGGCGGACTTAATCATTATTGCGACTCCGGTATTGGCCACCGGAAACATAATTGAACTATTAGCCACATTGAAACTGAAAAATGAGGTCATTGTTACCGACACCGGCAGTACAAAGGGATATATTTCAACTAAGGCAACGTGCCTGAGAGCAAAAGGAGTTACCTTCATTGGCGGCCATCCAATGGCAGGTTCCCATAAAAGCGGTGTAGCCGCAGCCAAGAAAATCCTGTTTGAAAATGCATTCTATCTTCTTACACCTGAGGCTTCAGTCGGAAGTGAGACGGTAGACCGGCTAAAAGCATGGCTTTCCGGCACGCGGGCAAAGTTTCTGGATGTTTCACCTGAAGAACATGACTATCTAACAGGAGTTGTCAGCCATTTTCCGCATATAATAGCTGCTTCCCTCGTACACCAGGCGTCACGGGCGGATGAAGGCAATCCTCTCGTCAACCGGCTGGCTGCTGGAGGGTTCAGGGATATAACCCGAATCGCATCAAGCAATCCGCAGATGTGGAGAGACATCCTGCTTCAAAACCGGGAAGTCCTCATTTCGCTGTTAACTGACTGGCAGGATGAAATGAGCCGGGTAAAAGAATTATTGGTAGCTAATGAACAGGACAGGATCTATGATTTCTTTGATGCAGCTAAAAAATACCGGGATGGTCTCCCTGTAAGCGACAAAGGAGCTATTCCCAGCTTTTATGATTTGTTTGTAGATGTCCCGGACTATCCAGGGGTGATTTCTGAAATCACCGGATATCTAGCAGTTGAAAACATCAGTATAACGAATATCAGAATCATAGAAACTCGTGAAGATATATACGGAGTACTGGTGATCAGTTTCCAGACGCCTGATGACCGGGCCAGAGCACAAGAATGTATTGGAAAAAAGACAGACTATGAAATGTCTGTCGCAGAGTAGACTTAAGGAGCAGAAAAATGTCAGTGAAAACTCTTTTAACAAATAGAACCTCTTTGGAGGGACAAGTTAAAGTACCTGGTGATAAATCAATCTCGCATAGAGCAGTCATGTTCGGTTCAATAGCCGACGGAGTCACCCGTATTGAAAACTTCCTGCCTGGAGAAGATTGTTTAAGTACGATTTCCTGCTTCCGGCAGCTCGGTGTTGAAATTGTCCAGAATGGCAGCAATGTAACGGTTACAGGAAAAGGTACGGATGGACTAAGCCAGCCTGAGGAAACACTGTATGTCGGGAATTCCGGAACAACGATACGGCTGATGATGGGAATCCTTTCGGGATTGCCGTTTAAATCAACTCTTGAAGGTGATGAGTCAATCGCAAGAAGGCCGATGACTAGAGTGACCCTTCCTCTCGGCAAAATGGGAGCAAGCATTACGGGAAGGAATAATGGAGAATTCACTCCGCTGACAGTGGAAGGCCAGAAATTAAACGGAATTACATATGAACTGCCAGTAGCCAGCGCGCAGGTTAAATCTGCGATCTTGCTTGCCGGTTTGCAGGCTGAAGGTGAGACAGTAGTTGTTGAGCCAGTGAAAACAAGGGATCATACCGAAAGGATGATCAAGCAATTTGGCGGCCAAGTTGAACGCAGGGAGAATGCCGTAAAGGTAACCGGCGGACAAATGCTGAAGGGCACTGCTATAAATGTTCCTGGTGATATTTCATCCGCCGCCTTTTTTCTAGTCGCAGCCGCTGTCGTTCCCGGGAGTGACATCATTCTTCGAAATGTTGGGCTAAATCCGACAAGAACCGGAATAATCGATGTGCTAAGAGCCATGGGAGCCGACTTCGTGGTGGAACCGTACGAGGGTGATTCAGCTGAACCGGCTGGAGATATAAGAATGAAACATTCAGAACTGAGGGGCACAATAATTGAAGGTGACCTGATTCCCCGATTAATCGATGAAATCCCGGTCATTGCTTTGCTGGCAACGCAGGCTAAGGGATTGACGGTTATTAAGGATGCCGGGGAATTAAAGGTGAAGGAAACAAATCGCATTGATACCGTTGTCAATGAACTAAAGAAGCTCGGGGTGGACATAGAGGCTACAGATGATGGCATGATTATACAAGGGAATCAAAGCCTTGACGGCGGCACTGTGTCAGCACACGGGGACCACAGGATTGGAATGATGCTGTCAATCGCCGCCCTTCTCTGTAAAAGCGAGGTCGTCCTAGAGCAAAGCGAAGCCGTCGCCGTTTCTTACCCGGATTTCTTTGATGATCTGTATTCCTTGTTGGGAAACTAGCATAGTTTTGTTTGAAGGAAGGCCAATCATGAGCAATGGATGGCCTTCTCTCTATTTATATTAGGCTCTTTTCTCAAACTTTGTTGCTCTTGACTACAAAATAGGATTGAATGACCTATTTTTCTTCGTAAGGTTGACTCTTTTGTGAGAAAAGAGCATGCAAACTTAATACCGACCAACAAAATGGCCTTCTATTACGTTAAAATCGGCTTTAGGATTTTAACAACAATCTTTACGAAAACAGCCAGAAAATAAAACCGCCGTTATATTCTCGTAATTTCAGCATAGTTTGTCATAAGACCGTTAAAGGAGTGGTTTTATGGCATACATTATAGAAAATGTCCATCTCTTGAAGGGACAAGCCTTCATGGATACAAGCATGCTGGTGGAGGGCCAGCGAATCTTATCTGCAACATCCAAATTTGAACGTTATAACTATATGAGGATGGATGCGGACAAATTTATAATGACCCCGACACATGTCCTCTTTGACCCGAATCTCCCTGTAAACGAATCTTTTAAAGAGAGAAAAGAATACTATCTGAAGAACTTTATAATGAAGGGCAGCACAGTTGTATTCACTACAGTGAAAATCCAATTTGAACGGCAGCTTGAAGAAAAGCTTAAGCAGGCAAAAAGTAATTATTTAGACAGCCCAATTGATTTTGTTCTTGGCGTCCGCATCCCGCCACGGGTGATGAATCCCGGATTTATCCGTAAATGTAAAAAACTGAAGATACCAGCGATCTTTCTGGAAATTGATGAGATGGACGAATTGGCGGCGATGCCGTGGGGATGGATCAAGGAAGCGCTATTTCCTTATAACTGCCCAATCATTCCAGTCTTTCCTGAAAGTAAGCATAAAAAAGGGAGGCAGCTGCAGCTTAATGCCTGGAGTGATTTGATGAAAAGAGAAAAGGTTCCCGCGGTGCATGATGATCTAGCGAACCCGGGTCCCGTGTCGAGGTCGATTTTAAAGAAAACCGGAATCTTCCCGGAAAAATCAAATCTGCACAGTGGCGGAGAACTCAGCTATAATCTTTATAATATAAACGCGGAAACCAAACAACGTGATGAACATGGGTTGTTTTTCCAATCGAAGCATCTGGCCGTCACTGTCGATAAGGGAAAAGTCATTCGCGCCGGGGACGAGGTTTATTATCGGCCAGGAATGGGAGAGAATGTTATAATTAACACACCAGGATTTTTTACAGATAATTATTAAAGGGCTTAGCCGGTATATGAATGATTGCTGATCAGACAGCTTCAGGCAAAAGCCTAAAGTAAGGGTAGGATGATAAAAATGGTCGGAGTAAATGAAATAACAACTTATATTGAAAATGGACAGCTTGAAAAGGCAATGGCTGCTTATAAAGGCATTCTTGAAAAAGGAAGCGACGAAGAAAAATTCCTTCTTTCTGAGGAGATGTTCCGCTTCGGTTTCATGGAAGAAACAGAGGCTTTGATTGAAAGCTTATTGAAGGATTATCCCAATGAAGGCGAACTCCATGTTCTGCTCGCTGAAGCTCAGATTGAAATGGGTAAAGAGGAGGAGGCCATGCTTTCTCTTGAAAGGGTTGATGAAGAAGATCCTTCTTTTCCACAAGCGCTGCTTCTGCTGGCAGACCTGTATCAAATGGAAGGTCTGTTTGAGGTGAGTGAAAAGAAACTCCTTGAGGCCAAGAGGCTTTTACCGGAGGAGCCAGTGATTGACTTTGCTCTTGGTGAGTTATATGCCCACCAGGGAAAACTAATTGAAGCAATACAGTATTATGAAACAGCCCTTAAGTCGCATGAAGAAATTGGCGGAGTGAATCTCAATCAGAGATTGGCTGAATCGTTAAGTGCAGGCGGCTCGTTTGAGGAAGCTCTTCATTTTTACGAAAAAGCGCTCGAGCAAAAGCTGGAAATTAATACTTTGTTCGGCTTTGCTTTTACAGCGCTCCAGGCAGGCTATAATAAAACAGCGATTGACAAGTTTGAGGAACTTAAGGCTCTTGATCCGGAATACCATTCGCTCTATCTCTATCTGGCAAAAGCCTATGAGCGAGAAGAAATGGCAGAAGAGGCGTTCGAAGCTGTTAAACAGGGGATCGAGCAGGATGAATTCAATAAAGATTTATACTTTTATGGCGGCAAATTGGCACTTAAAATTCCTGATGAAGAAGCTGCCGAAAAATTGCTTCGTGAAGCGATCGCTCTGGATCCAGGGTTCATGGAAGGAGTCCTTGTCCTGAACAAACTGCTGTTCAAGCAGGAACGCTATGAAGATGTACTTGAGCTGGTGCGTGCAGCTGACATCCACGAAGAAGAAGAGGAACCTCAGATTCTTTGGGATGAGGCAATTGCTTATCAGCAAATTGAAGATTTTTCACAGTCATTAAACAAATACCAACTAGCATATACTTTCTTTAAAGACAATAAAGAATTTTTGACAGACTACGGATATTTTTTAATTGAAGAAGGAAAAATGGCCGACGCCGCCGAAATTTTTAGTAAGTTAGTTAAAAAAGAACCTGGCAATGAAGAATTCCGTGAGTTATTGGAACGCTTGACGGAGAATCTGTAACGTTAACAAAAAATTTGAGTTATGCAGAGGAGGGATTCAAAAATGACAACCCCTGTATCTGTCAACGAGAAAAAGGATTTTATCCGCTGGTTTTTAAACCATTACCAGCTTAAAAGGCGGGAATGCGTTTGGATCCTTAACTACTTGATGAGCCATGACCAGCTGATGGAAAAGGTGCATTTTGTGGAAAATGCACAGTATTGCCCAAGGGGATTAGTGATGTCGACCCATTGCGTGGATGAAGTGCCTTTCAGGTTCTTTAAAGAAAACGTGATGACGACAGATGCAGAAAAGTCTTTCCACGACATTCGTTTGAACAGGGAAGAAGAAATTTACATCCAATTGAATTTCCACGCTTCAAACAAAGCCCATCAGTTTGCCGCCGTGCTGGAAGAAAACCCTTATGTTCCGGGGCAGCTCCAAATCAGCGAAAGTGACAAGATGGTAGCAGAAAGATTTCTTGAAGAAAGCATTCAAAAGTTCCAAAAAGACAAACTGCTTACCATGATAGATGAGGCACTGGACAGCCAGGACCAGGAAGCTTTTGAACATCTCACTGAACAATTAAAAAGATTAGGTACCGTGAACTCGTTTTAGCTTGCTTTTGATAGCAGGCTTTTTATTTTGCCGGATTTCATATGGATAACAACCTATTTGCGGTTTGAAGGCCTAAGGGAAATTTACGGATGTACCTGATCCTAAAGATGGCTATGTGGGAGGAAAAGGATGCATAAGGGTACCTTTTGGCTGAACGGTACCCTTATAGGTGCAGAGTTGACTGCATAAGGGTACGAAAAGC
>NZ_JAGGQQ010000006.1:0-117048 GCF_018613195.1 Bacillus sp. ISL-45
TGGAGCTGACTGATACTAATCGTTCGAGGACTTAACCAAAATAGATTGCTCGTTCTTCTTGTTTTCTTCTTACAACATTATCTAGTTTTGAGGGTACAAAACCTCAAATCAAATAGTCTGGTGGCGATGGCGAGAAGGTCACACCCGTTCCCATACCGAACACGGAAGTTAAGCTTCTCAGCGCCGATGGTAGTTGGGGGTTTCCCCCTGTGAGAGTAGGACGCCGCCGGGCACACGAAAGAACAGCTGTAATGGCTGTTCTTTTTTTTGTGTAAATGTCCGAGTGGGATATAGGATTAAGCCGAATAAATGTCTAAGTAGAAAGGTTAGCAAGGAGGACCGCATCGTATGATATACGCGGGCACTGAGTGACTGAAACTGACGCACAGACCCGCCGGTGATGTGTAATGAACAGCAGAGAGCACTGTTCTTTGTTGTGTGTAGTCATGGTTGCGATAGAATGTTCTCAGAAGAGAAGGCTAACTCCTGTCAGAAAAGCAACTTTTATAGTCTCCGCACAACCAAATGGTCACCAAATTTCAACCTTACAATATCTCCTTTTAAAGTTGTTGCAATCTCTTGTGACATCGCTTTTTGTTCTTCTTCACTCTCAGCGAGTAAAGTTAGCTGCTTTCCTCCCATTACTCGGTCTTTTGAAAGTGTAATGATGGCTAATACATCAAATTTAGGGAAGCCTCCGCTGGTCTCAGCCAAATTAATTCCTCCCAACGAAATTTGTTCTTAGTACATCTTTATTTTTTTTGGTGCTCTCAAGCAGGGGGGTTTTTTTAATGGCTTCGAGTAACCGGTCAGAATCCTTTAGTATTGGAACAAAGGTTATGATGACCTTGCCATTATCAAAGTCTTTTCTAGTGAAATGGTATCGTTTTAAGCCTAATGTCCGTGTTGCTTCAAATAAGGCTGCTTGTTGTTGTCCCCTATGGTCTAAAGTGATACGAAAACGGTCTTCATTCGGTGTGAGTACTGCTGCAATTCCCTCACTTTCAAATAAACTTGATGCATTTTCGGAGCCAAGAAAATTAGTTACAAAAATATCATCTACATATAAATCAGTTTCTTTTATTGATATAGAACCTTGTTCAACCGACGCTATGTCTCCAATTGTTTTACCTTTAGAAAACCTTTTGAGAATGAAGAGGACTATTACTCCGCTAATTACTCCTGCTGCTATCCTAATCGGGATTGATTGGCTATTGACTGCTTGTATTGCCAGAGCTGTACAGAATGATACGATAAGAGCAAAGTAGTTACGAGCTTCAAAGGTTTTTGCGATACCATCTATATATGCGTCGCCTCGACTTGTATACTCTGTATTCTCAAGATCTTTTAAGCTTTCTCTTTCTGCTTTTCTTACATCCCTGAATTGCTGAATGGCCAGAGTTAAAAAGGTAACTGCGATAAAATTCTTAGTCATTAGTGCGGGAATCGCTACTGCACCTAGAGCTGAGGCTATGAATCCAGTCACTAAATTAGTCATATAACCATTTGGATAACTGGGGTATTGTCTGAAATCCTCTTTAACAGTAAGAATGCGTGCGAGTGTCCCAGTCGTGATAGCTACTGCAATCATGACAATATGTTCAGTTGAAATAACGTCTGCTTTCATAAAGACACCCCGATGAATGATTTTAGCATTTGTGAATGAAATATTTTGAACATATACACTGGACAAGGTGAATAAAAATGAGAGAAAGCCTATCCATATTTTTTGAAAAAGTTGGGATGCATTTATGATAGCTTTTCTCCGAAAAAACGTAATGGTTATAGCAGGAGGTACCATTCAAGGCATAGGAATGGGACTTTTTTTATTTCCACATGCAATCCCGTCCGGGGGAGCAGGCGGGATCGCAGTGCTTTTGAATTACTTTCTCGGTATAGACATGGGATTGGCTCTTTGGATTGTAAATTTCTCTATGCTTGTTGTCGCAGCAAAATATCTGGGAAACCGTTGCGCTCTATGGACCATGTGTGCTATCACTGTGACCTCATTTACCATTACATTCTGTGAACAATATTATTTTCCAGCGGTCCGCAATGAATGGATTGATCTTGTTATGGGTTCCATCTTTTTAGGAACTGGCATTGGTCTATTGCTTAAGGAAGGAGTCTCAAATGGCGGTGTTGGGGTCATCGCGCTTATTATCGCCAAGAGAAGGAACTCACTTCCAGGATCCGCTTTATTTTGGATTAATTGCTGTATCTTTGTAATGACTGGTTTTATCATCAGTTTGGAACTCATCGTCCAGGCGTTAATCAGTCAATGGATTTCCACTAAAATGGTCGATATTGTTTATTATTATAACTATAACCAGGCTTATACTTTGGGTTGGAGGAAAAAGTAGTTTATACATAATTATAGCGGAAAGCAGAATTTTTCTCTTTTTTTCCGTCAGACCTTTTTACATGAATCGTCAGAATGGCAAGCAGTCCTACGATGAAAGTGAGAGTTGCGATTGACAAAAACATTCCTGTACGCGACCAATCCATTAGCCTGGTAAAAATTGGCGGCCCGACAGCCACTCCTATAAAGCGGACTGATCCATATAAGGAAGTGACAAATCCTCTCATTTCTTTCCCAACAGACCCAGTGATTAAGCTGTTTATGCAGGGAAGAACCAATCCCGTACCGATACTGCTAAAGATAAGGACGAAAAGGAATGGAACAATTTTCTCAACCATGGTCAGGAAAACGTAGGAGAGAGTCATCAGCAAAAACCCAAGAACTATCAGCCGTTTCATCATCAGCATGTTCTTGCCGATCTTAGACCCTGTTATGTAGGCAGTGCCTCCTTGTACTAGCAAAGGAATTGCAAGGATTAGCCCTTTTTTTACTCCATTTATTCCATATTTAGACTCTAAAACATCTGAAAGGTAAAACAAAATCCCAAAAAGGGTAAATAAACAAGTGGCACCAGCAAGGTATGTTGTAAAGAGCCATCTGCCCTCCTTTTTAAAGACATGCAAAAGACCTCGTGAATACTTTTCAAAAGGGGGAGGGACTTGACGGTTCCTCTTCTCTTTTATGAATATCCAAGTCAGTATTATAGAAATCAGACATATAGCTGGAAAGGCGTAAAAAACCGCATACCAGGCTATGATGGCAAGCAGTGAACCAATAATGGGGGATAGTACCTTACCCAGGCCGTTTGATGCTTCTACAATCCCTAAAACCCGGCTTTGTTCTCCGCCTTTAAATAAATCCCCGGTAAGGGCCATCGCTATAGGTGCTGTACCTGCTGCCCCGATTCCCTGTAATGTCCTGCCAATAAGAATCCATATATAATGATTTGATAAAGTACTGGCACCGAAACCAGCAAGCAGTCCACCAATTCCATATAAAATTAGGGCAGGAAGTATGATGGCTTTTCTCGAAAAACGGTCAGACAGGTACCCAAATATGGGAATGAATATTGCAGCAGCAACTGAAAATACAGTAATTGTCAGGCTTACCTGCAGCTGTGTCAGTCCCAGTTCTGATTTCATTTTGGGAAGGATGGGAATCAGCATCGAATTACCCAGCGTCATGATTAACGGGATTGATCCAATTGCAGCAATTAACATGCCTTTATTCTGTTTAGCCAAGTATCCTGCACATCCTTCTTTTTAAAATGCAATGTTTATTTAAGATTGATCGGCGGGGGAACAAGCCAGCCTTTTTCTTTCGTGATTTTAAGTAATTTCCCCTCATACTCGGTCTTTTGGACGTGAAATTCTCCAAACATTTCCGCAATGTCTGACCTGATTGAAATACCCATGACATAGCTGCAAAGAATTTTACCGACCATCAATTCTCTTTGGACGAGCAAAGCAATTTCAGGATCATTGAAACGCGCACCTGCTGGTATATCCTCTACTTGAACATCAGGCCTTGCGGGGGGAGCTGGCGGCAAACGAATTCCGTTTTGCTTTAAAATTGCTTCTGTTTGCTGCTCCTCCTGCTTATAGCAATTCTCCAGAAGATCCTCCAAAAAAACCTTTAAATCATGGTCCCCAGTGTGATTAATCATAATTTGAAGAGTTACAAGATATCCTTTTGCAGCATAAAGATGGGCCCACAAATTGAATACCTCTCCCGAATGAAGTGGTTCATTCTCGGGTTTACCAGTAAAGATTCCCATAAAAACTCCCTCCAGCTTTTTTTCAATGTAATTAGTTTTCCTGCTTTTAAAATTTTTATGTTCTTTTTTCTTTGCTATAGACAGGAACCTAGTTTTTGTCTGTGACATAGGCTAAAACAGTTGTTATCAAATGATTAAGAGGTGTAAGAGGATGAAGTGTAATTCAGCATATATCAAAAAGATGATTGCAGGCTTTGTTCTGCTGTTCAGCATTGTCCTTTCTGGATGTAATCAATATAGTGAAAGGAAACAGGATGCGGAAGCTTCATCTTCTGACAAAATAGTCCGGATTGGTTATCAAAAAAATTGTCCGCTTGTGATTTTAAAATCGTTGGGAACACTTGAAAAGCAACTTGAGAAAAAGGGTGTAAAGGTTGAATGGAAGGAATTTCAGGCAGGTCCAGCATTGTTGGAGGCATTGAATGCAGGAAGTGTTGATTTTGGAAGAACAGGAGATTCCCCGCCAATATTTGCCCAAGCAGCTGATTCTCCAATTGTCTATGTTGCAGCAGGTTATTCCAAATTTAAGGGCAGCGGCATACTCGTACCCAAAGAGTCAACCATTCAATCGTTAAATGATTTAAAGGGAAAGAAAATTGGTTTTGCTAAAGGTTCAAGCTCCCACTATCTTCTTGTGAAAGCATTAGAAAAGGCAGGTTTGGAATATGGTGACATCACTCCAGCTTACCTTCAGCCAGGTGATGCCAGGGTCGCCTTCGAACAAGGAAACATAGACGCATGGGTTGTCTGGGATCCTTTCGCTTCAGACACAGAATTAAATTCAGAAGCAAGAATGCTTGTAAATGGTGAGGGGTTGACTTCTGATCGTGACTTTTTTATCGCAAATGCCAATTATGCTAAATCGAATAAAGAAATACTTAATACGATAGTGGACCAGGTTCAGGAGTCTTCAGAATGGGCTAACTCCCATCATGAAGAATTAGTATCAATGCTTGCACCTCTGCTGAAAATCGATGAAAATTCAATCGAAATGGCAGTAAAAAGAAGAGAATACGGAGTGGATCCATTATCCGATGAAATCATGAAAGAGCAGCAGGAAAAAGCTGACACCTTTTACCAGCTAAAAATTATCCCGAAAGAAATTGTTGTTAAGGACGCCTTATTGGACTGAGCTATATAGGGAAGGAGAGGTTTTATGAAAGCCCGATTTATAGCAGGTATTCGCCAGATGATTCCGTGGGCTATACCCATTTTATTATTGGTGTTATGGCAGCTGCTTTCATGGAAAGGAATCATCTCAGAGAGAATTTTACCCGCACCCACTGATGTGTTCACAGCAGCAATTGTATTGATAGGGACAGGAGAGTTGACGGAACATATTACGATCAGTCTAGGAAGGGCTATGCTTGGTTTCTTGATTGGAGGTCTTCTTGGTTTTTTCCTGGGGATCATAAACGGTATCTTTCGACTATCCGATCTATTACTTGATACATCCATTCAGATGCTAAGGAATATTCCTCATTTGGCGTTGATTCCCTTAGTAATTTTATGGTTTGGCATTGATGAAACATCCAAGATTTTTCTAGTTGCACTCGGTGTTTTGTTCCCGGTTTATATTAACACGTATCACGGAATCAAAAATGTCGATAGTGATTTGATTGAAATGGGCAAGGCATATGGGTTAAAGGGCGTAAAATTATTTCTAACCGTAATCTTTCCGGGTGCGTTATCTTCTATTTTAGTAGGCATTCGTTTTTCACTTGGTGTAATGTGGCTGACTCTCATCGTGGCTGAAACGATTTCTGCTCATTCAGGAATTGGTTATATGGCCATGAATGCAAGAGAATTTATGCAAATGGATGTCATAGTACTGAGTATCCTGATTTATGCTTTATTTGGGAAGTTATCCGATATGATCGCTCGTTATATGGAAGGTAAATGGCTTAAGTGGAAGACATAATCCCTTAGGAGGATTGGGTGATGAAAAGTGGAGGAAAAGAGCAGCATATACACTTGAATAATTTGAAGAAGAGCTTTGATAACACGGTTGTACTGGACGGGATCAGCTTAAAAGTGAATCACGGTGAGTTTATAGCAATTGTGGGGAAGAGTGGGTGCGGCAAGAGTACACTCCTTCGGCTGATTGCTGGTCTTGAGAAATATGATGAAGGCGCTATATATATCAAGGATAAAAAACTTGATGGTTTAAATGCACATGCCAGGATTATGTTCCAGGATGGCCGTTTGCTGCCCTGGAAGAAAGTGTTGGAGAATGTTGGCATAGGCTTAAAAGGGAAATGGGAGCATGATGCAATGGAAGCCTTGAAGGATGTAGGATTAGAAGGAAGGATGAAGGATTGGCCATCAAAACTATCGGGTGGGCAAAAGCAGCGAGTCGCCTTGGCCAGAGGGCTGGTGCATAAGCCAGAGATTTTGCTGCTCGATGAACCATTAGGTGCGCTTGATGCGCTCACAAGGTTAGAGATGCAGGAATTAATTGAATCGATTTGGGAGAAAGAAAAAATTACGTCCATTCTTGTCACTCACGATGTTGAAGAGGCAGTGGCACTTGCTGATCGTGTTATTCTTATTGAAGATGGAAAGATTGTACTCAGTAAAACCATTAACCTTCCAAGGCCTAGGCAGAGAACCCAGCAGGTCTTCACTAATTATGTTGATGAAATTTTATCTAGGATTATTGACCCTAATGAGAAGAATCTCCGGCTAATCATTAAATAGAAAAAATTATAACTATGATGGGGATGTTAGTTACTTTTTACCCCATATAAGATACAGGCGAGTCCACAGAAAATCAAAATGATTTTTTGAAAAGAAATTTTTTCAGCAAGCCCAACCAAACCGATAGTAGTTGTAGCAATGAGGATAACCGGACCGACAAATGCGAGTGTGCTATTGACGATCAAAGCCTTTTCCACATCATTGTATTTTAAAATTATAGCAGCCACCAAAATCTCAAAGCTTCCTGAAAAAAACCTCAAAAAAGCCATGCCTAAAACTGCTTTTTCAAATAAATGGAACATAGTATCCTCCTTAAAAAGCTTTTGACCCCTTCTAATAATATGCACCATGTTTATGACAGAGGACAGGTAAAGGGTGTACATGCAAAATTTTTTTAAATGACACATTTATAAACATAGTAAAATGAGAGAAAGCATAACAGCCTAACAGACTGTTATGCTTTCTATTTATGTTGTGATTTCTTCTTTTGTAAATTCAATTTCAAATCCCAAATCCTCAAGCATTTTATGATCAGCTGTCGTTTCTTGCCCTGCTGTTGTCAGGTAATCTCCAACAAAGATTGAGTTGGCAGGGTAGAGGCCCATAGGCTGGAGGCTTCGCAAATTAACTTCTCTGCCTCCGGAAATTCTGATTTCTTTTGTAGGATTAATAAAACGCATCAGACAAAGGACTTTTAGGCAATATCGAGGATTCAATTCATCGGTTCCTTCAAGAGGGGTTCCGTCAATCGCGTGGAGGAAATTGACTGGAATTGAATCTGCGTTAAGTGCCTTCAGGCTTCTGGCCATGTCGACCACATCGTGCTTTGTTTCCTTCATTCCTATAATCACTCCGGAGCATGGTGAAATCCCGGAACTTTTAACAAGCTCTACAGTATTTACCCGATCTTCGTATGTATGCGATGTCGTGATGGCATCGTGATGGTTAGAGGAAGTATTGAGATTATGGTTATAACGGTCAACACCGGCAGACTTGAGTCTTTCTGCTTGTGAAGGTTTAAGTATGCCAAGACAGGCGCAAACCTTAAGGCCATATTTTGCTTTAATTTCCTCAACTGCCGAAGTAACAGTTTCAATTTCCTTTTCACTTGGTCCTCTGCCGCTGGCAACAATGCAATATGTGCCAGCATTCAGATTGAACGCTTGTTCTGCACCCTTTAGGATTGTGTCCTTATCCATCATTCGATACTTTTGGATAGGGGCATCGGAGACGCTGGATTGCGCACAGTAACCGCAATTCTCCGGACACATTCCCGATTTGGTATTGATAATCATATTTAGCTTTACCCGATTTCCATAATAGTGATGGCGAATCGTGTATGCAGCCTGAAGCAATTCAAGCATTTCTTGGTCTGGACAATCAAGTATACTTAAAGCCTCCGCATCAGACAACTCGTTCCCATCGAGTACGCCCATGGCTAACTCCTTCCAGTATCCCATTGATCTATCCTCCCTTTAAGCTGCTTTTCTTAAGTGTTTGAAGCTGCCTTTGGATAAAACAGATTTCTCTAGTCTGTGACCCATCATGCCGGCGAATACAGCAAGGATGATGTCTTTTGGAAGAGGGACAACCATCCATAACCAGGCCATTTTATACGTAAAGCCCTCTGGTGCTGCTGCCCAGAATTTATAGGCAAAATACATCCAATTTGTACCGAAAACATAATTAATGACAAGCCCAATTAATGAAGCGATGACAAAAGCAGAAAGAGTGCGGTTCTTCTCAACAATCTTGCCTGCAACATATGCTGTGAAAATGAATGAAAGGATAAATCCGAATGTTGGACTGATCAAAGTAGACATGCCGGCGCCAAATTTGGCAAACACCGGTACACCCACTAATCCTACAAGTGCGTATACGGTCATTGAAATTGCCCCCAGCCGGCTGCCAAGGATGATGCCTGCCAGAATGGCAAAAAAGGTTTGGAGTGTAATCGGCACCCCGCCAACCACCATAAATGGCACAAACGATGTTATGTTCGCCCCGATAGCCATAAGACCGACGAACATGGATGCTAGAGTTAAATCAAGTGCTTTAAACTTCATGTAATTTGCTCTCCTTTTCTGTAATATAAATTCAGGATAAACTTTTTGAATATTTTATGTCAACTTAAAAATAATTAAGTTAACAAATATTCTGCAAAAAACAAAGAATCTAGGTATATATATGGAATAAGGGAGAATTCAAACTAGTAGATTTTGTGATGGCAGCTTGCACAGAGGAAAGTTTTTATCGATTTTTAAACAGAAGACGGATCTCAAACGGTCAAATCAATCAATTTCTAAACGATTAGCAGCGGATCATGAAAAAAAAACAAGGTGCACGGGGATAATCCGTGCACTTTGTATCATCTAACGCGATTATTCATTGCCCGTTCAGGCAATGGACGATCTATATCCTTGCTTTTATCGGTTTCTAATGCAGGATTTTCTGATGGGTCATCCTTGTAATCTTCAAAAGCAGGTTCCCCCATATCCAGCTCGCCTGGACTAAAGGCATTCGTTGGATATTCCTTGGTTGACTTCTTTTCGACATTATAGCCTGAAATGGAACTGTTGACAGGATTATCTTTTTCTTCCTTTATTTTCTCGATTGAATCTATAGCTTCTTTTTCGTTTTTGTATGATTTAATGATATGTTTTTTCTCAATTTCCATTTCGATCAGCCTCCTAATCGGTTTTATTTACTTATACCCAAGATATAATACAGACTAACTTTTACTTTTTTTCCATGGCTCGTCTTTTTAAACTATCTTTCTGGTAAAATATTTTTAATACAAAGATGTTTTTGCATCTAAATTGAATAAAGGGGACTTTTAATTGTGAAGAAAAGGATCATATGGATTGCTACCGGGATCATCCTGGCAATTTTCATCGGACTTACTGCTGCTGGGAATTACTTTTATAATGTCGCCATAAACCGGAGCCAGGAATCTGTGGAACTCCATGGTGGCGGGGAAAGTGTCACGGCAGCCACACTGTTAAGTGAAAAAGAGGAGCAGAAGAAGCTTGAGGAAATTACAGCCTGGACAAAGAAACAAAAATTCGAAGTGGTCGAAATAAAATCAGAAGACGGACTAAGGCTGAAGGCACGGTTTTTAAAAAATGAACAGCCCTCTGGGAAAGCTGTGATTCTTGCTCATGGTTATAAAGGGAACAGTGAACAAATGCCAGGAATCACGAAGTTTTATTATGAGCAGGGGTATGATATTCTTAAGCCTGATGCCAGGGGGCACGGCCTTAGCGAAGGGGACTATATAGGTTATGGCTGGCATGATCGCAAGGATTATGTGCGGTGGTCAAAATTCTTATCTGAAGAAGCTGGGGCTGATGAAATTTTCCTTCATGGATTTTCCATGGGAGCTGCGACTGTCCTGATGGCGAGCGGGGAAGAACTGCCGGAGGAGGTTAAGGGAATTATTGCTGACAGTGGCTATACGACGGTGCTCGAAGAACTAAGCCACCAATTGAAATACATGTATAATCTTCCTGCATTCCCGGTTATGCAGGTTACCAGTGTAATCACGAATATACGGGCAGGCTACACCTTTGCTGAAGCCTCGGCTATTGACAGTGTCGCGAAAAATAAACTTCCATTACTCATTATCCACGGGGACAAGGACGCATTAGTCCCAACTGAAATGGGAAAACGTATTTTTGAAAAAGCAAACAGTGATAAAGAGCTTTGGATTGTCCCAGGAGCCGGTCATACGGAGGCATATACAATTGCTGAGCAGGAGTATCAAGAAAAATTAAAGGCCTTCTGGACGAAAGCCATAGGAAAATAGGTGAATTTAATGCAAAAAATCGAAAGAATAAGCGAGCGCTTTTGGTATATGACACCTGTTTCTGAGACAGACAGGCCGATCCTCGGTATCGTTGCAGGCAAAGAAAAAACACTGATGATTGACGCCGGAAACTCAGAAGCGCACGCCACTCTTTTCAAGGATATGGTTAAAGAGCAGGGTGTAGCTGTGCCCTCTTATGTAGTTTTGACACACTGGCATTGGGACCATATATTCGGCCTGTCTGCGCTTGGAAATACTCTATCCATCTCTTCTAGGAAAACGAGGGAGGAAATTGAAAAGCTGCGCCCTTTATCATGGTCAAACGATGCAATCGATCAAAGGGTAGCAGAAGGAACAGAAATCGAATTTTGCGCAAAAGCGATAAAACAAGAGTTTCCAGATAAGCGGGACATTACAATCGCTTTACCTGAATTGACTTTTGAAGATGAAATCGAAATTGATCTAGGCGGTATTACGTGTATCATCAAGCACGTAGGTGGTGACCATGCTGAAGATTCGGTCGTCATTTATATCAGAGAGGAAAAGATTCTGTTCCTGGCCGACAGCATTTATCCTGATATCTTTTCGGTTAAAGATAACTATACGATCAATGGAATTAGAGACTTGCTCAGTAAAATTGAGATCTTTGATGCTGACACCTATATTCTCTCACATTCAGGGATAATTTCTAAAGAGGAATTCAATCAGGAAGCGAAACTCCTAAAATCTATCGCTGATTTGACTGAAAAGCATAGTGGAGATTCTAAATTGATGATTGAGGACTATAGAGAAAAGGTTAACAGAGACCTTGCAGAGGAAGAACTTGAAACAATTGAATACTTCGCCAATGGATTTGAGTAGAGATGAAACACGCCTTATAAGGTGTGTTTTTATTTTACTAGGGAATACGAATAGTGTTCTGTAGTGATTAATTCCAGTTGGCTTAAAACTTTATGAAAATTGCAATAATCTATAAGTGATACTTTTAGCATGTTACTAAAAGAAAGGACAAAGTATAAATTCATTTGAAAAACATATATCTCTTAAAGGATATTCATCAAAGGAGGAGAGAGCATGCCAGAAGGAAAGCACGACATCATTATTGATGTGCCGATCAAACAGGTCTGGGATTTCGTGAAAGACATGGACAACTGGGCACCTTTATTGCCTGGGTATATTAGTCATGAGAAACTGAATGAAAAGCAGTCTAACTGGACCTTTAAGGAAACGGTCGGTGTATTGAAAAAGAAAATCAGTTTACAGGTTACCATCAAGGAATGGATTGAACCAACTAGAGTGACATTTGAATTGAAGGGAATTAATGAAAACCTGACTGGAAATGGTTATTTTAGCGCAGAAAGCCTGGGCCAAAACCGGACAAAGATGACTGGTTATCTACAAATGACAGCAGAAGGTGCCCTTGCACCAGTCATGAATGCTGTAATGAAGAATTCACTCCCGAAAAGCGGCCAGGAGCTTACCGAAGCAATCGCCGAGAAACTTGAGCAAAGAAAAGCAATTCGGTGAAAATTGCAGGGAGCCCGCAAAGAGCTGGCTCCCTAGTCTAATTTCTTGATTTTCACCGGTCCATCAATCCGTCCGCTTTTGTCAAAATACACAATAACAGCATCTCCATTCTTTATTATTTGGTATGCTGTCAATTTTTCTTTTTTAAAATAAATCCTTTTATCATCCGTGCTTTCTCCATAATATCCAGAACTGTCAACCTTATTGATCGTGTATTCTTCAGTAAAATACTGGGTTTCAACCTCATTGGAAATTTGTTGCGCTTCGTCCATTTCAAACTTCAGGAAAACCATCAATCCAAGAAGAATAGTCAATAAAAACAGCAATAATACCCTCATTTGTTTATCCTCCACTGCATAATCCGTAAACATTATATGTAGCTGGCTTGTCTAAATGACTTAATTCATTGAAAAAGTTTGCTATAATAATAGGAAAATCGGAGAAATGACAGAAGGGTTTGACACATGACGAAACTATACGAAGCCGATTTATATGAGCCGATCCGAAAGCATTTTATAAAACAAGGCTATCGTGTTAATGGTGAGGTACACGATTGCGATTTAACGGCTGTTAAGGATGAGGAACTCATAATCGTCGAATTAAAACTGAACCTGAATATCGACCTTTTGCTTCAGGCAACGAGGAGACAGCGCCTGACTGATCTCGTTTATATCGCGATACCGAAACCAAAGCGCATATCAAGGAAACGCTGGAATGATATTATCCAGTTAGTAAGAAGGCTAGAGCTGGGCCTGATTATAGTATCGTTAGCTGGTAATCGCAAGAAGATTGAGTTCAAGGTCCACCCGGAACCATATAAGCGCATGACAAGCAAGAACACCAGGAAGAAAGCTGCCTTGATTAAGGAAATAGAGGGAAGAAGCGCTGACTACAATATCGGCGGCAGCAACAAAACCAAGATCATGACTGCCTACAAAGAAAATTGTATCCAAATCGCCTGTTACCTAGAAAAACTCGGACAAATGTCTCCGAAAGCGCTCGTTGCTCTCGGGACAGGGGATAAAACGCCCTTGATTCTTCAAAAAAACTATTACAAATGGTTCGAACGGGTGCAGAGAGGTATTTATGTCATCACAGAGCAAGGAAAGTCCGATCTTGAAGAATATCCTGAGGTCGTAGCTTATTATTTAGGTGGGTTGAAAACGGAAGATTGATTTTGAGTGCAAATGAAGCACCAAGATGCTGGAAAGAATCATGTTGCCATCAACATTAAATGAAACTGTAAATTAAAGTCACTTTTTAAGCTGTTTTTTGACCTTATCAAAATTTAATGTTAATTGGGAAAAAGGGCTTAAAATTTCCAGTTCGCCAATATATTTTGATTTTCGCCAATAATTAGGCACATTTCGCCAATAAAAGTTTATAATCGACAATAAAATCAAATTATCGCCAATAAAGTTGTGAAAACCGCCAATAAATATTTATTCATCAATAAAATGCTAGCAATCAAACCTAATTGAAGGAAAATTCAGTTGCTAATTTGACTTTAATGAAGCTCTTTTCTCAAACTTTGTTGCTATTGACTAAAAAATAGGATTAAATGACATTTTTTCTTTGCAAACTTGACTCTTTATAATGAGAAAAGAGCCTGCAAACTTAATACCGACCAGCAAAATGACTTTATATACGTTAAAATCGGCTTTAGGATTTTAACAACTATCTTTACGAAAACAGCCTTAATGAAAAACCCAAGCAACATATTCTCACATTTTTATCGATCATGTACCAATATAGCTAAAAATATATTTACGATTACATATAAGCAAAATAAATTGACCGGCGCCAGCACAATCCTCCTATTAAAATTCAAAAAAACGGGGAGAAAACAAATAAACTGTTTTCTCCCCGTTTTTTTATGCCTTCTCAAGCAGATTATCGTCTAACAGTGATTGTAATTCATCTAACTCACTTTTATTGAAGGTGTTCAATGATAACAAAACACTGTCAATCAGGAATTTTCTTGGTGATGATGATCGAAGCATTTCTTCCTCGATGAAATCCAGCTTTTTGAGAGAATCCCTATTATTGCATTCCATCTTCTTCAAGCGGGATACGACTGATTGAACTTTCATCCTCCAGTCAAGAGACTCAGTTGCAGACACCGGAAGCCAGTTATCCAAGGTTTCGGGTGGCAACAATTGGTCTTCAGATAACGCTAGCTCTTCAAGCATATTTAAAATTCGATTTACACTATACTTGACAACCGGGCGTAAACTTGCTGCCTCACCGTTAGCTTTACGATGAAATCTGATATTCTGAATCAGGATTCCATTAAGCATTATGGCCGCATCGAGAAGGTATGGCTGGCAAATTTCATCCGTAATGTCTCCAAGCCGATTTGAAAACCAGCGTAATATCTTCATTTGTCCAACTTCAATGAATTGCTTAAGTTCTTTATCTCCAGAGAAAAACACTTCTTCAAATAGCGGGATGATTTTGTTTTTACGGTTTGCATTCATCTGAAATTCGATTTGGCTGATAAAGACTTCCGGGTCACCAGGAGCCTTTCCATGCAGCAGTCCATTACGATCAATCTCCATCTTTCTGAACGCTGTTTTAAAAATATCCATAAGCAATTGATTTTTGGATGAGAAATAATTATAGAAGGTTCCTTTTGATATTCCGCTGTAATCGAGGATATCCTGAATAGAGGTGGCCTGGAATCCTTTTTCTATAAATAGCTGATGTGCTTTTTCAATAACATGCCGTTTTCTGTCGTTCATTTTATCACCTCGACCTTTTTGTACTGATTGTATAAAAATTATACTACATTAAATTTTCGGTCTTTACAAATCCCTTTGTTAAGGGGATTTAAAAACGTTGCAAAAATTGTACCGATGGTATATGCTAGTGTCTATGCAATTACATTGTTTACAAATTTGTGAACAATTATAGGGGGATATAGAATGGAACAAAATATGAAAACACCTGAGAAACCGCCCTATGGAATATTGGCGGTATTAATTGTTGGGGCTTTTATCGCATTTTTAAATAATACCTTGCTTAATATAGCTTTGCCTTCGATAATGACTGATCTTGAGGTAGAAGCAACGACAGTTCAATGGCTGACAACCGGGTTCATGCTCGTCAGTGGAATCATGATACCTCTTAGTGCGTATTTGATCCAAAAGTATTCGGTTAGGAATTTATTTTTGACCGCAATGGGTTTATTCACATTGGGTACGATCTTATCAGGAGCAGCACATATATTCCCGATATTATTGGGAGGACGGATGATCCAGGCTTCGGGTACAGCGATCATGATGCCGCTGTTGATGAATGTCATGCTTGTAAGTTTCCCGATTGAAAAACGCGGGACCGCAATGGGAGTATTCGGGTTGGTGCTTATGTTCGCACCCGCTATCGGTCCGACACTTTCAGGCTGGCTCATCGAGCATTACCACTGGAGGATGCTTTTCCATTTTGTAACGCCAATCGCAGCCACGGTATTGTTACTGGGATTCTTCCTGTTAAAAGATAAAAAAGAGAAAGTGTATATGCGTTTGGACATCATTTCTTTATCACTATCAAGCGTAGGATTCGGCGGGCTCCTGTATGGCTTCAGTTCTGCCGGTTCGAAGGGATGGGACAGTCCACATGTTTATCTAACATTAACGATAGGTGCAGTTTCACTAATCGTCTTTATCCTTCGTCAATTACGCCAGGATAATCCGATGTTGAATTTCAGGATTTATAAATATCCAATGTTTGCTTTATCATCAGTGATTTCTATGATCGTCACAATGGCTTTGTTTTCTGGAATGCTGCTTCTGCCAATCTACGTGCAGACAATACGCGGCATTTCACCATTGGATGCGGGCTTAATGCTGTTGCCAGGAGCGATTGCCATGGCAATTATGTCTCCGATTACTGGAAAATTATTTGATAAGTTTGGCGGTCGCGCTTTGGCTGTCGTTGGTCTGATCATTACGCTTGTGACGAGCTACTTTTTCAGCAAGCTTTCTATGGAAACGACTTATACTCAGCTGATCATCCTTTATACGGTTCGCATGTTCGGCATGTCGATGGTTAATATGCCAGTTAACACAAATGGACTAAACCAGTTGCCGGCTCGTTATTATCCACACGGCACAGCAATGAACAACACGCTGCAGCAGGTTTCTGGTGCAATTGGAACAGCCTTGTTGGTAACGGTAATGTCAATGCGTGCAGAATCCTATGGAAAAGAATTAGCAGCCTCAGCACTTAAAGAAGCTTCAGCTGCAGGTAAAGCAGTTACTCCTGCTGTACAAGCGGAAATGGAGCAGCAGATTGCCATGCAAGCGATGCTTCAGGGAATCAATGACGCTTTTTTTGTCACTGTATTCTTATCAGCGATTGCGTTGGTGCTTGCTTTCTTTATCAAACGTGCAACACAGGCGGAAGACACAATTGGCAAAAATGCTCCTGCCAAAAAACCTTCTCATAAATTAGTTAATAATTAATTACTTCCCCCTGGATACCAGGGGGTTTTGTATAATAAAAAGTAAACAAATTTGATTTATAGGGAGAATATTAATGGAGAAAATATCAGAAATGCTTGCGCAAAAACAACTTGACGCTTATAACAAACAAGATTTAGAAGAGTTTTTATCTGTTTATAGTGATGATGTAGTGATTATGGATTTTCCTGGTAACAGGGTGACTGCACGGGGTATTGATGAAATGCGAACCAGATACGGAAAGCTTTTTACAGACCATCCCAATAACCATGCGGAACTATTGGCCAGAATGGTCCACTGGAACAAGGTTGTTGACCATGAACTCGTAACAGGAAGGGAAAATTCCGAACCGAAAAAAGCGGTTGCCATATATGAAATAGAAGGCGAGAAGATCGTGAAGGTTTGGTTTTTATAATCTTGGCAAATAAAAAGCCAGCACCAGTTCGTTACAAGGTGCTGGCTTTTTAACTTCTGGGAATAATCCAGTCCTACTGGTTAAAAGAAGGTTGTTGCATGAATTGGGACACAGACTGCTGCTGATAATGAACCGGTTGCTGGATGGCAGTCTGGAATCCATAGGTGGAAACATTGTTGCCTGATAGCTCGCTGGCCATCTGGGAGCATAAATTGATGACTTCCTGGCATCGATTAATGGCAAGGTCATGATTTCGAAGGCTAACCTCAATCATTTGCGCTGCTTGCTTCTCACGCTGAAGCAATTGTTCAAGCATGTGAATGTTCTGTTGTTCCTGCTGCAGCATCATCTGATATTGCTGGCTGCCCTGCTGAGTTTGTTGAATCAACTGCTGAGCGATCTGGCGTGTTTGATTCACTTGCTGTAACCCATGCTGAATTGTATGCATCTGTTTTCCTCCCAATAATGTAGTTGTGGAAACAATGTTCCTGCAATAGTTTGCAACGAATATCAGGTAAAAAAACTGTTAATGCAGACCATAACCGGTCGAGTTATACCATTATAATTTCGTTCTTAAGGGGGAATCTATCCTTAACTACACAGAAGGGTTTGAAAGAAGTGACGAAACACGAAAACATCCAATTGACATCAGCTGAATTAGCAGCGCTTCACCAAAATTACCTTGGAGATACAATGTCTGTCTGTGTTTTTGGGCATTTCCTTGAAAAAGTTGTTGATCCAGAAATCAAAACAGTCGTGGAGCATGCATACGATATATCAGCACAACATGCAGAAATTATTAAAAAAATATTCCTTAAGGAAAACATTCCTGTTCCCATCGGCTTTACGGAACAGGACGTTAACAAACAGGCACCCATGTTGTTTTCAGATCCATTCTATTTGAATTATGTCAAGCATATGGCAAGAGGCGGCTTAGCGGTATATGGATTTCTTCAGCCACATGTTTTCAGAGAAGACATCTTATCTTTTTACACGAAATGTTTAAAGTCGACAATCGAGTTGAATAATGAAGCAACAAAACTATTGCAAGAAAAAGGACTCTTAGTCAGACCCGCTTATATCCCTTATCCTGACAAAAATGAGTTCATTCATAAACAAAGCTTTTTATCAGATTTCATGGGCAGTAAACGAACTTTGACGGCCATGGAGATTACTCACTTGTACGCGAACATACAGACAAATAAATTAGGGGAAGCACTTGCAATTGGTTTTAGTCAGGTTGCCAAATCAAATAAGGTTCAAAATTATCTCCTAAGAGGAAAGGAAGTAGCGGAAAAGCATATCAAGATTTTTTCCGGATTTCTTCGCGATGAGAATCTTCCTGTTCCGATGACCTGGGATCACGAGATATCCAAATCAAAGGAATCGCCATTTTCAGATAAATTGATGATGTTCCATTTTGGCCTGATGAATTTTTCCGGCAGCGGCAATTATGGAATGTCTATTGCGGCCAGTCAAAGGAAGGATATTGCAGCAATTTATGCCCGTTTAAACGGAGAGATTTTATTATATGCCGAAGACGGAGCAAATATCATGATCCATGAAGGATGGCTTGAACAGCCTCCGCTTGCTGCAGACCGGAATGATTTAGCTAAGAAATAAGCAGAAATTAGTGATGAGCACAATGAGCGATCAAAATAAAGTTATTTCCATGGAAGATTCAAACCTGTCTAAAGAAATTACGGGCATGAAATTCATCAAGAATTTTCGTTCTGCATCAGCAGAAGAATGGTATGTATTTATCCCAGGGTTTAAGGATCCAGTTAGCGGGGGAGCTGCGGGGAAGGCGATAATCCATTACAATCTATACGGCAATAAGGAAATATTTATCAATACAACAGTCATTTTTGATGATCCTGACCTTCATGGGGAAGGAAATCATCTGCTTGTCTATGGACTGGCAGAAGAAATTGTAAATCGGCTGGTAGGGTATGCAGACACATTGCTGTCGGTACATTCTGGGCACAACTCCTATCAGGCGGAATATCGTTCTTAGATAAAATCCTTGAACGGAGGTGAACGCAAATGAAAAAAGATACAGAAGGCGAGGCCTATGAGAGTGAAGTAGCCAAATTATTTGGACTCGATGAAGAAACAAGTCTGCAATCCGTCAATTTTGCCACAACTGAAAACCCTTTATTAAATGAACAATTCCATGAGGAACAGCAAAAATAAATAAAAGCCAGGCGCACGGCCCAGCTTAATTTTGGCGGTTTGCCAGGACGGCATCCGCTTTATGCTGTTGTTGGAACTGCTGGAGGATCTGACTCGATATGGCTGTATTGCCAGAAAAGTTCGGATGCACTCCATCACTAGACAAATATTCCAAATTATCACTGTTGATGACATTCGTCGTTTGTACCACAATCGATGATGTAGTCCCTTTTGCTGCTTCATAAATCATTAAATTCCATTTTGGAAGAAGCTTATCTGCCAGGGAATAGAATTGGTGGTCGGCTGGCATCGGGTTATACAGCTCAAGAAGCACGATTGTTGCAGAAGGATTCAATTCAGCAATTTTCGTGGTAACCTCAGCAAGATTTTGTGAAAAATCCTTTTGCAGACTGTCAAAGGATTTTAAAGCACTGTAAATATCGCTCTTCTTTACCAATTTAAGAATATCATTGCCGCCAACGTTAACAGTTATAAGGTCGGCCTCTTTGATCGCTTCGTCATACACTCCGTCCTGTACCATAAGATTCAACCTCTCACTGGTAATACCGATAACTCCTTCGTTCTGGGAAACGACTTGTTTGCCTGTTTCGGCACTTAACTGGGTGGAAAATTGGCTGATGAAGTTTTCTTTCTCCGGGATATTGTAGCCACGGATAATTGAGTCCCCGATTGCAAGATGATGGATGGTACTGTCTGGTATTGCTCTGTAATAATCTATATAAGTAAGCTTATTGGTCTTTTCAACTGTTGGTGCATTTTCCTGCTTGATTTTATTGATTTGGTATTGGGGATAGTAAATCCACACGGAAAATGACAGGACGGCAAGCAGCGATGATAGCAGTAGAAATTTTATGATTTTCATGTTGATTCACTCCTTGATATATTTCTATTGTATCAAGGATTATGAAGGAAATAATTAGGGGGGTATTTCCATTTTTAAAATAATATTAATATTTAGTAATTCGAAAAAACAACGGTCGTTAAGCTAAGATTTTGCTATAATTATATAATTACTATATTCAAGGAGTACACAGATGTACCAGACATATTCGACAAAAGAGAAAATAAAACAGATTTTTGTCATGCTGATCCCAATCTTGATCACTCAATTAGGGATGTTTTCAATGGTCTTCTTTAATACGATCATCTCAGGAAAATATAATTCTACGGATCTAGCCGGAGTGGCGATTGGGTCATCGATTTGGAGCCCGGTCTTCACAGGACTCAGCGGAATACTTCTTGCAGTTTCGCCAATTGCAGCCCAGCGGTTTGGTGAAAAGAAGGGAAAAGAAGTCTCATCCATCCTCACTCATGGTATTTATTTGGCATTAATCATTGCAGTACTTGTTATCGTTTTGGGTGTTTTTCTGCTGAATCCTATTTTAACAGCGATGAACCTTCCAGAAGGTGTTCACGAAACGGCCTTTCGCTATCTGGCCGGATTAAGCTTTGGAATCATCCCATTATTTATTTTTAATGTATTGAGGTCATTCATTTATGCACTTGGTAAAACAAGGGTGGTCATGTATATACTGCTGATGTCCCTGCCAATCAATTTCTTCTTGAATTATGTCCTGATTTTCGGTCATTGGGGTTTTCCTGAATTAGGAGGAGCCGGAGCTGGTTATGCAACGTCGATTACCTATTATGTAATCGCGGGATTGACTGCTGTTGTCATTATCAAGCAAAAGCCATTCTCGGAGTTTGTCGGGTTGGAATACTTCAAGGAATTTTCGGGTGAGAAAGTGAAGGAGATCTTGAAAATCGGTGTCCCGATGGGATTATCCATTTTCTTTGAAACTAGCATGTTTGCTGTCGTCACCATATTGATCAGTAAATTTAACATCACTACTATTGCCGCTTATCAGTCAGCTTTGAATATTGTTTCTTTTCTATATATGATTCCGATGAGCATATCAATGGCGCAAACTGTTTTGGTCGGATTCGAAGTTGGGGCTGGCCGTTATGATGATGCTAAAGCCTACAGCTGGATGGGGATCTATCTTGGTGCGATCATTGCAGTTGGAGCCGGACTGCTAGTCGTACTATTCCGCTATAAGGTAGCAGGATTTTATTCAAATGAACCAGCAGTGATTGCATTAACCGGCCAATTTTTGGTTTACGCCTTATTTTTCATGATTTCCGACGCAATCCAGGCGACTGCGCTCGCAGCATTGCGCGGATACAAAGACGTGAATATATCTTTTGTTATCACATTGATTGCATACTGGCTCATCTGTCTTCCGGTCGGCTACATGCTGGCCCATAATACCGGGCTTGGAGCTTCTGGTTACTGGGTAGGTCTGACAATCGGATTGCTCGCAGCAGGGATATCCTTATCTTTAAGACTGATATTTATCCAAAAGCGCCGTTTTAACGCTAATTTGGCAGAAGTTATTTAATTTGAGTGAGATTCCATAAGGAATCTCGCTTTTTTTATGCCTCTATCATCGTTTAACCTATTGGTTTTCGAACTCATAATTACTGGATATCCGTACAATGTGATTAATAAAAAATCCTTATCTTGATAAAACAAAGAAGGGATTCTCTCTTTTCGGAGGAATAATTAGTTTATGGAGGTGTAAAAAATGACTTATTTAAATTTGGCCACTGAGAATTTCAAGAACATAAAAAATCAGTCTGAAAGAGCGATGGAGCAATTGAATTTTCAGGAGCTTCATTATTCGCCAAACGAAGAATCAAATAGCATTGCCATTATTGCTAAGCATATGAGCGGGAATCTTCAATCAAGATTTCGTGACTTTTTGACAGCGGATGGTGAGAAGCCTGACCGCAACAGGGACGGGGAATTCGAAGGTACATTTCCCACTAGGGAGGCACTGATATCACATTGGAATGCTGGCTGGACTGTGCTTTTTCAAACACTTTCACAGTTATCGGAGGAAGATTTGGATAAAACAGTCTTTATAAGAAATGAACCGCATACTGCCATTGAAGCGATCCAGCGTCAGGTTGTCCATCAAGCAACCCATGCTGGGCAGATTGTCTTTTTAGCGAAGATAATCAAGAATGAGGAATGGAACACGCTCAGTATTCCAAAGGGTTATTCACAGCAATTCAATGAAAAAATGATGGGGAATCAAAACAAAGAAGAGACCTAACGGAAGGTCTCTCTTAAGAATTAACTGCATGTTTTTTTGGTTTGTATTTAGACCATTGAAAACGAATGAAGCAGCCAATGCAAAATCCGAGGATTGCTATAAATGCGGCTAAAGCTACCATTATAGTAAATATATTTGCCAACAACGTTAAACCATTGGCATAGGCAATCAGTCCGCCTGCTAAGCAGCCAACAGCGATTTTTTGATTGAACTGTTGTTGATCCCACTCCTCCGGGATATAATCCGATTTATTCTTGCTAAGGAAGCTGCTCGCTATTCTCATTACCGGATTATATCCAAATAACAGCCCTGAAATGCCAGCGAGAAGTGGCAAAGCCAAAATCCATTCTAAACCTGTTAACCAGGTACTAATTACACTTAAGACAATAAACCACTGATTTGTTCTAACCAGGGGCCGAGGAATTGTGCGAATTTCATCAGTCATTTCAATTCCTACCTTTCATATTGGTTTATAAGTATTTTATCTTTTTTTTCTTGAAAAGTGAAGCCTTAGGTATTTATTTTTATTTTTTAAAGAACTTGCGGAAATATGGAAAAGTATCCCTGAATATAATGGAATGCTGGTTTTAAATATATAGAGGAATGATGGGGGTAACATGGGGAGAAAAATGAGGGTTATTTGGCTGTTGATTGTTGCGGTATTCATTGGATTGGCTGGCTGTTCGGAATCTACTGCAAAGAAAGCTGAGACAGAGAATAAGGTGAATGAACAGGAGGGCGAGCAAGAAACAGAAAATGCAGATGAAGGAAATGAGCCTGTTAAAGAAGAAGAAGAGGCTCAACCAATTGTAGTGAATGTTATCGAGCCTACCACTCAAGAATTGGTTCGATCACTTACACCGGAGAAGATGGGTTATGGAAATGACAATGCAAGGTATAGAGCAGAATTGGAGAAATGGGCCCGACAATTGGCTCGCGGGACGGATACGAAACCTGGGTACGACCAAAGGATGATTCCGGATAAGCTTGGTCCGGATGGACAGGTGATTAAAGGGAATCCTTTAATTGTTTTGGAAGAAGCGGAGCTAGTTGAAAAGATCCTCGAGGCTTCAGAACTAGGGGGAAATGTCGAGCTGCCACTTTATGTAACGGCGAGTGGTTACCAACTCAATGATGCTGCTCAGCTGGGCGAGGTTGTTGTTGGAAAATACACAACCTATTTTAACGCTTCCGTTGCAGGCAGGACGAAGAATATTGAACTGTCAGCTGAGGCTATTAATAATGTTATCTTGGGAACTGGGGATGTGTTTTCATTTAATACGACTGTCGGACCAAGCGATGAAGCACATGGCTATCAGCCTGCTGAAGAAATTGTGAACAAAAAGCTGGTCATGGGGATAGGAGGAGGCATCTGCCAGACTTCGTCTACTTTATACAATGCAGTTGATGTTCTAGGTGTTGGATATGTGGAAAAACATCATCATTCCTTATCTGTAGGCTATGTCCCAGAAGGAAGGGATGCAACGGTTTCCTATGGAGGCAAGGATTTCAGGTTCGAGAACACAACAGGCGTGCCACTTTTACTGAAAGCAATAGTGGGAAAAGGGTCTTTGACCGTAGAAGTGAGGACCTCCAAAGAGTACCAAGCTCAAATGAAGAAAGGTATTTAATGGTCTTAAGCTGATTCCGCCAAAAGATGGAGGAAGAATCAATCTGATGGTGAATGTTTCCATAATTCAAATCCCTTATTCTTGATTTAAGAATAAGGGAGGCGAAAGATATGGAAATGAATTATTTAGCATTAGAATATATATGGAATACAAAGAAAGAAGAAATGAAGAGAAAACATGATTATTGGGAAACTTATAAACTTTATCAAGAGTTTAAAAGGATTAAGTGGAGTACTTCGTTAAGAAGGAATAATTAATCGAATACTTCCTAATAGCAATACAAAAGAAAACAGCGGCTAATATACCGCTGTTTTCTCCTTTTAGGATGTCCGCCTTTTTTCATTAACATTCACCAACAAGCCGCGTTTGATCCAATAGTCAAAGTTATCCACCGGAAAAACACTCCGATTCTCCGCGTTGTTCATTTTGATGATTACGCTGCTGTTTGAAACCTCTAGAACCTTCAATCTGTCTGAGTTATACATATTGGGCAAAAAGCCATTAAGGATTTCGAACTCCATGTTATTTTTGTATTCCACCTTGAACCTCCATCTACTTTATGAAAATAATATTTACCAGATATAGTTTTATTATCCAAAAAATTAAAAGAAATATGTCATCTTTGCCACCAGGTATAGCAGTTCCAGTAAAGATTTCGCTAAAGACAAAATTTAGTTTCCTGTCTGGCTATATTTACAGCTAGATAACAGAAACTATATAGCGACAATGAAAAACATTTGAAAGGGAAGATGAGATGTGAGGAATAATCGTTATATACTTGGTGAGGGTTTTGAAGCTAAAGCTGTTTCAGATGCTTTAAGGCTTCAGCTAGATGTAAATCGAATGGATCATATTAACGTAGTTGCTATTGAGAAAAGGAATGAGGTGATTGTACAGGTACCGGAAGCGAGTGGTGATTTGGAAAAAGTTATTGAGAGCTTTATGTCAAGTTACCAAACACAAATCATACAGGAATAAAAAGTATCCCCGGACGAACCGGGGATCCTTCTTAAAATGGATCATTATTAGTATTAGAATATGATTCAATTGCATGCTGCAGGGCATTATAGGCTTGTCCGAACGCGCCTGCGGAAGAAATATCACCTGCATTCTCAAGAGCCTGTTCTGAGTGTTTGGCTTGACTTAATGAGCGGATAACATCTTCAATCATTGTGCCTTTGTCACCGTATTGTTCCTTTGCATCCTGAAGCTGGCGAATGCTCTGACCTAAATCATTCGATTCAGGATTTGTATAAGCCTTTTCTAGCTCACTTCTGATTTGCTGTAAAAGTTCCTTCATTAGTTGTCCCTCGTTTCGAAATATTTGTGCCATTGAGTATCTTTACCGATAACAATAGTTGTTATTCGGGATACTTAAGGTCAGAATCCTCAAATCGATAAAACCCAGTACTTTAAAATACTGGGCTTCGATTCCTATTAAGTTTTCAACACATTGAAATACCTTGCGTCTGGATGGGAGAAGACCATAGCTGTGACCGATGCCTCGGGCTCCATCATGAATCCTTCGGTTAAATTAATCCCGATATCTTCTGGTTTGATCAAGTTGAAAAGCTTTCTTTGATCTTCCAGGTCTGGGCAAGCTGGATATCCGAATGAAAATCGCTGGCCTTGATACTTGGCGGCGAAACGGTCCTTCATTGTCATAGCCGGTGTGTCCGGGAAACCCCAACGATCACGGATTTGGCGATGGATCAATTCCGCGAATCCTTCTGCCGTTTCAAGAGCAAGTGCCTGGAGTGCATGGCTTTCCAGGAATCGCCCTTCGTTTTTCAGCTGTTCTGCTGCCTGGCGAATTCCTGCACCTGCTGTCACTGCGAACATTCCGATGTAATCCTTTTCGGAATCACTGACAGGGCGGACAAAATCTGCCAGGCATAATCCAGGTGAAACCTCTTGTCGCGGAAATTCAAATGTTTCTGCAATTTGATCGGGTTTTTCAGGATTAAATACATACAGCCTATTTCCATCTGACTGGGCAGGGAAGAACTGATAAACGGCCGCAGGTTTAATCCAATTATTTGTCTTGGCTTCTTTTAAAAGGGATTGGACTACTTCCTGGAGCTTGACTGCCTTTTCATTGCCATCAGCCAGCAGTCTTTCTACCTTTCCCTTTAGTCCAAGGTGATGCCCCAGAAGCATTTGCTGGTTTACATAGGGCTCAATATGGGACAGGGAGTAGGATTTAACAAGGTGCCTCTTTGTATCCTGCGGGATGAATACCGGTGCCTTTGCTGTTACCTTTGGACGTTCTAAAACGGTTGTGGCAGAAGTTCGGCCCGTTGTCGTATAGTCCTGCTTATCCATCGCAGCTTCTTTCTTAGCCTTTTGTTCAGTTAAAAATTGTTCGTACCCGTCCGGCTCCTGCAATTGATTCGCAATCGACAGCCCATTCATCGCATCTTTTGCATATAAAACAAGTCCGTCATACTCCTTAGCGATTTTCGTATCAGTGAATTTCCTTGATAAGGCAGCGCCGCCCACAAGGATAGGAGTGTCGATGCCAGCCTGTTTCATATCATGGGCAGTCAGCACCATCTGCTGTGCAGATTTAACAAGCAGTCCTGAAAGGCCAACGATATTTGGTTTTTCCTTTTTAATCGCCTCAATAAGGGCAGTTGGTGTCACCTTGATTCCTAGATCGACAACATCATAACCATTATTGCTGAGGATAATATCCACCAGGTTTTTGCCAATATCATGGACATCGCCCTTTACAGTCGCTAGGAGCACCTTTCCCTTTGCTGCTGTTGAATCATTTTTCTCCATATGTGGCTCTAAATGGGACACAGCCGCCTTCATGACCTCTGCACTCTGAAGGACCTCCGCCACAATCAACTGGTTGTCATTGAACAGCCTGCCAACTTCTTTCATCCCGTCCATCAATGGACCATTGATGATATCAAGCGGGGCAGAGTAGGCTTCAAGTGCATGATCAAGGTCGGGAAGAAGGCCTTCTTTCGTTCCTTCAACTACATAGTAGGAGAGTCTTTCTTCAAGCGTCATATCAGGCAGGGTGCTTTTTGTTTCTTTCTTTTTACCCCGATAAAAATCGGTGAATTCCGCAAGAGTTTTATCGGTTGTATTGAATAATAAATCTTCGGCCATTTTAACTTCTTCAGAACTTATTGAAGCAAAACGCTCTAGTTTTTCCGTGTTCACAATTGCGTAGTCTAGGCCAGCCTGGGTGCAGTGGTAAAGAAATACTGAATTTAACACCTCACGGCCAACAGGAGGGAGGCCAAAGGAAACATTGCTGATTCCAAGAATCGTTTGTGTTTCCGGGAAAGTTTCTTTGATTCTCCTGATTCCCTCCACGGTCGCTTTCGCTGATCCAATATATTGTTCATCCCCGGTGCCGACTGGGAAGACAAGCGGATCAAAAATCAAGTCCTGTGCCGGTACTTTATATTTATTGACAAGAAGGTCGTATGACCGATTGGCAATTTCCAATTTTCTTTCAGCGGAAACTCCCATACCTTCCTCATCAATCGTTCCTACCACGACAGCTGCACCATATTTGTGGATAAGGCGTGCAACTGATTCGAACCTTTCTTCGCCATCCTCCAAATTGATGGAATTGATGATTGCCTTACCCTGCGAATAACTCAATGCTTTTTCAATTACCTCATCATCAGTAGAGTCAATCACAAGCGGCGCTTTCACTTTTTTAACAACTTCCTTAATAAAACCTTCCATATCTTGAAGTTCATCTCTGTCCGGGTCAGCCAGGCAGATATCGATGACATGGGCTCCATTTTTTACCTGAGCCCTCGCTATTTCTGCTGCTTCCTCCAGTTTGCCTTCTGAGATCAGGCGTTTGAATTTTCTGGAACCGATCACGTTCGTCCGTTCACCAACCATAATTGGCCTTAGTGTTGGATCATCATAGATGAAAGGCTCAATCCCCGAAACCATATGCAGCTTATTTTCTTCCGTTTGCCTTGGCGGGCGTTCCTGCATTTTTTCCGAAATCGCCTTAATATGTGCAGGAGTAGTGCCGCAACAGCCGCCAACAATATTAAGCCAGCCTTCACGGGCAAAGTCAGATAGCTTCTGAGCGAGCGTGTCAGGCGTTTCATGATATTGACCTTCCTCATCAGGCAGCCCAGCGTTCGGATAACAGCTGACAGCAGCAGTCGAAAGGGAGGACAGGGAACGCAGATGTTCCTGCATGAACTCCGGTCCGGTTGCGCAATTAAGTCCGATCGCAATCGGATTCATATGCTGGACTGAAATATAAAAAGCTTCAATAGATTGGCCAGCAAGTGTCGTGCCCATTGGCTCAATTGTGGCAGAAATCATGAGAGGTAGTTCTTTGCCACTTTTCTGAAATGCACGCTGGATGCCGGTATAAGCCGCTTTTACGTTCAACAAGTCCTGGCTCGTTTCAAGCAGGAGCAAATCGACATTCCCATCGATCAAGCCAAGCGCCTGTTCTTCATAGGAAGCAGACATTTCTTCAAAGGTTGAGCCACCGGTCACGCTTAGTGTTTTGGTAGTCGGACCCATTGAACCAGCCACAAATCGCGGCTGGGAGGGAGTGGAGGCCTTGTCAGCCGCTTTCCTGGCAATAAGGGCGGCTTCTTTGTTGATTTCATAAGCTCTATGGCCGATGCCATATTCATCAAGGACCAGGCTCGTAGCACCGAAGGTATTGGTCTCCACGATGTCTGCACCGGCTTCAAAGTATTCCCGATGGATATTTTCAATTACTTCCGGAACAGTTATATTCAGGATTTCGTTACAGCCGTCATATTCTTCTCCGCCAAAATCTGCGGGGGTCAAGTCTGCCTGCTGGAGCATCGTTCCCATCGCTCCGTCCATGATCAGGATTTTATTCTTCATCTGTTCAGTTAACAAGGTTGACATTCTGTTTCCTCCTCTTTAGAAGGCTGCTGCACTCATTAGCGTAGCTCGATAACTCAACACTCATCTCATAATTCATAAAAGGTGTGATGATATAGATTCCGTTAAACAGTTCTGCTGCAGCCTCAATCAAACCTTTTGTAATCGCGATGCCTTCCTTTTTGGACAGCAGCGGTTCATTATTGAATTTCGCCATAATGTTGAGTATTTCCTGTGAAATCTTGATGCCGGGAACTTCATTATGAAGGAATTCAGCATTTCTGCTGCTTGTTAGCGGCATGAGTCCGATATAAACAGGGGCATCAATATGCTTTGTTGCTTCATGGACCTCCAAAAGCATTTTTTCAGAGTAAACTGGCTGGGTGATGAAATAATCTGCACCAGCGCGGATTTTCTTTTCCATCCTCATGACAGCCTTTTCGATGGAACGAACATTTGGATTGAAGGCAGCACCAATAGAGAATGCACCTTTTTGTCCTAAATCTTTTCCAGAATAGGAGAGACCATCATTAAACTGTTTGATCATCTCTATTAGCTCGAAGGAAGAAACATCAAAAACAGACGAAGCACCAGGAAAATCACCGACACGGGCAGGGTCACCCGTTACGGCTAACACGTCATGCAGCCCGAGTGTATGCAAACCCATTAAATGTGACTGAAGGCCAATGATGTTCCTGTCACGGCAAGTTAAATGTACAAGTGGTCGCAAACCGATTTTTTCTTTTACCAGATGGCCGATAGCTGCATTTGAAATTCTGGGTGAAGCAAGTGAATTGTCTGCAAGGGTCAAGGCATCAATACCAGTTCCCTTTAATGCTTTTGCTCCTTCAAAAAAGCGTGTCGTATCCAGTTTTCGAGGTGAGTCAAGCTCCACGATTACGGATGGACGTTCTTTCACCACTTGATGAAGTGGAGCTAAAGGTCTTTTTACGTCAGCGGGTGTGACAACAATTTTCGGCTTCTTTGCAGGGAGTTTCTTATCCAACACTGGCGGCAACCCTTTTAGCTCATCAGCAAATGCTTTGATATGTTCTGGAGTCGTTCCGCAGCAGCCGCCAATCAGCCTGACTCCCTGGTCACGGAAGCTGCGGGCAGACTTGCCGAAGTACTCAGGATTGCCTTCGTAATGGAATTTACCATCTGTGTAGGCAGGCAGTCCGGCATTCGGATAGGCGGAAAGGAAGGCCTTTGATGGCAGCTCTATCTGCTCAAGACTGGAAATCATATGATGGGGACCAAGTCTGCAATTCAGACCCACAAGATCAGCGCCAAGATCCTCTAGTCTATTGAAAACTTCCTGAAGCGGGGTCTGGTCCTGCATGATTCCTATTTCCTGGAGGGATACCTGAGCAATGATTGGCAGGTCGGTCTCCTTCCGGGCTATCTCAAGAATGGTCTCGATTTCTTCCATATCATAAAATGTCTCTAATAAAAGTCCGTCTACGCCCTCAAGGAGTAAACAGTATAGCTGCTCCCTGAAGCTTCTTTTAATTTCCTCAATCGGGATGGCGGAAGGCCTGATTCCCCGGTTGCCGCCAATCGTGCCAAGTACATACGCATCAGTGCCTGCAGCCTGTCGGGCGAGCTTTACCGCCGCACTATTAATCTCTTTTACCTGATCCTCGAGCCCATATCTTTCAAGTTTTATATAATTGGCTGCGTATGTGTTCGTCTGGATTAAGTCGGCACCCGCATTTATATAGGCCTTATGAATCTGTATTACTTCTTCAGGATGGGAAATGTTCAACTCTTCAAAACAGATACCGGCTCCATAAGAGTGGAGGAGAGTGCCAATTGCTCCATCGGCAATTAATATTTCATTTTCCAGTCGTTTCAGGAAACTCATTAGACTTCCTCCTTTTGTGCTGCTAAAGTTCCTATGTAATCAAAAGCTTGCTCAAAGTCCGCAATCAAATCGCCGGCGTTTTCCAGCCCGACAGAGAGTCGAAGGAGGCCATCAGTGATTCCACGCCTTTCTCGTTCGTCCTGCGGCATGGCCGCATGTGACATTTTTGCAGGGTAGGAGAGGATGGATTCTACTGCTCCAAGGCTGACTGCAAAAACTGGAAGTTTCACTTGTTCTATAAATCTAGTTAAAACCTCCGCATCTTCCAGTTCAAATGAAAGAACCGCTCCTGGCCCATATGCCTGCTGGATCTGAAGGTCTGACTGCGGATGATTCGCAAGACCAGGGTAAAAGACATCCTTGATTAAAGGCTGCTTCTTTAAAAATCCAGCGATTTTCTTTGCGCTTTGCTGAGATTGGTTCATTCTGACTGACAAGGTTTTAATGCCTCTCATGACAAGCCACGCATCCTGAACCCCCAGGACTGCCCCGAACGAGTTCTGCAGGGAATAAAGCCTATTGGCCAGTTGTTCATCCTTAACTACCGCCAGACCCGCCACAGTATCACTGTGGCCGGAAAGAAACTTTGTGGCGCTGTGAAGGACAATATCAGCTCCAAGTTCAAGCGGACGCTGCAAGTATGGAGTCATGAAAGTATTATCAACAAATGTAAGTGCGCCGTGTTTCTTCGCTATTTCGCTGATCGCTTGAATATCTGTTACCTTCAACAGCGGATTAGAGGGAGTTTCAGCATAAAATAATGCAGTATTTGGCCTAATCGCTTGTTCTACCGCTTCAAGGTCTGTCATGTCCACAAAAGTATGCTCAATTCCAAAACGGTTCAAAACATTAGTAACCATTCGATATGTCCCGCCATAAACATCCTCGGTGATGACTACATGATCTCCCTGAGAAAGAAGCAAAAAGGCAGTTGAAATGGCAGCCATCCCGGAAGAAAAAGCAAAACCTCGTACACCGCCCTCTAGCTCGGCGATTATTTCCTCAAGTGCCTCTCTGGTTGGATTAAGGCTGCGGCTATAATCATATTTTCCGAACTTGTCTGCCGACGGCTGGTGGAAGGTTGAGGCATGCTGGATCGGTACGCTTACTCCACCGGTTGCAGGGTCGAATTTATGCTTGTTATGGAGCAGATGGGTTTCGAATGTATATCTGCTCATATCGCTTCTGCCTCCTGGCTTGCCTTTTGGAATGCGTCGTCTAAATCATTTATCAGATCGGCAACATTTTCGATTCCCACAGAGAATCGAAGCAGTCGGTCACAAACCCCGGTTTTTTCACGAATTTCAGCTGGGATATCAGCATGTGTCTGAGTCGCAGGGTAGGTAATGAAGCTTTCGACGCCACCAAGGCTTTCTGCAAAAGTAATGGTTGATAGACTTTTAAGAAACGGATTGACCATAGCAGGAGAGTGTACTCTGAAAGAAATCATTCCGCCTCTGCCTGGATACAAGACATCCTTCACTGCATGATGATTCTGCAAATAATCTACCAGTTCCCTGGCATTTTGCTCGTGGCGTTCCATCCTTAATGCCAGTGTTTTCATCCCGCGAATGAGCAGCCAGGAGTCGAAAGGACTTAACACCGCACCACCGCCATTATGATGAAGGAAGAGGGAATCACATATCTGCTGTCCCCTGGCAACGATGAGCCCTGCAAGGACATCATTGTGACCTCCAAGATATTTAGTTGCACTATGGATCACGATATCTGCACCTAAAGCCAATGGTTTTTGCAGCAGGGGGGTGTAGAAGGTATTATCCACAATCAGCAGAATACCGCTCTCTTTTGCGATATTTGCGATGGCTTCAATATCAGCCTGCTCCATCAGCGGATTTGTCGGCGTTTCTACAAAAAGAGCCTTTGTCCTATGATTGATTGCGGATTTGATTTCGTGTAGATCTGCCATGTCAGCATATGTACTATTTAACCCCCACTTTTTGAAACCCTGCTCAAGAAGACGGTAAGTTCCTCCGTATAAATCCTTAGAGACAATCCATTCATCCCCGTGTTCAAATAAGGACAGAACGGTCCAGATTGCTGCCATTCCGGAACTGCAGGCAAATCCCCGTTCACCTTCCTCAAGGTCTGCGATCGCTTTTTCAAGAATTTCACGAGTAGGGTTGCCAGTGCGGACATAATCATATCCGCTCGATTGGCCAATCCCTTCGTGGCGGTATGCCGTCGTTAAATAGATTGGTGGGTTGACCGCACCTGTTGATGATTCACTTCTGTTGCCAAGCTGCGCTAACTTCGTATCGATTTCTGCCAATGTATTCACTCCTAATGAAAGATAGTCAGATGGCAATTTTTGTTTTATGAAAAGACGAGATAATCGACTTAAAAGGGACTTGATCTACAATTTTGCAGGAAGTCGGTTACGAGAAGTCCCTAATAAAACAAAAAAGCCTTCTTAAGAAGAAGACTTTTACAGTTGATAGCCATTCTTCTTATCTGCCAAGTTTTTAAAACTTGCTGGAATTAGCACCTTTTCAACAAAAAATAGTTGAAGGTTGCTGAAGCTTCACAGGGCCAGACCCTCAGCTTCTCTGGATAAGATTTCATATTATTGAATTATTAAATTTCTCTAAATATTACAGCCATTATTGCAGAATGTCAATCATTTTATTAAAGCGGTGAAGTATATATGCAGAAGATTCCTATAGTGTCAGTTTAATTAAAGTATCCGTCATGGCATAGTGATTCTGTTTTGACAGCTTTTCAGTGTGTGTGGCCAAAGCTGTCAAGATTCTGCGGGTTTTGTGACAACTATTCTGGTTTCGAGGTCAAAGCTGCCAAAATTCCCTTTGTTTTGTGACAGTTTTTCATGATCCTAAGCCAAAGCTGCCAAGCTTCAGCAGACTCAATCCAGCTTACTCAAAACCATAATTCTATTCTTTCATTCAAACGAGAAAGCGCGGGAGCATCAGCATTGAAAAACTGGCTCACAAGAATAAATGAGCCAGTCTTACTAAATTTAAAGTTATTAATATATTCCTACAGCATCAAATGCTTTGTTGACAGCTTCAACTTCTGCCGAAGCTACACCATACAGGTCTTTTGCTGCTTGTACAGTTCCTGCCCGTGCCTGGCTGAAATTCGTGGAAGAAGTGAAATACACAGTGTTTGCACGGTAGAAGATCGCTCCCATTTTATCTGTTCCGACTCCCGGGACCGATACTCCATAATGTGAACCGCCTTCGCTCAGAAGGTAGGCAGCTTTATTGATGATTCCGCTGTTGATATGGACTCCGCCATTGTCGGATGTTCCAGTATAACGTTTCGAATAGTGATCCGGATCACCATATTTTGTAGGGTCACTCATTGAACGAAGGGCGTCACCAGCCGTATTTGGAGTGTAGATATCTTCGCCAATCTCGAAATCTGGGTTATTGTTGTCATGGAATTCAGCAAGTGTGCCGAAGATATCGGAAATCGCTTCATTCAATGCACCTGATTCATACTGGTAAACCAGGTCAGAACTGAAATCAGTCACAGCATGTGTCAGTTCATGCGCCACTACGTCAAGAGCACCGGAAAGCGGGATGAAGGTAGCGCCATCTCCATCACCATATACCATTTGCTGCCCATTCCAAAATGCATTGTTGTAGCTTCTGCCGTAATGGACTGTGGAATTCAGCGCTGCGCCATTGTTGTCATATGAATTCCGGCCAAAAGTGGTTTTATAGTAATCATAAGTGAGGCCTGCATAGTAGTGGGCATCTACTGCGGCTCCGTCATAAGCAGCGTTCAGGTTATTATCCGCATCGACCCAGAGGGAACCTGGCGTTCTCTGGCGGTTCTTGGCATCATAGGTGAACACACCATTTCCGCGAGTATTGTCCTGTAAGTAATAAGAGCCATTTGAAAGAAGCGTGTTCAACGACTTCGTGTCACCCAGCACTCCGACACCTGATCCAACCGTATCTGCTCCGTTTAAAGAAGGATTGTTTTTTCCAGCAGTATCAATGGCGTTGTATTTATTAATAATTTCACCTGTAACAGCGTTGATAAAGTACTGGTAATTGCCTGGTTCAGGGCTCAGGAAGTTCAACGTGACATGGTAAGCGTACACTGCTTGATCCTCACCAGGATAAACAACAAATTCAGCCGTTGGCGTTACTTCATATTCAGGCTTGTAGCCCAAATCACCTTCAGCCACGGCAATTGCATCTCTCTGGGATTTTTTGCTGGAGACTTTTAAAAGCTTGTCGCCCAGTCCCTTGCTGACAGTTCCGCTAAAAACCTTAAGAACACCGTTTTCGTCAACTCTGGCTGCCTGTGTTGCTCCCCAGACAGGAACTCCATTATAGACCTGCTGCAGTCGGACAATATCTCCGCCAAGCTTGTCTGCTTCCTGAGATTTAACAGCAAAACTATCATTTGTTCCCAGATTGTATTTTCCTTTCGAAGCTTTCAGGTACCCAAGGACAATATCCTTTGCTGCTTTCTCTGATGGATTTGTCAGCTTGCCAGCAACAAATTCAGGTACGCCATGGCTTTTCGTAAACTTGTTGGACGGTGAATCTGCTGATGGGGCGGCAAAGCCTGTGGCAGCAACCAATCCGCTGATTGCAAGGCTTGCTGTCAAACTTAGGGAAACGACTTTCTTCAAATAAATTCCTCCTAAAATCAAATTCTATCTAATAGGAATTAGTAGATTATCATATTTATACTTTAATAGTCTGAACATTTCAACAACTAAGTCTAAACTCGTCGAATCTGTAGGTTGGGAAATATTTTTGATAGAGGGATGAATGCTTGAATACAGGATTTTAAGAAAAGTAGTCAGAATTTATTGACTAATTAAGCAATATATTTTTATTATTAAGTTGTAATACCAACTCATAAAAAAGGAGGTTAATAAAAATGAATTCTTTATGGTTAGCCGTGATTGGGATGATTGTCTTTGCGATTGGCTATCGCTTCTATTCCAAGTGGGTAGCAGAAAAGATTTATCGTCTAGATCCTAACTACGTTACGCCGGCACACCAGTATTCGGATGGGGTGGATTTTGTCCCAACGAAGAAAATGATTCTATGGGGCCACCATTTTACCTCTGTAGCCGGAGCTGCACCGATTGTCGGGCCAGCAATCGCTGTATATTGGGGATGGCTTCCTGCATTCCTGTGGGTTACTTTGGGGACGGTCTTCGCGGCAGGTGTCCATGACTTCGGAACTCTTGTCCTTTCAGTCAGGAATAAGGGGCAGTCAGTAGGTACCATCACAAATAAGCTGATAGGCAAACGTGCGAAAATCATGTTCTTATTCATTATTTTAATACTTGTTTTGATGGTCAACGCCGTTTTTGCATGGGTCATCGCGAACTTATTTGTCAGCTTCCCGGCAAGCGTCCTGTCCGTATTCCTGCAAATTCCGCTTGCAATCTGGATTGGCTATGCTGTTTATAAAAAGAAAAAAGGGATGCTTCTGCCTTCATTGGTCGCACTTGCTGTCATGTATGGTGCAGCAATCCTGGCCAGCCGTGTACCGGCCTTGCAGATTGATCTTGTGAAATATTTTGGTGGAGCGGATAACACCGTCATGTTCGGGCTGAGTGGTGTATCAATGGCATTCTTAGTCTGGATTATCGTGTTGATGGTATATGTGTACATTGCTTCAACACTGCCGGTCTGGAAGCTCCTTCAGCCTCGTGATTATATTAATTCACACCAGTTGGTTGTTGGTTTATTCATTTTATATGCTGGGTTAGTCTTCCTTCAGCCCGAGGTTACAGCTCCTGCGATGAATGCAGCGGCTACTGATGTTTCCTGGTTCCCGCTATTGTTCATCACAATAGCCTGCGGTGCGATTTCAGGGTTCCATGGACTGGTTTCTTCAGGTACATCCTCCAAGCAGCTGGAAAAAGAAACGGATGCCCGTTTTGTTGGATACCTTGGTGCGGTTGGGGAAGGTGTTCTTGCGCTGATCGCCATCATCGCGGTTGTCACCGTTTTTGCGACAAAAGCTGACTTTACCGCTGCGTATTCAAGCTTTGCGGCTGCAAGTTCAGGCGGTCTTGGCAACTTCATCAATGGTGCTGCCCAGCTTGCGACTGGCATTTGGATTCCGGCGGACATCGCTAGGACAATTGTTTCTATCATTGTTGTCAGCTTTGCCGCTACAACTTTGGATACTTCAGTAAGATTGATGCGTTATATCATTGCCGAAATCGGAAGCGAATACAATGTCCAGGCTTTGACTAAAACCCATGTAGCTACAACTGTCGCAGTTGTTTCCAGTGCAGCGCTTGTACTATTGCCGAAAGGCCCTAACGGATTCGGTTCTGGTGGATACCTGTTGTGGCCGCTGTTCGGAACAAGCAACCAGCTATTGGCAGGTGTAAGCCTTCTGCTCGTTTCCATCTGGCTGAAACGTCAGGGAAGGAATTACTTCGTTACCTTCATTCCAATGGTTTTCGTTTTCTTCATGACACTCTGGGCTATGATTCAGCAAGTCGTTTTCCAGTGGTCTGGATATGGGGGCGGCGAGCTGAATATGCTGCTCTTTGGTATCGGCGGACTGATTCTGATATTTGTCTTCTGGATTATTATCGAGGCAGTCGCAGCCTTCAGCAGGAATAATCCACCGCCATTAAGCAAGGAAATGTAATGAAATGGAGGCCGGGCGACCGGTCTCTATTGTCATTTTTAGAAAGAGAGGTAATCAAGATGGGTTTTTATGAACAATTTAAGCGTGCCATAGCTGTGTATGATGAGATTCTCAGGCAGCCGCACAGGACCGAAATAGCCCGTGAATTGAGAGATGAAGAAGACCTGTTTATGCTGCTTTGTTTTTCAGAAATGCTCGGCCTGCCCAACCCGGCATTTTACTATACGCTTGAACTCTACCCTGTCATCATCGAGCGTTTTCATGATTGGCATCTGAGGGCCGGAATGGAAAAATCCCCGCTTGAAGGAATACGCTGCTGTTAGGAGGAAGTGTAATGGATATGCTGGAAAAGAAGATCTATTTTATCGGCGGAAAAGGCGGCGTTGGCAAAAGTACTACATCTGCAGCCATGGCGCTCTTACTTGCGCAAAAAGGGAAAAGGATTCTGCTGGTTTCAACCGATCCCGCCCATAATACAGGGGATCTATTCCACCGGAACTTTACTGGCGGTAAAATTGAAAATGCAACCCGGAATCTTGATGTACTGGAGATTGACTCGGAGCAGGAGTCCAGGAACTATATCAATAGTGTAAAAGGCAACTTGAAAGGCCTGGTGAAAGCGACGATGCTGGAGGAGGTTAACAGGCAGATTGACATGGCAGCATCCTCGCCTGGTGCAGAAGAGGCAGCGCTGTTTGACAAGATCACCTCATTAGTCCTGGAGGAAATAACAAATTATGATGCCATTGTTTTTGATACAGCACCGACAGGACATACAATCAGGCTGCTGACACTTCCGGAATTAATGGGCGTTTGGATGGACGGGCTGTTGGAACGGCGCAAAAAAGTGAATGAAAATTATGCACAGTGGATGAATGATGGTGAAGTGGTTGAAGACCCTTTATATGATAAGCTTAATGAACGAAAAAACCGTTTTAAGCGTGTAAGAGAAATCTTGCTTGATGGCATACAAACCGAGTATGTGTTTGTACTAAACGCCGAGCGCCTTCCAATCCTTGAAACGAACAAGGCAATCGAAACATTGCACCAGCACGGTATACATGTTAACTCGATCGTTGTCAACAAGGTCATCCCCAAGGAGGCAGACGGAAGGTTCATGGCGCAAAGGAGAACGAATGAGCGTTTGTATCTTGATGAAATCAAAGAGAAATTCAAAAATCAGAGACAGGTTTTCTTGCCGCTCCTGGAGCAGGATATTTCCTCGCTTAGCACATTGGAATACATTTCAGGTCTTTTGGGAAAACAAATCGATTCAGTCTTAAACCATATTCAAAAGTAGAGTTTTCATTTTATTTATTAGGGTTATATAAAAACATGGATAATTTTTTTGAGTAGCATGGAAACTAAAGCTAATGATTGGCGGAGAATTTGTTTTACAGAAAGGGGCACGAAAATGAGGCGGATCTATGCCGGTTCGATTACATCTTATAGTCAGTTCGGACATTTGAAGGTCCCAAAGGGCATTAGAAATATCTGTCCAGTATGCAAGGAAAAAGTTGAATTTGTTCTTAAGTCGACATATCAGAGCAGCAAACATGGGCTGATGACTGAAAGTGCTTGTCCCTCATGCAAACATAGTGTTCCCTTTGTTATCATTACAAGGGATCACGAGACCCAGCCCGATGTGTACATATATGATCCACAGAGCTCCACAGATCCGACAAGCCAGATACAGCATATTCCCAAAATACCCGAAGAATTGATAAGGGCTTATAAATCGGCAGTCAGCGTCTATCTTTCAAAAGAGAATACAGCCACTGCGGTACTGGCCAAGCGTGTCATTGAGAATGTTCTAAAAAACTTTTTAGGTGACAAGGCAAAGGGCATGACACTTGATCAGCAATTCGAGATATTACCAGACCATATTAATTTAGTAAATCCAGTTACCTCATTAAGCCCCTTGATGAAACCTGAAGGGGGACTCCATAGGATGCTTGAGTTGGAAACGGACATGGATGATGAAATGACAGAACTAATAATGGATTTACTGGAGGATTTGATCCAGTATCTGTTCGTATTGCCCGGAAAAATTGAAATGACCCGGGAACAAATTGAAAAAAAGTTAAATTGAATTGACTTCAAGCAGCTTCCACGGGAGGCTGTTTTTTTGGTATAGTAGGAGGGGTAAAAGGGGGAGCAGCTGTGAATTACATAAAAAACTTTAGTGTGATACTTGCCATCCTGATGGCATTTTTTATTTTACCAATCCTTGCCTCGGCGCATAATGGCTCACGGGATGAACTTGGCGGCCATTTCCGCAATGCAGATTGCGTATATATCCTTCATGAGCCAACGTCGATTGCGAAAAGCGCAGACAATATCGGCGAGCTTATCCGATTGATTCATCAGTATAACAGTAATTCTGATTGTGCAGCCGGACTCAATGAGGAAAAAGTAGATTTGGAGGGGAATACTTTCTCAGGGGCAGGGAATGATGCTTCTGAATCCAATCAGGCTGCAGGCGAAATGCCTAAAGCTGAAGTTTCTACCGGCAAATTGCAGCTTGGAAAAATGTATGAAGCAGAATTGTCTGATTGCATAGACGGCGATACGGCTGTGTTTACGATGAACGGCAAAGACTATAAAACACGTTTTCTCTATATTGACACTCCTGAAAGTACAAGGACGAAGGAACCATTCGGACCTGAAGCGGCACAGTATACATGTTCCTTTTTAAAGCAGGGAAAAATTAAACTTGAGACGGATGGCGGGAGCCTTTTCGATAAATATGATCGACTTCTAGCATGGGTTTGGGCAGGAGACAAGCTGCATCAGGAGGAAATCACGAAGGCAGGACTGGTCGAAGACTTTTACGATTATGGCAGTTATAAGTATGAAAATCGAATCTGGTCTGCGATGGATTATGCAGAAGATAGTGGAAAAGGCATATATGCAGCTACAGATGGTCCAGAAGAGGGAAATGAACAATCACAAGAGCAACCAAAAAACCAAGATGATCATACCAGCCAAGAGCAGCAACCTAAAAATGACAGTGAAGAAAATCAACAAGATAGTCAGCCTGAAGACAGGAAAGAAGATACCAAAGTAACAGACCAACAGCGTGAATCAAAACAAGAATCCGATCAGGCTGACACTGCTGACGAAGAATTTGACTACAGCTTTTTAATCGGCCTGTTGTACGCCTTGTTATTTTACCTCACCGTTCCCATAAAGAAGGCGATGGGGAAGCGGACGCTGATCGCTCACAGGTTGTGGAGCAAAAAATGGCCGCTCAACCTGTTACTTGGCGTAATTTATGCTTACCTTTGCTACATTACCTTACTACTATTGCTAGTGGAAATACTTCATTTTTTTAAGAATAAAAGGCGTAAGAGAAAGTAACGAACACTATCGGATGGAAAAAGGTAAAAATGTCCGTCATCAGGGTTATGACGGACACTAACTGCGGGAATACCCGAAAAACTGACCGTCATCCTTTATGGGTGGCGTTTTCTATTTTAGCTAGAACCCAGCTTTCCTATGGTGACGCGATCTTCAGCATTTTGAAGAAATCATCTCGATTATATGCCTCGTAAAGCAGTCTTTCATGATTGAAAATGGCGTAATACGGCAGCGAATCGATTTTTAAATCAGGGAATTGCTGGCGTGCTTCCTCAAGGTTGTTAATCTTCAAAGAATGTGCCTTGTGTACATATTTGTTATTTACCTGTTCGAGAGCCCAATTTTCCTGCAGCGCTTCTGGTTTATACAGTTCAAGTACAGCCAAGTAGCCTGGTTCTTCGGCAAGTTGTGCCTGATAAGCAACCACTTTTTCAATGATTAATGGAAAAGCATAATGATAGACTTGATCTCCACTGGAGGCCTGGATGATTACGGTACTTTGGCCAGCCACATTGTTAAAAGTATAGGTATCATCAAAAACTGTTTCCAGCGGAAGATTCCCCATCTCCAAATCTCCTTGTCCCTCTGAGCGGTAAACGGATATGTTGTCTATTCCCGCCTTTTCAGGAAAAGTAATCTTCATTTCGCTGAACGGCTTCACACTGACAGGCAGCTGATCATGGAACAGGATTGGCGGCTCATCCTGGTCGATGACAGGTCCGGTGCCTTTTTCTACCCAGGCAAATGTACCTGATTTATATATAACTTCCTGGTCTCCAACGGTGATTACTGCTTCTGGAATACTGTAAGACGGTTCTTTTTCCTGTTCCTGCATAAGCGTCCGGTATCTATCTATTGTGAAAATCAGCAATATCGCGATGAGAAGTATTCCATATGGGAGCCATTTACTTTTCATAGTTTGTATTCTTTGAAGTTAGCACCATTTCGATTTCCTCATCCGTTGGTGGTGGTAGCACTGGGTTTAGATGAGCATTCAACCTATCAATCTTCTTATGCAGTCTAACAACATCAATGAGTATGAACAAAAGTAAAACAATGATTAACCACATTAACATATGAAACACCTCTCTTTTTTCAAATATAAAACAAAAGGCATGGAATAGAAAGGTGAAATTGGATAAAATTTGCGCTGCGCACTGGATTATAATACTATCTTAGTGAGTATAAATGGTGGTGTTACAGTGGAAATTACAAAGCATTTATTAATGAATCTCTCACTTCTTCTTGTCCTTTTGTTTTTTACACAGTTAATCATTGAAAGGCAAGTGAAGGAAGAGAGCCGAGAAAGATATCAATTATTCTATTTTATTATATCGATTTTTACCTGTTATATTTTTTCGGTACAAGTCCAGGATGGCATTCGCTTTGACCTTCGACAAGTGCCGATGATTCTTGGAAGTCTCTATACTGGATATAGTTTTCTGCTTGCAGGCGTCACAATCCTTATGAGAGGTTTTTTAGGCATAAACGATGGGTTCTGGGTCTCGGTGGGGGTCTTTGCAGTGCTTGCCATCCTTCTCAAATGGATTCATCCCTGGTTCAATAGGCTTACTCTGAACAGCAGAGTAGGTATTTCGGTTTTATTGACCGTAATCACTTCTTTTCTGCTAATGCAGATGGTCGCCGTAGTCAGCGAACCAGTCAGACATCCGGAAGCCTGGATTAGTTTCATTTTGATTCCTGCCCTGACTTCAGGTCTAATCAGCTATTCAATAGAGACTATTCGTCAAACATTCATTATCCGGCAAAGACTAGCTAAGGCCGATAAAATTGAAGCCGTCAGCCATTTAAGTGCGGCTATTTCTCATGAAATCCGTAATCCACTTACAACTGTAAAAGGATTCCTTCAACTTCTCGGTGAGAAAGGTTATCCTGATGAAAAGAAAAAGGAATTCATCGATATTGCCGTACAGGAATTGAATCGTGCTGAAGAGGTCATTAATGACTATCTTACTTTTGCAAGACCTGCTTTTGAAAAGGAAGAGCAAATCGAAGTCGATAAGGAATTGAATCAGGTTCTTAATGTACTAAATCCATTGGCTAACCTTAATGGTGTGAAAATAATAAAAAAGTATAGTCCGGGATTAGTCATATCAGGAGATCGTTCCAAATTCAAGCAAGGATTCATCAACCTGATCAAGAACGGTTTGGAGTCTATGCCAAACGGCGGGGAACTAATCGTCCAAACCTTCCGCACCGGAACTGTGATCCATATCCTTGTGAGAGATACAGGCCTCGGGATGACTGAAGAACAGATTGCCCGCCTGGGAGAACCATACTACACGACAAAAGGGCAGCAAGGAACCGGTCTTGGCATGATGGTGACTTTCAGCATAATCCGTGCAATGAGAGGTAAGGTAGAGGTCAAGAGCCAGGTTGGCACAGGGACAACCTTCCATATCCGCTTCAGCAATATAATAGAAAACAGCTAACATTCTCCGTCCACCGATTTGGGGTGGTATTGGTTTTTTTCTACATTTCTCAGCAGAAATCTTCTGCCAGAAATAAGGGACTATAAACAAGAATTTGTCAGGTTTGTCTTTTGTTGACATTAAAATCCATCGTTGCTATATTGAAATTAGCTGATTGCACACGTATTAGGCACTTTGCAATTTGCTTATTCTAATGTTTTCAGACGTTTGAATAGGTCATGTATGAGGAACTAGTCGTTGTGATTTGCTAAATTTTAATCATGGCTTGTTCGGCCGATCTAGGAGGATTTGTCACATGAAAAACGGTAAGGTTAAATGGTTCAATGCAGAAAAAGGATTTGGTTTCATCGAAGCTGAAGACGGCAATGACGTATTCGTACATTACTCTGCTATTCAAACAGAAGGTTTCAAAACATTAGAAGAAGGCCAGGAAGTATCTTTCGAGGTTGTGGAAGGTGCTCGCGGACCGCAAGCTGCTAACGTTACAAAACGATAATCGTTACTAAACTATCATTCTAATTCTAATTTTTAGCTCAGCCAACTGGCTGGGCTTTTTATTTGCCAAAATTTCAATAATTCCGAAACCTTTCCATGATGTAAACCGTAATATCCTTAACAACTATTCCACAAGGCGAGGTGTTTGATGTTGGGTATCTTCTTAGCGATTGCGGCGGGTGCAGGGGTTCTCTTTGCCATAGCTTATTTTTCGGGCAATGGAAGCAAAAAGAAAGTTTTATTGAAGGAGAATATACCGGGTCGTCTCGGCTTGCTGGATGATGTGCCGGCTTCTGCTATCCTAAATAAATTAGAAAACGCACTTCCTTACGAGTATATCAATCAAGTAAAACTTCGATATTTAAGTGACCATCCCCAAATTTCCGATGATGAGTTTGAGTGGCGCCTACTTGAATTAAAACGATATTTCTTCCTCAATTCGGTTATGAAAAGCACTCCAATGTTCAGCAGCGAAGTCGATGAGGTGTGGCATGAGATGCTGATTTTCACGAAGCAATATGAATCATTTTCTGAAAAATATCTTGGCAGAATGCTTCATCATACGCCCAACCTCGAGCCTGAACCAGCACCCCAGCAAAGGGCGTTCTTTGATTGGGTGTTTGCTCAGCTATTTGAAATAACTGAATACACATGGCAGACATGGGGAGACTTTTTCCATTATCCATTGGATCAGCAGGTACTCCAAAAAATCGGTTCACTTAGTGACGATGAGCTGAAGCGGCAATTTTTCAAGGTCACCGAGGATAATCAGGAATTGGTTGATTATTTAACCAAACAGCTGAGGTCTCAACTAAGAAAAGCCCAAGAAATATACCATGTTGATAGAAAAGGGTCTTTTGAAAGGCCAGGACTTTTTGGTGACCTATCAGGTTTAAGCCTGGTAATGGTGTTTTATTCATATTATTACTTTGATGAATACTGGGACCATGCACAAGCTTATGCGTATTCACACCAGGCACATGGAACATCGGGCTGCAGTGCTGTTTTTTGCGGTTCAGGAGATACACATGATTCCCATAATGATGGCAGCGGACACAGCTGTTCTTCCAGCAGCTGTTCAAGCTGTGGCGGAGGATGCTCATCTTAAGAATAAGAAACCTGCTAGTAATCGCTAGCGGGTTTTAACTTTGGATGATTTTCTTAATTGGCTCATTTCTAAAACTTTGTTGCTATTGACTACAAAATAGGATTGAATGACCTATTTTTCTTCGTAAAGCTGACTTTTTTGTGAGAAAAGAGCATCCAAACTTAATACCGACCTGCAAAATAGACTTATATTACGTTAAAATCGGCTTTAGGATATTAACAACAATCTTTACGAAAACAGCCTTTTAATTACATTCTGCAGATTGCCTTCTGTAATAATATCTGAAAAATCTATTCCCAGCTGAACTGCTGTTTGTGCAACCTCCGGCCGGATACCTGTAACAATGGTTAGAACGCCCAGCAGCTTTAAGGCGTCCATCAGTTTGAAGATTTGATGGGCTACCATCGTATCAACCATCACGACTCCTGAAAGATCAACTATCAAGGTATTGATTCTCGCATCGATACTTTGTGTAAGCGTTGATTCCATCAAGCCCTTTGCTCTCGTTGTATCGATTTCACCTATCAATGGCAGAAGCCCGACTTCCTTTGTCAGACTAATTACTGGTGCGCTTAATTCCTTAATTAAAGTTGCTTGAGAGGCTAATCGATTCATAAGGATATCCATGAAAACAATAATAAATGTTTCAAATACGTAATCAAGAGTGTAATTGATTTTTTCTTCCCATGTAAAAACGTCGTCCAGTGTGATCTCCATGTCAGTCTGTTTTACGAATTTTTGAACATATTCCCAGTAAACACGACGGAATACGCCTGAATTCCACGCCACTTCTGTCAGGTCCGTTTTAGATTTTATCCGGTCAGCTGCAGTCTGGCTCGTCCAGGCCGAAATGGTTTCCTTCATCTCTTCCTCAGTCTGATAAAGTGATTTGGCCACAAGGCGAACATAATTTGAATTCTGCTCCTTCACCCTGTTCATAACTTCTGGCGGCGCGTCAGCAGAATAATCCGATCCCTTAATAATCCGCTGGCGTTTAAGCCAATCCTCTGTAAAATGGCTCGCATTGTCGACAAGAAACTTATATAACGCCTCAGTTTTTGGTTCCATTCATAATCCCTGCTTTATTGATTAGTCATAACTCTATTGTGAAAAACAAGCACTTAAAAGTCAAATTTCAAATATAATTAGTAAATGTTAATTCAATAGACAATAGTGAAGGAAAAATCAGGTAGATTTTCAAGAGGGTGTCTGATAGGATTAGAACAAACGTTCCCTGAATCTTTCCTTTTTTTGAGCACCCATTAAATTTTTGAGTTTGATATAATAGTAGCATTGTCAAAAACGCTTTTAGCAAAAATTAAAATAGATGAACTTTAAAAAAGGCTGTTTTCGTAAAAATTGTTGTTAAAATCCTGTAGGCGATTTTAACGTGATAAAAGCCATTTTGTAAGTCGGTACTAAGTTTGCAAGCTCTTTTCTCATAATAAAGCGTTAATTATGTGATGAAACTTAGGTGATTCAATCCTATTTTGTAGTCAATAGCAACAAAGTTTGAGAAAAGAGCCTTAAAAAACAGGGGGGATTGGCATGAAATTTATCCATACAGGTGACTGGCATCTTGGAAAGCTTGTACACGGTATGTACATGACTGCAGATCAGCGAGAGGTATTGAATCAATTTGTAGACCTTGTCGCCGACGAAAAGCCTGATGCTGTTGTAATTGCAGGAGATCTTTATGACAGGTCTGTACCGCCGACAGATGCTGTGGAACTTCTTGATGAAGTACTCTTCAGGATCAACGTGGAATTGAACACGCCGATTGTCGCGATTGCAGGAAATCACGACAGTGCAGAACGGCTGTCCTTTGGGAGTTCATGGTACCGCCATAACCATTTTTACCTTACCGGTAAATTGACGAACGACTTTAGGCCTGTACATATTAACGGGGTCAATTTTCACCTGATTCCTTATGCTGAACCTGGCGTCGTCCGCCATTTGCTTGACGATTCTTCGATTCATTCCCATCAGGATGCGATGAAAGCAGTGATTGGCAAAATTGAAGAAAACCTGAATCCTGACGAAGTAAACGTTTTTGTTGGACATGCTTTTGTGCTTGGCGGTGACTCGTGTGATTCGGAGCGTACCTTGTCGGTTGGCGGTTCAGGCTGTGTCACCCAGGACCTTTTTGACCCATTCGCCTTTACTGCATTAGGGCATCTTCACAGCCCAGACGCAATCAAGCATGAAAAAATAAAATACTCTGGATCCCTGTTAAAATATTCATTTTCGGAAGCAAAACAGCGCAAATCGATTTCAATCATTGAAATGAATGAAAACGGCAGTTTTGACATGCGCTACAAGACCCTGAAACCGAAGCAGGATATGCGTGAATTGGAGGGCCATCTTGAACAGCTTTTGGATCCATCCTTTTATGAAAAAGAAAATACGAGTGATTATTTAAAAGTAACTTTGCTAGATGACGGGGCCATAATCGACCCAATGGGCAAACTCCGCCAGGTCTTTCCGAATGTCCTCCATCTTGAGCGTAAAATCGAATCTATAGATCAGAAGCAAAAGCAGCACTTCAGCTCCATCAGGGAAGAGAAAAAGACGGAGCTTGAGCTTTTCGAACAGTTTTACAAGGAAATGACAACAAGCGAATTCTCAGAAGATAAACGCGGCGTCATTACAGATGTGATTGGCAAAGTATTGAGGGAGGAGGGTCAAAAATGAAACCTCTGAAACTGACGATGCAGGCTTTCGGGCCATATGCCGGTACGGAAACGATAGATTTCAAGCAGCTTGAGAACAGGACAATGTTTGTCATTTCGGGTAAAACTGGATCAGGAAAGACAACCATTTTTGACGGCATCAGTTACGCGATTTATGGCAAGGCAAGCGGTGAGGACCGTAATGGCCCCGATCTGCGGAGCCAATTTGCTGAAGATGAGTTATTGACTGAAGTTACTCTTGAATTTTCATTACGTCAAAAGACATACCGGATTACAAGGTCTCCGCAGCAGGAGAGGAAAAAGAAGTCTGGTGAAGGAACAACAAATGTTGGTGCAAAGGCAGAATTTTATCTGATCGACGAAAACGGAGAACTGCAGCTGCTTGCTTCAAATGTTCGCGAAGTGGATGAAAAGATCAAGGAGATCATGATCATCGACAGCAATCAATTCCGGCAGATCCTGATGATTCCCCAGGGGGAATTCCGAAAGCTTTTAACTTCCGACAGTAAGGAAAAGGAAGTCATCCTGCAAAGACTATTCCATACGGAAATCTATAAAAGAGTAGAGGAAAAGCTTAAGGAAGAAGCCACTGTGCTGAAAAAATCGGTCGAGGACCAGGTTGAAAAAAGGAATTCAGCACTTCGCAGCATAAAAGCTGTGGAAAATGAGGAACTGAAGGAGTATGTAGAATCCGGCAGTACAAATGATGTACGGATCCTCCCGCTTTTAAAAGAAGAAATTGGGGCAATGGAAATAAAACTTGAAAAGCTAAACAGGGACCGTGAAAAGCTTCAGCTTGAACGCGATAAAATGCAGCAGCGTTTGTTCGAAGCGGAAGCAACTTTAAAACAAATACAATCACTAGAAACCCTTAAGATGACAAAGGAAAAGCTTGAAGGCCAAAAGGATCTTTTTGCGGAAAAAGAAAAACAAACAGTACTTGCAAAAAAAGCAGCTCTTCTAGAAGCTCAGGAACAGCTTTGCCACCGACTTAAGGCCGACCTGGAAAGTATAACAAACCAGGTAAATGTGATCACAAAACGAATTGAACAGTTAACAGTCAGACTCACAGCAGCAGAAAAAGACCACCAGAAACAAATTGATCGGGAACCAGAGCGGAAAGCAGCTGCTGAACAGGTTAACAGGCTTGAAAATATGAAGGAAGATGTCCATGTATTCGCCAGCATAGCTTCACAGTTTGCTGAACTAAAGCAAGCACTGGAATCATCGGTAAAGAACCGGGAGAACAATGAATCCCAGCTTAAGTCCTCTGAGGAGAGACTTAAAGTCTTGCTTACAGAAAAAGAAGATGCCGAAAAGGCGCAGATCACTTATCTGGAGAATGACCGGAAATTGGAAAAACTGCTCCTTGAATTGGACAAGTTGAATAGGCTTGGCAATCATAATCAGAAAGTTAAACAAGCACGAACAAGCTTTGAAGCACGGAAAGGCATTTTTGACCAGGCTGTATCCAGACTGAATGATGCCAAAACCACAGTGGAAGAGCTTGAACAAAAATGGCTTCATTCGCAGGCTGCAGTTTTGGCTGCCTCACTGCATGATGGCAGTGCTTGCCCTGTTTGCGGATCAGAGCAACATCCTGAACCCGCGAAAGCAACTGAAGGTTTTATTCCGACCGAAGAAGATCTAAAAGCTGCACGGGTGCAGATCACTGGTGTTGAAAGAGAGAAGAGCGCTGCTGAAAAGTCTTTTATCGAGGCTGATACGACCCTTAGGTCAATGATTGAAAGCGGAGAGGAAATGGTTGCTGAAATCGTCAAATTCCGCTCTGACTTTGTCGCCGGCCAGTTAGCTGACACGGTACTGCTGACTCAAAGTGACGTTGAAAAACTGCAATATGAGCAGAATCAACACTCGGTGAAGTTAAAAGGCCTGGAAAAAATCAAATCTGAAATCAAAAGGTTTGAAGATGACAGAGAAAGGCTGAATAAGCAGCTGAAAGCTATAGATGAACTCTATTCCAGCCTGATGATCCAATTTACCGAAAAAAAGACTACACTTGAGAGAATGAAAGAAAAAATACCCGAACAGCTTCGTTCACTTCAGGTATTCGAGTCAAAACTGAAATCAGCTGGTCTCTTGCAAAAGCAGCTTGATGAACAATTTGAGCAGGCCCGCAAGAACTATCAGGATGCAAAAGAGCTGCTGGGGACTGAAAAAGCACGCGGTGAAGAAGCTGAAAAGAGGTTAAAGGAAATAGAATCCAAATTGGCTGAAGAACGGGAAACTTTCAGAAACAATTTGACAGCCCAGGGGTTCGAAAACTATCAGGCATATCACCAGGCCAAACTATCCGAAAAGTCTATTCAGCAGCTAGATGCAGATATCATGAATTATCGTGAAGAGGTCAGGTCTGTAACGGACCGTTTCGCAGAGTTGTCTGACCTACTGAAAGACATTAAAAAACCTGATATGGAAACACTTCAAGCAGACTTCGCACAACTAAATAATATGATTAAGGAGACTGATGAAGCATACCAGGATTTAAACCTTAAAAAACGCGATAATCAGTCCATCTTGGATCAGGTAGATAATCTGAATGAGCAGATGAAGGTTCTCGAGGAAAAATACAAGCTGGTCGGCCATTTATTCGAAATTTCAAAAGGCCAGAACACTTACAGGATTACCTTCGAACGTTATGTCCTGGCGGCGTTCCTAGATGATATACTGGCTGAGGCAAATCTAAGGCTCAACAAGATGACGAGCGGACGATACCGCTTATTGCGAAAAACTGATCGTTCAAAAGGCAATGTACAAAGCGGATTGGAACTTTTGGTTCTGGATGCCTATACCGGACAGGAACGGCATGTAAAAACATTGTCTGGGGGAGAAAGCTTCAAGGCGGCGCTGTCACTGGCGCTGGGACTGGCCGATGTTGTCCAGAATTACGCAGGTGGAGTTTCATTAGAGACAATGTTCATCGATGAAGGCTTCGGAACCCTTGATCCAGAGTCCCTAGACCAGGCCATAGAAGCATTAATCGATATTCAGAGCAGCGGCCGGCTTGTCGGCATCATTTCTCACGTACCGGAATTAAAAGAGCGGATTGATGCAAGACTTGAGGTCATATCAACACAAACCGGAAGCAAAACAGAATTTGTATTGTTGAATTAATCGACAAGTACAGCATCTTGCAAGAGATGCTGTATTTTCGCGCTTACAGGTTAGACCTGATTTCCTACTCAAAGTATATATGCTTATTAAAAGGAATCATTAAATAAGTCAGCAGGGAGTTTTACCATGGAATTCGAAGTTCAATACTTATCATTTTACGTTGTTCAGGTTGAAGGCAAAGGCGAGCAGGCAGATAAAAGATATAAACATTTCCAGACATTGAATGAGGAAGAATATGAATCCAGTCACCTTAAGGATTTTCTTGATGGCGAGTTTGCCAAAATAGTCAAACGGAAGGTGGAACGCCATCCAAAAACAGATGAAGTTCCTACTAAGCTCGGATACTTCATCGTAGAGGAAGGGCATGATTTAACCTCCAACCCAAACTACAATCTTTTCCATCGTGTGCGATTTGCTGAATCAAAGGAAGACTTCCAGCAAGAGAGCGAAAAGTTTGCAATAGCATACGTTGATACAAGCGCAGTAAGAGGCGGGGCATTCATTGTTGCGAGAGCTAAGCTTCGCAAGTTTTTTGACGATGCATTTGTGTTTATCCTGAAATGTGATTTTGAACCAAAGGTTGCCTCAATTTCTGATGAATCGACCTTGATCCGGCAGGTTGAAATGGCGATTACAACTAAAAACATGAAATCCATACAGTATCCCTATATGCCGGAAGAGGGAATGATCCAGGATAATGAACTAAAAATTAACCAGTCCTCACATGCTCGTTATTTTGAGGACTTCCTGAAATATGTTGAGTATGGCCAGTCGATGCCGGAAATCGTAAAGACTCAGGTCATTGAGATGGTCCGCGGGCATATGGAGGAAACCTTTGAACCAGAAAGCGAGGAGCGGGAGCAGCTTGAGAACGCCATGGAAATCTGGGCAGCCAGCGACAAACGCGAGCTCCAGGAACGATTCGAGCCCGATCAGGTCATTGAAGCAGCTGCACAGCTTATCGAGCATACTCCTGAATTGGAGCTTAAAATGAAGCTCGACCACATTTCGGTAAAAGGATTGCTGGCTGATTATGGAGACAGTATCCATCTTGCAAAGGTGAATGGGAAGTATGTCATTATGATTGAAGCAGATACCATTACCTTTGAAAAAGGGTTCTCTCCTGTTGAATTTGCCAAACCTGATGAAATCGGTACAGTAGTAGAAAGGATCAGGCAAAAAAGCTGACAATCTATAAATTTACTACTTGATAATGTGAGCTGGATTAACACTTTAATATTACATTGAAGCATTGGCGTATTTGCCAATGCTTTTTTATGGCCTTGTCAAGCACTTCATATTTTGGTTACAATTGGAAAAGGAGGTGAACTTATAGCAGCAAGGGGGATTATGGATGGTCACTACATATGTAAACTGGAACAATGGCAGAGTAAAGTTAAGCTGGCAGACAGATACTCATCTTCCGCCGAGGGATTTGATAAGCAGTGTTCACGGGTTCTGTTTTCACAATGAAAAAGTGTTACTGGTAAGCTTGAATCATCGCGGATGGGATATGACTGGCGGTCATATTGAGGCAGGTGAATCAGCTGAGGAATGCTTTAAGAGAGAGACTATGGAAGAGGCTTATGTTACAGGTGATTGCATATTTTTAGGTTCCATCATAGTCGATCATAGCGAAAACTTGCAATGGAATGAATGATAGCCCTTACCCTAAAGTTGGATTTCAAGTGTTTTACAAGATGGATATAACGGAAATTCATGAATTTGAAGCAGGCTATGAGTCCTCAAAAAGAATCTTTGTCGATCAAGATCAGATTTCCGAATATTACCATGATTGGCACGAGCTGTATGAACATATTTTAAAATTTGCTGCTGATAAAAAATAATAGATTAATATAGTTAGGATGAATGAAATGGATGCTGTGAAACAAAATAGTCTTGCATGGGACAAGAAGGTTGAAAGTGAAGCTGTTTATACTAAAGCGGTTTCAAGAGAAGTGATTGAAAAAAGCAAAGCGGGTGGATGGGAAATCACAGTGACGACTGGAAAACCAGTTCCTAGAAGCTGGTTTCCACAATCACTGGCAGGATTAAAAGTTCTTTGTCTTGCTTCTGGCGGAGGACAGCAGGGGCCCGTTCTGGCGGCAGCGGGAGCCGATGTAACAGTTGTTGATATCTCCCAAAAACAGCTGGAGAGGGATGAGTTTGTCGCCAAAAGAGATGGACTGCAATTAATTACACTACAATGCAGCATGACGGATCTTTCGGCGTTCAGTGATGAAGAATTTGACTTGATCATCCATCCAGTGGCAAATCTATTCGTCGAAGACATCTCACAAGTTTGGAGGGAAGCGTCAAGAGTATTGAAAGATAAAGGGACACTTATATCGGGCTTCACGAATCCTCTCTTATTTATTTTCGATGATGAAGAAGACATGAAAGGGAACCTGGTGGTGAAAAATAAGGTTCCAACCTCATCTCTTGATCACCTGACAGATGAAGAAAAGGACGAGTATATGAACTCTGATCAAACGGTTGAATTCGGCCATACATTAGAGGACCAAATTCAGGGCCAAATTGATGCCGGATTCGTCATCACTGGATTGTATGAAGACGATTTTGGCGGCAGAAGGCCACTAGATGAATATATTAAATGTTTTGTCGCAACAAAAGCTGTTAAAATAAATGTATAAATCGCTCGCGCCCTAAGAATCCTTAGGGTTTTTTGTTATTTAATCAGCATAAACTTCACACCCCCGATCAGTGTTTGGCTCAAGCTTCCACCTCCTCGAGTTTCTCAACTTTTTCTAGATTTTTTAGAATATTTAGACTAATAGTTGAATATTTCAATATAAACGTTATAATAAAGTTTATAATACATACCGACCGGTTAGTAGAAAGCTTTAGGGGGAATAAAATGAGATTAGGAGACAAGACAGCGATCATTACTGGCGGTGCCAGTGGAATTGGCCGTGCAGCCGCACGTCGCTTTGCCGCTGAAGGAGCCCAGCTGGTAATCGCAGATGTGAATTGTGATGGCGGCAGAGAGACAGCCCAGCTTATTGAACAACAGGGGGGCAAGGCTCTTTTTATCGAAACAAATGTAAGCGATTCCAAACAGGTGAAAGATCTCGTTTCAGCAACTGTTGAAGCATACGGAAAACTGGATATTCTCTTTAATAACGCAGGCATAGGCAATCCGGATGTTAAAAGTGTTGATCTCGCTGAAGACGATTGGGACAGAATTATAGATATTAATCTTAAAAGTGTTTTCCTCGGCATAAAACATGCTGTTCCTGAACTGAAAAAGGCTGGTGGAGGAGCGATCATCAACACCTCTAGCTTGCTTGGAATAAAGGGGCAAAAATATCTTGCCGCTTACAACGCATCCAAGGCTGGCGTTATCCTTCTGACCAAAAATGCAGCATTGGAATACGGCAGGGATTATATCCGTGTAAATGCAATAGCCCCGGGTGTCATCGATACCCAGATTATAGATGGCTGGAAAAATGATGAGCGGAAGTGGCCGATCATTTCGAGAGCAAATGCCTTGGGGAGAATTGGAACACCCGAGGAGGTCGCTAATGCCGTCCTGTTCCTCGCCTCTGATGAAGCTTCTTTTATTACTGGTGCGACATTGTCAGTCGACGGCGGTGGACTGACATTTTAGCCATATACAATTAAGTAAAATTTAGAATGGGGGAAATCAAATGAGCGAGAACAATGTCTGGCTTTCCAAGTATCCTGACTCCATTGCATCCACTATCACAATTCCTGAAAAATCTTTGCCGCAAATGCTTCGAGAATCAGCAGAGAAGTATCCTCTTAACAATGCCTTATCCTTCTATGGCAGAAAAATCACATATGAACAGTTGTCCCAGAATGTGATGCATTTTGCATCAGCACTGCAAAACAGAGGAGTAGAGGCTGGAGACCGGGTGGCTATCATGCTCCCGAATTGTCCTCAATATGTCATTTCCTATTTTGGCATATTGACTGCAGGTGCGATCGTTACACAGGTGAATCCAATGTCCGTTGAACGTGAGCTTGAATATATCCTTAATGACTCAGGAGCGGAAACAATTGTAGTGTTTGATGCGCTCTATGCCAAAGTGAAAAGTGTTGAGGCTTCTACTAAACTTAGAAATATCATAGTTGTCAGCCTGCAGCCTTCTGAGCATACTTTTGCACCAGACACAAAATTTGAAGTGTTTTTATCAGAAAGCAGCGGCAGGACATCCGTGGTCGATGTTAATCCTCTTGAGGATGTTGCCGTGCTCCAGTACACGGGCGGCACAACAGGACGATCCAAAGGTGCGATGCTAACTCATCGAAACCTTCTGGCCAATGTACTGCAATCCCATGAATTTTTCAAGAATGATATCAAACCTGGTGTTGAGCGTTCGTTGACGGTCATCCCCCTGTTCCATGTATTTGGGATGACAGCCTGCATGAACCTATCAATCTATACAGGCGCAGAGATCATTTTATTGCCTCGCTTTGACCTGGAAGAAGTCCTGAATACGATAAAAAATGAACAGCCAACGATGTTCCCTGGGGTTCCGACGATGTATGTCGCGATTACGAACCATCCGAAAGCGGAGGAGTATGGAATCGGCAGCATAGAAATATGCAACAGCGGGAGTGCGCCAATGCCAGTAGAACTCCTAAAAGAATTTGAGAGAAAAACTGGTTCAAAGATCCTTGAAGGCTATGGCCTTTCGGAAGCATCGCCAACTACCCATTGCAATCCAAGCTTTGCTGAAAGAAAACCCGGAAGTGTCGGCATCGGCATGCCATCAACAGAATACAGAGTCGTCGACCTGGCAACAGGAAAAGAAGAAGTTCCAGCTGGAGAGCTGGGTGAAGTAATCATTAAAGGCCCGCAGGTTATGAAAGGCTACTGGAATATGCCAGAGGAGACAGCAAACACATTGAGGGATGGATGGCTTTATACAGGAGATATTGCAAAAGTTGATGAAGAAGGATATTTATATATTGTCGACCGAAAAAAAGACATGATCATCGCGAGCGGTTACAATATTTATCCACGTGATATTGAGGAAGTATTGTATGAACATCCGTCTGTCCAGGAAGCCGTTGTCATCGGCATACCGGATGAATACCGCGGCGAAGCAGTCAAAGCAGTGATCGTCCTAAAAGCAGGAAAGGAAGCCGATGAAGCACAGATCAAGGAGTTCTGCCGACAGAATATGGCTGCCTACAAGGTACCAAACGTCGTCGAATTCCGTGAACAGCTGCCGAAGACAAGTGTGGGCAAGATTTTGCGAAGAGCACTAAGGGAAGAAGTAAGGAGTAAATAAATACTTTCTCCGTAATGGGACAGGGGGTAAAATATGGTATAATTTCTGTGCAGACTAGTAGGATTGCGAGGACAGCAAAGTGAAAGAAAAAATTACCGCACATAGCATAAGATTATTCGAGGTAAAAGGTTTCAGTGAGACTTCAATCCAGGATATTGTCGACTCACTAGGGGTGACTAAAGGTTCGTTTTATTATTACTTTTCCAGCAAAGAAGAATTACTGATGGATATACATCTCAGATATATTGACGAGTTATTAAGCCGTCAGGAAGAAATTCTTTTAGAACAGTCGACAAGCAAGCAAAAATTGTTTGACATCGTTTATATGCTGATCAGCAGCATTAAGTCAAAAGGGGCATCCGCAAAAATCTTTTTCAGGGAAATGCGTCACTTAAGTGATGACAGGCTGGCACAGATTGTCGCAAAGCGTGATCAATTCAGATCGAATGTGGAACGGCTGATTCGCGAAGGAATTGACAGCGGCGAGTTCCGAAAAGATTTGAATCCCATCATCGTCACCTTTGGCATACTTGGTGCCGCAAACTGGAGCTACCAGTGGTTCAATCCAATGGGAAAGGTATCTGACCGGGAAGTGGCCGAGATTTTTGTCGAAATGATCCTGAAGGGAATCGAAGTCAATTGAAGAAATATGTAGGGAGAGGCTTATGAAAGCCAAGCCTCTTTCTTTATTTTTTACATACCAACCGGTTAGTACGAAGAAATTCCGAATAGAAAGTGGGGAGACAAATGCAGGAAATCCAGGTACAGGCACGATTTGGCGAGACGGACGCGCTAGGACATATTAACAATACCAGTTATTTTGTCTATCTGGAGGAGGCAAGGATCCGCTTTTTTGAAACATTGGGCTACCGCATGGAATTGAACGACTGGAAATTCATTTTAGCTTCCACCAAATGTGATTTTGTCAGCCAGGGGTATTTCGACCAGCTGTTGACGGTAAAAACATTTGTATCAAGAATTGGTTCGAAAAGCTTCCAGCTAGAACATGACATTGTCTGCACGCAGACGCAGCAGTTGATTGCAAAGGGCAATGCAATCATTGTGTATTATGATTTTACAAATCAACAGAGTCAGGTTTTACCCGAATTGCTAAAAGAAGGGCTGAAAAGCTATTTGCTGCCCGCATAAATAACTGAATATTCCGTATATACAGGAGGTGTCGGAGTGAGATTCCAAGAAACAGTGGTTCTTGTTACAGGAGCGGGGAGCGGAATCGGAAAAGCGACAGCCGCTCGGTTTGCCAGTGAAGGGGCAAAAGTAATATTGGTTGGGCGGACGAAATCTAAGCTTGAGATGGCAGCAAAAGAAATAAATGAATTGCATGAGCTTCCTAGGGCTGAAATCTTTCCTGCTGACGTAACAGATGAAGATGATGTCAGCGAGTTAGCATATTACATGGAGGAGCAATTTGGCGACCTGCATGTCCTTGTGAATAATGCTGGAGGTTCTGTCCACTCAAAAATCATGGACACCTCAGCCAGTGATTGGGACTTTGTACAAAATACGAATTTAAAAAGTGTTTTCCTGGTCTCGAAAACGCTTGGGAAGCTCATGGCAAAAAGTTCAGAGAAGGAGGGAGATTTTTCTCAAAACCGTTCAATCGTCAATGTAGCCAGTTTATCCGGACACCAGGCAGGTGCGCATATCCCCCATTACAGTGCTGCTAAAGCTGGTGTCATCAATTTTACAAAATCAATGGCATTGGAATTGTCTCCTTACGGGATAAGAGTCAATTCAGTATCACCTGGTTTTGTGGAAACTCCCCTGACTGAGAAGGGGATGAAGAATGAACAATTTGTTAAAGCAATCAGAAGAAATACAGCTCTAAGGCGAGCTGGCAATCCCGATGAAATCGCGAATGTGATTGCTTTTGTCGCATCAAGTGAAGCTTCTTACATGACGGGTTCAGACATTCTCGTTGATGGCGGCTGGTTGATTAAATAGGTTTATGATTCTATTAAAATCTGAGAAAGGGTGAACGCTATGACGAATGTTAAGACGAGTGACCATTTAATCATCAACAAAAATGGGGCAGTACTTTCCTTGACCTTAAACAGACCAGAAAGCTTGAATTCCTTCAGCCCGGAAATGATTCTTACACTGACGGAGGAATTAAGAGAGGCACAGAACAACCCAGAGGTAAAGGTAATCGTTTTGTCCGGTGCCGGCCGGTCGTTCAGTGCTGGCGGCGATGTAAAAACAATGGGCGAGGCACAAGCGACAGGCGTATATGACCATATCGGAAGGCTGAATGAGTGTATTCTTGCCATGAAAGCTACAGAGAAGCCAATCATTGCAGCAGTTCATGGTTTTGCTGCGGGTGCAGGATTCAACCTTGCCCTTGCTTGTGACTTGATTGTCGCTGCCGATGACAGTAAATTTGCGCTGAGCTTCTCGCAGGTTGGCCTCGTCTCTGACGGCGGTGGTTCCTATTTTGTCCCAAGACTAGTTGGACCGCATCTGGCAAAACAATTCATGTTCACTGCAGAACCAATTCCGGCAGAGCGATTATACCAGTTGGGCGTAATTAACTATCTCAAACCTGTAACAACTTTACAGGAAGAAACACTGAAGCTTGCCACTCAGCTGGCAAATGGGCCGACCAGAACATATGGGATGATCAAGAAGCTGGTTGACCATTCAATGACAGCAACTCTGGAAGAAATTCTTGAGCAGGAACGTATCACACAGACCATGATGGTATCAACTGAAGACCATCAAGAAGGCATTGCAGCCTTCAAGGAAAAAAGAAAACCAAAATTTACAGGCAACTAAGGAGGCAATTCATGAAAGCAATCCAACTGAAAGAATATGGCGGTCCGGAGGTTCTCCTATTGGCAGAGATGGAAAGACCAGTACCTACAGATCATCAAGTATTAATTGAAATCCATGCGATCGGAGTCAATTATGCGGACACAGCAAGAAGAGAAGGACTGTATGTCATTCCTACTAAACTGCCGTTTATACCTGGAGCAGAAATTGCGGGAATTGTAGTTGAAACAGGAGAATCCGTAACAAATGTTCAGGCCGGCGACCGCGTTGTTACCTTAATCGAATCTGGAGGTTACGCTGAATTTGCCCTTGCTGACAGCCGCGGGCTCATTCCTTTGCAGGACCATATGGAATTTGAACAGGCAGTCGCTCTCCCGCTTCAAGGTCTAAGCGCATATCACATACTGAAAACGATGGGACGGCTGGAAAAAGGTGAAACAGTGCTAGTCCATGCAGCAGCTGGAGGAGTAGGCACTTTGGCTGTCCAATTAGCAAAGCTATCAGGTGCAAGCAAAGTAATAGCAACCGCTAGCACTGATGATAAACTCTCTTTAGCCGCTGAAATGGGAGCTGATGTACTTGTCAATTACACTGAACAGGGATGGGAAGAAAAGGTTTTGGAAGCAACCGGCGGTAAAGGTGTGGATGTTGCCCTAGAAATGGCAGGAGGGGAAATTTTCAATAAAACGTTGAAATGCCTTGCCACGTTCGGTCGGCTGGTTATCTATGGAGTTGCCAGCGGGGAGCAGAGCCGCTTTTATCCATCATCCTTAATGGCCAGAAACCAGTCAGTCATCGGGTTTTTCCTGCCGCAAATCATGAGAAAGCCGGCGCTGATCCAATCAAGTATGGCTGAAATGCTTGGATATTTATCGAAGGGCCAATTAAAACTGACAATTGGAGGCGTTTATTCGCTTGAGCAGGCAGCAGAAGTCCATCGCCTTTTGCAATCACGGCAGACGAAGGGAAAACTGATTCTAAAACCTTAATAAGGGGTGTGCTGAATGGCAAGTATTAATACGGTAACTGGTCCTATTAAAGCGGAGCAATTGGAGAAGACGCTTATTCATGAGCACTTTATCTTTGGGTATCCTGGCTTCCAGGGTGATGTGACATTGGGTGGATTTAATGAAGAATCAGCTCTCGAAGAGGCAATCAACATTGCCAGGTACATGCAGAGCTTTGGGGTAAAGACAGTCGTGGATCCGACCCCAAATGAATGTGGAAGAAATCCAGAGTTTTTAAAGAAAGTCTCGGAAGCTACCGGTCTCCAGATTATTTGTGCCACTGGCTATTATTACGAAGGGGAAGGAGCAACCCCTTATTTCAAGTTCAGGCAGGCATTGGGCACCGCGGAGGAAGAAATCTATCAAATGTTCAAGAAAGAGTTCACCGAAGGTATCTCAGGTTCGGGCATTAAGCCTGGAGTGATCAAACTGGCGTCCAGCAAAGGTGAAATCACAGAGTATGAAAAGATGTTTTTCCGCGCGGGCGCCCGTGTACAACAGGAAACAGGCGCAGTAATCCTCACCCACACCCAGGAAGGAACAATGGGTCCTGAACAAGTAAGGTTACTGATTGAACACGGAGCAGATCCTGGAAAAATCATCATCGGCCATATGTGTGGAAATACCGACCCCGAATATCATAAACAGGTTCTGGACCAAGGCGTCCGGATTGGCCTGGACCGTTTCGGCATCCAGGGTATGGTAGGTGCACCTTTTGACCATGAACGGGTACAGACTCTGCTGGCATTACTGACTGAAGGGTACGAAGATCAAATTTTACTTGCACATGATACCGTGAATATCTGGCTCGGCCGCCCGCCTGTTATGCCGGAGCAGGCCGCGAAGATTATGGAAAACTGGCAGCCAGGCCATATTTTCAACAATATCTTGCCACAGCTTAGAGAAAATGGAGTGTCAGAAACGCAAATTGATAAGATGCTCGGCGGAAATGCTGTTGGACTTTTCACTGGGGCTCCGGCAAAGGTAGTATCCTAGAAACAGTTCTCAGAGCTGATTCAAGATTCTAGTAGAAAGGGGCGATGACCTATCCAAACAATTATACCTCTTACGCTGGATTCGCCTTTTTCTGAAGGGATCGTGGTAGTGTATGCCGTTCTTGGTGAAACAGCAACACTTATAGATACAGGCAATCCAGGCGAGAAATCCTTTTACCAGCTGAAATCACAATTAAGAGAGCATAATCTCAGTTTTAAAGACTTTGACCATATAATCGTGACCCATATGCATACGGACCATTGTGGAGGAGTCAGCCTGATCCAGCAGGAAGCGAGCCTTCCCGTGTATGTACATGAGCTTGCAAGGCCAGTGATCACTGGAGGAGAACCAGAGTTTAATAGAATCAATCAGTTTTTTAGTGATTTTCTAAAGGAATGTGGTGCTGACCCTACTGTTCATCAGCATGCACGGAAATACAAAGAAGAAATCTGGCAGAATGTCCAATATGTCAATGAAGGCGATGAAGTACACATAGGAGGAAGACCCTACAGTGTGTTGCATGTTCCCGGACATAGCCAGACAGATATCCTTCTGATTGATGAGGAGCAGGGGATTACATTTGTCGGTGACCATATCATTCCCGAGCTGGCCGTCAACGCCTTTATTGAGCCTCCGGTACCAGGGGGAAAGCATCGTCCGTCTCCATTGATTCAATACAGGGAATCCCTGATTCGGTCAAAGGGGAGAAACCTGGGAAGATGTTATTCAGGACATGGACTTCCCTTCACACAGCACATTGAGCTCATTGGTAAAAGATTGGCTCAGCAGGATGCACGCTGTCAGCAAATACTTCAGGTTTTAAATGAGCGTGATAAAAAAGTTTTCGAGATTTGCCAGGAGGTCTACCCGCACTTGAAGGGGGAAATCGTTTTTCTTGGGCTCTCACAAATACAGGGGCATCTGGATTTGATGGAATCCCGAAATGAGGTGATGAAAGAGGTACAGGATTCAATTGTTTCTTATAAGCTGATCTGATAGTTGCCAAGGCTTCTTATACTTTTAACAGGAGAGGATTAAATGAAGCTGAAAGAGCTGCTTGAAAATAATATCAGTAAATACGGGGAATATCCATTTATCTATTATAAAGACCTGCAATATACAAACATTGAAACGAGGCAGTACGCTGACCGGATAGCGAATGGTCTCCAAAAGCTCGGAGTGGGAAAAGGCGACCGAATTGTCGTCTGTATGCCAAATAACCCAGAAGTGATATTTTCCTATCAGGGCATTACCAGAAGCGGTGCCATCATTGTTCCAATTATGTTCACCCTTCATCCGAAAGAAATTCAGTACATCATTAAAAATTGTGAAGCCAAAGTTGTCATTGCCTCTTCCTATACAGCAGAAAATTTGAAAAAGGCGTTAGAAGCCCTGGAAGTCAAACCAACCCTGGTCGTTACAGATCTTCCTGGTAGTAATGATTTTTTAAACCTCTATGATCTGATGTCTTCGGAATCAGCTGACTCCGAGGATGATTCTGACGAAAACGAAACCGCCGTGATTTTATATACCTCAGGAACGACTGGAAATCCGAAAGGCGTTCTATTGACCCACAAAAATCTCTACACCAATGCAGTCAACTCCGCAGCCCATAATGAAACCGAAAGAGGCGTTACGATTGGCGTCCTTCCGTTAGCGCATGTATATGGTCTTACCATATCGAATACGTGCTATATAACGGGAAGTTCAGTTGTTGTTTTCGCCCGGTTTGATCCAGAAGAAATTTTCAAAGCTATTGAGACTTATAAAGTAAAAGCTTTCTCCGCAGTCCCTGCTATGATTCATGCAATGGTTGGCAGCCCAAAAGCCGACCAATATGATACATCCTCCCTTGAGTGGATTGGCTCAGGGTCCGCACCGCTGCCTATCGCGCTCCTGAACGGTTTTACCCAGAAGTTCGGCGCGAAAGTATTTGAGGGTTATGGATTATCAGAAGCAGCCCCAATCGTAACAGCGCATAATAAAAAAATTGAAATAAAACCAGGTTCAGTCGGAATACCGATTCCAGGGGTCAACATAAAAATTGTTGATGATCAGGGAAGTGAAGTCCCTGCAGGAAAGGTTGGCGAATTGATTGTCTCAGGTGACAATGTTACCCGGGGATACTACCAGAATAGTGAAGAAACAAACAAGGTAATCAAGGAAGGCTGGCTTTTCACCGGTGATATGGCCAGAGTTGATAACGAAGGCTATCTCTATATTGTCGACAGAAAAAAGGATTTGGTGATCAGGGGCGGCTTCAATGTATATCCTCGTGACATTGAAGAGCTGCTGAACGCCCATGAGTCTGTCTCGGAAGCCGCGGTTGTCGGTATACCTGACGAAATGATGGGCGAGGAAATTGTTGCATGTGTCGTGAAAAATGCGGGCGCATCACCAACAGAAGAAGAACTGATCCTTTACTGCCAGGACAATCTGGCCAAAAACAAAACACCGAAGCGGATTGTTTTTATGGAAGCTATGCCACGGAACGGAGTCGGCAAGATCCTCAAGACCCGTCTAAGAGAAACAACTGCTACTATCATCACAAAATAAGCGATTTACCGAGGAGGAGTGCAAGTGGAACAAAGAACAATATTAACAACCAGCAAGCGGGGGTTGCAGACGGACTCATTCCCATTCCGTCTCTATCAAAAAGCGAAGAAATTCGGCATCTGGAACCCTGCTGACATTGATTTTACCCAGGACCAACAAGACTGGAGGCAGCTTGACGCCGAACAGCAAAATGATATTCTGCGCCTGATTTCACAGTTCCAGGCTGGTGAGGAAGCCGTTACCCTCGATTTGCTGCCGCTGATCATGGCCATTGCTAAGGAAAACAGGCTGGAGGAGGAAATGTTTTTAACCACCTTCTTATTTGAAGAAGCCAAGCATACAGAGTTCTTCCGGCTTGTCCTGAATGCGCTGGGTGAAACAGGTGACCTATCAGGACACCATACAGCTACGTATAAAACGATTTTTTATGAAATCCTGCCGACTGCGATGGACAGGTTGCTTTTAGACCAATCACCTGAAGCTATTGCCGAAGCAGCGACTGTTTACAATATGTTCGTTGAGGGAGTCCTTGCTGAAACAGGCTACTACTCATTCTATCAAAATCTTGAAACACTCGGTTTGATGCCAGGACTGCTCAGGGGGATTGGGAATTTGAAAAGAGATGAATCCAGGCATATTGGCTATGGGACCTTCCTGCTGCAAGATTGATTTGTGAGCATCCACATTTATACGAGTTTGTTGAAGGTAAAATGCAGGAATTGACCCCGCTTGCCATCCGTTTGAACCAGGAGGGATTCAAGGGGAAGGATGTAAGTACTTTCGGAAATCAGATCGAAGATACAATGAATTTTACAATGAAACAGCTTTCTGTCCGGATGGAAATCCTCTCCCGTGCAAGGGGCAAGCGGATTGAAGAGATTTATAGAGTTACAGAAACCGAGATGGGTGTTCTATAAAGAAATAACCAATTTAAAAGAGATAGAGGAGGAAGCAAAATGACTGTAAATCTCGATGTAAAAACGTTCCCGTTATTCATTAATGGAAAATGGGAGGCAGCGAGCAGCCAGGAAACATTTGATGTTTATAATCCGGCGACTGGAGAACTGGTGGCACGAGTGGCAAAAGGGAATGCAGCCGATGTGGACAGGGCCGTTGACGCAGCACGTAAGGCATTTGATGAAACCGACTGGAAGGATATGAAGCCAAAGGACAGATCGAAAGTGCTTTATGCAATTTCCTATCAAATAGCTGCCCATGCAGAAGAATTGGCTTACCTTGAAGCGGTCAGTTCCGGCGGTACGGTGAGGAGAATTGGCGCAAATGATATTCTGCAAATGGTCGATTTGTTCCAGACATTAGCCAAGTTCGTTGAAGAATATGAATTCTCGGAAACGCTGCCAAGTCCGCCATTCCCGGGACCGGCACATAATTTTATCTGGCGCGAACCAATCGGAGTTTGCACAGCGATTACTCCTTGGAACCTGCCAATGGTGATCGCTACATGGAAAATCGCTCCAGCTTTGGCAATGGGAAATGCGGTTGTCGTCAAGCCGGCAAGCTACACTCCTTTATCGACTTTGAAGCTGGCTGAAATCATTTCACAGGTCGTCCCTCCTGGAGTCATTAATGTCGTGACTGGCCCTGGTGCTGAAGTTGGGGAAAAGCTGGCAAGTCACCCAAAAGTTGATAAGGTTGCCTTTACAGGGTCGACTGAAGTGGGCCGAAAGGTGATGCAGCTGGCCGCAGGGACAATTAAGAACACAACACTTGAGCTTGGCGGTAAGTCACCTAACATCATTTTGGAGGATGCTGACTTAAGCATCGCACTGCCAGGAAGCTTATTTGGAGTGTTCCTCCACTCGGGCCAGCTTTGTGAATCGGGCACGAGACTGTTTGTTCCGGATCATTTGCATGATGTGATCGTTGAAAATCTTGTCAAGCTGGCTGGGAAAATCAAGCTTGGCAATCCACTTGACCCTGCAACTGATGTGGGACCGGTCATTTCCAAAAAGCAAAAAGAAACGATTTTATCTTATATTGAAGCAGGAAAAGCAGAAGGAGCCACCCTAGTTTGCGGCGGAAACGAAGCTATGGTTGCTGGCTGTGAAAATGGACATTTTATTCAACCAACAATCTTCACAAATGTAACCAATGACATGAAAATTGCCCGTGAAGAAATCTTCGGTCCGGTCTTGTCTGTGATTCGATATACAGATGTTGATGAAGCAATCAAAATGGCGAATGACTCGATCTACGGTCTAGCTGCCGGCGTATGGACCAGGGATGTGAATAAAGCTTATGAGGTTGCCCGCAAGCTGCAGGCAGGTGTGGTCTGGATCAATGACTGGCATATGCTGCGCAATGATGCCCCATTTGGCGGATACAAGCAGAGCGGAATCGGCCGCGAAATGGGCAAGCATTCACTGGATGCCTACACTCAAGTCAAGCATGTGCATACCTCGATGGTTCCTGAAGCACATAAGCGAACATGGTATGGACTGCTTTTATCCAATACAGCTGAATAAACGATTTTCAAAAAATTCATATGAGGTGAAAAGGATGCAAACGACAACATTATCACAGTTCTCCCTTCGTTCAGCAATCTACAGTGGAACAAACTCTCGTGCAATGGTACCTGATTTGTTCAAGGGCTTAGGGTCTAAAAGAGTTGTTCTTTTTAGCGACAGGGGTCTGGAAAAAGCCGGAGTAGTAGATAAAGTCGCACAGATTTTCGAGTTGACAGGTAAAGGTACTGGACCTGAACTTGCTGGGATTTACGTCGACATTGCCCAGGATGCTGAAAGCCGTTCGGTGAATGAAGCTCTCCGGTATGCGAGGGAAGTGGGGGCTGACGGATTGCTCGCTGTCGGAGGCGGCAGCGTGCTTGACACAGTTAAGGGAGTAAAGTATGCCATGCATAAAGGGCTAACCGACATCAAGGAAGCGATCCCCGGCGGCTTTTTATTCGAGCAATTCCCAAAGGCAACCCATATCCCCATCCCGCACATTGCCATTCCGACAACTGCGGGAACAGGATCCGAGGTGTCGCCGATCGCGGTCATTTACAATGAGGACATCCAGATGAAAGGCAATATCATCAATCCTTTCCTCAGTGCGGACATTGCAGTGCTTGACCCTGACTTGACAGTAGGACTGCCGCCGGCAATCACGGCTTTTACCGGCTTTGATGCCCTCACACATGCAATCGAGGCATTTGCATCTCCGAGTGCTACAGCACTGACAGATGCCCATGCCTTGCATGCAATCAGGCTGATTGAAAAAAATCTTCCGATCGCAGTAGCAGAAGGTTCCAATCTTGATGCGAGAATGGAAATGCTTCAGGCCAGCTTAATGGGAATAACCGCCTTCAGTTTTGCCTTGAATGCCATTCCTGTCCATAACTTCGCCCATGCATATGGAGCCTTGTTTAGAATCCCACATGGACTGGCAAATGCCATTTTCCTGCCTGTGGTGATGGAATATGTACCAAGCTTGTATCTTCCAAAGGTAAAAGAGCTAGCCTCAGCATTGCGGGTTGACTTTGATGCTCATGAAGAAAATGAGGACGTACTGGCAAAAGTGATTGAAAAGCTGCGCCTTCTTCAGCATAAGACTGGATTGTCATCGGACTTTACAGAATTCAATTTAACCGAGGAAGACCTTGAGCGGGTTGCGGGTGCCGTTGCCAGGGACCCTGCAGCCGTATCCTTCCCGATGCCAAAAGAACTGATCCAGGCTGTCGGCCAGCAGGTCGTCCCATTAGGTGTAAAATAAAATGGATATAAGAGGGGAATCCGTCTTTGATTCACCCTCTTTTTACAGTTTTCTAACAGCTAAAGTTTATAAAGGAGTGGTTAGATGATGAATTTTGATTTTACTGAGGAGCAAGAGCTATTAAGAAAAACGGTCAGGAGCTTTGTCGATAAGGAAATCATGCCTTATATAAAAGATTGGGATGAGAAACAGCATTTTGAAACAAGTATTTTAACAAGGCTTGCCGACCTGGGACTCATGGGTGTCTGTATACCAGAACAATATGGCGGCAGCGGCATGGATTATAATTCCCTTGCGATCGTATGCGAGGAACTTGAGCGCGGCGACACGGCCTTCAGGACAGCGGTATCGGTGCACACCGGGCTGAACAGCATGACCTTGCTACAGTGGGGGAATGAGGAACAAAAGCATAAGTACCTGGTTCCTCAGTCAAAAGGACAGAAGGGTGGAGCGTTCGGGCTTACCGAACCAAATGCAGGTTCTGATGTAGCCGCCATGCAGACAACGGCGCGTGACGCAGGAGATCACTACGTACTCAATGGATCAAAAACATGGATTTCATTATGTGATGCAGCAGACCATTTTCTGGTGTTTGCCTATACGGATAAAAGTAAAAAACACCACGGCATTTCTGCCTTTATTGTGGAGAGAACCTGGGAAGGATTTTCATCCAAAGCGATAAAAGGAAAGTTGGGTATTAGGGCCGGAAATACCGGTGAAATTTTCTTTGATAATGTAAAGGTCCCTAAAGAAAATTTGCTGGGTCAGGAGGGGGATGGGTTTAAAATTGCAATGTCTGCATTGGATAATGGCCGCTTTACTGTTGCTGCGGGGGCTTGTGGCACAATTATGGCGAGCCTTGAGGCTAGTGTGAAGTACTGTCATGAACGAAGCACTTTTGGCAAAGAGATCGGCAGACACCAGCTCGTCCAGCAAATGATCGCCAAGATGGAAGCGGGGTTGGTACAATCACGATTGCTCGTTTACCGTGCAGGCTGCCTTAAAAACCAGGGCAAGAGGAATACCCGGGAAACCTCGCTTGCCAAGTGGCAGGCATGCGACTATGCCTATGAAGCCGCAAATGATGCCGTCCAAATCCACGGTGCATATGGTTTCTCCAACGAATATCCGGTTGAACGGTATTTAAGGAACGCCAAGGCACCTGTCATTTACGAAGGAACACGAGAAATCCACACAGTCATGCAAGGAGAGTATGTATTAGGATATCGAATCGACAAGCCCTTATCCAATATGCTTCCAGCCTGGCCGTTTGAGTCCGTTACCGAAGAGGCCGTGAAATAAAGAAACGGGAGAGAGTGAGAAGGTACCTCAGCTTTTACCAATATCTCATACAAAAAAGGTGATCACTTCATTGCAGTGATCACCTTTTACTCTTATAAAATCATGTCAGATTGGACGTAGTGGTACAGGAGTTTCGCTGTGTTTTCGATAGAATCCTTATGTGTTCTTTCGAAAGCGTGGGAAGAGTCAATCCCCGGCCCGATAAGGCCATGGATGATATCATGTCCTGAACGGATAGCGGCAGATGCGTCTGATCCGTAGAATGGGTAAATATCGAGTTTGTAGCCGATTTCATTGTCGATTGCAAGCTGAGTCAGCCTTTTCCTCAGCTCGTAATGATATGGGCCACTTGCATCCTTTACGCAGATGGAGACTGTGTACTCATCGGTAGACTGGCCATCACCCATTGCTCCCATATCGACCGCCAGATACTCAACGGTTTCCGGCGTGATATTAGAATTTCCGCCATAGCCAATTTCTTCGTTATTGGATATCAAAAAGTGTGTTGTATAAGGAAGTTCGATGTTTTCTGTCTTAACTTGTTTGATCAACTGAAGCAGGATCGCGACACTTGCCTTATCATCAAGGTGACGTGATTTAATGTATCCTGATGGTGACATTTGAACACGCGGATCAAAAGAAACAAAATCTCCTACTTCAATTCCAAGTGCCCTCACGTCATCCACGCTATGTACTTTTTCATCAATTCGAACTTCCATATTGTCCTGGTTGCGTTCTGCTTTGCCTGCATCCTTGTAGACATGCACAGATGTCTGGTGCATTAAAATCGTTCCGGTAAACTTTTTGCCGCTTGAAGTTTCAATTTCACAATACTCGCCTTCAATCGAGTTATACTTGAAGCCGCCAATCAAATCAAGCTTTAGGCGCCCGCTTGGCTTAATTTCTTTTACAATCGCTCCGAGAGTATCAACATGGGCTGTCAGCATTCTGTGGTTCTGCTGGTCCTTGCCAGGAAGAGTGGCAATCAATCCGCCTTTGCGGTTTCGTTTCGTTTCAACCTGTAGTTCTTTTAAATAATTTTCTACATATGTAATGACTTCATTCGTATTTCCTGAAGGACTTGGGATGCTGACCAATTCCTTTAATAAACTCAACGTTTCCTCTGTATTAGGATATGCCATAATCAAACTCCTCTCATAATAATCTTAACATTCATATTATAAACTTATTACTTGAATCAAAGGAAACATTTATCTTGTTTTACTGTAATCACCTATCAGTTCTGTTCATATTTTGATTATGGATGCTGTTTTGGGGAGGAGATAAAATGAACGGGTATTGGTACAAATATTCATTGCTGCAATGGTGCAGCGAGATGGAAGCGAGATTGGGTTCATATAAAGGGCAGCTCAGGGGATCTGGTGATGAGGCCATATTACAAAAATGGAAGGAAAACCTTCTGACATTGAAACAAGATACGCAACACTCAGTCGATGACGAAGCACTGTATGCTCAGGCGAGAAACTTATATGACGAACTGGACAGTTATTTGGGTGGGTCTGACTTGGAAAGTGAGCGCCAGCAAGGCCAGAGACTTCAGCCTGTCCCTATAGGCGGCCACAGACTTCCTCCGTTGCCTTATGCTTATGATGCGCTTGAGCCTGTGATTGATCAGGAGATAATGAGACTTCACCATTTAAAGCACCACAAGAGCTATGTGAATGGATTGAACAAGGCTGAAAAAGAAATGCAAAAGGCAAGACAAACTGGGGATTTTGGTTTGATTAAACACTGGGAAAGAGAAGCAGCCTTCAATGGGGCTGGACATTATCTTCACACAATCTTTTGGAGCATCATGAGCCCAAATGGCGGCGGCACCCCAAAAGGACAGCTCGGAAAAGCGATCAACGACTCATTTGGCAGCTTTGATGCATTCAAAAAGCATTTTTCAGAAGCAGCGAAAAATGTTGAGGCTGTTGGCTGGGCAATCCTGGTTTGGTCACCGCGTTCCCATAGGCTGGAAATCCTCCAGGCAGAAAAACACCAGAATTTATCGCAATGGGATGTTGTCCCTTTACTTGTCTTGGATGTTTGGGAGCATGCTTATTATCTGCAGTATAAGAACGAGCGGGCTAAATATGTTGAAAACTGGTGGAAGGTAGTCAATTGGAAAGAAGTCGAGCAGCGGTTCAATAAAGCCCGAACATTGGCATGGCAGCCTTTTTGAGGAGTGACTTATTGTCACCCTTTTTTTGTCTAGCTCTTCTGTTAAAGCCCAATGTTGTTATAAAGCCCTGTTGATTAGTGGACGGCGCAGAAAATCAACAGTCGATTTAAACAGAGCATTTTGTATAAAAATCTCCTTATAGCGAACACTAAACATATGTTCGGGAGGTGTTTTTATGGAAAGTAAAGACTTTAACCAGATTTACAATGATTATAAGGAGCAAACCCGGGAGCAAGCGGAACTGGAAGCAAACACACCACAATCAGGAAAAGAACAAATCGTTGCCGTCCGTAAAAATGATGATGGCGACCTGATTGCTTTTAAAACAGAAAGCGGAAGAGAGCTTGATTATATTTCCGCCCTAACTGAGGCTAAAGCGGGGAAACTGGACCATGTGGATGTATTCCATAAATATGGCCGGGATATTCTCAGGAGCGAACCTGATGGAATTAAAGAAAACAACCTTGATCATTTACCACATTTCTAGCAGGGAGTATTCCCTGCATTTTTTATTTTTAAGTAATTTATAAGATGATTTAGTTATGGATAACTACAGGTAGTTTTCATAATCCAACTCCAGCGCTTGTCGAGGCTGGACAAGGCGCTTACGCTTTTTATATAAATAACTTGATTTTTCAGAAATTTCACTCTAAAATAAAACTTACATACCAACCGGTAGGTATGTAATTCGGAATCCAGACATATATTTTTAATAGACTTTCAGAATTGAAGAATACGATGGGAGTGACTTGAATGCATTTACGCCTTACAGAAGAACAAAAAATGGTGCAAAAGACCATTCGCCGATTTGTAGAAAAAGAATTAGTGCCGCTCGAAAATGAAGTGTTAAGAAATGAAAGAGAAGGACGTCCAAGCCTTCCTCCCGGAAAAATGCTTGAACTGCAGCTGAAAGCTAAAGAGGCGGGATTCTGGGGAATCAATACACCGGAACAATATGGCGGTGCAGATTTGGGCCAGATGATGATGGCCATCGTCCTGATGGAAGTTTCTAAAACGTTCGTGCCATTCCAATTTGGCGGTTCAGCAGACAACATTCTTTATTATGGAAATGAAGAGCAAAAGCAGAAGTACCTGATTCCAACCATCAATGGTGATAAAAAATCGTGCTTCGCGATGACAGAGCCTGGGGCGGGGTCGGATACAAGAAATATAAAAATGACGGCTGTGAAGGACGGGAATGAATGGGTCCTGAATGGTGAAAAGACGTTCATAACAGGCGGAAACGAAGCAGACTTTGTCATGGTCATTGCGATCACTGATAAAGAAAAACACCGTGCCACAGGCCGTGACGGGGTAACCTGTTTTATCGTCGACCGTGAAATGGGCTGGAAATCAGAATTCATACATACGATGGGCGAATGGGGACCGGCGGGGCTGGTATTTGATAACGTCCGCGTACCAGAGGAGAATATCCTGGGCGAAGTCGATGGCGGCTATAAACTGGGATTGGAATGGATCGGATTCGCAAGATGGGTTGTTGGCGCCAGGGCGATTGGTGCCGCTGAGCGCTTGCTGCAAATGGCCATTGATTATTCCAAAGAGCGGATTACCTTTGGCAAACCGATTGCTGAAAGACAAGCTATCCAGTGGATGATTGCCGATTCTGCTGTGGAAATCGAAGCGGCAAGATGGCTCGTGCTTAATGCGGCTTATACACTTGATGCCGGTGAAGATAACAGGCATATGGCATCGATGGCAAAATTGTATGGCTCAAATATGGGCAACAGAGTTGTCGACCGAGTCATGCAAATTCACGGCGGTATGGGCTACACAAGGGAATTGCCAATCGAGCGCTGGTACCGTGAAGCCAGACTTTGGAGAATTTACGACGGCACGGATGAAATACAGCGGATGATCATTGCCAGGGACCTATTGAAAGGGCATGTGAAGATTGGCCAGTTTGTATAACGGACAAATGAAAGCGTTAACAGTTCGATAGATAGAGGAGGAAATAGAATGGCAGGAAGATTTGAGGGAAGAGTTGCTTTTGTGACGGGAGGCAGCAGAGGAATCGGAAAAGGGATTGTTCAGCTTTTCGCCGAGGAAGGAGCAAAGGTAGCTTTTATTGACTTGAATGAGGAGGCATTGGCGGAAACAACAAACGAGTTGCGCGAGAAGGGATATGACGTTTACTCCAAGGTAGCGAATGTGACGGACTCCGAGCAGGTTGAACAGGCAATGAAAGAAGTGCAAGACACTTTTGGCTCTGTCGACATCCTTGTGAACAACGCCGGCGTTATCCGCGATAACCTGCTTTTTAAAATGACGGATTCCGACTGGCAAACCGTCATGGACGTTCACCTTAAAGGTTCATTCAATGCAGCGAAAGCAGCTCAGAAGTATATGGTTGAACAGAAATATGGCCGGATTATCAATATATCCTCAACCTCCGCCCTTGGAAACAGGGGCCAGGCAAACTATGCAGCTGCCAAGGCAGGTCTCCAGGGTTTCACTAAAACTCTTGCAATCGAACTTGGCCGTTATGGAATAACAGCCAACTCGGTCGCACCTGGGTTTATTGAGACAGAAATGACGAAGGAAACTGCAGCTCGTATCGGAATCTCATTCGATGACCTGATTAAACACAGTGTCGCTGGCATTCCGGTCGGCAGGAGCGGAAAACCTGCGGATATCGCCAACGCAGTCGCGTTCTTTGCTGATGAAAAATCGTCCTTTGTCAACGGCCAGGTCATTTATGTAGCTGGCGGTCCAAAAAATTAATGTGAGGTGACAAGTCAGTGTTCAAAGAGCATATTGGCAAACAATCCAATAAAGTAAAAAACTTTGTGGAACGCGGCGCTGTCAGGAAATTTGCCGAAGCCATCGGAGATCTTCATCCCATTTTCATTGATGAGGAAACAGGCAAAAAGTCACGATATAACAGGAACATTGCGCCGCCTACATTTCCAAGGGCTTTCGATTACGGAACAATACAGGGGCTGAATCTTCCTAATAAAGGTCTGATCCATGGGGAACAGACTTATCACTACGAGCGACCATTGCTGGTAGGTGAAGAAATAATCTGTTACTCGGTGGTCAAAAATTATTTCGAAAAGAAAGGAACCCAGGGTGAAATGGGCTTCCTGGTATTAGAAAGCTTTGGTGAAGACGAAATGGGGAAACTAGTCTTTTCCTCCACGCAAACGGTCATTATCACAGAAGCGGTAAGGAAGGTGCTGATCGGATGAGCAGTTTAGCAGGATTGAAGGCAGGAGAATCCCTGAAGGAGGTTCAGCTAGATCCGGTCGACCGGATTACCCTGATTAAATATGCCGGTGCTTCAGGAGATTACAATCCAATCCATACAATCGATGAAGAAGCGAAAAAAGCGGGGCTGCCGGGAATCATTGCTCACGGCATGTGGACAATGGGGAACCTGGCAAAGCTTTTCACCGAATTTTATGAGGAAGGATTCATTCAAGATTATACAATTCGTTTTAAAGGAATGGTCTTCCTGAATGACGTCGTCACTCTCAAGGCAGAACTGGCAGAGGAAAATGAAAACACCCTTAGGTTCAACGTTAGAGCAGTCAATCAAAATGGCAATGAAGTCATTAAGGGAGATGTCCTGTACCATCGGTATGCTTCTTAATAACCAAAACCCGGCATAGAATTGCTGGGTTTATTCCTATAGCGGAGGCTTGGATGCCATTTAGGAATATAACGGGATTTTTGAAAATAGTTTTCAGGATTAAAACAAAAATTTCAGGAATAAAGCCCCGAGTTTCAGGAATAAACACATATTTTCAGGAATAAAGCCGCGAGTTTAAGGAATAAACACAAATTTTAAGGAATAAAGAGGTTAGATTCTGTCCTAAACCCCTATTTCAATAAAGAAATAGCAGAAACGAGGTGTTGAACCCAAGTGAACTTTGATTTTGACGAGGATTTACTGACATTAAAAAGAAATGTCCGTGATTTCATCCAGAGTGAGATCGAGCCTGTTGCGATGAAAATTGAAGAAGAGGAAAAAATCCCGGAAAACATCATCCAGCTTTCCAGGGAAATAGGCCTTTTCGGATTAAGCATACCGGAGGCATACGGCGGGCTGGGTATCGGCATGGTGGAGAAATGTGCATTGTATGAGGAAATCGGCCAGACCCACAATGGCTATACGACTTTGATTGGTGCCCATACTGGGATCGGCACAGTCGGGATTGTCGAGCTGGGCAATGAGCAGCAAAAGCGAAAATATTTGCCTGCTATGGCCAGCGGAGAGAAAATCGGTGCCTTTGCCCTGACAGAACCTGATGCCGGTTCGAATGCAGCTAATTTAAAGACGACTGCTGTGAAAAAAGGCGATATATATGTGCTGAAAGGTTTGAAGCACTATATTACGAATGCATTAGAGGCAAGTGTATTTACAGTGATGGCAGTGACAGACCATGAAAAAGGAGCGAAAGGAATCACTTCGTTTATCGTCGAAAAGGACTTTCCTGGCTTCAAGGTCGGAAAAACGGAAAAAAAGATGGGCCTAAAGGGATCCCATTCTGCTGAATTGGTGTTCGAGGATTGCGAGGTTCCGGTTGAAAATGTTCTTGGGACTGAAGGGCATGGTTATGTAAATGCCTTGAAAATACTGGCCAATGGAAGGGCAGGCCTCGCGGCGCGTAATCTGGGGTCCTCCCAAAAGCTCCTTGACATGTCTGTTGCCTATGCCAAAGAGAGGATCCAATTCGGGAAGCCAATCATCAAGCATCAGGCAGTAAGCCATATGCTGGCGGAAATGGCTGTTGAAATCGAAGCACTCAGGTCTTTTACATACCGAGTTGCCTGGATGGTTGATTCCGGACAGAAGGTCATCAAGGAAGCTGCCATGTTAAAGCTATATGGATCCGAGGTTTACAACAGGGTCGCCGATAAAGCAGTGCAGATTCACGGCGGTCTCGGTTATATTTCTGATTATCCGGTCGAAAGATATTTCCGTGATGCACGAATCACAAGAATTTATGAGGGCACGTCGGAAATCCAGAAAAACATTATCACTGCTCAGCTGGAAAAAGAATATTAGGACTTGAACATACCTACTAGTTAGTATGAAAAAGAAAGAGGTGGTATGGATGAATTTTAACCATACGGAGAAGGTCAAGGAATATCAGGCCAGGCTGACTGAGTTCATGGATGAATACATTTATCCAAATGAGAAGGTGTATAAAGACCAAATTGACAAAAAAGACCCCTTCTCCAAAGTTCCCCCAATCATGGAAGAACTTAAGGAGAAAGCGAAAGAAAAAGGGCTCTGGAATCTGTTTTTACCAGAGAGTGAATACGGTGAAGGTCTAACCAATCTGGAATATGCACCACTATGTGAAATCATGGGAAGGTCAAGTATTGCGCCAGAGGTGTTCAACTGTGCTGCGCCTGATACCGGCAATATGGAAGTCCTTGTACGTTATGGAACTGAAGAGCATAAGGAGCAATGGTTAAAGCCTCTCCTGGATGGCGAAATCAGGTCCTGCTTCTCGATGACAGAGCCTGACGTCGCTTCCTCCGATGCAACGAACATCCAGGCAAGCATCATCCGTGATGGAGATGAGTATGTCATTAACGGAACGAAATGGTGGTCTTCAGGTGCTGGAGATCCACGCTGCAAGATTGCCATTGTGATGGGTAAAAATGACCCCGATGCCCCGAAGCATGAGCAGCAATCTATGATTCTTGTTCCTCTTGATACAGCGGGAGTAACGATTAAAAGGATTCTGCCTGTATTCGGATACGACCACGCCCCTCATGGACACGCGGAAATAGAATACAAGAATGTGAGGGTGCCTGCCTCCAATATGCTATGGGGGGAAGGAAAAGGATTTGCGATTGCCCAGGGCCGTCTTGGTCCAGGCAGAATCCATCATTGCATGAGAACGATCGGTGCGGCTGAACGGGCACTTGAAGAGATGTCAAAACGGGTTCTGCAAAGAACTGCATTCGGTAAAAAGCTTGCCGATCAGGGCGTCATACAGGAGTGGATCGCGGAAGCAAGGATTGATATCGAGCAGGCGAGACTCCTTACTTTAAAGGCAGCCTACATGATGGATACAGTCGGCAACAAAGAAGCCAAGGCCGAAATTGCGATGATCAAAGTGGTTGCGCCTAATATGGCCCTCAAAATCATCGACAGGGCGATCCAGGCATTCGGAGCGGCAGGTGTAAGCGATGACTTCACGCTCGCAGCTGCATGGGCGAATATCAGGACTCTAAGATTGGCGGATGGTCCGGATGAAGTACACAAACGAGCGATTGCAAGATACGAACTGAAAAAATACTTGTAAGGAGGATTCATCAATGCATGTATCTGAACTATTTTCACTAAAAGGAAAAGTAGCGATTGTCACAGGCGGAGGCAGGGGTCTCGGGGAGCAAATCGCTATTGGATTCGCAGAGGCAGGTGCGAATGTGGTCGTTTGCTCAAGACGTGTCGAAGCATGCGAAGAAGTTAGCGGGAAGTTGAAGGAAATCGGAGTTGACTCGCTTGCTTTGAAATGTGACATCACCAACCCGGAAGATGTGAAAAACGTAGTAGAACAGACCGTCGAGAAATTCGGCAGGATCGATATCCTTGTCAATAACAGCGGAGCTTCCTGGGGAGCGCCGGCGGAGGAAATGCCGCTTGAAGCATGGCAAAAGGTCCTGAATGTCAATGTAACAGGAACGTTCTTAATGTCACAGACGGCGGGAAAAGTGATGCTGGAGCAAAAATCAGGCAAGATCATCAATATTGCTTCGGTTGCAGGGCTGAAAGGGTCCAATCCCAAAGTTATGGATGCGATTGGATATAACGCAAGCAAAGGTGCTGTCATTACTTTTACAAAGGACCTCGCAGCAAAATGGGGACCGCGAGGAATTTTCGTTAATGCTATTGCACCAGGTTTTTTCCCGACCAAGATGTCAAAGGGTCTGCTTGAAAAAGGCGGCCAGGCGATTCTTGAAGGAACTCCGCTGCGGAAATTCGGATCTGACACTGACCTTAAGGGTGTAGCAGTATTCCTGGCAGCACCAGCATCGGATTATATTACCGGTGATGTAGTGGTAGTCGATGGCGGAACACATGTACTGTAAAAGGAGGCAGCATCCATGAACAGAGATGCAGTGATTGTATCTGCAGTCAGGACAGCAATCGGCAGGCAGGGTGGAGCACTTGCTTCGGTACCTGCCCATGTGTTTGGGGCAGAGGTTATCAAAGAGGCAATCAGGAGGGCAAACGTACAGCCTGAAATGGTCGAGGATGTCATCATGGGGAATGTCATCAGCGGAGGCGGGAACCTTGCCAGGTTGACTGCTCTGCAAACAGGACTTTCACTTGAATTGCCTGGCTTGACGATCGACCGCCAGTGCGGATCAGGTATCAATGCAGTCAATCTTGCAGCCCAGGCAATTAGGGCAGGGGCGGGTGATATCTATGTTGCTGGCGGCATTGAAAGCATGAGCAGGGCACCTTATTTAATGGATAAACCGGAAAGACCTTACAGCCCTGTGCCGCCAGGTTTCAGGAAGTCCCAGCTGTCACCGAAAGAAATCGGCGATCCGCCAATGGGAATCACAGCTGAAAATCTAGTAACAAAATATTCAATCAGCAGGGAAGAACAGGATCAATTCGCGCTTAAAAGCCAGCAAAAAATGGCGGCAGCGATGGCTGAAGGCCGGTTTGACGAACAGATTGTCCCAATCACAATACCAGTCCGAAAAGGTCCACCAGTTATTTTTAACAAGGATGAGCATCCGAGACCGCAAACGACTTTGGAAGCCCTGGCCCAACTTAAGCCAGCTTTTTTACCGAATGGGTCGGTCACAGCCGGAAGCAGTTCTGGCTTGAATGACGCTGCGGCAGCGTTAATTGTTATGTCAAGAATGAAAGCACAGGAATTAGGTGTTAAACCAATGGCGGTCGTAAGGGAGCAGGCAATAGCCGGGGTGGATCCAAATATCATGGGCATTGGACCGGTACCTGCAGTCAGAAAAGTACTTGAAAAGTCTGGTCTGACTCTTGATGACATGGACATCATCGAGATTAACGAAGCATTTGCTGCGCAGGTGATCGCCTGTGACAGAGAGTTAAACATGAATCATTCTAAAGTCAATGTCAATGGCGGGGCAATTGCCCATGGACATCCATTGGGAGCAACAGGAGCGATCTTGATCACAAAAGCGGCTTATGAGCTTGAGCGAAGAGGCGGACGTTACGCCCTCATCACTGCTTGCATTGGCGGCGGCCAGGGAATCGCCACAATCATAGAACGCGAATAAATATTTCATCTAAAAGGAGGAATGGTACTTATGGCTTCTGATACGATTCCAATCAGACAAGGGGAAGAACTTGATACCAGAGCGATCGAAAATTACTTAAGGGAGCATTTACCGAATCTTCCTGAAGTAAACCTGTCGATACAGCAATTCAGCTTTGGAAAATCAAATTTAACCTACCAGCTGAAGATGGGTGACTGGGAGGCGGTTTTACGGCGTCCCCCGCTTGGTCCTGTGGCACCAAAAGCGCATGATATGGAAAGAGAATATAAAATCCTGAAAGAGATCAGCCCTCATTTCGATGCTGCTCCGGAACCTTTTCTATTTGCTGATGAAAGTGTCATCGGAAGTCCATTTTTTGTGATGGAGAGAAAGCGCGGGATTGTCCTTGACACTGATTTTCCTAAAGGCATTACGCCTGGCAGAGAGATATGCAGGTCTTTGTCAGACACAATGGTCAACCACCTTGTAGAGTTGCACAGCATTGATTATACAAAGACAAGGCTTACGGAAATGACAAAACCCGACGGCTTCATGAAAAGGCAGGTCATAGGGTGGATTCGCCGGTATGAACGAGCGGAAACGGATATCGTTCAAGGCGTTGAGCAGTTAAAGCAATGGATGCTGAAGAATGTGTCTGAATCTGAAACGCCGGCAATTATCCATTATGATTACAAATTGAACAATGCCATGTTCAATGAGGAAATGACCGAAATGGTTGGATTATTCGACTGGGAGATGACAACTGTAGGTGATCCGCTAGCTGATTTGGGTGTTGCGATGAGCTATTGGATCGAACCCGACGACTCCGATCTTTTGAAAAAAGGGTTGGGAAAGCCTCCGGTCACGGTAACACCCGGGTTCATGACTCGTGATGAATTTTTGGAGCATTACGCAAGAAAAAGCGGCAGGGATCTGGCTAACATGAATTTTTATCAAACATTTGCTTATTTCAAGCTTGCAGTCATTTGTCAGCAAATCTATTACAGGTGGAAAAAGGGACAGACGAAGGATTCACGGTTTGCACACCTTGATAAGTTTGTCAGCAGCCTGATCCAATATGCCCTTTACATTGCAGAAAAAAAATGACAGAAAGGGCTGAAGGATGATGAAGGTCCACCTTTTGCTAAAAAAAGAGGACATCGATAAACAGAAAATGGCTGACAACAAAATCGCTGTTGTTTTCGATGTACTGCTGGCAACATCTACTATCGCGTCAGCACTTCAGTTCGGCGCGAAAGAAGTAATCCCAGTCCTGGATGGAAAGGCTGCTGAACAGGAAGCTGCCGGCAGGGATAAAGACAGTTTCGTTCTCGTTGGTGAATACCAAGGAAAAACGATCGACGGGTTCCTTTCTCCAAATCCTCTGGAATTGAAAGAAAAAATTGACGGGAAATCTGTCATACTATCTACCACCAATGGGACGGTCGCGCTCAAGAATTCTGCAGAAGCCAACGCAGTATATGCTGCGTCCCTGTTGAACTGCAAGGCAGTTGCCAACCATATTATAAAAAGATATCAGGGTGAGACGATCGTAATTGTCTGCTCAGGTTCTTCCAATGAATTTAATGTAGAAGATTTCCAGGGAGCGGGCTGCTTTATTGACGCCCTCATCAAGCAATTCGGCGGCGAGTTCTTTCTAACTGATTCAGCCTATGCTGCGTACAGTTTCTACCATGGGCACAATCAAAATAGTGATGATATTTTAAAAGCTTCCCGAGTTGGACGGATGCTGAGCAAACATGGGTTTGAAAAGGAGCTTGAATTCGTTTCCCAGCAAAATATATTTAAAAAGGTTCCTATGCTTATAGATAAAAAACGGATCATCGCGGTATAAAATGATAGCGTTTACATAAAGGGGAGGAGAGTATATGCAATTAAAACCTGAAGTAAAAGCGCTTCTCGAAGCATTCGCCAACAACCCTGTTCCGCCACTTGAACAGCTGCCATTGGAGGAAGCCAGAAAGGGATTTTCACAATCTGCTAAACAAATGAGCAGAGCTGAAAAACAGGCAAAAACAGAAGACCGGAAGATTACTGGATTTAACGGAGAAATAAAGATCAGGATCTACAACCCTGCGGAAACTGGAGAGTCGAAGCTGCCAGCCATTGTTTACTACCATGGAGGCGGCTGGGTGATCGGCAACATTGAAACACATGATGCCCTCTGCCACACCTTATCAAATGAAGCTGAATGTATAGTCGTTTCTGTGGATTACAGTCTTGCAACCTGAAAGCAAATTTCCAGTAGCAGTTGAAGATTCATATCTAGCTGCTAAATGGGTGTTTGATAACGCTGAAGAGCTGAATATCGATGAAAACTTTATCGCAGTCGCAGGTGATAGTGCAGGAGGAAATCTTGCAGTTGCTGTCAGCTTTCTTTCAGTAGAAAGGCAGACACCGTCGATTGCTTACCAAATGCTGTTTTACCCATCTACAGGCTTTGAATATACGCCATCTTATGAAAAATACGGCGAAGGCTATTATTTAACAAAGTCCACAATGAACTGGTTCCGTGAACAATACCTGAACACACCAGCCGATACACAAAACCCTCTTGCCGCACCTTTGCTGATTCCTGATGATGTAACTGAAAAACTTCCGCCAGCTTTTATTATGACAGCAGAGCTTGACCCTTTATGCGATGGCGGTGAACACTTTGCCATGAAACTGAAAAATGCCGGAGTAGAAACAGAATATGTGTGCGTTCCAGGAATGCTCCATGGTTTCCTCGGAATGACTGAATTTCTGCCAGACGGCAAGAAATCAATCAAAGATGCAGCAGAAGCCTTTAAGAACAGAAAATCCCTTAAACCAGTTGAGTAAAAAAAGGAGGAATGAATGATGCCTAATCTTCATTTTGAGCATTGGCCGAAAATCTCTAAATCTCTGAAATTGCCAGAAACATCACTCTATGAAAATTTAAAAGTCAGTGCAGCGAGATATCCTGATCAGAGTGCGATCTACTATTATGGCAATGCAATTTCCTATAAGGAGCTCAATGAGGAAGTCAACGCCCTTGCAGGCTTCCTTCAGCAGAAGCTGGGAGTTGCAAAAGGGGAAAGAGTCCTGTTATTCATGCAGAACTCCCCGCAATTTGTGATCGGATTCTATGCTATTTCAAGAGCCGATGCAGTTGTTGTGCCCATCAATCCCATGCTTACTGCAGAAGAGCTGAGCTTTTATATCAAGGATTGCGGCATCAAATCCGCACTCGTCGGCCAGGAGCTTTATGACAAGGTCGAGCCGCTCGTAGGAACAACTCCATTAAATAATGTGGTGGTTGCGGCTTATTCTGATTATAAAGGGGATAGTTTCAACGGAACAGTGCCCCCGGAGGCAGAGGCAGCAAGAAAAACTTACGGCCAGTCGGGACATTTCCATTGGAAGGAAGCCATCGAGGCACATTATGAACCTGGAAAGCATACGACCGGGGCAGATGACCTTGTTGTGCTGCCTTATACTTCCGGGACAACCGGGCTGCCAAAAGGCTGTATGCATACGAACCGAACTGTGCAGGCGAATACAATCGGCGCATATCACTGGTCTAGTTCTACCACAAGTTCTGTTCATTTAACCACTCTGCCATTGTTCCATGTTACCGGAATGGTCCACAGCATGCATATGCCGATCTATTCAGGCAGCACAATGGTGCTGATGACAAGATGGAACCGCGAGGCAGCAGTTGAATTGATTCAATCGCAGGGATGCACGCACTGGGTGGCAATTGCAACAATGATCGTCGACTTCCTTGCAAATCCTAAACTAAAAAAAGAGGATATCGCAACGTTAACCTCGATATCAGGCGGCGGTGCAGCGCTCCCTGAGGCTGTTGGAGAAAAACTGTACAAACTTACAGGCCTGAGGTTTGTGGAAGGCTACGGACTTTCAGAAACAATAGCCCAAACCCACTTCAACCCGCCTGACAGGCCTAAGATGCAATGCCTTGGAATCCCGTCTTTTGATGTCGATGCAAGAGTCATTGAACCGTCAACCGGAAAAGAACTTGGGGCAGGAGAGATTGGTGAAATTGTTGTGAATGGCCCTCAGGTAATGGTTGGCTATTACAACAGGGAAGATGAGAACAGGAATTCATTTCTAGACATAGACGGCAAAAAGTTTTTCAGGACAGGGGACATAGGCCGCTTCGATGAAGAAGGATACTACTTCATGGTCGACCGCGTCAAAAGGATGATCAATGCCTCCGGTTATAAGGTATGGCCAACTGAAGTGGAATCGTATCTTTACAAACATCCGGCGATACAGCAGGCGGTGGTTGTTGGTATCCCAGATCCAAGAAGAGGGGAATCCGTGAAGGCCTTCGTCATACTAAATGAGGGGTACGATGGTGCAGTAAGTGAAGATGAAATAATTGAATGGTCCAAACAGCATATGGCGGCGTACAAATATCCGCGTGAGGTCGAGTTCCGGTCACAGTTCCCAATGACAAGCAGCGGCAAGATATTATGGCGTAAATTACAGGAAGAAGAACGGGAAAAGGCTGAAAAGCAGGTCAGGTAAAAAAACCCGTCCAAGGCAGCTATCAAATTTTAAGGAGGATCTTGATGGAGATTTTGGTTCAACAGCTATTCAATGGGCTTACCATAGGAAGTGTTTATGCACTGGTGGCCCTTGGGCTGACTCTAGTTTACGGTATCCTTCATATCCCGAATTTCGCCCACGGTGCCCTGTATATGATGGGTGGTTATATCACATTGATGATGATGGTCCAGTATGGCCTTCATTATTGGCTGGCAATCCTTGTTTCTGTCATTGTTGTCGGACTTATTGGCGTGCTGATGGAACGATTGGTTTTTTACCCATTACGGCACGCACCGCCGATACACGACAAAATTGCGGCAATTGGAATTCTGTTGTTTCTGGAAGCTTTTGCTCAGTATGTCTGGGGAGCGGACTATCAAACAATGCCAACTCCCTATGGCCAGGTCATCCAGTTATTCGGTTTGACCTTTACTATGCAAAGACTGCTCATCATCATTGCGGCGATAGCTGTGATGGTTCTGCTTAATCTTTTCCTGAAAAAGACGTATACAGGGGCATCCATCATCGCCATGTCACAGGACCGTGACGGAGCTAACCTTGTGGGCATTAATACCAACCGGGTCGCGATGCTGACGTTTCTGATATCCGGAGGGCTTGCGGCGATTGCCAGCTCTCTGGCTGCGCCTATCAATCTGGTTTTTCCCGGCATGGGACAGCTCGTCATCTTAAAAGCATTTGTTATCATCATTCTTGGCGGTATGGGCAGCATTCCAGGAGCCATCATCGGCGGTTACATTCTAGGTTTCAGCGAAAGCCTGGGTGCAACGTATATATCAAATGATTATAAAGATATTATCGCGTTCATCCTGCTGGTGATCATTCTATCAGTAAAACCAACAGGTCTCTTTGCAAAGGGGGGACACTAGTGGTGAAGATTATCAATAAACGGAATATCTTTCTGGCCCTTGTGGTTTTTGCCGTCGTTTTTCCATTTGTGACGCAAAATGACTATTTCATCCATATTATGACTCTCTCTTTCATCTGGATGATTGGTGTCTACGGCCTTAATCTATTGGCCGGATATACAGGGTATCTATCATTGGCACATGCTGGTTTTTTTGCTGTTGGTGCGTATTCCCTGGGACTTTTGACAGTAAAAGCGGAGATGAATTTCTGGCTGGCTTTTGTTCTCGCCCTGATCATCACCAGCATTCTTGGATTTTTGGTTGGATTGATTGCACTAAGGACAAAAGAGCACTTCTTTGCCATTTATACGCTTTGTGTAGGGTATATCCTTTACCTTGTCATTGATAAGTGGGACAGCTTAACAGAGGGCGTCCGAGGACTTATTGGGATTCCGGCACCGTCAAATATCGGACCGATTTCCTTTGAAACACCCTTATCACAATATTACCTTGTCCTCGTCATCCTGCTTGTTGTCATCCTGATTGTTTACCGAATTGTGCATTCCCTTACAGGAAGGACTTACATTGCAATACGCAATAGTGAGGATCTGGCGCAAACCATCGGTATATCCACTATGAAAAATAAACTTGAAGCATTCGTACTCTCAACTTTTTTTGCAGGATTATCAGGAGCACTCTATGCTTCATTCATCCGCTTCATCGGCCCTGATATCGGCAATATCGTCATCACATTTGATTTGCTGACCTACCTGTTGATTGGCGGAATCGGCACGCTTTCAGGTCCCATCGTGGGGACTGTTTTGGTCGTCTGGATATCACAGCAGCTGCAATTTCTCCAGGATTACCGCATGCTTATTTTTGGGCCAATTCTTACACTGCTGGTGATCTTTTACCCCCGAGGTATTGCAGGTTCGATTGCTGGATGGAATGCAAAACGTGCTGAGAAAAAGCTTGCACAAGCTCAGCTGGACGAACGGTTTTCACAAAGCACAATTGCTGCAGAAAATCAGGTGAAGGAGGGATAAGGATGTTCCTTGAAACTAAGAGTCTAACAAAGAAATTTGGCGGGTTAACAGCAGTTAATAATGTTGATTTTTCAATTGAAAAGGGTAAAATCAATGCCATCATCGGACCTAATGGTGCCGGAAAGTCTACTTTTTTTAATTTAATCAGCGGCTTCCACCCTCCGAGTTCAGGCAGCATTATGCTGAAAGGTCTGGATATCACCAATATGCCTCCTAATAAAATAGCTGAATTGGGAATCGCGCGCACCTTTCAAACAACCAATCTGTTTGAACAGTCCACTGTACTTGACAATGTAATCGTCGGTCACAGGTTAAGAACAAAATCAAATTTGCTGGATGCGGTTTTTAGATCAAAGAGGTTGAAAAGAGAAGAAGAACAATGCCGTGAAAAAGCTCTTGAAGTGATTCGTTTTACCGGTCTGGAAAAGGTTGCCGGGAAATTGGTTGGCAGCTTGACTCAGGAAGAGAAAAAGCGGACGGCCTTTGCGCTGGCCCTCGCGACAGAACCAGAGATTGTTTTTCTTGATGAGCCTGCGGCCGGCGTCAACCCTGATGAAACCGAGGGGCTGGCTCAATTAATGAAGAAAATGGTTGATATCGGGATTACTGTCTGTCTTATTGAGCACAAAATGCAAATGATCATGAAGCTGGCAGATAAAATCATGGTTCTCAACTACGGAGAGAAAATCGCTGAGGGTACAGCGGACGAAATCAGGAATGATCCCGCTGTCATCAAGGCTTACCTGGGAGGGAGCGCCAGTGCTTAAACTGCAGGATGTTTCAGTAAAATACGGAAGTTTCACAGCTGTCCATCATGTTCAACTTGAGGTTCATCCTGGTCAAATCGTTGTTTTATTAGGGGCAAACGGGGCAGGGAAAAGCACTATTTTCAAGACGATCAGCGGGCTGCACAAACCATCTACTGGAAGTGTCGAATATGAAGGCGAAATCCTTAACAAACGCTCTCCTGATAAAATTGTCCAGTCAGGCATTGTCCAGTGTGCAGAAGGACGCAAACTGTTCCCTTCAATGACAGTAGAGGAGAATTTGAAGATGGGAGCCTATGTCCATAGAAAGCACAAGAAAGGGATAAAGCAGTCGATGAAACACGTATTTGAACTTTTCCCTATTTTAGAAGAGAAGCAGGATGATATGGCTGGTTCACTTAGTGGGGGACAGCAGCAAATGCTTGCGATTGGCAGAGCACTCATGGCAAAACCGAAGCTGATGCTTCTCGACGAACCTTCGATCGGACTCGCTCCGTTGATTGTTGAACAGATGTTTGATGTAATTAAGACCATCAATCGGGAGGGCACCACGATTCTGCTTGCGGAACAAAATGCCAATGCTGCGTTGAAAATTGCCGATAAAGGATATGTTTTTGAAAATGGGGCTATTGTGCTGGAGGGTACTTCAGAGGAGCTGTTCGCAAATGATGAGATTAAGAAAGCTTATATAGGTGCTTAATACAACTTCTGTCTATAGGGAGGTGGTTGCGAAGCGGTTTATGACGATGTTTCTGAATATTAAGAAAACAAATTAAGGGGGAAAGCAAATGAAGAAGTCTAAACTGTTATTAGTCTTAAGTGTGATGTTTGCTTTGATTTTCAGCCTTGCCGCTTGCAACAACTCGAAAAAAACAGATACAGGAGGAACAGATGCTGAAGCTCAATCAGGAGAAGGAACGATTAATATTGGATATACAGGACCGTTAAGCGGACCTGCAGCCTTTTACGGAGAACGTACATTGAATGGCGTAAAAATGGCAGCCGAGGAAATTAACAATGCTGGCGGAGTCGAAGTAAATGGAAAGAAATATAAATTCAATGTCGTCTCCCTGGATGACAAATATTTGCCAAATGAAGCTGGAGCGAATGCCAAGAGACTGATGCAGGAGAACAAAACGCCAATTATTTTCACACCGCACAGTGGCGGAGTAGCTGCAATGCAGGTGTTTAACCAGCAGGAAAAATTCATCATTGGCGCCTATACAAGTGAACCTAAGGTAACAGAAGGCGGCAATAAATTAACGGTCAGAATACCTCCTCGTTATGATGGCTATCTTGAGCCATTTACAAATTATACAATGGAGAAATTCGGCAAGAAAATCGCCTTCCTTCCGACTGCTTCACAATACGGGAAGGATTGGGCAGAAAAGCTGCAGCCTCACTGGGAAAAGGCGGGCGGTAAAGTCGTGTATAACTCTTCGATCGACTTCGCGAAGGATACTGATTTCTTCACGATCATTACAAATGCACTGAAGGAGAAGCCTGATGTATTATTTATTGGCGGACCGTCCGAGCCAACTGCAAAAGTTGCCAAACAAGCGAGAGAACTTGGCTTCAAAGGCGGATTCATTGTCATGGACCAGGCAAAGTTCGATGAAATGAAGAAGGTTACCGGCAGCTACGATGTCCTTAATGGAGCAATTGGAGTTATGCCGCTTGTTGATTCTGACAGTCCAGGTATTCCAGAATTCGTGAAGAATTATCGTGCCAAGTATAATGAGGACCCCGGTTCAGAAGCTGGCTTGAATTATATCGCGATGTATGTTTTTGCGGAAGCGATAAAAGCGGCAGGCTCTGTAGACGACCCTGAAAAAATCATGGCGCATATGCAGGATGGCCTGGATAATCTGCCAGAAGACAAGAAAGTATATGTCATTCCAAAGATTGACCCGAACGGCGGATTTGAAGGCGAACTGATTGTTGCAGCGATTGAGGACGGAAAAGTCGTTCCGATCAAGGCTGAATAAAAAGTACTCCAAGGGCCGACAGGAGTGTTAGCGGCTAAATTGTTACAGGTCTCCTGCCAGTTTATTATCATTACAACCCATAATACTGGCATAGTACTCGCAATTAGCACGATCTGCTGGTCAACCCGTTTTTGTTTTATAGCTAATGAGCGGCAAGACAGCTAATGCTAGAAGCGGCAGTTTAAAAGGAACTGCCGCTTTTTCATTGATTTCAGGTTTTCCGGAGTCTTACAATAGGAAGTAAAATAAACCTTGGGTTATATTCCTGAAAGGAGATTCCTCATGAATCATAGTATTGGCATAGACGCTGGAGGAACTTTAATAAAAATAGCTTATGTAGAAAGGGGCAGAATGCATTTTCGAAAGCAGTCGGTCAGTGAAATGGATGATGCTTTTGAATGGTTGAAAATTATTTCCTCAAACAAGACAATCGTCCTGACAGGCGGGAGAGCAGGTAAAATTAAAAAAGATTTTTTTCCTGAAGCAGAGATTGTCGATGAATTTACCGCAGCATGTGAAGGTGCGAATTATTTAATGATGAAAGAAGGCTTGAATATTGGCGAAAAGTCCCTGCTTATAAATATAGGTACAGGCACTTCATGGTTTAAAATTGAAGGGGAACATTACGAGAGGGTTTTTGGCAGCGGAGTCGGCGGTGGTACTTTTATGGGATTTGGAAAACTTTTAGCCGATTGTAGTGATTTTCCAAGTCTAGTGAGTTTGTCTGCATCAGGAGAAAGAGGAAGCGTGGACCTGCTGGTGAAGGATATTTACCATCCAGAAGAACCCCCGATTCCTGGCGATTTAACTGCGAGCAACTTCGCAAAGTCAGAAGCAGTCATCTCAAGCTCCTCGGCTGATAAAATGGCCTCAATTTTGAATATGGTTGCAGAAACCATAACACTCCTAACTGTACAAACAGCAGCTAATCACGAGACAAAAAAAGTCATTTTCATAGGAAGTACGCTGGCAGGAAATAAGCCATTGCAGGAAAGCCTGGATTTTTATTGTAAAATGTCAGGTCTCGATCCGTTTTTTCTGCAAAACGGGGAATTCAGCGGAGCAATTGGAGCAATGCTGAACAAGTAGCCCGATTTGTTCAAATTTTCATTGCTTGAACTATTGTTATTTTAAAGTTAGAGTTATTTTATACATATTAAAAGAAGGTGTCAGCATTTGAGCAAGAGGTATTTTACCATCGGGATGGCTGGACATATTGACCACGGGAAAACGTCACTGACTAAAGCGCTGACGAACGTGGACACCGACCGCCTTAAAGAAGAAAAAGAACGGCAAATTTCCATTGAGCTTGGCTTTGCGCCATTATATGAGGATGAGGAACTTCAAATTTCCGTCGTGGATGTGCCCGGACATGAGCGTTTCATCCGCCAGATGATTGCCGGTGTTGCTGGAATCGATCTTGTAGTACTGGTAGTTGCAGCTGATGAAGGTGTCATGCCTCAAACAAGGGAACACCTGGATATTCTAGGGTTCCTGGGAATACGTTCAGGTATTATTGCAATTACCAAGATTGACCGGGTTGAAGAAGAATTCGTTGAACTTGTGAAGGACGACATCCTTGGAGAACTTGAAGGCACAGTATTTGAGAATGCCCCTTTTATGATGGTTGACAGTCTATCTAAAAAAGGAATCCATGAATTAAAAGAATTGATTATAGAAACGCTGAAAGAGCAGGATATGCGTGATGCCAAGGGGGCATTCCGGCTGCCGATTGACCAGGTATTTACGGTCAAAGGACAAGGTACCGTTGTCCGAGGGACTGTTTACGAAGGGACAGTTGAAGAGGGGCAGTTGTTAAAAGTCCTGCCATCCAGACTTGAAGTCAGAGCGCGTCAGCTGCAAGTCCATCATCAGCCGGCAAAAACCGCATATGCAGGGCAGAGGGCAGCCATCAATCTGTCCGGTGTTTCAAGAGATGATCTGGAACGTGGTGAAGTCCTTGTTTCATCTGAACATTTTATCGTAACGAATACGATTGATGTCGCAATCAGAGTGGTTGAGGACCTTGAGCATTTGGTAAAACAAAGGACGCCTATTAAGTGTCATATTGGCACGGCTGAAGTAATGGGCCGGATAGTCTTTTTTGACCGAAATGAACTAAAAGAGGACAATGGGGAAATCCTTTGTCAGCTGCGTCTTGAGGAAAAAATCGTCACGAAGCGTGGAGACCGGTTCATCGTCCGCAGGCCAAGTCCGCAGGAAACGATTGGCGGCGGATGGGTAATTGATCCGCGTGGAAATAAATATCGATTTGGTCAGCAGACGATTCAAGAGCTGGAGAAAAAGAAGGCAGGCACTCCTATTGAACGAATTAACGCCGCTTTATATGAAGCGAAGAGTTTATCTGTCGAGGAACTGATAAAGCGAACTGCTCTTGATGAAGGATCGATTTTGGCCAATTTGAGTGATGATCAATTCGTCCAGATTTCGAATAAGGAATACGCTCTTGTAGCTGTTGTCGAAGTCATTGAAGAAGATATCAAGGACCGGCTGGAAGATTATCATCAGGAAAACCCTATGAGAGCTGGGATAAACAAAGCAGAATTGCTACAATCACTGCAAAAATCTTTTTCTAAAACCCTGCTTGAATTCATTATCGATAATGGAATCAACAAGGGGTTATTTAGAAGGAAAGAACAGTATATTTACCTGGCAAACTTTGTACCCCATGTCCCGAAAAACTGGGAGAAGCGTACAGAGAATATGCTTAACGAACTAAAGTCAGATGGCCTAAAAGTTGCTTATCTGAACGATTATATAAAAAATGCCGGAATCCCGGATTCCATAGCAGTTGAGTTGAAACGCTTCCTAGAAGACCAGGGTGAGATTGTCCTGCTTGATGATCAATATGCCTGGTACGGAGCTCTTTTTGCGGATGCAGTTGAGAGACTAAGAAAACATACAGGGGATGAGTTTGAGGTATCCCAGGCTAAGGAAGCAGTGGAGTTATCGAGGAAATATATGATTCCTTTCCTGGAGCGTCTCGATGCACTTGGATATACCAGGCGAGTCGAGAACAAGAGGGTATGGAAGAAATAATTCAGGTGATTTAACATTGGTTGTTGCCCTTAGAGCATTCCCGCAAACATAGTCTTCAAGTTGTAGTCATCTTTTCGAGGCAGCTGCTAAATGCTATTAAAGCAGCCGTAGTTTTGTCCGTACCTGAGTAGACTTCGGACAACTTAAGGTCAATTATTTTTTTCAATCTTAAACAGCAGATCCTCAGGGATCTGCTGTTTTCCTCATGTTAAAGTTACAAAATATTATTTAACTCTCTGTGGATTTAACTCGCAATGGAGGAGGTATTAGCCAACCTTTAGTTTTATTCAATTTGAGCATCTTAGCTCCGAATGTCGCTTTGGCCATATGGAACTGCCCATACATTACTGCAATGTCCTCCCTGATGGCTTGACCAATCATCGTGCTGGCAGCGACTAAGCCTTCTGCAACATCCTTCGAAACAGCTGCCGCAATTTCAGGATCACTGAATCTTGCCCCTGGAGGGATATCTTCCAGGTGGGCAACCGGGCGTTCCGGCAGCGCAGGAGGAAGGCCAATCCCATTTGCTTTAAGCAATTCCTCAACCTGCTTGTTTTCATCCTGCATTGTTTCAATGGCTTCCTGAACAAGCTTTTTCAGATCCTCATCACCGATATGATTGATAAACGTCTGGTAAGCTGCAATTAGTCCGTGATTGACGGATAGATGGCTCCATGTGCCGTATACCTCACCATAATGCATTGGTTCATCTTTAGGATTACCGCTTAATATACCCATGATTGCACTCCTTATCGTTTCTATATTCATGTTATTTCTCCTTATGAAAGGAAGTTGGTCCCATTGATTATTTTGGTTTACACAAAGGTATTTATACCTTAATCCAAATGGAAATTTATACATGTTGTAAATGCAGTCAATTTTAATGGATGATATCCAGCCGGAAATCGAGAAGATTATTCTAGAGGTTAACTATGGGGAGTATAATGCCGAAATCATAACAAGCAATAGCAGGAAATACTGGTACCATCAATCTGATGGTGTAAATGCCCAAAGCTTTGCGACTAAAATCTCTGCATATTCAACAGAAGGAAAATTAATATATAAAGATTACCTAGGCTTGGAAGAATGAAAAGGAGCTTGGTTTTTCCCAAGCTCCTCCTCATTTACCGAAAAAACCTTCATAAATTTTGCTGAGGTCTTCCCTTAGCTTTTCAACCTGGACAAACCTGGCTTCCCTTAAATACTCTCGCCCATCTGCATAAAGGACGAGCACGGGAACGGTGAAGGCCATCAGGAAACCCGCAATTTCTTCGACCTTTCCAGCATTGACCAGACCGGTTTCAATTTTCGGGAAATCTTTCATCACTTCCTCAACCTGAGGAAGCAAACCATGGCAGACGCTTCAACTGTCGGTTAATACATAAATAAAGCTTAACTCATTGTCACTAATCAAGCTTTTAACCTCGTCCATCGACATTAATTCTTTCAACTTATTCCACCTCCTTATCTTTTTTACCCAATAAAAAATAGGTTAGCCTTATGTTCTTTAATCATACTAAAAAAAGGGTATTGGGTATAATAATAAGGAAGGAATGAGAGTATGGAAAATTCATGGCATGAGCGTTTTAGCTCTGAACAATATGTTTATGGTGAAGAGCCGAACCTTTTTATAAAAAAGCAGGCAAACAGGCTGGAGAAGGGAAAAAAAGTGGTATGCTTCGCGGAAGGAGAAGGCAGGAATGCTGTTTACCTTGCCAGACAAGGTCTTGAAGTTACAGCCTATGATTATGCGCTGAATGGCTTAAAAAAAACTGAAGCACTGGCTGATCGTTATGGAGTCGATATCACAACAAAACAAAAAGATTTAATCCAAGATCAGGTCCCAGTTGAGGAATTTGATGCAGCCATTATGGTTTTTGGCCATTTTTCCAAGCAAGATCAAAAAACAGTATTTGATAAATTAGTATCTGCTGTTAAACCTGGAGGCATAGTGATGCTTGAAGTGTATTCCGAGGACCAGGTAAGATATGGTACAGGCGGTCCAAAAAAAATAGATATGCTATACGATCCAGCAGACCTTTTACAATGGCTGAAAGGGTTTAAAATAATCCATTTCTTTTACGGAGAACAGGAACGAGTTGAAGGTCAATTGCATACCGGAGTAGGTCATGTGATCCAGGTTATTTTGGAAAAATAAAGATTTTTACATTAAGCGATTCTTCTAAAAAGAAGGTCGCTTTTTTCTGTTTTTACAAGGATTTTCCAAAGATTTGTCGAATTAACTATAAAGGTGGAATGAAGGGAAAAAGGTCATGAAATTTAAAATTGATAGAGACAGTTTTTATGAAGCATTATCTGAATTAAGCAGAAGTATATCAGCTAAAGCAGAACCGCAAATCTTGAATGGGATGAAAATGACAGCTCATGCTGAAGGGTTGACTCTTATTGTCAGCAATCATTTATTTTTTGTTGAAAAAACCATTCCGTTCGGGGCTGGAGGGAAGTTGACTGTTAACGAAACAGGAAGCGTTGTGGTTCCTGCCAAATATTTAGTTGAATTGGTGAAAAAGCTGCCAGAAGAACTGACGGTCGAGTTAATTGATCTGCATAAACTATCAATCAAGACTGAGGAAATCTCTGTAGTGTTGAGCAGTTTCGACGTTGAGGCATATCCTAACACTCCAGTACTGGTCCATGGTAAGAGTGTCAAAATACCTGGCCTTCTTTTAAAAGAAATGATAAGCCAAACGGCGTTTGCTGCTTCGTCAATTGATACCCGCCCAGTTTTGACCGGGTTGCTGGTCACTTTACAGGAAAACAAAATCATCTGTGCAGCCACTAATTCCCACAGATTAGCGATGAGAGAAAGCGAAGTTGAAATTGATATCGAAGGTTCCTATGTGATACCGCTAGCATCAGTTAAAGAATTTATGAGACTATTCAACAGTGCTAATGACTTGATTACTATATATGTTAGTGAGAATTATCTCGTATTTAAAACTCTTAATCTGGCAATGTACACAAGATTAATTGAAGGAAATTATCCTAATCTTAACAGTCTCATCCCAGCACATCCAAAGACAATGATTACAGTCCACACATCCAAATTTTTAAAAGGAATCGACCGCGCCAGTTTATTTAACCGGGAATCAAGGAACAACAACGTTAAATTGGAATTAATAAATGGAAGCACCGTTAAGATTACCTCCTATTCCCCGGACTTTGGAAAAATTGAAGAAACACAGCAAATCATTGAATTATATGGTGATAAGGAATTATCGCTATCGTTGAACAGCACCTTTTTAATCGATGCGCTAAAAGCTTTTACGGAAGAAGAGGTTACGTTGAACTACTCGGGGTCGATGAGGCCGATATTGATCAAGCCAAATAGCAACAAGCGTCACTTCCACCTTATTTCACCGGTGAGAGGATAAATAACAGAGTATTGGGGAGGTATGTTATGAAAGAAACAATACATAGCTATGAGGATTTATTAACAATGCTAGATCATCTTCTGAAAGAAGAAAGTCAATTTAATTGGGATAATTTTTACTCTGACCGAGAAAGAAAAGTACCTTTTTTTGAAAACCATCCCGACGAGAATTTAGTGGAATATATCGAAATGAAGAGACTTGTGGCGGGCAAAGTGCTGGACTTAGGCTGTGGACCCGGAAGAAATGCAATCTATCTGGCCAGGAATGGCTTTCAAGTGGATGCAGTCGACCAATCATCAGAAGGACTGGAATGGGCTAAAGAAAGGGAAAAAGAACAAAAGGTACAAGTGAATTTTATTCAACGAAATATTTTTGAAATGGAAATTGAAGAAGGTACATATGATCTTGTCTATGATTCAGGGTGCTTCCACCATATCCCGCCACACAGGAGGATGAATTACATAGAGTTGGTTAAGAGAGCTTTAAAGCCTGGTGGTTTATTCGCGCTAACCTGCTTTGTCGAGGGGGGTGAGCTGGGCGGAGCAGCTATTTCTGATTGGGAAGTGTATAGAGGTAAAAGCATGCGAGGCGGTTTAGGATTTACTGCTGAAAAACTTACGAGGATTTTTCACGAATTCACAGCGGTTGAAATCCGGAAAATGAGTGATATGGAACATGAGACCAAACAATTTGGAAACTCAGCGTTAATAGCTGCGTTATTCAAAAAAGAAACTTGAGCTCATTGTCCCTGAGTGGAGAAAGGTAATGAAAAGAGGTGTTCAAATGATCGCTGAACAAAGATGGGAAGATTTCTATTGTGATGAGGTATTATCCGGCAATACCCAGGTGGAAAAGGTGTTTGAAACGGAGCACACTCTCGCGTTTTATCACACTCGGCCATATTATGAGGTACATATTATTGTCATTCCCAAAAAACATATTTTATCTTTTTTATCAGTATCCAATGAGGAAGCCGAGATAATGAGTGATGTTCTTCAGGTAGTAAAGCAGGTTGCCTCTAAGCTAGAAAAGGAGTATGGGGCCTGCACGCTTTCTACGAACATTGGAAACTACCAGAGCAATAAGCATATGCACTGGCATGTCCATTTCGGTGCGAGGGTACGTGACGAACAAGGACGATTACTACATGGTCACGAAACAAAATAATGGTTTTGAATTGATAGAAATTCTAGAAATAAAAGAAATGGATATGTGGCAATACCAGCCGCTGGCAGGATCGTATGCCATTATCAAGGTGAAGGGGAGATACCTGATTGGATACAACTCCTTCAGGCAGCAATGGGAAGTTCCGGCTGGAAAGAGGGAGAAAGGTGAAACACCTTTAGGTTGCGCTCGAAGAGAACTTCTTGAAGAAACAGGACAATCCGTCGTTGATCTTAAATTTGTTGGCCTGGCAAGGGTGAAAAATCTTCTGAACGGAGCCGAAAAGTTCAATCCTTTATACTATTCGACAACTGATTCTCTACGCCCCTTCCAACAAAACGAAGAAATGTCTGATATAAGACTCTGGGACCTTAAAGACGCTGTACACATCGACCAGGTAGATTTGGCAATATTAGATTATGTGAGTCTATTAAAATCAAAGGGGTTAAAATGAAAAAAAAAATTAAATTTCCCTCAGGTGCTTTAACGAGCTTTTTTGTCGCTACAATCCTAACCTTTTCCAATCATATCCATTACTTGGGAAAATAAAATCCACTCTGGTATTTTTGCGTTTATTATCAGTATAGCTGTTTTCAGTATCTCACAGAAAATATTTAAAGTTTAATTGAAAAAGGACTTAAGGCTAAGTCCTTTTCTGTTGTAAGTAAACTGTTTATATAAAATTGGCATGGCAGTGGATGGCTGCCTTGAAAAAAATTCATGTGGATGGCAGAAGGAGAAGAAGACTTATGCTAGCAGCAGGAATTCATGGTTTCATCCTTGCTTTCGGGCTGATCCTTCCGTTAGGAGTCCAAAATGTGTTTGTCTTCAACCAGGGATCGATACACAAACAATATAGGAGAGTATTGCCCGTTATTCTTACAGCTTCGATAAGTGATACACTCTTGATCACTTTGGCTGTTTTAGGAATATCGGTAATCCTTCTGCAGATTGCCTGGCTGACTGCATTGCTTTTAACAGCTGGGATACTATTTTTAATCTACATGGGTTATTTAACCTGGAGAAGTAAGCCATCTGAAGTTACAGCAAAACAGGAAGCCTTTTCCGCCAAAAAACAAATAACCTTTGCTGCTTCAGTTTCTTTGCTAAACCCACATGCGATCATGGATACAATCGGAGTAATAGGAACGAGTTCACTGACATATTCGGGACCTGCGAAAATCACCTTTGCTCTGGCCTGTATTTTAACTTCCTGGATGTGGTTTTTCGCCCTTGCTTTTGTTGGCCATCAAGTGGGGAGGTTAAGGAAGTCAAATGGTTTTCTCGATATCTTAAATAAGATATCCGCTGCGATTATGTGGGGAACTGCTATCTATTTGGCACTGACTTTTTAAAGATTAAGCTCTTCCCGCACAAAAATAGAGTTCTTCATTGAATGAAGGACTCTACTTTTATTCACCGTCTCCTCCTTCGTTTAAGATATTGGACAGTCTCCTCAAGTTCTTCTAAACGTTTGTTTTTTTCTGCTAACTGCGTTTTGGTTTGGTTCAGTTCCTCCCTAACTTCGTTCATTTCGGCAGAAAGCTGTTCAACCTTAAGTTTTAAGCTGGAACTTTTGGAATCTTCTTTTTTCAATTCTGATTGATTCAAGGTTTTGGAAAGCAATGATAAAGTAGCTGGATTTAAAAAGCTTTGAGCAGATGCCACCAGTGTATCAAGTGTGTCTGCATTCAATTGATTATTCCCATCTGCTTTAATATGATCTGTTACTTTTCCCTCGTCCGGTTTTTCTGATGATTTCTTAAGCACCGCCTGTGTAAAATTAAGGATTTCATTCAATGAAGGATCTTTTTTTAAACGGTCAATATGCGGCTTGATATCATTCTCATTCATAAAATACACCCTTTCTATCTAAAATTAAGATCTCCCCGGCTAATACCGGTATAGCCAGGGAGACTGTAAGGAACTTCAGGTCACAAATCTTTCAGAGATTAAGCAGCACCGTTTTCGGCAGCAATTACTTCGCCGATGCAAGTGTAAAGGACATCAGCAAGTGCGTCTTGGTTCAACAGAATTGCAACGACCAAAGCAAGTGCCAGCAAAAGAACAACAATCGCAGTGATTAACATCTCTTCACCTCCTTCCTTTAAGAAGATAGGTAAGATCCGAACCTTACAACAACATCATATGAAAAAATATCGGACGAGCATCAGCTTGTATCATAGATTAAAAAAGTCGGGCTGCCTATTTTAAAAAATTAGGTTATTATTTGAAAAATTGCACAGTTTCTTATATGGTGGAGTTAGAAAATCGAGGAGGGATCGTATAATTGTCCGAGCCAATTGCGCTAACGAAGATAACAGTGTTCCAAAAGGATACTCCTAATAAAATCAGGGAGGCTTACATTGATGGTTTTAGTGAGCCTTTGATTTTTGGCGTCCATGGTGGTGTGAAGCAATTTTATGGTGTGAATCCAGAGGTAGAATATCCGTCAACGCTAGACCATATTGTTTCTGCAGCAGGCGGCTGACTGGTAGGAACCCTGTCTGGCGCGCTGGAGGCGCGTAAAATACCTACTTCACCTGATAAGGTCAAGGCAAACGTCCAAGGAACAATTGAAGCACCGGAAGGAGTCCTAAAAATCACGAAAATCAGCTGTCACTATGAATTGAAGGTCCCTGCCGGAAAAAAAGAAGCTGCCGAAAGAGCATTGAATGTTTTTGAACGAGGATGTCCAGTCGCACAAACATTAAAGGGCTGTATCCAGTTCACACATACTTGGCAAATAGAAGAATATTAGTATAATGAGTCCTTATCTAATTAGATGAGGGCTCATTTTTACTTTATAAACAGGGGGATTTTAAGATCATTTTAATGATAGGCTGTTTTCGTAAAGATTGTTGTTAAAATCCTAAAGCCGATTTTAACTTAATGTAAAGCCGTTTTGCAGGTCGGTATTAAGTATGGATGCTCTTTTCTAACAATAGATTCAACTTTGCGGAGTAAAACAGGTCATTCAATCCTATTTTGTAGTCAATCGCAACAATGTTTGAGAAAAGAGCCTAATGATAAAAAGGATTTTCGGTTAAATGCACGAATTCTTAGTCATAGCTTTTAAAAAAGGCTGTTTTCGTAAAGATTGTTGTTAAAATCCTAAAGCCGATTTTAACGTATTATAAGGCCATTTTGCAGGTCGGTATTAAGTTGGCATGCTCTTTTCTTACAAAGGAGTCAATTTTGCGAAGAAAAATGGGTCATTTAATTTTATTTTGTAGTCAAAAGCAACAAAGTTTGAGAAAAGAGCCTTAAAAAAAGGGGAATCCATGTGATTGATTTAGTGCGTGTTAAAGAAGAGGATGAAGCAACTCTTCAAAATTTAGTTCAATTTTATATTTACGAATTTACCGTCTTTCAGGATATCAAGCTTGAAGTGAATGGCAGCTTTGCTCCATTTGATTTACAACCATATTGGACTGAAGCTGATTTACATGCCTTTTTTATCATGCATGATGGGGAACTGGCGGGTTTTGCAATGGTCGAAAGTGGAGTTCCCAATGTCATCCTTGAATTTTTTATCATGAGGAAATTCTACCGGAAAGGATTTGGGACGGATGCGGCCGTCAAGCTGTTTGACTTATTCCCTGGGAACTGGAGTATTACCCAGGTTCAGAAAAATGAGCCGGCCAGAAACTTCTGGCGCAAAGTGATTGGCGATTATAACGGCGGCAACTATATTGAAAAGTACGATGAACACAAACGTTCGATTCAAGAATTTGATTCGCTTTTGACAGTGAAAAATTGATTGCAAAATGTCTTCTTGATTGTTTATAATGGTAAAAATATCAAATCGATGAAAAAGAGAGTAATTATTCTATATTTGCTATAGCGAGCCAGGGACGGTGGAAGCCTGGTGCATATGAATGATGAAGCGCACTTTTGAGATGCTTGCCTCAAATCGAGTAGGGCCGGCCGGGATTTACCCGTTATCAATGAAAGCAGGTTCCTTATGCTGGAACAATTTGAGTGGTACCGCGGGATTTACTCTCGTCTCTTATATAGAGGCGGGAGTTTTTGTATTTATAAGGGGGTTTTTTAATGGAATATGTAAAACTTTACTCAGAATTGCTTGCCGCTGTGTTGGAGGAAGTTCATACTTCTTATGAGATAGAGCGGTTAATTGAGAAACCAAAATTTTTGCAGCAGGGAGACTTAGCTTTTCCATGTTTCCAATTGGCGAAAACGACGAGAAAGCCACCACCTGAAATTGCCAAAGATTTATGTTCCCGCTTGCAAAGCGGGGTCAAAGGACCATTCGATCGTTTTGAAGCAGTTGGCGGCTATATAAATGCGTTCTTAAATAAGGGGCAAGTCGCCAAAGAACTATTAAATGAAATACGGCAAAAGAAGAATCATTATGGTGATCTCGACATTGGTGAAAGTCAGACTGTAACAATTGACCTTTCCTCGCCAAATATCGCTAAACCATTTTCCATGGGTCATCTGCGGTCAACCGTTATTGGAAATTCGCTTTCGCTTATTTATGAAAAATGTGGATACAGAACAGTCAAAATCAACCATTTAGGGGACTGGGGTACTCAGTTCGGCAAACTTATCACGGCATATAAGCTGTGGGGCACAGAGGAAGAAGTAAAGAAGAACCCGATACAGGAGCTGCTTGAGCTTTATATAAGATTTCATGAGACCGCAGAAAGTCAGCCGGAGCTTGAACAAGAAGGCCGCGACTGGTTCAGACGCCTGGAGAATGGGGATGCTGATGCTCTTGAGCTTTGGAAATGGTTCAAGGATGAATCACTGAAGGAGTTTAAGAAGATATACGATCTTATGGGGATTGAGTTTGATTCATATGCAGGGGAAGCCTTCTATAATGATAAGATGGAACCAATCGTGGAAATACTGCAAGAAAAGGGACTGCTTGATGAATCCGATGGGGCACAAGTAGTCAAATTGGATGACATAGAACTTCCACCTTGTCTTATAAAAAAATCTGATGGCGCCACCTTGTATGCTACAAGAGATTTAGCCGCGGCCATGTACAGATTCAAAGAGTATTCTTTTGTTAAATCATTATATGTGGTTGGCAATGAGCAAAGCCTTCACTTTAAACAGATAAAAGCAGTGCTTGCAAAAATGGATTTCCAGTGGGCGGACGGTATTACTCATGTTCCATTTGGCATGATGTTAAAGGACGGGAAAAAAATGTCCACAAGAAAAGGCAAGGTCGTTTTGCTTGAAGATGTTCTCACTGATTCAATTCAGCTGGCAGAAAAAAATATTGAGGAAAAAAACCCCTCTTTGGACAATAAAATAGATATTGCCAAAATGAATGGTACCGGTGCCGTTGTATTTCATGACCTTAAGAATTTTCGGATGAATGATATTGAGTTTTCCCTTGAAGAGATGCTAAAAGTCGAGGGCGAAACAGGACCTTATGTTCAATATACAAATACCCGGGCACAATCATTGTTGAAAAAGGGGGCACTTGAAGATACGAATGGGGACGAAGAGCTGGCTGCTGTTGCTGAATGGCCAGTGATCACTGAGCTGCAAATGTTCCCGGATACAATCAAGAGAGCGCTTGAAAGAAATGATCCCTCCCTAATTGCTAAATATGTTCTTAATCTGTCCCAGGCGTTTAATAAATACTATGGAGAAGTGCGGATCCTTGGAGATGATCCGGAAAAGAATGCGCGGCTCCATTTGGTCCATGCTGTCAGCATTGTCCTCGAGGAAGGCCTTAGAATATTGGGGATCAAAGCTCCGAAAGAAATGTAAAAAGAGTCCCGGGTCAATGCCTGGGACTCAATTGGGATTAATTTTGTTCTATATAATTGGCGAATATTTCACCAGCGGTGTCGCTGTATTTAAGTTCAACATCTGTCTCATCAAAAAACCAAGTATCATTCGCTTCTACATAAAAGGTAATTCCGTCAATCTCCTGCTGTTCGGCGGCAATGGCAGGTGCTTCAAGCGAGAAGGCCAGGCTATAGCCCTTGTTCTTATCGCCAAACCCGGCATATTGAGGGTAAAGGCGGATGTGAAACGGTTTTGGTGTATCAAATTCATTTTCAAACCATTTGTATGCGTTTTGATCAATCTTGATTGTCATCTTTGCACCATCCTTTCGTTAGTTTTATTGTAAAACCTGAAAGGTACTGACTGCCGTGCTTTATGTCACAGTTTTGGCGATGTCATGAAAGTGTCAAAATATAAGGCTGTTTTCGTAAAGATTGTTGTTAAAAAATCCTAAAGCCGATTTTAACGTAATAGTAGGCCATTTTGTTGGTCGGTATTAAGTTTGCATGCTCTTTTCTCACAAAAGAGTCAACTTTACGAAGAAAAATAGGTCATTCAATCCTATTTTGTAGTCAATAGCAACAAAGTTTGAGAAAAGAGCCAAATATAAAGACCAGCTCCGGCAAAAGGAGCTGATGATGTTAAACTGTTGTTTCCTTTTTACGAATTGCTTCCGGAATATAGACACAGAATTGTTCGCTGTCCATATAGTCTCCGGTCACTGCGTATGTTCTTGAGCGTGAACCCCCGCAGACAAAGCGGAATTCGCATACACCGCATTTGCCTTTATATTTGTCAGGGCTTCGCAAGTCCTTGAAAATAGGGGAGTTTCGATATATATCAGCCAAAGGCTTTTCGCGGACATTCCCGCCGACAAGCGGCAGCAGTCCTGAAGGCATGACCTCACCAGTATGGGAAATAAATAAAAATCCATTTCCGTCATTTACTCCTTTAGGTGCTCGCTTCAAGCCATCAGTCATAGAGGCCATATCTTTAGTCAAGGTATCCTCATACCGGATCCCATCTTCTTTATTAACCCTGTTTTCCCGAGCCTTTTGTTGAAATACTACACGTCTGTAATGCTGAGCTGCAGTAGTTTTAATTTCGTATGGTGCGGTTTTGCTTAGTTCATAAAGCCACCGGAACACCTTTTCATGTTCAGCTGGAGTCAGGCAGGCGTCCAACTGCCCGCGGCCTGTAGGTACCAGTAAAAAAATGTACCACATCACGACCTTGAGTTCTTTCATTAACTCCGCCATTTGTTCAAGATGGTTGTAATTGTAGCGGGAAATAACTGTATTAAGCTGTAAAGGCATGTTTAAATCATTCAAGTATTTTACCTTTTCAATTGTAAGGTCAAACGATCCAGGAGTGCCGCGAAAATGGTCATGGATTTCAGGGGTAGGACCATCAATGCTGAAAGCCCATCTAGAAAGTCCGACCTCCTTGGCTCTTTGCATTTTTTCTTTAGTCACATTATCTGTGGCGCTTGGTGTCATGGAAACCCGCATTCCTTTTTTTATTGCATAGTCCGCGAGATCAAAGAGATCCTCACGCATCATACAGTCTCCACCAGTAAATACGAGCATGGGATTTCCTAAGTCAAAAATTTGGTCAATCAGGTTTATACCTTCTTCAGGTGTCAATTCCCTTGGGTCAGGCTTATTCTGTGCATCTGCCCTGCAATGCAGACATTTAAGCTGGCAGGCCCTAGTCACTTCCCAGATAACGATGTAAGGATTTACATCAAAATCAACCACAGCAGGATGTCCAGAAAATCGAACTTCATGCATATTCATCACCAACTTTTTATCAATTATTTATTCATTATAAAATAAGAGATTCTATCCGCATGTAATGAATGTTACATAATATCGAAATTGGTTACGAATTAACGGATAAGAATATATAAGTCTCCCCCTATGAACCTTAGAACGCCGAAAAGCCAAACACAAAACATTCATTTAAATTAATCGAATAATTTGAAACTTATCCTCAGACCTCAACGTCTATATATAGGGAGCAATCAGGATTCGGGAAAAGGGGGATATCAGTGAAAAAGTCTGTTCCGTGGATCACCTTGTCTATATTGGTTATTTTCAGCTTATCGAGCTGGATCACTTATACCCGTTATAAACCTGTCCCTCCCGAATTAGAAGTTGTTGCAGCCAAACATGCTTTGGAGGTACAGCCTGTAACTTATTCCTTAAGGAAGTGGGGAAGGACTGCTTCAGCAGATATCAATACTGAACCAGCTGTCCTGGTAAGAGAATCCACTCCACTCATTGTTGATCCAAATGACAACATCGAGCTTTTATTTAATCACTCACCTGATTCGGTTAAATGTTATTTATGGGAAATGGACACGGGAAAACTCGCTTATAAAGAACTGACGGCATACCCTTTAAACTTAGAGGCGTCTAATATAGCTTCTGGGGATTACGCCTTGGAGGTTCGTGCCAAATGGGAAAATGGCTATGTACTGTATAACGCAAGAATTATTGTAAACGGTGATGAACATTGACCAGCCATGGGCCTGCAGAAAAGCATACTCATGGCTTTTTACATTATGGATCTTTATGTAGCCTCGAATAATTTATTTCAGCCATGCCATACTAAAACAGTACCAATAATTCTGTAGAAAGAAGGGACCATGCTGACAGTTGGAGCGCAAGTAAAACAAACAATTGCTGGTCTTAAAAGTGCTCAGGCAAGTTTGGAGACTTTTGCACTTGGTACGGATAATCAACAAGCCAAGCAACTTTATCAGACAGCTGCTCAACAAACACAAGCAGTTATTGATAGCATTCAACCTCGTCTGCAGGAAATTGAAAAAGAAGAACCACAATATAAACAATAAAATGCAGGGAGGGGGGCAGGTTGAACCAGCCCTTTTCCTTTTTATAGAGGTGATGAAAATTGACAGTAGCATCCGACATTAATCAACTCCTTTCTACAATTAAAGGAATTGAAGCACAGTTATCATCAATGGCGTTGAATACCAATATTCCTGAAGCGAGCAAAGTCTTTCATGAAACAATGTTGGTCATCGGGGAGATTAAAACCGACCTGCAAGACAGGAAGACACAGATTGAAATAGAAGAGCCCCAATATAAAAGCTAGAAGGTGAGACAATGAATGACTGGATTCACATTATAATATCGTCTGTGTTGTTTGTAGTGACATTATTTGCGATTACGAAAATGGGCGGGAAGAAGCAGCTGTCGGAGTTGTCTTTTTTTGAATATGTTTCGGGTATCACCATAGGAAGTATTGCTGGTGAAGTAATCATGGGCCTGGATGGGAATTTGTTTCATGGAGTATTGGCCATTGTAATATTTGGTACCTTTACATATTTGCATGACCTTCTTGGGATCAAGAGCAAGAAGTTCCGGGATTTAGTTGAAGGAAAGTCAACAGTAATAATAAAAGATGGAAAAGTATTAGAAGAAAATTTAAAAAAGGAAAAATATACTCTCGATGAATTGAATTCACTATTAAGACAAAAAAATGTTTTCAAAACAGCAGATGTTGAGTTTGCTGTTTTGGAGCCAAAAGGCGATCTAAGTGTACTGCTAAAAAAAGAATTGCAACCTCTATCACCAAAGGATTTAAACTTGTCTGTGGCCCCTGAAAAGGAATCCTACACTGTCATAATGGATGGAAATGTCTTGAACGACCAATTGGCATCGGCTGGTAAAAGTAAAGGATGGCTGGATATTGAGCTAGCCAATCTAGGAGTGACACTTGATAATGTGTTTTTAGCCCAGGTAGATTCTTTTGGAAAATTATCCATTGATACATACGATGACCAAATTCAGGTTCCATCCCCTCAACCGAGAAAACTTTTGTTGGCTATGCTTAATAAATGTCAGGCAGACCTAGAATTATTCGCTCTCGGGACAGAGTCTTCAAGTACTAAGGCAATGTACAATAAGAATGCAAAAAAATTGCAAGAAGCCATCCATAGATTGAAGCCATTTTTGAAAGAATAAACAGCTTTTTATGTAATCTTTTTCCGGAATATCGATCGGCAGAAATCAAATACTAATTGATGGGGGAGACCGACTCCTCTAATTCAAAAAGGGGTGCTGCCGTATGAATAGAACTGCATGGATTTCTGCGTTAATGAGATCGAATATACCTCAAAACATGATGAAAATGTTCGGAAACAGACGTAAAAGAAATCGCTCCATGACGTATTCGATTATGGGAGTTGTAGCCAGTGCTGCTGCAGCGTATCTTTTTCGAAATCGAATGGGAGATGGAATGAGGCAGCTTTTCCAAAATTCCAATGCTGGAACAGCTTTTAACAAGCCCATGGCTGCAGGGATCACTGAATTTGCAAAAGAATTCACCTCTGGTCTAGATACAAATAAGGCAAATAAAACAACAGGTTTCCAATCGGCAACCTCGACAAATCCAGAGAGCAGTCAAATGATCAATCAAATTGCTTCAGCTGCTCAAGAAGCAGGCAATAGCCAACAGGTCGATCACTTAGCAAATCAATTAATTAAACGCAACCTCTAATAAATGTGTAACACCCCGCTAAGAAGCCAGCGGGGTGTTTTTGTATTTTTTTAACTACATATAAATGAAAAACATTGTTTGTTCAATTAATTAGTCCTTTTTTCCCTTGTTATACAGACAGGATAGGTAAACTGACATATCCAAAGAAAGTTACAGCCAGATTAAGCTTATATTTCATTCATGTAACAAAAAACTAATTTAAAAGGAAAAATGCGCCTGTATTCCCTGTAAATTAAGCGTTTTGGAGACCTACTGGCATGTAAACGGTATTTTTACCAAAGGAAAACTATTCCTCACAAACCAATATTTATAGATTCAAAACTAGTTTGGGAAACTCTACTATTAGTTTGTAATCGAAATCAAAGGAGTTGCTCTAACATGAAAAAACAGCTTTTGACGGTGGCTGCAACAGCCGGGATTTTATTTACATCATTAAATGGTTCAGCAAGTGCTCATGAAAAATTATACACAGTCCAATCTGGAGATTCTTTATGGAAACTTTCAAATATATATAACGTTGCTATAAATGATATTCAAAAATGGAATAATCTATCAAGCACTACCATCTATGTAAATCAGAAACTATCAGTTCTTGCACCTCACAGTCACACGACAGCACCAAACACAAGCGTAAGCACATCTTCTGATATTTATGTTGTAAAGTCAGGCGATACTTTATGGGGAATTTCAAAATCATATGGGATGTCCATCAGCGGACTTAAATCATTGAACGGACTTAAATCTGACGTTATCTATTCAGGACAAAGATTAAAAGTATCTGGAACTTCCGCTGCAGCTGCAGTATCAGCACCCGCCAGCTCATCCAGTACATATACAGTCCGTAGCGGTGACAATTTGTCAACGATTGCTGCTCGCCATAACTTATCGCTATCACAATTGATGTCATTCAATAACTTGAATTCTCATCTAATTTTTCCTGGACAGGTATTGAAGCTATCCGGTTCGGCTTCTACACCAGTTGCCACGAATGTATCAACTGCAACTGCTCCAGTGGCAGCAACATATGCATCAACTTCGAAGGTAAATGCATTGGTAACAGAAGCCAAAAAGTACATTAGCGTTCCCTATGTCTGGGCTGGCAGCACACCAGCAGGCTTCGATTGTTCAGGTTATCTAAACTATGTTTATAGCAAAGCAGGGATTTCGATCCCGAGAACAGTTTCGTCTATTTGGGATGCTACAAAGTCTGTTTCATCGCCGCGTGTAGGTGACCTAGTGTTCTTTGAGACGTATAAGCCAGGTCCATCACATGCAGGAATTTATCTAGGTAATGGCAAGTTTATTCATTCTGGTTCATCAAGAGGAGTAGAAATAAGTGACATGAGTAACTCATATTGGAAGCCGCGTTACCTAGGAGCAAAAACCACATTTTAATCTGGTTTTTTAACCTATACCCAGCCATTTAAATTTTGAAACCTCCTTTTAGGAGGTTTTTTAATTTATTTTTTATTTACTGATATTTTTGGAATAACATATAGAAAGCGCAGCTTTTAATTTGTAAACCACTTTATATATAGCGTATAATCCAATTAAAATCTTATTTGCTAACGTGCAAGTGTTTGGATGCAGCCCATCTTGAATTAAAATTATTTGTACATAGTGAATTCTGGTGAGTTTAATGATTTGGAGGCATATAAAGTGAGAATTCCTATATTAAAATTAAAAGATTATTTATTAGTTTCAATTCAAGTAGAACTAGATGACCAGACGGTACTGACTTTTCAGGAGGACTTGTTAAACAAAATTAAAGATACAGGAGCAAAGGGCGTTGTAATCGATTTGACTTCTGTCGATATGATTGATTCGTTCATTGCAAAAGTATTGGGCGACGTGATAGTCATGACAAGCCTGATGGGCACTAAAGCTGTACTGACAGGTATCCAGCCTGCAGTCGCCATTACTTTGATAGAGCTTGGCATAACAATGGAAAATGTCCATACAGCTCTGGATCTAGAACAAGGAATTTCGATATTAAGCCAATTGTTAGAGGGTTAGCCAAATGACAGAACCGATTATTATTAATATTAATAATGAATTTGATATAGTGCTTGCCCGTCAGAAAGGGAGAGAGGTTTCGAAAGAACTCCTATTTGGTGGCGTTGACCAGGCAAGAATAACGACAGCGATTTCTGAGCTCGCAAGAAACATTTATTTATATGCAGGAAGCGGCCAGATTACTATTGACGTCTTAGAAGATAACGGTAGAAAAGGGATTCAGATTTCTGCTGCTGATAATGGACCAGGCATAAATGACATAAGGATGGTCCTCCAGGATGGTTTTTCCACTTCAGGCGGTCTTGGTGCAGGACTACCAGGAGTTAAAAGGTTAATGGACAGTTTTGATATTGATTCGATGCCAGGAACTGGTACAAAAATCACGATTACCAAATGGGCAAGGTAAGAAGATTTGCATGGAGATGAACAAAATACATCACGTCTCCATGAACTGCCAAGATTATGAAAAATTTAAAAAATTTCACAAAAGTTGTACCCCGTATTTTCATCCACTTTCCTTTCTTAAGTACAATCAATACTAAATTTCTAGCCTCAAAATTCAGTAAAAAGGATGTTCAGTACAAGCCGAACATCCTTTCCATTATTTATATTGTCCATTGCTTTAATACTTGTTCCCGTGCCTGCTCCAGAATTTCTTCCTCAGAAGTATCTCGATCTGCGATGACATTAGTTAAATAGTTTTTTCCTTTTAAATCCACTGTAACCGTAACTTCTTTCATATAACATTTTCCTTTCTTTTTGTTTAAGTGCTTAATTTTATGACTGTTATATTTATTACCTTCTAGAAGGATAGAGTAAACATCATGGACTTGCAATTTTTATCCTTCCGTCCCTATGGGTATGCTACCAGGTTTGCTCTTTACTCATGAGGGAATAAGACAAATATCATGCCTAAGGAGGGAAACATGCATATGAGCAATGAGAACAATAACAAGCAAAGCTTGGTTGATTATGAACGAGAGAAATTAGGCAATGGTAAAAAGGTAGATGAGTTCAAGGATCAGGGTAGAGTACCCGACCAGCAAAACAGATTGAAGGACCAAGAAAACCTCAGGAAATGATTTAATTGGTAAAGTGGTTGAAAGCACCTAAGTTTAGAAAAAAAACTGCACTAAAACAAGCTGGAATATACTCCGGCTTGTTTTTAGTGTGTTTTTTTATTCAATATAAATTTACTCCATTTCACTTTAATACAAAATTTTGGTTTAATTGTTTTGAAAGGAATGTAAAATTTTTCATTCACCGTTTCCAAGATAGAAATGAGGACAAGCAGGACTTTAAAAGTTAATACACTAGTTGTCGTACGTGGTGCAACCGGTGCATGGATAAGATAAAAAATTATGGGTAATTGTTAAGTATATTACTTATTGGAGGAGTTAACATGCCTTGCAGAACGACTGATGAGTTGAATGAATTGGTAAGAAAAGCAAAGGATTATACTGGCGGCGGGAAGATAGCTGATTATATACCTGCGCTGGCAAAAGCGAATCCAGAAGAACTGTCTGTCGCTATTTTCCATGATGATGGTACATGTGTCTCTGCTGGGGATATACAGCAGAAGCTAACATTGCAAAGTGTCTCGAAAGTGTTAACATTGGCCCTTGCACTAATGGATTATGGAGAAGAAGCAGTCTTTAACAAAGTAGGGTATGAGCCGACTGGTGACCCCTTTAATTCGATTGTAAAGCTGGAATTCAGCCCATCCAAACCGCTGAATCCTATGATCAATGCAGGTGCACTAGCAGTTACTCATATGATTAAAGGAATCAGTGTGGAAGAACGTTTTGGGAGGATACTTTCCTTCATTCAACTGCTGGCCGGTAATTCCTCCATTGGGTATTCAAGAGAAGTTGCTCAATCTGAATACGAAACTTCCGATCTTAACAGGGCACTGTGCTATTTTTTAAAACAACATGGTGTCATAGATGAAGATGTAGAAGAATTATTAGAGGTATACACGAAGCAATGTGCAATCGAGATGGATTGCCTGGACCTGGCGCGTATTGGCTGTGTTTTCGCCATGGATGGAATAGAACCTGTTACGAACCGCCGGCTCATTCCTGCGCATGTGGCCAGGCTATGTAAAACTTTCATGGTAACGTGTGGAATGTATAATGCGTCAGGTGAGTTTGCTGTAAGGGTTGGAATCCCAGCAAAAAGTGGTGTATCAGGCGGAATAATGGGCTCAGTACCAAATCGGTTTGGAATCGGAATTTTAGGACCTGCATTAGATGAAAAGGGCAATAGTATAGGTGGAATCAAATTATTAGAGATGATGTCCGCAAAATATAATATGAGCATGTTTTAAATTGATCATATTAATGGGTCCTCAGCGATGTAATTCGTTTTAAGTTTGCCTCTTTTCTTAAACTTCGTTGCTTACAGCTAAAAATCGGGACCTGGAGTTTTTACGAGTCTGAAAGCAATTCATGCTTTAAAACTTCTGCTTGAAAATAGCCTAATCCAAAAAGTAAAGGACGTGCACGAATGTACCGTCCTTACTCTTTTTGCACTGTACAATAGTATCTATCCCGATACTTGGCACTGCCAAAAGCTTATGTTGTTTGAGGTATATGGCTTAAAGTTTGAGCGGAAATACGCGTTGGACTAGGGCAATTCCGAGTTTTCGATTATCCTCCAAAGGCTTCAAGAATATCCTCAACTTCCTTCAAATTAAGCAGTTTTGCCGCATCTGTTGATTCGTTTACATGTTTTGGTTTTGCGGCAGGCTGTATCTGGTAAACCCCATTCTCTAGTATCGACCTTATTTCTGCAAGCTGCTGCAGGATTTCCCCTGAACCTCCATTAGATACAGGCTTTTGGTTCAAGTATTGATGAAGAGCTGATAAAACAAGGTGAATGAGTGTACTGTTATCAGCATGGTATTCTATCTGATCAATTATTTTGGATGAAACAGGGTGTGACTCACCAGTTTTAACATCAATATATCGTTCAGGGACAGTTATCGCAACTTTGTTCTCGTAATCCGTATATATGTTTGACATACCGATCATCCTTCAACGGAAATTAATTCCTCGGTATTCTCATGTTGTTTTTTTAGTTGATTCATCTTGGCTAAAATCATGAGTCCGAAGACATTCAGTTTTTCAAGATTTTCTGGAAAGGTGAGTTCGATGGGCCTGCCCTTTTCAGACCATCTGACTGCAGCTTCCTGGATCTGTTTTTGCGCAAGCTTTGCTGCACCACCGACAGCAATATAGCGCGATGCACCTTTGATTTCACTCGAACTGCTTCGGGCACGGTCAAAGTGTTCGAGGTATTTGATCGCCATGATTCTTAATTGCGGTATGACATACTTGCTAATGTCTTTTTTAACCCCTGCAAAGGGTTCTACATACCATTCCGACTGCCCAGCATACAGCTTTTCTTCTAGTTCTGATCTTGAATCAAATGTGTATAGTTCATTCTTGCTTACTTTTTTTATAATTGTATCTAGGAACAAATTAATTCCAAAATGGTCACCTTCTACTGATGCAACAGGTTTATTATTCTTGATTCCTACAAAATCGACAGAGTCGCCGCCCAAATCGCCAATAATGATTCCCTTTTTAGAATCCTTCAAAAGGTTATCATCCTTAATTGCTAGTGTGTCAATGTCCCGTATCAAACCTAAATAAGCACAGGCTCCTTCGGCTCCAACAATTACATCTTTAACCTCAAGCTTTACTGTCAGCTCCTTTGGCTCTGGAATACCAGGGACTTTATGGAGTATGACAGTATGGCTTCCAGTAAGCCTCTGTTTTAATACTTCTTTTCTATCCTTATATTGTGTAGTTGGGAGGGATACAGCTAATTGGTCAATGCAATAAGTTATTTCAATATCATCAGGTTTGATGATTGATGCATGATAAGCAGCGGCAGCAAACAGAAGGATATACGTTCGATCCTCATCTGCCTTCTGATTGTTGCTTGCAGTCAAGCTGACGTTTCTCTGTTTGGCAGCTGATTTGCCTGCATAAAAAATTTCTCTTTTGTTAATGACCGCCGGGCTTTTTACCTCTACGATCATGTTTTCTTCGAGGTCAATATCTTCCTCGTCATAAGGCTTTTCGTAAAATTCATCATCATATAGTGCAATAGCGTTCGGTATATGGTATTCGGCAAGCTCTCCTTGATCAGAGGCCAAAACTTTATACCAGCTATTGCCTATATCGACAGCAAAGAAATTATAATTGTTCATTTTATCCTCCTCCTTTTGAATTCTATGCACAAGGCATGTTCAACTGTGCAAGTACCCATATTGATTAGGAGAATGGAATTTAAAGAAACGATTTCTTCTATCTTTATAAAAATCCGCATTTGTTCTGATTCATTTATCTATGCCAAAAAAACTAGTAGGAATAGGATAAATTGTACAAGAAATTTTAAAGGAGGAAAAAATGAATGACTAATGAGCATAAAGGTCCACGTGGTTGTGTGAATGTGAGAAAGTCTGCATCCATGAATGAATGCGCCAATACACCTGCAGTTACAGCTGGGGACTTTGCTAATATTGCTGTAACCTTAGCTGATATCAATGTAACGGATCATCTTGTTGCAGAAATCTCTTTTCCTGATCCAGTTCTAGAGATCAAGGATATTAAAAAGCGGGTGAAAATTGTTCAGTGCAGATTGCTTTTATCTCCGCTACCTGATAACGGCGATTTCCCTGCAACCGGAATTCCATTATTCATTAAGGGCTTCATTCGGAAGAATATTCAATACGCTACACCTTGCTATCATGCAAAAAGCGATTGTGTATCATCTGAAATGCGCTCTTTGACAGTGGATGTTCCATTTGAGTGTGTTACTATTCTTACAGCGGACGATTTCTTAAATCTGCCTGATTTCCCTTTATCTAATACTCGCGAAGAATTCGACTTCTTCAGGTCACAAAAGCTGGGCCATGGATACCCTGAAAAGGATCATTTATTGTCAAGTGACCTGTCACAGTTCCATCAAGTCAGCACACAATTCTACAATCAGATTCCATATTGTGAATTAGTGAGAAGCGATATTATTCAATGGGATGAATCCATCGACCGCTATCCGCTGGAGCACAATGCCCCATTTGAAGAAGGTACATTCCACACAATTGTTGAAAAAACCCTGCTCCAATTCCGAGTAAGAGTATACCAGAATCAGCAAGTAAACCTTAATGGATTTATAAATGGTTGATTCTCTTTAGAAAAACTAATTAAATGACAAAATTAAAAGCATGGCATAAGCCGGTAAGCCCCGGTAAATGCATGCTTTTTCTATTGTATAATTCATACATATTCCTGGCCGCATATGTTTGCAATACCAATAGAAGCAAAAAAAAACAAAAAAATTTTTCTGAGCCTTGGAGCAAGTACAGTTCAAGTGAGATAAAGGGCGAAGAGTGGGTACTTGCCTAAAACCTGCTAATGCTTACGGGCATATGCCTAGACCCAATTTATCATAGTGCATAGGATAGAACATCTTCACTCTAAGGAGTTATAAGGAGGAGCCCAAATATGTTTGAATCAGATAAAAAGAAACCCGATTTCGAGTGTGCACCATCTAAGGATCATTTTGAATGCAAACCGCATCATCATCATCCACATGTCAGTCTTGGAAAGATGGTGACAAAGGTACCGGTAGTACTTGCCGAGCTAACCCTTCAGGCGAATGTTGATACGAAGATTAATTTTCCGGAGCCAGTGTTGGAAATCAAAGATATCAAGAAAAGATTGAAGTTAACACAGTGCCGATTACTTCTGCCGACAAGCAAGCTTTTTATTAAGGGTTTTGTCAGGAAGAATATCCAATACGCAAGCCCTAGCATGGAAATTCAGGAAACAACATCTTCTACAGTAGCTTCCGACCTTCACTCATATACAGTAGATATTCCTTTTCAGCTAGTCACCGATATTAGGGAGTATCTATCAAAACCTGTTCAGCCGCATATGAACAATCGTAAGGAATTTGACTTCTTTGTGTCAAAGCCTTTATCAACGGGATATCCTGAGAAGGATGAACTGTTAACAAGTGATTTATCACAATTCCATCAGGAAAGCACCCAATTCTATAATGAATTGCCTTTCTGTGAATTGGTATCAAGCCAAATAATCGAATGGGATGAGGCGATAGATCGTCAGCCGCTTCCAACATCTTCACCGATTGATGAGGGATACTTTAATACAATTGAAGAGAAAATGGTTATCGACTTTACAGTCAGAGTCCTGCAAAACCAACAAATCCGTGTATCTTCTGCAACAAACGATCATTCTTACTACGACGAGTCAGAATAATATATCAGTAAAAAAGGTGGGGGATTATACTAGGACTAAATAGTATATCCCCCCTTTTATACTTGAAAAAAGCAGAAAGGAGGGTTAGAAAGGATGCCACCTGAAACGCCTCCCTTTCGAGGCAGCTTGACAGCAAGAAGAGCCACTCCGACAACACCTAGAACGGAAGGACATATTCAATCGCCGGAAAGACGTAAAAAAAAGGCCGCAAACCCGTTGATCCTACAGCCTCCTAAGGTAAAAGGTATTGATTTGAAACACTCAGCCCCCAAAAAACAATTGTTCCGGGCAAAGCAGGAGAAAGAGCCCAATGATCCAGAAGAATCAGAGTTTGAAGAAAAGTCAGCTGACAGCATAGTTAAAGAAGACTTAATAGATGTCTTCTTAGATGAAGAGAGCTCAGACCACATCATCAGCAAAGAGGAAAGCTCCGAATATTTATATTACAAAGAAGAAAGTTCCCAAGAATTTTCTCTAAATGAAGAAAGCTCTGAACAAAATTACACGGAAGAAAATTATGAACAAGAAATTGGCAACGAAACAGATCTTTTGAACAGGAAGTCCTATGAATATCCATTGCTCGGATCAATGAAGGAGATGCCGGATGAAACTGAAAGCTCAAATGAGAGCGATGCTACACCAAATTCATTTGAATCATTGGAGAAATTGCATTGCAGACCTGGAGAAAGAACTCAGGATATCAAGGTTAAACTTCCCGTTAATTTAGCTCACGTAAATTTAGAAGTTGACATATTTGATGTATTTACCTTAATCAAACCAATAGCATCTGTAACAACTGTTGAATGGTCCATTCATTCAATCGATATGGATATTATTCTTCCAACTAGAAATTTTTTCTCAAAGGGTATCTTACTTCTTGATTTAGAGTATGTAGAAAAAGCGGATGATCATGAAACAGGAACTCTGCATTCATTGAAAATCCATGTTCCCTGGAGCAAAATCGTTAAGGTTGAGTGGGTTCTCCCGCCTGAATTATCATGTAATCAAAGCAAGGAATATATGTTCACTGAGAATGATGGCAATGATCCTTCCTTCCACAGGGAATTCAGTGAGAGATTAGTGGATAAACTTGATTTTCAGTTAACCAATCTTAGCTGCACCTGGAATGAGCAACTACTAGAAAATGAGAAACTGTTAATCCAGGGTTCAGCAAATATGCAAATTGACATTTATCAAAAACAGTGCGTGGATTTAAGAGATTTGGTTTCTTCTCAATGATAGATAGGGTGCCTCAAATAGAGACACCCTGATTTAGTTTTAGTCTCTCATCATATCGTAGATTCTAGACTGCATACTTTTCGGGCCCTTGTATTCTTTTTTATAGGAACAGGAGTCGTCATGTTTTTCATACTTAGATGGCAACTCAACCTGCTGCTCCTGAAGCAACTTGATAAACAAGCCGACCTCCATTTTTTCTGTAATCCGGGTGAATCTGCCCCAGGCATCGTGATCCTTGTAAAGATCAAGATCGTTTACAAAAGAGAATAATAGTTTGCAATCAATAGGTTGATTGTAATATTCGTAGGTGAAAGCACCGGAAGTACAATTATCTGCTCCCATACCGTGTTTATCAGTAAAACGTCTTTCATAAACCGAGTTTTTCTGACTAAAGTGCTCATAGTCAGGATGGTTCTTTACATAGACAGCCTGATTGCAATTGAAAGGAACATCGACGCTATAGTCTTTTACATTGCCGCTGCAGCTTTCAACATATTGAATGTTTTTGTGGACGACTCCAGTAATGTAAAGCTTCACCATATGAGGGTCCATCTTCGAACGGATGGCTTTGCACTGCTTCAAAGAAACATTCCTGCGCATATGTTTAATTTCCCTTGCTGCTGTTGGAAGCTGGATATCAGCTTCTACTTCAGCCTGGATTTCTACTTCCGCTAATGGCACCGGCACATCGATAACCGGGTATTTCAAGTGTTTTCCATCTGGTGGATAAGAGTTGTTATTGCAGTCTACCCTAATAGTTTCTGCCTGGTCACAATTTGGCTGCGGGGGGCAGCCATACGAATTGCATCCTGTGTTTCTCTTCATTATTTTCACTCCTTGTTTTTTTGCAAAAAGAATAGAAACATGAGATTCCTAGTTTCTTTCTTTTGACTTACTATTTTTATATGCGACCAAGGAAATAATGAATAGACATATGATAGAGGACAAACACATATTTATTAAAATCGCATTCCAAAAAGCAGAAATTTAGCCAATAATATAAAAACCTCATTTCCGAATAGATAGGGAAATGAGGTTTTTGTCTAGCATTTTTGTTCATCAAACTGGAGAAATAGTCTATTACCGTGATTTTTTCTTATATCCACCATTTAAAAGTCTTTGCGGATCCATTTTTTTTGCTGCAACAGGAGGAAAGCATGTAATTCCTGTAAAATCATTCAAATCCACTTCAAAGCATGCACCGGTACGGACAAATCCGCTAATACCGTGATTTCCTTCACAACGCTCTGGACATAATAATTCAAGAATAGCACAGCAATCCGAACCTTTCACAAAATCTACAACCCTGAAAAAGCTGGATCGAATATCAAAAAAACAGCCATTAATATTTACTACCCCTGTACCAACGAAGGTTTCACATTCACCTATACAACCACAGAGCAGTTTAAATGGGATTGTATCATGCTCTGAATGTTTACAATGATTTAGAAGTTCTTTAATTGACCGTTCACAGCTGGTGTCACAGCCATGTTTCTTTTCTGCTACTTTCTTCTGTGCTTTATTGATTTCCTTTACTTTGTCACAAACACAACCATTCTCTGTTTTTTTATAATGATCTAAATCACTTGATTCATCATAATGGTTCCATTTATGGTCCTTATGCTTTTTGTGTTT
>NZ_JAGGQQ010000006.1:117099-356421 GCF_018613195.1 Bacillus sp. ISL-45
GCTTTCGTGGTGATCGTGCCACTTATGATCCTTATGCTTTTTGTGCTTCCAGTCAGAGCTTTCTTTCTGGTCGTAATCGCTGCTCTCTATATGCTTGAAATATTTGCGTTCTTTTTTTCTTTTGCATTTGCTGCATTTACAATTATGCTCATAATGTTCATGGTCAGTAAACATATCGGACTCTCCTTCCTTTTATATTAATCGATCTACTACAGCATATGGGGAAAAGCCGTTTCCGTATGGGGAAATAACTACTTAGAAAAAATTCTTATCATAAAGAGGCAGTGTGAAATTTGCTATTTGTGTATTTTAGATTCAAAATTAAAGTACAAAATAAAGTTACCGTTATTAAGTGGAGGTCTGTAAAGTGTTAAAAAAAGGAATGGAGCATTATATCCAAAAAAAGCTTAGTGAAAACAAAGACAGCATGGAACTTTTTCGAGAGGAAAAAGAGTATGGAATTAAACATGATTTATTCGATCAGGGCTCGGTTTCAATCATTGAGATGCCATCTGAAAACCGATTTAAAGACGCGTATATCGAAAGGGGAGATAAGGCAACAGATGAGTTTCTTGCCCGTGAAGATGAAGACTTCCTTGAAGAAAAGATAAATTATTTTGATAAACATAAAAATGAATTTTTGTATGTAGAATCACAATGGTGGGAAATGGTTGGCGCTGATGCTGTATCATTTGAAAAAGACGATGTATTTGGTAATTACGACGTTATGCTTGGTTTGAAGCTGCAAAAGAAACAGGATTCGAAAATCCGGCAATTTCTAAGCGAGAATCTTGCAGGTGAAGGTGCCGCGTACGATTTAATCTTTGATGGAAATGAAGGGGTTTGGAGTCTTAATTTTTCTTTAAATGATCTCGAAGGATATGATGAAGAACTTACTGTTGGCCAGGCTTTCGGGTTGATTTACAGCTTTTTAATGAAACTTGCTGAATCAATCGAAGTCTAATAAAGAGATTAAAAGACGCCTTATGGCGTTTTTTTTAAGGTTTTCCCTTAAATTTTGCTGCTTCTCATAATTCCCACTAATGAACTATCCTTGAAATAGCCAGTTGAATCCAGAGAACGCTGCTTTCTTTTAAATAAACTCTTTAGTTTAGCAGTGTGTTACTATGCTAATATACTAAAATTTACCATATTGGGTTGACAGATAAGCAGTTAGCCACATAAAATTAGGTTAGTTATTAGTTAATAGTAAAAATTCTGAAATCGGGGTAAATAATGAACCGGAATATTGGAATAGGGAAGGCAGCGATCCTGCTGGCGACCTTGTCAGAAAATGAATTGGAATTATTGAGCCCTGCTTTAGATAACATTAGTTTTTGTCTTGGTCAGGTTGGCTCTATGAATATGCAGAAAGTCATTTCTGCAGTTGAAACGGCTGCAAAGCGAAATGGGCTTATACACTCTGGATTGTATCGCGAAACACATGCACTCTATCATGCGATCATGGAAGGGATGGAAGGGGTAACTAGAGGCCATCTTGCAATTGGCGATATGAGCAGGACAGTTGGTCTTCGGTTTGCTGTTGTCCGGGGAAAGCCTTTCTCAGCGGCTGCCGAAGGGGAATGGATTGCAGTAGCTTTTTACGGAACAATTGGAGCTCCAATAAAAGGCTCGGAGCATGAAACAGTTGGTTTAGGCATTAATCATATATAGTTTTGCATTGCCTATAGTCAAAAGTCAGAAGGAGGCGATGATGGTATAAATATGCCATTGTCGTCTCCTTTTTATATTAATTATTTCATTAGGAGGCAATTATTATGGTGGTATTAACCGGGGCATCGCTGAATCTTCAACATGTTAAGCGTGTATGCTTTGACGGAGAAGCTGTTGAAATCAGTCCGGAAAGCATGCAGAAAGTTCAAAAGAGCAGGGATGCAGTAGATAAAATTGTTAAAGAGAAGCGGACAATTTATGGCATAAATACGGGCTTTGGAAAATTCAGCGATGTAATCATTGATGAGCAGGATGTTAATGCACTCCAGCTGAACCTCATTCGTTCCCACGCTTGCGGAGTAGGAGACCCTTTCCCTGAAATTGTTTCAAGGGCCATGCTGTTGTTGCGCTTAAATGCTCTATTGAAAGGTTTTTCCGGTATAAGGCCTTTGATTGCGGAACGGCTGGCGGCATTGTTGAATAATCATATCCATCCAGTTGTTCCTCAGCAGGGATCACTCGGGGCTTCAGGTGATTTGGCACCACTTTCGCATCTTGCGCTCGTATTGATCGGAGAAGGTAAAGTCTTTTACAAGGGAAGGGTTTGCGCGACAGCAGAGGCATATAAAGAAGAAGGTTTGAACCCGATCTCATTACATGCTAAAGAAGGGTTAGCTCTAATCAACGGCACCCAGGCTATGACCGCAATGGGTGTGGTTAACTGGATAGAAGCGAATCAGCTGGCACTGCAGAGTGAATGGATCGCCGCTTTGACAATGGAAGGACTGGAAGGTGTAATTGATGCATTTCATCCATCAATACATGAAGCCAGGGGCTATAAACAACAGAAAGATGTTGCCGAAAGGATGCGCAGATTACTGGAAGGGAGCAAGCTTACCACAAGACAGGGAGAAAAACGAGTGCAGGATGCCTACTCGTTAAGATGCATTCCCCAGGTTCATGGTGCTTCCTGGCAGGCCCTTGATTATGTGAAAGAAAAATTAGAAATAGAAATAAATGCTGCTACAGACAATCCGCTAATATTTGATGATGGGAATCTGGTCATTTCAGGTGGAAATTTCCACGGACAGCCAATCGCAATTGCAATGGACTTTATGAAAATTGCAGTTGCAGAATTTGCAAGTATTTCCGAGAGACGGATAGAACGTTTGGTAAACCCGCAATTAAATGATCTCCCTCCTTTTTTAAGCCCCCAGCCAGGGCTGCAATCAGGAGCAATGATTCTCCAATACAGTGCGGCGTCGCTTGTGTCAGAGAATAAAACTCTTGCCCATCCGGCTAGTGTAGATTCGATTCCTTCTTCCGCAAACCAGGAAGACCATGTCAGCATGGGGACAATCGCTTCCAGGCACGCCTACAGCATCATACAAAATGCAAGGAGAGTGCTGGCGATTGAGTGTATATGCGCACTCCAGGCTGTCCAATATCGCGGAATTGATAAAATGTCACCTCATACAAAAAGCTTTTACGAGGATGCGAGAAATATCATTCCTTCTATCACCGAGGACAGAATCTTTTCTGAGGATATCGAAAGACTTTCAGAATGGCTTAAAAAAAATAATAGACAGTGGACAGCTATAGGGCAGAGAGAATTAAATATGGTATAAAAAGAGCTTCTTTTGGCAGGCCAGAAGATTCAGGAAATAAGTTGTTACTATCAAGGGAATCAATGTGATTCCAGTCATTTTTAGTTTTGGAAGCCTCTCCATGGACAAAATCATCAGTCCCATTTTAAAAGAGTAAAAATCAAATAGAATAAAGGAGTGTTTTAACATGAAAATAGAATCTTCCAAAGAGATTCGCGCAAAAAAAGGCCTGAAGCTAGAATGCAAAGGTTGGGAACAGGAAGCAGCTTTGAGAATGCTTTTCAATAACCTGGACCCTGAAGTAGCTGAAAAGCCGGAAGACTTGGTAGTCTATGGCGGAATAGGGAAGGCTGCGAGGAATTGGGAGTCATTTGAAGCGATCGTGAATACTCTGCGCCGCCTGGAAAACGATGAAACATTGCTGATTCAATCCGGCAAACCAGTCGCGGTATTTAAAACACATAAAGCTGCTCCTAGAGTATTATTATCCAATTCAGTACTGGTGCCTAAATGGGCAAATTGGGAACATTTCCATGAACTTGATCAAAAAGGCTTGATGATGTATGGGCAAATGACAGCAGGAAGCTGGATCTATATTGGTACACAAGGTATTTTGCAGGGAACGTTTGAAACATTCGCAGAGGCAGCCAGACAGCACTTCGGCGGCTCACTGAGAAATACGATTACATTAACAGCAGGGCTAGGAGGGATGGGTGGTGCCCAGCCGCTCGCCGTCACGATGAACGGCGGCGTATGTATCGCTGTTGAAATCGATCCTAAGCGGATCCAAAAGCGGATTGATACCCGGTATTGCGATAAAATGACGGACTCAATAGAGGAAGCGATGAGATGGGGGACGGATGCAAGGAATAAAGGAGAAGCTTTATCCATTGGACTTATTGGGAATGCAGCAGAGGTACATTATGACTTACTTCAGCGTAATTTCAAGGTAGACATTGTTACGGACCAGACTTCTGCTCACGATCCTTTAAACGGATACATTCCGGTAGGTTATACTCTCGAGGAAGCTGAAAAGCTTAGAAAAGAAAATCCAGAAGAGTATGTTAAGCAATCTTCCCGCTCCATGACTAAGCACGTTGCCGCTATGCTGGAGTTCCAGAGGAAAGGGGCAGTCACATTTGATTACGGAAACAACATACGCCAGGTTGCCAAAGATCAAGGAGAAGAGCATGCCTTCGATTTCCCTGGATTTGTTCCTGCATTTATACGGCCGCTTTTTTGCGAAGGCAAGGGACCTTTCCGCTGGGCGGCTTTATCGGGAGACCCAGAAGATATTTACCGTACGGATCGGCTGATTAAGGACCTTTTCCCAGAGAATGAACCACTCCAGCGCTGGATTGAAATGGCTCGTGAAAAAGTGGAGTTCCAGGGGCTTCCTGCCCGCATTTGCTGGCTGGGCTACGGTGAACGAGTAAAAATGGGATTGGCAATTAATGAATTAGTCCGTAAAGGTGAGTTGAAAGCGCCCATTGTAATAGGACGTGACCATCTTGATTGTGGTTCAGTAGCCTCTCCAAACCGGGAAACAGAGGCTATGAAGGATGGGAGTGACGCGGTCGGTGACTGGGCTATCCTTAACGCTCTTATTAATGTTGCAGCTGGCGGTTCATGGATATCAGTACACCATGGCGGCGGCGTAGGAATGGGTTATTCTCTTCATGCCGGTATGGTTGTGGTGGCCGATGGGACCGACCTGGCAGAGGAAAGATTGAGAAGAGTCCTGACAACTGATCCAGGCATGGGAATCGTACGCCATGCGGACGCCGGGTACGATAAAGCGGTTGAGGTTGCAAAGGAAAAGGGCGTCGACATTCCAATGTTGAAATAAAGTCATTAAGAAGAAAGGTTGGTTCATTTGGACTTTGATTTGCTAGTACACAATATAGGGCAGCTCATTCTGCCTGAATATACTGGAAAAGCTTTAAAAGGGAAAGAAATGAAGCGATTGAATGTAAAAGAGTCAGCAGCATTTGCAGTAAATGATGGCAGGGTTGCATGGATAGGATCAGATGCAGAAGCGAAATCCTTTAACGCCAAAGTAAAGCTCAACGCAGAAAAGAAGGTTGTTTCACCGGGCTTGGTCGATCCTCATACACATTTGGTCTTTGGGGGGTCCCGTGAGCATGAACTGGCGTTGAAGCAGGAGGGAGTCCCTTATCTCGAAATACTGGCAAGTGGGGGAGGCATTTTGTCCACTGTGGAAGCGACAAAAAGTGCTACATTGCAAGAACTCATAGATAAAGCAAGCTTCCATTTAGAAAGAATGCTTTCCCATGGTGTAACAACTATTGAGGCAAAGAGTGGATATGGACTGGAAAGAGAGACTGAACTGAAGCAGCTAAGAGTCGTGAAACAATTGAATGAAAAGTATCCTGTTTCCATCGTATCCACCTTCCTGGGACCGCACGCCATCCCGCCATCCTATAAGGGAAATGAAGATGTATTCTTACAGGAAATGACGGCTTTGCTTGAGGAGATCAAAGAAAAGAATCTGGCGGAATTTGCGGATATTTTCTGCGAAACAGGTGTATTTTCAATTGAACAATCAAAGTTGTTTTTACAAAGAGCAAAGGAAAATGGTTTTGGTTTGAAGATCCATGCCGATGAAATTGACCCCCTTGGAGGAGCAGAATTGGCGACATCACTGGGAGCGGCGAGCGCCGACCATTTAGTGGCAGCCTCTGATAAAGGAATCGCAATGCTTAGTGAGAGCGAGACAGTTGCCGTATTGCTTCCTGGGACGACCTTCTATTTAGGGAAAGACCATTATGCAAGAGCAAGGAAAATGATTGATGATGGAGCCGCTGTAGCCCTGGCAACAGATTTCAATCCAGGAAGCTGCGTAACCGAGAATTTACAATTGATTATGTCCCTGGCAGCACTGAAATTAAAAATGTCATCTGAAGAAATCTGGAATGCAGTAACCATTAATGCAGCACACGCAATTGGCAGAGGTGAAAAAGCTGGAACACTTGATGTCGGCAGGCAAGCGGACTTCGTCGTATGGGACGTTCCAAATTACAAGTATATTCCTTACCATTACGGTGTGAATCATGCAAATTGCGTATATGTTTCGGGAGAAATCATATGGGAGAGGATGCCTTTTGGAAAATTTCAGTTATTTGAATCCAGGTAAACCGGCAATGTTTAAGGACCAGTATGTTACGAAGGTCAGCGAGTGTATTGTCCCTTTTGCAGCTGAGCAAAGCGGTGATGTCGGATTGGTCGGACTGCCCTTTTCTAAAACGTCCATTTCATTTTCCCAGGCAGCGGAGGCACCAAAAACCATCAGGGCCTGCCTGGGCAATTTTTCTACTTACTCAGGAGAACAAAACAAAGACTACAAAGATGTAAAAATTATCGACTTCGGGGATGTAATCACACATCCAACAAATACTGAAGCAAGTATTGATCGAATGTATATCAGTGTTAGGGAAATGCTGGATAAGGGTGTTTGTGACCGTTATATCCTTTTAGGAGGTGACCATGGAGTAAGCTATCCGTCCATAAGAGCCTTTCAAGAAAAATATGGAACAGTGGGGATCATCCAGTGGGATGCCCACCATGATGTCCGCAACTTGGACGATGGGGGAAGAACAAATGGAACACCTTTCCGAAGCCTATTGGAAGGAGGTTTTATTAAAGGGGAGCACCTAGTGCAAATTGGAATCAGGGATTATGCAAACGCAAGGATGTACCATGAATACACAAAAGAAAATGCAATTTCTGTATACACTATGGCTGACGTGGAATCTCAAGGCATCATTCCAATTGTAAGGCGGGAGGTTGAGCGTCTGTCCCATCTTGTGGACTTCATTTACTTATCAGTAGACATGGACGCAGTAGATCAGGCTTTTGCACCTGGCTGCCCTGCAATTGGTCCTGGGGGATTGACAAGCAGGGAATTATTGGCCAGTATTTCTGAAGCCTCTCATCATGAAAAGGTTATTGCCATGGATATTGTAGAAATCGACCCATCAAAAGATTTCCGTGATATTACAAGCAGACTCGCAGCAAACGCCATGCTTAAATTTATGTATGCAAGGATAGAATGAAAATTAACAACAATATTAAAAGCCTGTAAACCTTATGATAAGTTTACAGGCTTTTGTTCGTTATTTATTTTTTAACAATTGATCAAGCATGTCGGAGAGAGAAGAGTTTGGCTGAAGGTTTTCCGGAGAAAATTGTTTCTTCAACTCATCTCTCATTTTCCCCTGGCTAATGTTTAAATTGTCCTGGAGTTTTTTGTAGTTACGCTTCTGTTCGCGCTGCCTCATCAGGTTGTCCATGAGCTGTTCATTCATCTTGCGCATTTGTTCGACCATATCTTTGCTGTTTTGATTATTCATCCCTTAACCTCCTTCTCAACCGTTCTGCCTTATTACAGAACATCCAATTTAACGACTACAGCGATCAGGATTTGCAGAAGGGCTTGAATATTAACGGCAACGTCTGTGTCAGTGGTAGTTACTTTTACGTTCTTGGAACTTTCAACAATCGTTTTTTGAGTGTTTCTCTGCTTATTTTTCATTACTTGTTTGATATCCTGTACTACAGCATTTCCGCGATCAGTATCCCCGATTGTAATGCTGATTACTGCTGCAATCGCTGCCTGTAGACCTAACTGTAAGGAGACAGCAGCTTGAGTATCAGTTGTTTGTACATCTACACCCTCAGAATCCTTGATGATAATCCATTCGAATGATTGTTGGTCAGTTTTCATGAACTGATCACCTTCTTGCAAAACCGTTGCGCCGTCATCGCATTTGTCTTTTCCTTTATCACAGTGGTCCAATGCTCTCCACTTTTTATCTTCACTCATGTTAATTTCACCTCTTTTATATAAATTTTTAATTACAATACGTCAAGCTTTACGACTACTGCAACCAGTACCTGAAGCAATGCCTGGATGTTGACAGCCAAGTCTGTGTCAGTAGTAGTAACGTTAATATCTTTAGAGTTTTTAATGATGATTTTTTGCTTGTTCGTTTGCTCTGAATCTAGTTTCTGGGATATCTCTTGTGCAATCTTGCGGCCCCTGTCTGTATCACCAACAGTAATGCTTACGACTAGTGCAATTGCTAATTGCAACCCTACTTGAAGAGAAACCGCTGCCTGTGTGTCAGTTGTCTGGACACAGATATTACAAGAGTCCTTGATCCAAATCAGTTCATCAGAATCCTGCTCAATCCCTGAAAACTGAAATCCATCCTGTACTACGTCTTCATCTTCTTCTTTTTTGGACTTATGTTTCCCGTCGTCGTATTTATCGCCGTGGTAGCCATAGTCCTGAGGTTTGCCAAATTCATGGTAATTCTTGCTTGCCATTTATTTCACTCCCTTTTACTTGGTATGGAATATCATATTAAGTTGCATGCTGTATAGATTGTGTGTATTCACTAGTTGCCTAGTAATATTTCAAAAAAAAACGCCCTTTTTTTAAGAGCGTTTAAATTAGGATTACTTATCTGTACTAGAGTTCTTTTTTGAATGATTTGAATTCAGGAAGGTATCTACCTGCTTACTTAGATCTTCTACTAACTCTCTGATTGCTTGCTTCTTATCGTCAGTTATTTGGTCTTTGACTTCTTCCGTGTTGATACCGTTTTTCTTGAATAAATCGTTTACAAGCAAGTCAATGATACTGTTTGGAATCCCGTTAGGCTTATTCTGGTCGGCCATAATCTTCTCTCCCTTTTGTAGAATATCGTCGTTTTAGACTATGCGAATAAGTCTTAAGAAGACACAACGAAGTTTGGGGAAGAACAGCAAATATAAGCCTATTTTCCATTTATTGTGGATTTCCATCCCGAAACGTCGGGGTTCTATATAGAGATTAAAGGGAAGGGGACCCATTTTCTTGCTATGCTATCTACAGCAATCAGGGGTACAGGGGGTTACTGAAATTCAGTTAAGCAAAAGGAGAAGGACCTAATGGCGGTCCTTCTCCTTTTGCTGAAAACCAATATGTCAATTAATGAGACGGTTTATCCTTTAGCTTTTAAATACATCAGAAACCATTTCGAAGGATTTCAGTCTTGCTTTATGGTCAAAAATTTGCGCATTGATAATCATTTCGTCTGCCTGGGTTTCATCCAGGAATTGCTGAAGTTTCGTTTTAATGGTTTCGGGACTTCCAACGATTGAGGAGCCAATACGGCTGCCCAGCAGCATTTTTTCATACTCGCTCAGCTGATCCTCCAGGTTCTTGACAGGAGGAAGCAGGGGACTTGGGTTATTCCTGAACAGGTTAAGGAACTGCTGCTGCATGGATGTTGCCAGGAACTCTGCTTCCTCATCAGTTTCGGCTGCAATCACGTTCACACCCACCATCGCGTATGGCTCTTGCAAAACATCTGAAGGCTGGAAGTTCCTTCGGTAAAGCTTTAATGCACCAATTGTATTTTCCGGCGAAAAATGGCTGGCGAATGAAAATGGCAGCCCGAGTTGTCCCGCAAGCTGCGCACTGTAGCCACTGGAGCCTAATAGCCAGATTGGAATGTTCAGTCCTTCACCGGGTATCGCCCTGACACTGCGATATTGCGAATCGATTTCCGGATTGAAATAGGCGCGAAGCTCATCCAATTGCTCTGGGAAGTCCTGACCATCACTTCGACGTTCGCGCCGTAGCGCATAGGCCGTCACCTGATCAGTTCCTGGAGCGCGTCCGAGTCCAAGGTCAATGCGACCCGGGAAAAGAGATTCAAGTGTTCCGAATTGTTCAGCGATAACAAGTGGGGCATGGTTAGGAAGCATGATCCCGCCTGAGCCGACTCTGATGGAAGAGGTTCCCGCTGCAACATGGCCGATTACAACCGAGGTAGCGGAGCTTGCGATGCCAGGCATATTATGGTGCTCTGCTAACCAATATCGGTTATAGCCCCATTTTTCAGCATGCTGGGCAAGGTCAAGTGTGTTTTTGAATGCATGCGCTGCTGTGCCCCCTTCTAGAATCGGGGACAAGTCGAGCACAGAATACTTTATATCGTTTAAACGTTTATTTTCTGTCATTTTTCCATCTTCCTTCATTTAAAAATATTAACTGCCAGGAATAGCATTTTTCCTGTTACCAGCGTTTATACAATAGTATCAATTATCTTTCGGCAATCAAAATAAAATGTTTTGAGAAGGCTCTTTTCTCAAACTTTGTTGCTTTGGACTACTAAATAGGATTGTTTGACCTATTTTTCTTCACAAAATTGAATCTTTTGGGAGAAAAGAGCAGCAAACTTAATACTGACAGCAAAATAGCCTTATATTACGTTAAAATGGGTTTTAGGTTTTTAACAACAATCTTTACGAAAACAGCCTTTGAGAAAAAAGGAATACGGAAATTCTGGTGAGGGAATTGGGGAGGTAGGGGGAACAAGCTTATCTAATCAATGATAAATATTCATAAACCTCCCGCATGTTTTGGTAGCCTTGTTCCCGGGCTTTTTGAATATAAAAAGCCCAAAGCCTTGCTGCCATTTTTGCATCCGCAAGTGCATGGTGCCGATCTCTCACTTCAATCCCGCACTCAAGGCAGATTTGTTCCAAAGGCAGCGAATAGACTAATGGCTGGAATAATCTAATCAAAAATGAAGTATCAATTACTCTGTGGTCAAAATTCAAGCGCAATTGTTCACTTGTACATTTCTTCATAAAGGCTTGTTCATGCTTTGCATGGTGAGCCACAAGTACTGAGGTGCCTATGAAATTTAAAAACTCCATCAGAACCTGAGAGGTTATTGGGGCACTCCTTAGTTCCTCCTCGGTGATAGATGTCAGCTTAAGGACAGCAGGCGATACGGGGATTTCAGGGTTGACCAAAGAGTAAAATTCCTCGTTATCAAGTATTCTGGAGCCAATTACCTTAACAGCTCCTATAGAGAGGATTCTATCGCCTTTTTCAGGATTAAAGCCAGTTGTTTCGAGGTCAAAAACGATGACTGGCAGTTCTTCCAGCGGACAGTCCAGGCTGTTTTCTTTCTTCATTTCTTTTTGCAGCTGCCTTAGAAACGACATTTGCTGTCGGTTTGCATGAGGGGGCATTCCAGCATAGATGTTCGATCCAAGCCTGCCAGTCATTTGCCGGAAAAAACGAACCATATCATTCATTCCCATATATCTTACATCCTCTCAAAAAGCTTTCTGACATGTTCATAAAATTGTTCACCAACTTTAAGAATGTCCTTCAATGATTTCTTTTCTCCTTTTGTGAGCTTACTGGTATTTACATAATGGCCGGAGTCATAATCTCTATGGGCTCCATGTTTTAGCCGGAAGTCAAGGAGAGCAGAGAAATTCTTGCTGTATAAAGAATTATCATGATAGGGCAGGACCTTGTCAGACACACGGCTGATACGGGAGAGTGTGGGAGTTTCTTTTATCCCTTCATAAAATGACAACAGCCTTGCTGCATTTACAAATGGTAAAAACGCTGTCTCCTTTAAATTAATGGATCCAGAAAAGGCTCCATGACTTTCTACTATCAGCTGACCAAGTACTCCGACCCCTTTTTTCAGATACATTGTGTTATCGAGCATCCTTAATAGTAATTGCTCTCTGTTAACTTCATTAAAAGCTTTATCTTTTAAGCTGCTTAACAGGCAGGAATCCCCGTGAATAGACCTGGCATCTGCAAATATTAGTAAATAGCGGATTGATTCCCAGGTAGATTGACCAGCCCAGAGTCCTAGTTGATCCTCCCAATCTTTCATTGATTTGCACCACAATGGATTGCTTGCCATAACAGCTCCGGGACATTTTTTATAGCCAGTGAGCTCTAATCCTCTGGAAATCTCTTTACCTAACTGTAAAAAATAGTCCTTCGCATCATCATTGTGAGCAGTGAACACAAGTCCATGGTCCTGGTCACTCCAAATCGTTTGCTCCATTCGCCCGGCACTGCCCATGACGAAGAATGAGAAAGGGGAAGGGGGACTCCCGTATCCTTCTGAAAAATTGCTTACTGCAGCGGAGATGACTTGGTCATAGATTAGGTCATGGAAATGATTTAATTGTTCATTGTTAAAAGAAGCTTCCGTCAGTCCCTTGGCTTTTAATGTGTTTATATTAGAATAAATATTGAGGTTCATAACCTGAATTCCCCTTTCGCCATCATCAAAAGACGGCTGCCCACGATATGGGCCGCCGTTCGAAAGTGTTAATTTCCATTAATCTAATTAACAGATGGCTGCTGTGAATTTAAAGGGACATTGGTTGTACTTTTAACATCCACAGATCCCTTAGCCGCTGCTTCCTTGTTGACTAATTCCGGATACCCATAGCTCCCATGTTCACTAATGTCCAAACCGATGATTTCTTCCTCTTCGGTTACCCGCAAGCCCTTCATTGCGACCTTCATTATCGATAAGATGATGAAGGATACGATGAAAGCGAACGCACCTGACGCAATTACACCTAGCGCCTGTACTCCCAGCTGTTCAAAACCGCCTCCATAAAGCAAACCCGGATTGCCAACCACGGCCAGCTCTGGTGTCGCGAAGAATCCTGTAGATAGAGTACCCCAAACACCAGCTGTTCCGTGGACTGATAGCGCGAAGATAGGATCATCTATCTTTCTGCTTTCAAAGAAACGAATACTATAGAACACTAGGATGCCAGCGATCAGTCCAATCACAACTGCTGCCCAAGTATCAACAAAAGCACATGATGCTGTAATGGCTACAAGGCCTGCAAGTGCTCCGTTCAGCATCATTGGAACATCCGCTTTGCCAACGACAATCCACGAGATGAGCATAGCTGCAACGGTTCCAGCAGCTGCGGCAAGATTCGTGTTAAGCGCAACAAACCCAAAGAATGCTCCATCGACAGAAACGGTGCTTCCAGCATTAAATCCAAACCAGCCAACCCATAATAACAGTACGCTCAACGCTGTGAAAACCTGATTATGCCCTTCGATATTATTAGCAGAACCATCCTTATTGTATTTTCCAATACGAGGCTTTAGAAGAATGGTGGCAGCCAGTGCTGCCATAGCTCCCGTCAGGTGGACAACAGTTGAGCCAGCAAAATCCTGTTTTCCATGTTCAGCAAGCCAGCCGCCGCCCCAAATCCAATGGGCAATGAACGGATAAACAAAAATGGAGAATAGGAGTGCAAAAACAAGATAGACAGATAATTTTGCCCTCTCAGCAAATCCTCCAAAGGCAATCGTTAAAGAGATCCCCGCAAATGCAAGCTGAAATAGAAAGAATACAGCACCTGAAAGTCCTAATCCCTCTACATCATAGCCTGAATAAAAAAAGTCTGAAAATCCAAGAATTGAGTTTCCTTCTCCAAAAATAAGTCCATAGCCTACAGCCCAGAAAACGATTGATGAAATACCAAATGTCAAAATTGTTTTTCCGGCAATGTGGCCGGCGTTCTTCATTCGTGTGGATCCAGTCTCAAGAAGGATGAAACCTCCAATCATCAAAATAACTAAAACCGCGGAAATCATAACCCAAAGACTATTCATTACAAATACCGTATCCATTTGTTTCTCTCCTTTCAAATTGTGAATGTAGTTTGTATTCTCGCATGTATTTTTTTAACAATCTACAATCGCGTAAGGAAACCTAACATGATTTTTAGTAAAGGCTCTTTTCTCAAACTTTGTTGCTATTGACTACAAAATAGGATTGAATGACCTATTTTTCCTCACGAAGTAGAGTTTTTTGTGAGAAAAGAGCATCTCAACTTAATACCGACCTGCAAAGTGGCTTTATATTACGTTAAAATCGGCTTTAGGATTTTAACAACAATCTTTACGAAAACAGCCTTAGTAAAGGCTCTTTTCTCAAACTTTGTTACTATTGACTACAAAATAGGATTGAATGACCTATTTTTCCTCGTAAAGTAGACTTTTTTGTGAGAAAAGAGCATCTCAACTTAATACCGACACGCAAAATGGCTTTATATTACGTTAAAATCGGCTTTAGGATTTTAACAACAATCTTTACGAAAACAGCCTTAGTAAAAAAAGAAAACCTCCCGAATTGGAGGTTTTATAGTTTAATATTTTCGAACGCCGAAACGGGCATTCAATTGACCCTGAATCATTTTCTTATGAGCTTCTTCATCAGTCCGTTTCTTTTCCCGGATCATTTCCTGTCGAATTTCGTATGTCTGGACACCATCTTCAATCTTATTGGCAATCTCGACTAATTGTTCAACATCAGCAAAAGAATACCTCCTGCTGCCGCCAGGGGTCCGGTCCGGGAAGATCAGCTTCCTTTCTTCGTAATAACGGATCTGCCGCTCTGAAAGTCCAGTTAATTCTTTTACAATACCTATCGTGATTACTTTTTTATCTTTATAGGAAGATTCATTTGCCAACCTGATTCACCACGTTTCAATTGTTAATTTATTTTATGTTATATTTTCTCACATGAACACTATACTTGGCAAAGATTATCATTAAATATCATTTATTAAGCCCGTTACAGATATTTTGAAGTTCTGTGATTGTCATTTTTTTCAAGTTTTCTTCTGTTTCGTCAGTAATTCCTGATGTAAGCAAGTGGCGGATATAATGGTCCTTGAGCTTTTCAATTGCAGAACGTAAATGAAATGACATTTTATCGCCTCCTAATAAATACCATTTTGTGCTGCTCTCAACAAATCCTGAGCATGATTTCCTTGTCGTTCCAATAACTCTTCGAATAATTCATCCCGAAATGTATCGATCAGGATAATTAAGTAAGCCAAATCCAAATCACTTGGTTGGTCCATCTTTGTTCCTCTTTTCCATACCTTAATTTTTTTCTATCATAAAGGCGTTTTTAAAAGTAGTCAGTAAATGTGTTAGAAATTCTCACCAGATTTTTTGGCTGATGACTAATGAATGAGTAAAAATAAGGTAAACCTATAATGATTTGTCCATAAGGAGGAATAAAAGATGGAACAGAATATGCAGCCGGAAAATAGAGGGTATGTCATAAATGAATATGATGTACTTAAAAAGGTCATTCTTTGCCAGCCGCAGTATATGACAATCCGTGATGTGATAAATGAAACCCAGAAACACTTCAAGGATGAGGGCATACATATAGAAGTTGCCTTGGAACAGCACAGTGAATTTGTGAATACATTGAAAAATTTCGGAGTGGAGGTCATCCTGCTTCCATACCATAAAAAATACCCTGAGCAAGTATTCACTAGGGATATCGGTTTTACAATCGGCCAGACCATTTTTGTTGCTGACATGGCGAGTGATGTCCGCAAGGGAGAAGAAGATGTCCTGAAACAGTGGCTCGAAGATGAGGAAATATCTTATTACAATTTGTTAGGTGACCAGATCGAGGGCGGAGATGTTGTCATTGACCAGGACACAGTGTATGTAGGGTTAAGCAATCGCACCAATCAGCAAGCAGCAGATCATTTACAAGGTTTGCTGCCGCAGTTAAACGTGCGAGCCATTCCATTTAAAGCAGAGTATCTGCACCTGGATTGTGTCTTCAATGTCGTATCACCGGAAGTTGCACTGATCTACCGCCCGGCATTGACAGAGGAAGATATTAAATTATTCAGTTCGCGCTATGATTTAATTGACGTTAGCGAGGAGGAACAATTCACTCTAGGGACTAATGTACTTTGTATAGGAAATAAAAGAATCCTAAGTCTGCCAGTAAATAAAGATGTGAATGAACAACTCAGAAGTAAGGGATTTGAAGTAATTGAAGTCGATATCACAGAAATTATTAAATCAGGCGGGTCATTCCGCTGCTGTACACTTCCGATTTTGCGCGAGAAAGGTGTACATTAATACCTGATGGAATGAGCGGGAGACGATCGTCCTCTCGCTTTTTTATTTGGCTCTTTTCTCAAACTTTGTTGCTATTGACTACAAAATAGGATTGTATTACCTAAGTTTCTTTACAAAATTAAGGCTTATTATGAGAAAAGAGCTTGCAAACTTAGTACCGACATACAAAAAGACTTTACATCACGTTAAAATCGGCTTTAGGATTTTAACAACAGTCTTTACGAAAACAGCCTTTCATTTTAAAGGATACAAGGCCAACTTCAGACAGCTTTGCAGAGAACCAGCGAAAACATGTCCGAACATGGAGCAACCTAGTGTAAGGACAGCATGAAACCAGCTAAATCCCTGACCGGACTTGTGTTTTTATACAGTTTAAATAATAGTTTACTGTTAAATATCAGTTTTTGATTGTCCTTTAGCCTAAATTATCTTATAATTCAAAATAGCAAGAAATCAAATTTGTAAAGGGGGATTCATTTGGAAGCTTTTGTTTCTTGGCTCAATGGGATTTTGTGGAGCAACCCGGTCATTTACATCATTTTGGGAATCGGCTTGCTTTTCTCAATCCTGACACGTTTTCTGCAAGTTAGACTTCTGAAAGACATGGTTAAACTAATGTTCACAGGAAGAAGTTCCGATGCTGGTGTTTCATCTTTTCAGGCCTTATCTATCGCTTTATCTGGCAGGGTCGGAACAGGTAATATCGCAGGTACTGCCACGGCTATTGCAATGGGTGGTCCTGGTGCTGTTTTCTGGATGTGGACGATTGCGTTTATCGGGGCAGGAAGTGCATTCGTAGAATCAACTTTAGCCCAGATCTACAAAGTTAAGCAAGATGGTCTCTACCGAGGCGGCCCGGCATACTACATCGAAAAAGGTCTTGGAATCAAATGGTTCGCGATTGTATTTGCCATAGCTGCTTTGCTGGCAATGTCTCTGCTAATGCCGGGAATTCAGTCGAACTCGATTGCACTTGGTCTTGAAAACGCTTTTGGTGTAAGCAAGACAGTGACGGGTTTTATCGTAATCGCACTTTTAGCACTAATCATTTTCGGAGGCGTCAAAAGGATTGCAACAGTTGCCCAATATACTGTTCCATTTATGGCTGTTGGATATATCCTTGTGGCCCTTGTCATTATCGGCATGAATATCTCTGAGGTTCCTGCAGTTTTCTCCTTGATTTTCAAAAGCGCATTCGGTGCTGACTCAATGTTTGGCGGTATTCTTGGCAGCGCAATTGCATGGGGGGTAAAACGAGGTATCTACTCCAATGAAGCAGGACAGGGTACTGGTCCGCACGCAGCCGCTGCTGCAGAGGTTTCACACCCGGCGAAACAGGGTCTGGTCCAGGCGTTCTCTGTTTACATTGATACTTTATTTGTTTGTTCCGCTACAGCATTCATGATTCTGTTCACAGGAATGTTCAACACGGTTGGGGCTGACGGTGCATTCATTGTCGAGAACCTTAAGGGTGTTGAAGCAGGTCCAGGCTATACACAGGCTGCCGTTGATGCGGTTCTTCCAGGATTCGGGGCGGAATTTGTTGCTGTGGCATTGTTCTTCTTCGCATTCACAACAATCATGGCCTACTATTACATGGCTGAAACAAACATTGCCTATCTCCTTAGAGGAAGAGATGGAAAAGTGCCTATGTTTATCCTTAAGGTTGTTATTCTGGCTGCAACCTTCTATGGTGCGGTCAAGGAAGCGGCTCTTGCATGGGCGCTGGGAGATGCAGGTTTGGGATTAATGGTGTGGCTCAACCTCATAGCCATTGTCCTGCTAGCGAAGCCGGCATTGATTGCTTTGAAGGATTATGAGGAACAGAAAAAGCAAGGCCTCGATCCAGTCTTCAATTCAAAAAAGCTAGGCATTAAAAATGCTGAGTACTGGGAAGAAGAATATTCCTTCAATCATGATAAAGAAAAAGTATCATAATATTGTCATATCGGAAGAGCTGCCTCTTATGGGCAGCTCTTTTTCAATACTAATCCAGTTTATTTATATTGTTTTGGTGGAATGGGAAGGATGATAGTATTAAGGTTGTTGCGGGGGAATATCATGAAAATGTTGTGCATTGACGGTGGCGGCGTAAGAGGTGTTTTTCCGATTGCCATCCTGCAAGCGATAGAAGAAGAGTATGAAACGCCTGTAGGTGATCTGTTTGACATTATATCAGGGACCAGCACCGGAGCCATCATTGCTGCATCCGCAGCGTTGAACACATCAATGCAAGAGGTGATGGAAAGGTACGAAACCTATGGAGAAAAAATCTTTGAAAGAAAGTCAAAGGTCGGACTTTTCAAAAGTGTCTATAGTGACAGGTATCTGCGGCGGCTGTTAAAGCAGGCCTTCAAGGATCTATCACTGAAGGATATCGAAAAACCTTTACTGATTCCTGCTGTGGATATTACTCACGGAAAACCCTATATCCATCGAACGGACTTCGGTTATTCGTCAGAGAATGAATTATCGATAAAATTATGGGATGCCGTTTTATCGTCCTGTTCAGCACCCATTTATTTCCCCCCAAACAATGTGAACAATCAGTATTTATCTATCGACGGAGGATTATGGGCTAATAACCCTTCACTGGTTTGTATAACAGAAGCCTTGCATCATTTTAAAACGGACTTAAGTGATATCCGGATACTGTCCATTGGCACAGGCCAGCAGAATATTGATTTCACAATAGAAGAGGATCGATACTGGGGAATCCGTCAGTGGCTCCCATTCCAGCTACCATCCTTGAAGGTCATGCCAAAGCTTTTGGATCTGGCTATGGATCTTTCTTCTGAATCAGTTTCCTATCATTCCAGACTATTGCTGCGTGAAAATTACCTCCGCTTAAATACGGCTTTAACGGAGGAAATCCCGTTTGACGATTTTACTTATATGTCTCAATTAAAGGAATTGGGACGGCAAGTGTTCGACGGACACAAGAAACAGATTGCCGCATTCTTAAATGAATAGTTGATGATACTTTCTGTTTAGATTACTCTTAAAATGGAATATTGAAACGATCGATTAGAAATACTATTCGGTGCAGAAGGACAGAAAAGGGAGGAATTAGATTGGAAAAGATTGAAATAGGCGAAGTATTCACAATCAGTGACGAGAATGATGTAGAACAGGAGGTCGAGGTGATCGCTACGGTCACGATTGAAGGATCTGATTACGCAGCAGTAAGCTTTGTAGAAGATCTTCAAACCGAGACGGACGAAGATATTGACATCTTTTTCTTGAAGGTGGATGAAGACGGAGACTTTGGGGCAATTGAATCTGATGAGGAATTTGAAAAGGTGTCTTCCGCATTTGATGAAATGATGAATGAAGAAGAATAATGAACAGGAGGGAGGTTAAGCCTCGCTCCTTTTTTGGTATTATAAATAGGAGTAAAAAGCTTTATTGGTAAAAAATCTGTAAACAGAAGGAAATCAAACGATTTTGTCGAAATGTTCTTAAAGGAGTTGATTCAATTGGATAGCGTCGTCCTTGTTACTTTTAAAATTAAGGGAATTCCGATTCCTATTAAAATAGCATCTACTACCGAACCAAGCAGGGAGCAAATACTTAAGAAAATTTCGGATTTGGCCAAGGGATATGACCTATCAGGCGAGATCCAATTCAAGAAGCTCCTTAAGGAAAACGGCCATAAAATGTATATATATGAAATTGGCGACAGGAAATGCATGGTACTGGTAGAAAGGCTTGAGAAAATAAAAGAGTTTGAAGAAATCGGCTCCTAGCACTTCAGCAGCTAAAAGAGAGGCTACCCTCACCTATTTGAGCCTTAGTAAAAGGAGTTACTTTTTATTATCTCTCTCCTAAACAGTTTCGCTTTCATTATGAACGGTATTTCTCAAGAATTGAAAAAAGAATGTTTATCACTGGAACTGAACTGGACAACTGAATCTGCAAAAAAAAGGGAAGCCCATAACGGCTTCCTTCACTATTTCCTGGTATAGTACCGAGGATCTTCCTGTGTTTTTAATTCACCTGCGATTAAAGCCGTGGCACTGTGATCCCCTTTAGCATCAAGACCTGCTTCCCATACCATCAAGCCTCCCAGCTGTTGGGAGAGGGCAAGAGTTGTTTTCTTTTTCAAAGTGGGATGGCCATTATAATGGTATGTTGTCCCATTCATTTCGACCTGGTCATTTCCGGCATTAGCAGGGTGATGTTGGATAAGAGCTTCGTATGAGACCTGTTTGATCGAAGGATCCTCAGGCTGTGCATATAGCGGCACACCCAGGACAAGTTTCTCCCTCGAAAATCCATGCTTGTCAAAAAGGGCTGTCCAATAGGCTACTATATTAGCAGAATAAGAGTAAGGTGATAAATTCGCAGCGTTATATTCTCCATCCCATTGGCCATCATAAGCCATCAAATTGACATGATCAAAGTACTTGAACATGGAAGGCTCAAAAACGACAGAGTGAATTTCAGTCCCTGTGACACTATGCACCTTGGCGTTTACCGCGATCGAAAGTTCTTTCCCATTTGGTTTCAGCTGTTCACTTAATTCCTTTGCGAAGTAAGCTAGATAGCGGGCATCTTCTGAAGAGCTAGGATGCTCAAAATCAATATCGACTCCATCAAGCTTTTCTTTTTCTGTAAAACTTACAAGCTCGCGAACTAGTCTTTTTCTTGATTCAGAGTTGGAAATGGCCGCCTTGAAATAATCATAGGATTCTCCGCCATTAATGTGGTACCAGCCGCCGATTGCCAGCATAACCTTCGTATCGTACTTTTGCGCATTAGCAACAACCGCCCTTAAATTTTTAACGGAATAATCGCCATTCATTAACAGGCTTCCATCCTTGTTTGGATGCGCAAACGAAAAAACAACATGTGTCAGATTTTTATAATCGATGTCTTCAGGCTTCCTGAAATCCTGAACATATCCAATCAAAACCTTTGCTTCTCGCTCTTTCAGTTGTGGTTCTTTTTTAACTCCAGGTAGTTTGGTTGAATGTGCAGCTTCAGCACTGATTGCGATCGTTTTGATTTTTTGTGTATTTGAATATAATGTTCCAGTTATAAAACCGCCCATGAAGGTGAGTAAAACAATCATCATAGGCAGGAAACGTTTTTTCATAAGGTATCCTCCTGTGTTTTATCAACCTCAAAATTGTAACAGAGAATACACCTTTATAGCTGTGGAAATATCAGCCTGTATATGATGGCGATAGATTAATAAACGAGTTTCAGGGAATATAATGAATATACTTAAATGATAGGAGCGGAATGTATGGACACAAAGGTAGTAAGGGTTGGGAGTACGGAAATGAGTTTTATTGATGAAGGCAAAGGAAATCCAATTCTTCTCATACATGGATTTGCCGGCAGCAAGCACTATTGGGATAAAATCATTCCTCAAGTCGCCAACGAGTACCGGGTGATTGCACTTGATCTGCCTGGACACGGGGAGTCAGGCATGTCAAAAAACAACTATTCAATTGAGGACATGGCCGGGACAATTAAAGAATTACTTGATCAAATAGGGTTGGATAAAGTGACCATGTTCGGTCATTCACTCGGCGGTTATATCACCCTGGCATTTGCAGAGTTATATCCTCAGCATTTAAACGGCTATTCTTTAGTACATTCGACGGCTAATCCGGATTCCGATGATGCAAAGGAAGCTAGAGAAGCAAATGCAAAGAAGATTCAGGAAGAGGGAGCGGAACCATTTATCGAAGGACTTTCCAGAAAGCTATTTTCTCCTGAAAATACTGTAGAAAATTCAACGGAAATCGAAGAGACTGTGAAAATTGGCATGAATACAATAGCGGAAGGCCTTGTCAGCGCATTGATCGCCATGAAAAATAGGCCAGATAGGAATCATGTGTTGGAAGACACTGAACTGCCTGTTCTTTTGGTTGCAGGCGAAAAGGATCAGATTATTCCTGCTGAAAAAACATTTACTGTAACGAAACCGAATATCGAAAAGCAAATCATTGAAGGTGCCGGCCATATGAGCATGTACGAACAGCCGGAAGAACTTGTCAAGGTAATGAAGGATTTTCTCTCAAAAATATAACGGTCCAAGGCAGCCTGTCCGCGTAGGGCAGGCTTTTTTATTTATCTTTCAGGGATGATAAAATATATTCAGCAAGTGTAAAGGAGTGAATGTTTTGGGGGATAGAATAGTTTTAGATGGCCATCCCATCTTGGTCAAAAGTTTAGAAATGGGAAATCAAGGCGGACTCAAGCGAATTGCAGTGGAATTTTCCGTTACAAGCGAAGACTATCATGATGTCACCACATTATTATATAAAGGAGAATTTGATGTGCAGGTTCCTGCGCGAGATGCAGCCTTTAGAGGAAAAATCGTCGAGTACTCGACCTCTGTTACGAATTTATATAAAAGCGGGCAGGTCGGTACCTTTAAATTAGCCTTATTGGAAATAAAGGAGTAAGCCATGAAGTTAAGTATACTTGACCAGGCACCGATTTCGGCGAATCAGATGGCCAGAGCTGCATTGGAGCAATCCGTTTTGCTTGCACAGACTGCCGAGAAATTAGGGTATACACGTTACTGGATCGCTGAGCACCATAATATACCTGGTTTGGCATGTCCAGCACCTGAGGTCATGCTGCCCTATATCGGGGCAAGGACAAGCAAGATTCGAATAGGTTCTGGCGCTGTATTGCTTCCACACTACAAACCGTATAAAGTGGCGGAGCTTTATAATTTGCTTGCAACATTGTTCCCAGGCCGGATTGATATCGGAATCGGCCGTGCTCCAGGAGGATCTGCAGAAGTAACAAATGCTTTATCAGACAACTTCCTGCAAAATGTTTGGAAACTGCCTGAATCATTGAAGGACTTGCTTCATTTTATTAATGACAATCATCCGGAAGACAGTGAACTTGCTAAAATTACAGCCGCACCCTTACCAGAAGTCCCTCCTGAACCCTGGCTTCTCGGCACGAGTAAAAAAAGCGCGAGGCTCGCGGCTGAGTACGGAATGGCTTATGCGTTTGGTTTATTTATGAGCGACAAGGACCCACAAGACATTTTGCAAGGATATTATAATTCCTTCAAGCCAGGAAGCACAAAATCTCCGCATACCATTTTGACTGTTTCGGCCATATGTGCTGAAACCACTGAACAAGCGGAAGAAATTGCATTAAGCTCGCTTATATGGAACATCCAGCAGGGAAAAGGAGAAGGTTTATCTGGTGTACCTTCTATGGAAGCCGCAAAGGAATACAAGCTTACTGGAGAGGATTATCAAACTGTAGAAAAAATGAAGCGAAAAATGATTATAGGGAATCCAATGCAAGTAAAAGAGAGATTGCTTGATTTGCATCAGAAGTATAACGCTGATGAAATAATGGTCCTGACTATCACATATTCACCAGAGGACCGCATAAAATCCTATGAACTAATTGGGGGTGAAATGCTTTAGCGGCGAGTGGACATTTCGTGTTTCAATAACCCGTATTGAGACACTTTTTTCATTCTGGTATTCTGTTTCGTGCTCCAAGAGTGCCTATTTGGACATGAACACTTTAGTTCCACCGTATACTAACCTCTTAACAAATCTTCCATTTAAGGTATAATATTATCTGTGAGAAGATGCTGCAGCATTTATCTAAATAATTGCGGCTATCTGATATAAGTTGAAAGAGAGTGGAATTTATGGGTCGTAAATGGAACAACATTAAAGAGAAGAAAGCGTCCAAGGATGCAAATACAAGCAGGGTTTATTCAAAATTCGCGCTTGAGATTTATGTTGCAGCCAGACAAGGTGAACCAAATCCAGAATCCAACCAGGCGCTGAAATTCGTCCTCGAAAGAGCGAAGACATATAATGTACCAAGAGTCATTATTGACCGTGCAATCGATAAAGCCAAGGGCGGAGCCGAAGAAAATTATCAGGAGCTTCGATACGAAGGGTTTGGCCCTAATGGATCCATGGTGATCGTTGATGCACTTACAAACAACGTAAACCGTACTGCTTCCAATGTGCGAGCTGCTTTTGGTAAGAACGGCGGGAACATGGGAGTAGCTGGATCCGTATCTTATATGTTCGACAAAACTGCAGTAATCGGATTTGAAGGAAAGTCTGCTGATGAGGCATTGGAAATATTGATGGAAGCGGATGTTGATGCACGCGATATCCTTGAAGAAGATGAATCCATCATTATTTATGGTGAGCCTGACCAATTCCACGCAATCCAGGAGGCATTCAGGAATGCCGGTATCTCAGACTTTACTGTAGCTGAACTTACCATGCTGCCTCAGAATGAAGTGGCTCTGGACCCAGATTCGCAGGAACAATTCGAAAAGCTCGTTGATGCGCTGGAAGATTTAGAGGATGTACAGCAGGTATATCATAATGTTGATTTAGTATAATTAAACGTAAAAAACAAACCCATCAAAATTGAATGGGTTTGTTTTTTTTGAAAAAATTTAACCTGCCAATTTATGTTTGTCCAGTTCCTTGTCCAGTTTACCTAATAAGATTAACCTGTACATGCGGAAATCTGCACGGAGTGACCAGACGGGGTGCCCGAATGTGGCTGGCTTGTTGCCTTCGATAAAGAAATGGCTGAACCATGCGAACGCGTAAGCAGTGACTGGAGCCAACAATATTAACCAGAAGTTAAACGTAATGAGAGCAGCGATCAAAAATACGAAAACGAAACTTGTACCAACAAAATGCCATCCTCTTGTTGAACGTTTACTATGCTGCGATAAATAGAAAGGCCAGAACTCTTCATAATCTTTAAACTCCATTGTCAACCTCCTAATATTATTTACTAAATATAGTTCTATGTGATGCTAAAAATTCCTCTAATTTTCAAGAATACAGATTTCTTGCGGGAAGAAAGGGTAAATTAATAAAGGCTCTTTAGGAAGGCTGTTATCGTAAAGTTTGTTGTTAAAATCCTAAAGCCGATTTAAACGTAATATAAAGCTATTTAGCAGGTCAGCATTAAGTTTTCATCCTCATTTCTCCTTATTAAGTCAACTTTGCAAAGAAACATAGTTCATTCAATCCTATTTTGCGTTCAATAGCAACAAAGTTTGAGAAAAGAGCCTTTCGGAAACGTTGTTCTTTCCCTGCCAAATAGATTTTTACGGTTATTCAGAGCGCTATTCAATGCACGAGGGAAAAAATCCGAGACAATAATTGGCTTTTAAAATATTGGAGGTGCACCATGGCTTCAAAAGGCGATCTAGTCCAATCCATTAAAAATCATGCAGTAAGATTTGATACATATGATGACCTCGACGCAATTGTAGAAGCTGCTGCAGAAAAACAGTATGTGATGCTGGGAGAGGCTTCTCACGGAACATCCGAATTCTATACCATCAGGGCAGAAATCAGTAAAAGATTGATTGAAGACCATGGGTTTTCTTTTATTGCTGTAGAAGGTGACTGGCCATCGTGTTTCACTGTGAATCAATATATTAAAGGGTTTAGTGACACCGACTCTCATACAGCACTTAAAGATTTCGGCCGCTGGCCCTCATGGATGTGGGCAAATGAAGAAATACTTGAACTTGTAAGATGGTTAAAGAACTATAATGAGTCAGCAGAAAAAGCAGTTGGTTTCTACGGTCTGGATGTTTACAGTCTGTGGGAGTCAATGGAAGAAATCATCCGGCAGCTTGAAAAAATTTCGCCAGGTGATGTCGAGTCGGCGAAACAAGCTTTTTCCTGCTTCGAACCCTTTGATCGACGGGGGGAGACTTATGCAATTTCATCAGCATATTATGGGGAAAATTGTACAGAGGAAGTTATAAAGGTTCTGATTGACCTTCAGAAAAAGCGGAAGAGTTACCCTAAAGGGCAGGAGGGTGACTTGAATTTGGAGGTTAACAGCCTTGTCATGCTAGACGCTGAACGTTACTACCGGGCAATGGCCAAAGGCGGTGCAGAGGATTGGAACATCCGTGATACCCACATGGTGAGCGCTCTTGAAAAAGTCGTGCATGCCCATGGAGAAGGTGCCAAAGCAATCATATGGGAGCACAATACCCATATTGGAGATGCAAGGGCAACAGATATGGCGGATGAAGGCATGATAAATGTTGGACAAATTCTAAGGGAAAAATATGGCCAGGGTGTTTACGCAATTGGTTTTGGCACACACCATGGCACAGTGATTGCTTCTGACCAGTGGGGTGGTTCTGTCGATGTAATGGACGTTCCGGAGGCCCAGAATGGAAGCTGGGAGGATGCTTTGCACCAGGCAGGGGCATTCGATAAATATATCTTATTCAGCCAGGAAAACGAAAGGGATTTTGATCGTGTGTTGGGTCATCGGGCAATAGGAGTTGTCTATGATCCAAAACTCGAACATTTAGGGAACTATGTTCCATCTTATATTGCCAGAAGATATGATGCCTTTATTTTTATCGATGAAACCAGAGCCTTATCACCAATATTCTTATGAACCTAAAAACGTCCCTTAAAATGGGACGTTTTGTGTGTAAGCTTTACGGCTTCAGGACAACTTTAATGCAGCCGTCCGTCCTGGTGTCAAAAATTTGATAACCGTGTTTCGCTTGATCTAGAGGAAGAACATGAGTGATGACATCGCTTAGATCCATTTTCCCATTAGAAATAATATCATAAAGGTAGGACATATAAGGGATTACCGGTGCCTGGCCCATCTTGAGATCCACGTTTCTCTGGAAAATGTCGCCTAGAGGAAAAGCATTATATCTGCCTCCATAGACACCGGTGATTTGGATTGTACCAGCCTTGCGGACAGCCTGGGAGGCTATGACAAGACCGCCCATCGCACCACCATGCAGCTTCAAGCCAGTAGCCAGGTATTCAAGCGGAGACATTTTTCCGCTCATACCCGTGCAATCAATGACAATATCAGCTCCGCCTTTGGTGATCTCCTTCAGGTATTCGCCGGTATTCTGGTGTTCCTCTATGTTAACTTTTTCAACTTTATTTGTCTTTTTTGCATGCTCTAAACGGTAGTTCAAATGATCAACAGCTATTACTCTCTTCGCTCCTTTAAACCAGGCGAATTTTTGCGCGAGCAAACCCACCGGACCGCAGCCTAAAACCACCACTGTGTCGCCTGATTTGACACCTGCATGGTCAACGCTCCACAATGCTGTTGCTGCAGCATCTGCCAAAAGTACAAGTTTTTCATCCTCAACTTCACAATCCTCGGGGATTTTAAAAGGAGTGAAATTCCCGTAAGGAACACGCATATATTCAGCCTGGCCGCCAGCGTAACCGCCCGTTGTTTCCGAGTAGCCAAAGAAACCTCCCATTTCTCCATGTGGATTGGAATTATCACACTGTGAAGTGATGTCATTTTTACAATACCAGCATTCTCCGCAGCTGACATTGAAAGGAATGATCACTCTGTCGCCTTTCTTTAGCTTGTTCACACCAGGTCCAACTTCTTCGACTACACCCATTGGTTCGTGCCCAATTACGTAGTCTGTAGGCAAATTCGGGATCATTTGATGCAAAAGGTGCAAATCAGACCCGCAAATAGCCGAAGCTGTTACTTTTATGATGATGTCATCTGAATTCTTTATTTCAGGATCTTTTACATTCTTGACCTGTATATTTTTGCTCCCTTGATACGTAACGGCTTTCATAATAGACATTCCTCCTTTATTTATCTGGTGTCGCGAACATTCCAAGCCGATCCGTGTCAATTGGGAATAGATCCATCTCTCCGATACTTACTGCCATGTCCGCAGATTTTAAATCCAATTCCACTTGCTTTCCAACATCATGGGGGTACAGCCAACCCTTCTTCATCATCAAATCGGAAACTTCAGCGTGAAGGTCAATCGCTTGTTCCATTTGATTGTATAGGGATTTCCTAAGCTCTCCATTGGCTGTTTCAGTGATGGCAATACCGTAAGTGTGTATACCAGTTTTGATCCAGAGGAGAAAGTCCAGCGCAAATGATGCATCGGCCATCTCGGGCATGTGCTCAGCACCCTGGGGATCAAGGTAATCCATTTCCATCAGACTTCACCTTCCTTCAATGGTTTTGTTCTAGCACCTTTATAAAATACTTTCAATTCATCAATTGCTGCGATCGACTGTTGGACATCTTTTTCCATCAATGCTTTCAGGTCGTTATCAAAACAGAGACCCTGCATCAATTTTGATTTAAGGACACTGATTGTTTTAAAATTCAATATTTCATGAGCTTCCATCGTTTCATGGAAGGCAAGTGTTTCTTTCTCCATAAATTCACCTCCAATAAGAACATATTTAATTTTCCAATTATGGAGGGTGTTTATACAGAATGTCAGAATAATGGAATGTATTAATGGAAATATAACAGGGAGAGCTTAGAAATAGGAGAGATTGCTTATGACGAAATATTTAGGTATACATGAGACCCTTGAATTGCTGGAGGTTATGACGTTCAAAAGTGTCACATTAACAAAAGCAACAGCTATGGGCTTGCTTGTTAAGGACTTAAGGCTAAAAGAAATCTTAACCGATGAAGTGGTGGCATCAACCGCACATATCAATCGGATGAAGGAGCTTTTGACCAAGAAGGAGGAGAATCGGGCATGACGAACATCTTGCACAATCTGGCGGGCATGGCAGGGATGACAGACCAGGTAATCGCAACAGATTATTTAATTTCCATTAAGTCAGGGATCCGAAACCTTTCATTCGCAATAACGGAAACTGCCACACCCGAATTAAGGGAGGCATTTCGAGAACAGCTGAGGGCGGCAGTAGAAGCTCATGAAAACATTTCAGAGTATATGATTGAAATGGGATTTTACCACCCGCATAATCTTGGAGAACAAATCAGAGTGGATTTGGATACTGCTGATACCGCTTTGAACCTAGCGGATTAAACTGTAAAGACTGCATACGCAGTCTCTTTTTATACGGAATTTTTGTAACAAATTTCGTTTGTAGTTGTCCAACTGCAGTGCTTTTAAACCCGTTAAGTTTAATCCGCTTGTTTTACAGGAATAGACTGATATATTGGAATTGCAGGTGGGACACATGGTAGATACTTTTATTAGGGACATTTCTCGCGGGGATATTATCAGACTTGCTGTATTTTTAGTGATCATTATAGTAGGAAATTGGCTAATAAAAAGGGTTGCTAAGGTTTCGGCTGCACAAGATTCGAGATTTATCCAAAGATCTCTGCCGATAATCGATTCGCTTGCGGACTGGCTAACTTTTTATGGGATTATCATTTTACTCCTATTAACCTTCTCAGAGAATGAATGGTTATTTGAACCGCTATATACCCATGGGGAAGTAAAGGTGACAATCTTGCTGATTGTCATAGCCTTCCTGATCGTTTCGCTGGCACACAGGCTAGTTAAGCTTTTCAATAAGTATATTTTATCCTCGATCTACGATTACTACGGAGTGGATAGAGGATTGGGCTACACTTTCAACCAAATCATATACTATACTGTTATGTTTGCCGCACTGGCTGTAAGTCTGACCAGTGTCGGGATCAACCTGACTGCGATAGGAGCCGTTTTTGGAGTTCTTGGCATTGGTATTGGTTTTGGCATGAGGAATGTTGCTGGTAACTTTGTATCGGGTATCATTATTTTGTTTGAAAGACCAATTGAGGTAGGGGAAATCATTGAGATCAATGATAAGGTCGGACGGGTAGAAAATATCCGCTTAAGATCTACAATTATCCGTACTGCAAAGGAAGGGACTTTGATTGTTCCTAACCAGTATTTTATCGAACAGATCGTCAAGAACCGAACCAGCGCAAGAATGATGGCTCAGGTAAAGGTGAGTGTCGCTTTTGGAACAGATACCCATATGGTGCAGGCACTGCTTGAACAAGCGGTAGACGAAATTAAGGAAAATGAGGAGGGCATCCTTGATTCTCCGGAACCTGATATCCGTTTTATTGATTTCCACAGCAAGGCAATGGAGTTCCTGATCGAAATTCCGGTCGTTAACTTTGAAATTAAAGAGAAAATCGAAAGTAAATTGAGACATATGGTAGCAGCGATTTTTGTCGATAAAAATATTCAGCTGCCAGCAATAACCTTCCAAATGAGTGATAAAACTAACCATTTCACATCAGAAGAAGCAGAATAAGAAAAAGGAGAGTTTACCAGCATGGCAAACTCTCTTTTTGATGCTGATTAAATGTTTTTAAGAGCATCAACAATATCAGTTTCTCCAGAAATTAAATCAAAAGATTTCTTGAATGTATTTTTCGCTTTTAAGCATGCCAATACGGTTTTTGCTACATCAACTCTTGGAATCGAGCCCGTTTTCAGGTTCTCAGCAACCTCAATTTTACCCGTACCTGCTTCGTTCAGTAACCCGCCAGGCCTGATGATTGTATAATTCAGGCTGCTCTGCAATAAAGCGCGATCCGCATAGTGTTTTGCGACATAATAAGGCTTAATGGCTTCAGACCAATTCTCTCTTTTGTGTGCTTGCAGGGCACTGACCATTATGAACCGGTCAATCCCAGCCTGTTCTGCAGCCTCCACCGTTTTCACAGCGCCGTCAAGATCCACTAACAGAGTTTTATCCAAACCTGTATGTCCTCCTGAACCTGCCGCGAACACAATGGCATCGCAGCCTTTTGCTGCAGATGCGATGTCTTCAACGGTACCTTCAAGGCTTGCGATTACAGTTTCAACACCTTTTTCTTCAAACTCCGGAGTTTGTTCCGGTTTTCTCAGCATCGCTCTTACATCATGTTCGCTGCTTTCTTTAAGCAGATCAACGAGTTGTTTGCCAATCTGTCCATTTGCACCTACGACAAGTACTTTCATCAGATAACCTCCTTGAAAATTCTTAGGTCATACAAAATAAAACTCTGGTTCACATTAAGGTTTGTATAACGCACATGTATATAATCTACCCTTTATTTACTATTGTAAAAGGTATGAATTGAACTATTAAATCCAATTAGGTATGGATTATATGAAATGGGGAAAATAAAGAGAAACTTTTTATTCTTATTGGAGGGGGACAGGATGGTGAATTACAGTGGACTAATAGAGAAACAAAGACAGTTTTTTTTCAGTGGAAAAACAAAGGAAATTCCATTCAGGCTTGAGGCTCTGAGATTATTAAGAAGCTTGATCAAATCCCATGAACAGGAACTGATGGATGCCTTAAAGGCGGACTTGAATAAGACTGAGTTTGATTCATACCTAACCGAGATAGGAATAGTACTTGAGGAGTTGCGGTTTACCATAAAGCATGTCCGCAAATGGGCAAAGCCAAGAAAAGTAAAATCTACTCTGACTTTGTTAGGGTCTAAAAGCTATATTTATCCCGAACCGTATGGAGTAGCTCTTGTCATTGCTCCATGGAACTATCCTTTCCAACTGGCGGTAGCCCCTTTAATTGGAGCTATCGCTGCCGGGAACTGTGCCATCTTAAAGCCTTCAGAGCTTACTCCCCGTACCTCCGGGGTCCTCGCGAAGCTCATTCATGATAATTTTCCTGAGGAATATCTGGCTGTTGTTGAAGGTGGAGTGGAAACCAGCCAGGGACTTTTAAGAGAGAAACTGGATTATATCTTCTTTACAGGAAGTGTTCCGGTGGGAAAGATCATAATGGAAGCGGCAGCTAAGAAACTTACTCCCGTTACCCTTGAATTAGGAGGTAAAAGTCCATGCATTGTACACCATGATGCCCATTTAAAGTTTGCAGCAAAGAGAGTTGCATGGGGCAAGTTCATGAATGCAGGACAAACCTGTGTTGCTCCGGACTATCTTTATATCCATAGAAGTGTAAAAGATGAATTTTTAAAGCTGTTAAAAGAATCAGTAGAGGAATTATACTCATTGGATGCGATTTCAAGCGGAAACTTTACGAAAATTGTAAGTGAGCGGCATTTTAACAGACTAACGGGTTTCCTCGATAATGGTGACACATTCTTTGGCGGAAGAACAAATGAAGAAAAGCTTTCAATAGAGCCTACCGTTCTAACCAATATCAATTGGGAAGATGAAGTGATGGAGGACGAAATTTTCGGTCCGATTCTTCCTGTCCTGGAATACGATGATTTGTCTGATATGATAACGAGAATCAATGCTCGGCCAAAGCCGCTTGCACTCTATATCTTCTCTGAAAGTGAACAGGTCCAGAAAATGATTCTTGAACATATATCCTTTGGCGGTGGATGCATCAATGATACCGTCTACCACTTAAGCTCACCGTACCTGCCATTTGGCGGTGTAGGTGAAAGCGGTATCGGGGCTTATCATGGGCAGGGCAGCTTCGATGTATTTTCACATGAAAAAAGCATATTGAAGCAAACCACTCGCTTCGATCTTCCATTCCGGTATCCTAATACCAAGAATGCGCTAAAGAAAGTGAAGCTGTTTATTAAATAGGCATGGATTTGCAAATTGTAAGGAGGATGGAACACATGGGTGCAGTAGAACGCAGCGGTTATATTTTCGAACCGGAATACAGTGTGATTAACCAGGATGGAGCAATTCATGTATATCATAAAGGGGAATTCATCGAAGAGCTGAGATTTTCCTTCCAAGGCGAAGCTCCTGATCCCAGTCTTACTGAGCGACTAATCGACCAATACTGTGAAAAGCATGGAATTGACTAATGGGTTTTACTCACTGTGAACAAAAAACAGCTGCTCCGAAAAAGAGCAGCTGTTTTTATTTTCAGCATATAAGAAAGAAAATTAACTTATGCAGTAACATTCTCGTCTATTTCAACCTCTTCTAAAGTTTCCCCTTCAGAGCGGGCAACATAGACGGCGCAGGCAGCATCACCGGTAATGTTCACAGCGGTTCTGCACATGTCAAGGAGACGGTCAACCCCCAGCACTAAAGCTATAGCTTCAACAGGCAAGCCTACTGAAGTTAATACCATAGACAGCATGATCAATCCCACTCCAGGGACGCCTGCTGTTCCGATACTTGCCAGTGTCGCAGTCAATATGACGGTCAATAATTGTCCCAGTCCCAGTTCGGCTCCATAAACCTGAGCAATGAAGATGGTAGCAACCCCTTGCATTATGGCTGTTCCATCCATATTGATCGTGGCTCCCAGCGGCTGCACGAAACCACTGACACTTTTGGAAACTTTGAGATTATTTTGCAGTGTTTTCATCGAAATAGGAAGGGTAGCAGCACTGCTAGAAGTACTGAATGCAACAATCATAGCTGGTGAGAATTCTTTGATGAATTTAATTGGATTCAGTTTTCCAAGCAAAGATACCGCTGACCCATAGGTGATAACAAGGTGAAGCAGCAGGACGAAAAGAACCACGAACATATATTTACCCATTGCTGCGATTGCCTCCAGTCCCTGGCTGCCGATTGCCGTTGCAATCAAACCGAAAGCGCCGTATGGAGCGAACTTCATGATCGCCTGAACTAAATACATTAGTACTTCATTGGCCTGTTCGACCAGTTTAATCAATCCAGCTGCTTTTTCACCGACTCTTGCTATACCAAAGCCAATGATAATTGAAAATGCAATCACCTGGAGCATTGAACCCTCGACCATGGCTCCAAGAGGATTGGCAGGAATAATATTCAATAATGTTTCAATAACCGGCGGTGCCTCAGCAGCTTCAAAGCTTGCGCCCTCCAATTGGAAGCTGCCTGAACCTGGTTGAACCAGAAGTGCCATTCCAATCGCCAGAACTAATGCAATTGCGGTAGTAATCAGGAAAAAAGAAATCGTCTTGCCGCCGATCCTGCCGAGCTTCTTAGGATCACTAATTCCCGCAGTTCCTAGTATAAGAGAAACGATTACAATAGGGACGACAAGCATTTTAATCAAATTGACAAAGATTTTTCCAAGAGGGACAAATACATAACTATTGACTGTTTCGAACACTTCAGGCAACGCCAAGTTAAAAATAAGACCGACAATAATACCCAATCCCATACCATAAAGGATTTTGCGCGTGAGTGACATTTCATCTCCTCCTAATAAAAAATAATAATAAATGAAAGCGCTTACTAAAATAACTGATAATTATAAATATTTTGTTACACTTAAAGTATGACTATTTTCGCTTGAAAAGACAATATGTTTTCTGAATATTTTAAAAACATATGTTGTGAATGAGAGTGAGGTATATCTATGTTATATTTTAGTTAACTTTTCTTTTGAAGGCAGTGATATAGAGTGGATGCTCAAGGTAAATGGAATCGAAAATACATGGATAGGTTAATAGACGGGAAGCCTCCGGAACCGAATAGAAGGCTGCTAAGGATGGCTGCTTATTTGAAAGGCGGGACAGCAATAGACTTTGCCTCAGGACTGGGAGGCAATAGCATTTATCTGTCAGAACTAGGCTATGACATGACTGCAGTTGATATTTCCGACGTTGCTATAAACTATGTACAAGCGGAAGCAGCCAGACGAGGGTTGAATATTACGGCTAAAGTAACTGATCTCACAAAAGAAAGATCCTTTTTAAAAGACCATAAGCATGATTTAGCGGTAATGACCTATTATCTGGACCGTTCTGTATTTCCACTACTAAAACAAGTTATCAAGGATAATGGATATTTATTCTTCGAAACGTTTTACAAACATAAAACTGCAAATAACGGGCATATTTCGAGTCAATACAAGCTGGAATCGAATGAGCTGCTGAAAGAATTAGGAGATTGGAAGATTCTCTTTTTTGAGGAAGATGAACAGGAAGGACGACAGACAATTTTTTGCCAGAAAAAGAATGAATTCCAATAGAATTTAAGGTTAACCCCTGCTGATCTATGAAAGAAGCAGAAACAGTAAGGACCTGTTTCTGCTTTAGAAAGACTAACTTTATATAGATTCTGCTATCACTTTACGTTCGAATTTTAAAGCTACAAACAGGAAGGAGAAGGCGGCAATCACCCGGAACAGTGATATCAGATTCATCGCCGCATTCATTCCAAAACCATTAAGGAGCAGGACACCCATCTGCGGGGCAATAAACCCGACGATCGAAAGCAGGAAGTTATAATTGGCAATATAATTCGTTCGGTCTGTCTCTGGAGAAGCTTTAAGGAGCTGGTTGAACAACAGCAGATTGGTTCCAGAAACAAACAAGCCAATCCACAGATTAATCATTGTCAGGTAGACGAGATTTGTTGAAAGCATCGTCAAAGCAGGAGCAGTTGCCATACCGGCTGCTGCAATAAATAAAACGAAGCTGTTTCCCCGGCGGTCTGCAGCATTCGCCCACCATTTTATACTGATGATTTGCGCCAGCTGGTTTGTGACAGAAAACAGGCTCAGCCACAATGCAGTGGCATTTGCCTCTTTGATCTGATAAATACTGAACAGGGACCAGGCCATCTGCGCGGAAAAGCCGAACAATAAGGCAGAAATAACGAATGCTAAGAACGGCTTATGCTTATATACTGCGAGCGAAAGCTTCTTGCTTTTCTCGTCTGTAACTTTTTCATTCATAGGCCTTTCAGGTTCCTTGTGTTTAAAAAGATAATATATCTCAAACACTGCAAATAAAAATGCAGCAATGAATAATAATTGGTAAGGAAAAGCGTTATCTTTATCAAATTGCTGCAGGAATACTCCAGTACTAAATGTGACAGCCATTGCTGCTATCGTGTTGTATCGGTTACGGGAGCTAAAAAATTCCCCTCTGCGTTTTTCAGGAACCAAATCCCCAATCATTGACTGCCATGACAAACCAGATAAGGCACCAGGAAAGTTTAGCAGTGCAATCAGGATCACCAGTGCCCATGCTGCATAAGGACTTCCAAGGAAGGGAACGAATAGGATCAAGCTGAATATTAAACGGGTGAGCAACGTTGAAATTACAGCAAAATTCTTTTTGCTCTGCACTCGATTAAGCCAAATAGCTCCCGGAATCAATGCAAGCATGCCTATTATGGAAGGCAGGGAGACAATCAAGCCGATTTGCTGGTTGGTTGCTCCCAGAACTCCAATTGCAAACAAAGGGATATAACCGTTAACCATGTTAGTAGCTGCAGTTGAAGCAAGCCCGCTATAGATGCTCAACTTCTCATTTTCATTAAATTTCAATCCTTATTTTTCTCCTCTCAAATAAATTGCACGAATTGGATTGTACGATTTTGCTTCTCGATTGGCAATAGAAGCAGATAAAAACGGTACATTAAGCATACCTTCTCAATAAAGAACAGAGAGTTTCCTGCCCTATCTTTTCTAAAAGGATTCGCCGATCGTTTTACTCGTACCACAAAAAAAGAATGCCTTCGAAAGCATTCTTTTTCACTTTAGAAAAATCTTTTCAGAACTGCGTCTAAATTCTCGATCCGTCTTGAATAGCTTGAAAGCTGTATGTGGAACTCTTTCAAGTCCTTTTCACTTGTTAGGAAGCTCAATACAGCCTCTTCAATACCAGCAATAGGGGCTTTCATAGCGAGTTTCTCCTCAAGCAGGAACTTTTCGTTTTGCTCCTCGGGACCTGGAAGTGATTCAAGCAAGAACAAAGGAATTTCTTTGCGGAGGCATTCACTGACAGTAATACCCCCAGGCTTGGTTAAGGCTGCATCAATCCGGTCGTATAATTCATTCATTTCCTCTCTATCTGCAATATAAGAGACCGGGATGATGCGCGGATTTTGAAGCTTTTCTATTTTCCAGAACAGCTTATTATTTTTTCCACATAACACATAATAATTTAATTCAGGAGCATGTCCCAGCTGTTTAACAATATTTCCAATTTGCCCTACGCCCATATTCCCCCCAGCCACTAACACGTTAAAAAGTTTTTTGTTTTTATTTTCCGTTATTTTCTTTTTATCTGTGATTTTCGGATGAACAGGGATTCCTGTAACAACAATCTTACTTTGAGGGACTCCGTTTCGTTCAAGAAATTGCTTAATTGTGTTACTGCCAGCAAAATGCAAATCAATATTCCTTAGTCCCCAAACGGAGTTGATAAAGAAATCCGTATAAGCGTTAATTACAGGTATAGGAAAATGATGCTGCTGCTTCAATACATTTAAAAGATATGAAGGGAGGCAATGTGTGCAGATAATAAGATCGGGATCTTCCGCATTGATAAGCCTCTTCATACTTCCCAAGAACATAAATTCGTATAATATATACCGTTTCTCTTCCTCATAGTTTTTACATGCATTTTGGCGGTACAGCCAGCTATAAAACGAAGGACTTAGTTTCAATGCCTTTAAATAAATATTGGTAGAAATGCTTTCCGCTATACGGGAGGTATAATGGAAAATGTCTATTTTCCTGACCTCTATTGTCCGATCTATTTCTTTGAAACAGTAACTTAATGTATCAGCTGCCTGGTGATGTCCCGAAGGCATTTGTAAAAACGGCAATATAAGAATTTTTGTCATCTATTCTCAAAACCCTTTTTTTCATACTATTCGCTTCCATCTCCAAATCCATTCCAGAATGTTTAATCCTTTCATTACCATTTCTAAAAAATAGGCAATTTAACCAACCTATAATTGTACGAATGGAAAGGAGCTAGGATAGAAATGGTAAGATCAATTTTTATATCTATGTGGAGCTGGATAGATCCTTTATACTTCTGGTTTACCCGGCTGCAATATATATGTCCTGAAAGTAAAGATAAAGGCATGTTCAGGGTTCGTCTAACGCGATACAAAGGAAAGGAAGTTATTTTGTCAGATGGAATAAAAATTCGCAAAAATGATCTTCTGCTTAAAATCCATTTACATAATGTCAGGATTTTTAAAGATGTTGCCAGGATAAAAAATGACGTTTCTAGGGGAAGATTTGTTTTTCGCGGTGTGATGGAATCTATGCCGCTTTTGAGTGATTACATCCTAAATCATCCGGAAAATTCAAACATAAAAGGAATTATAGGTATTACCCTTATCAATAAAGGTTTTAAGCCACTCGGCTTTGAGTGTATCCAGCCGGATAGCAAAATTTATGCAAGGTTTAAACAATTAATGCAAACTCCAATCTGGCTGCTTTCGAATTCACATCCGCTTTCTGGCAAAAAAGGAATACAATGTCCGGTATACTTAATGATGTCAAAAGAAAAGCTGTTAGAAAAATATAAAAGATAGTATTTCCTTCAACTCCCTCTAGCCCTTTCTCCTCATCCTTACTATACTGGATAGGAGGGAGGGGAGACTATGGTCCTGTTTTTGATTTTTTCAGCTTTAATTGGAGTGGTATTTTTCTTCGCAAACAGAAACACCAAGAAGGTCGAAATTAATACGATTTCTGTATCCAGACCTAATATCGAAGTTTCATCAAACAACTTGAAAATTCTCCACCTATCTGACCTGCATCTTGAAAATATCTCTGTAAATCCAAATGAGTTATATAATATAGTTTCGGGACAGCCTGTGGATCTTATTGCCCTTACGGGAGATTTTCTCGACCGTAAAAGGAGCATTCCAAAGCTTAGAGGTTATCTAGAAGTATTAAATAAGCTGAATCCCAAGTATGGTATGTATGCAGTATTCGGCAACCACGATTATGTTTTAAAGGGGAAGAACTTTGAAGCTTTGAAAAGGACACTTGAGGATAATGGGTGTCAGACACTACAAAATGAGCACATTACCATTAAAGTAAATGGGGAGAAGTTGAATATCATAGGTATTGATAATTACAGTACTCATCATAGTGATGTTCATAAGGCATATCTCAATGTGCCTGAAGGATACAACCTTGTTTTGACCCATGATCCTAATGTCGTACTTGAGATGGAAGAAATCCACTTTGATTATTTATTATCCGGGCATTTCCATGGCGGTCAAATCCATTGGCCGAAGCCTTACCATCTGATCAAAATGGGCAAGCTAGTCCGTATGAAAATGGTCAAAGGCCTGCATTACCATGGAGGGAAGCCGTTTTATATCAGTGAAGGGCTTGGCCAAACAGGGGTCAATATCCGTATTGGAAGCCGTCCAGAAATAACTTTCCATGAATTATCGTAAAAGATGAAAGCTTGCCATCCGTACTATGGCAAGCTTTTTTCTGTTTCGTTACCTCAGCTAAAAGCTAACTAGGATCAACTTCGTCAAGGGAAAGTGAATATACATTAGTAAACTCTCCTTTTTCTTTCTCCTCTTTTGAAGCGTCCATATCCAGTTCCTCTTGATCATCCATTCCGGGAGCAATGGTCGGTTCTTTCATATTTTCTTGTTTCTTTTTCACGAATTCGTTACCTCCATCAATAAGATCATGCCAATATAGTTTGTGTGAAATAAAGAGATATTATTAGCCAATCGGTAAATACTGAAAATCACTGAATGAATGGACCCAGGGGTTTCATATAATATGACTATGACCAAACGGGAGAGGGATGCATATGTATAATATACTTTTGTTTACCGATTCAGGTGTCGATGACTCACTTGCACTGATGTACGCACTTTTACGCCCAGAATTAAATGTTGTTGGTGTTGTAACCGGATATGGAAATATCACGAAAGAACAGGCAATAAATAACACAGCCTATTTATTGCAGCTGGGGGGAAGAGAGGATATACCGATCATCGCAGGTGCCTCTGGTCCTTTATCAGGGGAGTTAGCCACTTTTTATCCTGAAATTCATGGTCCAGAGGGGCTTGGTCCCATCAGGCCGCCCGAGGACCTTGGGGAAGTTAAGGTATATGATATTAATAAAATTCTTGATATTGTGAATCAGTACTCCGATAATCTAGTAATCGTTGGTGTTGGAAGGCAGACCGAGCTGGCCATACCCTTCATACTTTATGGCACGGAAGCTTTTAAAACGGTCAATGCCGTGTATATCATGGGAGGAGCTTTCCTCGTTCCAGGTAACGTCACAGCGGAAGCCGAGGCAAACTTTTATGCTGATCCAATCGCTGCAAATCAAGTGCTGGAAAAGGCAAGGAATGTATTCTTGCATCCGCTGAACATTACCAATAAAGCAATCATTCCTCCTGCAGTGATCGATTATCTTGCTCAAAACAGCCAGTCTCCTTTTAAGGATCTGATAAAACCTGTTTATGATTATTACTTTGAAGCTTATAAAAAGAATGTTCCTGGCATTACCGGGGCACCACTTCATGATGTCATCACATTAAGCGCTCTTGTTAACAAGAACATGGTAAAATATTTGCCAAGGCGGGTCACTATTGAACTGTTTGGACGGGCAAGGGGTAAAAGCATTGCTGATTTTAGGCCGAAACCTGAGCCGGAGCCGGAAGAGAATTTAGATTGGATCGGCATGGAAGCCGATATCCCTGCCTTTATAGAGGATTTCACCCTGACATTTATGGGAACGACCACAACTAAAAGCTAAAAATGAAGTCACGGCAAATCAATGTAACGAGTTCTCTTTTGGAGTGCAAACGCGAAATTACTATTCAAATAGCAAGTTAAATTGTTTACGATTTAGCATGCTATTTTTTATTGGTATAGAACGTTTATGACCAATTTTATTTGATAATCAATACTTTACTTAGCAAACCAATTAGTAAAGTGAGAATGAATATTCTCATGGTGTAAGTTTATATGCAAAACGCTTGTTCATACTTCGTTAAATTTGATAGGAATGGCAAATTTCCAAATGTAAAATAGATGCACCAGGAGAAAGAAGTTCCGGTCCTTAGATAAGAAAACAGCGAAAGTAAAATAAGCGGAGGTTTTCCGGTTATATTCAGAATCAAGCATGTTTTTGGCTGAATAAGCGGAGTATTTCCGGTTATGCCAAGCAATATCAACCAATTTAATGTATTTCGAGTAAATAGACGGAATTTCTCCGTCTATTTAGCCTATTTTCAATGCAATTTACTTATTAAGCGGAATTTTTCCGACTATTTATCAGATCCGGTATTTCTTTGAAAACTCCCCAAAATGTAATTCCAATTATAACGACTTTGAATTATAAAATTCAGAAGTTAAAAAGCATGATGATTTAATTGCTAATCACCATGCTTTTTCTACATTACTTGTACTGTTATTTATGATTTCGCACTCCCAAAGAAAATCCAGATCTTTGCCGGGAGTTCTTTTCGATCACTGGTCTATATACTTTGCTTGATCTCATGCAGTTTATTTTGTTTACCACTTGAATAAATCATCACTAATATGCTTGTGGTTATTAAGATTCCATGGAAAACCCAGACCATTTTTGCCAGTGTGAGGGCTTCGAGAAGAAGAGGGGCAATCACAAAACCAAGTGCAAAGCCTAATGATTTTAACAGCATGCCAACTCCAAATATTCTTCCTCTTATGTAATTTTCCGTTTTCTGGAGGATTGTGGCGTGCAGAGTCGTAAAACAGGCATCAAAGACGCCGGTAAAAAAGGCAAACAGCAGGACAATCCAAACATTCTTGTTTGACAAAAAGATAATAAATCCAGTTGACATCATAACCGCTGCAAGAAAATATGTACGATACAAGTTGTGGCCCTGCAGAAATTTCAATCTTGGCAACAGAAGGGTGGCCAACACAGAGCCAACTCCCCAGATACCCCAGATCAGTCCATAAATCAAGCTTTGTTTGCTCGAATCAATTGAGTCTGCCAGCAAAGGAATACCTAGATTGTGAGAGGCACCTGCAAATGATCCCACGAGGAAAACAATATTTACGTACAATAACATCGGCACAGAAAGGATGAAAGAATATACTTCTTTTAAATCCTTACCAATCTGGATAACCTTTTGTTTAACTCCATTCGTTATCAAACCTGGTTGAGCTGGATTAGATGTTTCCCACTTAATTTTGATCAGTACTGCTGCAGATATTAGATAAGTAGCAGCATCGATAATCAGGGTAACCTGGTAACCAAGAAAATCCGTGATCACTCCTGCACCAATGAACCCAAAAACCAGGCTGATCGATGTCAATCTCGAGATCAGAGCATTGGTCTCTAATACCTTATCCTGGCCAAAGATTTGCGGTATTTCCGCACTGTAGCTGACAGCAAAAAAGCTGCTCGTCAACCCTATCAAGAAGCAGACGATCAGGATCATGACTGGATCAGGAAAGGGGATCAAGCTCAGGATGATGAATGCCCTAAAAACATCGGTCCATATCATGATTTTCCTACGGTCAAAACGATCTGCGAGAACACCTGAAAATAAGCTGGATAAAACTCCGCCCAATGTCCGGAATGCCATGGTAGCAGCAAGCCAGGCAGGACTTCCTGTTGCCATATACATCAAAACATTGATTGCGATTAAATCCATAAAGGTTCCAAGGTCGGAAAATGCTTTTACATAAAGAAAAACTTTGCGGTTCATAGGATCTCCCTTAATCATGAAGTTTAGTTATTCTGTTATATTTTAAAGATTTTAAATTTACTTCGCAATACGAAATTTCAGTTTTTTGCTATAATAGAATAAATTTCTTCATTGAAAGGGAGAAACTCCCTGGCCAACGGGGAGCTCTTTTTATTTTGCAATTACCACCATGACCTGCCATACCAGGGGCGACAACCGAAACCATACCATGGACGGCGGCCAAATCCGTACCACGGTCTGCGGCCGTACCAGTACCCAGGTCGGCCATAACCATACCACGGACCGCAAAATCCATACCGCCATAAAATGCAGGTGCAGCAGCAAGGAATAATAACGGAATAATCCTTTCATCATTCTGATGATCTTGCCTGTGAAAATAAGTTTGAGGATAATTCATTGAGCAACCTCCTATATTTTATTCAATATAGGATATGTGACTAAAAATTTGATGGCATAAAAATAAAAAAATAGACAGTTGCCCATGCTTCTAAGAGAATGGAACACTATAAAATCAAAGGAGGAACACAAAACATGATTCAATTAATCAATCAAACTGTCATGCATAGTTATCCAGGAATGGTCGCACTGGTTACAGTGTCTCATAAGGAAGAAAATAATATAATGGCTGCTGGCTGGCATTCATATATATCATATGATCCGCCAATTTATGGAGCAGCTATTGGCCGTGAGCGATATACTTATCAACTGGTAAAATCAGCAGGGAAATTTGCCATTAATTTTGTGCCTTTTGAATATTCAAATCTTATTCAGCAAGCAGGCGTGTATTCAGGTTCGAAAATCAACAAATTTGATATGGCGAACATCAGTGTTGACCACGGGTCAGCTACAAACTCACCGATACTGCGTGATGCTTATATTGCGTATGAGTGTGAAGTTATCGATCGGAATACATACGGAGACCATGACTGGTTTGTGGCAAACATCGTGGGTTTTTACCGGGATGATGATAAATTTCTTGCTAACGGATTGCCAGATTTCGAAAAGCTTTCAATTCCGCTATACATAGGGAGGTCAACTTATACAAAAGTTGATAAAGATAATCATTTTATTTCCCACCCGGTAAAAGAAATATAATTGAAATAAGTAAGCTGATGATTCAAAAAGAGAAAAGCTGAATTAGAAAACAGCTTTTCTCTTATACTATATTAAATGCGTGTCTTTTAGTTATCCCGCGAACATCCTGCAAGCCTGTGCACAATGAAAACAAATTTCGGCACATTGCTGGGACATCATGTCAGGGAATTTTGCACATTCATTTCCGCAATTTTCACAGATAGCAGCACAAATATGGGCTAATATCCTTGCATGGCAGCTGTTTCGTGCAAGGTATTTGGCCATGATTGTACATATATCCGCACAATCCCTCAATAACTGGATTTGCAGATCTCTTCGATTATCATGGTGTGCACAAATTAGGTGCGTGACCATATGCTCGCATGTTGCTTCACAAAGCTGGACCATTGCCAGCAACGAATCGTGGCCTCCCATCACGCCTGCGACAGATGCTTTTTGATTATCCATATGACTTCCCGATTGAATAGGATTCATATCCATACCTCCTTTTTCTATACGGTTCATGTATATGGAAGAACTATCAAAACTGTGCTCCTTTACATTCTGCAAAAACCAGTGGGGCAATGGGGCGCATATAGATACAAATCCAAGCGAAGCAGTGATGGATAACCATTAAATTTTTTTAAGAAGGGGAATGGGATGGGAAACATAAAGAAACATTTATTTGTTTCATTTCTGGCATTTTTATTGAGTTTAATATTTTATTATAGCCGATCTGGCTGGAATACAATGCATTCCTTGAACAGAGCATTTGCGGATGTGGCCTTATTATATCTGATTATTACGATGATTCTGGGTCCGCTAAGCAAATTTCATCCTGTTTTTCACCGTTTTTTATCCTGGAGAAGAGAGCTGGGAATATGGTGCGCAATAATGGTATTATTTCATCTTTATATCCTTTTCAAAGGGTGGTTTTACTGGGAGCCAATTAGATTAATTATCGGAGTTAATCAGGTAACAGGCCAGCTTGATTTTGATCCTGGCTTTACACTTGCCAATCTAATTGGGTTTGTCAGCTTGTTCTATCTGCTTTTGCTTAGCCTGGTATCAAATAATCGCTCTGTCAAGATATTAGGGGATAAAGGGTGGGAGCACCTTCAAAGACAAAGTGGCACTCTGTTCGTGTTGGTTATATTGCACACCACTTTCTTTCTGTTCTTTTTTCGATTCGGGCAGTATAACTGGTTACAAAAGCCATTTCTTGTTATTATTGCAGCTATATTTATATTGAAATGGGCCGCATTTATACTAACTGTAAAAAGGAATCGACCTAAAAACGGCAGAGAAAAAAATTAATTAAGTAAAAAGTTCATAGGCCAGTGACCGGAATCAAACTAATCAAGCATTAAAGCCAAACAACGTTAAGCCATCACTTGTAGATGAGTGCAGGTGGCTTAACGTTCATGAGCATAACTCATAATTTGGTCGTTGTTTGCAATTGAAAAAACGGGAGGAGGGTTGGCTCGGCCGTTTCTATAAAAATCATTTTACTAGTTTACATAACATAAATTCTAGGAAGTTGCATAAAATCATTATAGTATTGTCTCACTAACTAAGTATACTTAAACTAGTGAGACGCAATCGAAAATTCACCTGGATTCTCATGATATTAATTTGTTTCTGCTTAAAATAATGACTTCTAATTTAATTAAATTTTTTTTGGTTAGTTCAAGTCTATTGCTTCAGTTCATTCCAGTTTGCATCTGGGTCTTATTAGAAAAAACTTCTTATATCTCGTTTCGCGCCAGAAGTTTTCCATTCGCTTTATTTATGGTATTAATCATACTGTTAACTGTCTCTATCCTCTTTAACAATTTCCCTTAGTTTACATAATATTATTATGTACCTTCTTTTCCGGTTCATGCATGCTGTATTTAAAAAAGCACAGGTCTCATGCCTGTGCTTCTGGTGTTCTTTCTTTATTCGCTTTGTTAAGATACGTTCTAGGCGTACCATAGCAGCGGATTTGATTAAATTCTGGATAGATCGATGAAAACTGTACGTAAATTGGCGCATCAAGCAGCCATGGATAATATGTGAAAAAGCTTCTATCTCCATAAATCATCGCAGTCAATGCTAAATCCAATTCTTTCTTGAAAATCATGTATCGGATTCTGGACATATTCAAATCGTATTCGCCGTTGCTGATATAAACCTTTCCATACAGTAAGTATTCACCGTTGAGTGTCACCCAGTCGGCCAGTACTTCATCGCGCATTTCATAATTGATGGCCTGGTAGTCATAGACATTCCCGATGGCAAGAAATAATTCTCCAGTAAGGTCAGAATGAGTAAAAGTATATTTCCTGCTGTCTATAGGCACAAAAGCAGTTGCTGGTGGAATAAAGGTAACTTTCAGTCGTTCTGGCTTGAATTTGCTCACGTCAGAAGGCTCCTTCCTGATAAAAGAATCCTTTTCCGATAGCTTATGCCAGTTGTGGGAATTACGTGACAATCGCCTATTTTATTGAGCTTTCAGGGGTTTGACTTCAGCACTTAATAATTCCCATTTTCCGTTTTCATATAACCAGGAAGATTCAAGATTGGCGATTCCATCAGCATTATACGCTCCATTTATCCGCTGGCTCCCTTTTAATCCGTAAAGGCCATTTTTGACCTTCTCTGTCTCTAATAATCCGAATGGAAGAACCATTAGTTCTGCCGGTTCATTTAATTTTCCATCCTGATATAGCCCGAGCCTTTCATAATCATCTTTCCTGTCGCTTAAGTCAAAGCTGTACGACTGGCCTGTTTCCTCAATCGTAATGGAAGCCTTGTATCCATCCTCAAATTGACTGCTGACTGCCAAAGGTTCTGGCACAGTGAGATTGGTAACTTGGAAATCCCTTAAACTATATAAGTAATAATTCGAAAGACCTCCGCTTCCTCCCGTAGGAACACTGATAAATATGTCTTTTACAGAATCGTGATTCAAATCTTTATATATAGCAGCAGGATCGTAGCCACCCTCTAGATCGATCTTATAGATTTCTCCATTGGAGGCTCTGATTTTCAGGAAAATATTATTGAGATATTGAGCCCCTTCTTCATAAGGCACGCCTTTCACATAAATCAAATCTTTCTTCCCATCGCCCGTAACATCCACTTTTCCCTCTGATATTGTCACCGTTTTCTCACTGGATTCCCCTGCGTATACGCCGGTGAAGGCGGTTAACGACATAAAAAAGAATGCGCCAAACGTGATTAATAGTTCCCTTTTCATTTTAAATCACCCCGTTGAAGTTATCTTCTCCAGAAATGGTAAAAAAATGCATAAAAAACCCCTCTGACCGAATCAGAAGGGTTAGTTACTATTACTTATTTTTGGACTCTACAGCCTTTTGATAATCCCAGGACTCTATTCCTGTCAAACCATCAATTGAATCAGCATAGAAAACTGGATCTTTTCCTTGTTTTCGCTGTTCCCTGTAATCCTTTAATGCTGCCATAGCAATCTTCGCTAGCAAGGTTATGGCTATAAGATTGATCAATGCCATGATACCCATGAAGAGATCTGCCAAATTCCAGACGATGGCTAGCTCGGCAATTGAACCGAACAAAACCATTCCTATAACAGCAAGACGGTAAATAAAGAGAGCAGTAGGGCTTTTCTTGATGAATTCAATATTCGTTTCACCATAATAGTAATTTCCAATAATGGAGGTGAATGCAAAAAGGAAAATAGCTCCGCCGACGAACGCTGGTGCCCATGAACCGACATGAGCTGTCAGAGCTGCTTGAGTTAACTGTATTCCATCCAAATCAGGGTTCGTATATTCGCCCGACATAATGATGATAAAGGCTGTTGCCGTACAAATCAGTAAAGTATCCGTAAATACACCTAATGTTTGGATTAGGCCTTGTTTTACTGGATGGGTTACAGCCGCAGTAGCAGCTGCATTTGGTGCACTTCCCATCCCGGCCTCGTTGGAGAATAGTCCTCTCTTGATTCCCATCATAACCGCTGCTCCCATTCCACCGCCTACTACTTCCTGCAGGCCGAATGCGTTCTTGACGATCAGTGAGAGCATTGCAGGGATTTCTGTGAAATTCATGATCACAATGATCAATGCAAGGATTAAATATAACACTGCCATGATTGGCACGATAATTTGAGAGACAAAAGCGATCCTTTTAATTCCGCCAAAAATGACCGCCGCAGTCATAACAGCCAAAATGACTCCCATCCAAAAGCGATCGAATCCAAACGCCTGGTCAAAGGCAAGGGAAATGGTGTTGGATTGTACAGAACTAAACACCAAGCCAAAAGTAAAGACAATAATTATAGCAAATAAGATACCCAGCCATCTCTTATTTAACCCTCGTTCCATATAATAAGCTGGACCGCCGCGATATTCTGCCTCGTCTTTATCTTTAACCTTATAAATTTGGGCTAGAGTACTTTCGATAAAGCTTGATGCTGCTCCTATTAACGCAATGATCCACATCCAAAAGACGGCTCCTGGCCCTCCGGCAGAGATGGCTGTCGCAACTCCAGCCAGGTTCCCTGTACCAACCCTTGAAGCTAAGCTGACTGTAAATGCCTGAAATGATGACCTGCCCCGTTTCCCTTCAGAAGATACAGTGGCTGGATCTTTAAGTACCTTGATCATTTCAGGGAAGTATTTGAATTGAACAAATCTGGTTCTGAACGTAAAATATGTACCCAATACAACCAGTACAGCAATTAATACATAGCTCCACATATAATTGTTTAATTCGGATATAATGTTGTTGAAAATCTCCATAAAAAACTCCTTTATTATGTATTAGACAAAGATATTTTAGTATAGTTTTTAATGTACCAAAATTGTAATCGCTTTACAATGGTACTTCACTCCCATTATCAGATTTGCCTCCGAAAGACAGGAAGCTACCTACCTATTACCCTGATTATTGGATTAAAAACAAAAAACACAGCAAATACACTGTGTTTTTTGTTGGAACTGGTATTATTGCGAGCCTTTTGCTTGTTCATTCTCACTTTTCCAGATACCTGTAAGCTTTCCAGTTTCACTATCATCCACAAGGAAGGATCCATTTGTATATCGATCGCTGAACCTTAATTCTGTAGCTTTCACTGAAACAATTTGCTGTTTTTCTGACTGGAAGAATAATTCTTCATCGTCCTGGACTGCCTCCACACCAATAATACGGTGAGGGTTTGCTTTCAATTCACGCAGCATGACAACACCGCGTTTAGCCCTGGAAGTCTTCTCGAACTCAGACATCTTCATTTTTTTAACGGCACCACGCTGCGTAGCTATGACGATGGAATGGCTGCGATTGTTGTCAATAGTTTTCCCGCCGACAACATAATCCCCATCCTTCAGGTTCATCCCCTTTACTCCAGCTGCCCTGACTCCAATTGGACTAATTTCTTCTTCGCTGAACCACAGACCATAACCGAGATGTGATGCAAGGAATAAATCCTTCTCACCATTGGTTACATGTACATCGATGACACGGTCGTCACCTTTTACATTGATTGCGGTTAGCGGCTTGGAGTAACGCTGGGCTTTATAAAGGTTTAATTCAGATTTCTTTACCATGCCATTCCTGGTCACAAATACAAAGAAAGAATTCTGTTCGAAATCCGTGACAGGGACAGCCTTTATGATTTCTTCATCCCGGTCTAACGGCACAAGGTTTGCAACATGCTGGCCAAGGTCTTTCCAGCGGATGTCAGGAAGTTCATGGACAGGCAAGTATAGGTAGCTGCCTTTATTTGTGAACAACAGCAGGACATCCTTTGTATTCATATTCAACTGTGATAAAAGCCTATCCGTGTCCTTCATCGCAAAATCCTGCCCATTGGAGGCGGCATATGATCTTTGGCTGGTTCGTTTAACGTATCCATCCTTCGTCACAGTAACGATGACATCCTCGCTTGCAATCAGTACTTCAAGGTTAATCTTGATTTCCTCAATCTCTTCCTCGATTTTTGTTCTGCGCTCATCAGAGAACCGCTTTTTGACATCCTTCAGTTCCTTTTTGATGACAGATAATAGCTTTTTCTCACTGCCGAGTATCGCGGTAAGCTCCTCTACTTTCTTGGCAAGCTCCTCTGCCTCGGCTTGAAGGGCAGTAATATCGGTATTCGTCAGGCGGTATAATTGCAAGGATACAATTGCTTCAGCCTGTACTTCAGTGAATTCAAATTTCTTAATCAAATTATCTTTGGCGTCACGCTTATCCTTTGAAGCACGGATTGTTGCGATCACCTGGTCGAGGATAGATAAAGCTTTCATAAGCCCTTCAACGATATGCTCTCGGTCACGAGCTTTTTGAAGGTCATATTGGGAACGCTTTGTCACAACATCCTTCTGGTGGTCAATATAAGCATCAATCAATTCGGCAAGTCCCATCAATACAGGTCTTTTCTTGTTGATGGCAACCATATTGAAATTATAGGTAATCTGCAAATCGCTGTTCTTATACAGGTAATTCAAAACACCATTTGCATCAGCTTCTTTTTTCAGCTCAATTACGACACGGAGCCCTGTGCGGTCGGTTTCATCACGCACTTCCGAAATGCCTTCCACTTTACGGTCAAGCCGGAATTCATCAATCCGTTTGACTAGATTGGCTTTATTGATTTCATAAGGAATTTCTGTGATGACAATCTGCTGTTTGCCGCCGCGGATGTCTTCGATTTCGGCTTTACCGCGAACGATGACCTTTCCTTTACCGGTTTTATAGGCTTTAGTGATTCCCTCAACACCCTGGATGATTCCTCCTGTGGGGAAATCCGGAGCTTTAATGACTTTCATCAAATCTTCCACAGTGCACGCAGGATTGTCCATCCTCATGATGACCCCATCAATCACTTCCGCCAGGTTATGAGGAGGAATATCTGTCGCATAACCGGCGGATATCCCGGTAGAACCATTGACTAGCAAGTTTGGGAACATCGCAGGGAGTACCGTAGGCTCACTTGATGTGTCATCAAAGTTCGGGATGAATTCGACTGTTCTTTTCTCGATATCCCTTAACAGTTCACCCGCAATGGCAGACAATCTTGCTTCTGTATAACGCATCGCAGCTGGAGGGTCACCGTCTATGCTTCCGTTGTTACCATGCATTTCGACAAGATAGTTCCGCACTTTCCAATCCTGGCTCATACGGACCATGGCTTCATATACAGAGGAATCACCGTGCGGATGGTAGTTACCAATTACGTTACCGACTGTCTTGGCTGATTTCCGGAAGCCTTTCTCACTTGTGTTTCCTTCCACGTGCATAGCATACAAAATCCTGCGTTGAACAGGTTTGAGCCCGTCCCTCGCATCAGGAAGTGCACGTTCCTGGATAATATATTTACTATAACGGCCGAAACGGTCGCCTAATACATCTTCTAATGGGAGGTCACGAAATTTTTCAACTGAACTCATTCGCCAGCAACCTCCTCTGTAACTGAGATATTTTCATTTTCAAGGATGTTTCCATCTTCCTCCAGGCCGAACGCTACATTGGATTCTATCCACTTCCTGCGTGGTTCCACCTTATCCCCCATAAGGGTTGTCACTCTTCGCTCCGCTCTAGCTGCATCGTCAATTCTAACCCGGATCAATGTCCTTGTCTCAGGATCCATCGTGGTTTCCCAGAGCTGATCGGCGTTCATTTCCCCGAGACCCTTATAACGCTGGATAATATAGCCTTTACCGACCTTCTTCATCGCGTCCTTCAGCTCTTCGTCGCTCCAGGCATATTCGATGACTTCTTTTTTGCCTGTTCCCTTGCTGACTTTATATAGCGGCGGCAGGGCAATGAATACCTTACCGGCTTCAATCAGCGGCTTCATATATCGGTAAAAGAATGTCAGCAACAGCACCTGGATATGGGCACCGTCGGTATCGGCATCCGTCATGATGACTATTTTGTCATAGTTGATGTCTTCTACATTGAAGTCAGAACCTACTCCGGCACCAATGGCATGGATAATCGTATTGATTTCTTCATTTTTGAAGATGTCCTGAAGTTTTGCTTTTTCGGTATTAATTACTTTACCCCGCAATGGAAGCACAGCCTGGAATTTCCTGTCGCGGCCTTGTTTGGCAGAACCACCAGCGGAATCACCCTCTACCAGGTAAAGTTCATTTTTCGCAGGGTTCTTGGATTGTGCTGGCGTCAGTTTGCCAGACAACACCGCATCTGATCTCTTTCTCTTCTTCCCGCTTCTTGCATCCTCGCGCGCTTTTCGGGCAGCTTCACGCGCCTGATAAGCTTTGATGGACTTTCGAATCAGTAATGTACTGAAATCAGGATTTTCCTCAAGGAAATATGATAAGTGTTCAGAAACGACAGAATCAACCGCGGATCTGGCTTCACTTGTTCCCAGTTTCCCCTTTGTCTGGCCTTCAAATTGCAGCAGCTCTTCAGGAATGCGCACGGAAACAATGCCCGCCAACCCTTCCCGAATGTCAGCGCCTTCAAGGTTCTTGTCCTTCTCCTTAAGCAACCCAACCTTGCGGGCATACTCATTGAATACCCTCGTCATCGCCGTTTTGGCACCTGCTTCATGTGTACCGCCATCTTTTGTCCGGACATTGTTGACGAATGAGAGCACATTCTCAGAGTACCCATCGTTAAATTGGAAGGCAAACTCAACTTCTATTTTGCTGTACTCACCTTCAAAACTGACAACTGGATGCATCACATCTTTTTCTTCGTTCAAATATTCTACGAATGCCTGTATTCCAGTCTCATAATGAAAAACATCCTTAGCATCATTACGCTCATCGATTAACTCTATTTTAAGTCCTTTTAACAAAAAGGCAGACTCTCTAAGACGTTCAGAGAGGGTATCATAGTTATAAGTTAACGTAGAGAAAATTTCCGGGTCAGGCTTAAAGTGGATTGTCGTTCCTGATTGGTTGGTTTTTCCGATCTTTTCAAGGGTTGTCACTGGTTTTCCGCCATTTTCAAAACGCTGCTCATAGATGAAACCATCACGCTTGATGGTTACAACCAGCCATTCTGATAATGCATTTACAACGGATGCACCTACACCATGAAGGCCGCCGCTCGTTTTATATCCACCCTGACCAAACTTTCCGCCTGCGTGCAGGACAGTAAGGATGACCTCTGGAGTTGGTTTGCCTAGCTTATGCATCCCCGTTGGCATGCCTCGGCCTTTATCCTGGACACTGATGGAATTATCTTTATGGATTTTGACGATGATTTGATTACCGTAGCCGCCAAGTGCTTCGTCTACAGAGTTATCAACGATTTCGTAAACGAGGTGATGAAGTCCCCGTGTATCCGTGCTGCCGATATACATACCCGGCCTTTTGCGTACCGCTTCAAGGCCTTCAAGCACCTGTATGGCATCATCATTATAATCAAAAGCTTGCTGATTTCTTGCCACAAACATACCCCTTTCATTTCTAGCAATCAACATTGACGGTTTTTATGTATAGTGTCAATGAATTCGTTAAGTATTCGTCTTTTTTTATAAGGCTTTTTCGTATTGATAGTTGCTTTTCGTAGAAAATGTCTATTCCAGCGCGTATTTTAGCTTCGAAACTGTATTCTTGGTTTCTAAAATGAAGAAAGACATTAGACTCATACAAACCCATAAACCCGTTTTCTTTAGCTTGTAAAACAACACGTTTACGAAAAGAGCCATTGAAAAAGTAGTAAGGTTCTTATCTCCTTTTTCAGAATCAGAACAATTGTTCTCTTAGTTATTTTACCATAAGAATGGCGTCTATGCTTAATTGTAGCGATTAATTGGGATTTGGCAAACGGATTTCAAGAATTAATTGGAATTTTGTCATAAAAAATCGGTTATTTGGGGACTTATGTGAAGCTTTCATGTCATTTTTTTGCTGTTAAATTCGATTCCATAGAGAAGTAAACCTCTTTCACCCTTCCACTTTCACCGGCCATTTAAACTCCCAGAGATTTCCGCCGTTAATTTTTCAATTGTACTGCAACATAAGAACAAATACATTTTACGGAGGCCTTTTATTTATGAGAAGAGCGAAGGTGTTCATTCTTGGATCGTCATTCATCCTTCTTCTCGCCCTTACTGCAGGCGGGGTGTTCAGGAGTGATGATGATCAAACAGGACATGGAGCACGAACCCATTCCTCGGGACAGCAAAGTATGTTGACACGGTCTATGGCAAAGGTTAATAACGTGAAGATAGGTGAGGAAATCAAGCATCAACTTGACACTCAAGAAGAAGTCACACTAATTTTTCATAATAAAAAGGATACAAGCCATTATTATGACCATGAAGCCACAGTTGACTTTGTTAACGAACCCAGTGTTGAGGAATTAGACCAAATTACACGCGATATTAAAGGCTGGGTCATCAAGCATCTAAACTCAATTTATATTTTCAGGTCAACGGTGATGGAAACGCCGGAAATGATCGATTACTTTAATCAGAGAAAAAATATAGAATATGCTGAACCCAATTTTATCTTGATGCAAAATGAAGTGAACGGTCCCAATGACCTGCTCTACCAGGAAAATTATCAATGGAATTTGCCAGTCATAGGTACTGAGCAAGGATGGAAGGTAACCCGCGGAAATGAAGATATTGAAATAGCGATTGTCGATACAGGTGTTGATTTGGACCATCCCGATTTAAGGAACCGCCTTGTTAAAGGCTATAACGTGATTGATGAAAAATCTGAACCGGATGATGACAACGGGCATGGAACCCATGTAGCGGGAATCATTGCTTCGGAAACGGACAATAACGAAGGTGTGGCGGGCATGACATGGTTCAGCAAAATCATGCCGATAAAAGCAATGGGCGCAAAAGGCTATGGCACAACCTTCGATATCGCAAAAGGGATCGTCTGGGCGGTCGACCATGGTGCCGATGTCATCAATCTTAGCCTTGGCAATTACCAGCCTTCAAGGGTTCTCGAAGAATCTGTACGTTATGCCTATAAGAAAAATGTGGTCATGGTTTCTGCAGCTGGCAATGATGGTTCAGACCAGCCGACCTACCCTTCTGCATATCCTGAAGTATTGAGTGTTTCTGCAGTAGACTATAATGGGAACAGAGCAAGCTTTTCAAACTTCGGGGATTATATTGATATTGCCGCTCCGGGTGTGTATATTCCCAGCACGTATTTTAACCAGCAATATGCTGCCCTTTCCGGGACCTCAATGGCCGCACCGCATGTCGCTGGCCTTGCTGCTTTAATTAAATCTGCCAACCCTGACTTAAGCAGTTCTCAAGTGATTAGGATCATAAAGAATTCCGCGATCGATCTGGGGGAGCAAGGGAAAGATAGTAACTATGGAAATGGCTTAATTGATGTTAATTCAGCACTGCAGGAAGCAGGCAGAGAAAAGCCAAGCCTTCGCAAACAGGAGAAGTCGTTATTTGACTGGCTCAGATAATGCTTAATCTGTAAAACAACAAGCCGCCATTGATTTTTGGCGGCTTGTTGCTGTCAGACGAGATTATATAGTTGTTCATCAACCTGTTCAAGAAGCGGACTAAGCCTTCCTTTAGAAAGGACATACAGCTCATGCATTGCCCTTGTGCAGGCGGTATATAACAATTTCCTTTCTTCAGCTCTTGTGTAGGACGATGAATCGTAAATGATCACCGCGTCGAATTCAATCCCTTTAGCCAGGTATGTCGGTACAACATTGACACCATTTTCAAACGTCAATGTCCCTTTTTCGATCAATCTCGCATTATACGCTTTTTTGACTTCCTCGAAAGCTGCTTTGCTTTCTCTGGCAGTTTTGCAAATAACCGCGATATTTTTATGTCCTGTTTTCTGCAAATCGGAAATAATTTCATTTGTCATCAAAATATGATCGCTGTCTTCACGGCTTTGAACGATAACCGGCTTTGGTCCTGTTCGATTGAAAGGCTCAATCAAATCTCCTCCCTCGATCAATTGGCAGGTAAACTCTACAATTTGTTTCGTTGACCGGTATGTCTTCGTAAGCCTGTAAAGTTCCTTTTCCCCAAATTCAAGGGCTGATTCCGCAAGAATAGTGGGGGCGCCTGTTGGTCCCGAGTAAATTGCCTGGTTAATATCCCCTAGCAAAGTCATCTTGCTGTATGGAAACAGCATTTTAATATAGGCAAATTGGAAAGGGGTATAATCCTGGGCTTCATCAATGAATACGTGGCGTATCGAAGTATTCGATTTCCTTCCTTCAATCAAGTCTTGAAGGTACAGAAAAGGAGTCGCGTCCTCATATGCTATATATCTGTTTTCCAAGTTACTTATGGCTTGTTCACAAGACACAGTCCAATTTTTAGGCATTGAGTCAGTTTTTAGCTGATCATCCTTGAAGAAATTCATGTAAACGGCTCTGATATTAATGAATTTTAATCTTCTAACCGCATTGAACAATGGCTTAAAACGTCTTTTAACTACCATTTCCGATAGCCACTGCTGCTCACGATCATAATCATGGAAGGTATCATCAGCTCCTCCCTGTTTTTGCTGACTTTGTTTGAAGGCCTCCAGATAATCTTCCTTTTCAAGGAATTGAATCTCTTTTTCAACCCATTCCTGGGACAATTCTGCTTTTGCTTTTTTCTTTAGTTCCTTTAACAGCCATTCCTTCACAAGCTGAACTCTATTTGGAATTGAAATATTGCTGTCGAGTGAGTCATAGTAAGCCGCTATGTCCTTCTTTGATATGATCGACCGTTTATTTAACCCTAAACTCTTAAAAACAAGAGTCTCCCTGGCAAGTTTCGCGGCGTACTGATCCAATAATTCTTTAAATTCCAAACTCGCCTTAAAACGGATGCTTTCAATCCTGTCTAAATAACTTTCATTTTTTTCTGCTTCAAGCAGAAACTCCATCTGCTCAAAAGAATCTTCCAGTTGATAGTCTGAGCTAAAACGAGTTGAAAGATATTCCTGGAAGGTGGCCTGCTGCATATTTTCCTCGCCAAGCTCGGGCAAAACCGTTGCAACATAGCTATTGAAAAGTGGATTTGGTGAGAATAACATGATATTTTCTGATGTAATGATATTCCTGTACTTGTATAGTAAATAAGCGACACGCTGCATGGCTGCAGAAGTTTTGCCGCTTCCGGCCACACCCTGTACGACCACAAGGCTGCTGGAGTCATTGCGGATGATTTGGTTTTGTTCCTTCTGGATGGTAGCCACAATGGTTTTCATCTGGGAATCGGCATTGTTGCCCAGGACTTCCTGAAGCATTTCATCACCAATTGTTACCCCGGTTTCAAACATTGCTTTAATTTTGCCGCCTTTAATAACGAACTGGCGTTTTATCTCCATTGATCCTTCAATTATATCTGTTTCTGTTTTATATTGTGCCGGACCGGGGGAGTAGTCGTAATAAAGACCCGAAATTGGCGCTCTCCAGTCATAAATCAGGAAATTTTCTTCCTTTTCATCCATAAGAGTTGCAATCCCTAAGTAAATTCTATCAGTTTCGTTTTCCCCATCTTCTTTAAAATCCACTCTGCCGAAGTAAGGAGAAAACCTTAGGCGGGATAATGTTTGCAGCTGCTTGATCATTTGTGATTGTGTTCGCTCACGTTCTGATAAAAGAGCGGCCTGCTGCTTGATGCTCGTGAAGGTTTCCGCTACGTCATCAGCTTCATCAAAGTTAACCGTAACATCCTCCCAGAAGGTTTTTCTGATTTGAAGAGCATCTGAGCCTACATCACTTGAACTTTCATTCCATTTTTCTGCTTTTTTATCAATTTCCTCAATGATTGAATCGACACGTTCCTGTTCCATTTCTAAATCTTTAAGCTGCTTTTCTTCCACAAAAAATCACTCCCAAACTCAAAGCTCTTATACTTGACTGCCTCTTCATTTTGTGTTATTGTTATGTTAGAATCTTCATGCATGTAACACTTTACCTAAATACTGCCAACTTTCATTTTACTATGTACATATCTCTATTACAAATATCTAATACCTAAAACCACCTTAAGGGTGCTTTTTTATTTTTTACATTAGTTTTAATTATATTTATTCTATTACCAACCTTTTTAAACATAAAAACCGCGATGCTGATTTTGCTGCACGCGGTTTTTTCATGTTTTTTTATTAATCGTTTATTTGCTTAGTTTGATTACGGATGCAATATTTGCTGCAATTCTTTCGACATATGTGTGAGCGTTTTTAAATGCGTCATCCAAAGTAATGACACCTGGTACTATGCTGAACACAGCGTCGATCCCATGCTCGTGGACAACCTGACTGTCCGAGGCTACATTCCCTGCGATGGCAATGACAGGTACATTATGTCGTTTCGCTGTCTTGGCAACGCCAATAGGAGTTTTCCCGAAAATTGTCTGTCCATCAATCTTGCCCTCACCAGTAATGACAAAATCGGCATCTAGTAAGTGGGTTTCTAGATTGGCAGCTTCAAGTACAATGTCCACTCCTCTTTTTAACTCGGCTGACAGGAATGCCATCAACCCGCCACCAAGTCCCCCTGCTGCTCCGGCGCCGGAAACATGTTCGATATCCTTGCCAAGGTCTGTAAGGATAATTTCAGCGAAATGGCGGAGGTTGTTGTCCAATACTTCAACCATTTCAGGGATTGCTCCTTTTTGCGGTCCGAATATATGCGAGGCGCCTCTTAAGCCTGTTAACGGATTATCTACATCGCAGGCAACATCAATCATTACTGTTTCCAGCCGTTTATCTATTCCATCCATGTTAACTGAGGCAAGAGAATCTAAAGCTCCTCCACCCTCGCCAATTTCATTTCCACCGGAATCCAGAAGCATGATCCCTAGGGCTCTTGCCATGCCGGCACCTCCATCATTAGTGGCACTCCCGCCGATTCCAATGATGATATGTTCAACACCATGATCCAGAGCCGCAGCAATCAATTCGCCTGTTCCCCGAGTGGTAGTAACCAGCGGGTTTCGTTCTCCGGGAGGTACAAGATGGAGTCCTGAGGCCGCGGCCATCTCTATGACCGCGGTCTTTTCGTCGCCGGATATACCAAAAAAGGCATCAACCGGAGTACCGAGCGGCCCTGTTACTGTTTTCGTGATTATTTTCCCGCCAGTGGCATCAACAAGGGATTGAACAGTTCCTTCGCCTCCGTCTGCCATCGGTACTTTTACGAAATTTGCTTCAGGAAGGATGTTTTTCATTCCATTTTCGATCGCTGTAGCTGCTTCAAGCGCTGTAAGGCTCTCTTTAAAAGAATCTGGTGCAATTACAATTTTCATGCTCGTTTCTCCTCTCATAGTATACCCGAGTATCAATCCATTGAAATGAAAGGTCCGGACTTAGAAAAAATCCAGACCGCTTTTTATTTATCCGAAAAACTTGAAGATACCAAAGATTAGCGTCGATACGATCGCAAGAGTTAAACCGACTGCTGTTTCGTAAGGAATCAATTTTAGACGCTCTTTAATCTCCATGTTGACACTTCCGCCTGTTGCGTGGAAAAAGCTTCCGTGTGGCAGGTGGTCAAGTACGGTGGCGCCAGCGTGAACCATGGCAGCACCGGCTAAAGCAGTGACACCCATTTCCAAAATGGTTGTTCCGAATACCTGGGAAGCAACTGCTGTTCCCGCAGTTGTCGAAGCAGTAGCAGCGGACATGAAAATACCGGATACTGGAGCTAGGACGAATGCTGGAAGACCAAGTGCATCCAGGCTGTTAATCAAAACGTCCTTTAACCCTGAATTAGCGATGATTCCCGCAAGTGTACCTGTACCAAGGAGCATAATAGCTACACCAGACATTTTACCGAGACCTGCAACCGCATAGTCATTGATATGCCTGATTCGGCCCATTGCAAGTGCTCCGGCGATCCCCCCTGCTGGCAGGGCGATCATAGGATCGATGTTAATATCAAACAAAGGTCTTAGTGCAAGCAGAATGATTGTTACTAATGGTGCGACAATCGCTGGGACAACTGCCGGAAGTATCCCTTTAACGGTTGTTTCACTTTCTTGAGCTGTAACCATAGCACCTTTATTAACTAGCTTCTTTGCTAAAATATACGTAACGGTCAATCCGAAAACAGCTGGAATGATTCCAGCAGCCATCACAGATGTCAATGGGATTTGGAACGCATCCGCTGCAGCTATTGCATTCGGATTCGGTGACATAATATTCCCAGCCTTACCGCCGCCAATCATCGCAAGCAGGATAGCTGTTTTGGAAATACCTGCTTTATTGGCGATTGCCAATGCGATTGGCGCAACAGTGATAACTGCAACATCAACGAATACCCCAACAGTAGTCAAAATCATTGTCGCGATGGCCAGGGCAAGCAACGCTCGTGTCTCCCCGACCTTCTTAACAATTGTTTCAGCGATTACGGCAGCAGCACCTGATTCGATCAGGACGCCTGCAAGCACACCGGCAGCCAGAATTCTTAATACTGCAGGTATAATCCCCTTCGCCCCTTCCATCATCAGGGCAACTGTGTTCGTGACATCAACTCCGCCTACAAGGCCACCGATCAGAGCACCGGCGATCATTCCATATGCTGGTGAAACTTTCTTTAAAATAAGGAAAATAGCTACTACTAGTGCTACAATAGCGCCGAAAGCGCTTACTTGAATATCCACGGTGATTCCTCCTCTAAACTTTTTCGTAACCCAATTGTAAGCGCTGTCTATTCTTATTACATTAGTCAAACCATCAAAAAAAGACCTGTAATAGAACAGATCTTTTGTGCAATTGCACAATTCATTCCAGCTCATTATTAAGAAACGACAAATACAGGTGAAGCAGGTCAGTCGTTTTGCGTGGGTCCTTACCTGTTATTTCTGTGATTTTATCAAGACGGTATCGAAGCGTGTTCCTGTGAACAAATAGTTTCTGTGAAGCCTTATTCATGTCGCCGTTTGTTTCGATAAGTGCTCTTAAAGATTCAGTCAGCTCACCCTTTACATCCTTTTCTTTCAAATTTTCATAAAACGGCTGCAAATCTTCCGTCAGCCCTTTTTTAGCAGCACTTAAAAGAAATACAGGGAGGTAATAATCCTCATAAAAGTAAATGTCATGCTGGGAGCTCAATTTCAACCCTGAATTCAGTGTGAGGACTGCCTGCCAGTAGGACGCTTTTACCCCTGACAATCCTTCACGGTATTGACCAACCCCGATTTTCACCTGTATATTATCATTCTTTCTTAAACCATTAAGCCATGTTTCTGTTATGGTTCTTATGAATAGATCTATGTCGTTGCGAGGAACCACTTTTAAAACAACGATCCTATCGTGCTGCATCAATAATAAATCATCTTTTTGCAGTCGGTTTTTTAAATAGCCAAATGTTTTCTTTCTGTCAGGAGTCATGATGACGATAGCTGTCCTCGCTAATTCAATATCAATACCCAGACGCATAGCTCTTTCAAGAAAGAGCGAGTCATGTTTGCCTTCAGAATGGATGATTTGGCTGACAAGCTCCTCCTTCAGCCTTTCATCCCATTGGATCTCATTCATCAAAACCGCTTGCTGAAGACTTAGCTCAGCAGCGATGCGAACAAGTTCTCCGTAACTTCTTATTTCATCCGGGGAGCCAGTTATACCAATAACACCCATGATTTTGCTATCAAAAAAGATGGGTAGGTTTATTCCAGGGCGCACTCCATGGAGCCTTTTAGCCTCCTCTTCGGTTATTTCAAAACCAGTTCCTTGTTTGATTACGATGACTGCGCCCTCATGGACGTCATCTATGCGGTTTGGGTCGCCTGATCCAATAATCACGCCCCGGTTATCCATTATATTGATATTTTTCCCGATGATCCCCATTGTCCTGTCTACAATTTCTTGAGCCAGCTCTTTGTTTAAAAACTCCATGTCAAAATCCCCGCCTTGCGAAAGCTATACTGTCTTTTATTATGGCTGATAATTTGCCGAAACAAAAGTAAAGCGTGAGAACATAAGTCCTCACGCGCATGTTATTTCGTTAAAGCGTGTTCTACCTTGATGCACCTGTCCATGATCACGGTATACCCTTTTTCTTTTAGGAAGTTATAGGCCTCTTCGTTCTCTAGACCAAGCTGTGCCCAGAATATCTCAGCATCGATTTCGGCAAATTCTTTCGCAACCTCCATCAAGTATTCCGAACGGCGGAACACATTGACAATATCTACATGCCCGTCGATTTCTTTAAGTGTTTTAACAGCTTTCACGCCAAGAACCTCGTCAACAGTAGGATTGACAGGGATGATTTCAAAGCCTGCTGCCTGCATTGCCTGTGACACCATATAGGAAGTCCGCTGCGGATTATCGCTCAATCCGACAACTGCAATCCTTTTTGCCTTCTTAAGGATTTGGCCTATTTCTTCGCGGCTTGGATTTTTAATTGCCATATTATATCACTCCTAAGGATTAATTTGACCCTAACATTTATTTTATCGTACTATTCTGCAGTCTCAAATCAACTTGCCTAAGAATCCCATTCTCTTTTTCTTAGGCTCTTTTCGTAAACTTTGTTGCTTTCTCTAATAAAAGTTAAAATCGGCTACGGATTTCTAATGATATGGAGCGGCAGGGAAGTTTTATACGAAAAGCTGCATTCAATGCGAAAACAGCCTTTTCTTGTGAAGTGTGAATTGATCCACGGCAACAGCAATCAACGTGCCTAGGATTAAACCATTATTAAGAATTGAAACAAGGACAGGCGGAATATTGCGGAAAGCCTCGTCCGGAATGAACATTGCCCCTACTCCGGCCAGAAGGGAGGTTCCAATAACGACCCTTATCTTTTGTTTATCGTTCTCACGATCAAATTCCGAGAATGCGATCCCGGTCATATTTACAAATATAACAAAAGTAACGGAGTAACCGACGGGAGCTGGAAGCGCCGCGAATAAATACATCACATGAGGCAGCATACTGGCAAGGACGATCAACAATGAACTTATGATAAAAGGCAGGGTTCTTGTGATACCGGTAGCAGAAATAAATCCTGCTGCTCCAGAGATTGGAACAGACCCAATCGCCGAGAACACTCCTCCAAGCAGCTGATTGATTCCTGCTGTATAACCGCTGGCCCGGTACCGGAAATCCTTAATGTCTGACCCCATATCTTTTAAAACTTGTCCGGTAACCCTTATGCTAGCTAACATATTGGTAATCAACAGGAACGTTATAAAAATAGAAGTCACAATTAAACCGGAATCGAAAACAGGCTTCCCGAATGCGAAAACTTCCGGAAGTGCGATTGCTGCTCCATCGTATCGTTCGTTTGCTTTTCCCAGGTCAAAAATTTCAAAAAGCGCCCAGCCAGCGGCCAGGCTGATTAAAATGGCATACCGACTGACCCACTTCATATGATGCCTTGTCAGATAGAATGTAATCCCAAACAGAATTAAGCTGAAGAACGCAATCGGAAGGCTGACTTCAGTATTTCCGCCATCTAGTCCTGCCATTCCATTCAGGAAGGATCCGCTGAGCTGAATGACAAGCAATAGTAAGTATATCCCGCTGACTACAGGTGTGAATAACACTGCCAGTCTATCGATAAGTTTGAATAAACTTAATAGGAAGAATACAATACCGCTGATGATCATGGCTCCTTCTAAAGCCTGCAAGGTTTCAATTCTGGATGAAAAAAGTGTCGTACTCAATCCTGCATATATGGTAAAAACACCCCACCATAGTCCCGCAGGACCCTCATTAATTGGCATACGATGTCCGAACAAGGCCTGCAGCAGACTCGAAATGCCTAATACAAACATCGTCCTTTGAACCAGTCCGGTCGTCTCTAAATCATTCAATTGGAATAAATCAGCGATCGCAATTGGTGCAACGATTGAACCAGCAATGATAAACGCCATCCACTGTATGGCTGATAATATTGTCTTCATCCTAAAATCTCCATCTTCTTGCTGTAATAGATTATAGTTCAGATATTCTGATATTCCACTCAGGTATTTATCCTGATTCTATAATTGAAGTCCATTTTCCTTCGCCTTTAATCATATCGTACTTAAGGTTACTGTAAATGAGAATGAATTTTTTTAGTAAAGGCTGTTTTCGTAAAGATTGCGTGATCAAAAGCCATTTTGTAGTACGAATTAAGTGTGCAAGTTCTTTTCTCATCATTAGCTTTAATTTTTTGAAGAAACATAGGTCATTCAATCTTATTTTGTAGTCAATAGCAACAAAGTTTGAGAAAAGAGCCAACATAAAAAAGGGCATCCACATGGGGTGCCCTTTATGTTAATAGCTAGTAAACCATAATATTCTTTGAATCCAATAGATTATATATTTAAATGGCGTCATCTTGTCCTTATTTTCTTCATAATCCAGTGTATACTTTGCCCGTTCGTTATTCCAGATTCTATTGAAATACTGGTCAATATCTTTGATGACTTGACTGTCAGAGTCCGCTGTAACCTTAATGTTGGTTTCAAGATTTAAATCATCGAGATTCCGTCGTGTAAAGTTGGCGGACCCTCCGAGTATCACACTGTTATTTCCTCGGTCAAAATAAATCAATTTAGTATGATATTGCTCCTGGCCAGCATTGTACCATTTAATCTTGATATTTTCGCTGCCAAATTCCATTATTTCTTCTGATACCGGAATGTTGGGCAAACCTGATTTCTGGTTGCCAAATGCATTGGTATTAGGATCAAGTATAATATTGATTTTCGCTCCCCGATCGGCGGCCTTGTCCATCTCGTCGATGACTTTCCTCTCGGCAAGGTAGAACATACCTATCCAAATATGATCGCCTTTTCCCGTATTTTTCAACTCGTTCAGGAGATGCTTGAGGATTTTCCCTTCCGTTAAAATCTGGACCTTAATATCCCCTTTATCTTTTACAGGTTTGTAATCAGGGAGGTCGCCGCCTCCTGAGAAATTGATTACAGCCTGCTCGGACTCCAGGATGTCTCCTATTATATTTCCGCTCGTTTCAAAGGCTATGTTGGAGTGGAAGCCGCTTGCATCATGCGGGTTCGCGGATGCAACGATCGCTGTCTTTTCAGTGACGAACACTTTCCTGTGATTAGCCTTTAGGTTCAGCAGTTCAAGATAGGAGCGGAGCGTTACGTCAGGTGCATTCTTTGCCATCGGGTTTGGAATCCATCCTTCCCCCGATTGGCCAAACCACTGGAGAAACACCCGCCAAAAAGCAGTATATATTGGATTGGAATCCCTTAATGGATCCAGATTGGTGAAAACAATTTTTATATCATTTTCCCGAAGTTTTTTTAACACACCGGATTTATGGGATCCATAGGTCAAATTAATTTCATCAGTTATAAACACAACCTTAAGGTCTTTATTCTTTTTTTTCTGGGCAATAAGTTTATCACTGATAGATTCGCTTATCTCCGGATAACCCATATCCTCCTTGTAATACCCATTGAATAAAAACATATCCAGGACGATGAACTCTTCCGCTTCTTCAATCCTTTTAATGATGGTATCGAATATTTCATGCTCGTATTTTTTTTCACCGTCCATCCCCTTGTAGGTTAAATCAGATAAAAAGCGGACATCCTTGACGTGGTGGACTTCCCCTTCATATGATAGGCCTTCGGGGAGCTCTTTGTTCGTTTGGTAGACAGCGGTTATCCCAAGTATTATTGCAAGGATGATTAGGAACAATAATGGTTTCCTATTAGCTGGATTTTTCCCGATCCTCATTTAGAAGGGCTCCTTAATATCGTTGATATACTTACTTATTCACTTATTCAGCAATTTATAAACTTAGCCAGCAGGAAACTTCAGCCATTAAGGAACAAGTCAGTTTTTGTTCAAGATTTGCATGGAGTTTTTAAGAGAACATGGTAAAATAAAAGAACCTTAAAATCTTAAAAGGAGAATATTTCATGGCATTAAACGCAATCATCATTATTCTAGCTTACTTGCTGGGATCAATACCTTCTGGCCTCATTATCGGAAAAGTGTTCTATGGCAAAGACATCCGTGAACATGGGAGCGGGAACTTAGGCGGTACAAATACCTTCAGGACGCTGGGAGTGAAAGCTGGTTTAGCAGTAAGTATTGCTGACGTCTTGAAAGGGACCCTGGCGGCAAGTCTGCCTTTGCTGCTGAATGCTGATCTCCATATGCTTTTAGTGGGGGTTTTTGCTGTAATTGGCCACATGTACCCTGTTTTCGCCGGATTCAGAGGAGGTAAAGCGGTCGCTACTTCAGGTGGTGTTTTACTGGCATACATACCGGTATTATTCTTATTCATGCTCATTATCTTTTTCATCAGCTTGTACATAACAAAGTATGTTTCCCTATCATCGATCCTGACCGGTATAGCCGCGTTCATTTACTCGCTGTTTACACAGGACCTTCCATTGATACTGGTTGTCGCTGTCCTGGCCAGCTTCGTCATTTACAGGCATCGCGCTAACCTTGAAAGAATCCGCAACAAAACAGAGCCGAAAATCAAGTGGCTTTAAAGCTTTAGAAAATAAAAAACAAGCCGGCAAACCATTTAAATAGGTTTGCCGGCTTTTTATTTTCGGACGATTCCAAAGTCTTTCAATGCCTGTCCAAGATTGTTATACATTTTTACATTATCAAAATTGATGCCTAGAGTAACCACTGAATGAGCCAGTTCCGGTCTCATCCCGGTCAGGTTCACGTCTACTCCGGTCAATTTAAGACTGTCAATTATTTTAAATAATTCCTGGGCAACCATTGTATCCACTATGAATACGCCTGACAGATCTATTATCAGACAATCTACTTCATTATCCTTCGTTTCTCTAAGCGTGTGTTCCATCAGGATCCTTGCTCTGTGTGTATCTATATCACCGATGATCGGCAGGACGGCTACTCCGTCCACAATCGATATAACAGGTGTGCTCAGCTCATCAATAACCTCCTGCTGCGCCCGCAGACGTTTATTGGCCTGTCCAGTGTAGGAGTTGGTGAAAATGATTATCTGCCCGTCAATGAACTCATTTATAAGATTACCCAACCTCAAACTTTCTTCTGTACTAAGATTTTCACTTTTTTCGGCCATTACCGAGAGTTCCTCCCACAATACACCGCGGATACTATTAAAATGCTGAATGGATTCACTGAGAGAGAGACCCAAACGCACTTTATCTTCACTCATCCTTTTACCCCAATCCTTGACCTTTTCGTCGTCTGATTCCCCGATTAATTGACTTTCTAGCAAATGGATTAATTCTCTGATTTGCTCTTTATATAACTTAATTTTGGGTTGGTTGGTTAACTTGATAAATGCTTCTGGCTGATTTCCATCAATTGAATCCAATATATTGTTCAGAATTTTTTCTTCTCTGTCATTAAGAAATTCTCTAAAAAACTGAATGGCTTTATCCATTTCACAGCTCCTTTTGCTAGTTCTATATAAAATATTTTTTGTTCTTTATAAAAAATAGAGCGTTTTTGCTGGTATAATATAGATGATTATGTCATATACATTCGAAAGAAATCGAATTTAAACTGCCCAATTTAAAGGACGTGAATTCCTGATGAAATTACCCGAAACTATTATACTTCAAACTAATCAAGTCCCAAACACACCGGAAAAAGAAGTGAACGAAATCATAGCAATAGCATGCTCTAAACCCTTTCAATTCAGCGCTGAAATGGAAAGACAACAGTCGGTATCCCAAGCTGACCCAACAAGCAAAAAATATTTCTTGCCTCATAAAGTCGATATATCTAAGGAGGAGTTGACAATGAATGATTTAGATGCAAAAAAAGCAGATCTCGAAAGCAAAAATTTAAAACTTGAACAGGAAATTATTGAAAAAGAGCAGACATTAATGATCCTGCAAAAGGCCATTCAAACTGCCACAAGTGATTTTCAAGCGATTTCAGCAAGCCATTTGGCAGCCGGGTTAGCCCATGAAATTAGAAACCCGCTGACAACACTAAAGGGTTTTATCCAGCTGCTGAAGCCGGAACTTCAGGCTGTTGGCAAGCAGGAGTTCGCAGACGTAGCTCTTGATGAAATTAACCGAGCCAACAGCTTACTAACTGATTATCTTTCTGTTTTAAAACCTGGCTCTTCTGAGAAAAGGAAGCTGTCTATAAACGAGTTGGCAGCAAGTATGATCAAACTATTCTCAAGCGAGGCGATTTTGAAAGATATCGAAATCAGTGGTGAATTTCCCGGTAAAGAGTTGTATGTATTGGCAGATAAAAATGCGATTAAACAGGTCTTGGTCAATTTGTTGAAAAATGCAATCGAGGCTGTTGAAGGAAATCATAATCCAAGGGCTTCTATAAAATTAATGGTTAGTAAAGATAGGGATTTAGTTGCCGTAAGTGTGATCGATAACGGCGGCGGAATTGATGAATACTCCCTAAAGAAGATTTTCTCTCCATTTTACACTACAAAAACAGGGGGCACAGGGATGGGATTGGCAATCAGCAAGCAAATAATCGACAATCACGGGGGCGAATTGAGTGTAACCACTCAACCCTTTAAAACGATATTCAAATTTTCGCTTCCTGCTGTTTAATTTGCCGGACTTCCGATAATTCGAAAAATTGTCATATTGAAAATCGTTCATTTCTTCCTATGACTGATAAAATGTAGGTAAGAACAAGGGAAAGAAGGCGGATTGTAATGGAAGAAGTTATTAAGCAGGCTGAAAGTTTTGTGTTTACAACCACAACCGCTGATGTAACGACGCCTGATGATTTTATTGTAGAATTTCTTACTGAAAATCCTGACAATGAAAAAAATCATCCTTCTGCGATCAAGATAAAGAATATAGATGAACTACTCGATTTCCTGGAGATCATGGAATGGTAATCTGATTTGTTAAGCTATTCACTGAATTTTGGATTTTCCCTATTTGAAAAAAGACTAAAAATTACACCCTCACAAAATTAGATATTAGAAAAATGCGATTCCGGATAGAACCGCATTTTTTTTGCATATATTGCTTACACTTTTAGCAATTTGAACTTTCCCGTACCAAAAACATCTTTTACATAATCCAGTTTTGTATCAATGAAATAAACTGAATCACCTTCATGAATCAAGATAGGAACCTCTTCAAATGTAAAAATCTGATCATTCTTTAATGGCTGCTCTTCCAGAGCAACCCGAAGCTGAGGTCCTCCTCAGCCGATTCCCATCGTCAGTCTGACATATAGCTTTTCTCCACCCTTGCTCTCTTTGAGTACTGCATGATGCAATATTTTATATGCACTTTCTGTTATTTTGAACAATTCCTCTCCCCTTCCTTAGTCATTTTCTTTCATATCCTTTTTGTAAAAAGCGATTATCGAATTATGACAAAATAATTAACATCATATTGAAATTTATTCATTTACCACCATTCTTATAATATATTATCCTTAGAGGCGACATAATAAAAATGCCTCATTCTAATCTGGGGAGATTAACATGAGAAAAAAGGAGAATAAAACTTATGGATTGGCCTTGTTTGCTGGCTTAGGTGTTTTGGCATCTGTATTAACATTCCAGATGTACCATGAAGCCGAGGCAAAGGCACCGAGAATTAAAATGCAATCTCAAAAATCTCATCTTGAAAGAAGCTTTGATGTTAGCGGCAAGAGTTTTGTAGAAACAGTGAAGCTTGGAGCTATCGGTGATATCCTGATCCACGATACAGTTTATGAAGATGCCTTTGTGAATCCAGGGTATGACTTCAAACCAATGCTCAGTAATGTCAAAAAACACTTAATAGAACCTGATCTTTTGCTTGCGAATCAGGAAACACTTCTTGGCGGAGAAGAAATCGGTTTATCAAGTTACCCAAGTTTCAATAGCCCGGTTGAAGTTGGAGAGGCATTGATCGATGCAGGAGTGGATATTGTATCGAATGCAAATAATCATTCCCTTGATAAATCTGAAAAGGGTGTCCTTGCATCCATAAAGAATATGGAAGCTGCAGGTCTTCCTTATGTTGGTTCGTACAAGGACGATGCAGACAAGCATGAATTGCGGATTTTAAATAAAAATGGGATATATGTTTCTTATTTGTCTTACACCTATGGAACAAATGGCATCCCAGTCCCTTTTGGAAAGGATCACCTTGTGAACCTCATTGACCGTGAAGCAATGAAAGCGGAGATACACCGCGCCCGAACAGAATCAGACATTGTCGTTATGAGTATCCATTGGGGAAATGAATACCAGCGTTTCCCTACCAGTGATCAAAAGGAGCTTGCCCAGTTTCTAATCAATGAAGGTGTTGACATCATCTTTGGCCATCATCCTCATGTTCTGCAGCCTATGGAGTGGCTGATGGCAACTGACGGCAGAAAGGCATTGGTCGTCTACTCTCTGGGAAATTTCCTGTCAGGACAAATGTGGGACTATAAAGATATCGGCGGTCTTGCTACTGTTGAAATAACAAAAACCATCACACCGGATGGCAATAAAGTAATATTGCAAAACCCTGATTTCCTTCCAACCTTCGTTTCGAGCAGCAGGCAAAGTAATTACCGAGTTGTTCCATTGCAAGAAGCCAGTCAATACGGCCTTGCTGGAGCTGAAAATAAATACCATGAGATCATGCATCATATGACTCAATTAATAAAAGAATAATTGTGAGAGAGCCCGGTCCATGAAGACCGGGCATTGCTTATGTTATAATCATTCTATCTGGTATGGAAGGAGAACAATATGAAAATTACAATTAATAATGATGCAGCAGCATGGTATGAAAATGAAATGGACCTTTCAGCCGGAAGCTATTTGCGATTTTTTGTCCGGTACGGCGGTTTCAGTTCAATCCAGAAAGGTTTTTCATTAGGTGTCTCCAAGGAAGAACCGGATCACATTGGCGTAAAGACAGAAAAAAATGGGATCACCTATTATATTGAAGAAAAAGATATTTGGTATTTTGACGGCCATGATATGATCGTGGAACTACACCCGGTTGGCCATGAACCTGACTTCAAATTCGAAAAGAAATAAGGCAGACGCGCAGTCTGCCTTATTTTCTGTCATTTAGTAGAGGGTTTTTAATTCCCTCCTGTTCAAGGATTTCAGCTTGCTTCCCACCTAATAAATCAAAATGAGGGTAGGCAGGCTTTCTCTTGTCAATCCACTCTGGCCGCAAACCATACTTTCTCCCCCACTCAGCTAATCTGTCAAGATCGCTGCATCCTACCTTCGTAACCGTTGAACAGTCCGGGAAGCGGTCATCAATCCAGTAATGGGTCAGGAAGGCGAGCTCTCCTCTTTCAACCTTATTCTTCCATTCCTTAAGCTCGTGGCGCTTTATCCCGAAAGCCAATCAGACCTGCTCCTTTACATCTTCAGGCTTTTTCACCGCCTGTAAATACGCTTCATGCCAGTCAGGATAGCTCCTTTTTAGCGAGATTGGCCGGAAGCTATCTTTTTTAACACAGACATGTTTTGAACTGCCTGTCAATGCCAGCTCCCCTTCACCATTGAAGATTTCATATTTATAGACAGAGCGGATCCCATCATACTCCTCCACCCAGGTCTTAATTGTAGCAGTATCTCCATATCTCAATGGTTTTTTATAGGAAGCCTGTATATCAAGTACAGGTGAAATGACTCCACCCTTCTCCATCTCTGCATAATTAAAGCCGAGCTCTTTGATCAATTGTGTTCTGCCCAGCTCCATCCACACCAGATAATTAGCGTGATACACGACCCCCATCTGGTCTGTTTCCGCATAACGAACCTCAATCTCCCTTGTAGAAATTATCATTGGTATTCCCCTTTATTTTTCAAGAATTTTTATCCTATAAGTTTTTTTAAAGCCGCTTCAAAATCCTGTTTTTCCAGGTATAAAACATCCTCATCCAAATCCTCAAAATTATCGTGGTCAATCAATCGATATGCCTGGGATTGAATCGCTTCATCCACTAAGTTTGTGGCGAATCGCCCATTCCCTTTTATTTCTGTTTCTGAAAGTTGCTCAGACAAAAATGCTTCTGCTTCTGTACCCATTCTATATTGATACTTGCCAGCGTAGTTCCTGATGATGAGCAGCAAATCACCCACATTATAGTCAGGAAAGTGGAAAAACTTCTTGAACCGTGACCTGAGGCCAGGATTGCTTTCCAGCAGCATATCCATTTCAGCAGGATAGCCAGCAAGAATCACGACGAGATTTTCATTATGCCTTGTCATTTCATCGACAAGAGTATCAATAACTTCCTTGCCAAAATCACCCGAGCTTTGGCCAAGCAAAGAGTATGCCTCATCAATAAATAATACTCCTCCTAGTGCCTCACGGATTTTTTTCTTTGTCTTGATGGCTGTCTGTCCAACATAACCAGCGACAAAATCCGCTCGGCTGCTCACGATAAGGTGCCCCCTCTTCAACATGCCGCACTCCTTCAAAAGTTCTGCGTAAATCTTAGCTACAGTCGTTTTTCCTGTTCCCGGATTTCCGGTGAATACAGAGTGAAGCTGAATCGGCACAGCAGGCAGTCCTTTTTCCTTTCGCAGCTGCTGCATCTTTACGAAGGAGATCAGGGAGGTAACCTCTGCTTTTACAGTGTCCAATCCTACGAGTGCATTCAGTCTGTCGAGTGGTTTTTCAGTTGAAATATTTGCTGTAGCTTCAAAATCCTCTTTTTCCAATAAGGTATAGGTCGAAAAGTCATGTTCTTCACTTTGCCTTGATCCCTTTTTAAAAATCGCTTCCAACACAAGGTTGCGAACCGTCCTGGCATTTCCAAAGGTATCGTCGACTCTTTCCTTTTCGATCCGATCCGTAAGCTCAAGCTTTGCCGCTTCTGTCATGGCATAATCGTTATCCTGTGCAGCTTGCTCAGCGATTTGTAATAGCTCACTATTCGAATAATCAGGAAGATGAATTAAATTTGATTGAGGGAAACGTGATCTTAAACCTGGATTCGCATCAAGAAATTGTCTCATCTCCTCTGGATAACCAGCAAGAATCACGGCGAATTTACCGCCATACTCTTTCCCGGTCATTAAGGAAACGAGAGTATCAATAGCAGTTTGGCCATAATCATTCCCCGTCTGGCCTTCCCGCTTAAGACTGTAAGCCTCATCAATAAAAAGTACCCCACCCAGGGCTTGCTCGATGATCTTCCTGACATTTTCTTCTGTTTGTCCAACATAAGCCCCTACAAGCTGGGAACGGTCCGCCTCGATTATTTCTTCTCGCGGCAGTACTCCAAGCTGGTGATAAATTTTGGCGAGCAATCTTGCCAATGAAGTTTTCCCTGTTCCTGGATTTCCGGTCAGGACCATATTCAAGCTTTGATCATCCTTCGTTTGCAGTCCAAGTTCTTTCCGTTTTTGCTGATATTTCAAGAACCGGTAAAAATCATTCACTCTCTCCTTGACCGATTCAAGTCCTATCATTTTGTGAAGTTCAGCCAAAGGATCAATGTCAGATAGTTTTTGGCTTTCCGATTCCTCCGCAAATTCTTCTTCCCAGTTCAGCTTGATTCCTTCAAGGGTTTGCAGTCTTTTCTGCATTTCTTCAAAGTGGACAGCTGTGTGAAAAACGCCGGTAACCGACTCTTCATATAACTCAGTTGCTTTCAGGAGAGCTGCAGTCTCTTCTATTGCCTTTTCCAGCAAATTGGTCAGCCTGTTGAATTTAGCTTCAGCTTCAGAGCCTGTTTCAAGCTGCTGGGCTTGAAGGTCATCCAGCTCTTCTTCAGCATGTGACAGGAATTGCTGCGAAATATTTATGTACTGCTCTGCAGTTTTCTTTTTTAACGCCCGATTATCAGTTTCCCTGATCCGAGGGTACACTAGCTGGCCAAATAGGTTACCCTTATTTTTCCATTGATTACCTGACAGCAGGGATTTTGCTTTCTTGTTTGCTGTATCGTGTTCAATCGCCGTCCTTAACCACTCAAGGGCGAGAGAATCATACCCGTTTCGCTGGGCTCTCGATTGCGCAGCCAAAGTCAGGGTTTGAGACAGTTGCTTATGGTTTTCCATTTTTGACAGTTTCCTGATCGCGGTGATCAAACTGGCTTCATCCTGAATAAAACCTTTTGTATTTATCTCCTCTTCCCATAGCTTGATCTGTTCATCCATAGGAATTTGCTTTTTTTGTCGATCCATCTAAATCACTTCTTTATCTAAAGAGTTTTCGTTGTTTTAGTTTACATTCCGTATATTATCACATTTTCAACCAAACGGAAAAAGACCCGCCTGTTGACGGGTCCTTTGGATTTACTGCTGGTTATGCGCTTCATCCTTGATTTCAGCCCTGAAGGCATCGATACTCTCTCTGCGGCGCTCATTCTTTGTCTTGATTCTTTGCTGGTCTTCAGGACTGGAGTTGACCATTGCAGCTTCCGCATCTTCCATATTCTCAATCGTATGATGGATCATAGACTGCAGCTTTTCTACATTATCGCTTCGATCATCTGGCTTTGGTGTATTGTTTGCCATGGTAATGTACCTCCTTCTAAAAAGTACACCAATAGTATGCAACTAGTCATATCAATTATTAGCGGAAAACAGTGGATATCTTTTATTGGCAAAAATAAAGGCCCGCCAAATCATTGGCAGGCATATTCACTCGGTTATTCACCTTTAGTTTGTATTACCTGGGCATGTTCACCCGACTTATCATTCATCTTCTTCCCTTTATTGCCACTGAATCCACGCGGCTGAGTGCCAAGGTGGCTTGGAACATAATGCTTGCTGTCCCTTTTAGGATTGCTCATGTATATCCCTCCTCTAGAATAAGTTTCTCCTAAAGAAGAGGTATTCATAAATGGTAATGTATGATATTTACTCAGCCTTGCCCAAGTGTTTTTGCTCCAATTTAGCCTCGATCTTCTCGAGTGCATCACGGTCATTCAGAAGTTGGCGTTTATTTTCCATAACAAGCTCTTGAAAAGAACGCTTTCTAGGTTTTCTCATCGTGTTCACCATCCTTTGTCATCATTGTAACAGTTATTATGTCCGGAAACGGTTTCAATTATTACAACTTTTTGAAAATTTAATCGTATTTTATTCATACCCACTAATTTCGTGTATTGCCCATGCAATTTTTACCATAAAAAAACACCAGTAGACTGTACTGGTGTTACTTCATGAGTTCCTGCATTTGATCGTATGTCATCGAACCGATGTGTTTTTTTAAAATCAATCCCTGCTCATCGATTATAAATGTTGTAGGAATGGAAATGATCGAGTATGTTTGCTGTGTGGATCCATCATGATCAAGCAGTATAGGAAAGGTTAAATCATTATCCTTCACAAATGATTGTACATTGTTCTGGGGATCCAGATTGACGGCCAGAATTTCAACATCCTTCGACTTTTCTTTGTAAAATCGCTCCATCGCCGGCATTTCTTCTTTACAGGGCGGACACCAAGTAGCCCAAAAGTTCAGCATCACCTTTTTACCTCTGTAATCTTTCAAGCTTACCTCTTCACCGGCAAGGTTTTTCAATTTGAAATTTGGAGCTACCATCCCGGCATCAATTCCTGTTGCTGCTTTTGATGCTTCAATTGCTTGTGGTTCCTCGATTGTATAAAACTGCTGGAAAATGGCAAACAAAACCAGGCCAGCAAGAATACCAGCCGCAATCGCTTTTTTGACCATAGGAAAACCCCCTTCGGTTAATTTACAAGTAGGATATCCCAAGTATACAAAGATAATGAAAGTGGAAAAGTGAGAAAATTTGAGGATTATGTGAATTTTAATGAAGAACTGCACTCGCTCTGTTTTGTCCGAACCTCGGTCATCTTCGGACAAAATCAACCTGCACTCGCTCTGTTTTGTCCGAACCTGGGGCATCTTCGGACAAGATCACCTGCCACTCACGGAGTTTTGTCTGAACCTGGGTCCTCTTCAGACAAACTCAACCTGCACTCGCTCTGTTTTGTCTGAACCTAGGTCATCTTCGGACAAAATCAACCTGCACTCGCTCTGTTTTGTCCGAACCTGGGTCATCTTCGGACAAAATCAATCGACACACACGCTATTGTCTTAGAACTCTGCCCCATCTTAATCCAAACTATCCATGCGCAAAAAAAGCCAGGGAGTGCATCCCTGGCATACAACCATGCTTATTGTTCAAACAAACGTGGCAGTTCTTCGATGTAGTTTCCTCGCATGATTCCTTTTTCTGTAATGATTGCGGTTATTAAGTGATGTGGCGTTACATCAAATGCAGGGTTGAAAACCTTGACGCCTTCAGGTGCTGTTGATTTTCCAAAACCAGCAGTGATTTCTTCTGCTGCCCGTTCCTCAATAGGTATCTCATCACCTGTTTTTGTATCAAGATCAATTGTAGATAAAGGCGCAGCGACATAGAAAGGAATATTATGGGCTTTTGCAAGTAACGCGACACCATAAGTCCCGATTTTATTGGCTACATCTCCATTGGCTGCTACACGGTCACAACCTACGATGACTGCCTGGACCTTTCCCTGTTGCATGACCATGGCGGCCATACTGTCAGTGATAAGGGTAACATCGATTCCAGCCTGCATTAATTCCCACGCTGTCAGACGCGCCCCCTGGAGCAACGGACGGGTTTCATCCGCGTACACCTTTATATCCATTCCGCGTTCTTTAGCCAAATAGATTGGCGCAAGCGCTGTTCCATATCTTGCTGTGGCAATGCCACCAGCATTGCAATGAGTTAACACAGTCATGCCGTCTTTAAATAATGTTAAAGCATTCTCACCAATGGAATTGCAAACATTTTCATCCTCCTGGCGAATAAGATGGGCTTCCTGTTCCAGTAGCCTTTTTATTTCAGCTACAGGCTTAGAGCTTGATTGCTTAGCACATGTATCCATCCTCTTCAATGCCCAGAATAAATTGACTGCAGTAGGTCGAGATGTGGCAAGATAATCTGCTTTCTCTTTAAAAAACTCATAAAATGCATCATATTCACTTTCAGGGGCATGCTTGATGCCAAGGGCCAGCCCGTAAGCAGCTGCAATGCCAATTGCTGGAGCACCTCTTACTTTAAGCTGTTTAATCGCATCCCATACATCTTCAATATTCTTGATTTCAAGGAATTCTGTTTCCTGGGGAAGTTTTGTTTGGTCTAATATATATAGTTTCTCACCATCATACTTGACGGACTGTAAAAATGATTCTTCCATGGTGATCCTCCTTCTGGCTTTTAAGACAATTCTGAACTAAATATCATTTTATCAATTATAGGCTCCATGGCAAGTGAAAATTATTTTTAAAGAAATGTTTTTACCTTCAGCAAGAGTCGACACATACAAAAAGCAGCGCCAATTGACGCTGCTTTTACTGTTTACCGGTAATATAGTATGGTGGAACTCTTAACCATCCTTTTTCCTGCATAAGCGATTTAAATGTCAAAGAAAAGGTGATTTTCATCATATGGTATTTTGCAAATAAGTAACCAACATCCGACCTGACAGATTCAGTAATTCCCCTTGTTGCAGAAGTGATTCCGACTACAAGATTGTAAGCAATCAGATTGGCAATTTCCTCATCATTCATCTTTGCGCCTTCAGGAAGTCCCTGGTATTCACCGACCATCTTTTCCGCTCCAACGTCAGGGAGAGGGATTCCTTCATCCTTGAAAAACTGTGTTAATTCCTTGATCATTGGTCTGTGTACATTTTCGATGATATCCGTGATTTTTTCTTTGAGTTCAGGATCTTGCGCTAAATTATATGCGTGCTGATCGTAGCGGAGAGTTTGTTCGGTCCCATGGAGATAAAACCATAGATTCATTACTTCTCCAACATGTAATGGCTTTTTGTCACCGTCCATAAAAGGGACGAATGCATCCTTCATCACTTCAAGAAGATTCAAAGCATGGCACCTTCCTTTCTGCAAAAGAATTTGCAGTTATTATTGGAAGAATAAAACCCTTTTATTCATGACCGTTTTCAGTGATGCCAAGCCTGTGTTTTACCAACTCGATAAAATTTCTTGCCGGCCTGGAGAGGTGATGTTGTTTTAACCAGATCAGCCCTACAGATGAAACCAATTCAGCATCTGAAATATTACGGGCAAAAAGATCAGAGTATCCATATGATTGAAAAACAGATTCAGGAACAATTGTTGACCCAATACCTGAGGATACCATTTGCATTAGGACATTCATATCTGAGCATTCACAAATGACCTGAAGCGGCAGCTGTACTTTTGTAAAAGCGTCGTGGATTATATTGAAGCTGCCCAGTCCCTCTGTAGATGGAAGAATTAACGGGTAGTTGCTGATTTCTTTTATGGATATCTTGTCTTGTCCGTTTTGCCTGCAAACGAAAACGAATGATTCATTATATAAATGAAGGTAGTTTAGATCTTGATTGGCCAATGGAAGCCTGACCAGCCCCAGTTCAATTGTTCGGTTTTTTACAAGTTCAGCCAAGTAAGCCGAATCATTTTGTACAATTCGCAAATAGACTAGCGGAAAGGAGGAATGAAATGCTTCCAGCCATTCGGGAAATTCCGGCACAGATAGAGTGTTGATCCCAACTGATAAATTCCCCTTCCTCCCTTCATCCGTTTCCTGGAGTTCATTCTTCACTTCCTCAAAAGCATGGACAATGTTAAGTGCATGTCTATATAGCAGCTGACCCTTATCAGTCAATTCCAGCTTTTTTCCATGCCGCTCAACGAGCATCACTCCTAGTTCTTCTTCCATTTGTTTTAATTGTAGGCTTAACGGCGGCTGGGACATATGAAGTCTATGTGCTGCAGCAGTAATATTCTTTTCTTCGGCGATTGCGATGAAATAACGCATTTGTCTAATATCCATAAAAACTCCTTCTATTTAAAAAAGATATGATTTTAATATAAATTATATATTTTAAATATAACTCAAGTCTATGGTACGATATTTTCATTCGTTTCAAAACGGAAAAATTTATCTGTAAAAGAGAGAGGAGAAAAAATGGATAAATTATTTCAATTACAGGCACATGGTACAACGATTGGGAGAGAGTTATCTGCAGGCCTTATTTCCTATATCACAGTTGTATACATCATCATTGTCAACGCAACAATATTAGCAGCAGCAGGCATCCCGCTCGAAGCAGGGATCATCGCTACGATCCTTACCGTGTTCGCAGGCTGTTTGCTCATGGGATTCTGGAGTAACACTCCAATTCTAGTGATTCCGGGTATGGGGTTAAATGCGATGTTTACTTATACAATCGTGCAGTCGGGCGGTTTCGCATGGCAAGAAGCTCTTGCAATGGTTTTTGTATCTGGTATCCTGTTCATGCTATTAGCCTTCACTCCGCTCGCAAAAACAATCATTGCATCCATTCCTGACTCATTGAAAGAAGCAATCACAGTCGGTATAGGAATACTGTTGATCTTAATTGGTTTTGATAATAGCGGGATTATTACAAGCTCAGAGCATACCCTCCTAGAAATCGGGGATCTAAGCAGCTCAACTGCGCTAATCACATTGGTTGGTTTAATTGTCACAGTTGTTTTATTTATTAAAAATATTCCAGGCAATCTATTGCTCAGCATAGTTTTCACTTCTGTACTTTCCCTTCTTTTCGGGGACTTCGGAAGTGGTGGAGTTTCGTGGACCATGCCGTCTATTGGCGAGTATACAATGGTTTTCGGGCAGCTGTCATTTGCCCAGGCAGGTAATTTTGTTTTCTGGCTGACTGCCTTTTCTCTTGCAATGGTCGTCATTTTTGAAAACATCGGTCTGATCCATGGCCATACAAAAATGCTTAACCAGACTCAAAAAAGTAAGAAGGCACTCCAGGCTAATTCGATTTCGGTTGCCACTGCAGGGATTTTCGGCACGAGCCCAACAGTATCATCTGTAGAAAGTGCTGCAGGGATAGCGGCTGGGGGCCGAACAGGATTAACAAGCATTACTACAGGTGTCCTGTTCCTGGCTTCGATCGTGCTTATTCCTGTTATTAAAGTAGTCCCTGAAAGTGCGGTATCACCTGTATTGATTTTAATAGGAATATTGATGCTTCAGAATATAGCAAATATCAAGCTTGATGATTTAATGGAAAGCTTCCCAGCACTTTTGATTATTGTTCTGATCCCATTAACCTACAGCATTGCTGACGGGATGGCGATTGGATTTATCCTATACCCGCTAATAAAACTGCTGATGGGCAAAGGCCGGGAAATACAGCCTGCACTTTATATGATTGCTTTGCTGTTCCTTGGCAATTTCGTGCTGCAGTATGCACTTTAATACAATCAAAAGCCTCGAAAAACCCAAAACTGTTCGGTTTTGGGTAGCATAGGGCAATAATGACAAGACAAATGGCGCGGAAATTGTCCGCGCCATTTGTCTTATTGTTCGACCTTTTATTTGAGTGAAGATTCGCTTTCTCAGTCGGACTGCTTCACACTAAGTACAGTGATCGTAGCCAAGATAACCATCATTCCAACAAGTTGAATGGTGGTCAAATGATCTCCCATAATCAGTACGCCAAATAATGAAGCTGTCACTGGCTCTACCATAGCAACCATGGAAGCAGTTGTTGGGGCAGTCCTACGAATGCCAATCACATAAAATATAAATGACAATCCAGCACCCACGATCCCTAATAGAAGAAACCATCCTATGTCGCTTGACGTAGCCACAGCAGCTGCTTCCTCTTTGTCTGCGAAAAGAAAAAGGATGAGACATAATGAAAAGAATGCAATGGTTAATGTTGTCTGCGGCTTTCCGATAGACGAGGCATTTTTGAACCCAAATATAAATAATGCATAGGAAAGACCAGCAGCTAGCCCCGTTGTCACTCCTAGAAAACTCACTGAAACCGATTCGGTGTTGTAGGCACCTGTAAGCAGGGTAATGCCTATAAGTACACCTGCAATACACCCCCATTTAAACCAAGTTGAACGTTCTATTCGCAACAAAAAAGATATTAAGAGGACAAAGACAGGTGCCGTGTACATTAAAGTAGCAGCAACAGCAATGCTTGAAGCTTGAATACCCAGAAAATAAAAAGTGAAATTTCCAGCAACTCCAACACCCGCCAACAGGGACCAGATGTATAAGCGAGTGGAGAAAGTCCAATTTTGTCTAAAGTGAAAGAGAAACCAAGCAAAAAAACATATAAATCCAACAGCACCCCGGTATAGTGAAATCACAATAGGATCCCATCCCTTGGTCATTAAAATATCGGCAATTCCTCCACTAATTCCCCAGCATATTGCGGCTAGTATAACTAAGCCTACCCCTGCAAATTTCATCTTGTGCCCCCTTATAGTGGCTTGAATTTTTTGATCCCGCGCCCTTAATAACGAAAATTAAAGTGCAAACAGTTCTCTTTAAGCTCTCATCATCAATATATGTTTTAAAAAAGGTATTAACGATAATTCCCTTGTTTTCCAAACTAAAACCTAAGTCAGATTACATGAAGCAAGGACCGTATTCCCTAAAGGAATTTATGAAACAACAAAAGCATTGTCTGAGAAGAATTGAATCGGAAATAACACTCTAGGTAGAATAAACTTAAGGAAGAGGATATTACTGACATCGTTGAGACTGGTTAATGGTGATTATTTTGGATACGTAAAAAAAATAAAAATGGCGTGTCAAAACTGATGTCAGTTTACACGCCATTCTTATTGTCATTTATAAGTTATGCACCCAAGATCAGAAGGTTAAAAAAATCCCAAGGCGGTTTTAATTTGCTCTTTTGAGAACATGTGATGATGCGTTTGTATGAACGTTTGGTATGAACTTTGAAGCTTCCTGCAACAGATGGATTTGTGCCGCTTGCGCCTGGTCAACTGTCCCCATGCCATACATCTTCAAGGACTTCTCAAGTACAAGCATAGATTCATGACCGTTTACATAGTAGAGACTCTCACCAGCACGAGGGTAATAGGATTCAAGGGGTTTTATATTGGAGATGACATGATACTGTGCTTCTCCGTTTTGAGAGTACCCCGCGATCACAGCTTCAAAGGGCTGTCCATCTACCATTAGCGTGGGATTATTGATCAATAATTGAATTGATTCAGCCATTTTCTTAAGACTGAACCCTTGCATAACAAGAGTTTCAGCAGCGCTGATGGCCATCATGGCATATTCTTCATCACCAGAGTAAGCAATTACGGCTGTATTTGGTATTAACTCTTTAAATCTGATATCATCGAGTTTCTGATGAATCCCATAATCCGTTACCAATGAAATAAAATCCTCTCTTGCTACTATTGATACAAGGCCCATAAAAACCACTCCTTATATTCCATCATCTACCTTAAACATACCTCTTTGGGAGTAAATATCAATAGGAGAAGTTGTCGACTCATCAGAAGTTTTCGCGGATTTTGTAAGATTAGTGAATGAGGAGAATTTTACAAGCTTAAAGTAGTCTAGGAAGGTAAATTTAGTCATCATTTTACTCTATCAATAGCTTTAACAGGTCCAAGAAACCAACATCGACAACGGGTGAAAAGCTGTCATGAATAACCCATTATCTTGACAGGTTCAGTTCCTTCAGATGAAAAGCTGTCATGAATTACCCATTATCTTGACAGCTTTAGCCCAACAGGCAAAAAGCTGTCATGATTTACCCATTTTCTTGACAACTTTTGCTCTATCAGGTAAAAAGCTGTCATGATTTACCCATTATCTTGACAGGTTCACCCCATCCAGATGAAAAGCTGTCATGAATAACCCATTATCTTGACAGCTTTAGCCCCATCAGGCAAAAAGCTGTCATGAATTACCCATTATCTTGACAGCTTTAGCCCCATCAGGCAAAAAGCTGTCATGAATAAGCCGTGATTTTTTTCAGGTCTTATACCGAATTAAAGGCAATGATTTTGTGCACTACAATACACAAAAACCCCCTGGTCCGCTTAAGGATTCAGGGGGGTTATTTTTATTATTTTACGCTTTTAATTTATCACGAAGAACCATTTGCAGGATCCCGCCGTGACGGTAGTAGTCGATTTCGACTTCTGAATCGAAACGTACAAGAGCTTCGAAAGTCTTCTTGTTGCCGTTTTCGTCAGTTGCTGTCACAGAGATGATGTCGCGTGGGCGAACCTTTTCATCAATCTGCACATCGAATGATTCTCTTCCTGTCAGGCCAAGAGTTTCTGCGTTTTCACCAGCTTTGAATTGAAGTGGCAGTACGCCCATCAATACAAGGTTAGAACGGTGGATACGCTCGAAGCTTTCAGCGATAACAGTTTTGATTCCTAATAGGTTAGTACCTTTTGCAGCCCAGTCACGGGATGATCCCATACCGTAATCTTTTCCTGCGATAACCATTAGACCAGTGCCTTGCTCTTTGTACTTCATGCAAGCATCAAAGATGGACATTATTTCGTTCGTTGGCCAGTAAGTCGTGAAGCCGCCTTCTGTGCCAGGAGCGATTTGGTTCTTGATACGGATGTTTGCGAATGTACCACGCATCATGACTTCGTGGTTTCCACGGCGTGAACCGTATGAGTTGAAGTCACGAGGCTCTACACCCTTTTCACGCAGGTATTTTCCAGCTGGTGTATCTTTTCCTATCGCACCTGCAGGAGAAATATGGTCAGTTGTAACAGAGTCACCGAACTTGCCGACAATACGAAGGCTGTTCAATGGAGCAACTTCCCCAGCCTCTGGAGTCAAGCCTTCAAAGAATGGCGGGTTTGCAATATAAGTTGAGTCATCATCAAATGTGTAAAGTGGATCGCTGTTTGTTTGGATCTCGTTCCACTTCTCATTGTCAGTGAATACTGTTTCATACTCCCTGCGGAATAGTTCTGGAGTAACAACGCGGTGAACGACTTCGTTCACTTCTGCAGTTGATGGCCAGATATCCTTGAAGAATACATCGTTGCCATTCTTGTCTTTACCGATAGGATCATTCTGAAGGTCGATGTCCACAGTACCTGCAAGAGCATATGCAACAACCAATGGCGGTGAAGCCAGGTAGTTAGCTTTTACGAGCGGGTGGATACGGCCTTCAAAGTTACGGTTACCAGAAAGGACAGAAGTAACTAGAAGGTCGCTTTCAGCAACAGACTTTTCAATTTCCGGCTTCAATGGACCAGAGTTACCGATACATGTAGTACATCCATACCCAACAAGGTTGAACCCTAGTGTTTCAAGGTAAGGAAGCAATTCAGAATCACGAAGGTATCCAGTAACAACCTTTGATCCTGGTGCCAATGAAGTCTTGACGAACTTAGGAACTTCCATTCCAAGCTCAACAGCTTTCTTGGCAACAAGGCCTGCACCTACAAGTACGTATGGGTTCGATGTATTTGTACAGCTAGTGATCGCAGCGATGGCGATTGCACCAGTCTTCATTGTCGTTTGATCACCATTAGCGAACTCAACAACAGCTTCTTTATCGATTTCTTTCTTGTCTAAGCCAAATCCCTGGTTTCCTGCAGGAGCAGTCAATGCTTCCTTGAAGGACTTTTGCATATCTGATAGCGGGATCAAGTCCTGTGGACGCTTAGGGCCGGAAAGGTTAGCTTCGATTTCTGAAAGGTTGATTTCTACAACATCAGTATAAACTGGCTCCAATGCAGGATCGAAGAATAGTCCGTTCTCCTTGCAGTATGCCTCAACCACTTTAATGTGATCCTCCGTGCGTCCAGTTAATCGCATGTAATCCAATGCTTCTCCGTCAACCGGGAAGAAACCGCAAGTTGCGCCGTATTCTGGTGCCATGTTGGCAACAGTCGCACGGTCAGCAAGTGGAAGTGTGACAACGCCAGGTCCGAAGAACTCGACGAATTTACCAACAACGCCTTTGCTGCGAAGAACCTGAGTCACTTTTAATGCAAGGTCAGTTGCAGTAGCGCCGTTCGGCATATCTCCTACTAATTTAACACCTACTACTTCTGGAACCGGGAAGTATGAAGGCTGGCCAAGCATTCCAGCTTCTGCTTCGATACCGCCTACGCCCCATCCAAGAACACCAATACCGTTGATCATAGTAGTATGAGAGTCAGTACCTACCAATGAATCAGGGAAAGTTTCAAATTCGCCATCTGCATTTTCAACAGCATGGACAACGCTTGCAAGGTACTCAAGGTTAACCTGGTGCACGATACCTGTTGCTGGCGGAACAGCACGGTAGTTATCGAAAGCTTTCTGTGCCCAGCTCAAGAACTGGTAACGTTCAGCATTACGTTCGAATTCAAGCTCCATGTTTACATTAAGCGCGTCTGGAGTTCCGTATTTATCAACCTGTACAGAGTGGTCGATTACAAGATCAACCGGCTTCTCTGGATTGATTTTTTGTGGGTCTCCACCCATGTCAGCCATTGCTTTTCTTAGGGAAGCAAGGTCAACAACTGCAGGTACACCAGTGAAGTCCTGAAGAATGACACGTGAAGGCTTGAAAGGCACATCCACTTCTTTCACTTCGCTAGTTCCCCATTTTGCTAGATTTTCAACATGCTCTTTAGTGATTACAAAGCCATCATGCTGGCGAAGCACGGACTCAAGCAATACCTTAACAGAGTAAGGCAGTTTTGATACATTGCCGATTCCAGCCTTTTCTAGTGCTGCCAGGCTATAGTAATGATAGCGTTTCCCGTCAACTTCAAATGAACTGCGGGCGTTAAAAACATCTTGGTTTGACATATGTTTACCCCCTTCTTCTACGTAAACATCATAAACTAAATAAAAGTAATTGTCGAAAAGTTTGAATCTTGTATCCCATCCTAACTTTTCTCACAATTTCATATTAATATAACCTTGTGTATAAGTAAATAACAAGAAAGTTATTGCGGTTGATAAGTTTTTCTTATTATAAAAATCATATACATGATTAAAATAATCTTAATGGGATTTTATCAAAGAAGAATTCCTGGTCTATTTTACTCCGCTTGAATCGAAAACTATTTTACAAAAATGAAAAGGTCGGATTGTGCAAGGCTGAATGGGAAAAAATATGTCAGATGGAGGTGAATTTTATGGTGAAAAGAAAAGCAAATCATGTTTTTCCAGGTGCTAATGCTGCAAAAGCTCAAGGCAACGGTGCAGGGTTCAACGAAGAAATGGCTAACGAACCATTATCTGAACTGGAAAAACAAAATAATAAGAAACGAAAAAAGAATCAATAAAATCACAAAAGCGGAAGGCCTCTTCCGCTTTTACTATTACTCCATGTTTACTTCTTTTACAATGCTTTGCAAGTCCTGCTGGAACCTTTCAAGCTGCGCACGTTGATGTTCAGATGCGTTTTCAAGAGCATTTTCGATTTGCTGGAATGCTTCATTCACTTCATTTTTAAGATGCTTTAGCTGGTGACCATAGCTTGCGCTGTCCCGGACAATTTCCGAGTACAGCCCTTGTGCGTCTTCGAAGCCTTGCTGTGCTGCCTGAAAGGCTTGCTGTTTATCTTTATTATAAGGCATGTGTGATTCCTCCTGATGTAATAAATCTATACCGTTAAATTGCTCATTTACAAGTAATTTATTCAGTATAAATTCGCTTGAAAATCCAATCCTAAAGTCAGGAGGGATGAGCAATGAACAAAAATGATTCCAAGGATATGCGCAAAAATGCTCCTAAGGGTGATCAAGACAGCCAGCCTGCTCCATTAAGCGGATCAAAAAAGGTTAAAAACCGAAACCATACTCGTCAAAAACATAACTCACATCACGACATGTAAATGCTTAAGCCGCTTCTGCCGAACAAACCAAAAGAAAGTAAGGTCTGCCAGTAAAAATGGCAGGCCTTACTTTCTAAATTAGTTTAAACGCATCCAAAAGAAATCTTTCTTCTTTAACTGTAACCGTCCGAAGATCGACATTAACCTCTTCTTTTTGTATCCGTACAACGATTGCCGGTGAATATTCCGTCCTTAGCTTTCTGGCAATATGTTCAGCGCTGACCTCCGGATGGCTGACCGAGACTAGATACGTGGGCAGCTGGACATCAGGCATTGTCCCGCCTCCGACCTGGCTAGTTCCTTCAGTCACAACAGCTTTTAGCTCACCCACAAAAGAATTAATTTCCTGGGCAAAGCGCTCCGATCTTCCTTTAAGTTCATCTGCGGGAGCAAGTAAGTCTCTTAGTGTCGGAATATTGAATAACCCCTGCTCTCCCCTTAGATAATCCATTAAAGTACCCTCTAGTGCCGCTAGTGTCATTTTATCGACTCGAACTACTCTCGCCAGCTGGTGTTTCTTTAACTTATCAATCAGTTCTTTTTTCCCGGCGATAATACCAGCCTGTGGTCCTCCGAGCAGTTTATCTCCGCTGAAGGATACAATGTCGGCCCCCATTTTAAGCACTTCACCGACAACGGGTTCTTCCCCAATCCCATGGCGAGTGAAATCATAAAGAACACCGCTTCCAAGATCTTCGTAAAAAATAACCTGATTGTGCTTACCAGATAGTTGGGCCAATTCATTTGTTTCAACTGTTTTTGAAAATCCATATATTTTGAAATTGCTCGTATGAACCTTCAGGATCATCGCAGTATTGTCTGTAATCGCATGCTCATAGTCATATAAATGTGTTTTGTTGGTTGTCCCAACTTCCACTAAATGAGCTCCGCTTTCTTCCATAATAGAAGAGATCCGGAATGAGCCCCCGATTTCAACAAGCTGCCCACGTGAAACAATGACATCTTTGTTTTTGGCGAGTGCACTCATGATTAAATAAACAGCTGCTGCGTTATTATTGACGACCATCGCTGCTTCAGCGCCGGTGACTTGTTTAACAAGGTTTTCAACATGGCTGTGCCTGGATCCACGCTCACCTTCCTTAAGCTTATACTCAAGGTTGGAATAATTCCTCGCGGTTTCTACCACATGCTTCACTGCACTCTCACTCAACCGTGCCCTTCCAAGATTCGTATGTAAAATGGTCCCTGTTGCGTTAATGACCCTTTTAAGTGTATAGTCAAATCTTTCTGTTGCTGATGAATCGATCAAATTAAAAAGCTCGTCAATAAACAGATTGGTGCCAGGCTCTGGACCACTCCATTTATCGCTGACAATTTCTTTCCTGATTTTATTTAAAACATCTTTGATGATGTCTGTGAAACGTTCTCCGTCTGCATCATGCTTCTTGATTAAATCAAGAAACCTGGAATCCTTCTGTAATTCATGGACAGCAGGAAGCTGCCTTAATAATTGTTTCAAAATCTATCTCCCCCACCACGGTTGTGCATTCATTAATTATATCATTATTGCCCATATAAAAGTTTTTTCAAAACGGTGAACTTGAATGGTATGAAAAAAGCCCGGCTAAAAAAGCCAGGGCATTAATTCATTGCTTCCATTTTTTTGATGATTTCGTCTGAATCAGGAAAAACACCTGTATCAAGTTTTGAATAAATTGTCTGGCCATTTATAGTAACTTCAAAAGCTCCCTTTGAAGCCGGAATCAACTCCATCTTTTCAATTCGGCTTCGAAAATGAGTGAATAACTCTTCCGCGAAACTCGCGGCTTTTGGTGCGTAGTTTCATTGCATGCAAAATTGGATGGTTACCTGAAAATTCTCCATTATTGAATCCCCCTGTATAACTATATATTATATTTATTGTCATTTTAGTGTAAAGTCAATGTCAGTGCAAATAATAATAGCTTAAGGATGATTTTAAAAACAAGAAAGAGTATACTTTTTGTGGAGGTGATCAGGTTGAGTGAACACGAGAAAATCCGTTTGACTTCACTATCAACAAAGGCTGGCTGAGGATGCAAAATCAGTCCCGAGGACTTGACGCAAGTTTTGCGTCTATTGCCAGAACAGGATTATGTTCCTGAATTGCTTGTCGGACATGAGACTTCCGATGATGCAGGTGTATATAAACTTACAGAAGATATCGCCCTGATTCAAACAATAGATTACTTCACCCCTGTAGTGGATGATCCATATATGTTTGGACAGATTGCTGCCGCCAATGCACTAAGCGATGTCTACGCAATGGGCGGCGAACCTAAAACAGTCCTTAATATGGTGGGATATCCTATCAAAAAGCTTGGTCCGGATATGCTCGCTGAAATATTAAGAGGTGCCAGTGACAAAGTGAAGGAAGCTGGAGCAGTGACGGTTGGCGGTCATTCAATTGATGACCAGGAACCTAAATTCGGCTTATCTGTAACTGGGCTTGCCCACCCTGGTGCCATCTGGAAAAATATCGGTGCAAAACCAGGTGATGTGCTTGTTCTTTCAAAACCAATCGGTGTTGGAATCCTGACGACAGGAATCAAGCGCAACGCAGTAACTGCTGAACAAGAGCGGGAAGTGACCGAAACTATGGCTTTACTGAACAAGTCTGCTGCAGCTGCGCTGAAAGACTTTACCCCCCACGCCGTAACCGACGTCACAGGGTTCGGCCTGCTTGGGCATGGTAGCGAGATTGCACGTGGCAGCAATGTCAGCTTTGAGATTTCTTTATCGGATGTACCTGTATTAGATGGTACATATGAGTTGGCTGCAAGAGGAGTCGTGCCTGGAGGCTCAAAATCCAACCATAAATGGCTGGATGGCGATGTGGAGTATGAAGATATTTCTACAGAAGAGCAATTAGTACTCTGTGATGCAATAACTTCTGGAGGACTACTTGTTGCGCTTCCTGAAAACGAAGCTGGTAAGTACGTGGAAGCCTTGAAGAATAAAGGGCTTGTTCATGCAGCTATAGTCGGGAAAGTCATAGAAAAGCAGGATAAACTAATCTATGTGAAAAGGTGAAATCAATGAGATTTCACCTTTTCCTTTTATCTATAGCTTTGCTTTTAATTTTTCCAGCATGTCAGCAGTCATACTTGAAAGATCATATTTCGCTTTGAAACCCCACTCTTCAGCTGCAGCTGATGCATCAATGGAGTTTGGCCAGCTGTCCGCGATTGCCTGGCGTACAGGGTCGACATTATAGGATATTTCAAATCCAGGAATATGCTTCTTAATTTCCGCTGTCAGTTCCTCTGGATCAAAGGTCATTGCCGTCACGTTGAAAGCATTTCTGTGAATCAGCTTTGAAGGATCAGCTTCCATCAGATCGATGATCGCTCCAAGCGCATCAGGCATATACATCATGTCCATATAAGTACCTTTATCTATATATGAGCTGTATTTCCCATTTTTGATTGCTTCATAGTAAATTTCAACGGCATAATCAGTTGTACCTCCGCCTGGAGGGGTTACATAGGATATCAACCCAGGGAACCTGACACCCCTTGTGTCTACTCCGAAACGGTGGAAATAGTAATCCGCCAGCAGTTCTCCGGCAACCTTGTTGACACCATACATTGTGGTTGGACGCTGAGTTGTGTCCTGAGGTGTTTTGTCTTTAGGCGTATTCGGCCCGAATGCCCCAATGGAGCTTGGCGTGAAAAACTGCAAATTTAGCTCTCTTGCCGTTTCAAGAGCGTTCATCAATCCGCCCATGTTAAGGTTCCAGGCAAATACCGGCTTTGTTTCAGCCGTCGCAGATAGCAATGCTGCCATATGCATGATGGTATCGACTTCATATTTCTTGGCCAGGTCGGCCATTTTATTTGCATCCATGACATCAAGGATCTCGAATGGACCGCTCGCTGCAGCAGCTGAATCGGTTTTCCTGATGTCCGTCGCGATTACATTATCCTGCCCGTAAATGTCACGTAGTTTAACTGTCAATTCAGAGCCAATTTGGCCAAGCGCGCCAGTGATCAAGATTTTTTTCATTCTATGTATTCCTCCCGTTATCCCCCAAAAATAAAGCCGGCTTGTTAATCAAACCGGCCTATTCAATTAAATAATTTCTAATTCCTTGCCTACTTTTTCATAAATTGAAATGGCATTGTCTAGCATTTCCTTCGTATGTGCCGCCGAAGGCATATTCCTTACACGGCCAGTTCCGCGGGGTACGGTAGGAAATACGATTGACTTAGCGTACACTCCCTCTTCGTACAGCCTTTTGCTGAACTCTTGTGTCTTGACTTCATCCCCTATGATACATGGGGTGATTGGCGTTTCAGAATGGCCAATGTCGAAACCAAGCTTTTGCAGTCCATCCTTCAGATAGTTTGCATTGTCCCATAGACGCTCGTTCAATTCTGTACTGTCCATCAGGATTTCAATGGCTTTAATGCTGGCTGCAACATCGGCCGGAGTGAGCGAAGTCGAGAAAAGGAATGGACGGCTTCTTACTTTCAGCCAGTCAATTAAATTTTGTTTACCAGCTACATAGCCTCCGACTACACCAATAGCCTTCGATAAAGTCCCGATCTGGAAATCGACTTTATCTGAAAGGCCGAAATGCTTAACAGTTCCAGCACCTTCACCCAATACACCTGAACCGTGTGCATCATCCACATATGTAATAAGGTCGAATTCTTCTGCGATTTCAACAATTTCCGGAAGTTTTGCGATGTCACCGTCCATAGAGAACACGCCGTCAGTGATAACCATGATTTTATTGTATTGGCCTGACTCCTTCGCTTCCTTCGCTTTTGCACGAAGGTCTTCCATGTCTGAGTGATTGAAGCGGATGATCTTAGCTCTGGATAAACGGCACCCATCAATGATTGATGCATGGTTCAATTCATCAGAAAGGATGGCATCATTTTTATCCATTACTGCTGAAATGGCAGCCATATTGCACATGAATCCTGATTGGTATGCAATCGCAGCTTCTGTCTTTTTGAATTTCGCCAGTATTTCCTCAAGTTCTATATGCAGCTTGAGTGTACCGTTGATTGTCCGTACTGCACCTGCCCCCACTCCAAATTTAGCAATGGCTTCATCAGCAGTCTTTTTCAATCTCTCATCTGTCGCAAGGCCAAGGTAATTATTAGAGGAAAGGTTGATCATTTCTTTCCCATTAATGGTTATGACTGGTCCATTAGGGCTTTCAAGCGGGTCGATAACATTATATAAACCCTTCCCTTTTAAATCCTTCAGGTTCTCATTTAAAAACTGATCCAATGTTTTACTAGACATCGTAAATCCCCTTTCTGCCGTCACATTTGGCATGTCATTATATTGGATACATCTGTATTTCTGGAGAGGACAATGAATTAGCCTCTTTTTCCATAATTCATGTATGTTCACAAAATATACTTTATCATATTTATTTTATTTGTACATCTATGAAGGACAGAAAACGCTTTCTTTTTTTACCTGTTTATTTTCCCCTATTTTTCGTCACAATGCATGATATTTTGTGAACTGCCCTTACAATGAAGACAAGGTTTTTAATTAACCTTAACATTGGCTTTTAAAAGGGGTTTTCTGGACTTTAGGCAAAACTTTAGTCAGGGGAATTCTTAAATTAGGTTTGAAAGTTTATTTAAGGGTATAGAAAAGGGAGCCATTCTGCAGGCAAGCAGTCTGGCGGGGGCAGTGAAATTTGAGTTCTACATAATAATCACTTCCTCCTTATTTCATAGAGAAATAGATACTGAATATGGAGGCTGCATATATGAAATACCCTTTGAATGTAACATCTGAAATTGGCGAGTTAAAATCCGTGGTCCTTCACCGGCCAGGAAAGGAAGTCGAAAATCTTACACCTAAGTACTTAGAGAGACTTCTTTTTGACGATATCCCTTATTTACCCGCCGTCCAGAGAGAACATGATTATTTCGCTGATGTATTAAGAAACCGCGGGGTTGAGGTTCTTTACCTGGAAAAACTAATGGAAGAAGCACTGAATACTGAAGAAATCCATCAACAGTTCATCGATCAAGTATTGAACGAAAGCAAAAGCAACTTGAATGGCTCAAGGCAAACGGTTGAAGAGTATCTTCATTCTCTTTCAACTGATGAAATGATTCGAAAAGTCATGTCTGGAGTTCTTAAATCAGAAATCGAGCAAGAAAAAAAATTACATTTACATGAGCTGCTCGATGATTACTACCCATTCTTTCTTGATCCAATGCCAAACCTTTATTTTACTAGGGACCCGGCAGCTGTAATTGGAAATGGCATCTCTCTTAACAGAATGTGTGAAGGTGCAAGAAAAAGAGAATCGTTGTTCATGGACTTTATCATTAAACACCATCCACGGTTCACCAATCATGATATTCCGCACTGGTATGATCGTGATGAATATTATCCATTAGAAGGCGGAGATGAGCTGGTACTCAGTCCTGAGGTAATTGCGATTGGGGTTAGTGCAAGAACGTCCGCGCAGGCAATTGAAAAATTGGCGAAACGAATCTTTTCAAGAAACAACACTATTAAAAAAGTAGTTGCTGTTGAGATCCCTAAATTAAGAGCCTATATGCACCTAGATACTGTTTTTACCATGGTGGACCACGAGAAGTTCACGATCCATCATGCTATTGAAGGACCTAATGGAAATATGAAAATCTATATTCTCGAAAAAGGAATGGATCCTGACAAGCTGAACATTTCGGAGCGCTCCAATTTAACTGAAACACTGAAGGAAGTGCTGAGCCTGCAGGAGCTCGTATTAATCCCATGCGGAGGGGGACATGAAATCGCAGCGGCCCGCGAGCAATGGAACGACGGCTCAAATACTCTGGCTATTGCCCCAGGTGTAGTCGTCACATATGACAGAAACTACGTCTCGAATGACTTGTTGCGCAAAAATGGCGTGGAAGTAATTGAGATTCCAAGCTCGGAGCTATCAAGAGGACGCGGCGGCCCGCGCTGCATGAGCATGCCTATCTACCGAAAAGACTTGTAAATCAAAAAGCAGTCCTGGAAAAGCAGGACTGCTTTACATGTATATTCTAGTTGGTTGCCAGGTAGCTTTGCAGCTCTTTGATTAACTGCTCAGCTCCTTCTTTGCTTAAGACGATCCTTCCATCTGCCAGTGACATATTATCATTGCTGATTGTACCGGTTATGAGGCAAGTCAAATCTGGCTGATATTTCTTCAGGATAATCATATCCTCATCAACAAATATTTCGAGCGGATCACTTTCACCGATGCTCAGTTTTTTCCTAAGCTCCATCGGAATGACCACTCTGCCCAGCTGATCTGTTTTCCTCACAATTCCTGTAGCCTTCATAAAGCATCCTTCCCTTCTAAAAAGTATGGGATGTGGATGTCAGTTCTTTGAATAAATTCTAGCCCAATACAATTATAGCAAAACAAGGCATTATTTTACATTTAAAATGTGTCAGTTTTGGTTCTGCAACCAGCGTTTACTCCAGGAAATATGATTAATCAATCTATATGAATTGAAAAAAAAAGAGCACGCAATGGTTGCGTGCTCTCCCCGCACTATTCCATACCGTGTGTTGCAGCGGAAGAACTGTTGTTCTTAAGCAATACTTTCAATCCTGATCCAATATCAGAGGCAAGAATGTAATTCCTGTCAACAAACACTCCCCATACATCACTTTGTTCTGGAACATACTGTCCAACCTGAACAGGATTTGCAGGATCTGTTATATCCACCGCATATACTCCTCCTGCATAATGGGACAAGTACAATGTGTTTCCATGGACTTTAGGATCGTGGACCGTGTTTGCGAACGTAACACCATCCTCAACCTTATCAACTAAATCAGTTTTGAACTCACTTAACAATTTAGGATTCATTTTATCCTTTATATCGAAAATCCTTGTGTAACCATAGGATTGTTCATAGCCTGATTTCGTAGGATTATAGACTTCCCTGGTCTCAATCAGTACGTTGCCTCCTTTAGCCAGGGTTGCCGAGTGTGCGGACCCCTGCTGGTCGGAACTGAAATCTGTACGTCCCAGGTATTGAGGGTTTTCAGGATTGCTGATGTCAAAAATGACTGTTCCCAAATCCCACATGGAGACATAGGCATACTTTCCGGTTTCATCTATCATCGTGCTGTGGTTGAATACTGAACGGGTTTTTCCGTCAGGAGATTTCCAATGGTAACCGTTAAAATCGTCCGGAATTTCTTCAAGCATTCTTGGATCGAATTCCCATAGTTTTTGAGGGTTGGCAGGGTCGCTGACATCCACGACCTGGAAGTCCTTCTCCTCCCCATGGCTATAATAGTCTGCATAAGGATTGGCAGCAAGTACGATTGCGCGGTTCCCCTGCATCGTTAAGTATAATTCATGTGTTCCATTTGTCTTTTTCGTAACTTCATAGAATCCTAGCTTCTTTGGTTCTGTAGGGTTTGTAACGTCATAAAGCAAGAATCCGCCTTTTGAGTCAGGGTTATTACGGCTAAGCTGCTGGACACTCACTACGGCAAGATCACCTTTAAACGATGGAGTGTTGACGCTTTTTACGATTACTTTTTCCTGCCAGGTTCCAGGGATATCATTATTGGCAAAAACAGCAACCTCTTCAGGATTTGACGGATCCTTCATATCAAATACCCTTACCCCGCCATTTCCGCCATTTTTTGTGTGTGTTCCAAGATAGGCATATCCTTTATGTGCATAGACATCTGCAAAGCTGTTCTGCTTTCCGTCAGCTCTTACCGTCTCCATTTCAGGATCGGCTGCTTCATGTAAAAATTGAAGGTTTTTGCTGCCCTCCATTACCGGGACAGAAACGTTGCTATATCCAGCCCTCTCTCCTTTTTCAATATTGACATCACCAAGTTCGTCGTGGGCAAGGACATTGAATGGGACTGAAGAGACCGTCAAGGCACCAGCTAGAATCAGACTAGATAACAACCGTTTTTTCATTGTATAAACCTCCTTCTATGTATTGAATAACAATATAGCAGAGGTGTAAACTCGGCTTCAATTAATAAACTGTATATTATGTAAATTCAGTTATTTTATCCTAATTAAGTAATTTTCTTCTAAGTCTATGGTAGTTGTTTCGAAAACCGAATTAGGTAAAATTCCATAAAGCTGCGAGGTTCAGTTTCCATTTCTTCCAACCTAGAAAACGCTGGTCGAAAACCAGAGATTTTAGTATGATTAATAAATGTGATTGTAAAATATTTGTTCTCTTAAAATAGATTAAAGCGAGGATTTTATCATGAGTTTATTAAATGTAGAAAATTTAAGCCACACATTTGGGGATCGCACCCTTTTTAAGGATGTTTCGTTTCGTTTGCTGGCAGAAGACCACGTTGGTCTCGTAGGAGCGAACGGTGTAGGGAAGTCGACCTTGATGAATATCATTACCGGGCAGTTAATACACGATTCCGGTAAAGTTGAATGGACACCAGGTGTTGAGTATGGATATCTTGACCAGCATACAGTTTTGACACCAGGAAAAACAATTCGTGATGTATTGCGGGATGCGTTTCTTCCTCTTTTTAAGAAAGAAGAAGAACTGAATGAAGTGACAGCAAAAATGGCGGATGCAACACCCGAGGAGCTCGAAAAGCTGCTTGAACAAATGGCCGAAATCCAGGATGCTTTAGATGCAGGAGGCTTCTATTCGCTTGATATGGAGGTCGAAGAAGCTGCGCGGGGTCTTGGTTTGGACGCAATCGGTATAGACCGCGATGTTTCTGCTTTGAGCGGCGGTCAGCGCACAAAAGTCCTGCTTGCAAAGCTTTTGCTTGAAAAACCAAAGGTTCTCCTGCTTGATGAGCCCACCAACTACCTTGATGTCGAGCATATCCAGTGGCTTACAAGATACTTGAAGGATTACCCTTATGCATTTATCCTGATTTCACATGACACTGAATTCATGAACCCTGTTTCAAATGTTATTTTCCAGCTGGAATTTTCAAAGCTGACGCGCTATACTGCTACCTATGAAAAATTCCTGGAATTGGCCGAGGTTAACAAGAATCAGCATATTAACGCATATGAAAAGCAACAGGAATTCATAAAGAAGCAAGAAGATTTCATATCCAAAAATAAGGCGCGCTATTCGACAACGGGCCGTGCAAAGAGCCGACAGAAACAGCTTGACCGTATGGAACGGATAGACAGACCAGAAACAGCGGTCAAACCTACTTTTGAGTTCAAAGAATCGCGAGCTAGCAGCCGTTATGTATTTGAAGGCACAGACTTTGAAATTGGATATACTCACCCACTTCTCCCTAAAATGTCGGTTACGATCGAGCGCGGTGAGAAGATTGCGATTGTCGGGATGAATGGTGTCGGTAAATCAACCTTGTTAAAAACGATGCTCGGGAAAATCCCTGCGTTGAGCGGCAAGATCGAACGCGGTGACTTCCTCTTCCCTTCCTACTTTGAACAGGAAGTGAAAGCAGGAAGCATCACTCCGATTGAAGATGTCTGGAGCGAATTCCCGGGCATGGATCAGCATCAAGTCCGCGCGGCATTGGCACGCGGCGGCCTGAAGAATGAACATATATCCCGTCCGTTGAACCAGCTTAGCGGCGGTGAACAGGCGAAAGTCCGCCTGACAAAATTGCTTATGCACGAGAGCAATTGGCTGTTGTTTGACGAGCCTACCAACCACCTTGACATCACAGCGAAAGCAGAATTAAAACGAGCATTGAAGGCTTATAAAGGAACGATAGTCCTCGTCAGCCACGAACCAGATTTCTACGAAGATTGGGTAACAAAAGTCTGGAATGTTGAAGAATGGGCTGAAAACTCGAAATAGAACCCTTAAGAACCTGACGGCAATTTCCGTCAGGTTCATTATTTTTATTGAACGCAGGAATGCTGGTTTATAAAATGATCTAACAGCTATATAATCCTTCCCTTCCATAATATTCATAATAAATTTCTTCAAAAAGTATTGAGTTATCTACATGTTATTGATAAATTTTATAGGGATCATAAAATTTATTTATAAAGGTGATAACAAATGAAAAAATTGATCACATTATTAAGCTTATTGATGGTCTTTACCCTTGCGGCTTGTTCTGCCAATGGTACAGATGAAGGACAAAAAGACGCAAAAACTGAAATTATCAAAATCGGTGCGATTCCTGACCAGAATGCAGCAGACTTGAACAGGAGCATGGAGGATTTTGCGGAGGACTTAGAAGAGAAGACAGGATTAAATGTTGAGTATGTCCCTTCTGTCGATTATTCGGCGCTTGTCACTGCCTTTGAACGCGGCGAAATCCAACTTGCCTGGTTTGGCGGTCTTACTGGTGTACAAGCAAGAAACTTAGTACCGGAAGCTGAGGCATTTGCACAGAGACCAATCGATGAAAAGTTTAAATCCGTATTTATTGCCCAAAGTGATGTTAAGATTGATAACCTGGAAGATTTAAAAGGAAAGTCATTTACTTTTGGCAGTGAAAGCTCGACTTCCGGTCATTTAATGCCGCGCTACTTTATGACGGAATCTGGAATAGACCCGGATCAGGATCTTGATGGAAAGCCTAACTACTCCGGTTCACATGATAAAACATATAAGCTTGTGGAATCAGGTGCGTTCCAGACAGGCGCATTAAATATTTCTGTATGGGAAGCAGCTGTAAAAGAAGGTAAAGTAGATGAATCAAAGGTAAAAGTATTTTATACAACTCCTGAGTACTATGACTACAACTGGACATTAAATAAGATGGATGCAGATACCAAAGCTAAACTCAAAGAGGCTATACTTTCCATGACTTCAGAAGATAATGAAATCATGGAATTATTGCAGACAGATAAATTCATAGAGACAAAGAATGAAAATTACGAAGCGATAGAAAAGGTCGCAAAGCAACTCAAGATCATCAAGTAGGTGGAATACATGCAAGAAATAATAAGTCTTCATCAAATATCGAAAATCTATGAGCGGAAGATAGCCTTATCTTCCCTTTCTTTTACTCTAAAAAAGGGAGAATTGGTTGGGCTTATAGGACCAAGCGGAGCAGGTAAAACTACTTTGCTGAACATGCTGGCAGCGATTCTATCACCAGATCAAGGTCAAATCCTGGTAGAAGGCCGCCCTTTATCCGAACTTATGGATCAGAAAAAGAGAGCAAAGAAAATCGGCATCATTCGTCAGCAGTTTGACCTTGTCGGTGAGCTTCCGGTCATTCATAACGTCCTTGCTGGGAGGCTGTCTGAATGGGGGATTTTTAAATCGCTTCTTTCCATGCTGATCCCTCAGGATAAGGAGTATGCTATCCAGGCTTTGAGCCGGGTGGGATTAACAGATAAATTATATGAAAAAACTTCATCCCTCTCAGGGGGAGAACAACAACGGGTAGCGCTTGCCAGGCTCCTTGTCCAGAGTCCTGAGATCGTCCTGGCCGATGAGCCGGTTGCCTCACTTGATCCAGCTCGTGCGGAAGACGTGCTGGAGCTATTGGTTAAAATCGCTTTAGAAGAGAACCAAACACTTATCGCCAGCCTCCATTCTGTTGATTACGCAAGAAAATACTTCGATAGATTGGTAGCACTTAAAGATGGTGAACTTTTCTTTGACCTCCCCGCTTCCTCTGTAACTGATGAGCATATCAAGAGCCTTTACAGACTAAAGGAGCTGTCTTGATATGGATAAAAGATGGTTGAGTTTTGAGCTCCATAAACGCAAGATTCTAACACTGATTCTAAGTTTAGCATTCATGTTGAGCCTTTTCTCTGTTGAATGGAATAGCAGCTTGATTCATAGCGGAGGATTCATAACAGCCAAACAAATTGCGGGAGCCTTTTTCACACCTGATTTATCGGGTGACATCCTCCTATTGGCGTTGGAATCAAGCTGGACTACTCTTTCTTATGCAGCCGCAGGTATGAGTCTGGCGATTATCATTGCCTTTTTCCATGGCATTTTTGCTGCAGGGATTGTGGTTTCTGATGGAAAAATCAAAAGGTATATCCGGCCTTTTTTTAGAGGGCAGCTCGGCTTCATGAGGGCCATTCATGAACTCGTTTGGGCCTGGTTGTTCGTCGCCTCGATCGGTCTCTCTCCTTTTGCCGCTATTTTTGCCCTGGCTATACCCTATGGCGGCATCCTTGGCCGAATTTTTGCCGATATGCTGGAGGACGTACCCAGAGAACCTATTAAAGCTTTGGAAGCAGCAGGCGCCTCTAAACTGCAGGCTTTATGGTATGGTTACTTGCCTATGGTCAGGGCGAGCATTACCAGTTATGCGATGTACCGATTTGAGTGCGCGGTTCGTTCATCTGCTATTATGAGCTTTGTCGGAATCGGCGGCCTGGGGTATCAAATACAGTTGAGCCTTGATGACCTGCATTATAATGAGGTCTGGACTTTCGTCTTCTTTTTAATCATCCTTGTTATCGTGATCGACCTGTGGAGCAATCAATTGAGAAAGAGGCTGGTCCAATGAAGAAACGGAGAATAAGCTTTGTGACATTCTCTATTTATGCTTTGCTCCTCCTTGCGGGGGGATCCTGGTTATCGATATTTACCTTGGAAAAGGCAAGCTTGTCTTTACTGTTTTCAGAACAGAACCTTTTTTATGCAGGCAAGTTCTTTAAAGGCCTATTGGGTTTCGGAGAAGAAAGCCCTGCTTTTCTAAATGCTGAAAACTGGAAAAACGCACTCGAACTTACAATCGAAACTTTGGTCATGAGTGTGATGGCAACTGGCTTCGCGACAATTGCCGCACTTATAACGGTTGTTCCGGCAGCACGGAATGTTGCTGACGGATCTCTTACTCTGGTAAAAAAATGGCATGGATGGATTTCATTTGGTACGATCCGCGCCGGTTATATATTTTCCCGGGCCGTTCCAGAGCTTGTTTGGGCGATGATCATTATCTTTATCTTCAAACCAGGAATTTTGCCTGGAGCAATCGCGCTTGCTCTTCATAATTACGGGATTCTCGGAAAGCTTTTTGCAGAGGTGATCGAAGATTTAGACTCAAGACCGATTCGCAATCTTTCTTCATCCGGAGCAGGCCGTTTTCAGCTCTTGCTGTATGGAGTGCTGCCAGCTGCTCTTCCTCGATTCTTGACATACATCCTTTACCGATGGGAGGTCATCATGCGGACGACGATTGTCGTTGGTTTTGTTGGCGCAGGGGGGCTTGGTCAGCAATTCAAGCTGAGCATGAGTTTTTTCCATTACACAGATATAGCTCTCTTGTTATTTTTCTATCTTGCCCTGGTATTTGCCGCTGACTACATTTCAGAAAAAGCGAGAATTTTCATAAAATAATCCGGCCTGGATGCGGCCGGATTTTCCTTTACAATATATCAATCTTGTCCAGTCCATTTTCGAGGAAGTATTTTTCATAACGCGCTTTCAGCTGGAAAAGTCGATTGATTTTTTGTTCTATAGAAGCATTGATGCTGACTTCGCGCTTCAAATCAATCGTTGCGAGCTTATGGGTTAGCTGGTCCCAAAATACGTCTTCCTCGTATTCGTCTATAATCGCTTCAACCGTATTTTTAAGGTCCTCGGAAAGGTAATAATACTCTTCTTCCTTGTCATAGTAAATGCCATCACCAGCTTCAAAGTCGCTTGCGAGCGAAAAAATGTATTGTTCAAGATCCTCCGCTTTACTCACCAGTTCCTTATTTGCTTCAGTCAACCCAAGCGGCCAATTTCCAAGCTGCATTAATTTCACGAGTGTTAAATATTGTTCTTTCGAAAGGTCAATTCTCATATATAACCCTCCCCTTTCATATGCTTGTTTCATATATATGAAAGAAAGATGGCTGGCTTTCCTAAATATAACTGCAATTAAGACCTTTTTGTTAACCAACCTCTGAATACTATCTGGGATTTATGCTCCCCAAATAAAAACGGCAAGCCGCTGTTCAAGGGCTTGCCGGAATCTATTTTGAACCTAGTTGCTGATATTGATTGCTTCACCTAAAAGCTGAATATCTTTATAAATCTCATTTTTCAGTTCCTTATTCTCGCATTGTGCGTACTCATCAAATAAACGGCCAAGTTCCTTTATAAATAACAGATGTTCTTCGACTGCAACCATACAGAGACTCCTTTACACAGAAGATGACCAGTGGCTAATGCTGCGATTCTATTTCTGTTGACCAGAATATTTACCCTTTAAAACTTATATCAAACTACCAATTTTTATAATTATATGAAGGTACTGTCCACTATATGACAACCAGTTTGTTTAGCGGCCAATCCAATAAGGTATGTATTAAAAAGAGACACAAGTAATCAGGGGGTAACCATATGTGGATTCAACGACCTTTTTTTAAATACGCAACAGGTACGATCATGCTGCTGCTTATCATTTTACTCTTTGGGAAGATAGACTACTTCGTTTGGCCTCTGCAAAACTTTATTGTTGCCATTTTCTTTCCTGTTCTGATTTCTGGCCTCATATATTATATATTGCGGAAGCCAGTTCAATGGCTTGACCGATTCATGCCAAAGATTGCGAGTATATTGATTGTATTCGCCTTAGTAGCAGGGTTGTTCACAGGATTTATTTATTTTGCGGGATCCCTATTAGGAGGACAGATCAGTGACTTTAGTGAAAATTTCCCTCAGAAGGTAGAGGAAATCGCGGAAGAATCGAGAAATGTCATCAATGATAATCAGCTTGGTTTTATTAATGCAGAGGAAATCAAGCAAAGGGCACTAAACTATCTAAGCAGGGTTTCAAAAAACCTCGGGGAAAATATTATGACAGTATTTTCCGTGATTACGAGTATCGCGACTGTACTGGTTGTAGTCCCGTTTCTTGCATTTTTCTTTCTGAAAGATGATGAAAAATTAAGGCCTTATATTATGAAGCTGATTCCTGATGAACATGAGCAGGAAGGCAATAGAATCTTGAAAGATATAGATAAAACACTGTTCACTTATGTAACGGGACAATTCATCATTGCACTTGTGGATGGTACGCTTATGTATATTGGTTACAAGATTATCGGGCTTGACTACGCTCTTATTTTAGCTATTTTTACGATGTTTTTGACAGTCGTTCCCTTCCTGGGACCGATTATTGGTGTCATTCCAGCGTTGTTTGTAGCTCTCACAAGCAGTCCAATGATGATGTTGAAGGTATTGGCTGTCCTGGTAGTCGTGCAGCAGCTTGAAGGGAATCTGGTCACTCCTCAGGTAATGGGGAAAAAGCTCAGCATCCATCCGATTACCGTCATCCTTCTGTTAATCGCGGCAGGATCCTTGTATGGTTTCATAGGAATTCTAGTTGCCATACCACTTTATTCAGTTGTAAAAATCGTCACAAAGGATGTCTGGAAATTTTACAAACTTAGGGAAAAGAAGAACCTTATCAACCCGGATTCATAAACGCAGCACAAAAGGCCAGCCGCGCAGCTGGCCTTTTTACTGCTTAGTTTGTATTCTGTCCCCCATCCTCCAAGCCATCCAGGATCAGAGGCCTTACTGTTGAATCAGTCAACAAGCCGCTATGACTTACACCACTAATTTCGATATTTTCTGCACCCTCAATGATTGAACTCGTATAAGGGTTAATGACTGTATCAGCACTGCTGTATATAGATGTATATTGAATGACAGCTGAAGTGTCACTCCCATTAGGAGTTTCGTCAACACTGTTTAATTCGTTAAGGAATGCACTTCCAGGAACCATTTCTCGTGCTCCTTCCGTCCACAACCCAAAATACGAAGAATTCGTTCCATGGTGAGGCGAACCTAAAGTGACTATATCATCGACATTTTGAGCACCTTCCAGATATTTTACATAGTATCGAGTACTTAGCCCGCCCATACTGTGTGCGACTATATCTACTTTTGATGCTTTCGTCTGGCGCAAGACGTTTTTCACGAATGTTTGCAATTCGTACGCATTGTCAACACTGCTTCCTGTAGTATCTGAATATTGAATAGCATAAAGGTAATTGGATGGCCATCCCTGGCTGATAAGCCATTCTTTCATGTTGTCAAAACTGGAGGACGAACCCGTAAAACCGTGGACAAAAACGACTGGGTCCTTCTCAGAAGCAACAGGCACTTTTTTAGCCGCTTCGGCTGTTGAAAAGATAGAAAGAATGAAAACAATTGTCACAGCGATACTCACTAAACTCCTGGTCTTTTTCATTGATAACCTCCTAAGATTTTATTCTATAAATCTTATGGCAGCGCTTTCGTAAAATTCCTCCATCTTGTTTTTATTCGCATTCCCATGTATCCCAACACACTCGGCCATCAAATAATACTCTTTACCCGCCTTAGCAAGTTGGGAAATTCTGAATAAAATCCCTTCGGTTTGGACATTCTATTTGCGATTCAAAAATGAGGAGGATTTGCCAATGAAACGAATTAGCGTACAGTTGCTTATTCTGATTATGACCGTCCTTTTGTTCACTGGGTGCAATACATATACGGATGAGGGAGCAGAAACTTATCAGATAAATAATGGCGGTGCACAAATCCAGAAGATCAACCAGGAGTACACCTCCAATTCATATAATCAAACATACAGGTTGCATGTGGAGGAAGATGCGGAGGAGCAAGTAGAAATGCTCAATGAAGTTCAAAGCGCAACTGTCATCACCGGGCAGCGAAAAGCTTATGTGGCCGTAGTTCTCGAAAACGGTGATACAAAGGGTATTCCGGCAGATTTAGAGAATAAAATTTCTCAACAGGTTAAAATCGCCGATGAGTCAATTACTCATGTATATGTATCATCCAATGCAGACTTTGTTGTCAGTATGACAGACTATAGGGAACAACTTCAGACCGGAAGACCGGCCGTCGGGCTTACTGAAGACTTCAATGCTACAATAGAAAGATCTTTCCCGGGCACTCGCTAAGCCTAGCCTGGTCATGAGATTGAAAAAGAGCATCGGGTAATAAAACCGATGCTCTTTTTGTATGACTGTTTTCGTAAAGATTGTTGTTAAAATCCTAAAGCCGATTTTAACGTGATAAAAAGCCATTTTGTAGTTCGGTATTAAGTATGCAAGCTCTTTTCTGATATTAGCTTTAATTTTGAAGAAACATAGGTCATTCAATCCTATTTTGCAGTCAAAAGCAACAAAGTTTGGGAAAAGAGCCTTTTGTATTTAAGAAGGCAATTGTGTTCCTCCCCCGCTCTCACCATTCATAAGCACTTCATCAATCATTTTATCGAGCCTGATAATGCTTTGTTTTGCTCGTTCATGTTCTATTTTCCTGTAATGATGGTTTCCGCCTTCTTCTTCGTCTTTCTCATCTGCCCATTTCACTACCTGCTGAAGCGGAGTACGGACAATATCATTTGAAGGCAAAAAGGAGTCTGTGTGGAAAAGGATTGCAAGTGAAGTGGCTTTCGCCTGCACGGGGTTTTCACCCAAACGGATCAAGAGTTTATGCGCTCTCTCTGCTCCCTTAATTGGATGGATGTCATTTTTACGGTAGAGCTCATAGTCCCATTTGCCGTTCCTGTACCAGGTGAAATGCCCGATGTCATGCAGGAAACCGGCTTTTGCGGCAATATCAACATCAACATTATGCTCCCTGGCAAGATGGAATGCGTGGTAAGCAACAGCAATAGCATGGGCCATGCCAGAACGCTTCAGATATTTCTGGGCAATATGATGTTCAAATACGTCCAAAAGAGTTACATCCCTCATTTCATAACCTCCTTAGCTGATGTGGTACCCTCATTTTTATGAATGTTAACAGAAATCATACAGAAATGCACTTTATTGCTTTCTTACTTTAACCATACTTTAATACTTAAAACCCGTTTAGAAAGCATCAAAAATTACGAATAGTGCGACACAAAAAGACAAAGCTGGCAAAAGATTATCCTTTGCCAGCCTCTATCAGTTCCAGTTTTTCAATTTCAACAGTAAGTTTTCTTTTAACTTTAAAAGGAAGGTTCGCTCCCCTTTTGCTCCTTGTTGTTTATTCCATTCAATGAAGCTGGCAACACTGATCAGGATTGATCCTGCAATCAATAAGTAACCCCACCATGGAAGATTTCCCCAGAATGGTCTTGTTTGCATGACCACATTAAGGAGCAAGACGCCTGCTCCAACGAAGAAATAGGCTTTTACCTTCAGCAACATTCCTGCCAGCATTGAAATAAGCGACAGCGAACCAAGAAGCAAGGCATCATAAACCGTATTGCTGTCGAGGCCATCCTGAATGAGCAAGAGCGAGACCATAATCAAAACTGCCCATTGGATATAGCTGGTGATTTGATTGCTTCTCTCTTTAAAAATAGACCGTAAAAATATCGCAAGAGCCACGAACGGAAGTACGTATACCTCCCTTTCCAATAAGGCAGGGATTGTAAGCTGCTCTACGGCTGCATAATAAGGAACCAGCAGATACGCACCAGCGATACAGAGAATGACACTTACTCCTCTGCCATGAACCCTGCTCCTCTGCAGCCATAACCCTGCAGAGATAAGGAGTCCATGGACAATGAGCGCCCAGAAGGTTTCGCCATTCATTAATGCCACGGAAACAATGAACAAGAAGCCGGCTAAGGAATAAGCGTCCATGCTTTGCAGTCCAAAAACTGCTCCCTTTTCCCAGAGATTCTTATAAATCCTTCTCCCTGAAAAAATAAGCAAAATTCCAGACCCTGAAAGAATAGCCATATCCCAATAAACATGCAGCTGTGCCAGGAACATGATCTGGATTGTGCCGTAAAAAATCATCAATAACGGGATCAATGCAGCTATATCCCATTTCACTCTATGGAGCAAAACTAATGTCGCTGCTGCATAACCAATTGTTAATCCGTACAGCAGCCAGCTGTATGGATATGCTGTAAGGAAGCTTGCTACTCCTAATAGCGAAATCGGAATTAGGTAAAATACAGTTCTTTGTTTGTAATTTGTGGAGGACAATACCCAGAATACAGTCAACACAATACTTGTCATCAGGAAGGCATAGTGGCCAGAATCTGTTTCGGTAAAATAACTGATACCAGTCTTGATCGCTAAGAACAACGTTGTGAATGCTGCGTATAATAGCGTTTTCACTTTCCATTCCCTTTTTACAAAGAAAATGCCCGCAGCATAGACTCCAGTGGCAATCACATAGCTTAAAATCGCTTCCTCGCCATAAAGGATGAATTCAATGACCATTATTGGAGCGAGGTAGATATGGGCTATCCATGAATAAGCGACTGCGAGCCCTCTCTGCTTTTGAAAAAGTAAAGCAGCTGCCCCCAGCAATAACCAGCCGCCTCCAGGGAAGAGTAGAGACTCTATTGTCGAACTAAAATTCAAGATCTCTTCATTAATTGAGTCTATTGATATCAGGTACCAGACAAGGCTGACTACACCGGATAAAAATGCGGCCATTGACTCTCTTGTCACTCTATAAAGCAAAAGAGACATCAAGATTCCGCCAAACCAAATTAGCGATTCTCCGTAAATATTTGATATAGGAAATACGAATGTATAAAAGAGGCTTGCTGCATAGAACCCATTGCCACTGAAAAAAGCATTCCGCGCAAGCATGGTTTCCTTTGTTTTGCGAAGGCCAATACTGACAACCAGTAAAAGAATTCCCGCAAGCGCTAAATTTCCTGGGATTCCGAGCAAGTCGTTATAAAGTCCGGAATGGATCCGTATCTCCTCACCGATTGAAGCGGCTGACAAGCCAAGTGCGATAGGCACTGCCCATTGAGCAAATAGCGGCAAAAACGGTCTGTTGTCGATTTTCATCATGACATACAAAGCATAGCCGGTCAGGGAGAACATCAGTGCCAGCTCCCACCAGTCGAACATGGAAAAAGTAACAAGAATCATGAAAAGCATGATCATCATTCCGACATCCCGCGAACTGGTTTTAATGGCTTTTAGATAATTCATCTTGACCAGCCAGCCTGCAAGAATGAAGAGAATGAAACCAATGAAATAAATTGGCAAAACAAGGTTTTCAAAACCGATATATTTCCCAATCTGCAAGACTGCTTCAAACATAGCGGCTGCAAGAAAAACCGGACTTAAATAGTTGAAAATGATATTTTCATTGGTATTCGCAAGATAAATGAAGTTCGCTGAAATGATCAGGTAAGCTGACATAAGAATATAGGATGGATTTTCTGTATGAATCATCATCCCTTCAGCTGTGATGAATAAAAAAGCAAAACCTGATACAACTGCACTAGTCATTTGGAAAGTTCTTTTCAAGGCGTATGTATTATCCAGGAACCTTGGAATGAACAGAAACACGAAACCAAGAAGCGCATAACCTATTAAGCTTATCTCTGTAAATCGCCAATTTTCAAGAATTTGATATACACCATAAATGAACATGGCACTGAAGACAAAATGATATTCTTTATGGCCATTAACGAATATCATCGACAGATAGACAACAGCAGTCAAAATCAAATTGAAGCCATTGAAAACATGATTTTCATAAAAGAAAAGCATTAATAAGGTAGACAGGACTAGGTTTGCCTGTGAATAAAGGGCAAGTTCCTTTGTGAACAACGGCAGCTGAGCATTCTTTTTAAGCTGGTGGTAGGCTGCAATCAGAAGTGTATTGAATAAAATCAAGCCAAGGTAAAATCCATCTGTTTCCAATCCAATCGTTCTCAACAGGTATGCTGCTGCAATGGATGTCGTAATTAAGGTAAACCACACAAATAACCTTGACGATAGCTTTCTGGCCAGAAACGCATAAATCGGGATCAAAATACAACTGCTAATTGTTCCTAAGATGAACCGCCCTCCACCATTGAACGATAAATAAGAACCTAGCAATTCAAACCAGCCTAATGATAGGGTGAAAATTGGCAGGAAAAGGCTGCCAAGGACAACGAACGCAAAGGCGGTCTTATCGATTTTTATGATCTTGTAGCTCATATAGGCAATTCCGTAAAATAAAACCGAAACAAGTGCGATTAACCCAGCCTTCATCCACGGAGTCATACTTTCCCAGTTGCTTGTTGCTACGTACAAACCGCCAATCAATAGCATGATCACCCCAATATTCAATGACCAGGAAATATTCCGTTCACGAATCTCTTCTGCTGTTTTCTTTGGTCTGACCTTTGCTGGGCGTGATTTGGGTTTTTCCTTCATCGTTACTGAAGGCTGGACTTCAAAGGCTATAGAATCTTCCTTTTTGTTCCTGGCGGCCAACTCTTTCTCCTGCCGTTCCTGTGACAGTAAATTAAGGAAATATTCATTATGGGCTTCTGATACACTCTTATATTCCTCTGCTGAAACATAGCCTAATTCTTTTAAATTATAGAGCTCGTTACGGAAAATCCTGCGTCTTTCTTCTCTAGGAGCATGTTCCATTTTTATCCCCCCATCCCTCATTAATCCAATTTGGTTCGTTTAGTGTAATTTTACACCTTTTATAAATTATTTCAACATTCAAATCAAAAAAATCAAAAGAGATTTTTCGACAATTTCTATTCCAACATTGCGCATGCGCCTTTATAATAGGATAAGTGTGTTTATAGGTTGTGTGTCTTGGACAATGTGTCTCTCTTTCCGCCATTCTGTTCCGTTTTATAAGTTTCGGAATCTAGATCAAGTCACTCTGGCAGAAAACTAATTAAAAGATTACGAGGTAAGAAGATGACTGATTTTTTATGGTTAATGTATTTAGGGTTTATGGGTACGACGGCAATTTGGTTTTTGCTTAAAGGGAAATATAAAAACAATGTCACCAGGCTGGATTTTGTCATTTCAATCATCACTTGGCTTGGTTTATTCGGATATGTGACTGAAACAGAAATGCTAACCCCTTTAGTATGGAAAATCGTCTTCGTTTTCGGTCTCCTTTGGGATGTAATCTTTACCATATTCTTTGCGGATCGGTTTGCAGGGGATTTTGGCATGGAAGAAGAGGAAGAACCCATGCCGCTTGGTGCTAAGCTGAGTGGATTGATATTTGTTATGCCCCTTTATTATGGGTTATTCCAATATGCTTTTTAAAACGGCTTAGGACGTTTTTTTGTTGTTTTTTAAAGTTATATCAAAATAATATTGTTGTTTTTTAATATAATAATAGCCAATCCAGAGGCTGAAACAGCATGAATCAGCGGTATTTTTCTAAATGATTAGCACTAGGTACTAGTAGTGATCATCAGTGTACTTTCCAGGAGGACAGTTCGATTTTTGTTTGAATTTGCTGTGAAATAAACAGCTGTTTTCGTAAAGATGGTTGTTAAAATTCTAAAGCCGTTTTTAACGTAATATAAAGGTATTTAGCAGGTCGGTATTTAATTAAGTTTGCATGCTCTTTTCTCATTAGTGGGTCAACTTTACAAAGAAACATAGTTCATACAATCCTATTTTGCAGTCAAAACAACAAAGTTTGAGAAAAGAGCCAAATAAAAAAAGAGGATAAAACCTTTGCTGGTTCTATCCTCGGAATGATTATGGATTTGTCGACCACATTCCAGCTGTCTTGATGAAGACGCGGCGGTTCAATTTTAATTGCGCTACCATTAACTCGGCCAGATCTTCTGGCTGCATGACTTTATCCGGATTGCCATCTGTTAAATTCGACTCAATGGCAAGGTCTGTAGCAACGGTACTTGGAGTAAGCGCGCTGACACGGATGTTATGCTTTCGAACTTCAAGCATTAGCGATTCAGTCAACCCAAGTACTCCGAATTTTGATGCACTATAGGCACTTGTTACCGGTGCTCCCTTTTGCCCTGCAGTTGACGCAACATTGATTATGTCACCTGTCTTCCGCTCAATCATTCCTGGCAAGACCGCACGGGTCACATAGTATGTTCCCAGCAAGTTGACCTGTATGATTTTTTCCCACTCCTGTGGCTCAAGGTCAAGAAAGCCGCCAAATTTTGCGATTCCAGCGTTGTTAATCAGGATATCTATAGGACCTAGCTCTTCTGTTACATGCTCGACAGCGTGCTGTACAGATTCCATATCAGATACATCGGCTACAGCCCCAGAAACATTTACCCCATATTCCTCAAGCTCAGTTGTAACCTTCTCCAGATTGGCAAGTGTCAGCCCAATCATGCCAATATTCACGCCTTCTTTTGCAAGTGCAATTGCGGCAGAACGCCCAATGCCTCTGCCAGCACCAGTAATTAACGCCGTTTTCCCTTTTAAAGATTCCATATGATGACTCCTTTCAATTATGTAGTCAAGGGTTAATTATAGAAAATCTTTTGGGCGAAAACAAATCATGTGATTCTTATAAGTAAGAGATTGTGAAAATATCGGCTAAAAGACGAAAAATCTACACAAAAAACCAGCAGTAACTATTACTGCTGGTTTGAGAATTATAATGGCAACAATGCCACAGTTTCTTTATTCTTAAGCTGATCGACCATTTTATTCCACTTCTCTGGCTTGTTTTCAAGTACGGAATAATAAGTTGTAAGAAAATCTGTAATCAATGCTGCAGGGAGTTCATGAGTATTCTCAACTGCTGGCATGAAGCATAGATCAAGTCCTTCTACAGCTTCTCCATTATTCTCCCAGGAAGGGTGGACGTATTCCATATCAAGTCGCTTATACCCGAGATGAGATAATACTTCGCGTCTTACAAACGGATCCATTGTTTTTACTCCGCCAAAATTATGGTCTTTCTTTCGGTATGGGTCATAGATTTCTGCAAACATCCCGAATAACTCTACGCCTTTTTCGCCTGCAAGGTTTTGCAGGTCTTCCATTCTTTTGTTTGCAAGAAAACGCCCAAGGCTGAGGCCTGGCTTCCCAATAATGGTGAAATCTGTCATTGCGATATTCCAGTCTGGATAGTATCGGTATTCGGTTACCCCAACTACCTCATCCTCATGTACAGCAACAAATACTCTGATGCCTGGATCCTCTAGCGGCTCTTTCCATAAATCGAACTCCAGTACCTCTTCAGGTGGAAAGACTTCCTTCATTAAGTTATGGAGCTTTGTAAAAAGCGGATCTTCGATACTGTTAACGCGAATATATTCCATGAAGATTTCTCCTTATCATATTAAATTTTTTCTGTCTTTTCCCAGTCCGGATAAAGGTCAGTGCGGCGGTCACGCCATGTAGTGACTGAACCACGCTCACGCACTTCATATAATAGTTCCAGATCAAGGTCGGCAGTTACGATCATGTCATCATTAAGTTCACCTTCGGCCTGAAGGCCTTTTGGAGGAAACGGGATATCATTTGGCGTAATCACAGCTGCCTGGCCAAAGTTAGCCCGCATAAAGTCAACTGTTGGCAGTGCACCTACTGTTCCTGTTAAAACAACATAGACCTGGTTTTCAATAGCTCTTGCGTGGCTCGTATAGCGAACACGGTGGAAACCATGGCGATCATCCGTACAGGATGGAACGAAAATGACATCTGCCCCTTTAGCTTTAGCCATTCTTACGATTTCAGGAAACTCAATATCATAACAAGTCAGCAGTGCGATACGCCCCTTCTCTGTATCAAATACCCGGAAATCCTCACCCGCACTCATATTCCATTCATTCACTTCTGTAGGAGTGATATGAAGCTTCGCCTGCTCAACAATCCTTCCATCCGGATAAAACATGTGCGCAACATTATATAATTTTCCTTTACGTGCAATGACATGTGTTCCGCCAATGATGTGCATGCCTGTTTGCAGGGCGAAATTTTGGAACAGGTTTAAGTACTGTTCAGTAAAACCGGGAAGTTCATTGATGGTCAGCCTCGTACCCTGCTCACTGCCGATTGATAATAATTGAGTAGTAAAGAACTCAGGAAACAAAACAAACTCTGATCCATACTCCTGTGCTGTTTTTACATAATGCTCACATTGCTGAGCAAACTCTTCGAACGATCTAATCGTGTGAAGATGGTATTGGACTGCAGATACTCTCATTTTCATCAATCATTCCCCCTGTATCTATAAAAATTACATTTTGACTTCAAAATTTCAGAAATACGAAAATCATTATATAGCATTTTACTTTTTATGAATACATTTTTCAAAAAAATGGGGCAATAAATTTATTGAGTAACATTTATTGCCCGGTCACTCAGATTTGATGAGGAAAAAATGTTCCAATTCCAGATAAATTAGATTATAATCTAATTAGATTTATTTCTAATTGGAGGGCATTATGTTTAAAACTTTCAACCTTGAAAAATCCTACCAGAAGCTATTCTTTGCTGGAATCATTAACGGAATTGGTGATCGGTTCAGCCAGGTTGCGCTGTTAGCTTTAATATTGCAGATGACTGGTTCTGGCCTGTCCGTCGGGATTACAATGGCTCTCAGGATGATTCCGTTTTTATTCTTCAGCCCTTTGAGCAGCGGTCTTGCCAGAAAATTCGGAAGAAAAAATATCATGATCGTTACGGACCTTGCCAGAGCAGTATTAGCCTTGTCTTTTCTGGCGGTCAATAATCCTTCTGATATTTGGATTGTTTATGTCACATCCTTCATGCTGGCCTCAGGCGAAGCCATATACGCACCGATCAGAAAATCAAGCATCCCTGCCATTGTTTCGTCTAAATCATTAAAAGACATAAATGGATGGGAACAGGTATTAATTGGGATTGTTTTAATCATCGGGGCACTAAGCGGCGGGATTGTCTCATACCTCTTAGGAGCAAAAGCAGCTTTTCTGCTTAATATTGTGTCCTTTTTAGCTGCCGGCTGGATTTTATCGACCTTGCCTTCCCTGGGCGGTAAGATCGAAAATGAACAAATCAGTAAACCAGACATGGAAAAGTATAGCGAATTGCTCCCTGTTATTGCGGCTTCATCCTTCCTGATAATGTTAATGATGTTCGAGTTGATCATCCCTCTGATTAATGGGATTGAGAATGTATTATTAAGCGTGTATGCCGTTCAAACGTTTGAAAAAGCTGACCTCGGAGTAGGAATCTTCTACAGTGTTCTTGGTCTGGGTTTAATGATCAGTCCATTATTGACTAAGATGGTTAAAAAGAGGTTGTTATTATTTTCTTTCATTTGCATTATAGGTGAAGGTTTGTTCTTGACTTCGATAAGCCAGACAAAAGCTTTCTGGGTGGCCGCTGTTCTGTTTGGCGTGACCGCAATATTCAGCGGTGTCGGTAACGCGCTTCTAGATACGGTGGCAATGGAGACAATTCCTTCAAAATGGCATGGAATGTACTTCGGTATTACTAGCATGCTGTCTAATACATTCATTGGAGTCTCTATGTTCTTAACCGGTATGGCCCTGGAATGGTTCGATCCAAGATTGGTGGGTATGATTGGCGGAATCATGTATATATCTGCCGGAACCTTGTTCTTGATATGGTCCCTTAAATATAGGGTGGATCAAGAGAAAGCAAGTTTAATGCAAAAAGTGGTGTAAGTAAAAGAACAGGTCCATCGTTTACAAGACGATGGACCTGTTCTTTAAGAAAACCTCATTCTGTACTTTTACAGACTTCAATCCTATTACGGCCCTTTTGCTTGGCTTGATATAGTGCACGGTCTGCGATTTCAAGAATCAGTTTCATTTCGACTGTTTCTATAGGAGTCACCGAAGATACCCCGATACTGATAGTTAAAATCTCACCGACTTTGGAGTTTTTATGCTCAATATTCATCTTTTGGATGGTTGACCGGAATTCCTCTGCTAATTGTTTTCCTTTGGATACATCCGTATTTGGAAGGACTACAGCGAATTCTTCGCCCCCAAACCTTGCAGCAAAATATCCTTTTTCATGAAAAAACCCTTCGAGCTCAAGGGCAACAGTTTTCAGGCATTCATCTCCCTGGATATGCCCATATGTGTCATTATATTTTTTAAAATAATCGATATCCACCAGAAGCAATGATACCGGCGTTTTATGCTTGCAGGCGAAAGCCCATTCTGTCCTTAGGAATTCATCGAAAGCCCGTCGGTTATAAATTCCAGTCAATCCATCAAGAGACGAAAGCTTCCTCAGAAGTGAATTGCTCTCCCTCAATTGATTTTCTATGGTCCTCCTTGCCGTCACGTCTCTTGTGGCGAACATCATTCCTGAAGACTTTCCTGATTTGTCCTTTACCGGTCTTACTGTAGTCTCAGCCCATATAAAACCGCCATTTTTATGCAGCATCCTGTAACTGGAAGTAACGATACCGTTTAATTCTCTTGGGTTTCCATATTCCTCAAGCAGGATCTGGCGGTCTTCTGGATGAATTTTTCCAAAAAGATTCGTTCCAATCAATTCATCATTTCTATATCCCAGGATTCCCTTGCTCGAAGGAGATATATAAATAATCATTCCTTCACTTGAAAGCCTTCCAATCATATCTGATGAATTTTCAGCAATAAAGCGGTACTGTTCTTCACTTTCGCGCAGAGCTCTTTCCATGCTCTTGCGCTTTGTAATTTCCTTTATAACAGTCAGAACAGCTTTTTCTCCTTGATAGGTAATCAAAGAAGATGAAACTTCAATATCGATATATGAATCACCCATTTTTAACTGTTCTTCAAAGCTGATGACTGTCTTTTCATTAAAATCCAATTTAGAAATGATATTCGGATGGCCATCAAAAAAAGAACGAACAGGTTTGCCGATTATATCTTTTAGGTTTGTGCCAAATAAAGCCTCAGTGTGCGGATTAGCATAGGCCACCTTATCAAATTGCGTAAGAATGATGGCATTCGGTGAAAGTTCTACTAGCGTCCTGAATTGCTCCTCCCGTTCCTTTACCTGCTGCGAAAGCATTTCCACTTCGGTAAGATCCGTATAGACAGCCAGGTAATTTACCAGTTCTCTGTCTTCATTGAGAATTGAAAAGATATTCACCTTCATTAAATAATGGCTGCCATCTTTGCGTTTGTTCCATAACTCGCCTTCCCAGCATCCCCTAGTCGAAATAGAGTCCCACATTCTCTTATAAAAAATCGGAGTGTAGCTGTGGGACTTCCATATTCTCGGGTTTTCCCCGATCACATTTCCCTTATGATAGCCTGTCAACCGAGTGAACGATTCGCTGACAGCTTGTATCTTGCCATCTGGTGTGGTGATGACAATGCCTTTGTTCGCGCTAAGTTTAAGTGAACCTGCATCTTCCGGATCATTAAGATCTAAGGAAATGGGTGTGATAAAGCAGAGACACGTTCTGATTGCGGCTTCTCCATTAAATATGGCAGTTTCGGAACGAACCTGGAAATCCATTGGAATACCGTTAATTAAAAAACTCATAATGCTTCCCTGTAAATTTGTTCCTTGTTCGATTGCAGCAATTCTGGCTGTAATTGTTTCTTTGGTGGTATCTGATAAAAAGGAAAAGATCGATTTACCTATTAATTCACCAGGATATTTATAACCGAGCAACTGAGTGCCGCCTTCATCTATGGAAAGAATCAAGGAATCTCTATGTATACAAACAAAATAGAGTGATAGATTATTGGCAGCACCAGCATCAACGATATTTGCCCCAGTCCTGTTTTCCTTTACTGTCATTTTATTTCTCCTTGCAAAAATCAAATGGTTTATCTCTTAATTTTAATTCTGTTGATTTTGTTATTCAATAAAGAATCCGATTCAATACCTGCTAAATTTCTACAGAACCCTCTCTGGATGCGTAGTATCAAATTGCTAGCTGTTGATATCAACTTCTTAGCGAAAGCTATCAAATGAAGTCGATTCAGGTCGAAATCCCTGCTATAAAGCTGTTTATAAGTTTCCCAACCTGCCGGATTGTCGATTTTCCTGAATCAGGTTCTATTAATTCATCAATCAAAACAACAATAAAGGCCTGCTTCTTACCATAGATAATGATGCCGCAATCATGTTCGACTCCCGGAAGTTCTCCAGTCTTATTTCCAATTTTCAATAGAGTATCATCCATATAAACCGGCAGCTTTTCTTTGAATTGCTGTTGCAGCAGTAAGGAATGAAAGATGCTTCTTGACTCATGGTTAAGTGAACCTCCATAAGTGCCTTCCTTCAGGCATAGTGCGATATCTGCGGCTGATGTATAGTTATCAAGACCAGATTGAATAGCTGCGAAATCCAGCATTTTACGCTGCAAAATAGAATTCCTCATTCCTAGCCTGGATATAGTTGAGTTAATCGAGCCTTTGCCGATCAAATCAATCAAGAGATTAGTCGCAGAATTATCTGACACGATGATCATAAGGGACAATAGATCCATAACTGGCAGCTGTTTGACTGTCATTAGCTGAAGTACACCGGTATCTCCAATTCTGTCTTTTTCTTCAATGCACACTTGACTCTCTTTTTGCAGCTTGCCAGCTTCAATCTGTCTCAAAGCTTCGAATAATATCGGCAGTTTTATCAAACTTGCAGACTGGTATACTTCATTGCTGTTAATTTCTATTATTACTTCTTCAATTTCCAAAAACAAACTCGCCCGGCCTTTGCACCCAGCGAGTTCTTCTAATAGTTTTTTTCTTAAATCATCTATGTTCATGTCATTTCTGTTCATTATCTGATATTGACAAGCATTTCTTTTTTGGGTTTTCCACCTAAATGTTCATCATATAAATGACAGGCTACGAAATGGTCTTTGTCAATCTCCTGCCAGACTGGTTTCTTTTGAGCACAGATATCCATTGCGTGCTGACATCTGGTCCTGAAGACACAACCGCTCGGCGGATCCATCGGGCTTGGCAGTTCTCCCTGCAGGATGATTCGCTCCCGCTGGTCTTCCACATCCGGATCTGGTATCGGTATGGCGGACAGCAAAGCTTGAGTGTAAGGATGGAGCGGTTTTTTGTATAACTGGTTACTGGCTGTGAGCTCAACAATATGTCCAAGATACATAACACCAATCCGGTTGCTGATTTGCTTTACCATAGAAAGGTCGTGAGCAATGAAAAGATAAGTCAATCCCTTTTCCTCTTGAAGCCGCTTCAGCAGGTTGACGACCTGCGCCTGGACTGATACATCAAGTGCGGAAATTGGTTCATCCGCTATGATAAAATCAGGATCAAGCGCAAGAGCTCTTGCGATTCCGATTCTCTGCCGCTGCCCGCCGCTGAATTCGTGGGGATAACGGTTCGCATGGTCACGATTTAAACCTACATCCTCCAGGAGCTGATAAATTCTCTCCAAACGTTCTTTTTTGTTTGGAAACAATCCATGGACTTCCATCGGTTCAGATATAATTTCCTTTACCGTAGAACGCGGATTGAGTGAGGCATAAGGATCCTGGAAGATCATTTGCATCTGCTTATGGAACTGGAACTTCTCTTTCTCTGAAAGCGAATGTACATCTTTGCCATTGAAAACAACTTCTCCATCTGTACGGTCATAAAGTCCGATCATTGTTCTTCCGGCAGTGGATTTTCCGCAGCCAGATTCACCAACAAGGCCAAAGGTCTCACCTTTGTATATATCGAATGAAATGCCATCCACTGCTTTAAGGATTTCATTTTTTCCCATAGTAAAATGCTTCTTTAAATCTTTAACACTTAATAAAACTTCATTTTCCATGATTATTCCTCCGTATCAATCCAGTAGCGTCTCGCTGCACAGAGTTCTTTTTCGTAAATTGTTCCTTCAAGAGAAATGATTTCAATATTCTTTCCCGTATTCGGTGAATGGAGAAGCTTGCCGTTTCCATAATAAATCCCTACATGATGGATTCTGCCTTTTCCTTCTTCATAGGCGAAGAAAAGCAAGTCTCCTGGCAGTATGTCTGTAAGGAGTACGTTTTCGCCCGCAGCGGCTTGTTCATGGGCATCCCGCGGAATAATGTAACCATTAGCCAGGCACATATTATAGCTAAAGCCAGAGCAGTCATAGCCATAGCTGCTCATTCCGCCCCAAAGATATGGCAGTCCGAGGAACTGCTCGCCAGCAGCCACAATTGCGGCCCCATTTTTCTTAGGAATATCCTTTGCTACAGGTATTACTGTTACATCCTCTGCTCGTAAGATCCCGATACCTGTTGGAGTCTTAACGCGGATTCGATCGACTATATCCTCCACAATTGGCAATATCGTCTGGTAGCTTAATTCCATCAGCTTTTCGTTCTTTTCGGAAAATAGCAGGGCTTTCTTAGCTGTTATCACTGCTTTTGGCCCTTGCTTGATATACCAATCTGATTGTTGAATCAATTGATCCTTTGGTATCCACCCTGGGTACCCTCGACCATCTTTTCCGGATGGCTGGTCTGGGAGAATAACATGTGCCCAATCATTTATTTCATCAATGATCAAGACCTCCTGGCCGAACAACACCTGTGATTGAACCAGATTATCATCGCACAATTGGAGTCTCGGCTCATATGTAAGCTTTTCAAGCCATTTTGCTATATTCGGGGTTCCTGAAATAGCATCCGTGTCGATTTCCCTCGCTGAATCATGTGAAGTCCACAAAGTCGCCACGGGCACATTGACTAGCCAAATGTTATTGCTTTCCATTTGAATTTCCTCCTTCTGAAAGAAGCTTTTCTATTCCAAGACCTGGCTGGTCGGGAAGTTTTATTTTCCTGCCATTATACTGTATACCGCCCGAGATCGCTTCATTTGCCAGCATTAATGGCGCGTCAAAATCAAACCGAGTGATGTTTTTCTTGCTTGCTGCGAAGTGGGCAGCGGCGGTAATCCCCAGCCTTGTTTCAATCATGCTGCCTACCATGCATTTAATACCGGCGATTTCAGCCATTTGGTTAATCATTTGTGCCTGATAAATGCCGCCTGACTTCATTAATTTAATATTGATGAGGTCTGCACCTCTCCTTCTGATCACCTCAAATGCCTGTTTAGGTGAAAATACACTTTCGTCAGCCATGATTAAGGTATCTACTGAATCAGTTACCTGCTTTAAACCATCCAGATCTTCTGCTTTAACTGGCTGTTCAACCAGTTCAATATCAAATCCAAGGTCCTCCATTTTTCGGATTGCCCTGACTGCATCCTTCGGTTTCCACCCCTGGTTCGCATCAAGCCGAATTTTAATATCACAGCCAACCCTGTGCCGGATTTCCTGAATCCTGGCAATGTCCGTTTCGATTTCACCGATTCCTACCTTCACCTTAAGTACGTTGAATCCATTGCTTACATAGTGAACAGCATCTTCGCCCATTTCTTCAGGGCTGTTGACACTGACGGTAAAATCAGTTTCAATTTCGTTTCTGTAGCCTCCAAGGAATTGATAAAGCGGTAAACCGCAGTTTTGCGAGATACAGTCATATAATGCCATATCAACTGCTGCCTTTGCGCTGGTATTGTTAATAAGGATGGTTTTTAAGCCCTGGAAAACAGCTTCATAGTTCAATAGGTTCTTTTTTATTAAAAATGGCTTGATTACGTCATTGATTGCACCCTCGACACTTACGAGGCTGTCCCCGGTAATAACCAAAGTAGGCGGTGCCTCTCCCCAGCCCGTAATCCCGTTATCACAAGTTATTTTCACAATAATGGCTTCTGCAACAGTCACTGTGCGGAGTGCGGTTTTAAAAGGCTTTTTCAAAGGGACAGCATTGCGGAAGGTTTCGATTTGTTCAATAATCATCACTCTATCTCCTTTGGTTCTATTTGATCCCGCTCTCGACAAACAGCGTTTTTTCTTTGGTATTCATTGAAGCATTCGCTCCAAGCGGAACACCAATGTGCGGGCTGCAATGCCCCATATTGAATCCTTTAAGTGCCGGCCTTCCGGCAAGTTTAATGTAGTGTTCTATTACTTCATCCAGAGATAAAGAAAGCTCCCTTTCAGGTACACAGTTATTAAAGTCACCAATAAGGATCCCTGATGACCCCTGAAGCTTCCCTGCCATATATAGCTGATTCAGCATCCGGTCAACAGCCCGCGGCTCTTCATTTATATCTTCTATTAGGAGGATCCTTCCCTCTGTATCAATTTCAAACGGTGTGCCCATGGAACTTGAAAGAAGTGAGAGGTTTCCTCCAACCAATGAGCCTTCGGCGGATCCAGGCACCAGTTCTTCAAGGTGCGAAATCGCAGAACTATAATTCAGGTCTGCTGGTATGAACAATTGCTGGAAAGTTTCCTTGGAAATTTGATCGGCCTCTTCTTTACCTATGTCCGAAGCGAGCATTGGACCGTGAAAGGTTACCATTCCTGTCTGCTGCCTGATTGCAGTGTGTAAGAATGTAATATCGCTGTAGCCCCAGAAGATTTTAGGATTATTTTTAATAGCATCATAGTCTATCGCTGAGGCAATTCGCGCTGTGCCATAACCCCCGCCAGCACAGATAATCCCTTTGATTTCCTTATCAAGGAACATTTCCTGTAAGTCACCTAATCTCTCTTCATCATTCCCGGCAAGATAGCCATATTCTGTATACAGCGATTTCCCTAATTTATAATTTAGCCCTAAATCCTCGACGAATTTTAAGCCGCGTTTCAGATTTTCTTTATTAGGAGGACTAGCTGGCGCTATGACAGCCACAGTGTCGCCTTTTCTCAGGCGCTCAGGTTTGATTGGCATGAAATCAACCCCCTTTAGTTTTTGGGTATCATTCTTTTCAAGACTATTCGATCAAAAGGACCCGGTTTGCCCCAAATTCAGTTCACGACCTTTGCGGCAAAATAAAAATTCATATGTTATAAGATATTTTTAAAGAGTATGTACTAGTAAAAAAGAGGTGTTCCAAGATGAACACCTCTTTCTTAGAAGCATAAGAAAGTATAAAAATTCAACTTAGAGAAATGTCCAGCTCCAGCGCCTAGCCCCTCGAGACGTTTCGGGGCTGAACAAGGCGCTTCTGGTTTTCAATGAATCATTACTTCTTATCTGCCCACTTAAGTTCAAGGTATCCAACTGGATGGCGGACAACATCTGTTACTGCTTCATTTTGCAGATATACCTGGTTATAGAAGTGAACTGTGAAGATTGGTGCTTCTTCAAACAGGATCTTCTCTGCCTGATACATTAACTCATAACGTTTTGCTTCGTCAGATTCATTCTTTGCTTGCTGAATCAGCTCATCATATTTCGGATTCCCCCAGCCGGTACGGTTCATAGAATGACCTGTCTGGAAGTTTTCCAGGAAGTTGATTGGATCAGCATAGTCAGCCAGGAATGAGCTGCGGGAAAGCTGGTGCTTCAGTGCTTTTTGTTCTTCCGCGAATACATTCCATTCCATGTTCGCAAGCTTGACCTCTACGCCAAGGTTTTCTTTGAACATTTGCTGCAGAGCTTCAGCGATTTTCTTGTGGACATCGCTTGTGCTGTAAGTCAAGGTTACTTCTGGGAGTTCAGTGTAACCCTCTTCTTCCATTCCTTTTTCAAGTAAAGCTTTCGCTTCTTCTACATCCGTTTTATTGAAATCTCCATTCACTTCACGGAAATCCTTGCCTGATGGATCCTGGAATCCAGGAGAAACAAATCCATAAGCAGCTTTTTCCTTATTCTTTGTGACAAAGTCAACGATCTTTTGCTGGTCAACAGCAAGAGCGAACGCTTTACGGATATTTACATTCTGGAATGGTTCCTTTGTTACATTGAAGCGGTAGAAGTAATCTCCTGCCTGGTCTTCAACCTGTACCTTTCCTTCTTTGAATAACTTATCACTTAATTCAGCAGGTACATCGGAAACATCCAGATCCCCAGCCTGATACATTTGATACTCAGTGTTTGTGTCGTCTACGATTGCCCATTCAACACGATCTAATTTAACGTTTTCAGCATCCCAATACTCATCATTCTTTTCCATGACGAATTTTGTGTCATGCTCCCAGCTAGCAAGGTTAAACGGACCATTGCCTACGAAAGAGTCGGCTTCGGAAAACCATTCAGGCTTTTCTGTAGCGACCTTTTCATTGATTGGGAAAAACGCCGGATTGGCAATGACACTTAAGAAATATGCCTGCGGACTTGTTAAAGTTACTTCAAACGTCTTGTCGTCAACTGCTTTTACTTTTACATTGTCAGCAGAACCCTCTCCGCTGTTGAATTCCTCTCCGCCTTCAATGAAATAGCCGAGGAAAGCCGCGGCTGATCCCGTTGCAGGATCCAATAGACGCTTCCAGGCAAATTCGAAATCCTTTGCTGTTACATCATCACCATTGGACCATTTTGCATCTTCACGGATGTGGAATGTATATGTCTTGCCATCTTCAGAAACATCCCACTTTTCTGCAGTTGCTGCTTCTGGCTGGTGGTCTTTACCCAGACGTGTAAGACCTTCCATCAGGTTGTTCAAAGCGTTCCATGAAGCTGAGTCGAAACCGATTGGCGGGTCAAAGGACGTTGGTTCCTGGCCGTTGTTCAGGTAAAGGACCTTTTCTTCGCCTTTTTCACCATTGTCTTTTCCGTCTGTTTCTTTACCTGTGTTTTCATTTGCGGTACATGCAGCCATCGTGAATACAAGCATTGCTGCCATGAGCATGGTTAAAAACTTCTTCACTCTGTTTCCCCCTTATGTTGATCTAAAATTATATCAAAAAGGCATTAGCCTGATTGAACATTACCTGCTTGCAATCAATTTTTGCGCTCGCTCATCCTGCAGCCAACAGTCAACTCCGTGGCTGGTGGATAGCTTTGTTTCTGCAGGATAGACTTTGTCACAAACCTGCATGGCAAATGGACAGCGGGCTGTAAACGGACAGCCGACTGGCGGGGAGAATAAATCAGGCGGTGTACCACCGATCGGGATCAACTCCGCCCCGTCTTCATCCAGACGCGGAACAGAGTTCAATAACCCTTTCGTATATGGATGCTGAGGATTGTAAAAAATCTCTCTCCTTGTTCCTGTTTCGACAATTTTGCCAGCATACATGACGGCGATTCGATCAGCGACTTGGGCAACCACTCCCAGGTCATGGGTGATCAGGATAATCGATACGCCTGTTTTTTTTTGAATATCGCGGAATAATTCTAAAATTTGAGCCTGGATTGTCACATCTAGCGCTGTTGTCGGCTCGTCCGCAATCAGCACCTCCGGCTGGCAGACCAGCGCCATGGCGATGACAATCCTCTGCCTCATCCCGCCGCTAAATTGATGAGGGTATTGTTTCAGGCGAACTTGAGGGCTTGGGATTCCAACCAGGTCCAGCATCTGTACCGCTACTTCCTTTGCCTGCTCCTTTGACAGCTTCATATGCTGGAGAATCCCCTCTGTCAGCTGATCACCGATTGTCAAGGTTGGGTTCAATGCTGTCATTGGATCCTGGAAAATCATTGATATATCTGATCCGCGAATTTTCCGCATTTCGGAATCTCTCAGTTTCGTCAGATCCTTCCCTTTAAAAAGGATGGATCCGCCATCAAACTTGCCCGGCGGTTCCGGAATCAGTCTCATGATACTTTGGGAAGTCACGCTTTTACCGCAGCCGGACTCCCCTACAATCGCTAAAGTTTCCCCTTTATGTAAATCAAAAGTAACCCCACGGACAGCTTTTACTTCACCGCCGTATGTTTTGAATGAAACATGAAGGTCTTTTACTTCCAGTACCTTTTCCATGGTGCTTACCTCCTTAGCTTCGGGTCAAGTGCGTCCTGAAGCCCATCACCTAAAACGTTAAACGAAAACATTGTCAAAGAAATGAAGAATGCCGGGAAGAACAGCCTCCACCAGTCACCGGATAAAATAACAGGCAAAGCGTCACTTGCCATCGATCCCCAACTCGCTAACGGTGCCTGGATGCCTAAACCCAGGAAGCTGAGGAAAGCCTCAGCAAAGATAGCAGATGGAACGGAAAGTGTTATTTGTACAATGATCGGCCCCATCGTATTAGGCAGCAGATTTTTGCGGATGATTCTTGCTGTTTTCGTTCCGAAAGTTTTCGATGCTAATACGTATTCGTAGTTCTTGATCTGCAGTACCTGGCCGCGAACAATCCGTGCCATGCCGATCCATCCAGTAATGGTCAGTGCAAAAATGATTGTGGCAAGGCTTGGCCCCATAACGACGCTTATTAAAATAACAACAAGCAAATATGGAAGACCATAAAGAACTTCAATGATCCTCATCATGAAATGATCTGTTCTTCCGCCCTTATAGCCAGCAATCCCGCCATAGATGACCCCGATAAGAAAGTCGATCAATGCTGCAGCAATTCCAACAAACAATGATATGCGAGCGCCATACCATGTCCGGGTGAATACATCGCGCCCGAGCTCGTCGGTTCCAAACCAGTGCTCACTTGATGGCGGAAGATTCTGATTGACCAAATCTTGATGGTCAACTGTGTGAGGCGAGATGATAGGCCCGAAGATAGCCATAAAGGTCAAAACAGATAAGAAGAATAACCCCATCATTGCCAGTTTGTTTTTCAGGAGTCGTCTCCATGCATCCTGCCAATAAGACAGGCTGGGCCTGACAACGGCTTCTGCTTCCGAGTCATTTTTATCAATAGGAACAAACCAGTCGTCAGGAATGGGCGAGCCTGCTGGCGGTTCCTGATGTTTACGCAGAGCCATCATTTTCCCTCCTTTTTATGAAGCTTGATCCTTGGGTCAAGTATTCCGTAAGCGAGGTCTACCAGGAAAAGCATGACGATCAATACTGTACTGTAAAAAATCGTTGTTCCCATTATGACTGGATAATCACGTTGGTTGATGCTTTCGACAAAATACTTGCCCATGCCTGGAATTGCGAAAATCTTTTCAATGACGAAAGTTCCTGTAAGTATGCTCGCTGCCAATGACCCAAGAATTGTGACAACCGGCAGCAATGCATTTTTCAAAGCATGTTTGAACACGATTTTTACAGGTGACAGCCCTTTTGCCTTTGCTGTTCGTATGTAGTCTTGTGTCAGAACCTCAAGCATGCTCGACCTCGTCAAGCGGGCGATAATTGCCATTGGCCCGGTTGCAAGAGCCAGAGTTGGCAGAATCATATGCTTTGGACTGGTCCAGGTGGCAACCGGCAGGATCTCCCAGGTAACGGCGAGCTGCTGGATCAGCAGGGTGGCCATTACGAAGTTTGGTACTGAAATACCGACTACTGCAACAGTCATCGCAAGGTAATCGATCAAGCCATTATGGCGAAGTGCTGCAATGATTCCCAGCAGGATGCCAGAAAATATAGCAACAATCAGAGTGATCATCCCAAGCTCGAATGAAACAGGGAATCCTCTTCCAAGCATTTCGTTTACTGTCTGTGAAGACTTTTTGATAGAAGGTCCGAAATCGAATGTCGCGACCGATTTTAAGTAAATGAAATATTGAACGTATAAAGGCTCATCCAAATGATAAAAGCTTTCAAGATTTTTTTGGACCGCTTCGCTCGTCGCCCGCTCCTCATTGAAAGGTGACCCAGGAATGGAATGCATCAAGAAGAAGGTCAGAGTGATGATGACCAGCAGGGTGACTGCCATAGAGCCCAGTCGTTTGAGTATGTAATGAAGCATTAATCCACATCCTTATCATGTCTTTGTGTAAGTTCTTGAGGTGGAGGGAATCACCCTATGAAAATGTCGTCCTCATTGCAAGTTCAGTCATCACAAGCATAGCTTGATAGGCTTCGAGAATGTCCTTAGCCTGGTACCTTACAATCGTTGACCCTTCTTCAATTTCTGTACCCGGCATCAAGTTTGCCCATTCTGCTTGTCCATAGTTGGCAAATTCAATTCTTAAAACAGGGTTATCAGGAGGAGTAAGCGGTTTCATTTTATCCAGATTCTTAATAGCCCTCTCTGTCTTTTCGGCAAGAAGTTCACCAGCTTTTACTGGAGTCAGGGACTTTGCAGCAGACCGCGATATTGACTGTTTAACTACGGCAGTTGTAATGTTAGGGATCAATGCCTCAGCTTCACGGGCAGCACCATCATCCCCTGCTACCATGATGACAGGTACTCCAAAATGGCCTGCTACATAAGCATTGAATCCAAGCTCACCTATTTGCACATCATTTATCCACATATGGCGGACACCAAAAATCATCGAATGCGACATTACGCCACTCATTGAGGCTCTTGCATGGTAGCCGACAAAAACGGCTCCTTCAAAGCTGCCATCAAGACCCTGGACCATAGAGTAAGGCTTCACATCGCCGGTAATCAATTGTGTTTCCGGATGAAGATCCTCTATTAAAAGGTTGTTCATCTTGGAGTGACTATCATTGACGATGACTTCCTTACAGCCAGTTTCAAATGCTTTAGCAATCACAAAGTTTGCTTCCTGGGTCATGATTTTTCGGCCTCGTTCGTAATTGTGTTTTGAAGAATCCACATGGGTATGGTCAACTAGACCAGTAATCCCCTCCATGTCCACTGATATGTACAGTTTCATTTTTTCACCCAACTTTCTATGAATAATTATCTTAAAATTATAAATAATAAAACTACCAATCGCAACCTTTTTTTCCTATTAATTTCTGTAATTTCAAGGAAATAGGAGATTTGTCATTAGTTTCTCAACGCCAATAATACTATTCTATTAATAATATTTTTAGCCTGATTTTTTATAAATGCGCGTAAGAAATGAATTTCCTTAACCTTTCCCGTACCTAGGGTAGTTTTAATAACAGTTTTTTTAAGATAATGGTTTTTGGGCAAAAAAAAAAAGCGCAACATCTGCGCTTCTATTCCCTGAGTTTATGTTGCTCCAACAATTCAATAAAATGGGTCAGCACCCTGGCTGTAAGTCCCCAAATCACCTTGCCGTTTGCGTGGTAGAAGTATTCATCCATTGTTCTTGTCTGCCAATTGTAATTCTCGCCGCCGATGATCAGATCGAAAGGAAAGCCGTCTTCTGGTTCCACTTGGAAATTGATTTTATAACTGTCGGGCTGGTTCTTTTTAAAAAATGACAGAGGAACTGTAAATACCTCGCCCACTTCTGCTTCATTAGGAATAATCGAATTCAGATTACTAATTCTTCCAACAAAGGGGTAAATGATTGTGCCGAATGCTGATACCATGTAATCCAAAGGAAAAACATCGATAATCTCTCCTTCAGGTATGCCAAGTTCTTCCGAGGTTTCCCTGACCGCTGCTTTTTGAGGATTTTCTCCCTTTTCTATCTTTCCGCCTGGGAAGCAAACCTCGCCAGGCTGTCTCCTCATCGTAAGGGATCGCACCTCAAATAAAATATGGACTTCATCTTCGACTTCCACTAATGGTAGCAATACTGCGAACTTGATAAATTGTTCATGGCCCAAAATTGAAGGTGTACGCCCCAATAAAGTTTTTGAAATCTGATTTATATTCATTATTGGACATCCACTCTCCCTGTAAAAGTATGTATTGTCATTGTATTATGAAAGACCGATGAAAATAAAGGAAATGGCTCTTATGAATAATCGGGATTTGAATGAAACTCATCGATATTTAAGATTGGATGCGGATTTGAATGACAGAACACCATAAGGATGGATCTAAGAGCTCCTGGTTCCGGACAACATGGCATAAAAAAGCATGATTGGTGGCTTTATTTATAAACATAGTATCAATACAATCGATTGGTGACCTTATTTCCCATATATTCCCACAACACAGCAACAATAAGCCGGATTGGCTGCCTAAAAACCTACTTATTTCCAAAATCACGCACCAATAAACCCAATTGGTTAACTAAAATCCCACATATTCCCATAATGCAGCACCAATAAGCCGGATTGGCGATCTAAAAAACCACTTATTTCCAAAATCACGCACCAATAAACCCGATTGGTTAACTAAAATCCCACATATTCCCACAATACAGTGCCAATAAGCCGGATTGGCGATCTAAAAAACCACTTATTTCCAAAATCACGCACCAATAAACCCAATTGGTTAACTAAAATCCCATATATTCCCACAATACAGCAACAATAAGCCGGATTGGCGGCCTAAAAACCCACTTATTTCCAAATTCAAGCACCAATAAACCCGATTGGTTAACTAAAATCCCACATATTCCCACAATGCAGTACCAATAAGCCGGATTAGTGATCTAAACCCCTATATATTTTAAAAAGGGGCACCAAAAAGCCCGATTGATATATGCATGCAAAGTAAAAAGCAGCGACGATTTGCCGCTGCCCTTAAATCTCATATCAACCGGAAGCCCGTCCTTTGATCGCTTTATATGCAATCAAGATAATTCCGATTACCAGGAGGATATGAATGATTCCGCCGGCTATTTCAAAAATCAGTCCGAGCAGCCAGAGCACCAGCAATATTCCTGCAATTGTCCATAACATTAGCAACATCTCCTTTCCTATTGGTCTCTTGATTAAAGTTTACCCTTTTGTTAATTCTATTAAACAAGGTTCCCCTCACCTTCCAGATGTTCAAATATTTGATAACTTCATGGTCATTGTGTAACACTTATACTATCCTTTTAAAGTCAGGAGAAATTGCCATGGGACAATACAAGATTTTATTTTTGGATATAGACGGAACGATCTTAAGACCCGATGATACGATAGAGGACTCTACGAAGACAGCCATCAATGAAATGAAGAGACAAAATATTGAGGTGGTTTTAGCTACAGGACGCCCCCTCCATGAGATATCCGATCTTGCAAAGGAACTTCAGATTACTTCTTTTATAGGATATAACGGCGCATTGGGCATTTATGAAGGCGATACGATTTTTGCCGAACCCATGCAGCCTGAGGATGTCAAATACATATTGGATGTGGCATCAGCAAATGGCCATGAAGTTGTATGTTATACGCATGAAAAAAATTACTTGACCAATCTGGAAAGCGAACCGGTACAAGCTTTTCTCAAGCAATTCCATTTGCGCCAGAATGCCGTATTTACTGAGGATGCGGTGGAACAAATTCTCGGCATGACAATCATCAGTGCTGGAAAAAAAGGGGATTCACTATACGAATTCAAGAATGGCATCCATTTGTCTCAGGTGAACGTCGAAGGTATGCAGCATTGCTACGATGTCATTCGTGATCATGTTAATAAAGGAATTGGTGTCGAATTCCTTATAAATAAACTGGGAATTAAACGGGAAGAGTCGATTGCCTTTGGAGACGGAATGAATGATAGGGAAATGCTGAAAAGCGCAGGTGAAGGATTTGCGATGGGCAATGCCCACCCTGACCTGTTTCAATATGCAAAGCATAAGACAACTACTGTCACAAATTCCGGGATTTACAATGGTTTAAAATCTCTTGGATTATTATGAAATTAGCCCGTGAAAAAAATGGAACCTCTGACAGAGAGGTTCCATTTTTATTTACCTGCTGCCCGTTTTTTTGCGCTTGCCTTTGAAAATTGATCCTCAGGCTGTGCAGCAGACTTTTTTAGGCTGTCTTTATAACTCATCCAGTAAATCAATGCTACGAAGACACCACCTCCAACTGCATTCCCTAAATAAACGGGTACAAAATTGGCAAAGTATGCCCCCCAGGTATAATATCCAGCAAAAATAGCTGCCGGGATGACGAACATATTTGCGACTACGTGCTGGAAACCGATTGCAACAAAGCCCATGATTGGGAACCAGATGGCCAAAACCTTCCCCGTCATGTCAGATGCCCCATATGAGAGCCACACCGCTAAACCAACAAGCCAGTTACAACCTATTCCTGAGAAAAAAGCCGCCCAGAAACTAGCATCCAGTTTTGCACCTGCTACTGAGACTGTTTTTTCTAGATAAGGACCCGTTTCGGTCAAGCCGACAATATGTCCAAAAAAATAGGCTACAAAAAGCGCACCTACAAAGTTACTAAGAGTAATCCAGAACCAATTTTTCAATAGCATCTTTACTGTTACTTTCTTTGCAAGACTGGCCATTGAAATAGCAGTCATATTCCCCGTCAGCAGCTCTCCTCCAGCAAGAAGGATCAGAATCAGCCCAAGAGGAAATACCGCGGCACCCAGGAATGTTCCAAAAGTACCCCACTCGTGCGGGAGATTCGCAATTACCCTGATGTCCAAAAGATACCCTATAGCAATAAAAGCTCCTCCCAAGAATCCCAGTGCCAGCATGTTTTTTACGGGCATAGCAGCCTTGTATGTGCCAGAATCAATGGTCACTTGAGCAATTTCCTGGGGTTTACGAAATGCCAATTCAAATTCCTCCTGTTCTTATGTGCATTATTTCATTCGGTTATTGAACATTTCTTTAATGGCTTAATTCCCCTTTGTCCAGCAAAAAAACAGCGTTTTATTTATTTTTTGACATTTTTCCAAAAGAAACATATCATATTGATATATCAAATTGATATATATATATATATATGTATATATAAACCAAAAGGAGAAATGAACATGTCAATCGAACATTCGATCCTTGCAGTGATTAGCTTCCGTCCCAGCACTGGCTATGACATTAAAGCTGAATTCGAGCATAAGGCAGCAGGTCTTTACTGGGGTATGAGTTACGGCAGTCTCTATCCAAAACTTAAGAAGCTTGAAGAACAGGGGTATATCATCACTATTGAATCAGAAGCAGAAGGCCGCAAGAAAAAGCTCTATGAACTGACTGGCAAAGGCTGGACAGAATTGGATAGCTGGCTTGCCAGAAAGCCTGAACCTCCTTCGATAAAGGATGAGTTATTCATTAAAATGGCTGCCTGGCATAATGAAATGGATTTAAATATCCTGGCAGGCCATTTAAAAACAAGAGCGGTCGAGTCAAAGGAAGTCTTAGGCTATATCAAGGACTGGAAACAAAATAATACATCATATATAAACAGTGTCGGGATGTTGGCAATAAGATACGCTGAGCTGAAACTGGAGGCTGAGCTTCAATGGATAAGAGAATCACTTGCCTCCCTGGAGAATGATGGACTTCCTGTGGGTCAAGATCCGAAGAAACTTGGAGAGAAACAAATGGAACGGAGAAAAGCAGCACTAAAAGCAGACCATTAGGGGGGACAGTATGGAGACTGGCATTTTTAAACCGTTGAAAAACAAGGCTTATCGTTCTCTTTTTGGCGCACAGGTATTTTCCGATTTGGGAAACTGGCTCGACTTTATTGCAATACAGGTTATAGTGGCCTACCATTGGGGTCTTGGCGAAGGAGCAATCGCTTCCGTCATAATCGTCATGGGAATACCATGGGTGATCATCGGTCCGCTTGCCAGTGTGTATGTTGACAGACTTCCGCAAAAGATGCTGATGATAACATGTCTCTGGTTAAGAATTCTATTTGTTGCCGGTTTGTTTTTTGCGCCAAACCTTTATATTTTGCTGTTCTTTGTTTTCCTCAAGGCGACTGTAGCTGCATTGTATGATCCCGCAAGGCAAAGCGCGATCAGGCATACTGTTGCCGATGAGGAACTTCCTGAGGCTGTAACTTTGAGTCAGCTATCAGTCAATACAATGAAAATAATCGGCCCCGCCTTAGGTGGCGGCATCATTGCCCTTTACGGAGTTAAGAGTCCATTTATTTTTGAGGCAGCAGGTTTTTTGATCGCAATTGCGATATTATTCACGCTGCCTAAAATTGAAACAGAAGCGGCTGAACATACGCAAAATAAAAACTCATATATAGAAGATCTTACAGAAGGAATCCGGCATATTTTCTCTGCCAGGATTCTAAAAGCTGCCATCATCCTCTCCTCCATTGCCTTTTTCATAATCTTTTTGTATGACGGTTTATTTATCTTTGTTGCCCAGAATCTAGGATTCAGCGGTGAAGAATTCGGCTTGCTTGTCAGCTCTGTTGGGTTGGGCAGCGTCATTGGCGCACTTTTCCTCGGCCGGTATACTGCCTGGAAAAATAAGCCCATTCAGCTGATGGCCTCGGCTTCTTTGCTGAGTGGTATCTTGATCCTTATGATCGGAATTGGCGTGCTGGGGATATTTGAACTCCCTAAGTTTTTGTGGATGACTGGTGCTTTTGTGCTTGGACTTCTAGCTTCTGCAGAAGGTGTTCCATACGGTTATGTCCTGCAATCGGAAACACCTAAGAACATAATGGGCAGGGTATCTTCAGCAGCTGCATCCCTGCAGACATTCTCCATGCTCGTCGCCCCTGCTGCGGGCGCATTGCTGGCGAAGTGGATCGGTGTTTCAGGCGTGCTGATTGGTGCAGGAATCGCCACCTTTTTTCTCGGGACAATTGCTTTAGCTATCCATTTAAGAAAAAAAGAAAACGTAAAAAGCCTTGAAGCATAGAAAAAACAGCGGCTGACCCAGCAGGAGACATAATAAAAGGGTGTCCCAAAAGCTTAAACCTTTTGGGACACCCTTTTCGCAATCAGTCTTTATTCAGCAATTCTTCCCCTGCTATACCAGGGTTGGTCATTTCATATGGGTTCAGGATCAAATCAAGCTCTTCTTCTGTAAGCACATCATAAGCAAGGCAAAGTTCCCGTACAGACTTTCCTGTCAGGATTGCTTCCCTTGCAATTCTTGATACAGCTTCATAACCAAGGTGCGGATTGACAGCGGTGATAATGCCTACACTTCTTTCCACATCTTTTTCGAGCTTCTCTTTGTTCGCTTCAATCCCTACGAGACAATGGTCAGTAAATACCTTAAAACCATTGTTCATGATGCTGATCGATTGAATCAAGTTGAAAATAAGCACCGGTTCCATGACATTCAACTCAAGCTGACCAGCTTCGGAAGCAAGACAAATCGTATGGTCGTTTCCTATAACCTGGAAAGCAACCTGGTTGATAACCTCAGGCATGACCGGGTTCACCTTACCAGGCATTATAGATGAGCCTGGCTGCCTTGATGGAAGGAAAATCTCGTTAAAGCCCACTCGAGGACCAGAAGCCATCAATCGTAAGTCATTGGATATTTTCGACATATTCATCATACAAACCTTCAAAGCAGCAGACACAGTTGTATAAGCATCTGTGTTTTGCGTCGCATCCACTAAATGGTCAGCGTTCCTTAATGGATATCCGCTGATTTCTGAAAGGTGACGGACAACATTTTTGATATATTTAGGATTGGCATTAAGCCCGGTCCCTACGGCCGTCGCTCCCATATTCACTTCAAACAGGTGGCCGCGGGTATGCTTGATTCTATCAATATCACGCTCGATCACCCTAGTATATGCTTCAAATTCCTGGCCGAGACGGATTGGCACAGCGTCCTGCAAGTGTGTCCTGCCCATTTTAATGACAGCATCAAATTCCCTTGCTTTCTGGGAAAAAACATCGCGCATGATTTGCATCGTATCCAACAGCTTGTCCAGAAGCGACAGAACAGATATGTGCATCGCAGTAGGAAATGCGTCATTCGTTGATTGAGCCATGTTTACATGAGAGTTGGGACTTAATGTGAAATAATCCCCTTTTTTCTCCCCAAGCAATTCCAGCGCTCGGTTGGCAATTACTTCATTCGTGTTCATGTTGATGGAAGTCCCTGCGCCTCCCTGAATGGGATCCACGATAAACTGTTCATGCCATTGCCCCTGGATGATTTCCTCAGCTGCTTTTACAATGACCTCCCCCAGGCCTCCGTAAAGCCTCCCTGTTTCCATATTGGCGAGTGCCGCTGCTTTTTTCACCATAGCCATTGCCTTTATGAGTTCACTGTGGATTCTGTATCCAGTAATCGGGAAGTTTTCCACCGCCCTTAAGGTTTGAATGCCATAATACGCATCCGCTAATACTTCCTTCGTACCCAGAAAATCCTTTTCAATTCGGACTTTAACCTCAGACATTTATCTATCCCTCCAAAAACCGTAAATGTTCGTATTGTTCCTAAAATATGTATTGAGGGCAAGCGTTTTTCGACAAATTTATTTGTTACTTTTAATCCCCCTTAGCCTATAAATTGGCCTACATGACTATTGTAAATCAAAACGAAGAAATCATCACGATAAATGGATAAATTCCTGAATGAATGTTTGCGAACACTGTATGTTTTCAGGTTGTTATGCTGAAACACCACTACTTTTGATAGCTTTTGTCACCATGCAGGAAAACAGGAATGTTCATGCTGAATTGTAATAGGACATCTAATTTTCATAAAACCAAAACAGAAAGGAATGTGCATGATGACTGACACTCAATTCATGAAGGCATATACAATCAAAGAGGTGTCCAAGAAAATTAATGTTCCATCTGGCACCATTAGACAATGGGAAAAGGATCTTGCCGGGCTTCTGGTTGTTCCAAGAACGAAACAAGGCGCAAGATTCTATACGGATATCGAAATAGATCAATTGATGAAAATAAAACAAATGCGCGATAAAAATCTAAGCAAGGATATGATTCGGGAGTTATTACAGAGACATATGGGTACTGATCCGGTTTTCGAACAAGCTCAAAATGAAAACAGCCTCACTGTAAAGACAAATATGCCAGTCGCTCCCCCGGAAGGCAGTCAATATGATTATGCGGCATTTATGATGGCAATGGAACACTATAAGGAATCCTTGCTCGAAGAAGTCAAGGCAGAGATCAGAAATGGAATCCGAAAGGAAGTGTTGGAGGAAGTAAAAAAAGAAATCTCAAGAGGTACTCTTACAACAGTAAAAACACTTTCCGATTCTATCTATAAAACTGGTGAAAAAACCAATGAACATATTATGGTGCTATCTGAAACGGTGGCCAAAAACTCGGAAGAAAGTTTTGAACGTCTCGTAACCATATCATCAGAGCTTACGAATGTTTCAAAGGGCACTTCCGAAATCAGTTCAAATCTTTCAAAGGTTTCAAAAGGCACAGCAGAGATGTTCGGCAAGCTTACAGATCGAGTAACGAAAGCTTCGCAGGGCACGACAGAAAAAATAGCCCAATTATCTGAAAATATCCAGAAAAACTCTAAAGGAACGACGGATACAATTACCAAGCTGACCGAGAGTGTTGCGAAGGTTTCAAAAGGTACTTCCGAGAAAATCAATGCCCTATCGGGAAGTATTTCGAATGTCTCGAAGGGCACTTCCGAACGAATCGCTTCTTTGACTACCAGTTTGACTAGAACATCGAAAGGCACAAATGAAAAAATCAGTAAGCTAGAAAGTACGGTGGATAAGCTATCATCGGGCACAAATAAGGAATTGACACTTTTGGCAAAACGCTTGAACGAGACCACCGAGACGGTTTCCGAGGAATTTAAAATACTTGCAGATTATGTTTCCAATAGTCGTGAGGCAACAAATCAGGAGTTATCGAATTTAAACCAGGTCATAAGTCAGGAACGGGATTATCTTGTCCGTACTCTCCAGTCTGAACGCGAAGAATTACGCAGGGAAATCAGGGAGCGGGACGAAACATTTAAAAATATGGTCGATAGCTTCAGGGAAACTGCAGCTTCTAAGCAATCCAAACGCAATTGGTGGAAGGTCTGGAAGTAGTTTTCATGTTCCTGACATATAACTTGCAAAGATGTAAATAATATTCACACTTAAGCACGCGCTTTTTTCTCCGTAAAAGCATGGAAAACTCTTAGGAGGGACAATTGGAGATGGTCGGATATTTTCGCTGGATGGCAATAGCAACATTGGTCATCTACTTATCAGGGGCGTCATCAGATTTAGTTACTGCGGAAATCTCCTCGGATTACGGGCAAATAAAGGCATTCAATATTTCTCACCGTGGGGCATCAGGCCATGTTCCCGAACATACACTTCTCGCTTATGAACTTGGAAATAGCATGAATGGCGATTACATTGAAATCGACCTTCAAATGACGAAGGATGGAGAATTGATTGCTCTGCATGACGAAACCATTGACCGGACCACGGACAAAAAGGGACTAGTCAAAAACCTTACTCTTAAGGAAATAAAAAAACTTGATGCGGGCTCATGGTTTAATGAAGCGTATCCTGAAAAAAAGAATACCGAGCATATGGGGCTTCAAATCCCTACCCTGCGTGAAGTGCTTGCGAGGTTCGGTGCAAATTCAAAGTTTTTCATCGAAACCAAATCACCTGAAGTCTATCCAGGTATGGAAGAAAAACTAATAGATATACTGAATGAATACAATCTTACCGGTGCTCAGCCATTCGGAAATGTTATTGTTCAATCATTCAGTGCCGAAAGCTTGAGAAAAATACATCAAATGGATGAATCAATACCACTGGTCCAGCTGTTGTCCTACTATGCACCAGCGGTCATTACTGATCGCGAGGTAAATAAAATCAAAGAATACGCGGTTGGAGTCGGTTTGCATTATACTGCAGTCAGCCCAGGGTATATTCAAAAAGTCACAGGATCTGATTTAATGATTTTCCCTTATACAGTCAATGAAAAGAAAGATATGTATATGCTTCTGGATTGGGGAGTTACAGGTATGTTCACTAACTACCCTGACCGGTTGGACCAAGTCATACAAGACAGATCACTCAGGAACTCGTAAACCATTGGATGACTGAGAACAAGCTGCGAAAGGGCAGCTTTGTTTTTGACCGAACTTGTATAGAAAGTATCAAAAGTGTCGAACGGTACCCTTATGCAGGACGGCTCCGCTCCATAAGGGTATCTTTCAACCATAATGGTACCCTTATGCGGGCTGGCTTCGCTCCATAAGGGCATCTTTCAACCATAATAGTACCCTTATGACGGCCGGCTCCGCTCCATAAGGGTATCTTTCAACCATAATGATACCCTTATGCAGGCCGGCTTCGCTCCATAAGGGCATCTTTCAACTATAATAGTACCCTTATGACAGCCGGCTTCGCTCCATAAGGGCATCTTTCAACTATAATAGTACCCTTATGACAGCCGGCTCCGCTCCATAAGGGTATCTTTCAACCATAATGGTACCCTTATGCGGGCTGGCTTCACTACATACGGGTATGGAATTGTCCCTAATTGCACCCTTATATTTAGTAAAATCGCCGCATTTGGTTGCTCTTTTCCCTCTTCAAAGAAGTTGCAAATAGACAGAACCATCCTATCCAGCTTACTAATAATTATACCTGGCAGTTCCTCAATAAAGCCTGTTTTTATATCCTTCTTCCAATCTTCCCCTTATAGCAGCTTCTGAGCCTTCGGGCATTTTAGAGTGTGCTGCCAGTATTTCAGCACCTTTTGGTAAAGTTGATGGGTCTGCCCAGCTTGCAGGATTCCATAAGCCTGACCGCTTCAATGCTTTTCCGCATTGTATATAGCATTCTTCAACTTCAATTACGATTCCGAGCAAAGGTTCCTTTCCGCCGGCTTTCATTCTTTCCAGAAGCTCTGGTTCCCTTGTCAAGCTGGCCTTTCCGTTACTCTTAATGTCTCAAGCATCCCCGGAATTAGAAATAATAGTCCTACCCTCTCATTTGATAAGATATTTTTCAATGAATCCATTCTCTTATTTCCGGGTCTCTCCGGAATCACAATCCGGTTTTTGTCCAGAACATGCACAAAGCCAGGTGCATCTCCCCTCGGAGAAGCGTCAGTGCACCCATTTTCGTCTGAGGTAGATAAGACAAGAAATGGAGAATGGGATATGTAATTGCGGCAATGTTCATCTACCATTGAGATAACCTTCCGTTTGGCCAACTCGCTTGGCTCTCCAAATAATGTTCTTAATTCTTCAAAGCTACTAATCTCGTGACTCATTAAATCATCTCCCCGAGCGGTTTATATTGTTTATTTTAAAAGCAAAAAGGCCTATCTTGCTTTCAAGTGGTAAATATGATGTGCTAGGATGGTATTACCACATTTTGGAGTATCAATTTATTTAGAAGGTGCAGCATTGATAAAGAGCTTACGTAATCATTCATTTATAACAGCATTTTTGATAGCTTTGGTTGGCGGCCTGGTGTTTTCATTCCTATCCATTCCAGTCCCCTGGCTCCTCGGGCCAATGTCGGCAATTTTGATCGCTAATCGCTTTAAAGGAATTACATTATATTGGCCTCGCGCATTAAGAGATACAGCATTAATTCTGATCGGATACTCTATCGGCCTTTCGTTTACACGCTCATCTGTTGAGAATATGGCCGAAAACCTTCCGGCAATGCTGTTCATGACAGTGATTCTCGTGGCGTCTGCTGCTTTGATTTCCAAAGTAATTTCACTAGTATCTGGAGTAGACTATCCAACGGTATTAACCGGGAGCATTCCGGGCGGATTGTCACAAATGATCGTTTTTGCAGAAGAGATGAAGGGAATCGACATTACAACGGTTACCTTTCTTCAGGTCTCCAGATTATTGATGATTGTTTTCGTCGTACCTTTTATCATATTCGGTCCAGTTTTCAATATTAGTCTTACGAACACAGAAGTGTCCGGTTCAGCCCAATTCGATTTTGAACCACTAATGCCTGTTGTATTTTTGATCGTGAGCATCCTTGGAGTGTTGATCGGTAAAAAATTCCGCCTGCCTACTCCATTTTTACTTGGACCTATATTAGGCACAGGTTTTTTGACTTATGCCGGCTTCACCGGCCCAACACTGCCATCCTCCGTCATGGATTCATCACAGCTAATGATAGGCGGATATATTGGCATGCTTTTAAAGCCTGAGAAATTAGAGAGGAAATTATTAACGATCTCTCTTGCATTGTTTAGTGGGTTCCTCCTTGTCATGGAATCCCTGTTGTTAAGTTTCTTTTTATCAGACGCTTTAAATATCAATATCGTTACAAGTTTTCTTAGTTTGGCTCCGGGTGGAATGGATCAGATGGGAATCATTGCACATGAGGTCAATGCTGATTTATCTATTGTTTCGGGATTTCAGCTATTCAGGCTGTTCTTCATCTATTTTGCAGTACCTCCGATATTAAGATGGTATTTTAAACGAAATATAAACTGAAACGAGGATTCTCTTTGAGATTCACGGGTATATTAACTAACATCTGAAAAAATGCTTAGTTGGAGGAATGAAATTGAATCTATCTTTTAACCATTTGCTAAATAAAGCAAAAACAACATTCAATCACGCATTTGGCCACGCCAAGGAAACCCTATATTCCATTACGGGTACATCTTCCGCATCTGTCCAGCAAATAGCTGATTACGTCAGGAACCATCCTGATGCAAAAGTTGTAAGGAAAGAATATATAGGGGTTTCAATATCATTTTACGAACTCATCCAGGGTGACATGAGATACTATCTAGAGCTAAAAAACGAAAAAATTTTACAGCTTGATGTGCATTCACATAATCACACTGTTATCGCTTACCGTTCATATCGGGATAGTTCATCGGTAAATACGCCGGTCAAATTTCCTGATTTGCAAAATGCAAAATAATATCCGCCTCTGGGCGAAATGTTTACCTATCCTGAACAGATAGATAAAACTAACTGTGTATAAATCGCATAAAATAAGAGGATGTCCCCGTGCCATTAAGGGACATCCTCTTATTTTGAAGTCAATCCGGACAGCTGGTCCCGATCGTCAGCCATTGGAGGTTCCTCCAGCCAAGAATTTTGGATCATGATATTTGCCCCATCCTCCGCATACAGGGCTATCTCAGGAATCAGCGAAGCATATTTCATCCCTATATCCTTCCGAGGACTTGCAGCCATGGCGGCTCCATAGTTCCCAATCCCTGCGGCAATCATAGCTGTAATATGAAATAAGATAAGCTTATCTGAAAAAACCTGAGTTGTACTGTCTGTCACAGCAGTATCCCAAGACATTGGCGCTGGAATATCATTGTTCTTGAGGATGTCACTAAACAAGTCGACATGTTTTTGAGAAATTTTCTTCCCTCTCTGCAAATATGCCTTGACCCCTTTGTCCTGCGCCACTTGTAAAAATCCCATGATTAACGCTTTTCCTATTTGGTTTGTTTGTATATTCATAAATAAATGAGTGATTTCAACTGAGGTGAGTGCACGTCTCCTGCTTTTGATTCCGGATAGGAATTTTTGTTTCTCTACAAAGTCAACCTTATCAGGCACAGAAATAAAAGGTGGCCTGATATAAGTCCCTTGTTCCAGCATTAACTCTCTTGTCAAATCTTGCAGCCCGACCGCAGATTTCAAAACGCTTTTATGCAGGGAAATCACGTCTGGGCGAGTCCCAAGGCCAATTGCTGCACTATTTGCCGCCATTCCGAGTATCGTCATATGCCTCAAATACATCATTACAAATGTATCGGAGAAAAGCCGCGGTGCACGTACATTAACATCTTTCTCAGTAAAACCCAAAGGGTACGGAAATTCTTCTCGATCAAAAATCTCTTTCATAAGAGAGATGTTTTTTTGTGATGCACCGATAGCAATCTCAACGATTTCTTTAACCTTTTTGTCGTCTACGCTGTTCATAAAATAGCTTAATACACAAACTGAGACTTTATCGTTTAGATATTGCGTCCACAAACTGGACATTTCTGCCGAAGTCAGCCGGATTTTTGTCTTGTCCTCCATCTATACACCTCAATATACTGATGATATATTTATCTTTCCATAACCGGCCAAATTTTATTTAGTCTCTATTTGAACTTGTCCCCTTTCATAATCAATAGCATGATTGATTTTGTTCAAGCCACAGATAAAACAGCCTATCAATTTTTCAAAAAAATAGTAGAATGGATATAGGATTCAAATTAGGAGTGAGCAAGCTGGATGCTATTATTATATTAATCATTGCAGCTGTTAGCATATCACTGACAGCTAATTTAATCAGATTACATGTAAGCGCTTTTCTGAATCAATTGATCTTCACTGTCTCATCATTGATCTTTATTGAGCTTTCTGTTTATCTTTATGGAAGTAATCATTTAAATTGGAGTATCATATTATTTATCGCGACAGCGGGTTATTCCTTTAAATTAATCGGTGGTATTTTAGCAGCCATTTTCAGCATGCTTCTTGTTTATATACAAACAGAAGAAGTTGCTTTGGTTCTTCTGCCGGTATATCTGCTAATCGGTACGAGTGCTGGCTATATCTCACAATATTTACTGAATAAGAAAAGAGATCACCATCGCTGGCTCAATATGCTTATGGAACAATCAAAGCATTTACAAGTCTTTCGAGAAGTAAGTACGACGATGCAGCGCACCCTGCAGCAGGATTTACTTTTAAAAGTAATCCTGACATCTGTTACCGCCGGTCACGGGCTTGGCTTTAACAGAGCGATGATTTTCCTTGCTTCCAATGAGGCCAGGTCGCTGAAAGGAATCGTGGGTGTTGGCCCTATGGATGTGAAGAAAGGCTATGAAGTTTGGGAAAAGATTACGGAAGACAGGCTGAAACTCAGCGATTTAATTGAGCACAATTTTGACAGCAATTTTACCGATCCGGAATTGAATGCTCTTTTGCGTTCACTGGAGATCCCTATCGATGATCATAATGTCTTCGGATTAGCGCTATCAAGCCAAAAACCAGTTATAGTCAAGGGTATTCAGAAAGAGGACTCATCACAGGTTTTAATTTTTGACTTGTTCCAAACTGAGGAGTTTGCAGTGATTCCGCTGATTAACCAGGGAAAGAATATTGGTATCCTTCTTATTGATAATATTGTAAATAGGAGACCTATTACATTGATGAATACAGAAAATATCCTCCCTCTGGCTAACCAGGCGGCTATTGCACTTGATCATGCCAATCTCTATGAGCAGATCGAGGAAATGGCTTTGCGTGACGGGTTGACCGGTCTTCTTAACCAGCGGGCATTCCAGACAATCCTTAATGAACACTTTCCGTTTGAAGGAAAAGTGGCAGCACCCCTCTCGCTAATCATGTTGGATATCGACTTCTTTAAAGTTTTTAATGATAAAAATGGTCACCTGCTTGGAAATGAAGTTTTGATAAAGCTGGCGAGGGTGATCGTGGATTCATTAAGACCAGGAGATTTTTCCTTCCGTTTTGGCGGGGAAGAATTTGTTGTCCTTCTTTCCGAAACCAATTTGAAACATGCTGAAATAATTGCTGAAACAATTCGTTTTAACGTTGAAAAGACAATTTTCCCCGGGGAAAAAACTCAGCCCAATGGGACTTTAACTGTTAGTGTTGGAACTGCCTGTACAGATCATTCTGCAATTAAAAGTAAAAATGATTTAATTGAAGCCGCCGACCAGGCCCTTTACAAAGCTAAAAATGCAGGCAAAAATAAAGTGATTTCTTTTAAGGAGTTCGTGAGCATTGATTGAACTGGCATTGATTCTGGCATCCCTATTCTTTTTCTTGGTTTCCGCTTTGACTAGCAGGCCATTGTACAACCTATCGCAGAAATATTATTCCAAACGGGTAACCGCACATTATGGATTCAAGGTTTCAGACCTGCATTATTCCTATGATCAAATGATCTACTTTATCTCAATGCCCACTACATTGCCATATATCAAGGATGCGCTGAAGGAAGATTTGGTTATTGAACAAGATTATTCATCTTATTTTTTTCCTCTTTTAAAAGGAATCAAAATCTCATTAAAGCAACATGGGACGAAGTTGTATATTGCCTATTTGCCAATTGGCAACTTTCGTTTGCCACATCTAGATAAATTGCAGCAGGAAGGCATCATTGATGAACAAACATATTTAAGAATAAGCACCAGCAAGCTGCTCCATCGTGACACATTGCAGGAAGTGCGCGAAGAAGTTTACAAGCAGCTTCAGGTGGGCCGCTACTAGCTATAAAGAGCCAGCATTTTGTGATAAACTCCAAAGTTAAAAACTAACTATTTGGGGTCCTGAACATTATATGCCGGCTCTTTTAATTTCCTCGTTATTTGATTTGCCACATCTTTATATATCCACCTTTTTAATAAAACAGCCCACAAAATCATCGAAAAGTGGATTGCATTATTAATAACAATATGTCGGAAATTTTGTTTCGCGATCCCTGTTTTCAAAACCAGCATATCCATAATCTGTGTAAAGCCAAAAGATCGGAATACCCCTTTCCAGCCGCTGTTATCCTTAATGATCAATGTTGTTGCCGCAGATAAAATAAACGAATAGATTGGTGCTATTTTAAAATGTTCTTCCCAGCTATGCCATTTTTCCAGACCAAACCTGAATTTCCTGAATATCGACAAAGAATACATCAGGTTCAGTCCATTGACCAGTACGCCAAGGAATAGCGAGCTGAAATGGAAAATAGGTGTCCCAAGCCTAAGCTGTTGATACCAAAAATCAATGATGTAAAAGAAAATCGGAATCAGGGTCATCGTATATTTTGTCTTCCACCAATTATTTTTATGGACCCCCATAAACAAGAAAAGCTTCTCGACCAGTCCGAAAAATATAGCGAATAGTAATTTGCCCTTCCACCCAACTTTAAAAGCTGTAAGGAAAATAGCGGTAAAGGGAACAAATACAGCCTGGGACATAATCGCACCAAAAAAATTATCCAAATCCTTATTCTTGAACAACATTGGCTTGTAGCGATAAGCTTTAAATTGACTTAAAATAAAGTATTCAAAAATAAAACAAAGACCCATACCAGATAAAAGAGTAATGAACAGCAGCTTGCGGTCTCTCCTCTTATAAAAAGTATAGATCAATAAAGAAGAGTGGATGAAAAGGAGGACGAAAAACGGCAAATAATGTTTTTTGTTCCTTTTCATATAAAACCGTCCACCTTCCGTGATTGAATATCTCTTTTAAGGTTGGACTGATTCGGAATGGATTATTCAAAAAGAAAATAGAGTGAAAATGCCCAATCACCTGACTCGGTTGACATATCACTTTAAATTCCCAATAAAATTAAGTGTTTCTGCGTTTGCTATACTCGAAGGGTTATCAAGTATTCTTTTAACATCATTCAAGGTTTCGTGGAGCTTCACATCCTCTCCCTTCTTGCCAGTAAAAGCTTCGGCTACAAAGAATGGCTGAGTCAGATAGGCTTCCAATTTCTCCCCCTGCTGATAAATTTGCGACTCTGAGGCTGGCAGGCGTCCAATACCATGGACATTGACAATCGAACGCAATTCTCTATACCTGCGTAAAAGCTTTTGAGCTCTTTGTTGAATGCTATGATGTACAGGGTCTAAATAGGACCCTTCTAAGATGGAGGAAGTCGAATAGATTGGGTTGATAGCAGGGTATTTATGGCGCGCTGCAAGGTCCGCATCAAATTGCCACAAAGTATCAAGCGGGCCGTACGGAAGGTCTTCATCGACAGCCTCACCCTTTAAATCTATCAGGAAAGTTGTTACGCTGCTGACTCCTTTGTCATCGAAGGTTTCCTGCAAAGTGAACATCTCGCCTGATATGACATAAGATCTATCGGCTGTAAGTGCGTAATCTTTTTCTATTCCTTCTCTTAGCATGATCTTAAGTGTCTCTTCAATATTGCTTGTAACATAATCAACGTCTTCCAGAACATCGGCTAGCTCCGGATGATCCCCTGCTGGTTTAATGAGGATAGTCACATACCGTTCTCGTTTCAACCGATATAACATCTCTGCAAGTACCACTAATTGCCCCATCCCTGGCCTTGCAACGAGCCCAACAGTTCCCCCTTTTGATATCGGCGCAAATAAATCCAATGTTTTTATGCCGGTTTCAAACATTTCCACACTCTCCCCCCTTAAAATCAGTTCATCCAAGCTGCAGCCAGCAAGTTCTGCAAGAGCGACTATTGTCCGTACCTCTGCCCTGCCGACCGGTATTTTACCGGTAGATAAATTCGAAACGGTTGCTGGTCTAAGGCCAACGGACTTAGCTGCTGACGTCAAGTTTGGCACCTTTTTTCTAAGTAACGCTACGTTCAGTCTAATTTTTTCCATTTATTCCACCTCCTTACTTTAAATAGTAATTTATTTTACTTTAAAAAACAATATCGATTACTCCAAAAAGTAATTGATATTTCTTTGAAAAGAGTGTTTATTGCAGAACGGAGGGTAAACTATCTAAATCAAATGCTGTTTTCGCATCGTTTCTTGCTTTTCGCATAAATACAGTTAACCGCATTGCTGTCGAACTCTTTTCGATGATGCTTACCAATCGAAGATGCGATGATAAGGTGTAAAAGCAACAAAGTTTACGAAAAGAGCGAAAACAGACAAAAGTTAAAAGGAGAGATCGTATGATTCCAGTCGGTGTATCAAATCGGCATATTCATTTGAAAAGAGAGGATTTAGATCAGCTTTTTGGAGAAGGATATCAGCTCACAACAGCCAAAGAGCTTTCACAGCCGGGGGAATTTGCAGCCAATGAAACAGTTAGAGTCCTTGGTCCAAAAGGACAATTTCCAGAGGTCAGGATACTTGGTCCTCTAAGAAAGTTCACCCAGCTGGAAATTTCAAGAACTGACTCTTATTCACTTGGTGTAAAAGCACCATTAAGGGCTTCAGGGAATATAGAAGGAACTCCGGGAATTAAACTTGTCGGGCCAAAAGGAGAACTGGAAATACAGGAGGGCGTCATTATAGCGGAACGGCATATACATATGACAACTGGAGACGCTGCCAAGTTTAATGTCAAAGATGGAGAGTATGTAAGTGTTAAATGTGAAGGAGAAAGAAGCTTAATCTTCAATCAAGTTCTGATAAGGGTAAAAGATTCCTACGCTCTCGATATGCACATTGATACAGATGAAGCGAACGCAGCTGGTTTGCGAACGGGGGACCACGTTGAAATAGTTAAATAATCGCGGCCCACACCCCTGCGAAGTATGTTGAACTATAAGGGTCTATTTCGTCATGAAGGACATGGTTTTTCTATCCATTCATTTTTCTGTCCGCCATTCTCTTGATGATGGATAGATTATTCAGTTATTTAGATTTGCGCCGCCTCTCATCACCCTTAAAAGTTTGCGTTGATTGGTTCAGGGTATAAATGAATATACTCAAATAAGGAGGCCATAATCATGAATGACAAACAAACAAAAGGCGCTTTTGACCAGGTTAAAGGTGAAGCTAAAAAGCAATTCGGAAAGCTTACAGACAATGAATCGATGGAAGCAGAAGGCCGCCTTGATAAAGGAAAAGGAAAACTAAAAGAAACCGCTGGAGATATGAAAGAAGATGTATCCCGCGCATTTAACGACTCGTCAAGAGATTAATAACACCCGATAAAAAAAGCCTTTGCTTGAAAGCAAAGGCTTTTTTGTGTGCTAATCAATATTATTTTTGTTTTTCCCTTTCACGAAACGATAGGCCAAATACGCAACATATAATGGGGTTGCAATATATATTAAGTATGGGAATTGGCTGTAGGTCCCTTTCCAGATGACGAACAGCAAAGAACCAAGGAAAATCGTCACGATTGTTCCATATTTAGGGAGTGGTACTTCTTTAAAGCTTGGAATCCTTATTCTGCTCACCATCAGGAAGCTCAATGCCGTAAAGACGACAGTAGTGACGATATTGGGGATCAAGTCTCCAAATAAAGTAAGAATCGCCATGATTCCGCCCGCTGCAGTTATTGGAACACCAATAAAGTAATTAAGAGATGATTTATCTGTACTGATATTGAACCTTGCCAGGCGATAAGCACCGAATAAAGGGAAAAGCCCTGCTACCAACAAGCCCCACAGTCCAAATTGATAGAAGTATGTATAGTAAACCAGGAAAGACGGTGCTACGCCGAATGTAACAATATCCGCAAGTGAATCTAGTTCCTTGCCGAGCTGGCTGTCCGCTTTTAGCATCCTCGCCAGTCTTCCGTCCATGCTGTCCAGCATCATGCCGATTAAAATTAATATGGCAGCATTGTTAAATTGGCCATTTGCCGCGAATCCGATTGACAGAAAACCACAATACAGATTCCCAAGTGTAAACATATTGGGGATCATTTTTGTAAACCGCATCAGTTGTCATCACTCTCCGAACCTTTTTCATATTTTGCTTATGCCTATTTTTACCCCAGCCACCTAATAATCATGTTTATTTTATTAGAGAATCGCCGAAAATATAGTTTAACTATATCATTTTTTCTCCTTTTGGATAGAGGTTAGCAAGAAAATTCCTCTCCTGAAATCGCATATCGTAACGCTTTGGAATAAATATGTCAAAAAGGCTATTAAAATGATTCATCAAATTGTATACTAATTTGGGGCTGGTGAATTATGATCAAAAAAAACTTGCGCAGATTTAAATTCCTTCTTATAAAATTATTCAGAATCAAAGAGAACGCACATAATGTGTCTTTGGGATTTACCCTGGGGTTTTTAATCCACTTTATCCCATCATTCGGAATGGGCCCTATTCTTTCGACCGTTGGTGCCAAACTCTTTAAAGGAAATCCGTTAGCTGGTTTCATTAGCGGTGTCGCACTCATATGGCTTTTCCCATTTTTATTTTATTTGAATGTGGTTGTTGGTGAGACCCTGTTTCCTTATGGGATCTTCCCCTCTGCATCGGGTATGCCTTCTCATGGTTTAGATGCCGGAATCCATTTAGGGGCCGTCTTTTTTATTGGCATGATCATTAACATTATTCTTTTCGGGATGTTCGTTTACTATATCATTTATACAATCATGAGAAAGTATCGTTCAAACTTCCTTGCTTTAGTAAAGAAATGGGATATAAAAAAATAAGGAATGGAAAAGAACATTACTTTTTTCCATTCCTTGATTTTACTGCACGACTTCGATCCATTCAATCGTCGGGGAATAGAACGAATTAAAAAGGCTGCAAATTGGCAGCCTTTTTTCATTGATTAATCCTCGATCAGATATACGATTGCTTCATAGGGCCTTAATGTTATTACAGAACCGTACTCTTCGTCTGCTCCGTAATTTGAGATCAGGATTTCATTTTTCTTTCCTTGCAGCTCATCAGGAACTGCAAAGCCTTGCTCCTCATCAGTAAAGTTCAATAGAACAAGCAATTTTTTAGTCTCGAGTGTTCTTGTATAAACATAAATACTCTCATCCTCAGGAACCAGGATATCGTACCTGCCATGGACAATAATCGGATGCTCTTTCCTTAGCTGGATTAGCTTCCGATAATAGTGGTAGATGGAATTTTCATCAGCAACTGCCTGCCTCGCATTAATCTCTTTATAGTTTGGATTAACCTGTATCCACGGGGTGCCTGCTGTAAATCCTCCATGTTCGCTATCATCCCACTGGAAAGGAGTACGTGCATTGTCTCGTCCTTTTACATAGATGGACTCCATGACTTTCGCTGGATTTTCCCCATTTTGTTTTACTTTTTCATTATACATATTAAGTGTTTCTATATCTTTATAATCATCGATAGAATCAAAACGGACGTTGGTCATCCCGATCTCTTCACCTTGATAAACGTATGGCGTTCCTTTCAGCATATGGAGGAATGTAGCCAGCATCTTAGCGGATTCAATTCGGTATTGCTGGTCATCCCCGAACCTCGATACCATTCGTGGCTGGTCATGATTGTTCAGATAAAGGCTGTTCCACCCGAGTTCCTCGAGACCTGTTTGCCATTTTGTGAAGTTATTCTTTAAGTCAGTAAGCTTAAGCGGCTTAAGGTCCCATTTCCCGCCCGGGCCAGAATCCAGGTCCACGTGTTCGAATTGGAATACCATATTCACTTCGTTCCTGGATTCATCGGTGTAAAGCTTGGCTTGCTCGACATTGACACCAGGCATTTCACCAACAGTCATCACATCATAATCCGCAAGAGCCTCTCTGTGCATTTCCTGAAGGTAGTCATGTATTTTCGGTCCGTTCATAAAGTGTCTGCTTCCAGACACATATTTTTTCCCATGAGGATTTGGCGCATCAGGAAGGCCATCTACTTTTGATAAGAAATTGATAACATCCATCCTGAATCCATCAATTCCTTTGTCCAGCCAGAATTTCATCATATCATAGACTTCCTGGCGAAGCTTTGGGTTTTCCCAGTTCAAATCAGGCTGCTTTTTACTAAAGATATGTAAGTAATACTCTTCAGTGTTTTCATCGTACTGCCAGGCAGAACCGCTGAAGGTAGATTGCCAGTTATTTGGTTCCTTGCCATCTTTACCAGGTCTCCAAATATAATAATCCCGATAAGGATTATCTTTCGATTTTCTGGATTCAACAAACCATTGGTGTTCATCAGAACTATGGTTAACGACCAGGTCCATGATGAGCTTCATATCTCTGTTATGCATCTCTTTTAATAAAAGCTCCCAGTCTGCCATCGTTCCAAAGTCATCCATGATTTCACGATAATCACTGATATCATATCCGTTATCATCATTAGGAGACTTGTATACTGGTGAAAGCCAGATCACATCTGCTCCTAAATCTTTTAAATAGTCAAGTTTTGATATAATCCCAGGGATATCTCCAATACCATCACCATTGGAATCCATAAAGCTTCTAGGGTAAATTTGATAAATGACTGATTCCTTCCACCAATGCTTTTTCAAGAAAGTCACTCCCAATTAGTTTCTTTTATATAGGCACTTTTCGTAAACTTAGTTGCTATGACGATTATTATTTTATCCCTCTATTCTTGACACGCTTCATTAGAGTCTCAATGAGAACTAGAAGTATGGAGAAGATAGGATGAGTTTTAAAAGCAACAAATAATGCAGAGTACTAGCCTTGGTAAACGTTTACGTATCAGGTAAATATAATTTTCTTAACACTTTCTCGCTCAACTACTGAGTGAGGCATTATTCTGCTCTCAACCCTTTTTCCTTGCTCCATGATTGTAAAAAGCATTTCTGCCGCAACCATTCCCATTTCTTCCAAAGGCTGAGCTACGGTTGTAAGCGGTGGTATCGCCATTTCCGCAATCGGCAAGTTATCGTAGCCAATAATAGAAAGATCGTCTGGTATTTTAACTCCAAGTTTATATGCAGAAGATATAGCACCAAGGGCCAACGGGTCACTGGCTGCAAAAACAGCAGTCAAATCGGGGGACTGCTCAAGGAGCTTTGGCAATCCAGCAAAACCATCTTTAAACGAAAATCCTTGTGAATGGATTATATTTTTATCGGTTATGTCAAGGCCTCTTAGCGCTAACGCTTGCTTATAACCATCTATGCGCGGCTGGCCGGCTATGATATCCTCTTTATTCCCGCTGAGCATCCCGATTTTACTATGCCCCATTTTCACTAGATAATCAGTAGCAGTGAAAGCTGCGTGCTTATCATCAACCTTTACGAAAGGCAAAGGATATTGATAAGATTCAGTCGAGACCAGGACGACTGGTATTTGCATTGATTCAAGAGTGTTATAATACTCCTCCGTAATCACTTCACTGACAAACAGGACACCATCCACTCTTTTCTCGGTTAAAAGCTGTAAATACTTCATCGTTCTCTGTCCATGTGATGCCGTATTGCATACAATGACACTTGAACCATGATGGTGGGATGCTTCTTCCACACCGCGAAGGATTTTTGAGGAAAATTGGCTCGAAACTTCTGGAAATAAAATTCCTACAGTATTGGATTTTTTACTGATTAAACTACGGGCAAATGCATTTGGCTGATATCCAAGCTCTTTAATGGCGTTAAGAACTTTTTCTTCAGTCGCTTTTGAAAAGCCGCTCTGCCCATTGAGAACCCTTGATACGGTCGCAATCGAGACATTTGCAAGTTTTGCTACGTCTTTTATTGTATAACTCATAAACAATCAAACCCTTTACGTAAACGTTTACGTTTCCATTTTTATAATATTACCCTTTTCGGTGAATATCAAGCCAATTGGGTAAAAAGTTCATAGATTGACCTAATATAAAAAACTTGAAGGACAAAGCCTTCAAGTTCACTTTAGTTTTTCTGTTGATTTTCTTCCTTTACTTTTGCCGGCATTGGTCTTACATCAGTAGTAATACCGGTTAATACATCTCGGTCAAACTTACTGCGATCTTCCCCCATACCTGGCAAAGTGTTAGCCATTGGCAGCTGTTCAAGCTCTTTTCCTCTTGGCAATGTAGACACCTCCTGCTTTTAAAGTTCCTCATTTCGCTCGAACTAACACAGATAATTCAAGAAGGATTTTGGGATCATTTGGTGAATTAGTAACAATACTATATTGATTAGGATGATAATGATGAAAATAGGATTGTTACGCCATTTTAAAGTGAGTTTAGGGTATCCAAATAAACTTGTCACCTCCCAGGAGCTTCTTGTTTGGCAGCAGGAGTATAATCAGTCCCGAATTGAGGAAGTTGAAATTGATCATCATGAGCATAAATGGGTAAAATGCTATTCAAGTGATCTAGAAAGAGCGAAAATTACTGCAACCAGAGCGTTTAATGGAGATATCATGTTTTTGGAGGACCTGCGGGAGATGTCTCTTTACCCGGTCATCAAAACCGAATTTCGCCTGCCACTCTGGCTTCATGTAGCTTTAATCCGGATTGCCTGGTATTTGGGACACAAATCACAGCAGGAGAGTAAAAAAGAAGTTATAACGAGGATTAACAGGGTTTTGGATGAAGTGATCGCTCACGATCAAGATATTTTAATTGTTGGCCACGGGGGAATCATGATGTTCATGAGGAAGGAGTTATTGAAAAGAGGGTTTTCAGGCCCCAAATTCAAAAGGCCCGAAAATGCTAAAGTATACACTTTTACAAACAAACATTAGTTGAAGACGCTCAAATTTAAGCGTCTTCTTTTATGATTGAGTACATCTTGACATCATAATGCGCACCTTTAAGATAAATGAACTTTCTTAAGATGCCTTCGAATTTCATTCCGGCCTTTTCCATTACACGCTCAGAACCAATATTTGCTACAAGGCTTTTCGCCTGAATCCTGACCAGATCCATTTCTTTCATTCCAAACCTGATGAGTTCTTTAGCAGCCTCTGTAGCAATTCCTCTTCCCCAATAGTCAACGGAAAGTGCGTAACCGATTTCTGCAGTCCTATGCTGCGGCTGCCAGGAAACAAAATCGACTGTGCCAATCAGTTTGTTGTCCTCTTTAAAATGAATGCCCCAGGGAGCAATTTTCCCCTCTTCATACAGCGCAAGGAGCATCTTTACGTATTCCTCAGTCGCCGCTCTTGTTTCATGTGCCCCCCAGAAAACATATTTTGATACCTCAGGGTTGGAAGCATAAGTATGTATATCATCAATATCCTCATATCCAATTTTCCTTAATAACAGGCGCTCCGTTTCAAGCTGCGGGAGATTTCGATAAATATCTTTTATTTGCAAGACTGTCACTCCTGAACATCTTCATTTATAACTCTTATAATACCCTATCGGCATACTATTTCATGAATGATTTGATTAAGTAATGGAAAAAGTAACGACGAGCCATTTATAACAGGAGGTACACCAATGGAGAATACCCACGAATTTGTTCAAAAGCTGCACGATAAACAGAGGAAAGACGAACAGAATAGAAAGCGGCAGGGAAAAGAAAATCCTAGTGACAAGCTGCCAAATAAACAGCATTAATTAAAAAGCGGAGACGTGCCCGCCTCCGACAAAGAACTTGGTTACAAAAAGAGACCGCAAAATCCGGTCTCTTTTTGTGTCTTCTACCTGCTCCTGCGGCTGCTTGAACCGCCTCTTTTGGCTGTTCGTCCTCCAGGAGAGCTGGAGTTCCGTCTCTCTCTGCCTTGTATTTCGCGAGTCGGTCTTTCACCACTACTTCTTGTTGCTGTTTCATTACCTGCACGCGTTGAAGCTTTTTCCACTCTTCTTCCACCTGAACGAGGAGGATTTGATTGATGTCCTTCAGTAGAGTTTCTTCGTTCACTCCTTGATGGCGGCTGTTCCCTATCCCAAAGGCCCTTGCCGCCGTAACGAACTTCACGTCTATCGTCTGTCCGCCTCCGGGTAACTGTCTCTTTATTTATTTTTTCACCCCGATGATCCCTTTCAGGTTTTTTATCTTCCCGTCTTCTCGATCGGGTATTCTTCCCCTTGTAATCACCAGACCTTTGTTTGCTTTTGTTGCCGGCACTGTAATCATCATTTTTGGATTCACCTGTTTTGGCGTTCCCCATGTTTTTCTTTTCAATTCTTATATTGAGCTCTGTTTCAATTTGATCCAACTGAGGTCTATCTTTAGGCGAATAAAACGTTAGAGCAAGCCCTTCACTGCCTGCCCTGCCAGTACGGCCGATCCGATGGATATAACTTTCAGTATCCAGCGGGATGTCATAATTAAAAACATGCGTAACACCTTCTACATCAAGCCCTCTTGCGGCTACATCAGTAGCGATCAGATACTGGATCTTTGCTTCACGGAATCTTTTCATCACCTGTTCCCTTTTTGCCTGGGAGAGGTCACCATGCAGCTCATCACAATTAAAATGATTGGCTTTCAATACGTCATTCAACTTGCTGACCCTTCTTTTTGTCCTGCAAAAAATGACTCCTAAAAATGGCTGATATAATCTCAGTGACTCAATTAAATCATTTTGTTTTGCCCTGTCTGTTGTACTAATGGCAATTTGTTTGATGTTTTCCAGCGGGGCCTGGGTTTTCTCGACCTGGATATATTCTGGCTTGTACATATGTTGTTTAGCAAGCCTTTTAATTTCATCTGGCATTGTCGCTGAAAATAGTAAGGTTTGCCTTGTTTTGGGAGTTTGTTTGATGATTTCTTCAACCTCATTCAGGAAACCAATGTGCAGCATTTGATCCGCTTCATCCAGTACGAGAAAAGCTGCATTTGAAAAATCAACCGTTTCTCTGCGTATATGGTCAAGCAACCTTCCGGGAGTCCCGATAACAATATGAATGTTTTTCTTCAGCTTTTTAAGCTGTGATTCGACATCCTGACCTCCATATACAGCAAGAACATTTATACCTTCAAATCCCTCAATCAGTTTTTTTATTTCATTGGTAATTTGCAATGCAAGCTCTCTAGTTGGGGTAACAATCAATGCCTGTATATTTGGTTTCTCGATATTGATTTTCTCCAGGATCGGCAGCACAAAAGCATAGGTTTTGCCAGTACCCGTCTGGGATTGTGCAATGACATCCTTGCCATCAAGCAATAATGGTATTGCTTTTTCCTGGATTGTCGTAGGCTCGGTAATCCCCTGTTGGCTGAGTGTTTCTGCAAGTAGTTCTGAAATACCTAAAGATTTAAATTGATTCAAATTCAATCCCTGCTTTCTTTAATAGGCTGGGTTGGACCAACCATCCTTCTCATTATTGCTTTTTGCGAAGGAAAATATCAAGTATTGCTCTTTGATATTTCGCTTTATGTTTTTTCGCCAAACCGAAGTTCTGGCCACAGTGTAAATAGGAGAGAAAAAAACATTATACCATTATTAGGAAGGAAGAACTGCAACTTAATAAAAACCACTTCTTTCGTCACGCGAAATAAAATATCCTCGCACTCCTTTGTGTTCAATTTTCGGAATTAACATACTTTTCTATTAACTTTTATACTTTTCTCAATTAAACTAACTCTACCCTCCCACATACATACTGAATGATAATAGTACTATTTTGACAATGGGGGGGAATTTTTCGTGAACTGGAGTGTTAAGAATGGAGAAGAAAAAATTAGTAATCCCGATGCTTTTATCAACAGCTTTAATGGTTAGTCCATTGGTTGGTTCAACCGTTAAAGCGGTCCAACCTGATCATGTTTCAAGTACTATTTTACAGAATGGACTATCTGAAAAACAGCCAAACCCTTCTATATTCATGAAAGCTGATAAGGTCTCAAAATCAGGGGCAGTAGAGTATGTTGAAGAAAATAAAGAACTGTTAAAACTGAAAAATCCCGGTCAAAGCCTGAGGGTTAAAGGTGAGGAAAAGGATCAATTGGGAATGAAGCATGTAAGGCTGCAGCAGACGATTAACGGAGTTCCTGTAGAAGGTGCAGAGATGGTTGTCCACTATAATCAAGATGGGTCTGTCAAATCGGTAAATGGACAATATAACAATGAGGTTGCAGACAAAGAGATCAGCACCCAGCCTGAAATTTCAGCTGAGAATGCCCTGGAACTGGCTAAGCACACTGTTTCCGCACCTGACCAGCTCGAAACTCAACCGAAAACCGACTTAGTTATTTATCCTTATAATGATACGGAATATTTAGCTTATAAAGTAAATGTGAATTTCCTGGGTGAGCATCCCGGAAACTGGTTTGTTTATGTAGATGCTAAAACCGGTAATGTAGTGGATCAGTATAACGCTTTGATGCACGCCGGAGAGTATTCTTCTTCTAAAGGGTCCGGACTGGGAGTGAAAGGGGACCATCGCGTCCTGAATATTTCCCATCAAAACGAAGCAGGCTCAAATCAAGGCTCCACCTTCTACCTTTATGATAGTTCCCTCGAGAATGCCCAAGGTATTTTCACGTATGATTTTAAAAATCAATGGCGCTCTAGCTCAGCCAGGCTTCCAGGAGATCTCTTCGCCTCTAGGGATGCAGCCTGGACAAGTAACTATGAACGGGCAGGTGTCGATGCACATTATAACTCAGAAAAGGTATACCACTACTTCCTGAACGAACATGGACGAAATTCCATTGATGGTAAAGGTATGGCTATCGTCTCGACTGTCCATTACGGGGACAAGTACAATAACGCATTCTGGAATGGCTCTCAGATGACTTATGGTGACGGGGATGGCGAATTCATGATTTCCCTTTCAGCTGGCCTGGATGTAGCTGCCCACGAAATGACACACGGGGTAACGAACACTTCTGCTAATCTTAAGTACCGTTTCCAGTCCGGCGCATTGAATGAAGCATTTTCTGATATTTTCGGTGCTCTGATTGATGAGGATGATTGGGAGCTTGGTGAAGATATTATGGGAGAAAGTGCTGTCCAAGGTGGACGTGATGCTTTAAGAAGCTTGAGTGATCCAAGCAGGTTCCCTGTTGGCAGTGCTTATGTGCCTTATGGAAATGGTGAAGGAATGTATCCAAAGCATATGGATGAGTTTTATGACCTTCCACTGAATCTCGACAATGGCGGAGTGCACATCAACTCTTCCATCATCAATCATGCAGCCTATATAACTGGTGAACAAATTGGCAAGCAGAAGCTTGGAAAAATTTATTACCGGGCACTGACTGTTTATTTAACTCCTGATTCTAACTTCAGCGATGCTCGAAACGCACTGCTGCAATCCGCAGATGACTTGTATGGACCGAATAGCCCTGAATATGAAGCAACTCAGGCTGGACTTGATGGTGTCGGGATAACTGAATAAACAAAAGAAATTGTAACCGAGCCTGCCCTAAGCGGTTTTTCCTGCCGCTTTTTGGGTCAGGCTCTTTCTGTTTGGGTAAAATAATAATATGTGGATTTTCACTTTTGCCTGTGGTACGATTTACTAATTGAAGAATAGGAAGTGATTATAAGTGATTAAGATTGAACTGCCAGCACCAGACGTAGTCATTACACGAAGCAAGCAATTAGGAGAAAAGGTAGAAGCTGTCATTAGCAGTGAATATGGTTTTACGGATTACCACCGGATCCCAAGGGATAAAGGCGGAATCATCATGTTTTTCGACGCAGATGATGAATTGATGTTCGTAGGGAAAGCGCGTAAGCTTAGACCACGCGTAAAAAAACATTTCGAGGATAATGTCTCCCCTATTAAAAACCATCGTCATGAAGTCAACAAGATTGCTGTCATTACTGTGGTAGATCCTATAGACAGAGAAATCTATGAAACCTATGCAATCAACGTACTTAAAGCCAAGTACAATATTGATAAGGTGTTTTATAAATAGGCATTGTTATAACCGATTTTTCATTTCATAGTACTTGAAGAATAAACGGAAAAATTCCGCTTAAATTGGAAACTCCCCTGATTTTTTTAAAATAAGGGGAGTTTTTCCGTTTATTTAATTCAGATCGTTGGATTTTTTCAATTTTATATCAGTTAACCGGAATTTCTCCGCTTATTTCTCCTTCATAAGCGTCTTCTATATTAATAACAGGAAATTCTCCGCTTATGAATTGTTATAGCTATACGAAAATCAAGGTATAAATAAGAAGAGCCTGATTTCAGGCTCTTTTCATTACTTAAACCACCCTTTTTCCTTTGACTGGGTGATTGCTTCAATCCTGTTGGTTACTTGAAGCTTATCCAGGATCGTTGAGATATAATTTCTTACTGTGCCGGTCGTTATACTCAACTGTCCCGCGATTTCCTTCGTATTTTTTCCATCTGCAACAAGCTCAAGCACTTCCATTTCACGTTCAGTCAATGGATTTTCTTCGCTGTATACATCGTCCATGAGTTCAGGGGCATATACGCGTCTCCCGCCCATCACGCTGCGTATAGAGCTTGCAAGCTCTTCTGACGGACTATCCTTCAGCAAATATCCGCTCACCCCTGCTTTTAAGGCTCGCTGGAAATATCCTGAACGTGCAAACGTAGTCAGGATGATCACCTTGCAACCAAGCGCTTTCAATTCTTCCGCTGCTTCAAGTCCAGTTTTTCCAGGCATTTCAATATCCATGACGCAGACGTCTGGGCTAAGCTCCTTTGCCAGCGCTACTGCTTCCTCTCCATTGCTCGCCTTTCCCACGACTTCCATATCATCCTCAAGACTCAACAGGGAGCCTAATGCCCCCAGCAGCATACGCTGATCCTCTGCAATGACTATCCGAATCATATCAGGTCCTCCCTGCCAGTTTGTCTTAATACTTTCGGTATCTTAATCAAGAGTGTTGTACCGTTCTTAGAGAATATATCGAGGGTGCCATTCACGAATTCAAGACGTTCTCTCATGCCATGAAGTCCACTGCCTTTATATAGGTCCTCATCAGTTATATTCCCGACCCCATTATCGCTTACTTCTGCAATCAGCTCCTTCTCTGTTTGCTTTATCGAGATGCTGCAGGCTGATGCTTTACTATGCTTTACTACGTTGGTAACTGCTTCTTTTAAACACATGCTCAGGATATTTTCTGACAGCAAGGATACGTTGTTGAGATTGAATTCCTTTTCATCCCCGATAAACTTGATCTCAGCAGCTTTTAACATTTGGTTGACATGTACCAATTCGTCACGGACCCGGATTCCCCTCATTTCGGCAACCATTTTTCTTACTTCATTCAGTGCGGTTCTCGCCGTCTGCTGGACATCCTTCAATTCTTCTTTTGCCAATTCCTGATCTTTATTGATTAATTTTCGTGCTAAATCACTTTTGAGTCCTATCAGTGATAGTTTTTGACCGAGGGTATCATGTAAATCACGGGCAATCCTCTGTCGCTCCTCTATTTTGACCAGCTCAGAAATCCGCTTGTTCGCATCCTCGAGCTTCTCTTCTAGCTCTCCTCGTTCATTTCTGTTATGGATACTGAACGGAAGGAGTATGACACCGATCCAAACAATCACGATAATCGGAAGCTGCCTTATGAAGAACTCCTCCTTAAGGACAATTTCAAAGTTAATGACAATCGATGTCCCCACAAGATGGATGAAATACAGTACAAGGAAGGGCAGCCGATCTTTGATATTCCCAATAAAATAGGCGATGAAAAAAGCGAAATATACGTAACTGAACAGACTTGCTGACGCTATGGAAATACCTATTAAAATGCAAGTCCATAGATATACTGTCCAGCCTTTCGAGACAAAGGCCACCCAGTATACAAGAAAAAACATAAGAGTCAGGATGATGCCGACCACTTTGCCAATCGTCGTTGGCAGCTGCCATATAAAATAAAAAGGCAATATTCCAAGGATCGTCCAAATGTAAGGCGAAATCCCAGTGCTTCTAAGTGAATTGAAAAACTTTTTGATCATATCAGAACCTCAGCTTTACTCATAACTGCATTTATTTTAACATAGGCTGTTTTACGAAAGGCTGTTTTCGTATAGATTGTTGTTAAAATCCTAAAGCCGATTTTAACGTGATAAAAAGCCGATTTGTCGTTCGGAATTAAGTGTGCAAGCTCTTTCTCATAATTAGCTTTAATTTTGCCAAGAAACATGGGCCATTCAATCTTTTTTTATAGTCAATAGTAACAAAGTTTGAAATGAGCCTTAACACAAGAAAATTTTGTCTGCTCATAAAAAATTACTCCCCTTATTCCAGGAAAGAATACGTCCTGATTAAGGGGAGTTTAGTTTATAGTTCAGGCTTAGACTGAGGAGCCAATTTGCTGTTTTGTTTATATGCTTTCATTTCCTTGAAGCTGATAAACTGCTTTTTCCGTTCATCCCATAAGCGGAATTTCAGTGAAGTCAAGCTTGTGGAAAGTGTTATTGTCGGCACATTTTGCAAAGGCTTGGTATTATTATGGACCTCTTCAAGCTTATAGTTTGGTACCCTCGGGCTTAAATGGTGAACGTGGTGATAGCCGATGTTGCCAGTAATCCACTGGAGTACCTTTGGAAGCTGATAATACGAGCTTCCTTCTACCGCAGCCCTCACGTATTCCCAATCCTTATCAGCTTCGAAATAAGAATCTTCAAATGTATGCTGTACATAGAAGAGCCAGATTCCGAACATTCCTGCTATGAAGAAAATTGGACCTTCTACCATGATGAAAGCTTTCCAGCCAATTGCCCAGATCATAAGACCAGAAATTCCAAAAATCAACACATTCGTTAAATATGTGTTCAGGCGCTCTTTCATTCTCGCACCTTTCCTGTTGAAACGGTTCGTGATTAAAACAATATAAATCGGACCCACTACAAACATTACAAGTGGATTGCGGTATAATCTGTATGCAATCTTCTGCCACATCGGGGCAGCCATGTATTCATCAACTGTAAGTACCCATATGTCTCCTGTCCCACGCTTGTCCAAGTTGCTGCTTGTTGCGTGGTGGACAGCATGCTCATGCCCCCACTGGCTATAAGGGAACAAAGTCAAAACGCCAGTCAGCGTACCTACCACTTTATTGGCTGTACGGTTTTTGAAGAATGAGTGGTGAGTACAGTCATGGAAGATGATAAAGATCCTGATCATGAAACCAGCAGCAAAAACTGCAATTCCAAGTGTTAGTAAATACGAAATCTCAAGGCTTTGATAGGCCAGAAACCATAAAACCAAAAATGGAACAACCGTATTGATTATTTGAATGATACTATCTTTAGTGTTTGAGCTTTCATAAGGGGCGACCTGTTTTCTAAGTTCTTTTGCATTGTGAGTTGCCATCTTGATATAAATTCCCCTTTCGGATTTGTTAGTTAACCAAATTATAAATAAGGGAAATGATCCTGTGCAGTAGCAGGTGTCATATATGATATATGACAAATGTCATGTTTCGATAAATTTTCCCCTTAAAACCTTGATATATCAAGGTTTATTTTTATGACCAGGTAATGATATTTGTTAATATTTTTTTAGCAACAAGTAAATAACTTCCTAATTATTAGAGACTTTTCTAAATAGCTGCAACCTCCTTGAATTATGCATTCCTTTTTCACCTGAAAAATTACCCGCCACTTTCAGTATTAAAACCAATAAATCACTGTGTTTCGTGAGCATCACAAAAACTTTTAGCACTTTTGTGGCCTAAATGAATATTCGTTCAACCATTCTAATTTTGTGACTTCATTATTTGCATTGGCTATAAGCCCATTCAATGTAGGAGGATATGGCTGCTTCCTCATATGCAGAGCAAGGTTCTCTAATAAAATGCTGTAATCCATTGACTCGCATTTGGCCATCCACCTAAGAACCGTTTCACTTTTAATTGTTACAAGCGGATAAACACTTTCGATCAGATACAGGATCTTAAGTGTGTCTTCCTTCGTCATATGCATGCTCCTTTTCATGGAAAATCCACAGTATTAGATTTTTTCCATGATTCCCGGAAAGATACATTGGTTTATGTTCAAAATAATCATTTACCTGTAGAATTGAAAAAAAAGATGATGAAGTGGGTGATAAATATGAAGACTGCTATTGTGACGGGCTGTTCGAGCGGTTTTGGTGAACTGATCGCCATCGAGCTGGCTAAAACAGGTTATAATGTGATTGCGACGATGCGGAACCTCAAAAAACAAGATACTTTACTTAAATTGGCCGCTGCTGAAAGCGTGACAGATAAAATTACTGTTTTTCCACTGGATGTAACACAGCAACAATCAATCGAAGAATTAAAAGTTTATCTGGAATCTCTTGTTTCTGTAGATTTATTAGTAAACAATGCTGGCTATGCACAGGGCGGCTTTTGCGAGGAATTGTCAATGGAAGAATATCGTAATCAATTCGAAACAAACTTTTTTGGTGTTATTGCTGTCACCCAGGCTGTCCTGCCTGTGATGCACAGGCAGGGATCGGGCAAGATCATAAATATGAGCAGCATCAGCGGGAGGTTTGGATTCCCTGGATTGTCTGCCTACGTTGCATCGAAACATGCTCTTGAAGGATACAGTGAAAGCTTAAGGCTCGAGCTCAAGCCTTTTGGGATTGAGGTCGTCCTTATCGAACCGGGTTCCTACAGGACAAATATTTGGAAAAGTATCGAAAATGTTTCAATGCCAAATGAGTCGCTATATGAGGGGCTGAAAGATTCTATAATGAAAAAATTAACAGCAGGGCAAGATTCTTATGGAGATCCGCTTGATGTTGCCAGGCTTGCAGCGGTGATTGCTTCAAGTAAAAGCGCACCAACCCTAAGATACCCTATTGGAAAAGGTGTCAGGACCATGCTTCAATTAAAGAACTATCTCCCATGGAAAACAATCGAAAGAATCGTATTGAAAAAATTAAAGTTATAATGCTTCCAGCGACTATGTTCATATTTTGAATGCTTGAGCTCTTCATAAGGCGTGCTTAGATTTTATAAGCATCCTTATGAGGACCAAAAACCCCGCATAAGAGTATGATTCGATCCTAATCGTACCCTTATAAACACCAGTTACCCTCCATAAGGGCATGATTCCACCCTAATCGTACCCTTATACAGATCGGTTACCCTGCATAAGGGCATGATTCCACCCTAATCGTACCCTTATACGGAGCGGTTACCCCGCATTAGGGCATGATTCCACCCTAATCGTACCCTTATTCAGAACAGTTACACCGCATAAGGGCATGATTCCACCCTAATCGTACCCTTATACAGATCGGTTACCCTGCATAAGGGCATGATTCCACCCTAATCGTACCCTTATACGGATCGGTTACCCTGCATAAGGGCATGATTCCACCCTAATCGTACCCTTATACAGATCGGTTACCCTGCATAAGGGCATGATTCCATCCTACTCGTACCCTTATAAACACCAGTTACCCCGCATAAGGGTACGATTCAATCCTCAGAGCTCCATACAAGAATCACCTCTGCTATTCCCCATCAAAAATGAAATAATCGCCAATATAGAAAGGCACACTAACAATCAGGCATAGTCTTTCCCAAAACTAAACAACAAGATATCAAAGCAGGCTATGAAAATATTACTCCTTCAAATTTCATCCCAATCAAACAAAAGGTGCACGGCCAATAGAGCCGCGCACCTTTTTTTATGCTAGTTTGACATCGCTTTATTATTGAAGAAGCTACTAATTGGGTTAAGCAGCATTGCTCCAACTCCCTGAATGATGGTTTTTACGATTACCTGGCCTAATATTGCGGCTGGAACTGCTTCCCATGGAAGGAAATTTGCTCCTAGCGGACTTAATCCAATCACGACAAATATGACAGAATCCAGCAGGCCGCCGACTAAACCACTGTAGAAGACTCTCCAGCTCATAGGGAGCTTTAGTCTCGAATAAATCTCTGTATCAGTTGTTTCAGCCACAGCAAAGCTCAATGCCGAAGCAAAGACGATCGTAAGTGTATCTCCAAGAATATACGAAACGATAGCTGAAAGAACGAGTGCCAAGCCGATGAACATATAAGTTCTCGCACGGCCGTACTTATTCTGTACAAGGTCACGGAAAATGAAGGTCGCCCCTATCAGCAATGTCCCCATCGGCACAATGAACATGCCAAATTGCAGCGGTGCAAGCGCCGCTGTAATCACATTGGCAGTAACAATTGAAATTAAATATAAAAAGATTCTCATCATTTTACCTCCTGGTAGTCTAAACCCCTCTTTTATTTCCCCAAACATAGACATGAAGCTGCGGAAGTACTCTTACATTTTTCATTTCCGCGTCACACATAACCTCATTTATCAGCGATTCATACTTATCGACCAACGATGACATTAAGTTCATCTGGTCTTCTGTTGCAATGTCGTCATTTCCTACCTGTAAAAAAAACGCTAAGTCCGGATAACGTTGATGTACCAGTTTGGCAAATTCATAGTCAACTGCATCGAAAACGACTATTTTGAGGCTGGCGTTTTTTAAAGACCCGTTCTTTTGCAAACCTTCTACGATTTGGTCCAAAACTACAAAATCTGTTTCCATACCCGAACTTGGCGGTTTTGGGGAAAGGGTCAATGCGTCAACTTTCAAGAACCAGTCCTGCCATTTGCTCCCCTGTGTCTCCAGGCAAACACTGACCTTGTTTTCCTTTAATAATTCAACCAGTCCAGATAGATTCTTAATGAGAGCAGGATTTCCGCCTGAGATGGTGACATATGAAAAACCATCTCCCCCCAATGCTCTCAATTCACTCCAGACTTCATCAGCATCCATTTGCCTGACTAAGTCCTTTCCAGAACCATCCCATGTAAAGGATGAGTCACACCAGGCACAGGAATAGTCACACCCTGCCGTACGAACAAACATTGTCTTTTGTCCGATGACCATTCCTTCTCCCTGAATCGTCGGTCCGAAAATTTCCATCACGGGAATCTTAGTCAATCTCCATCCACTCCCTTCTTGCTTCAGCATAACTAGTTGGAGTTTCATAGAGTTTCACAAACTCTACCCTTGCATCTTGGTATAAATGCTGTCTATTCGACAGGGAATCAGACATTTTTTCATAAATCCAGGCTACCATGTTTTCAGCAGTTGTATTCATAGGCGGCAAAGTTTCATTCAAATATCTGTGATCTAGATAAATTTCTATTTCTGATTTCCAAATATCTTTAATATCACCAAAATCAATCATTAATCCACGGTCATCGACAAAACCACTTAAGCCGAATATAACTTTATAAGTATGGCCGTGGAGGTTTTTACATTTCCCTTCATATTCATGAAGGTGATGAGCGGCATCAAAGGTAAATTCCTTGCTGACGAGCACACGCTTAGAATGATATTTTAATTGTTCTCTCTTAATATCTTTATCTATTTTCTGAAGCTGGTCGACGATCCTGAATTCGTACATCAAGAAACAACTCCTTCCAGGTACTCATCCAGCCCGTTTTTCCGTAACTTACAGGCAGGGCAAATCCCACATCCATCTGCAATGATTCCGTTATAGCAAGTCAATGTTCTTGTCCTGACAAATTCAAAAGCGCCCAGGTCATCAGCCAGCTTCCAGGTTTGTGCCTTATTCAGCCACATTAATGGTGTATGGATGACAAAGTTCTGGTCCATAGATAGGTTTAGGGTTACATTCAATGATTTAATGAACACATCCCGGCAATCGGGGTAGCCGCTGAAGTCCGTTTCGCATACACCTGTTACGATGTGCTTAGCGTTCACTTGACTTGCAAGCACGCCTGCAAAGGATAAGAACAATAAATTCCTCCCTGGCACAAAGGTTGATGGCAGTTTCCCTTCTTCCCCATCCTTCACCTCGATATCACTCCTGGTAAGTGCGTTAGGCGCCAGTTGGTTAAGCAGGCTCATATCGAGAACATGGTGTTTCACCCCAAGCTGGCTTGTGATGTCTTTTGCGCATTGTATTTCTGTGCGGTGACGCTGATTATAATCGAAAGTGACCGCTTCAACTTCCTTGAATTCCTTCATGGCCCAGAACAGGCAAGTCGTACTATCCTGTCCTCCGCTGAACACGACAACCGCTTTTTCATTTTTCATTAGAAAACTCCTTTACAACAGAAAAAACAGTACCACTAAGACAGCAGTACTGTTTTCCCTTAGTTTTTTTGAGAGGGTAGCTAGAACCTCTTCCGTAAAAACGGAATATGTAATTTTAACTTTCTCATTTTATCACATATTTTATAAAAAGAAAGCCTGTATTATTCCATCACTTTTTTGATTTTACCAGATCCTGATGCCTGAACCTTAGTGCTGACCATTTTTCGTCCATGGAGACATTGCTGACAGCTCTATAGTCAGATATATCTTGGACCAGCCTGAATAATGCGTCGCGGTTAATATCAGTTTTAACTTTTGAACTTTTCTTTGGGAAGGCAATCCAGAATACAGCATCCTCTTTCAATCCAGAAACAGCCTTCGGAAACCATTCCCTAACTTCCTGACTGTTGTTGGAAAATAATAGCATAAATTCATTTTTGTCTGATTCATCGCCAATATCTTCAATTAATGACTCGTATTCTTTCGGTGCGTTCATCACCCTGGCTGTCCCCTGTTTGTATCGTAATTTTTTTAATAATTCATCCATGGCAACCACCCTGATATTTAGTATTTGATTCATTTTCCAAATGGTGTAAACAGCTAAACCAACGTTATCTATAGCTTATTACATGATATTTTGAATGGTCAAGTTCCCCCATAAGGGCATCTTGCTCATTCGCAAATTTTTTAAAGGAATAAAATGATTACAAGCACCTATTGTTTTCATACTAAATAAAGGAGGATACAGATGGATAATGGAGCTTACTTTTCTGGAAGCCGGGATTTTTTAGGACAGGATTCTCTTGAAATCCAAGATTATGATCATCCGGAATGCCAAAGTCATGAATCAGCATTTTCCTGTGGCTCATCTGCAGAATTCCCATCAATGGATGAGCAGCTGGAATCAAGCTCTGATTATGGATATTGCCATAGCTACAAGGATGATTGTAACCCGGTTATTTTCGACCGTCGTTATAATTTCGCCGATCGCGAGTTATGCAGCAGGCATTTCAGCGTACGCTTGGGTGGTTTGCGTAATAAGATGGCAGCAGTTTTGCGAAGATATATCGGATGCAAAGTTATTATTGGGACCGAGTGTGACAGCAAGTTTAAAAAAATCAGTGGCAAGATTTCCTTTGTTGGAAATGATTTTGTCGAGATAGTCATCCTTAAAAATCCCGAGGGCAAACAAAAGCACTCGAAAAAGAAATACAGGATGATACCATTTGACACAATAAACTGGTTTGAAAGGGATCAAGGATCATAGAGACAACGCCTGAGCAAATGCTCAGGCGTTTCTGATTGTGATCAGGATTTTTTCAGATAACAGAAGGATGTTAAGGGTATTCCTTTAACCTGCCCATCCTGGCTGACTAGATGGATGTTGCCGTTTTCAATGCACTTTAATAAACCAATTTCCTTTTTCGAATTATAATAAACCGATACTTTTTCATCAGCAAATGTTTTAAGGTACATGGATAACTTGATCCTGAAGAAAATCTGGACTAATTCATGATCATCAGCAACTGTTTCTCCAAATTTGAATGTCAGGTCCCTGCGGAAACATGGATCAATATCAGCCAAAGGCAGTTTGTGAACAGGAGGTTGATATCGCTTCTTAGTCAAAACCAGGCAAACACTTTTGAAAGGGATTAAAAAGGTCTTTCGGTTCTTTTGGAGCTGGACAAAATCTCTGCCAACTAATTTTACGAATCCTTCCAGGTAATTTTTGCTCAGTTTCTTCTTTTTGTATCTATGCTTAGGCTTCAATTTATGCTTATTGGCCAGCCTCTTCTTTTTGTAATGTTTTGTCTTCTTAGTCTTCTTGTTTAATATTTCCTCGATTGTCTCTTCCGGACTGGTGTCTGCATTGTTCTCATCTGGATTTGAACAGCTTATTTTGATTTTCACCATCTCCCCTGCCAAGCCATCGAATAATATCCTGCGGCCAAATTCAAGCTGCTCGTTTGATAGTCCGAGATCCAATAGCATGCGATTGGCTCCATCGATTTTTTCCTCTAGTTCATGCAGCCGCCCTGCAGGCAAACAAGATGTTGGCGAAGGAATTTTGGGAGTTTCGATTTGACCGGGACAACCGTCCTGAAAGCAAAAATCGTCTTCCGGATTGTTTGCTGAGGAGGAACTGCTTTCCGTCATCTCCTGGCTTGAAGACTCCTCATCTGGAATTTCAATTTTATGCCTTTTCTTCATTGTCCCACTCCCCTTCCACTTCCTCTAGCCGCGGCAGGTTTTCCTTCGAATCCTTATGAACCCGGAAGATTCCCCACATTCCCAATTCTATGTCCCAGCGGATATTACCGGACCGGTACAAGTAATCCCCTGGGAAATTGAAAACTCCTCCTGCTCCTCCAATCAAGCGCAAATCATCAGTATGGCCCGTAACCATATGGCCTAAAAATGACTGAATCCGTGAATCAAGATCCTTGCTGTCGAATTTCCAATAATGTCCGTGAAGGTGGAATGTATGAGCTCTTCGCCTTTCTGCTGGAGTGGTAATCCGTATCACCACTGGCTCACCAGGATATGCTTCAAATACAGGTGTTGCTGGGTCCCCAAAAATTTCTGATGAAAAAAGCTCGTGCATTACCGGGTGTTCCTTATATCGATTGATGAGCCTTTCACTCCGGTAGTTAAAACCCCTTGATCCATAATCGTACGTATCGACTTCTTCAAGCTCTTCAGTATAAGGTACAACCCCATCCATCGGATCAATAATCACTTTTCCAGCTTTGTCCTCCAGCCTTACACCATCATGTAAAATGAGGACAAATTCTCTGGTTGCAGGAAGCAAGGGGTGGCGAAGAATCACATTTTCCGCTGTAATTACTTTTTCCAGGCTGTATGGATCCAGGTAGGTTGTAAACCTGGATTCGGCAATGAACGCACCGAAGGTACCAAACGACCGGTGATTTCTCAAATCGGCCATGTCCCACATCGAACACATTCCGAACTGGCCATCGACAAACCATCTATAAGTAATCGTTTCCCCTGGACCGACTGTCTGGTCAGGGTTGTAACCAACTGTATCTCCACTGGAAGTCTTAACGTCATAATTCAGCAGGCTTGTATGGAGTGATATTCTTAGAGAAGGAGGATAGTATGATTGTTCTTTTACCGGCGGGTACGGATGAATCCCATCTTGAAATGGAAAAAGTTCTTTCTTTAGCTCACTTGTCAGTGTTACCTCTACAAGGTCCCCAACATTTGCCCTCAGGATAAGTGGCACTGGGTTCTTTTTGCCAGAAATAATATCTTCTACATCCTCTTTTAAAGCAAAAATAATTCCAAATGGATCATGATCGCCATAAGAGTTATATTGGATTGGTGTCTGGAAGGCGACTACCTCGAATTTCTTGACAGGTGAGCCATGGTAAGCCCCTGGCGGCAGACTGGCAAGAGGATTTGCTTTTTCAGGCGGTTTGCCCGTTGGCTTTGGAGTTTCAGCCGATCCTTCCGGCAGCGCTTCTCGGTCAGCTAAGACGATTAAATCTTCCATTCTATCCTTATACGCACGGATCAATCCCCATGTACCAAGCCAAACATCTTCCTCATCCTCAAAGGCCCAAAGATAATCACCGGATACAGGAATCTCAGTCTCAAAAGTAAAGGACTCAGAAATTCCGATATGCTGCTGCGCTTTCATGGATGATCCCAAATCCGGGCGCTCTTCTTTCCATCTCAGCCCATGGATATTGAAACTGTGGGATTCTTCATGTGCTCCCTGCAATAGCCTGATCCTGATCGGGTCGCCTTGATATGCCCTCAGTATCGGGGTAACAGGATCACCGTGAACATAGGAACTGAAGGAATAAGCAGGATCACAATCCTCACCTAGCCTGAACTTTAAGGGTTCACATTTAAAATTGACTCCAAAGACACCTGGATCGTCCTCCGATCCTGGATATCTTGGCGGCTGGATTGGGCGGCCGTTTTTATCGAATAAAAGGGCAAAATCATGGACGAAAAGTGTCTGGTCACGATAATCCGGTATTAACGGGTGTTCGACAGAAATCTGGGTTCCATGGTCCACCTCGTCACCAGTTCTCGAATCAAGGAATTTTGAAAACCTCGGCTGTATCACGCCTGCCCCGAAAACTCCATGCTGCTGATGGGAGTTAGCAAATAAATGGTCATGGAAGAAAAATGCTTTTAATTCGGTTTCCGCATACCATTCATAACGAATGGTTTGGCCAGGAAGAACCCCACTATCATAATTCCACCCAACATTACCACCATCGCATGCAAGAACATCAAATTTTACAAAGTGAATGTGAAAACCATTTTCATACGTCCTGGTCACCAGCTGGAATGCATCACCATCGAGAATATGGGGCATACGATTTGTATAGTTCATCCTTATACATGTACCAGCAGGAACATGGAAGACTAACGGCTCAGGCTCTTTTTTTCCCGAAAGGATATCATCAAGGTCTTCGTCCATCACATAAAATCTTGCCTTCGGGTCATGCCAGCCCTGTCTGTTATAAACGACAGGCATTTCAATAGCAGAGACATTGAATTCGACTACCACTGGGTCCTGTTCTAGGCATGGGTCAACAAAAACTGCTCCCGGACGTGGATTTTCAATCGCTGCATTCCGTTCCAGTTCAGTCATCTCCCGCCCCCCGACAATGCCCAGAGGCGGCCTGGGTGCTTTATAGCCTACTTTTCCTGGAATGAAATTAGGGAATCCTGGTTTTTCAGGAGTTGGCTTTGGTGGTGCCGTACGGTCTGGCAACGGCTTTAGGGCATTAATTCTAACACCATTTGGATAACACTGGCTTCCATCCTGCAGAGTATCAAAAACCCTGTTGATTCCCCACATGCCTATGCCGAAGTGGGGATACAGATGGCAATGGATGATAGAATCTCCAATGGCACCATGCAGGCTGCCGAGTCCATAAAGCGGCTGAATCGAATAGTGGGTTTGAGGGCTTATCGATTGAGCATCGAGTATTTCAGCATTAATATTGCTCGAATCCCCGAGCCATTGATGGACATGGTAGTGAAAAACATGAGTTTCTTTTACCCCGCCGTGGATCAATCTGATGACTGCAGGGTCCCCCACATATCCTCTTAATATCGGAGTTGCAGGATCACCAAAAACCCATGAATCATGGTGGACTTCTTCTGAATCACAATCAGGGCAAACTACTCCCGCTTCCATCAGCCTTTTACGGTTTGTCATAGGTTCATAGCGAAGATTCACTCCATGAAAGGATTCTGCTTCCTGGTTTGTCATTGGGTTCAAAGGATGGTCCCCTGTAAGATCCCTAATTTCCATTTCGTCATTGAAAAACCAGGCGTACTCCCTGAATGATGGCAGAAAAGGATGGTGTATGTCTGCAAAAACACCACTGTTGATTGGGCCTCCCGTTACAGGATCGGTCCAGGCTGAGCCCCTTTTTTGGACAAGCAGCGCCCCGAATAATCCCTGGACACTTGATCCTTGTTCGGTGCTTGAAATATTTCCAAGGTCGGTGAAGAAGCAGATACCTTCCTGACTTGCATTAAGCCTGTAAAGAATTTGTCCACCCGGTTTTACCGTTGTATCCGGGTTGTAGCCTGCATCCGCTCCATCGGAAGTCAACACATTGTAATCCGCTTCCTGGAAGTGCATCCCTGCTGAAAAAGGAAGCTGGTTTTCAAAAAGTATTTCGACTATATCTCCCTCGTTTGCCCGAATAGCCAACGGTTGAACAAGATCAATTGGCTTATAAGGATTCTTTCGTACGAGGTCTTTAAGCTTTGACTCATTTTCCTTCAAGACATATATTCTGCCACTAGGATTGTGGTCCCCGAACGTATTAACTACTATCCTCGTGGAAATTCCGACAACATGATATTTTCGAAACATCTATTTCCCCCCTTCATAGGAATCTAATAGTCTTCAAGCTTCGGTATTTTAGGTGCTCCAGGCCTTTCAATATAGAAAACTTCAATATTATGAATGTGAATGCACCATTCGCGGTTTTCTAATTGAGCAAAGTGAGTGGTCTCCACATCGATCATAACCGTATCACCTATCAATTCCTTGATTATGCCAACGAACATGTATGGATAGGATGGAGAAATCACAAGCGTTTTGTGGCCAATTCCATTTCTGAAGTGTTCCAAAATGGCTGAGTCATGGATTTCATTTACATTTGTCATCTGTGAATAATCTGTGGACATAAGAAACAACGCCTCCATTACTTGAATGTTTAAACTAACGGAATTCTCATCGAACAATCGACGTCTGTCGTGAAATGGGCAATTTTTTCAAAAGGAATGGATAACGGAATTGGGAACTTATGAAACGGTGCATTCAAAATTTTGATTGTTATGGGAGAAAGAGTTAAATGTCCAGGTTCAACTTCAGCTACATTTCCGCAAAAAATCGGTCTGAAGGTTTGCCCTAATATGTTTAGTTGTGATGATTCCGTAATAATCAGGATCTGTTTGCCCATATGCTTGTTAAAGAAATCAAATAATGGGTCATTGACACTACCGACGCTAGAAGCAGCCGATAATGATTTTAATGGCCAGTCATGCATGTTTTGTCACCCTTTCTCGTAAATAGGACTTCTGCAATTAATGTCTTAACGAAAGGCTGTTTTCGTAAAGATTGTTGTTAAAATCCTAAAGCCGATTTTAACGTGATGTAAAGTCATTTTGTATGTCGGTACTAAGTTTGCATGCTCTTTTCTCATAATAAGCGTTAATTTTGTAAAGAAACTTAGGTAATACAATCCTATTTTGTAGTCAATAGCAACAAAGTTTGAGAAAAGAGCCTAACGAAAAAATACTCTTGATCATGTTCTTTCCCATCAAAAGGATCTGGATTAAAAGGCGGGCAGAACGAATATGTGTTACATCCGTTAAGGCAATTTCCCTTTCTGAGCCAAAAGATTGTAATAAAATACTATCTTCAGTAACAGAAGCGATCTTCCCCATTACGATTTCATCAGGCAAAACTACCTTAACCCACACTCCTTGCCATCTATGAAGGTTGCCTTTCAATGACTCTTCGAAAAATTGCTGTATTAAGACCTCTCGATTGGCAACTGTTTCACCAAAATTCGTAGTCAGTTTTCGTTTTAAGTCATTATCATAAATGAAATTTTGATGGGCATTTTCATATGTCGGCACTCCGGATGGAGAATTTGCTGATAATATCGTTTTATACGGGATCCAAATCCGATCCTTTAAGTTCGTCAATATGACAAAATCTCTTCCGATGGCATTCACCTTACCGGAGATTTCCTGTGTGTTATCTTGGTGGTCAATATAGACTATTACTTCCTGATTCCGCCTCATCTTAAAAAACTTCTTTAAAATCAATGGTTTTTTAAATTCAGGAACGGCATTCGCAAGTGTTTGCAGGTTTTTTTGCTCCAGGTAATCGGAAATGATTTTATTCTCCTCAAGCGGTGTGGCACTAGGCGGGGAAGTTATTTCAATTCCGACTTCATGAATCGGATCTACCTGCCTGACTTCCTTCCTTCTGTCCTCTAACAAATATTTCAAATAATCCGAATGGCGTATACCTTTTCTCAACGAATTGCCCCCTTTCGCAGAAAAGCGCAAGCGTCTTGGTAAGCCCCGACAGCGCTGGAGGACCGACCGGTGAAGTCGTTCTTTGACTTCATTTGGGCGGACACCGAAGCGACTCGAGGGGCTAGGCGCTGGAGTTAGACACTAATCTAAATGCGAACATTTAATACCTTCTTATAAATGAACAAATTTCCCCACTATCATATGAGGCAAATATCATAAATGTCATTGCAATTGACAAAAAATTCAAACACCACAAATTTTGTTGTGAATACATTGAACAGTAGAGGTGATATGTCTTGCCGGAATGGATTGTGATTTTTTACCCAATTAATTTCTTGTCCGCATACGTTCTATATATCTATCTATACAATCGAAGAAAACAAATCGGTTTTCACTTAGGGATGAATATAACCATGGTGGCAGCTGGAGGTTTGGCTCTCGGAACAGGGATAATTTTTATCAACATGTATCCTTTTTACTTTTTGGAAGCGACCATGTTTTCAGTAATCATAGGGGGTATTTCAGGAATATTGTTTGGCAACCTCTTTGACTATCAAACTTTATTGTCTGGTTATATAACTGGGCTTATGATGGGAATCATGGCGCCTATGGTTGGAGCTTCCGCATATGAAGGTGTAAATTTTTTAATCATGATCGAGATTTTCATCATCAGCTCTTTTTGCATAGCGGCCTCCTCGGCCTACAAGACCTGATTCAGTAATCTGGAGGGGGTGTCTTATGCAGTTATTATTAATCTCCATAACTATCATCAATTTTTCAATTGGAGCCTGGCTATATTATGTACTTCGTAAATCGAGATTTCTGTTTAGTGACAGGTTTGGATATACAGCCTCTTATTTTGCCAGCAGCATACTGGGACTGGTTGCTTCACTAAATTTCATGCTGCTATTCCCTAACCATTTCGGAGTTGTTGGGGTGCTTAACATTTTACTTGGTATCACGATCGGTTTTTTATATGGCTCAATGTTTAATGCGCAATCATTGATTGCAGGAATTTATAACGGGGGCATAAGCGCAATAATGGGAACGATGCTTGGATTGGTGGTAAAAAATCCAGCTATTTGCGGTCTTCCTGGTACCATTGCCTCCGAACAAGAAATGATAATCTTCTTTGCCCTTTTCAGTCTGTGTATCCAGGGAATATCTGCTCTATTGCTCCAATTTTCTTTCAAAGTATGAACAGTTAATGTCATTTTAAGGGACTTAATGTGGCCTTAACGGGAGCAAATCTCTCTTGATCGTCACATTAATGAGCTTAACGTGACCTAACGGGAGCACTTCGCTATTTTTGGACACATTAAAGAACTCAAACAGGCCCTTCGCTGAATGGAAACCCGGAGTAAAGGACAAAAGCAGCCTCATTCGGGCTGCTTTTTTTTACTTTATTGAAAAGCCGTCAAATAACCTTCCCCCAAAGGGTTCTAAAATCTGTTCGGCCAAATCTGCGACCATATTTTTATTACCTGTACTGTAATAATGGGAAAAAGCTTCTACAAATTGTTCAGTGAATACGGGGTCATAATGATGTAATTCTCTCACCAGCCATTTCGATTTTCCTACCCACCGCTTGTTTGCTCTTAACACAAATTCCTGCAGCTGTTGCGCCAGCGTGCCTGCAATGAAGATTTCCTCTGCCTTGTTGCCAGATCCAATGAAATCATCAAGCGTATCTGTAATGAAATACCGTTTTACCTCGATTTCTTTCTTAGACCACTCCTCTGGTCCCAGCTCGATTAACCTTTTTGCTTCATCAATTATTTCCGGCAGAAATTCGCTTTCCCTAATAACCTTACCTTCTGAAACCATTCTCGGTAAGCTTGGCCTTGCTCTTTTTATATCACTTTCAAAAAAAAGCTTATAGGACTGTAAATTATGGATGAAAACCTCGATCGGCCACCCATATGCTATTAATGACTCCCTGCGGGGTGATGAAATATCCTTATCGAATATCACGATATCCAAATCAGATGTAACAGTTGCTTCTCCCCTGGTTACACTCCCGGCCAGCAGTGCTGCATCACAGTCCGGGAACCGCTCCTCCACAAACTTTTGCGCTGCTTCAAAAGCTGATAATCTAGTATGCATGTACATGTACAAAATCCTCCATTAACTATTCATAAGGTTATTATTAGTGATAACAAAAAATTTGTCGACAACATTGCGAATGTTTTATAAGACAACTCTAGTGGTATCCTACAGTATAAAAGTAGTTGAATCAGGAGGATATACTTATGCCATTTTCATTAAATAAATTGTTTATACCTGCAGGATTGGCAGTTTTGCTCATTACTGGCTGCAACAACGATGAGGCAGAGCAAGGAGTGAAGGAACTTGAAGAGGAAACAAAGAACGCTGCCCAGGAAACCGAGGAAAAATCAAAAGAGGTTGTGGATAAGGTAAAAGAAGAGACTCCGGGAATTATCCAAAACATGAAGGACACATATAAAGAAAGCGAACAAGAAGTTAAAGATAATACACTTCAGGCTGGGGATAGGGCAACTGTACAAAAAGATGCCTACCTCGCACTTACACCGGAAGCATATGATGAGCTTTATCAATTGATTGAAATTAACGACGTAGAAGGTGTAGACAAGATCGTTCAGGATAATAAAGTGAAAGAAATCAATAAAGGCAGTGAAGCAGAAATCTTAGAAAGAGAGATTAGACGAACTAAAGTAAAGATGACAGATTCCGGTGAGGAAGGATACCTTCCCACTACCATGCTGGAACCTGTCCAATAACCAGATTAAGACCCTGAATTTTGTTCAGGGTCTTATTATAGGTACTATTATTTTCCCGTAAAAGTATCAGGCATCACAACAGCGATTACTTCCCCTTTAGCGCAAAAAGTTTCCCCTGCATATACTTCTGTTTCAACTCGGTATTTCTTTGGATGGATTTCATGTACGGTTCCTATTGCTTTTAAGGCTGTTCCTTGAGGAGTTGGCTTCATAAAATCCACATGCAAGGATGCTGTGACAAATCTTGGCGGTTCTGCTCCGTCACCTGGTTCATATCCATTTTTACGATGCAGGTAGAGTGCAGCTGAACCAGTACCGTGACAATCCACAAAAGAGCCAATCACACCGCCATAGACAAACCCTGGCAGTGCCATATGTTCTTTTTGGGGATTGTAAATTGATATTGTCTTGTCACCATCCCAGCCTGTCCGAAAATGATGTCCCTGCTCGTTCATCCTCCCACACCCATAACACCATGCAAAATCCTCCGGGTATTCATCCTGGATGGCTTTCAACACTTTTTCTTCCATTGTGCTTCCCCCTTGTCAATCCGAATCTATAATACTTTCTTCAATTGTTGTTTGAATTCCTTTAAAAAATTTGATTTCCATTTGGGTGAATACAATGGATATATTCGTGCAACCTAGTTTTGTTCAAAACGTTCAAATGATAAGATTGATGTAAATTCTCTTAGGGGTGATGGAATGAAGTACAGACGCTTAGGCAATACAAATCTTGATATATCTGTAATTGGTATCGGAACCTGGCAGTACGGCGGTGAATGGGGAAAGGATTTCAGACAATATGAGGTCGATGCGATCCTGGATAAAGCTAATGAAAAAGGAATCAACTTCCTCGATACAGCCGAATGTTATGGGGACCATTTATCGGAAAGCCTTATTGGAGATTACCTTAGACGGGGCAATCGCGAGGACTGGATTGTGGCAACAAAATTCGGCCATCATTTCCATGGTAATTTTGAAAGGACACGTCACTGGAGTGCAAATGATGTATTGCAACAGCTCGATTCCTCACTAAAAGCTCTAAAAACAGATTACATAGACTTATATCAGGCCCATTCATGTACAGATGAAGAATTCAACAACGACGAGTTATGGACAATGCTCGATAAGCAAGTGGAAAAAGGAAAAATCCGCAGCCTCGGGATCTCACTGCGATCGAATGAAGAAAGTTATCAAACGGATCACGCAACTGACGTAAACGCATGTGCCATTCAGGTTGTATACAATCGCCTTGACCGGAAGCCAGAAGAACACATCTTCCCTTCAAGCCAAAATCAAAATCTCGGGGTACTAGCAAGGGTGCCCCTGGCAAGCGGATATTTGAGCGGTAAATATAAACCAGGTGCGTCCTTCAGCGCCGACGATGTTCGCTCAAAACATGACAGCGAGGAAACAGCGAGATTACTCAAACAGGTTGAAGAGATACAAAAAAACGAAGTCCCGGAAAATGTTTCAATGGCTACCTGGGCATTATCCTGGGTCTTAAAACACCCTGCAATAACTGCCGTCATTCCAGGCTGCAAGACACCAGAACAAGTGGAACTCAATGCAAAAGCAGCACAACTGGCCGAGGGTCACCATCCTCAGAGTATAAAATAGATAATTTTTGCCCCGGCAATTACCGGGGCATTTAAAGTTGAACGATTAAATATCAATTATTCAATCTATAAACTAAAAATCTCTCATTTGGGTTATTTTCCGGCAGGTTCATTTCACTTACAAGTACAAACGGAGTCTGATTCTCCAAATAAAATATATAATCTTCAGATGGATAATATAGAATGAGGTCAATCTCCCTTTGATGTTTTTCAAAAGAAATCATAATGTTCTTTATTACTCTCATTAGGATTTGAACCGTAAAAGGGTTAAAGAAATAGAACTTGTTTTCATAAGGGAAAATATCGTATTCCTCTGCCAACACACAATAAAAGTTGATCCTATCTCCCTTGTTTCGAAAGGACTTTAAGTAACTCTGTTTGTTTTCGAGGGCTTCCATGTAGAATGTTGCATTCATTTCAATACCCGTGACATTGGTATTAAAATGATGATTCAGATAAAAATTCAAACGCCCTTTTCCACATCCAAAATCAACTACATGATCATGACGGCTCAATTTGTATTCATTGAAAAATAACTCAAGAGCACTATAGGGAGTGGGTTCATACCGATGATAGTGCAAAGAAGTCAAGAATCCTTTTTGTTCACCAATTGTTCTGACATTCAGCAATTTATCAAATTGTGTTTCATTCATAATGATCGAACTCCATTCATTAACAGTTCGTGTAAAATCATATTCCATGCTCTTGGCTTAGTGATCGGAAATGATTTGCGAGACCATTTCTCTATGGCAGTCCCCATGTAAATGCTTGTAACTCTTTCATTTCCCCACCTCTTTAGGTAAAATTACCGTGTTGTGCTTTCAGCATACATAAGATTATTTTAACTTATTCAATTCAACATAACTATTATTATGAGGGGAATCGGAGCAAGGATGTTTTCTAAAAAAATGAACAGAAATAGAGCTGTGGTGGTAGGTGGCAGCATTGCTGGCAAGCTGGCTGCAAGAGTGCTTTCTGAGTTTTTCAAGGAAGTGATAGTAATTGAAAAAGATAAAAAAAATGATCATGTCATCAATAGAAATGGAGTTCCGCAGGATGAGCAGGGACATGTATTGCTGAAAAGCGGCGAAGCGATTTAGTAACCGATGCATCAGGTGCTGCCGCACTCCATAACCAATGGCTAAGGGACTCAGGTTACGGCATTCCAGCCAAAACAGAAATCAGGGTGAATTTATTTTATGCTAGCATGGCTTTTAAGGAACTCTCTCATGTATCAATGGATTGGCATAGTCTGCTCGCCTACCCTAATCCACCGGTAACTGATTGTGGAGGTATGATTTCTCCCGTTGAAGGAAATCGTTCGTTAGTTACCCTGATTGGATACGGATCGAAGGAAATTCCTAAAGATATAGACAGTTTTAAGGAATATGCAGAGAAACTTGAACAACCTGAATTGTATGAAGCAATTACAAATGCAGTACCACTCTCCGGGAAAGTAAAAGTCTACCGATTTCCTGCCCTGCGCCGGTATCACTTTGAGAAAATGAAAGACAGCCCCTCTGGATTGCTGGTGATTGGATATGCTTTTTGCCGGATTGATCCTGTTTTTGCACAGGGGATGAGCCTTGCTGCAATGGAAGCCAAGGCATTAAGGGGTCTATTAATGAAGGGGTTAAACAAGAAACAGTTAGCAAATACCTATCATAAAAATGTAAGCAAGATTATCGAAATACCTTGGCTAATCGCTATATCAGAAGACTTTCGTTTTCAGACAACGACCGGAAGAAAACCAATAGGCCTTCCGATATTGCAATGGATATGTAAAAAAAGTTGTGGCGGCTTGCTCACATGAAGAAAATGTTTACTCCCAGTTCATCCAGGTCCTTCATCTAAAAGCACATCCAATCAGCCTGGCCCGTCCCAGTATTCTTGCTAAAGTACTTAAATCTTCTGATTGATCAAAAAAATCAAACCCCCAAACAGCTAATGTTCGGGGTGTTTTTATTTGTCCCAAATACGTATCATCGCTACTTCCGGCAGATGCTTGAATAATTTCCCAAGCTGAAATTGTCCTTTTAAATCATAATGTGTGTTAGGCTCTAGATAGTGGGAACTTAATTCGGGCGATCGACTTTTCTTAGTCACCCCCTTTTTGAAAGGAGTGCGGGAAATGGAGAAAATCAATGTTTTCCTGGATGATTACCGTAAACCCCCAGAAGGTTATGTTTTGGTAGAAACTATTGATGAATGTCTATTCTTCCTAAATAATTATGATATTGATCATCTGTCACTGGATCATGATCTAACCAGCCATGTAAGAAATGGCTTAATGCTTGTCAAGATTATGATCAATAAACAACTTTATGCCAAACGGATCACGATTCACTCTGCAAATTCTACTGGCGGCAAGGCTATGTATCATTCTTTAAAACAAGCTCAACTTGACTACCTTATGCCTCAGTCTATTAATATTCATTTACGTCCTATGCCCTTACGTCCTTTTACTTCTCGAATGCTATCGATTTATAATAAATAAATTGCCCATCTGAATAATTTATCTTTAAATCACGGGAATCTGGGTAAGCTCAGGAGATGTCTCCTTCTGGCAGCAGAATTTATATACTGGGATCGAGCGCCTTTTCTACAGCCCCATGTGCATGTATTAAAGTGGTGTCAAACATTGGAATTGTTGTATCCTCCTGCTTTATCAATAGGCCGATCTCTGTACAGCCCAGAATGATTCCTTCTGCCCCTTCTGCAGCGAGGCCCTCAATAACCCTCTTAAAGGAATCCTTTGAGGAAGGCAAAATCGTTCCAAGACATAATTCATGGAAAATCGTTTTATTAATTAGGTCCCGATCCTTTTCGTCCGGGATCAGCACCTCAATATTTTCTGATTGTATTCTTGATTTGTAGAAATCCTGCTCCATCGTGTACTTGGTCCCAAGCAAGCCTACTTTTTTAATCCCGAGCTTTTTGATTTGTGCTGCAGTCTCCTCTGCTATATGAAGAATTGGCAGGCTTGTCTTCTGTGATATTTGGTCAATCACTTTATGCATCGTATTGGTGCATATCACGATAAAGTCCGCTCCTGCCTTTTCCAGTGAATAAGCCGCTTCGCCTAATATCTCCCCCGCGTCATCCCACCTGCCCTCTGTTTGGCATCTTTCGATTTCATTAAAATCAACACTGAAAAGAATAATTTTGGCAGAATGCAAACCTCCAAGCCGCCGCTTTACTTCCTCATTGAATATCCGGTAATACTCAGCTGATGATTCCCAGCTCATACCGCCGATCATTCCAATCGTTTTTATATTGATCACTCCTTTAATTTTATTTTTCCCGTTATGCTAAGAGTGCCATGAACATATGAAAAAGACATTATAAATATGAAGTTTTTTAAAAGAGACAGAAATAATAAAAAGACTATAAACAAATTCCAATCAGAAAAGTTTGTTTACAGTCTAAAGGTATTTCCCTTTAATGTCTAAAATTAAAATCTGCCTTTATACCAGTCCCTGGCAGCCTCTACCTCACTTAGTGTCAATTGATGTCCGCTGCTCTCCCAATGCATTTCTATATTGGCATTGGCGGTAGACAATAGGATATTCAGTTCCTCTGACTCATGAGCGGAGCAAATTGGATCATTTTTGCCGGCAGCTAAAAACACCTCTGTACCTGACAAATTTGGCAGCTCAATCCCTCTTCTCGGCACCATAGGGTGGTGAAGGATTGCTCCTCTAAGGGCATTCTTATAATGGAAAAGCAGACTGGCAGCAATATTGGCACCATTTGAATAACCAATCGAAACAATGTTATCGCGGTCAAAATCATATTTTTCCGATGCTTCAGCCAAAAACTCATGCAACTCCTGCGTACGGAATATCAAGTCCTTTTCATCGAATATCCCTTCAGCAAGCCTCCTGAAAAAACGCGGCATCCCATTTTCTAGGATATTCCCACGAACACTCAACACAGATGCTTCCGGGTCAATCATATTCGCCAAAGGGAGCAGGTCATTTTCATTTCCACCTGTTCCGTGCAGCAATAATAAAGTTGGTTTGGATGTATTACTTCCTCTTTTATAAATATGTTTCATATCAACTCTCCTTACATTTTAATATGGCCAAAAGTCACTAAAGTGTACATTACTATATATCTAACTCGTTTACTTCAATTGGAACTAATGACTTTTCAAGCTCTGGACGATTTGTCTCATATTTTGGTGGAAGCATGAGCCTTTCACCCATCCTATCATGAGGTTCATCAATGGCAAAGCCTGGAGGGTCAGTGGCTATTTCGAATAGAATTTCGCCGTGCTCCCTGAAATAAATAGCATTGAAATAATTCCTGTCCTGGACTGGTGTTACTCTATAACCATGTACCTCTAAATGCTCTTTCCAAACAAGCTGATCTTTATCGTCAGCAGCTCTCCAGGCAATATGGTGTACTGTCCCGATTCCCATCAATCCACGGACGCCCGTACTTGATTTTAAGTCAATGATATTCCCGAATTCTCCTGTGGATTTAAACCTGATGAAGTCCTCTTCTTCACTTACACGTTCAAAGCCCATTACATCTTCAAGCAATGTTGCTGTTTGCTGCGGATTGGAAGAAAAAAGTACAGCGCCTCCAAACCCCTTAATCGCTTCATTTCTTGAAACTCCGTTAAACTCCCAGGTATTCACGTGTGCGCCATCGCGTTCTACAAGCTCCAGCTTTAGACCGTGCGGATCCTCGAATCGCAAGTATTGTTCGCCAAAACGGTCCATTTTTACCCAATCAATACCGAAGGCCGTCAACCTTTTTTCCCAAAAGCCAAAAGCTCCTGAAGGCACTATATAGGTGGTGATTCCAACCTGACCATCGCCAATTCTCCCTTTATATGAACCTGACCATGGAAAGAATGTCATGATGGTTCCTGGTGTTCCATGCTCATTTCCAAAATATAAGTGATAGGTCTCAGGGTCATCGAAATTCACTGTTTTCTTCACTAAACGCAGGCCCAGTATACTCGCATAAAAATCAACATTTTCTTGTGGATTCCCTACAATTGCTGAAATATGATGGATGCCGGCAGTCATTTTCTTCATTGTGTTGTACACCAGCCTTTCTGTTAACCGCTTATGCTGACAAAATATCTCGAATTCAAGATAATTGTATAAATTAAAAGTGCTTATGTCAAGAATCTGAGATTAAGCAAGCTTGCCATACGATACAGATTTTACTTTGGTTATCTATACGATTGAAGCAAATAATACAAAAGGGTGAAGTCTATCTGCTTGAAATAGTATCAAAAGATAAAATATAGGCGCTTACCGTAACAGCAATGACAATCAGGACAGCCGCAAGCCAAAAATTGACCTCAAAAAATAATATCGTTCCCAATATGGAAATCCACATCAGGCTAAGACTTAACACCTTATTTTTTAAGGTAATTCCGTTTTTCTCCCGAAAATCCTTTATATAACCGCCTAACCATTTATTTCTGATTAGCTTTTGGTAAAGTTCGTCTGACGCCTTTACATAACATGCTGCACCAAGCAGGATCAACGGTGTGGTCGGCAAGAGAGGAACCACGATTCCGATCACTCCCGCGATTATTGAAAGTGTCCCTATGATGATAAATATAGCCTTTACTGCGATGTTCACCGTGTATCCCCCTAGAGTTTTTTCATTAAGCATTATACAAGATGTTGTCTACTCAAACTGGCTGACAGGAATTCCAGCCTCTATATAACTTCTGATAAGCTTCCATCCAAAGTCATACGTAAATGTCTGAAAAAAGAGATTACTAGTCTCCATGCTTTTCCCGTCGAGGACCAGCCTGGCAAGGATAATTGCCATTACCTCATGCTCCCTAATCTTTATGCTGTCTATAACTGTTAGGTCCCAGCTTCCCTTATTTCCTATGACAAAATTAAAACCCTGCTCCCAGCCTCTGATCGATTCATCATACCCAAAATCAGATATTTTACCATTTGTAATTTCCCTTGCCTGGTATTCACCAGAAATCATCATCTGTAATTCTGGCAAGGAAGAATTTTTCCAAACATCTAGATATTCATCAAGAAAACGATTAAATGTCTCTTCCATTTCCATCCCCCTTTAACAACAATGACAAATTATCCTATAATATTATGATGAAAGCAATACCTCCGATTGCAAAGAACTAAAAAAGCTGCTCCCCGGGGAACAGCAGAATTATTTAAGAGTTATGGAATGTCTAGTATAGTAATGGCTATACCTATAGAAAAATTCCACAATCGTCTCTCTTCCTTCGACGGTAATGGTGTAAATAGTTTTGGTAGACTCCGACTTTTTATCGAAGTCAATTCCATGTTCTACAGCATATTCTTCTATATACGACTCGATTTCTTTCTTCTTAATAGTATTAGGAGTTTCCGAGCGGAATTGATGCTTTTTTTGTACAAAAGCATCAATATATGAACCTATTTCATGTTTGCTTGTACTCATATTAATATGATCATTCCCTTCCAATCATTTTATCCAATAATTGGCAATAAAAAAAGTCAGAAAAGGATTAATCCACGTTAATCCTTTTCTGACTTATGGTTTGGTTCTATGCCCATCCATTGCTATCAGATTTATATATTTAGTTATTCATTATAAAATACGTTCTGGTTCCGAATAAGCAAGGTTAAGAGTTTTAACCTTTACCCTATTGAGTATGATAGCATTTTATCATCAGCAAATCAATAGGCTCCTCATTCAGGACTTTAGTATAAACAAAGTGTAACTTTTGTCTTTATCAAAATTCCAGTCAACAAAGTAATCTGTTATTTTTGCGTTTAGGTACCTTTCATATGAACTTTGATGCTGGGTAATCACTTTCTTTTCCAGCTTCCTTTTTGCAATCTTCAGCGTTTCTTGAAACCCTAATTGAATAAATTCTTTTTCCAGGCTTATTAGTATGCCGTGGCGTATGATTATCAGAGTCCGCTCATTAAGCAACTTAGAGTGGGTTTCTTCTGGGGCTTTCTGAATTTCCATGCTTAATTCTATTGTTTCTTCCTCAACCAGGTTTTTATTGTCGTATACATCGAAATTATATGGCTGGTCATTTTCAAAAATGAATAATAACATTCCTGATTTTTCGTCTAGATTCCAGTCATAGTAAAATTCTTTTATTTTATCTTGTGTATTCAATTCGATATAGGATTTGATTTCTTCTTCAAGGGTTTCCATCATCAAATCTCTTGTCTTTTGGACATATACGCTTTGGTGATTAGTTAGTAGAGTATTCTCCATCGGGGACAAAAAGTTGGTAATATAGATGGATGCGAAAGGCTTCGAGATAGTACAAAACACATTACCCGGCCCACGGCCAAAATTCTCCCTTAACATCTTCCCAATATATCCGCTGATTTCTTTTTCAAGCATTGCTATTTCCATAATATACCTCACTATGTAATTTACTCCTCTTTATCTCTTCCCTAATCCAGTACTGGCAAAACCATGAATACGTCGTACTTAATTTAGAACTAAACTGCAGATTTATGTATTAAACATTAAAGGTTTATCGTTATATTCAAAGCTGGCTTCGGGCATATTATCTTTAAGTAAGGCTCTTGTCTCAAACTTTGTTGCTGTTTGACTACAAAATAGGATTGAACTTCGTAAAGTTGACTCTTTTATGAGAAAAGAGCAGACAAACTTAATACCGACCTGCAAAATGCCTTATATTACGTTAAAATCGGCCTTAGGATTTTAATAACAATCTTTAGGTAAACAGCCTAAAGTAAAGGGGCTCAATATCTTGGATAGCACTCATAATTCCATTAAGATGACAGCTGCAGAGATTTCATACCTTTGGACAACCTATCTGTCAGATACGATGTCTATTTGCGTTTTAAGGTATTTCCTACAGCATATAGACGATTCTGAAGTAAAAGGGCTGGTAAAGCATGCACTTGATTTGTCTTATCAGCATGTGGAGATTATTAAAGAATTATTTGTTCATGAGCGAATAGCGGTTCCTTATGGTTTTACTGATCAGGATGTAAATCTTAAAGCTGAGAGATTGTTTTCTGATATTCTTTACTTAAAATACATAAAAAACATGGCTGGCGGCGGTTTATCTGGTTACAGCAGGATGCTGCCAAATATATATCAAAAGACATAAAAAGCTTTTACTCGAAGGCATTAACCTCCTCAATGGAGCTGGAAAATAAGGCTACATTGATCCTTCTGGACAAGGGACTGGCTACACGTCCTCCCTTCAATCCTTATCCGGATAAGGTGGAATTCATCCAAAAACAATCCTTTTTCCTTGAGAGTCTGGGCCGCAGAGGAGCATTATCTGGCACAGAAGTAACTCATCTTCACTTTAATATTGAAACGAATCAATTAGGAGCCGCACTGTCAACAGGTTTCATTCAGACAGCCCAAAACAAGCAAGCACGTAATTATTTTATTAGAGGAAAGGAAATAGCTCTAAAACACACTAAGGTCTTTAGGGATTATTTAGAAAAGCATTCCCTTCCGGCGCCTGGCGGAATTGAACCAGAAGTCACAGAATCAACTGTACCAGTTTTCTCAGATAAATTAATGATGTTTCATTTCAGCGTAATGATTTATGCTGGTATAGGCAATTATGGCGTTGCCATTTCAGAGAGTCAAAGAAGCGACCTTGTGATTGATTATTCGCGATTGAACGCAGAGATCCTTAAATATTCCGAAGACGGGATCAATATCTTGGTTGCTAATGAATGGCTTGAACAACCGCCTTTATCAATTGACAGACAAAATTTTTCAAAAAACTAATTGCAAAAAAAAACACCCAATGGATGTTTTTTCTATATATGCATTGAATAACTTATCCAATTCTTTACGTTAATAAAGCTCTGAATCTATAGGCCATAAATAGCTCTTAAGCGGCAGGGATCTTTCTGTATTAAAGTGGATTCCTTCAGATTCCAGCAACAGTTTCTGTGTAATGAACATTTCTTCATCCCGGAAGCCAATTTCGCCTTTTGAATTAATTACCCTATGCCACGGAAGACCATGTTTTTCTGACATCGAATGGAGTATTCGGACAACTTGTCTTGCGGATCTTGGGCTTCCAGCCGCTTTTGCTATTTGCCCATATGTCATAACTTTCCCATTTGGGATTGCCTGAATGATTCTTATAACGTTATTAGTAAAGCTGGTCATTATTCCACTTCCTTTTCTACAAAGGCTGTTTTCGTAAAGATTGTTTAACGTGATCAAAAGCCATTTTGCAGGTCGGTATTAAGTATGCAAGCTCTTTTCTCATAATTAGCTTTAATTTTGTGAAGAAACATAGGTTTTTCAATCCAATTTAGTATTCAATAGCAACAAAGTTTGAGAAATGAGCCTCTTCAAAACAAATATATCATAAAAATCCCTAACCTTAAGCCAGGGATTTTTATTTTTATCATATAGAAGAATAAGATTTAAATTTTTTTATGATTGCCCAGCAAATTAGTCCTATTAACCAGTAAATCGGAAATGAATAAATGTGTTTCCAGGTAATTTCTTTATAAATCCCCAGGTACACCATGAAAGGTTCTGCAACAAAAGCCAGGAAAAGGGATAACACACCTGTAGCGAAAAAAAACTTTTTAAATGACATACTGAATTTTTGATAGACCATCATAAAAGGGATTATCACGACCCCCACATCATATGGATATAGCTGCGGATTTAAATACGGAGTGAGCCTGACCGGATATGTCCATACCATAGCGTTGCTTCCGATTGAATCCAGGAAGATGGCTGTAACACCATAGAATAAGCCGTAGGCTGTATTTTCAATCAGACTCGTTTTATCAACTTGTACCCACCAGACAATTGCCGGGACGATGGAAAGAACCACCAAAAACCACCATTTATAGGTTAGGAAATTATTTTCATACCAGTACGTCCTTAATACTTTATGAAATTTCTCCTCAGCATCCAATAGTTCCTGGAGCGAGATAGAGCTTATAATCATATAATCATTCAATTGGTATCCAATTGCGCAAAAAACTAATGAAAGCATAAAATCACACCCTTTGTATATAGAGTGTGATTTTTGCTCTTTAATATGTAGATTTCAACTAATTTTGATGCTTTATTTCTTTATATAACTCGATAAACTGATCAGGCTTTGTATTCGTAAAATAGGAATACACTCCTCTTGTTGTATGCAGATAAAGAAACCCTTTCATCCCTGACATTTTCTTGAATGTAATATCTAAAATGTCATGTAGATGAAAAATGTCAGAAGCAGTGGTGATCCTGTCATGATACATCCGTATGAATTGTTCGTTTTCAATATAAACTTGCTCATTATCCTCAATTCTGCGATCCACTTTTAAGTATCTATGTGAACAGAGCATTCACAGCTTCCTCCCTTCTGATCATTTTTCTTCCTTTTTTTATTTTACTCATGTTGTTTAACAATACCAAATATATTTAACAATAATAACAGGTGTTTCATATTGAGGAGGATATTTTTGAAGTGCATCGGTGAACTTTTAGATCAGGAGAAGTACTCGGTCAATGGGAGAATTGCGATTATCGAAAATAAGGAAGCCGTATTAAATGTGTTTGGATTCAGGAGTGCCAAATGGCTTGATTTATGGGATATCGACTCACGGATTCTGACACTTTTTTATAAATCATTTGAAGCTGATTTCGATTGGTTCATCGTGGTATATGACTATCCAAATTTCTGTGCAGACAAAGATATAAAAGAAGCGATTATCTGGCATGAACTGGGTCATATTGATTTCCCGGTGCTTGAGCAGCAGCTTAATATAGAAAATGAAATACAATGTGATGGTCTAGCTATCAAAAATGGGCACCAGGAAGGCATCCGAAAAATACTGAATCTTACCATGAAGATGGCTAAAACACTTAACCATGAAATTTTAACTCATATTACGTTCGAACGGCAACTGAAACTGCCTGGCTGAAAAATGATCTTAAGACTTGAAGAATTTTAATTTACGATTTCACGCTTTAAATTCCCTTCATCTTATTAAAAAACCTGATTTTAGCAGGAGACAAGCTCCTGGCTCGCCCTTCTAAAATGGTTCCACAAAATAAAGATAAAGAAGTCCCAAAAAATCACTTTTGGGACTTCTTCTTTACATCAACCAGTATTCCTTAGTCCAGCAGCAACGCCGCTGATTGTTAATAAAACCTGAGTCAATAATTCATCATCCGGATTCTCATCCTTGCGAAGCTCTTTAATCAATTCCACCTGAATGAAGTTTAGGGGATCGACATATGGATTTCGTCTATGGACTGAATCTTTGATATTTGGTGTATGGTCAAGAAGTTCCTCATCCTCTGTAATCTGCAGAAGGATGTTCTTGGTTCGTTCATATTCCTCCAGAATATTGCCAAAGATACGGTCAGCAATTGCTTTATCTTCCACAAGTGAAGTGTATTCCTGTGCAGTAGTTATATCCGCTTTCATTAAAGCCATTTGAAGATTATCAACCGTACTTCGGAAAAAAGGCCATTCTTCATACATTTCCTGTAAGACTTTCAAATTCTCTGGATTTTTCTGTACGAAGCTCTGCAAGCCTGTTCCAGCCGCATACCAGGCCGGGAAAAGCTGTCTGCTTTGTGTCCAGGCGAATACCCAAGGAATCGCACGAAGATTTTCGAACTTGGCACTGTTTTTACGGCTCATCGGACGTGAACCGATATTCAATTCAGCAAGCTCTTTCAATGGTGTAGCCTGATTGAAATAGGAGATGAAATCAGGATCCTCGAACACTAACGCCTGATATTTCCTTAAAGAAACGGCAGAAATCTGCTCGATGGCATCTACCCATCTTTGGTCACGCAGGTGGCCTTGCTCTGATTCTTTCAATACATTGGCTGCTGCCTTCATCATAGTTGAGGTTGCCTGTTCGAGACTTCTATAGGCAATATCCTTCAACAGATAACGAGAAGATAAGACTTCACCTTGCTCGGTAATTTTGACTCCCTGTCCAAGTGTCTCGACAGGCTGGGAAAGCAGGCTCTTGTTCAATGGACCGCCTCCACGGCCGAGAGAACCCCCTCTGCCATGGAAGAACTTAAGGCCGATTTGATATTTCTTCGCCATTTCATTGATCTCCAGCTGGGCTTTGTAAAGCTTCCAGTTGGCTGTCAATGTTCCCCCATCCTTGCTTCCATCTGAGTACCCAAGCATGATTTCCTGCTCGTCGCCCATTTTTTCCAAATGGTTGCGGTAAATTGGCAGTTTGAATAAGGTTTCCATGATTTTAGGGCCAGCTGTCAAATCATCGATTGTTTCGAGTAATGGAGCGACGTTCAGATCGGTCTCGAATGTACCATCGGCATGGAGTCTGTATATACCGGCCTCCTTTGCAAGGACTAGCACTTCTAGCAGGTCGCTCGCTGATTGAGTCATACTCACTAGATAAACGGAGATTGAACGTTTCCCGAATTCATTGTGCGCACGCTTGATCATCTCAAAAACTTGAAGCATTTCCTGCGTCTCTTTTGAATAATCCTCATGAAGGAGGAGCAATGAACGTGGATCTTCAAGAATTTTGACAAGTAATTCCTGTTTTTCATCTTCAGTAAGTGATGGGTAATGCTGAGCGATTCCGACCTTTTTCAGTATTTCTGCGATTGCTGCTTCATGTTCACCGCTGTGGTTTCGGATATCCAGTGTAGCAAGATGGAATCCGAACAGCTGTACTTGCCGAATCAGCTTTTGCAAAGTTTTAAGCTCATGGTGCACTGGATGGTGCTGATAGATGCTTCGTTTGATCACAAGAAGATCCTCAAGCATTTCCTCTGATGATTTATAGCCGATATCTGATTTTCCAGCTTCCTTAAGCCTTTGAATGATAACAGCAAATTTACGGCGATAGACCTCGCCCTCAATATTCCACTTTTGATCATTTGTTAAATATTTTCCCTCATCTTTAATGACAGATGCCATTAGCTCATCACTGACAGCTGCTCTTGTTGTTGAATGGCTGAAGCGCTTCATCAAATCAACCAGAACAGCTTTATATTTTTTAAGCACCAGGCGTCTCTGTCTTTGCAATGTCTCCCACGTAATATCCGGAGTCACATTTGGGTTTCCATCCCTGTCGCCGCCGATCCATGATCCAAAACGGAGGAAGTGAGGTACTTTCCATTCATGTTCTGGATAATGATCCTTAAGGCTGGTTTCTACTTCCTGATGGATTTCAGGCAGCACATCGAATAGGGTCTGGTCAAAATAATAAAGTCCGTTCCTGACTTCATCAATTACAGTAGGTTTGCGGTCTCTTAATTCATCAGTCTGCCACAGGACAGAAACCTCATTGAACAGGCTTTCCTCAATCCTTTCACGCTCTTTCCGGGATAGGATAGGATTGTCCAGACTTTTAAGGATATCTGCAATCCTTTTTTGGATTTCCAAGATTGAACGCTTGGTGGCTTCCGTAGGATGGGCTGTAATAATCAATTCTAAAGAAATGGTATTTAGTACATTTTGGATGATATCAGAGGATATATAATTGTCTTTCAATGAAAGGATGGCTGCTTCGATAGAGCCTGGCTGTGCGCTGATTTCAGACTTAAGCAGATAGTCGCGGCGCCTGCGGATCCGATGATTTTGTTCTGCTGCGTTGATTAAATGAAAATATACTGAAAAAGCTCTGATAACATTTTTTCTCATTGGAACGGACAAACCTGCGATCTCCTCTTTTAAAGCAGGATATGTATCGCGATCATGTTCATTTCTGAGCGTTTTGCACATCGCACGTATTTTTTCTACTTTTTCAAATAACTCCACTCCGCCATGATATACGAGAATATCTCCAAGGATGTTTCCAAGCATCTTCACATCCCTGCGTAATGGCATACTGCTGTCATTCACTTCAATTCCTGATGTCATTTTGTCACCTTCCTATTACTTGTAAGAATATTTTAAATATTAATATATCATAAAAGTACCTAGAATGTGAAATAATAAGCATATTAAATGGTATTATCCGTTTTTTTCTTTTTGGTTAAGGCTGTTTTCGTAAAGTTTGTTGTTAAAATCCTAAAGTCGATTTTAACGTGTTATAAACTTCATTCGCAGGTCGGTATTAAGTTTGCCTGCTCTTTTCTCACAAAAGAGTCTACTTTGCGAAGAAAAATAGGTCATTCAATCCTATTTTGCAGCCAATTGCTACAATGTTTGAGAAAAGACCCTTGGTAAATAACTAATTATAAGTGTAAGTATTCCTTACTTCTTTTTCCACCTAAACGCTCCAGAAATATACTCTTATTTAAAAAACGCTTCCCAAAAGGGGAGCCTTTTTCATTTCATGACTCCTTTGGTTGGCTTGAATAGTCTTTACTTTACTTTCAATGCTTCACTCTCTTGTTTTACCCGTTATACAAAAAATGGGTCACTTACCCAGGTTCAAATGCCCTCATTGTAATAAAAGATAGTTTTTAAAATAAAACATCCTTAGTCGCTTGGCTTTACAGCTATGGCTGTAAAAGGGCTCCCGCTTACTTTTAATCCCCGCGACTGTCCATTCTTTTTTCATTTTCAAGCATATACATATAAAAAACTCTTTTAGTCAGCCATATCTTTTTTGTTGATATGTCCATGGAGTAAAAGGATGTGAAAAAAATGATTATTCTTATTAGTGATCTCCACTTGATGGATGGGACTGCGGGAAGGCATCAGCTTGATGCGGAGGTCTTCATGGATACCTTTGTTGAGCTCGCCCGGCAAGCAACGGCAGCTGTAAAGCATTTAAATGAAAAGGATCAAGATATTAAAATTGTTCTTTTAGGAGATATTTTTGATGTGATCAGGACAGAAAGGTGGTTCCTGGAAAAAAGCAAAAATAAAATAGTTGAAGTTCCTTTGTCAGACCGGCCTTGGGGAGGTCCTGAGGATGAAAAAACAGAGATAATAGCTGTTGATATTCTTAAAAATATTATGAAAACAAATAGAGAAATAGTATCCATTCTATCTGGACGGGCTTGGCAAAGTATGGGCTTTCCAAAAAAGCCTGATATCGTCTATATACCAGGAAATCATGATCGATTATGTAATGTGTATCCATCAATGAGGAGACTGGTGATTGATGAACTCGATCTGCAAGATTTGTCGTATATAGATAAATTCCCAAACTACTATCTAAACGAACAGCATGGAATTTTAGCACGTCATGGCCATGAATGGGACCCATTCAATTTTGAAGGTGACCATCAAAATCCACAGAGTTACATGGCAATCCCAATAGGTGATGTTATTGCTTCAGAGATTGCCTCAAAACTTCCTGTCCTTGTTGGTACGAAACTGAAAGATATTAACCTTCCAGAAGAAGATATCAATCAAATTTGTGATAATTTCAGGAACCTATTCGACGTCCGTCCAATGTCAGCTATCATTCCTTGGCTATCTTTCCAAGTCAAGCGGTATGAACAATATGGCAGACTCGTTCAGGATGCAATCAACTCAGCTTTTAGACAAGTTGGAGATGAATTTATGGAAATTCCATTTGTTAAAGGCTGGATAAAGGAACATGATCGCTTCTGGCATCCCCTGGATAACGGTGATAAGGTACAGCTGTTGGGAACCCTATTGAGAACATTTGATATAACCAATTCAGAATGGAAGCTCAAGCTAGTTGACAAATTTAATATAATCAAAGAACTTTGGACAGATGATAAATATTTAAAGGGAGCAAAAAAAGATTTTGAAGCCCTTCCTAAAACATTCCAATACGTACTATATGGCCACACGCACAACCCGTTTAAAGGTACTGTAGAAATTATTAAAGAAAAAAATAAATCAAAACAAAAAGAAAGGGTTTATTTAAATACAGGTACTTGGAGACCAAGATATCATCATTCCATAAAGGAAAATGGTTTTTCAAAGTGGAATAACCTTACCTATACAATTATATATAAACCTGGGGAGATGTTTGCCGGCATACCTGTAAAACATCCCGTATTTGAACATTGGACAGGTACAATAAATAACTGAATATAGTTATAAACTATACAAGATAATATAAAACGAAGCATACTCAAAAGACCAAATATGGTCTATTTTTTAAGTGCTTTTCTTGGAAAAGGTGGAAGACTCCTTCTTATTAAGTTCATTAGGGTTATCTCTTCACACCTCTGGATGGATAAGTTACAGTTTATTTATCGGAATTACTTGAGCATTGCATGCTCTTTCGTAAAATTCGATTGGGCCAGCCTGGTCAATTATCACTTCCTTAAAACCTATAAGCCTCATCTCATCAAGGCAGGAATGGAGAAGCGCTTCCCCTATCCCTTCGGACCTTCTGCTAAGAGCAACTCCCATCGGTCCAAAATATCCATTCGTTTTATAAGCGGCAAATCCGACAATTTTGTCCGATGAATCCGTTGCAATAAAAATTGCAGGCTGGGTGTGGGAAAGGGCGGTTTTAATTGATTGAACCCATTTTCCGGAGAATTCATCTTCTATAAATCGAAGTAAGTTTTTTCCATCATCATTAGTCACTTTCCTGATATTCTGATAAAGTAATGAACGCATGGTATAGCCGGATAGCGTCATCCGCATATCTCGTGATACCACTGCTATACTTAACAGAGCTTGCTGTTGTTCCTCCGTCAGCAGCCCGGATGCATGGCCTGCAGCCATTAAAGACTTAAGTACATGACCTTCATTTAAATAAACTTGATTATAAGAATTCATATAACCAATGGATACCTCCATCACCTGCTTCGTTTCCGCACTCACAGGAAAATGAAAAGGTTCATAGGATACTCCCTTAACATCTTGAGGTTTAGCGGCACTCCTTATAGAATCAATACCAATCCCGCTTTTATCTTTAGATTCTTTAACAGGAAATGAACCGTCATCCAAACAACCGATCAACAAATGAACTGGCAGCAAACATTTACTTCTCGTCCTTGCACATTCCTGTTCAGCAATCCATAAAGCCCTGGCCATTTGTTTTGTAAGCTTCACATTCTTTAAGTCCATAGACTTCCCTCTTCCTTGATCATTCATTATATGAATGTTACCAAAAAACATTTAGGTTACTGATAATTTTGCCGCAGAATTCATTCTTTCCTTCTACCATCAGGCACTTACTCTTAGCTTCTCATCTTTTCTCCTGAAAGTTGTATAGCTGTGAAGAGCCATTCCGAGCATAACGAGGATGATTCCGACCCAGGATAATGGAGTTGGCAGCGGCAGTGATAAGATTAAAAATTCTCCTGCCAGGGCAAAAAGCACCTCCATTGCCTGGGTTGCTTCTACGGCAGCGAGTTTCTGCATATTGCCCCTCACTAAATCTGTTGCCTTAAAAAATAAAACAGTCGCTATTACGCCAGAGGTGATGGCTACTAAAAGGGACTGTAAGCTTTGGTTCATTGTAGGAGGACCCTCCGTCAAAAGACCATATAAAGCTAAGAGCAGCCAAAAAGGCAGACTGGCCAGAGTCATTCCCAAGACACGCTGATACGCATCAAGACTGCCGTTGGTAACTTCCATCATTTTTCTATTTCCCAATGGATAAGCGAAGGAAGCGATTAATACTGGGATCACTCCAAGTAAAACCATTTCGATCGGAATTTGCCTGGCGTGTTCAAATTGCATAAGCAGTATCCCTGCTAGGATGATTACGGACATCCCGAGCCCCTTAAAAGGAATTTTAGCCCTGACAGAAACTAAACCTTGGTTGGTCATTGTTGCTTCATAAAACAATGGACTGAGCAAAGCACCCGATATGATTGTGATTTGCCATGTACCAGCAATCAGCCAGCCAGGAGAAAAGGCTGCGGCATATGTAAGCGGCGCATAGAACAAGACAAAGCCAACGAAACTCCAAATAAACCATGGATACGGGTTTTGTATGATATTCTTGATTAATGGCTTCAAATTCTTCCTTGCTGCCACTATGGCCACTAGAAATGGAACCATGAAAATGTATCTAAGTGAGGCACTCCATATCCAGCTTCCCCCTGATAATTCCATAGATTGATTCAGGACAAAGGTGAACGCAAAAAAGAAGGCTGCTAAAACTCCTAATAAAATAGGTCCCATTAACTCTATCCCCCCTTTGAATTAGGCTCTATTTGTAACTTTATTTAAACAATATACCATATGCAGAGTATAGTTTTCACCAAGTTTTCCCATAAAAAAACACCTGGCATGCCAGGTGTCCGAACTTTATTGTTCTACTGTATTTCATTTGGTTTTTCATAAGTTACATATGTTCCTGCAATGAAATCATGGATCGCTCTTTTATCCTGACGGATTCCTACCATGAACGCACTGACGATAACACCAAGCCCCAATGTTAGTACATAAACGAGACCTGCCACAATTGTACGCATTAGCATCGTACCAAATCCAAGTTTCTCTCCATTGACCTTTGCGATTCTTACACCGACAATTTTCTTGCCTACTGTATATCCTGACCACACTACAGGAACAAGCAAAGTGTATAGCAAGTTCAGTGAGGAAGTAAAAGCATTTTCTTCCGCACTTCCTGTTACTAAGTAGCTAATGATCGAGAGCGGGACACCGATAATTAATCCATCTAAAATGGCTGCACCCAGTCTTACCCAAAAACCTGCTGGTCTGTTCATTGATTTACCTCCTAGTTGCACAATTATTTATTTTGGCTGTTTTCGTAACGATTTTTGTTAAAATCCTAAAGCCGATTTTAACGTGATAAAAAGCCATTTTGTAGTTCGGTATTAAGTGTGCAGCTCTTTTCTCATTAAGCTTTAATTTTGTGAAGAAACATAGGTCATCCAATCCTATTTTGTAGTCAATAGCAACAAAGTATGAGAAAAGAGCCTTTATTTTAATAAATCTGCGATTTCCTGCTCACCTGATTGCAAAGCGTGCATCCTCGCAGTCATACCCGAATAATCTGTTAGCCCGATCTCTGCACCTAGCTCTATCAGTAGTTTTACTTTGTCGGTTTCACCACTGAATATTGCGTAAGTCATTGCTGTATAACCCGAGCCCATTTCTTGATAGTTTGGATCTCCGCCCGCATCATACAGTATGTCGATCATTGAGACATTCCCTCTTTCAGCAGCAGTCATGAAAGGGGTCATGCCATAATCGGATTCGTAATTCGGATCGGCCTTTAAGTCCAACAGCAATTGAACCATCTCGACATTATCATCCATAACAGCCCAATCCAATGATGTGTACCCATTATAGTCTATTTGATGGATATCTTCCCCATTTTCTATCAAACTTTCAACCTTCTTCGGATTTCCATTGATAACAGCTTCTATTAAGGGAGGAACTTCTATAGCTTCATCATTTTCTAAAGAGAAAGTCGTATTCACCTTATTATAGAGGATGAGTCCACCAACCATGGCCAAACCAGTAAGCATAAATGAAGCAGCCACAAAAGCTATAAGCGCTTTTGAGTTTTTGGAAGGAACAATGACTGAATCTTTTCCACCAAAAAAGAGGCTGATTTCATTCATTCTTTTTGGAAGCGGTGGGTGCGTTGATAGGATCTCTGCAAGCCAGACCACCAATCCTTTTTCCTTATTGATTTGGTCAAGGTATTCAGTTTTGTTCACCCTTCTAAATAAAACTTTTCCGATGGCCAGCATGGTAAGCCCGTTTTTCGCAGCAGCAGGGTTTCCTATATAGAAAGCTGCATAGCGGTCACAAGTATACTCACAGGCACGCAAATACATTTCTGCAATTCCTGGTATCCACATGGATGGAAGGATAAACATCAATTTGCCTAGGTGATTACGTTTTATATGGGCCAGTTCATGGGCAAGGACAAATTGAAGCTCTTCCTCAGCATTTTGTTCAATAAGTTCGAAAATCTCGGAGTAAACTACGACCATATTCCTGCCGAAAAAGCGCGTCGCAAAAGCGTTCATTATTCCGCCAGACTGCAGAACGTATATATCAGGGGTGCGTTTTATTCCCATTTTGATACACAGTTCTTCGACGGTTGAATGAATAAGCGGAAACTGATTTCCGCCTATTTTCACTGCATTGAGCCGTATCTGGCCAATCATCAAAGCATGAAGTACTAATGACATTATCAAGAATGCTGCAATTATCAATATCCCTGCAATGGATAAAGCAAACAGAATGTAAGAAGCAATACTTATACTTAATACAATCCAGAAATATTTATTCTCATTTTTATGTACCAGTTTTTTCTCGTTGAAGGTTCCCTCTGTCATTCCCGCTATCTCCTTAATCACAATTAAATAGATTATAGGAGATTTTTATTAATTGGAATAGATGTTTTTTATAGGAATATAACCCTTAATTTACCTGTTTTTCAAAGGGTCCTTTACAACAGACGGCCTTATTTGTCTTTAAAAAAGATGTTCCATTTTAAAATACTTTTTTTGCTGTTAGTTTCAGTATCTGCCTTTCTATTTTGATATTGGTCAATCAGTTCATTCAGTCGGTCAAGCTGAAATGCATAATCATAAATCGCAGAACCAATGATTGTGAGTCGAAGTCGATCATTCCGTTCGATGGACCTATCCTCGATGATAGTTTCAAGGAATAACCCGCTATTATTAAGAATATTGTCCCTATCAATTCCCCGGATTTTCCCCGAATATTTTAGAAGAATCATCTCATGGTATTGGATCAGTTGTTCGAATTGAGCATCAAATTCGTCTGTCTCATGCGGTTCAGGACGGCTTTGAAAAAAATGGTCCTCGACGATATCCAAAAGTCTCAAACCTTGATGAAGGCAGGCAAGCATTTGCTTGAACACTACCAGTTCCCTCACATCAAGAGGTTTCACCTTTGATATTTTTTCTCTTTCCTCATCGAGTATTTTATAGAGATCTTCAAGCTTGGCTATGTCCTTTCTCAGCTGGCTCCATTGACCCTGAAAAGTTTTCTCTGTCAGTTCATTGGATATGGCTGTCCTGATCAGCAAGGACATGGTTCTAAAGCTATTATCCATTTTTTCGGTAAAATTCTTGTTGAAATTTGGAGGTGAGACGATTAGATTAACAAGGAAAGCAGACCCCATCCCAACAAGGACAATGACAAATTTGTTTGCTGCTGTTAAAATTCCGTTGAATTCATGTGAACTCATCATGATTAAAACAGTGATTAGTGTTAAGGATATTGAACTTTCCATTTTGAGCTTTAAGCTTATGATAATGACAATAACTGTAACTAACCCTATGACAATCGGGTTGTTTCCGAATAGATATATTGCTGCGATTGCTATGATCGCACCAAGCGTATTTGCCTGGAACTGCTCCAATACTTGTTTCCATGATCGATAAATCGATGGCTGAATCGTAAAGGTTGCTGCGATTGCAGCAAAGACCGGAGGCTCCAATCCAATCCATTTTGTTATGTATAAAGCGAGTGCAACGGCCACTCCTGTTTTTAAAACTCTTGGACCTAAAGTTATCATTTAAATCACTCACTCCCTAATGAGAACGCTTATATTTTAACATACCTTCCTTGTTGGAATAAAACATATATCAATTATACTTTTGATGAATCAAAGATTGGTTTTTTTAGAAGACAAAAAGATTAGCATTTCCTCAAGCGGGAAATAATATTCAAGCAGCTTTTTTAAAAAAGGTGGGGATAAGATGGTAATGCTGGATAAAAATCATGACCCGAGAATAAATGCTGAACTGATTGGACAATTATCAGGAAAAACTTTAAAAATACAGGAACTGGTTGAGGAGACAAACGAATTATTCGAAGAAGCAAGTGAGCATTACAAACCTTTAAAAATGAAAATAAATTCAGGTATTTCTTCTTTTTTCAGTAATTTCACTGCTAGTTTACGCAGAGTCATCCAGACAAAATCTGCTTTCGATAACGCTTTATCCTATGAAACCGTTGTTGATAAAAACGGCAATGTCTTTCCTGAATGGATGGAAAGATTGAATGAGCAGTATCAAACTTTACTCAAGGAAATTGATCGCGAGGTCAATATGGAGGATTTTGGTGCGATTGGGGATGGAAAAACGGATTGTACAGAAGCTTTCAGAATGGCTCTTGGCAAAGGGCGGGTAAAAATATATATACCTGAAGGTGTTTATATCGTCAGAGAGATGAAACTCCCCTCCTTCACCTATCTGGTCGGTGCCGGAAAAGGAAAAACGGTTATCAAACTGCATGATTCCGCACCAAAAAGCAGAAGACTCATAACAAATAGAAACCACCGCACTGGGAATCGAAATTTATATGTGAAAGGATTGACTCTGGATTGGAATGTTGAACGTTTGGGGAAGGTCGAAAAAACCAGTACTTGGGGTAACCATTCCAGCTGTCTGCTTTATGCCAATGTAAAATATGGCTGGGTAAAGGATGTAGAAGGCGTTAACCCTGGACTTCACTGTTTTGATGTTTCTTCTCCTCAATATAATTATTATGGTGATGGTTATCGAGCCCGTGGAGGAAGTGAGTTTATCTGGCTCGATAACCTCAATGGCCATGGTTTCGGTGATGACGGAATTACAACTCACCATAGTGATAATATCTTCATTTCAAATTGCCATATGAGTGATCCAAGTGGCAAAAATCATAAAAAAGGATTTTCAAATTCAAACGGAATCGAGATAGATGATGGTTCGCGAAATGTCTGGCTATTGAACAACTCCTCCGCAAGATGCTTTGGCGGAATTGAAATCAAAGCCCACCATACGTCTTCTGCAGCCAATAATGTCGTCATCATAGGCCATCTCTCTGTAAATGACAATCGATCTTATAATTTCAGGCATATAGGCCACCACAAGGAAAATGATCCTGAATCAAAAACTGCTATCAACATACGAGCAGCAAATATCATATCATATAAACCGATTCATACTGGGTTATATGCAAACTCTTCACCAAGAGCAATGGTAGTGTCAGCTTATAAAAATGTGGCTGTGAACCAATTTACTGCTATTGGGGATCCTTCCTATGACTATGGTGGTGAACCTGCAATTGCCATTCAGTATCGTTCAAGAAATGTGGTTTTAAAAAATGTGGCAATAAGCGGCTTTTCAAATGCAGGCAGCGATATAAAGGTATTTGGAGGCAGCAACCACGCTGATAATGTTAGAATTCGAAATGTCCTTTCTAGACATTCGGCACCCAAAGCCATTCAAATAGGGAAAGGTGTCTCCATGGCTATAGTTGAAAAGGTCTTCGCTGAAGCTGTCAATGGACAGACTGTAGTGGAACTTGCAGAAAATCAAAATAAAGCCCTGGTAAAGGAAATTGACTCAAAAGGATTCAAAGAGGTAATTTGGGGAGGTTCTCCCAGAAATCAGACAACCGTTTAAATTATATGGCAAAAGGAAGCAGTTCAATCTGCTTCCTTGATTTATGAGAGCACCCATTTTTCAATTGCCTGTGCAACTCCGCTATTCTGATTAGTACCTGTTATATCATCCGCAGCTTCCTTTACTGTTTCCTGGGCATTGCCCATCGCGATTCCAAGACCCGCTTCAGTAATCATGGCAATGTCATTCAGACTATCTCCCACCGCCATTACATTGCCCATTGATATTCCCAATAGTTCGCAAACCTTCTGCAACCCCACAGCCTTATTGATGCCTAGGGCATTGACTTCGATATTTTTGAGGCTTGAATTGCTAATTTCGAATAAACCTTTATCTTGTAATTCTTTGAGTACACTTTCTCTTATTTCATCTTCTTCTATATGGAAGCCAAATTTAATCCATTCTTGGGAAAATATGTCCTCTGGCATATTATTCCTCCAGACGTTTTCACTGCTTGTCGCCCAAAACCCCGTCTTATGCTTTTGGGACAGTTCAAACATCCATTGGATATGCTCGGTATCCACCTTACTTCTTTGTACCAGTTCCCCATTCGGCCCCCATATCTCTCCGCCGTTAACCGTCACGAGATAAGAAGACAGTTTAAGGGATAATAAGTAATCCCTTGCTGTTTTGAGACTGCGGCCAGTACTGAGTACAACACGCACCCCTCTATTTTCGGCTTCTTTAATCGCTCGTCTATTATTCTCTGTAACCTCATGCCTGTCATCTAGAAGTGTTCCATCCATATCCAGTGCAATCAGTTTGATATCAGGCTTTTTATTAATCAAGATGAACCTCCTTTAGTTGCTTTTATCTTTTTTATTGAGACTATCAATGGCCTGCTTTACTGTAGCGAAGGTTTTGATGTTTGAAAAATCTACTCCACCCTCCACCGCAGCCTGCGCAAGCTCTGGTCTCATTCCAGTAGCAATTGAACTTACACCCAACAGCCGTAAAACATTGTGGATATCAAAAATGTGCTTGGCAATCGTTGCATCAATTGTAACGATTCCTGAAAAATCAATTATTAAAGACTGTACTTTTTGGTTTGCAACCAAAGGTATTGCCCTTTCCAATATCAATCTGGCACGGTCATGATCCAGTTTTCCTACTAAAGGGAGTACCGCTACGTTTTCTTGTACTGGTACGACTGGAGTGGATAGGATATCCACTTCAGCCTGGACTTCTTTCATCAATTTTGAGGTTTGCCTTTCAAATGCAAATACGGTTTCATTTATGCTAATATCAAGCATACTGTTCACTCTTTTATTGATCCAAATTAAATCTTCCATGTTAACGCCATGCCTCAGACTAATTTCCGCCATTTTATCGATAAAAACAACCCTCGTAGGAGGATACCTAAAAAGGATGTCAGAAATCCTGCCTCCTTTGGCTGCTTCCCGTTCTCCATTTTGTTTGCTCCATTCAAGAAGTCTCTTAGAAGTTGTTTCATCTTTATTCTTGATAGAGTCACCAAGAAAACTAAGATACTCCGTATATACTATGATTGCCTGGTCAACTTCCTGCTTTGGTATCTCCACACCAATCAGTTCAAGTATGGAATTAACCATTTCCTTTGCGATGAATTCGGAATTTTGCTGAAGTTCATTTGCTACTGCTGAAGTTGGATTCACAAAGGTCACTTCCTTTTTCACTTAAGTTATTTCGTAATTATTGCGGATTTTACAAAAAAGATTATGAGTAATCCTGTATTAGCTGTTCAAAAATCCCTGGATAAGCTCGGTTGCAAGGAAATCTTTGTTTGGCACAGCAATTCGGCAATGGCCTATTTATTAATATTAGGATACATCTTTAACATAAATTAATCTTCTTTAAACCTGTTAAAACCTTCTTTAGTTATAAAAATGATCTTGTTGACCTAGGTATATAATACTCCTGGTGTATATGGAATCCAAACCAATGAGTGTTTCGTTCCATAACTCAATATTCCTTGGATATTCTCGTCAGTTCAAAAAACTCTTTCTCTGGTTTCATCCATTTCGTTCCTTTATCAGAAACGAAATAAATCCCTTCTTCCAAATCGTAGTATACTTCAACTGTTAAGCCGCCAAAATCAATTACGCTTTTCCCGGTATAATAAACCTGTTTTCGGTCTGCTTCCAAAGCTCCATTTATCATACTGATTACCTGTGGAATTGCTTGCTTATCCTTCATTTTGTAGCACTCGCCGCTACGGTCCGGCTGTTCGTTAATACAAATTTCTGAAACCTCCGCCTCGATCCATCTGTCAGAATTCAGTCCTTCTCTTTTATCAAAAATGACTTCTGTTTGATTAAGGTTCTTATAATAGGCCGCACTTATTGATAGTACCCAGGTTGTGTTATCTTTTTCCCAAAAAGAAGTAAATCCCGCTCCATCTTCTGTGTTAGTTTTGGAGGATTGTGACATAGTTAATCTCCATCCATTGTTTGGGAGTTCCTTCTCGTAAAACTGCTTGATTTCTTCCCACTGATCCCCTTCGGCTCTATAAATCGGACTGGCTGGCTTCAATTCACTATAAAGTGGAATATCTTCTGTCCGCTCTGGTATTATTGCAAGCCCGTCATATTTCTCTTCCTGTTTTATTTGAAAATAAAAAAGTCCGCCAAGAAATGATAAAATGATTAAAATTAATACACCCGGTTTCCAAAATTTCAAGTCGATCCCTCTTTGCCTTATTACTATATATTTTAGAATTAATTGCTGCTTGTCAAATAATCATCCAAGTCGAATGCCGAATCATTAACGCTGTTCAAGTCGATCCACACATGACTCAAAATCACTTTTTGCTTTTGCAGGGAAAGACAGCAACAAATTTACGAAAAGATCCCTACTTTATAATAATGTAAAAAATGGTAGAATTGAATACTCATTGGGTGCTTTATATTATATAAAAGATTATATTTAAAAAGGGCTGTTTTCGTAAAGATTGTTGTTAAAATCCTAAAGCCGATTTTAACGTATATAAAGCCATTTTTATGGTCGGTATTATGTATGCATGCTCTTTTCTCATTATAAAGAGTCAAATTTGCAAAGGAAAAAAGGTCATTCAATCTTATTTTGCTATCAATAGCAACAAAGTTTGAGAAATGAGCCTTATAAATAAAACTGTGGAGGGTTATGTATGTCGAATAGAAAAGATGGCAAAAACCGAAATGAAATCAAACCCGGCTCTAAAGTAAATATTGTCCTAAAAGCTGACCAGAAAACCGGTAAGCTCACTCCAGGAATCGTGAAAGATCTCCTCACTAAATCCAGCTCACATCCTCATGGCATTAAGGTCAGGCTGGAGGACGGACAGGTAGGCCGTGTAAAGGAAATACTGGAGTAAGACTTTACCTTGCCAATCCTGACTCGTATGGAGTTCCAGGCAAGGCTTCATAGACAATAAATTAAGCATTAAAGGGCAGTCCCTTTAATGCTTAATTAGTCTTTTCCTTTACTTTTTCAACAATCATTTTATTCAACCTCGGCGCCAACTGGAACATGATCGTTCCTATGATGGCAATCACCAAAATATAAATGCTGGCAAAGATCTTTAGCTCTCCGGTTGCCAGCGCAGCTATGATCACCGAGAATTCCCCTCTTTGTGTAAGGGATAGCCCTGCCTTCAATGAATCACTTCTTGAAAGGCCATACCATTGCCCTCCAATATAACCTACGATTAATTTATGGATCAGTGACCACAAAACGAGAACAATCAATAGTCCTAAATAAGGGATGTCGCTTGTCATTTCAATATGAAGGCCAAAATTCAGGAAGAAAAAGGGAAGAAAAATATTCCTTACTGGCAATGCAGCTTTTTCTATCTTGTCCTTAATTGAAAGCTCAGACAGCATCATTCCGGCAAGAAAAGCTCCGATAACCTCTGATAACCCAAGAAGCATCGCAATCCCGCCGTATGTTAACGCAATACCCGTAATCAACACAATAAAAATATCATCCTGGTCAATTTCTCTTAAAATAGACTCTGCCTTTTTGAAAACCACCCTGGCAAAGAACATGGCAACCCCCGCGAGAAGTACTATTTTCAAAATAATTAACAGAAAATCAATTAACGTAAAACCTTTCCCGGAGAGACCAATCAATACGGTTACAAGAATAGGAGCAATCAAATCCTCGAAAACCAGGATCAGGAGCATGAATTCGGATTCATTGTTTTCAGTCCTGTTTTTATCTTCAAGCAATTTCGCTGTGATAGAGGAACTGGTAGCGTAGACAATACCTCCGACAATTAATGATGAAACCCAATCCAGACCGAACAGCAGGGCTATTCCCGCAGTTACAAATATCCCAAGTACAGCATCCAGGAGGCCGCCTCTCCATACCTTCGCACTGTTCGAAACCAACCTGTTAACCGGGAATTTCAATCCTAGAATAAAGAACAACAGGACCAGACCGATCTCCCCTGCCACTTCAATTACCTTTGATTCTTTAATAACCAAGGATAAAACGAGGCCAAGCAAAATATATAATAATATATCCGGTATTTTTATTAATTTGATGCCGATTATACCAATCAAAAAAAGCACTAATAAAAAAAGTCCAATGACTAAAGTCAGATTCAACCCGCAACAACACCTTTTCAATTTTTTAAAGCAATAACCTGTCCTAATTACTACCCACTTTCCATGAAATCAACACTAGAAAATTAAATTCAGAAGGGCCTTTCTTTTAATTTGTCAGAAAAGCTGTGGTAAAATTAGTTATAAAAGTCATATGGAAGAATCTATTAAGGGGGAAGAAATGAACAGCATTCCAGAACAAGCCCTTGTTCAGCAGCAGCATAAGGGCATCACGAAGACTAAACTCGCAAAGAGAATTTTTTTCATCATTTTCGGTGCTGTCCTGATGGGCGTTGGAATTGAAGAATTCCTGGTCCCCAATAAAATTCTTGATGGCGGTATTGTCGGTATCTCAATCATCCTCTCACATCTAACGGGCTGGCGACTCGGCCTCTTTATATTTATCCTGAACATCCCTTTCTTTTTCATTGGCTATAAACAAATTGGCAAAACATTTGCGCTATCAACCGTATTGGGGATCACTGTTTTATCTTTAACGACCAGCTTCCTCCATGATTGGCCTGTTTTTACAGAAGATTTACTCCTGGCTACTGTTTTCGGAGGAATCGTTCTCGGTGCTGGAGTAGGAATCGTCATTCGGTACGGCGGTTCTTTGGACGGTACGGAAATACTTGCGATTCTGGCAAACAGAAGACTGCCATTTTCAGTCGGGGAAGTAATCATGTTCTTTAACATCTTCATCTTTGGTACCGCAGGCTTTGTCTTTGGTTGGGACCGGGCAATGTATTCCATCCTTGCCTATTTCATTGCCTTTAAAACGATTGATATAGTCATCGCAGGACTCGATGAATCAAAAGCAGCCTGGATTATTAGTGAACAGCACAAGGAAATCGGTGATGCAATCATGGCTCGTCTTGGCAGGGGAGTCACATATTTGACTGGCGAGGGAGCATATACAGGTGATGACAAGAAAGTCATCTTTTGTGTTATCACTCGTCTTGAGGAAGCGAAATTGAAATCCATTGTCGAAGAATTGGATGAGTCAGCGTTTCTTGCTGTAGGCAATATTGCAGAAGTGCGTGGCGGCAGGTTTAAAAAACGGAATATACACTAGAATACAGCGAATAAAAAAAGCTCAGAAATCTGAGCTTTTTGTTTTCAAACAGGTCTTTTAAGCTTGCTGATCAATTGGATCAGTCAGTTAAAAGGGTTGAAATAAAATGACATTTCCAAGCTCAATAAGGAGCTACTAATGAATACACATTAGTATCATAGGAAAGTCCGCCTTGAATCATATAACTCCTCAGAACCCCTTCTTTTTGAAAACCGAGTTTTAGGAGCAATTCATTCGAATTTTTATTTTCAAGAAATACAACGGCCCCAATCCTTAATAATCCCATTTCTTTCAACCCATACTCTATAGCCATCCTGATCGCTTCCTTAGCAAGGCCTTGACCCCAATACTCTTGGTTAAGCTCATAGCCAATCTCTGCTCTTCTATGTTTTGATGACACGGCATGAAAACCCACAGTACCTATGAGGGTTTTTTGGTTTTTTAATTGAATGCCCCATCTTATCCCTTTATTTTCAATAAAGCCTGCCTTGAAAGAATGAACCAGACCTCGTGCTTCTTCAATATTATCAACCGGTTCTGATCCATAATGCTTCATAACTTCAGCGTTCGAAAAATTGATAAATAAATCCTCAGCATCCTCTTCTGTAATTCCCCTAAGAATGAGCCGATCTGTTTCTAAAATTGGAAATTTCATATGTCCCCCAAATTAAATAAAATGATCTTTTTTATTTCTATATCAGATACAAAAAATCCTTCAAAGAAAGCCGCCCTATTTGGGCGGCTCTACTCAATCTTCCGCAGGTGCGGCGTCAACAGCAATTTGATAGGCATCCAGCAAATGCGACTTTTCAATGTCGCTATCCAGGCCAACGAGATATTGTTCGCCACCCTGCTCTTCTACTTTCATTAACATTGTTCCTTCTTCATCCCTAAGCATCGCGTAAGATTCTCCGTTCATATCAAATAACGCTTCTACTTCGAATTGTCTTTCCCTGCCCCTATCATCTGTTACAGTCACCAGGTCCCTGATTGAATCATTCTCCATAACTGCTTCACCTCCAAATATCGTCATTATATCTTCCCCTTCCTTGCCGGAAATATGATTCTTCCAAAGAAGGGCATCGCAAATCGAAATACTTAATGAATTTTAAATAAACTTTTAAATTCACTTCTTTATTTTCATCTATATAATATTTTTTAACACACTGTTTTTTGGAGGCGGCGTTTTTGAAGTCAGCAGGAATTATCTTTGGCTCAATCATTGTTTCATTTGCATTCAACCTTTTCCTGATCCCCCACGGAATCATGAGCAGCGGGATTAGCGGTCTATCCATCATTTTATCAATGCTCACATCTATCAATACTGGCGTTTACAATTTCCTTTTAAACTTCCCCCTGCTAGTTTTAGGATATTTAAAACTGGGACGGAATTTCATCTTTTATACGATTCTTTCCGTCATCACAATTTCTATCGCTCTTTATGTTATACCGGTGTTTAAGCTTGCAGAGGATCCGATATTATCCTCGATTTTTGGCGGTGCGATCGTTGGTTTGGGGATAGGGATAATCTTCCGTTCATCAGGATCTTCGGGCGGCTTCGATATTATCGGGATGCTTCTGGCAAGACGCAAAGACTTCCCTATGGGAACACTATTGTTCGCGATGAATTCAGTCGTTATCTTATTATCAGGTTTTTTGTTTAGCTGGGATGCAGCTTTGAATACGCTTGTTTCCATTTTTGTCCTTGGCAAAGTGATCGATAAGGTACATACACATCACGTTAAGCTAACTTTGATGATCATCACTAGAAAAGGGGAGGAAGTAAAGCAGCATCTACTTGGAAATGTTTATCGTGGTGTAACGGTGATGGACTCTGTTGGAGGTTTTTCGAATGAGAGGAGCAACGTCATCATTACAGTCATATCCCGTTATGAACTTACAGAAGTTAAAACACTAATAGAAGAAATAGATCCAGAAGCATTTGTCAATATCACTGAAACCCTGGAAGTGATGGGGCTATTTCATAAAAAGCAGCATTAATGACATTCAAGAAGCTGGAAATACAGCTTCTTGGTGCTTTCCGAATTTTTATAGGGAAATTTCTCTTGAATTTTTCACAGATTCATCGTATAATAATTGAGTCGCTGTAATTAGTGAATGATCATGTATTTACTTTCTCAATTTATAACTTTAATTCGATTCACTTTCTAATACTTCATCTTAATTCTAATCATGTCCCAGTAGCTCAGCATCGACGAATTCGCATCTTTGAAATTGCTTCAGCGTACTCATCGAGATGCCTCTTGGTTTACTTTCTGAGATGAGGACGGGATATAACACTAATCGATTCACTTTCTAATAATACTTCATCTTAATTCTAATCATGTCCCAGTAGCTCAGCAGGATAGAGCAACAGTTTCCTAAACTGTAGGTCGGGAGTTCGAATCTCTTCTGGGACGCTTAAAACCTTGATTTTGAATCAAGGTTTTTTTATTTTTCGCAAGATGTTTCATTCCCCCTCTTTGCATCTTTCTTCTTCCTGAGAAATGCGAAATGAAGCCGAAATATACCTCTTCGAAGGATTATTTAATGACACTACTCATAGCCCCCTTTAAATAGAATTTACTACTTTAAATTTTGGTGAAAATGGCCAAAAAAAGTTAGTTCAATGGAACTAATTACATTTTTAATACGTCTATTATATTTGAAGCTCAATCTTATTCTATTAATATACCAATATTTTGTTTTTGGATTAAATAAGTTTGTTTGTGGTATTTATATTCCATAAGCAATTAAGCAAAAGGGGTAGTAACATGAAAAACAAAATAAAAGATTTGCCATATTTATTGTTTTTGCTGGTTATGCCAGTACTGGGCTTGATTTATAAGATCTTGAATAACAACCCTCGGGAAGCTGTAATCCTTTCAACTGATCTTGACGATAAGATACCTTTCCTTTCAATTTTCATTATACCGTATATCATTTGGTACGCCTTCATATTAGGTTATCTGATTTATTTTTGGTATAAGGATACACGGATCTATTTAAAGACATTGACTTTAATTGTTATTGGAGAGTTAGTTTGTTTCGTCATTTACTTCTTCTTCCAGACTACTGTTCCTCGTCCAAACCTGGTTGGTGACGGAATCCTTATAGAGCTTGTCGGCATGATATACAGTCATGATCAACCATACAATGCTTTCCCCAGCATTCATGTATTAACTACATTTGCCATAATTCTTGGCAATATCAACATCCGAAATAAACATATCATCCATTCAATCTTCGTTCCAGTAATGGGTTCGTTGATTATTATTTCTACACTGTTTGTTAAACAGCATTATATACTAGATATGTTCGCATCCATGTTTTTAACTTCATTTATTTATGGGATTGTCTTTGAATTATTTGAAGTTAAAGTTGCCAAAAAAGCCGATACAGTTTATGTAAAAGACTGAACAAGTATCTTTATAACGAAAGTGAAGAAACATAGGTCATTCAATCCCTATTTTGTAGTCAATAGCATCAAAGGTTGAGAAAAGAGCCTTTAAAAAAGAGCTGCGTCTGCAGCTCTTTTTTCGTTATTTATCGGTATCCTCTTCGCTTCTTACATCCGGTTTAACAGGGTATAGTTCTTCAGAAGCTTCTGTTTGGTACTGATAGTTTGTATTTCGATGTTCCCTCCCGCCATCTTCGAAAACATTCCCAGCCATATACTTATGAAAGAAGTACTCAAACAAAGCGATTCCAGCGGCTGATATTAGAGATGCCAGCAGTAAACTCTCTCCGTATGTCAAACTTTCTCCCAAAATCCAGATGATCATAAAGGCAAGTCCAAAATCTGCTAATGTTGCGATTGTATTGTTCGTTTTTGGCAAGAGGAACAAGTCTCCAATTACATAAGACGCTAACCCAAGCACCAAGGATATCAAAAAAACATTGGTAAAAGACATATCGTACATCAGGCCAAGAATGACATATAGGAGTACCAGGCTGGCAAGGAACTTTATTGCCAGTGCTCTAGGATGTTTCATTAAAATCCCTCCATAAACTTTTACTGTATCCGTTATGTTGCTCCACTTGCTTTATTCCATACTTTTTTCTGTAAAAAAAGAGAAATCATCCCTATAAGCAAGACAACGACTACACTAATGAAAAAACCCATTCGAATGCTCTTTTCCATGATCGTCCCGCTCACAGCTGCCAGGATAAGAGTTATCCCAATAAAAGAAATGATTTTCCCCCATGCTTTTAATTCAAGCAATTTTAGAGCTGAGATAATGATAAACGCCCAATTGAATAAAATCAGGATGCCTGCGGCTGTAGTGATATACTCATAAATTTTGCCCGGAAGAAGCAAGGCTGTAATGATTGATGCAATTAAGCCAACCACCGCCAATCCCAGCGATGGAAGGGGAAGCTCTTTCAACTTTTTAATTTTCTTGGCGAAGACCTTTGGAGCATCTCCATCATCCGCTAACGTAACGAGCAAGGTGGTCACTCCAAACAACGAAGCTGTCATGGTTGAAAAGCCTGCCACGATGATCGCTGCGTTGAACACATGAGGAAAAAAGGCCAGTTTGTATGGGTCAAGTGCTGTAACAAATGGACTTTCCTTATGGTGAAAGGCACCGTGCGCGGCCATAATGACCGCAAACCCCAAAGCAAGTACGTAAATGATAACCAGCAAAATAAGCATGATTACCCCCGCTTTTGGAGCATCTTCTTTATTTTTCAGCCTCGTTGCCATTAAGCCGATTACCTCTATGCCTCCATATGCATAAAATGCGTAAATCAAGGATGACCAGAACCCCTTAAAGCCTTCAGGAAACAGTTTTTGAGTTGAATTTGGCACAATCACCTGTTTTGTTTCAAAGTTGAACAAGCCAAAAAGAGCTGCTGCAGCTATTAATATAAACATGATGATTGCTGCAGTTTTAATGATGGCTAATAAATCTTCTACCTTGTCAAATCCCTTATTCCCGGTAAGTACGACACCGATCGAGAGGATGGCATAACCGGTAGCGAAAAGCCACAAAGGGATATTAGGAAACCAGAATTGTGACAGAATTGAAAGAGCCGTAAGCTGGCTTCCCATGATCAAGATATTGGAACTCCAGTAATTCCAGCCACAGCTGAACCCGGCCCATTGACCATAAGCTTTTTTGGCATAATAGCAAAACGAGCCATCCTGGGGATCCTGAGCTGTCATTTTTGCCAATAAATTATAAACGACGTATGTGCCAAAAGCGGCAAGGATGAAAGAAAAGACGATGGATGGACCGGTAATTTTAATCCCAATAGCGGATCCAAGAAAAAAACCAGTCCCTATCGTACATCCAACACCAATCAGTGACAGTTGCCACCATTTTAAATCTCCTTCATTTGCGCTATTTCCACTTCCCGCCTTTGATGATGGCAGAAAATAATCCATTGCTGTACCCCCTTCCTCAACAAGTATTATCATTCGAGAATCAACTGCATTTTATGTATTGGCCATTCAGGTATGAAAAAAGTCGAGTCCCGAGGGATTCGACTTTCCACATACTATTTCTTATCTTTTTCTGATTCGGAGTCACTGCTCAGACCAGTCATCGTGCGATACATTTGAGTGTACATGCTTCCTTGCACGATATTTTCCAAAAAGAACTCACCGATGAGCTTTTTATATTCCTCATCCTCAAACATTTTTTTGTTTTGCAGCTCCATTTCAGCCAGACCTTCATATGTGGATATCAATGCATAAGTATGGTCTTCACCAGAAATCGGCGATAAGAGCTCTACCCTGTGGTCATATTGCTCGTTCCTGAAATTTTGGATTAGTCGTAAATTTTTGATGCCATCAGGAAACTTATCCTGTTTCATTTCAAAAGTTTGAATAACAATAACTGACATATCCTATCCCCCTGTAATGTAATGGATAGGATTAATTTTTCCAATGTTAGATAATCTATACATTTACAATTCCAGCTGCTAAATGCTGTCATATTTCCTCATCCTACACTGGTAACACTTAGCACATATAAAAGCTATATTTGCTTTTCGAATAAGGTATTACGATCATTATATTTGGTCATCATTTTTAATAAAATGAAATTTAAAATTAAAAGGATAACACCTATCAAAGCAAGTAAATAAGGGTTAATGATAAGAAAGCCCGTTGCCTGGCCTATGAAGAGAGCCATGATTGGAAGAATCAGGATGCCTCCGAGCTGCTGTGCCTCCTGAAAGCCTTTTGCCCTGGCGGAAACGAAGACATTCACCAGGATTGTGAGGATAGTAATCATTGGGACAACCAATAACATCAGAACGAGCCAATTAGAATTTGGAAAAATGAAATACCCAAACATTTTGTAAGTTAAGCTTGCAGTGATAACTCCAAACAGGAAGAAGCTCACCCAAGTGATAATAATTGAAGGAATTAATGCTGCAAGTACTTTGCCAATAAATAATTCCTTCACAGTTATAGGAGAAAACAAAAGTGTTTCCATGGTCCGTTTTTCTTTTTCGCCAACAAAGCTATGGAGAGCAATCATCATTGCATTAATGGTCGGTATAAGTAAGAAGATCGAACCAAGCAGGTAATTCACAATGACGAAAATAATTTGGTGTTTCATGCTTGGAAGGCTTCCTATCATATCTCCGCTCTTTGTACCACTAAGCCCCTCTATCACTTTCTCCACTAAGTTGATCAAGTCTGGGGATGAAATTGGTACATTCTTTACCAAAAGAATAAAAGCTAACGGAAAGATGACCGAAAAAATCAGCGGCAATAAGATTAAACCTAGCCATACCTGAACCGAGCTGGTTATTCCTCTGATATCTTTAGCAGCTATAAGCCATATCAGTTTTTTATTCATTGATCCCACTCCTGATTTTAAAATATAAGGATTCCAAATCGTTATTTTCAATCTCCACATGATGCACCCAAGAATCAGTGATGATTTTTTGAAGCAGTGGCGTTATATGCTCACTTGAAGGCAGTAGAAATTGCAATGTATTTTTATTTTTTCTTAAAACCGGGTAACCTCCCCACTGAGGTTCAGTTGGTAACAGATTAGTAGTAACTTTCAATTTAATTTGGCTCACATATTTTTTTTGAAGTTCATTTATTGTGCCAAAGTCAGTTATTTTCCCGTCATTTAGGAAATAGTATTCTTTACATACATGTTCAAGCTGGTGCAAAATATGTGAACAAAGAAATATTGTCGTTCCTTCCCGCTCATTTAAATCCTTGAGAAATGCAAGCACCAAATTTATCCCTTCTGGATCCAGCCCGTTCGTAGGTTCATCGAGAAAAAGGAGTTTTGGCTTATGCAGGATCGCCTTGATGATTCCTAACCTTCGTTTCATCCCTGTACTATAAGTCCCTACTTTTTTATGCATATGCTCGTCAAGTTCAAATTCCTCCAGGTAAAGGTGGATTCGCTTTAAATCAAAGTTTCCATATAGCTTGGAAAAAAAGATTAGATTCTCTAATCCAGACATTTCATGATACAGACCGGCATTTTCTGTTAGAATTCCTGCTGCTTTCCTAACTGTATCTCCTTCGATTCCCGGGTCCATGCCAAGAATTGACAACTTTCCGTCTGTCGGGTTGATGACACCGTTCATAAGGCGGATCATAGTTGTTTTCCCAGAACCATTTGGCCCAAGAAGACCTACAACATCTCCTTCTTTTACGCTCATAGATACGTTGCTAAGTACGACTTGATCACCGAAATGCTTTGAAACTGCATCCAGTTTGATTACACTCTGCGACATATTGTTCCCCCTCTATTTGCTTACCGCTTTTTCATAAGACGGCCGATAACTGAAAAACGTTCAATCAACTTTTAGTTTGTTATTGGGGAGGCGAAAAGGAAGAAGACGCTGGTCGTTGTTCACTAGACTTACATACCAACACTTGCTCTTTTAATGACCATAAAAAAGGACCAGTAGTCGCGACTGGTCCTTAACATTATCTTCTATAATAAACTCTATTGGTGACCTGTTTTACCACAATCTAGATTTCTCAGGTACCAACCGGCTTATATTAGTTACCCGATCCCTAGTTTATCAAAAGTTGCTTCTTATACTTCCCTTCTCATTGCCTGTAGAACATCTACTTTAGTGGCACGCTGTGCAGGACGCAGGCCGGACAGAATCGTGACAAGGTAGCAGATGATAAAACTGATGATTGGCAAGGTATATGGGATATGGCTGAAGATCAGCCCTTCTGGAGGTTCTTCGCCGAATGCCTGCTTGATGATCATCGGCAGTCCAAAATTCACGATAAAACTGATGGCATAAGCAACAAGGGTTCCGACCGCTGCCCCGATTAGTCCGATATAGCTGCTTTCGAGCAGGAAGATTTTTTTGATTGTCTTTGGGTTAGCCCCAATTGCCTTCATGATACCGATGTCAGGTGCCCTTTCTGTAACGGCCATAGTCATTGTGTTATAAATTCCTATCGAAGCAATAATGATTGCAATTGTGCCTATAAAAATCAATCCTGCTTTAACAATCGTGAACATGACGTTTACATCCTTGAGCTCATTTATGACCGAGTAAGAGGGGTAATTATTTTCCTCTAATTCAGCAGTGATGTCTTTCACTGATTCCATATCTTTGGCATATAGTTTCACTTGATCATATTGGTCTAAAGGGATATCTGGCAGTTCCATGTCAGGATTATTTGGATCCTTCATCATTCCGCGGGGAGTACCAGTAAATTCTTCAACCTGCTCAAGAACTCCTTCAGAAACAAATACAATACTATCGTACTCCCACTCCTTGGTTGGTTTCTTCCGGATTCCGACCACTGCCACTTCTAGCGGTTCTGTTATCTCTTTGCCGTCTTCAAACTTAATGACATTCATAGTTATTTTCTTGCCGATCAAACTCTCTTTATAGCGGAATTCTTCTTTTATTTGTCCCTTCTCATCATAGAGCTCCTCAGACAATTCTCTATTTGGACGAAGATTTTCTACAAAATGGTACCCAACGACCACTTCATTTTCTGCTTTTGGCAGCCGCCCTTCCGAAAGTTCGAGCCCTGCTTTTGTTTCAGATGGCATATGGGCAACTATCGCCTGTGCATCGGTCAGGTGGTCGTCCACTTCAAACATATATTGCTGCAGGCTTTTTCGTCTTGTTACAGCCTTTACATCGTCCATTTCTTCAAAGTAGGAAATATCCTCATCCGTCAGCTGTCTGAAGCCATTATTCGGCTCCTCTTTTCCAGGGACCTCAATTTCTGTCACAATCCTTCTTTCCAGCGTTTCTTTTACGATCGATTTATGGAGACCAAACCCCACTGAAGCAAGCACAATCAGGAATGCTACGCTCATAGCCGTGGCTAGTATGGTCATGAACAACCGTGTCCGGTTCTTTTTCATATTTTGCCTGACGAATTGAAATTGATCTTTAAGCCTCATTTGCTAGTACCTCCTCAACAACTTTGCCATCCCTTAATTCAATGGTACGATGGCCAATTTCGGCAACCTTGTCATCATGGGTAATGATTAAGAAGGTAAGGCCAAGCTCTCTGTTTAATTTTATGATGAATTTGAGTAAATCTTCTTCTGTTTCCGAGTCCAGACTGCCGGTGGGTTCATCAGCAAGAATGATTGGCGGATTGACAATAAGTGCACGGGCGATGCTCACCCTTTGCTGCTGCCCTCCTGAAAGTTCGCCAGGATAATGATCTCGATAGGCAGATAATCCCACCATATCAAGGATTTCATTGGTTCTAAGTTTCCTTTCCTCTTCTTTCACACCCTTAAAAATTAGAGGAAGCTCAACGTTCTGATAGGCCGTCATACTTGGGATCAATTGGAAGCTTTGAAAAATGAAACCCAGATGCTCAATCCGGAAATCGGCAAATTTCGTTTCGTTTAGAGTAGATGTTTTAATCCCATTAATTGTGATTTCTCCCTCTTTTGGCCTTATAAATCCGCTGACAAGGTTGAGTAGTGTCGATTTACCAGAACCGCTCCTGCCTACAATCGTCACGATCTCTCCTTTGTTCACTTTTAATGAAACATTCTTCAACACAGGAATTATTGTTTTTCTCCCTTTTTTGCCGATTTCAAACTCGTGACTCAAATTGTTGATGGTAATCATTGACGCACCTCTACTTCAAAATATTTGAATAAATTATATATTTTCCCAGTAAATAAGTTGAAAAAAATAGGCGATTGGTTAATCGCCCAAATAGAACTTTTAGGCTGGGTACTTCTCTGACATAACTTTTTTCAATTGTTTCCGAGCTCTGTGGAGACGTGTTTTGACTGTGCCTGATTTAATATTCAACCTGCACGCGATTTCATCTTCTTTTAATCCGTATTGGAACCTCAATACCAGCACCTGCTGGTACTCTCTTGTCAGTAAGTAGAGCATATGCTGAATTTCCTCTTTAAACAGGATGATTTCAACTTCCTTTTCTAGCGATTGATTTGTATCATAATCACTGAAAATTTGCTCCATGATGCTCTGGTCAGATGGAAGCCATTTTCTTCTTTTCTCTGCCCGCAGATAATCAATGGCGGTTCTTGCTGCGATTGCCGCTAACCATGCCCCTAATTTATGCGTATCAATGATCGTATCTGCTTTTTTATATGCCTTTATGAAAGTCTCCTGGACAACATCTTCTGCAAGATGTTTGTCTTTAGTAATACTGAAAGCAATTTGACAAAGCTTTTTACCGTGGATTCTGTAAAGCTCGTCAAAATCAATCTTAGCCATATCCATCCCCCTTGCCCTGTTACTAATCTTGCAAGCTTCGCTGCTTACAATCTTTGTCTGTTTTTTTACTTATTACTGTTTTCTAATTGATTGTTGCTCTTCGTACACATCCACTAACCCGCATTGTGAAAGGTTTCGAGACTCTTTTCGAAGGTGGTGCAGAATCGGATAGGCAAACGATTCATAAAAACCCAGAAGCCGTTTTTTTTAATACAGGTGTGTAAGCAGCAAAGTTTACGAAAAGAGCCTTACTTAAAATGCTCCTTGATGAACGGTGGTACATCTTTATCGCTAAATGTTCGAATCTCTTTGTGATTCCCTGTTTTGTATACGAAAATAGCGGTGTACGGTGCTTCATTAAACCAGCCATAGCCAGCATTCTCAATCGCTGAAAGCACTTGGTCATGTTCAATCAGTTTAAGGGTATTTTTATCGTTCATAATACGATTAATTATTTCTTCTTCAGGGTATTCTTTGAATTGTTCCTGTTCTATTGAATCATTTGTTACGACAATATAGTCTATATCATCAGGAGTCACAATCGCTTCTTTCAGCATGTCGTTTTCCTCCAGCCATGTGATGAAGCTTTTATATGAATGCTTTAATTCAATATGGTCGTAATCGTTTATACCTGACATAATTTCAATTGATGATGTATTCCCTTTTGAATAAAAATCAACGGAAAAAGGTTCTCGCTCAATTTCCTTTTTCAGTATTTCAATAGCCTGGTTAATTTTCTCCTCATCGTTTATCGTCAACGGGCTTTCGGTTATGTGTTTGTTTATTCTAATGGAGGTAATTTCCTCGGTATTCACTTTAAAAATAGGCTGGTGTGCATGCTTATACTCAAGTGATTCAAAAATTTTCTTCATTTGCGGTACATAATCGAATCGATCGATTGTGTACTGACGAACCAGTTTATCTCCATTTTTCAATTCATAGATAAAGAGAGCAAATTCCTGGGATTCCATTCTTATTTCATTCGTTTTTTCATTCTTAATGATACTTTCATGGAACTTTCGGACTGCCTCAATATTTTCTTGCTGGGATAGAGGTTTAGGAGCAAATCGATCATTCGGATCCATATAAACTTGGTTCGCGTAAGTAACACTTTTGATTTCATCCAGTTCAGGCACCTTTTTTTCATATGGAGCAAACGCTTGAGTTATCAAGATCAAGACCGCCATCGTAACCGCAAAGGATCCAAGACCTTTAACCCTTCCAAAAACCCTCCATGTTTTCTGAAGAAGCATTTCGGCAGCGAAGTATCCGATGATCCCGCCGGCTGCGTATCCAAATATCAGCCAGGCAAATTTATTCTGCATTGCATCGAAATACATGCCGCCCAGAAGCATCGTGCAGAAAGCCACACCGTATTTAAAAACAACCTTTAATGCTCTAAAAGCAATTGCTTCCGAAGCTGCTTCTATTTTCCTTTTTTTATAGATTAGCAGGGACAGCACATATGAGATCAACACAAACACTATATACAAGAGGACTGCTTTTGCAGATATTGCCTGGCCCTCTAAAATAGTCAAATGGGAAATAGGTGAAAGATATTCTATATTCCTGATCTGATAATAATCACTAGGAAACCCATACAGCATTAATCCAAGATTATAAATGACCAGCAGAGTGAACCCAGCCGGAAACAGGAGCATGATGTATGTCAGGACCCCCTGGACCACAGAGATTCCGGTCACCATTGCTATAAATACTCCTGACAGGTAAAATACAGCATTAAACAGAATGACGATACCTGTCCACCGGAAGATATCCTCAAGCTGAAAATAAAGATTCAAGTCATATGCACTGTGTATAATGGCAGTAATCATCGCAATCAAAATGACTGGGATAATTTGAAACACAAAGCCTGTTAGTGTATAAAAGTGAAAGATATGCTGCCGTTTCAGTGGCAAACTATGAATTAAATCAGCTGCCTGCTTGACGTGCAGGAAACGATAAAGAAAGATTGTCATAATAACTGGTACTGTAATGAACATAATGAACTGTATTGAAAAATTGAAATCAAACAATCTTTGCACCGGCATGAAATCACGGTAGTTCTCACCAGAATAAAGCATCAAAATCCTTAATGGGATAGCAAAAAATAAAACAAGGAAGTAAATGACAGAAATCCAGCCAATGTTTCTTCCGACCTGGAGGATCATTTCTTTGTTAAACAATGATATTTTTGATTGCATAGCCGATATCCCCCATCTCATATATAAAAATTTCTTCTAATGTCAATGGTAGGATATCAAAAATAACGGGCTCGGTCTCATTGATAACCTTCTCGATTTCTTCCTCTTTCCCCCTTATGATGCATACCATGACACTCCCCCTTCTTTCGCAGTGGAGCATTGTCAGTTGATTTTCCAAATGTTTTGGTGTTTCTCCTCTATAAGCTACCTGGACCTTATGTATATCAGATTTGAGATCATCAAGATCTTTTTCCAGTAGGAGTGATCCATGATGCAAAATTCCAATATGGTCGCAAATATCTTCAATTTCCCGCAAGTTATGCGAGGATATCAAAATCGTCATCTCCCTGTCGGCGACATCCTGTATCAAGAGGTTCTTTACTTTCTTCCTGGCCACAGGATCCAATCCATCCATAGGCTCATCAAGGATCAAAACCTCTGGCATCGTAGATAAGGCAAGCCAGAATGCAGCCTGTCTTTGAATGCCCTTTGAAAAAGTGTGTAATTTTTTGTTCATGCTGAAACCGAACACTTCGGCTAATTTTAAGAATCTATCTTCATTCCAGGACTGGTAAATGCTTTTATAAAACTTAGCCATCTGCTTGACTGTGTACTGCGGAAAGAAATATGGCTGGTCGGATATGTAAAAGATTTTCTCTTTTAAAACCTGGTTTTCAAAAATCTGCGAGCCATCCAAAAGCACCTTTCCAGAGTCTTGTTTGTATATTCCAGCCAGCAATTTAATGATGGTTGTCTTCCCTGCGCCATTGGATCCAATCAGCCCATATATTGAGCCTTTTTTTATCGACATATTGACGTTTTTTACAGCCTCATGTTTTTCAAATGTTTTATTTATCTCAATCATTTGAATCATCTTGCCCGCTTCCCCCTTTCGAACCATCAAAGCTTCTAATCATCTCATGCAAATCTGCTGCAGGAATGCCCAGATACAATGCCTCCTGCAGCATCTTCTCAAGATCCTGCTTCACTTGCAGAATTTTATCAGCATCTTTGTCAGGATCCATAGGATTGACAAAGCTCCCTTTGCCCTTTAAGGAATAAATGAATCCCTGTACCTCGAGCTCCCTGTATGCCTTTTGAATTGTATTTGGGTTTATTGTCAATTGCTGTGCCATCTGACGCACGGAAGGCAATTGTTCATCAGGTTTGAGCACTTCATTTATGATCAGCTCTTTCATCTTATCTACCAGCTGTTCGTATATCGGTTTTCGGCTCCTCAGGTCAAGCTCAAACATAATGACCCCCTATCTGTACTAAGTGTACTATTATTATTAATACAGTTTAATTATATGACAGGTTATTCCAAAATAATAGGGGGTAAATTCTTAATAATTTCTTAAGGAAAATTAAGAATCGATTTCCATATGGCACTTATGGATAATTTATCTATTTAGTGTAATTTTACACAAAAACAAAATCAAATAACAGTTTTTTAATAAAAAAACCAATAAAAAAGCACCCTAGATTGAACTAGAGTGCTAATTTATAAGTACAAATCCATACTTTTCCCCTCTTATAATGTGGTAATTTTCTTAAAATCCTTCTTACATTGTCTGAAAACCAATTAACACTATTCCTACCCAAACATAGTTACTATTCGACAACTCAACCCGAAAACCTTTCCAATAAACACCATCAAATCCAAAATACATTAAACATGACCAGCTTAACCATAATAAAACGGGAGGTGAAGAAGTTGAAATGGTTACTGGCAATTGGACTTATTCTTTCGAGCAGTACAGCAGATCATCATGATGAAATAGATTTAGTTTGGAATGGGGAATCAATTGTAGAAGTTCAGCGGTCAGACTTTTCGATTCCATGGTTTGGATATCCAATTCTTAACCATACGATGCTGGAAACATTAAATAAACAGCTGTCTCTCCAGATCATGAAAGAACCAACAAACGCAGGTTTGGATGATTACGGTAAAATCATACCTGAAGATGTAGGATATATTCTTGATGAGAAAAAGTTCAAGAAAGAATTCACGGCAAGTTTTTTTGAGGACGATCATACCAGAATCCAAGTTCCTACTTTACCTGTTTATCCCAAGGTTGACAGTGAGATCATCGCCAATATTCGAACAAATCTAATTGGCCATTATATAACCTATTTCAATAGCAGAAACAAACAACGTACGCATAACATTAGCCTTGCCGCAGAAGCAATCAATAACCATGTCGTTTTTCCCGGTGAAACCTTCTCCTTCAATAAGGTTGTCGGCAAACGTACCGCCTCACGCGGCTATCAGCCTGCACCCATCATTGTCAGAGGAGAGCTTTCAGAGGGAATTGGCGGAGGTATTTGCCAGGTATCATCCACCCTTTTTAATGCTGCTGACCGTTCTGGTATGAAAATCCTTGAGCGATACTCCCATAGCAAACAGGTTCCCTACGTTCCTCCAGGCAGGGACGCGACAGTCAGTTGGTATGGTCCGGATTTTACATTTAAAAACAAATACAAACAGCCCATTCTCATCAGGGCAAAAACATATCCTGGAAAAATGGTTGTGATGATTTACTCATCTGATGAAATCAATATAGAAAAACGAAACATCCCGAGTACAGACAGCAATATCACCATACCCGAAAAAGCATTTTGATTTTCTAAGGAATCCTTGCAAACTAAGGATTCCTTTTATTTTACAGGAAAACCTTTACAATGATGTGAATCTTTACGTACACTATTGGTAATAGATGGTTATGATACTTTCATAGGATGTGAGATAACTTGCCTAAAAAAAAGAATACAACACCTGTCCGGGTTAATATTTTGTTTTTTTCAGTCTTTATTCTCTTTTCATTGCTGGTCCTCCGCCTCGGAATCGTGCAAATTGTCCATGGCGAAGATTATAAACGCGAAATTAACCGGAAAGAAGATGTGACAGTCAATAACCCTGTCCCGCGAGGAAAAATGATTGACAGAAACCATAAGGTTATTGTCGATAATAAGCCTCTGAATGCAATTACTTATACGAATGATGGAGATTCCCAGAAGGAAATGCTCGAGGTGGCCGCAAAGTTGGCCCGAATCATAGACAAAGATACAGACAAAGTCCGGGAAAGAGACATGAAGGATTTCTGGATGATCAAGTTTCCCGAAGAGGCAAAAAAACTAATAAAAGCGAAAGAAATGGAGCTTTTTAAAAATAAAAAGCTAAAAAATAAAGATTTATATAAGCTCCAAATTAAAAGAATTACAGATAAGCACCTTAGTCAGCTAACTAAGCAGGATATAGAAGAACTGGCCATTTTCAGCATCATGAACAGCGGCTATAAATTTGTTCCGCAAATCATCAAAAACAAGGATGTCACACGGAAAGAATTTGCTGTGGTAAATGAAAATCTGGCATTGCTTCCTGGCGTCAATGCTGCCACAGACTGGGACCGGGAATATAAGTATGAAGACACCTTCAAGCCTGTACTAGGCAGGATTACAACCAGCAGTGAAGGTCTACCGGCTGAGAGACTCGATTATTTCATGTCACGGGGCTATACAAGAAATGATCGTGTAGGAAAAAGCTATCTCGAACTGGAATATGAGGATGTACTTCAAGGTAAAAAAGAAAAAGTTGTGAATGTGACTGATAAATCCGGTGAGCTTTTGGAAAAGGAATTAGTTTCAGAAGGCCAGCGTGGAAAAGATTTAGTACTTAGCATCGATATGGATCTTCAGCTTGCTGTAGAGGAAATCATCGAGAAGGAACTCTGGGCAGCAAAAAGTTCTCCAGGGACAGGATTACTTGATAGCGCTTATGTTGTATTGATGAACCCAAATACGGGTGAAATATTGACAATGGCAGGGAAGAGAATCGTAAAAGATAAAAAGACAAAAGAAGTATTCCTCGAAGATGATGCTCTGGGCAACATATCCAAAACCTTTAACGTTGGTTCTGTAGTAAAGGGTGCGACTGTTTTGACAGGCTATAAAGCAGGTGCAATCAATTCATCTACCAGATTTGATGATAGAGCACTTGATATAAAAGGTACTCCGATTAAAAAATCATATACCTATTTAGGGACCCCTAATGATATTGAGGCATTGAAGTTATCATCCAATGTCTTTATGTTCCACACAGCCATACGGATTGGAAATGGTGTCTATCGATATCAGCAATCATTGAATCTAGACCCGAAAGTTTGGGATACGATCCGCAATTCCTTCGCCACTTTCGGCCTTGGCATCCGGACAGGCATTGACCTGCCAAATGAACAAACCGGGGCAAAAGGGGGAAATTATCCAGTTGGTAAAGTACTCGATTTAGTGATTGGGCAATATGATACGTATTCAAATATGCAGCTTGTCCAGTATATCTCTACGATAGCCAATGGAGGCTACCGTATGCAGCCAAGGATCGTAAAGGAAATCCGGGAGCCTTCAAATAATGGCGAAGAGCTCGGTCCAATCTATAAATCTTTTCCTCCAAATGTACTCAACAATATTGACATAAAGGATCAGTGGCTTGAACGTGTCCATACCGGTTTCAAAAAAGTTATGCAGGAGCCCGGCGGTACGGCATATAGGTACTTCAGCACAGCAACTTACTCGCCCGCTGGGAAAACCGGAACTGCTGAGGCGTTCTACGATGGCCAATACCGGGTAAAAGGTGAGCAGCTGATTCAAACAATGAATCTTAGCCTTGTTGGCTATGCACCATCCGACAAGCCCGAAATCGCCATGGCTGTAATCGTACCATGGGCCTACCAGGGCAATGTTGACCACGGAGCCAATAAAAAAATCGGCCGTGCTGTGATGGATGCATACTTTAGCATGAAAAATGGAGCGAAAGAACATGCTGATGATACTGATGAATAATTAAGGCTCCTCTCGCAGGACAAAGAAAAGCTGTGCCAATATGGCACAGCTTTCAGCTAATTTCCCAATTATTTCATTTACAATTCTTTCGCAAGAGAAGGCCTGTTCATATCAAGGCTTTCAAATGCAGCGCCAATCTTTTCTTCACCTTGTGCGAATTTTTCATCGGCAGTATCAAGAGCTGGAGCATCTTTCTTTAGCTCTTCTGCTTTTAACTTGTATGATTCTGCAATATCTGAAAGTGCAGCTTCAAGATCCGCTTTTTGATCTTCTAATTCTGCAGGTACTTCCAGGCCTTCAACTTTAGCAGCAACTGCAGCTGCTGATTCACTTGCTGCTGCTTTCAATTCAGCTTGAGCCTTGGAATCTTCTTCTCCTTCATATGCATTAAGTTCAGCATCAGCCTCGTTGATAGAGCTCACAAGGTTCATGTAGAATTTGTACATAACACTCTTAGGATTAGCAGCTGGCTCAGCAGCCTCTTCTGTTTCTTTCTTTTCAGGTTTTGCTTCTTCTTTTTCAGCTGAACATGCAGTCAGCCCAATTGCGAATGTAATCGCTAAAAGTAAAACCAAAAACTTCTTCATACTTATACTCCCCTTCAATCTATATATATCGCTAAATGTGAAACCAGAATTTCACACAGCTTTTTCATTATAAAAGGATTATTTAACAAACTCAAATAATTTATGGTCCACTTTATGAAAAAGTCCCCACTTGCTAAAACGCAATAACGAATTACTTTTTCACCACTTTACCATGATAATGAATTCGGTAATATCCGTTTTGAAATGATACTTATCTCTAAAACCCACTTTTTCATATAGCTTAATTGCCCTTTTATTAAACCCAGCAACAGTAAGCCTGAAAATCGCATGTGAGCCTAATGCCGCCAGCTCATTTAATACAAATGATAAAAATAAATAACCATTCCCCTTTCCTGTTAACTTAGGGTGTATTCCAATTCCAACGTCAATTGCCGGCTCAGTATATGCACCAAGCATTCTTCCCTTAGGAACCTGGGCAGAATGGCCACTGCAATAAAACCCGATTAAATTCCCTTCTTCGTCTTCTACCGCGGTATATCCCTCATTAAGTAATTCATATATAGCATCATTGTTAACCTCATTGTTATAAAAATCATACGGCGGGTCATAATGCCAGCTTAGAATATCCATTGCAAGCTCTTTCGTCATTTCTCTGCTATATAAATTCAAGACTTTTCCTCCATTAACTATTTTGTCATTTTTTCGTAATAATATGTTTACTAGATTCCTCTGCGGGAATATTAGTAGTAACAAAACAAAAAACAACTAATGACAGGAGCGATTCATAATGATCACTACATTCGCATTACTTGGAGGAGCTTTCGCAATCGCCGCTGGACTCAATTTCTTCGCAGTTAATGAAAATGCATTTATAGATGACGAGGCAACTAACTAAGAGACGCTGATTGCAGCGTCTCTTTTTCTGTGATTTAGAACATTTTTTGTATTTTTAATCTGTCGCAGGAAATACTAGAATGAAAGAGAATTAGTAAAGCATAAGTGTCTAGCCTCATATCTATTAAGGAGGTACGGAAAAAATGCAGACACCAGAAATATTATCAGGCGAACAGGTCATATTGTCCAAGATTAAAAATCAAGATTTAGACACATGGTGGGGTCTGATCCACAATGATGAGCATCCTGAATGGAAAAAATGGGATGCACCCTACTATCCTCTTAGGCGGATAAGCCTTGATAAGTTTAAAGAACAAATGACGAACCTTATCCATCAGGGATATGACAGAAAGTACCTTATTAAGGTAGACGACGAAATCATCGGAATGGTGACATATTATTGGGAACATGAATCTTCACAATGGCTGGAAATCGGAATAGTCATTTATCTTCCAGAATATTGGAATGGCGGCTATGGGACAGATGCATTAAAAATATGGATTGCACACCTTTTTGAAACCTTCCCTATTCCAAGAATCGGATTTACAACCTGGTCCGGCAATTCAAGGATGCTTACGGTCGGCAAAAAACTGGGAATGGTTGAAGAGGCTAGAATCAGAAAATGCCGGCTTTATAACGGGAAATACTATGATTCAATAAAAATGGGATTATTAAGGGAAGAGTGGGAAGCCCAGCAACATTCATGAATTGAATGTGTAAGTAACTTCACTGGATAAAAAACTTAAATCATTTCAAAAAAAGGCTAAAATGGCTTGGTACCCCAAGCTTATTCAGCCTTTTTATTATGTCTCTTAACTGTCACCCCAGATTACTGTATCACAGAATTCTAGCCATATAGAACTCATCTTTATATTGGCCATCGACAAGCAATGAATCTTGCTTCACTCCTTCAACTTCAAAGCCCATCTTTTTGTATAAAGTGATTCCTGCCCTGTTCTCTGACATCACTGTTAATTCCAGCCTGCGAATTCCAGCTTCTTTCCCCCAGCTAAAAAGCTCTTCAAAGAGCTTTGTGCCAATCCCGGCACCGCGGAAATCTTCCTTTATTCCAATAACAAGATAAGCTGTATGCTTATTTCGGCTTGCACTCCCTCCTTTTGCAATTAAATAACCTGCGAGTTCGTTTTCAGATTCAGCCAGGAAAATATTCGAGTTTTTTTCAGCCGTAAAAACCTTTATCATCTTCCTTTGAGCTTCAGGATTGAATTTCCTTTCACCAGGCCCAAAAAGCATAAAATTCGTAGTATTTTCAACCTCTCGAATGAGAGTGGCAAAACTCTCTGTATCTCGACCTTCCGCTTGTCGTATTATCAATTAGATCTCCTCACTTCACTCAATATCTATACTCTATTCAAAAAAACAGAGGGCAGTCCTCTGTTTTAAGAAAAGATGCTCTTAATGCTATCAATTAACTCTTTAAAGAAGTTAGAGACTGATTCCAGGAACCCTTTGTCTCCAACTGCTTCCTCGATTCTCTTTTGGATATCAGTTGAAAGATTTTCCAACTGAGTTTTAACATTATCAAAATTGATATTCAAGTCCCGCATCTTATTGAACAAGTCAACTAGAAGCTGTCTGTCTTCAGGGCTAAGCTGTATCTCAAGGGATTTTAGCTTTTCATCAATAATCTTCTCGATTTCTTCTTTTGTTGCCGGGTTTTGAGCAGCAATCTCTTTTTTGATTTCTGTCAGGAGCTCGCTCACTTTATCTTGATCAAGCCCCTCTTTTTTTGCCAGTTTTGTCGCCAGGTTCAATTCCTGGTTCGCAACTTCGGTTCGATCCTTATCCAAGGCAGTTCCTTCACCCTCATCATATGCCTTATAGATTCCCACTAGAGCCGAGTGGCCAGTAACCTTGACCGGTGAAGCGACATCTACAATAGCGTCCTCAATCCCAGCAGTCAACAACGCATTGGCATACATCTCGTCAGTAACTTCAGTAATATTCTCAGGAGTGACCTGGTTGATAACCAGTCCCTCTCCAGTATCCTTCCTGGTAATTTTGGCAGATGAATACATATTCGAATGTTCATCTCCGTTTATATAGGTTACAAGATCTTTTCCTGTTACGACGATTTCCTTAACCTTTGAAGAATCTTTGACTCCCAACAGCTTCCTGACCTCATCTTTTTGCTGATCAGAAAGTGCTTCCCCATACACAACAATGGGAGGACCGTATTTCTCGTTAATGACATCCTCGTCATTGTCATTGGAAGCAAATGCAGGAACAGCAGCATTCCCCAGTAAGATAACAAATAGGCTCAGTACTAGCGAGATTTTTATCAAGTGTTTAACTTTCATCATATGTTTCTCCTTCTTCTGCTTATTTCACCTACATATTTACCCTGCTTACACCATTTAGAACCTGAAAAATGACCCCGCTCATTTCAGCTCTTTTTTCAAAGGCTCCCTTATTAATACGAATATTTTCGCAAGAAAGTTTCATAAAAAAGAATAGCTCCTGAAAAGGAACAGGGAATTTCGTTTCACTTCAATTTCCACACAAGCATTTTGCCTTACTGAAATATATCATTTTCATTTAAAAATCTAAGATTCTCTGTTGATGAACCACCACTGCCAAACCCATTCATGTTAGGGTAAGAAGGGGACTCAGTGATACCTTCAGTTGTTGTCGATTGCCAGCCAAAGTAATATTGAGCTGGCGGAAAAAAATCAGCAAATAAAGAATCCGGTATCATTGATGCCATCAGTTTATTTTCTGCTTCCATATACTTTTGCCAATCTTCAGGAATAGAAGTATAGCCATATGACTTCTCTCCAACCTCTGCCCTGAAACCCATTTGTATACCGGGATCATAATGATGCTTCCCTTCACTGACAGAAAACCCGCGTTCTTTTATCAAATATAACGTCAAATAATCCAAATTATTCTCCGGATGAAAATTCCACATAATATAGTGTGATGCCGGGTCATCAGTATCAATCTTCCAGATTTGCGGCATGCTCCCGGTAGAAAAGCTTGATAATTGCCACTCATGCTTTTTCCACTCCCAAAAGCTTATACCATGACCTTCCTCTTCAGTAATGAAAGGAATATACACATGCTTGTCATCAAGAAAAATCCTGTCCTGTATTTCCGCAATTCCAACTCTATTATAAGGGTCATTCAAGGTTGCCTTTATTTTCTCCTGATCCGGAAGGGTTCCTGGAGACGCTAGATAATACCAATAAAAAACCCCGCCAGCAACCATTAACATCAGGATAAGCAAAAGCGGCACGAGCACCTTTTTGCGCATGAAGTTACTCCCCCTTCTTCAGCAAAGATTTTTCTGCACGAAAGTATACTTGCTTTTGGCCAGTAGAAACCAGAATCCCTTTTCCATCTTGTTCTATAAATAGCATTGGTTCGATACCGCTGCCCCATTTTGCTGTGATTCCTGCCAGCTGATATGGAAACCTTTCTTCAGCTTTAGAAAGCTCACCTGCAGACTCAAAGGCATCGTAGTACCATTTTTCACTATATACAGCCTCTTCTTTGAAACTGTCTAATTGATCAAGAAAAGAGTCCCTGTCCAATACCTTGCTTCCAGCAGAGGGGTGCGTTTTAATGACCTTAGCTTTGTTGAGATCTGAAAGATAGGTTGATATTTCATTTGCAGGGAATATAGCCGAATGGATTAGAGGATTGATTAGCGAAACTGCCAAAAAGATAAAATTGGCCAAGAAACCTAACCAGGCATATTTACGATACTGATCCCAGCTTATGCCCTCATTTTTCCGCGAATAAATCCCATATAAAATCCAAACACCAAGAGGAAGAATGGCTAGTTTTATTTGCTGGTCCATGTATGGCAGGTTAATAGAGAAAGAGAATAAGCCAACAAAAAGAACAACTGCCAGTTTCCATATTATTGGTTTTACATCCTGCTTCCTATAAATCCGCCTTGCCAGAATAAAAATTGCACCCCAAGCCAATAAATTCAAAACAACACCCGGAGCGTGCATATGTACCACCTCATTTTCTTTTATTTCTTATTCTTAATTGAATAGACTGATGATAAAATATTTCGTCAACGCTAAATATTCCCTTGTATATGACTTGATTACTGCCTGAATTGGCGTCTTTGCAGGTAAACCATGTAAGGTCAATTCTTCATTGTCTGCAATCATCTTTGCTCGGTAAATATGGAAATCATTTGTCACTACTAAGCCGGCTTCTGCTCCTTCGGGTATGATTTCTTTTGAAAATCGGATATTTTCATATGTGTCAGTCGATCTATCTTCCAACAGCACTCTGGATTCTTCAATTCCATGCCCGATCAGTTCCCTTTTTATTGATTCGGCTTCAGATATATCCTCCCCTGGTCCTTTGCCGCCAGAGGCTATTGCAATAGTATCGGGGTTGTCTTTTAGATACATTGCTGCATGGTCAATTCTGTATTGCAATGCCAGGGATGGAACAGTTCCTTTCACACGTGCTCCCAGAATGATCATATAATCTGCATTCTCTGGCACATCCATTTTAGCGTTTTCAACTATTTTATAATGCAGGAAACCTACATAGAATACTGAAATGAGAAGGCATGCTGCCACAAGCTTTTTTAACAATGCTTTTTTTTTCATGAATTTCCCACCCTTCAAATTGCTAATCTAATATTACCATCGTTTACCATAGAAGGTTTGCAATTTTATTAAAAAAGGATAAAAAACATCAAAAATCGACTGTTAATCCGAATAAATTCACGGTCCTTTTCCCAAGAAGAAAATATGGTAGTGTTTCTTCACTTTCTTTGCCGAAAGCCAACTAGTTTTGTCACCAGGAAAGGAAAAGATAAAGAAAAAGCGAAATTTTATTAAAAGGCTGTTATTGTAAAGATCGGTGTTAAAATCCTAAAGCCGATTTTAACCTGATAAAAGCCATTTTGTATTTCGGTACTAAGTTTTTCAAGCTCTTTTCTCATAATAAGCGTTAATTTTGTGAAAAAACTTAGATATTTCAATCCTATTTTTGTAGTCAATAGCAACAAAGTTTCAGAAAAGAGCCTATTATAATGAGGAGGGATCAAGATGAATACTAGTGCAGTCGCAAAGCTGCTGGGGGTTTCACCGAGCACAATTCAACGCTGGGTGAAGCAGGCAAATCTTCAAATGGAGCGAACGGAGTTAGGTCATTATCAATTTTCTGAGGAAAGCATCGAGATCTTAAAAGACATCAAGGAACAGCTTAATAAAGGGGTTCTTTTGCAGGATTTGAAAATAAAAGGAAAAAAACACAGAAAAGCGGTTGTACCAGCTGTGAAGCGGGATTTCTCAGTGGATAAGCTGCTGAAGCGCATGGAGGAATTTGAAAGCAGGCTGGACAGGAAGGCAGATGAAGTAGTATCTTATCAAATTCTTCAGCATCGCAGGGAAATTGAGGAACTGCAAAATGAGGTAGCCAGGCTGAAAGAAGTGATTTCAGGCACGGAAGAAGCCGCAGCACAGCAGGAACACTTGGCCAAGGAGGAGAAACAACCATCTTTAACACCTATTTCTTCCTTAAGGAAATTAAGAAAGCGAAATATAATCAGTTCCTTTTTTGGATTTTAATTTGGCACATCAGGGATGTGTTCTTTTTTTTGCGAAGGCTCTTTTCGTAAACTTCGTTGATTTCACAATCAGAAGCTTATACTGGCTACTGGGTATTTTACGATTATTAATCCAATGTCCTGAATTCACCACAAGTACCGCATTTGTAAAAGCCAATAATAAACGATCCTTTTTCATTGATTAATACAGTTTCTGGAGAATCCAAAGAAAAAACAGACCCAGCAAATCTGAGTCTGTTTTAGATATCCTTAGTTAGACTTTCTGTACGTTTGTCGCTTGAGGGCCACGCTGGCCTTGTTCAACATCAAATGTAACTTCTTGTCCTTCATCTAAAGATTTGTAACCTTCGCCCTGGATCGCTGAGAAGTGTACAAATACATCTTCCCCGCCTTCACGTTCGATGAATCCAAAGCCTTTTTCGCTGTTAAACCATTTTACCTTACCACGTTCCACAATTGTTGCCTCCTAGCGATTAAGAAAATTGCAATTTAACCTTGCGTAATTATTATATCCTTTCCAAAGCATTTTAAACTTAAAAAAGAATATTTTTATCAAACATTTAGCTTCCGGCAATTTTTTTATATGTATCCTCATCGCATATGACAAACATCTGTGTACCTTCGGGAATTTGTTCATTATGTTTCCTGGCAATATCAAGCGCCTGTCCGTCTGAAATGAGTGTTGCACCCATGTCAAAGAGCTCCATTGCCGCTTGTTTGTAGTTGGTCCAATGCGGCTTCTTATCAATTTTGTAGAGATTTTCCCCCTCCATATTGCTGAGCAGCTGTTTAAACAATTTGCTCGATCCAGGATAGATTGCCGCCTGAGCCATCAATTTAGATACGGATTCGTTGGATAAAATAAATTCATCAATGTTGGCATGTTCGAACAAGGCAATATGCTTTTCCTTCATGATTTCTGCAATCGTATAAATATTTTTATTGGATTGTTTCGAGATATGCTCCACCCTTGATGCAATGAGAAGTGTTTTTCCATCAGCATATTCAGGAAGTTCAATACGATCATCCGTAAAGACTGCTACAGACTTGGACTTCAGGATGTTTGCCTGCATGAGTATTTCTTCTTCTGCAGGATTTCCACTGACAAAATGAACGCGGTCATGCTGCACTGGCGACTCATTGCTATGATCGACAATGACTATATCACACTTTTGATTGGAGTTCAGGATTTCCTCAACGACATTCTTCAGTTTATCCCTGGAGGAACCGATCAAAATATAGTGGTCCTTTCCTTTATAGGTCAACTTCCCTTCCTCCTTCATTCTTTTATATAAAGTCAAGCTATCAAAGATTTTTCCGATGATAATACCCATTGCCCCAATCCCGACTGTATAAAGCAGTACCATAGTAAAAATCCTGCCTAAATCGCTGCTGGGTGAGTAATCACCGTAACCAACCGTAACTACCGTTGTCATTGTCCACCAAACAGCATCGAGGTATCTTGGGAAAGTATCGGGTTCTAGTGTTTTAATTATCAAGCTGCTTAATAAAATCACACCAAGTACGATCAAGGTGAGTTTCAAAAGGCTGATTTTCAGCAATTTCGTAAACAACCTTTGTAAAATCCACATTGGATGGACCCCCTTTCTTTTAAGCCAATCCCACTGGTAAAAAGCAAGAAAGGTTGTTTGTAATTTCTCCTCCGACACGGTAACCGAGTGCGGAAGGTTTTCCGTAAACAAGAAAGCTTCCGGTCAGTATATGACCTTGTTTCTCCCCTTTTTCCGAAAAATAAGTAGTTGAAGGCATTTCGATATACTGCTGAAAAATGGATGGTACATCCTGGTAGTTCCTGTGTTCTTCTTCCATTATCAGGTTACCAGTCGAGCTGTAAATCTGTACTGTGTCTCCTTCTCTCCCGAAAATCGGCTTTTTAACAAAAGATAACTTTGCGTTGTAAAATCGCTCTGCTTCCAAATATGTTGGCAGGAAATATTCCTCAATCCACTGATGCTCTTCGGTTGTGAAAAAGGGATCCTTATTTTCGTGTAATCCCCATATGACCGCCTGTACGGCTTTATTCTGCAATAAGAAGGCAGATGGAGGATTGATCATCGCTAATTTCTTTGTTTTTACCAGCTCAAGCAGCCATAAACCGATTTTATTTCCTGATTTGTCTTCATCCCTGATAAGGCTTTCTACCGGGAATGTCTGACGATATAGGATGTCAATCTTGCGCCCCGTTTCATCATAGAGCCCAGTCTCTGGTATAATCTTTAATTTATCTAGTGAAATGAACCTGGAAGGCAGGCCATATAAATCCTGCAAATATAAGACTGTATTTCGGTCTTCAATATTGTCTTCATGCGCGGTGAAAACCACATATGGCTCTGTCTCCTCCAGCCATTTGGCTGATGAAGCGACAGCAGACCTGACAGCTCTGGCCAGCAGATCTTCCATTCCCTCATTAGGGTTCCCAAGACCAAATTGAGCAGCTACAGAACCATTTACATTAAATAATTCCTTAATGAATGTTGGAGTATCAGCATTTATCTCGATGCACTTATATGTATTTTCAGTTTTAATCAGATCAAGCCTTGCAATTACGCTTTCAATATTTAACGTCCTGAGCCGTATAAAATCGAGGGTTTCTTCCGGATACCCAAGTTCCCTTAAGGTATCCGGATGAACATTTCTAAGGAGCTCACTAACTTTGAAAAATATTTTACCGATCCTATTTGTACAGATCCTGATTGCTTCTGCTTCCCGCCCATCAATGGTCGAAATATCATACAATGCATATTCTTCACCATACAAATCTGGCCAAAAATTCTTGATTCCACGATAAAAATGTTCTCTCTTTGTTTTATAGTTTTTCATGGAATGCCTCCTATTCCATGTCGTTTTCACCAATGGCTTTCACATACAGAACGTAAACTCCCCGATCTTCATCCACTTCGGTAGAGGTAACAGCCATCTGGCCAAAGCCAGGAATATCAACAATATCCTTTATTAAATAGCGGATTACATCAAGGTGAGTTCTGCAAGGAACAGCTGAAAGCAACTTATAGTTCTCACTTTCTTTGTACCTGCGGAATTCCACGTGGATCCCCATTCCCCGATAACTTTTCTCATCAAGGACATAATTGTTCATGCCCCGGTCCTCAAGAACGAGTATCTCTTCATCCCCAACCATCTCATTGGATAACAGTTCATACTGGGTTCCTTTAATAATAAAATAAGTACAAAGCTGGCGGGCATAAAACTCATCTATCCCGACATTCGGGATCGTATATTCGTATAATGGTTCATAGTTGTCTTTTCCATCATGAATGAAGTAGGTTAGCTTTTTCATGGATGCATTGCCCTCCTAATACGACAGACTTTTCGCGACAATCCAGCCTACTGCAAGGGAAAGTGTGAAGAGAATGACACCCACCGAACGGTTATCTTCTTCAATCGCTTTTTGGAGACTATATCTAACCGTGACAACCTCAGCGACAAAGAATACAATGATCTGCGTAAAAATTCCTATGGAGCCCCAAATCGCCATATCGAGGAGGGAGATCGAATATTCAGCAGCTGCACCAAGCACAATGGCAAGTCCTAGCATTTTCCCTCCAAGTGAAAGAGCAGCTGTTATATTTCTTTTGCCAATCAGTTCAAACTCCTTAATTTTTGGAGTAGCCAGCACGAATAAGCCGACACCTGCCGTTAGCAAAAGCAATCCAAGTCCTAAATAAGCGGCAAAATTCAAATATAAATTCATCTTTGTTTCTCTCCCTTAACCGCCAGTAGTGCTTCTTGACCCGCTGCCGAATCCTGAACTGCCCTTTGGCGAAGTATTTTTATAATTACTGTCCAGTCTTGCTCCTTTGAATGAAGTACTGTTCTTGTACTTCATATAATCATTGCTCTTATAGAGTAATGATCGGTTCGCAAAGAACATACCAGCGAAAAAGTAATGTCCAAAATATGGAGAGTTGTTATCATCACATTCCCAGACACCATCTTCATTGTCCCATTCCCAGTCTGAACAATCGGTCCCTTCTGGTACGGGAGGAATATCTTCGTCCTGTTCAGAATTCCAATCCTGCCCTTCATCGCCGGATACATCCGGTTCCCAACCCCGGTCCGGAATGGCCTGTGGGTTGTTATTGCAACCCGCGAGCCCCACCATCAAAGCCGTAGCAGATATACTCGCGATAACCTTTTTTGTTTTGCCCATTTATTTCACCTCTTTCTTATTGACGTAAATATTTACGGAAGACCTGGGAAAAAGTTTCAAATTTCTTCTTACTTTCCAGATAACAACCTTCCTTTTATTGTAACACTTTCCTCTTGCAGTGATGCTGAATTCTTAAATTACTATGGCACTTCCTTCCTGCGCTGCACGATTAAAGTGTAAATGATCAGGGTTCACTTTTTTCCTGTTAACAATCAATCTTTCCCATAAAAAAATTCCTCGAAATTAAATTCCTTTATTTCCGCGTTTCCTAATGCGATTTTTGCTAAAATAATTTCAAATAGGCATAAGCCTGCTAACATAATAATTCCTGCAACCATAATGACAACTCCTTTGTAATATGTTTGCATATACAATAATTTATGGAACGCGTTTCAGGTCAAGAATAATCTTTGCGAGGTTTTTAAATGGCTAATATCAGAGAAATTGCCCGACTGGCAGGAGTGTCGGTTTCCACAGTGTCACGCGTGCTGAATAACCATCCATATGTCACCCCGGATAAACGGGAAGCAGTATTGAAAACCATAAAGGAACTGGATTACAGTCCAAATATTAACGCTGTCCATCTGTCCCGAGGAAAGACAAATATGGTTGGAGTCGTACTGCCAACGATCAATCACCCATATTTTTCTGAACTCCTGGAAGGAATTGCCGAAGAAGCGATAAAGCATAGTATCCAGCTGGTTATCTTCCAGACAGGCTATAATCTTGAAAAGGAATTTGAAGCATTAGAACAACTTCGAGGCCACCTTATTGATGGAGTTATTATTGCTTCACGTGCTATTCCGTTTGATTCACTTATGAAGTATAAAGATACAGGACCGATTGTGTTATGTGAGGATTCTGATTTAGAGGAGTTTCCTTCGATATCAATCCAGCATGTTGCTGCATTCAACCTTGGATTGGAACATTTACTTTCCAATGGACATGAGAGGATCGCCATCTGTCTTGGAAGACTTGAAGGAACAAATAGCAAGAAGCGACAGCAGGCATATGAGGAAAAGATGAAGATGATTGGCCAGAAAGTTCATGGAGAGTGGATTATTGGTAACTGTTTACTTATTCAGGATGGAAAAAAAGTGGTGAATCAATTTCTAAAAATGAAAGAAAAGCCAACTGCCTTTCTAGTCGGTAATGATCAAGTGGCAGCCGGAATTATCACGGAAGCCATAAAACAAGGCCTTGATGTACCTGGGGATGTAGCTGTATTGAGCTTTGATAACCATCCAATATCTGAAATTTTGGGAATAACAACAATAGACATACCCACTAAACAATTAGGTACAGCTGCCTTTAATGCATTTATCAAGCGAACTGGCGTTGATACATATGCCAAGAAGGTCACTCTGCCATTTAAATTAATTCAGCGACAATCAGTTTAGAACCAAAAAACCTGCCATCTTTGGCAGGTTACTTGATACTATATTCTGCTTTTACGATTGATCTGCTCAACGGTATCGTCTGTCATATAATAATCGTGGCAAACCAGCAAAGTCTCTTTTAATGAATCAGGGACCCTCTTTGAGTCGTACCCACAAATGGTGATTAAATTTGTGGCCTGAAGCATTAAGTCCGCTTCTTTTTCGTATTCCCCAAGATTCTGGAAGATTTCCTTTTGGTCTCGCCATTCAACATGGGCCCAAGTCTGAATAGGAATATTATTTTGTAAAAAAGGCGCAATCATATTTTCTAAATAACTTAAAATTGTTTCTTTATGGAAATTGCCGCGATAGCAATAGAAGTCATAATTATTGATTGTGTGAATCATTTCCTGTTGTTCCTCTCCAAACTCGGCCTGGATTCTCTTCTGGATTTCAGGCATAATCCGGTCATTTTCTATGATCATGATGTGGTTGCCGATTCCGATAGCCGCCGTAATATATACTATCAAATTATCAACATATTTCTCTTCATTTTCGAATGTATAAAAAATATGGGCACCAGTTTCTTTCACACTTTGGAGCAAATCCTCGATTTGTTTTTGCATTGTATCAGTCTCCTCCTGAATTCAAGGGAAACAAACAATGAATTCGCATATTCGAAATATACCCTTAATATTAACATATTTCTTGTTATTAATCGATTAAACTTGTTTATGATTCAATCGAGCCCTGTAATATATATTTAAATCAGGAATTAAATATCCTATCACTTTCACAAGAATATTATACCATGGGGCCTGCAAAAAACTCACCGAACGTTAAATGTCCGGTGAGTGAACTTAGTTAGTCCATAACGAAAGTCTTTAGTTTACTGGCTTTAGTGTTCAAATCACTTAAAGCTTCTTTGTATTCTGTTTCTAACTGGCTAATAATTTCCGATGCGGACTGGATCTTTTCAATGGCTCCAACTCCCTGCCCTGCTGACCAAATGTCCTTCCAGGCTTTAGCATTTGTCTCTCTCTGCATCGTATCAAAATTAACAGTATCCTTTTTCTTGAGAGTTTCTGGGTCAAGCCCGGCCCTAACAATACTTGGCTTCAGCATATTCGCTTTGACACCTGAGAAAGCATCGGTGAGAATAAGGTCTTCTTGTGTTGCATCGACCACCATTTGACGATATTCATCATTCGCCATACTCTCTTGTGCCACTATGAATCTTGTCCCCATATAAGCAAGGTCTGCACCTGCTGCCTGGGCAGCAAGTACCGCTTTTCCAGTGGTGATTGAGCCTGCCAGAACAATGATCCCATCCCAGAACGTTCGTACAGAATCCACAAAAGCGAAGCTATTCAGTTCCCCAGCATGGCCACCTGCTCCATTCGCGACCAAAATCAGACCGTCAACCCCTGTCTCTGCGGCTTTCTTCGCGAACTTCACATCACTGACATCAGAGAAAACAAGGCCTCCATATTCATGGACAATATCTACTACTTTCTTAGGACTGCCAAGTGACGTGATAACCAACTGAGGTTTATGCCTTTTTATCAAAGCAAGCTCTTCTTCAAGCCTGCTGTATGTACTATGTACTACCATATTCATAGCCCAAGGTGCCACTTTCCGTTCTGGCTCTTGTTTTTTCGCTTCTGCTAAATCGGCATTCAACCTTCCCATCCATTCGTCAAGAACTTCAATTGGTCTGGCATTCGGAGCTGGAAATGACCCAATTACTCCGTTTTTGCAGCAGGAACTAACCAAATCAGGACCTGAAACAAGGAACATTGGGGCAGCTATTGCAGGAACAGAGAGTTGGTCCCACCAGTTTTCCGGAATAACTTTACTCATTGTATCACCCCTTCTACATTTCTAAATTTTCTGAATACCTATATCATAGTTTAACTTACAGCTTTTTTCAATCTTGATCAAAATTTATTCTTTTTAAAATGCTCTTTTCTCAAACTTTGTTGCTATTGACTACAAAATAGGATTGAATGGCCTATTGTTATTCGCAAAGTTACCTCTTTTGTGATAAAAGAGCATGCAAACTAAATACCGACCTGCAAAATGGCACATTACCTTAAAATCGGCTTTAGGATTTTAACAACAATCTTTACGATTTTAAAAACAGGCTGTTTTCGCCTTGATTGTTCCTGTTCATTCACGTACATTCTGTTTGAGCAAGCAATAAAGTTAACGAAAAGAAGCTTAAAAAAGAATCCCCACATCAATGCGAAGGATCCTTGCGATATTTCTGCTGAAGTTTTTTAAAGCTGTTATGAATCCGGTTTAAAATGGCATTGTTTCCCTTCTTCGGGTTTTTTAAATACCATCTCCAAATAAATTGACTTCCTTCTTCTATCAGCAGCAAAACAACGATTGGCAGCAGCAAGAGCCAAATCCAGTTCCACATATTTCAGGCTCCTTTCAAATGGATACAATATCCTATTCAATTCTTTACCTCAAAATGTGCGAATCCTAAACATAAACTGGTTTCAGTTTGGGTGCTTGTATTGCATTGCCCTTTTATTGTCTCTGCATCCTTTAGTGGTTGGGTCTTGGATGATTCCTAGCTAGGCAGGAATCATGAATACTCCGTTCACCAATATTATTGCTGTTAATCATTAATTGCTTATTCAATGTATATAATCGAGTAAAAAAGCATCCGATTTTTGAAGAAAAAGGTTACTAGAAACATTATTCTCTTAATGAGCACCGATAATTACCCGATCTTCCAGCGCAATCTCCCAATCAAGCGGAATAATCTCCCGAAAAAAGAGCGGAATTGCCCGAAAACCAACCATAATCATGCCGTCAACCATATTAAGGAAAAAAACAGAGTTATTTGGACAGGAAAATTCAAGCAATAAAAACATTTTTTTGTGAGTAAAAATGATAACTGGAAAAATCACTCCATCATATCATTAAAAACCTGGTAGATGTGCATCTTCATGTTTTACTACTTGCCAAGATTTGCGAGGTCAAGGGCTGTTTTACCATCAAGTAATAGTGTAAAGAAAGCTGCCTTCCATAACTTTTTCAAACCGAAATGCAATGGGTATTAATAAGATTAAAACATTAGCCCAGGAGTATTTCTGAAACTGACACTCCAATCAAAAAAATCCACCACTCCTTCCAACTTTTCCTTTCTATTTAATTAAATTACTCGCAGCTGGAATTGGTCTTCTGCTTTGTCCCTCTCGTATTAATTTTTCCTTTTTTTATCTAATCTTTCGGAAATATCTTCACGGTGAATGAATATTATGATCATTACGAGTATGGCTGAAACTAAAATGGCAAGTTGATGGATTGCCAGGAAATAAAAAAATACAGGAATTAAAACAAAGGAACCCAGTCCTGCAAATGTAAAACTCTTTAAAAAGGGATAAAGTAAAAGAAAACCCGAAATAATAACCAAGGCTGTTAACGGTTCGAAGGCGAGCATGCCTCCTATAAATGTAGAAATCCCCATTCCACCTTTAAATTTTAAAGTAATTGGCTTAACATGGCCAAGTATTGCAAATCCCAGTCCAGTTATTGTTAATTCAGGCGGCAGTTTTAAATATTCACCAAGAATGATTACTAATACCCCTTTTAGCGCATCACCAAGAAAAGTCAAAATAAATGATAGCTTTCCATGTACCCGGCCTGCATTCCTCGCCCCAACGTTACCGCTGCCTTCAACTCTTATATCCTTTCTCCCAAGGAACCTAACAACGAAATAGCCAGCCATCAAGCTGCCAACAAGATATGAAATTAAAAGGTAACTAAAAATAACCATGGCGACACAACCTGTCCTAATAATATTAGTAGAGTTTATTCGTTAAAAAGCCAATAAATTCCTTCAACTAAAATCCCAGAACAAAAAGCGCAAGCGCCTCGTTAAGCCCCGACAAGCGCTGCCCTCCTATGACGCCACGTCCTCCCAAAAGCTACCGCTTTCGGTCGTGCGATGATTCGCTTCGAAGCTTTCCTTATCCTGCGGCTGGAGGGTCTAGCACACCGTGTGCCTCGGAGGGCCTGACAGTGAAGTCGTTCTTTGACTTCATTGGCAGGGCCGAACTCGAAAAGTATAGCCGACTGCTTAGAAACGCAGAAACTGGAGACTCCGACCCTGCCGGCGGAGTTGAAGTTTCGGAGTTTCTAGGAGGCGACACTAGACAAGCGACTCGAGTGGCTAGGCGCTGAAGCTGGACAATTATCGAAGTTGAATTTTATACATTTTAGATTTTAAAAGAGAGGCAGACCACTTTGTGGC
>NZ_JAGGQQ010000007.1 GCF_018613195.1 Bacillus sp. ISL-45
GTTTAGTTTTCAAAGAGCAATGAAATTGGAGCGGGTGAAGAGAATCGAACTCTCATCATCAGCTTGGAAGGCTGAGGTTTTACCACTAAACTACACCCGCATATAAAATTAGTTGCTGAATGGTCGGGAAGACAGGATTCGAACCTGCGACCCCTTGGTCCCAAACCAAGTGCTCTACCAAGCTGAGCTACTCCCCGTTATTGAAGAAATATAATGGCGCGCCCGAAAGGAGTCGAACCCATAACCTTCTGATCCGTAGTCAGACGCTCTATCCAATTGAGCTACGGGCGCATATTGTTTTAATAGCAACTTTTATATATTAACACGATCATCAGTGTGTGTCAATAACTTTTTTGGTGCGGCCGAGAGGACTTGAACCTCCACGGGGTTGCCCCCACTAGGCCCTCAACCTAGCGCGTCTGCCATTCCGCCACGACCGCAAAACATGACAGGATTATATATTAACTAATTCAAGCTCATTAATCAACAGGTAATTAATGGTGCGGGTGAAGGGAGTCGAACCCCCACGCCTTGCGGCGCCAGATCCTAAGTCTGGTGCGTCTGCCAATTCCGCCACACCCGCATATTAATATCGTGAGTTGATTGTCCCCGACATGATCAAATCATAGTCGCGAAATCAAGGACATTTTTTTTCGCTGAAGGCGAAAAAATCTGGTGAGCCATGAAGGACTCGAACCTTCGACCCTCTGATTAAAAGTCAGATGCTCTACCGACTGAGCTAATGGCTCAAAAATGGCTGGGCTAGCTGGATTCGAACCAACGCATGACGGAGTCAAAGTCCGTTGCCTTACCGCTTGGCTATAGCCCAATAAAATGGCGGTCCCGACCGGGATCGAACCGGCGATCTCCTGCGTGACAGGCAGGCATGTTAACCGCTACACCACGGGACCAGATATGGAATTAGTTTTGTTATTTTCGCTGTCGCGAATTTTAAGGATGTTTATTTTTCGCTGACGCGAAAAAAACTTGGTGACCCCTACGGGATTCGAACCCGTGTTACCGCCGTGAAAGGGCGGTGTCTTAACCGCTTGACCAAGGGGCCATATTAAAAGGTTCTGGCGGAGAAGGAGGGATTTGAACCCTCGCGCCGGTTACCCGACCTACACCCTTAGCAGGGGCGCCTCTTCAGCCTCTTGAGTACTTCCCCATACCTTTAAAATTAATGGCTCCGCAGGTAGGATTCGAACCTACGACCGCTCGGTTAACAGCCGAGTGCTCTACCACTGAGCTACTGCGGAATAATAGTATTTGTTCTTTCAAAAGTTATCCTTAGCCGACTGTCCTCATCTCAGGACGCTTATTCAAGAAGCGGCTCGATGAGTACAACTCATAGTAAACTCGGAGACGATATCGCTCGTTGCTCTACCACTGAGCTACTGCGGAATAGCTTTATTTGTTCGTGTCGTTGTCTTATCGACTCTTACTATTATAGGGAGGTACCCACTAAAAGTCAAGGGTGTTTTTAATAAGTTTTTATTTCTTTTTTAAAAGCCCACAAAAGCTTATTCTACAGTCATTTCCTTCACTTTCACGAGCTTTCCCCTGCATTTTCCGCACACGTATTTTGAAGTATTTATAGATCTTTTACGGCGATAAGTCAACTTACAGCTACTGCATTGATAAAAAACGAATTTCTGTTTCGCCCTTCTCTTCTTCTCCTCCGGAAGCACAGAACAAAACCTCGGGGCATCTACCTTCTTTAATAGATCTCGGAATTCTTTATCGCGATGCTTGTAGCCTTTTCCTTCTATATGAAGGTGGTAATGGCATAGTTCATGCTTAATGATCCCAACGAGCTCTGCTTCACCCAGCTGCTCAAAATACTTTTTATTAATTTCAATGTTATGGCTGTTCAGCATATAACGTCCTCCTGTAGTACGGAGCCTCGAGTTGAAGAACGCCTTATGCCTGAATGGCTTATGGAAGAATTCATTAGAGATCGCCACTACAAGATTATGCAACTCTTGATCAGTCATTTGTAAAACGCCTGCCTTTTATAGAAACATGACAACCCATTATAGCATATATTAATGTTACCTTTTAACGTATTATCTTAAGGAGGTATTGCGCTATGCCTGTCTGGTTTCAGAATCAAATGAAACGAGCCTTCTACGAGAAAAACAGGTATCAAATCAAACTTTTAAACCAATGCTGGTACTTTTATAGAAATAAACAAGGGTTAAACGATTAAAGACTGCAGGCATTCCTGCAGTCTTTGTATTATGCCTGATCAGGCTTAAGCATTGTCAAGGCGACTCGGCCTTTCTTCTGGTCGACACTGTCCACCCATACAGTAACAACGTCCCCGACCGATACAATATCCAGAGGGTGTTTTACGAAGCGGTTGCTTAGCTTTGAGATATGGACAAGTCCATCCTGCTTTACACCAATATCAACAAAAGCACCGAAGTCAACCACGTTCCGTACAGTACCTTGAAGTTCCATCCCCGTTTTTAGATCCTCCAGCTTTAGTACATCCTTTTTCAATAAAGGTGCTGGAAGCTCATCCCGCGGGTCTCGTTCAGGTCTTACGAGTGCATCAATGATATCTTTCAGTGTAAGTTTCCCGATTCCTAGTTCATCCGCAGTCTGGTCGATGTTAATTTTCGCAAGGGCATCTTTTAATGCAGGAGTTCCTAAATCTTTTGATTTGAAACCGAGGCTATCAAGCAGCTGCTTTACCTCACCGTAACTTTCTGGGTGGATGCCGGTCCGGTCGAGAGATTCCTTTCCATCAATGACACGCAGGAATCCAATTGCCTGTTCATAGGTCTTCGCTCCGAGACGAGGAATTTTTTTCAGCTGTGCCCTGCTTGTGAACTTCCCTTCTTCCTCACGTTTCTTTACTATATTATTGGCTACAGTTTTAGAAAGGCCGGATACGTACTGCAGTAAAGAGGATGAGGCTGTATTTACGTTGACTCCCACCTGATTAACCGCGGTCTCAACAACGAATGTCAGTGATTCGGAAAGCTTTTTCTGGCTGACATCATGCTGATACTGGCCGACACCTACGGATTTAGGATCGATTTTAACGAGTTCAGCCAGCGGGTCCTGCAATCGACGGGCAATCGAAACCGCACTTCGTTCTTCTACCTGGTAATTAGGGAATTCTTCGCGGGCAAGGTCTGATGCTGAATAGACACTCGCACCAGCTTCATTGACAATGAGATAGAAAATCTCCTTATTCATTTCTTTCAGGATGTCTGACACGAATTGTTCCGTTTCCCTGGAAGCAGTACCGTTGCCGATCGCAACCATCTCTACCTCATAATCTTTCAGGACTTTAATAAATTTGTCCTTTGCCTCTGTATTTTTTGAGCCAGAAGTGTGAGGATAAATCACTCCGATTGATAAAACTTTTCCCGTTTCATCCACAGCAGCCAGCTTACAGCCCGTTCTGAATGCAGGGTCTACACCCAGGACGACCTTGCCTTTTAGCGGCGGCTGCAATAGCAGTTTTCGAAGGTTTTCCGAGAAAATGTGAATCGCTTGCTCTTCAGCTTTTTCTGTCAGTTCATTCCTGATCTCACGTTCGATTGACGGCTGGATCAGTCGCTTATAGGAATCCTCGAGAGCCTCTGTTACTGCAGCTGCTGTGACAGAATGATTTTTAGTAACCCACTTACGCTGCAAGTAGCTCATAATGACATCTGCTTTTGGCTTTATTGACACTCTCAACAGATCTTCTTTTTCACCGCGATTGAGCGCAAGGATTCGGTGCGGCACCACTTTACTGACTGGTTCCGAGTATTCATAGTACATTTCATAAACATTTTTCTCATCTTGCTCTTCATTTTTTACCGAGGATTCGATGGAGCCAGTTTTAAAGGTTTCATTTCGAATCCATTTGCGGCTGTCTGCGTCATCGGAAACAATTTCAGCGATAATGTCTTTCGCGCCGGCAATCGCATCTTCGATAGATCCAACACCTTTTTCTTCTGATAAAAACTCGCGAGCTTTGTCTTCGAGACTTCCGTTTACCGGAAACTCCAGCATCCACTGAGCAAGAGGTTCAAGGCCTTTTTCTTTTGCGACAGTCGCTTTCGTCCTTCTTTTTTGCTTGTAGGGACGGTAAAGGTCTTCTACTTCCTGGAGCTTGATTGCTTTTTCGATGCTGCCCTTTAATTCGTCAGTCAGCTTTCCTTGTTCTTCGATGAGCCTGATGACTTCCTCTTTGCGCTGTTCTAAATTCTGTATGTATTGCCATCTTTCAACGATGTCACGGATTTGCACTTCATCAAGCGCACCAGTCATTTCCTTTCGGTAACGGGCTATGAAAGGTACAGTGTTTCCTTCATCTATTAATGAAATGACACTTCGCACTTGTTTAGCTGTTAACGATTGCTCTTTGGCAATGATTTTTACATATTGATCTTGCTTATCCATTGTTTGAGTCAAGAGACAATCCTCCATAATCAATTTTAATATTGCTTGGCACTTTAATAGTGTACCAAAATCAGCGGAAGGTTTACAGTTCTGGTAATGGTGTAGGCAGTGTACGGTAAAAACAAAAAGAAGCCCACTGGCTAAAGTAGACTTCCTACAATAAAAGTTGCATCATCCATTGAATTGGCATATTCGCTTTTGATTTGTTCTGCGATTGCACCAACCGAGCGATATCCCTTCAATATCGTTTTAGCGCCGTGGATATTGTCAAAACCGTCTGAGTAGATCAGGAATTTTGATTCTGGCTCATAAACGAATCTCTGGGTGTGAAACACCTGCGGCTTACCTGACAGATAACCCGTGACTGGCAATGGGTATGTCAGCTTGCCACTTGATGTATAGAGGAAGAAGCGAATATTTCCAACGCAGCTGTATACAAACTCGCGGGTTTCGAAATAGACTTTGAAGATTGAAACAGCGGCTCCTCTTTTTTGCACCAATATATTGTTGCAGTATTTCATGAGCGTGTCTACATCTTCATGGTGGTTTTGCTCTACTACTGAAACGACTGCCGCAGAGGCTTCATGGGCGTATTGCCCGGACCCTAATCCATCAGCAAGTACACAGACAAAATAATCATCAGTAGCTGTATAATAATAGCTGTCACCGCACTCTATTTTACCTTCCTTGATTGTCTGGTAAGCATAAAGTTCTATTTTGTCTTTGAACTGTTGAATCATGTAATGTACTCCGAATTGTTGTTTTCCGCATGGATCGCCTCTTGAAGCTTTTTGATTGCCCTTCTTTGAAGCCTGGATACATGCATCTGCGAAATACCAAGCTTGTCTCCAGCCTCTTTCTGGCTTAGATTATCAAGATAGGTATATTGGATAATTAACTTTTCGCGTTCACTTAGTACATGGAGTACTTTTTCGAGCACCATTCTTTGATTGATTTTTTCATAGCCATCATCAATGTTTCCAACGATATCCAACAGGGTGACTGTCCCCCCATCAGAATCGGCTTCAATAGAATGGTCAACAGATAATGCCTGGTAGCTTTTACCCATCTCCATGGCTTCCAATACTTCTTCTTCGGAAACCTGAAGTACTTCCGCAATTTCATCCACACGCGGAGAGCGGTGCAGCTGGGTGGTCAAATCTTCGACTGTCGTCTTGATTTTTGGACCAAGCTCCTTAATCCTGCGCGGTACATGCACACTCCATGTTTTATCTCTTAAAAATCTTTTGATTTCACCAATAATAGTCGGTACGGCAAATGCTTCAAAGCTCTTACCGAATGTTTCATCGTAACGGCGGATTGCGCCTAAAAGACCGATCATCCCAACCTGGAAAATATCCTCATGGAACGACCTTCCCTTTGAGTACTTTCTCGCGATTGTTTCGACAAGGTTTTGATAGTGGAGAACCAGCTCATTCTGGGCGTCTGCATCCTCATGCAGCTGGTAGGCTTTGATTAATTCATTAATCTCTTCTTTTGGCCTTTGCTTAGGTTGAGATTGTCTCTGCATCTCTCTCCACCTGCTCTCCTTCTCGGTACTTGGTCATAAAGACCGTGACGCCCTCTTTGTGATGGATTCGAACCTCGTCCATCAATGTTTCGATCAGATACAGTCCCAAGCCTCCTTCGCGAAGGAATTCCACAGAACTATTCTGATCATAAGGACCTAGTCCCTGGCGCGCTGAGTGGAAATCAAAGCTCTGGCCATTATCTGCAACCATCACTTCAAGCTTGTCTTCATACAATCCGAAACCGATGATGACTTCGCCATTCTCATTGTTTTTATATGCATGCTGCACAGCGTTGGTACAAGCTTCGCTGGTAGCAATTTTTAAGTCTTCAATTTCGTCGTAGGAAAAACCCATACGGCTTGCAATACCAGAAAGGGTCAAACGAATGACACCCACGAATTCCGGTTTAGCCGGGATTTTCATCTCAATATAGTCAAATGACTGGTTCATTGCACTCCACCCTCAATCTGGCTGTTTATATCGATAATATCGGCCAAGCCAGTGATTTCGAAAAGTCTCTGTAAACGCTCGGACAACCCGACGATTTTGAACTCGCCGTCATTTGCACGCACGTTTTTGAATACTCCCACAAATACTCCAAGCCCTGTACTATCCATATAATTGACCTCCGAAAGGTCAACAACCATCTTTACGCCCTCTTTTTCGGACATAGGGAAAAGCTTTTCACGTAACTGTGGAGCTGTATATGCATCAATTTCGCCACTTACCTTGACTGCTAATTTTGATTCTGTTTCTTTCACATCTATCGAAATATTCATAAATGACCCACCCTTTACAATTCAATTGCTCTTTTGATTTACCCGGTTTGGAGCCCGATTAAACATCTCGTTTCAAAATGATTAAAGTAAAATCATCACGCAATTGGAAATGCTGAAGTTTTTCAAGTTCCCTAAAGATATTATTGACAATTTCCTGAGCATTTAAGTGAATATATTTATTTATATATCCGATTAATGTTTCCTTTTCGATGAATCCTTCTTCCGTTCTGCACTCGGTCACTCCGTCAGACATCAGGATCACCATATCCCCAGGAAGGATTTCCTTCTCATACTGGGTATACTTCGTCCGCTTGTCCACTCCTAGAAGTAAGCCTCTTGCGACCAACTCTGTGAATTCCTTCTTTTTGGAATCATAATAGAAGCCAGGTTCGTGCCCTGCGGACGCATAATAGAAGATATTGTTGGAAGGATTGAACATTCCGTAGAACATCGTGATGAACATGCTTGGGTCAACGTTCTGTTCAACAACTCTGTTCAGATTCTCCAGGATGCTGCTTGGATCGAGCCGGTTTTCTGGCAGGCTGTCCATTGCATACTTGATCATGGACATACAAAGAGCCGCCGGAATGCCTTTTCCAATGACATCAGCGATTGCGACACTGATGTTATTGTTCTCATCCTGGACAAAATGGAAGTAGTCACCGTTCATATGCTTTGCCGGAACACTGATGGCCCCGATATCAATCCCAGGCACAGCCGGAATTTTCGTACCAAGCAATGTTTGCTGAACATTGGCAGCAATTTCCATTTCGGATCTTAATTCCTCCTGCTGGTGTCTCAGGCTTTGATGCTCTCGGTATGCGATACCATAGGCGATCATCACCTCTAGGAGGATATCAAAGGAATGCATGATATCTTCTGGAAGTTCAGGATACATCTCAAGCAGTATGCTTTTATGGAGGCTGATGATTTCTTCCGGTGCGATTTTATGCTCAATCGACTTGCGGCTGAACTTCTGCCCTGCATATAATGCTTGCTCGGATTGCTCTTTTATATAATTGTCAAGAATATCCCGATACTTTGATTCCATCATTTCTCGGAAATCCATACTTTCTCCCCCTAACGGAGCCATTTAGTCGCTTTGATCTGTGTTCCTTGACCGGGGCTTGAGTCTATGTCGAACTCATCCATAAGACGCTTCACTCCGGGAAGGCCGGCTCCTAGTCCTCCTGATGTTGAAAAGCCATCTTCCATGACTTGGCGTATTTCTTTTATACCTGGGCCGCTGTCCACTGCGTTGATTCGCAATCCCGCTTTACCGCCGTCATATAATTTATCGATGCAAATCTGCCCTTTGCCGGCGTATAAGTATATATTTCTGGCCAATTCACTAATGGCGGTGGTGATTCGTGCCTGGTCAACTGTTCCAAAACCAAGCTCCTTCGCAACATTCCGGCCTAGCTGGCGTGCTGCGACGATGTCCCATTCGTTTATGATCGTAACGCAGGATTGGATGTCCATTCACCTATTCCCCCAATTCCTGTTGTAATTTCTCCAAACCTTTTTCTAAATCTAATGCAGTTAGGACATCATCAAGGCCGATACCTAATTCAATTAGCGTTATGGCAACAGCAGGCTGGATTCCGGTAATGACTACAATCGCACCCATGAGCTTGGACATATTAATGACGTCCCCAAGAACCTTGGCGATAAAAGAGTCGATGAAGTCGATTGAAGTTAGATCGATGACGACCCCATTGGCACTTGTCTCATGAATCTTGTGGAGCAAATCCTCTTGAAATTGAAGAGCGGTCTGGTCATCAAGCTCCCATTGAATGGAGACCAACAGACAATCATCTAGCTTTAGGATAGGTATTCTCACTTTGCTCCCTCCAATGTAACGATTTTTTTATTTGTCAGCTCAAGAGCTGCTTCGATTCCTTTTTTCAAGTTATTCTTCGTTGTAAACTGGTTCAGGTCAATGCCGAGGTTGACGATGGTCTGTGCAATTTCAGGACGGATCCCTACAAGCATGCACTTGGCACCGATGAGCCTAACGGCATCCGCTGCCTGGATAATATGATGGGCAACCATCGTATCAACAACAGGTACACCCGTAATATCAATCAGAACTACCTCTGAACGGTGTTTTACCGCACCCTTCAGCAGGTTTTCCATGATTTGCTTTGCACGCTCTGTATCAATCGTACCCACTAGCGGCATTACTGTAATTCCTTCAAACACAGGAATAAGCGGAGCAGATAGCTCCTGCAAGGCAATTTTCTGGAGGGAAACCGTTCTTTCCCATGTGGATGAATAGACACTGACAATTTCATTGTTCATCGGGGTCGACCAGCGATCGAATTCATACACCATGTCCATCTGGTTCTCCGACGTCACGATCCCTTCCTTCTGCATGCCCTCAAACACAATCAGATTAAAGGTATGGAGTCCTCTAGTGACGAACGTCAACGGCCAGCCAAGCCTGACAACTTTTTCAGCAAAATCAGTCAGCCTTTCATTGTACTCTTCGCTCGTCCCTTTGAAATTCGAGATAATCAAATCGATGAATTCCTTGCTCGCAGACTGAAAAACCCGATCTGAAACAAGGCGGACCACCCGGTCATCCGCTTCTTCTTTTGTCCTATCTATCCATTGATCCAGGATGTCCTGCTTATGAGCCTGGATATAATTCGAAATTGTTTTATTCATTCCATCCTCCCCATTCTATCACAACAAAATTTTACATTACCCTCTTCCGAACAATTGTAAACCAATTTTAAAACTGTAAATAAATATTCATAAAAATACCTGATTATATATCTCCATTTAATGATAACAGTTTTCTTTCGTCAAATAAAATCAACTTGTCGACAGGATTCTGCGAATATCGCTATGCTGGTATTATTGTTATTATTCCATTTTTTCCGTATTCCATTTTACCTGATTTAAAATCTCTTTTAGTTTCGAACCAGGGCGCTGTCTTTAGCTTTGAACACTTGCTGTCAGGGTTGGTCGCAGAACGGAATGAGACAGCTTTTTTCAAACCTGTCCGAACTTGGGACTACTTCTGACAGCTTTGTTTGTTTTCCTGTCAAACCTGTCTTAACTTGGGCTTTCTTTTGACAGCTTTTCTTACTTTCCTGGCAAACCTGTCTTAACTTGAGCTTTCTTTTGACAGCTTTTCTTACTTTCCTGGCAAACCTGTCTTAAGTTGGGCTTTCTTTTGACAGCTTTTCTATCTTTTCCACCAAACCTGTCTCAAGTTGGGCTTTCTTTTGACAGCTTTTCTTACTTTCCTGGCAAACCTGTCTTAAATTGGGCTTTCTTTTGACAGCTTTTCCTTACTTTCCTGGCAAACCTGTCTTAAGTTGGGCTTTCTTTTGACAGCTTTTCTATCTTTTCCACCAAACCTGTCTCAAGTTGGGCTTTCTTTTGACAGCTTTTCCGCTTCCCACGCCAAACCTGTCACAATACTCAGCTTTTCTTGACAGCTTTTCCGCTTCCCACGCCAAACCTGTCACAATACTTAGCTTTTCTTGACAGCTTTTCCGCTTCCCACGCCAAACCTGTCACAATTCCGAGCTTTTCTTGACAGCTTGACTGCCTTTCCTGCCAAACCTGTCTTAATTCCGTGCTTTTCTTGTCGGCATTCTCCTTTCCATGTCAATCCCGGCAGAACTCAGACCCACTCTGTGACCACTTTCCATTGCCTCCCAATCTTCCCCGTCAACTAAAAAAGAGACAAGCTACTAAGCTTGCCTCCCACACAGAAAACATCCGATTTTATTTTTTTTGGTTATGTATAAGGCCTGAAGACAGGCCAGGTGTTCGGTTACAAAAAAACGCTCTTTTTTAAGAGCGTGCTTTAAATCAAAATTCAATAAGACCTAAACTTACCTGAAGGGCTTCATCCACTTTTTCCATCATTTCGTCATCGAGATGGGTAATTTTATCGGTTAGGCGCTGTTTATCAATTGTGCGTATCTGCTCCAATAAGATGACCGAGTCTCGTTCAAAACCGTACCGCTTCGCATCAATTTCTACATGAGTGGGAAGCTTGGCTTTTTGGATCTGTGCTGTGATCGCTGCGATAATGACTGTGGGACTAAACCGATTCCCGATGTCGTTTTGGATTACCAGGACAGGGCGAACTCCGCCTTGCTCTGAACCAACAACTGGGGATAGGTCCGCAAAATAGACGTCACCACGTTTGACAATCAAAGGATTATCCTCCGCTGACTAGACGTTCAACTGTGTGCTCTGCCTCGTATTCTGCTTGAAATGCTTCAGATGCAATAGTCAGATTAATCTTGGCCATTTCCATATAGCCACGTCTCATGGATTCACGAATTTGTCTCTTTTTCTTCTCACGCAAAAACATTTTTGTTGCCTGATAAATAAATTCGCTGCGGTTTACGTTCTCTTGCTTAACAAATCCATCTAGTTCACTTAAAAGATGCTGCGGTAACTTTACCAAAATCTCAGTTGTTGCGCTGGATTCAGACACAAACATACACCTCCACCATCATCACTACATACCATTATTAAATTCGTTATCTCTCTACCATTTCTAATATTATCACTATTTATGCCAGATGCAAAGGTAAATCAGCAATTCTTCTGTATTATCCACCAAAAAATCAGTATTTTATGCATGAGATTAGCGGGATTGCACAGGTTTGTTAATTATTGGATGTGTTTTATAACAGCGAATTGTTCAAATCGACGACTTTGCCTTTTTGCCTGTACAACCTCGGCACCCTTGAGGAGATGATGCACGGGACTTCATAATTGATGGTTTCTAGCTTGCTGGCAATCTCATTGATGGAGATCGACTCCTGTCCCTGGCTGCCGATCAAGGTGGCGATCGTTCCCACCGGGACCTCGTATGGAAGCTTTACCATGCATTGGTCCATGCAAATCCGTCCGATAATTGGGGATCTTATGCCATCGACCAGCACTTCTTGACCCTGCAGTCTTCTTATCCATCCATCAGCATACCCAATTGGAAGCGTCCCTACCCAAATTTCTTCTGGCGCCTCATATGTCGCTCCGTAGCTGACCTTCTCGCCTTTTTCAAGCTTCTTCACATGTACGAGCCTGGAATGCAGTGTGAATGCCTCCTGCAGCTCGACCGGCAATTCAGGCGCTATCTCCATTGATGGGGCCAGACCGTACATCGCAATTCCGACCCTTACCGCGTTGAAGCGGGCATCCGCATGCATCAGAGCGGCGGCACTGTTGCTGCTGTGGACGACCGGGGGCTGCGTTTCCAAGGCACCGAGCATTTCCCGGAACAAGGCAAGCTGCTTGTTAAAATATGAGTCATCCAATTCATCTGCTGTCGCATAATGGGTATAGATGCCGTGCAGTTGGAGTCTTTCATCCTCATCAATCAATTTTTCCGCACTCTTCAATTCTTCTACAGAACGAATTCCGATCCGGCCCATACCTGTGTCTATTTTTATATGAAGTGACAGGGAAGCATCTGCTTTAAGGACTTCCCGCGCTTTTTCCAGCCAATCCTTCTGGAAAACAGTCAGGATGATCCCCTCCTCGGCCGCAATGTTCACATCCTCCGGCCGGCTGGCCCCCAGTACAAGGATCGGTGCGGTGATCCCCTTCTTTCTGAGCGCTAGGGCTTCATCCATGAACGCGACAGCCAGCATCGATGCTCCCGCAGCCAAAGCCGCTTCCGCCACCTGCGAATCCCCATGTCCGTAAGCATTGGCCTTCACAACTGCAATAAATTCAACATCTTTAGGCAGGTGGCCCTTAATCCGCTCCACATTTGCCCTGACGTGGTCCAGGTCCACCTCTGCCCATGTATCACGGTAAAAAAATCCTTGCTCCTCCAATGAAACTCCACTTCCTTCAACCCGAACATTATTTTTATTGTTTTATTATCAAACCGATAGAACTCAATGTCAAATGGATAATATTTGCGCGGAATGGAGGAGTTTCGAATTTCTAGAGGTGAGCTTTATTTGGTACTTGGTTGAAACAAGTGATGATGGACCGTAATTTGCCCTTGCCTTTGATTTTTATCCGTCATGTCAGTGTGATGGACAAATTCTCACACTTCTCCTGATTTCTGTCTGTCACAACCCTTCCTTAAAAAAAGTTCTGACCAACCAAAAAATCTCCGTTCCCATTTACAGTCCATAAAAAAACAGGCCCAGGTTACACTGAGCCTGCATTTGAATTCTTATTTTTCCATATCGGACAGAACTGATTTTGCGACCATTTCAAGTTCTTCTGGTGATAGGTCTGTTGAAGCCAGCATATAATCGACTCCGAGGTGGGTCCAGGATACTGAGGTTTCATTCATGGCTCCAATTGTGAATCCTAGGTCGACAGGTTTTCCAGTCATATTGATCGCAGAGGACATTGCAGGCATGGCATCTGCTTTTTCCTGGATCAGCGTGAAGGACTTTTCGCCGTCATAGGTCAATATGACACGCTTTCCATTCTCTGTCGTGATTTCCTTTTCATCAATCAAAGTCACGCCTGGGATTTCAGCAACTGGGTATTTCACTGTGAATTCCTTGTCCTCTACATCTGCCATAACCGGTACCTCAAGCTGGGCTCCTGTCATGTTCTTTTTCATATCAAACGCATCTTTATCAAAGCTTGCGTCGAATTTCACGTCAGAAAATTCAACCGTCACAAGCGCATTGCGGTCTGGGTCCATCACCTTCACGCTAACCGGCGCCAGGCTCTTTTTGTTCAGCTTGATTTCCTGGATTGGAAGCATCTTATTGTTCTGGTATCTTGTTTTCGTTTCGAACACATAATGTTCCTTTGTTGCCGAGAATTTCGCTTGCTTATCCTCCAGAATATCAGTGATTAAAGATTCGTACAGATAAGCCTGGCTGCTGTTCTTCGGCCAGTCACTCTGGAATTTGAAGCTTTTGTTAAGGGCAGGCGTCAGAACAAAAACTCCTTCATCGTTCCTGAGGATCATCTGGCTTTGGTCCTTCTGGGCATTCTTCAGATTCACACGGTAAAATGACGGATCTTTATGCCAAATCTCCACATCATACACTTGTGGCTCCGTGCCCATTTGCAATGTCATCTTTGCCTTAGCCTTGTAACTCTTCAGATCTTCGAGCGTTCCATCCAGCTCTTTAACCACAGATTCCTGTGATTTTGTACCGCAGGCAGCCAGAGCAAAAATAACCATGAGCCCGGCGAGAAGCAGCAATAACCTTTTCTTCATTCTTCCAACCCCTTTTAGTCTCATTTAAACGTGTAAAGGGAAAGAAAGGACAGGAATAAGACACCGGCTGCAAAATTGCTTGAGTAGTCTTCGTGCAGCCATGTTCTCGCCGCCCTAGCCTTGTCTCCCTTACTGCATTATGAATATATGAGACAACCTGGGCGAATATGCCCCCGGGATTGACAAGCATTTTAAATTTTTTCGATAACCACTTGCGCGATCGCATAATGCTCACTGTGTGAAATCGAGAGATGGACTCCTTCCAAATAGGGCTTAACCACGATTGGCCTTCCGTGTGGGTCGTGCTCAATCTCGATATCCATGAAGGACAATTCCTTTCCAATGCCAGTCCCCTTTGCTTTTGAAAAAGCTTCCTTCGCTGCCCAGCGTCCGGCAAGGAATTCAATTCCTCTTCGTTCATTATATTGCTTGTAAACTTCTCTTTCTTTTTCCGTTAAAACCCGCTCAGGAAAACGCGGCTGCGACTCTGCCAGTTTGCGGATCCTGCTGATTTCCACGATATCGATTCCTGTTCCAATGATCATTTTTCCAGCTCCCTTCTAAAAAAGATGAAATGTGCATAGAAAATAGTGTACAACTTTCGTTCATTAGGGCTATCCTTTAGATTAGGACTTTTACCAATTTAAAAAATAACCAAACCTCACGATTATGAGGACCGAGGAGGTTTCCATGTTTACAAGAACAGAAAGCTTGCGCGACTTCATTAGACTTTACCCTGTTATCACCATCATCATTGCAATCCATATCATATTATATCTGCTGACGGCGTTGCCAATTTTCCCGAGCAGATACCTGTTTGGACTTCTAGCCGGTGTGAACTTGTACGTTGTGAACGGTGAGTATTGGCGGCTTGTCACACCCATCTTCATGCATGCGGGGTTTGCGCATATGCTGTTCAACAGCTTTTCGCTCGTCTTGTTCGGCCCGGCACTCGAGCAGCTGCTTGGCAAAACAAAATTCACCCTGCTCTATCTTGCTACAGGCATCGCCGCAAACATTGCTACCCTGATTCTCGAGCCGCTGACCTACACACATGTAGGTTCAAGCGGTGCCATCTTCGGACTGTTCGGTTTCTATATTTCTATCACAATGTTCCGGAAAGCCATGATGTCACGCGAAAACTCCCAGACGATCATGACGATCGCCATCATTGCTGTGGTCATGACATTCGTCCAGTCGAACATCAATATTACCGCCCATATTTTTGGCATGCTTGCAGGTTTTCTGACCGGAGCTGCCATATATAAAAGGTAATAAAAAGCGCCTCAAGGGCGCTTTTTTTGGTACAGGGGATGAATTTCACTTCGAGAAATGTCCAGCTTCAGCGCCTAGCCCCTCGAGTCGCTTGTCGGGGCTGATCAAGGCGCTTACGCTTTTCTCATTCATTCGTTTCATGTGAGTACCAGTGATACATCATGTCAACATGCTTTCTCTCAAGGTCAATGACTTTGCCGCCAGCACCGCCATGCCCGGATTTGACAATTGCCTCGACGGTAGCCAGTTTCTTTTTCCGCTGAAAAAAGCTTTCTTTCATGCTGAAGGACTGGACTTTGTTTTTCCTCATATACACTGTGTTCTTGACAATATTGCGATATCGGAAGGTCAGCATCCCATTGTCAAGGCTCCAGCCTGCATCCTTATAATTAAGATAGGACCATACCGCCGAGACAGCCAGCAGGATCAGCGAACTAAAGCCCCATGGTCTCAAAAACAAGATGGCCGCAATGATGATTGGCAGCGTGAACAGCCAGCCTTTCAATAAATATCTGCTGTATGCCCTTACAGGTGCAGACGATATATTGACACGGAAGTGGTACTCCGTCAAATGCGGTTCAAGCAGGCCGGGGATCTTTCTTTTTTTCACGATTGGAAGGATGAGGACCTTAGAGCTTTCCTGGTCAAGCGCCGAACCTCCCGCACTTTCCACAAATGCTGAAGCATAGCCAAGCGGCTGCCTGACGAGATTCTCGCTGATGCGGACGGCCTGAATTCGATTAAGCGGAATCGTGAACTGCCGTTTTTCCAGCAATCCACGTGTGATGACAAGGTCATTGTCCACTTTTCTAACGGTAAAATTAGCGTATTTCAACATCGTACCAAACAGCGCAATAATCCACGCCAACAGGAATCCTAGAAAAACTACAACGCTGATAAAAACAACCCCGTTCTGGACAAAGTGCTCGACTCCATCAAAAATCTGTTCGTAAGGAATGAACTCTTCAAATTGAAATACGAACGCCAGCACCGCGGAAATGACTACACCGACCCCGCCTGACGTTGTTGCCAGCATCAATAGTTCTGAAACGGAGATTTTATATAAAAGATCCTCCGAGGATTCCGGTTCCTCTTCCCCATCCAGAATTTTCCCGGACTTTTTGATCGAAACGAGATAGTCATGGATTTCCTGTGCATCCTGCTTTGTGATCGCCGTAAGGACCGCCTCTCCATCCTGGAGTCCCATCCCGCCTGAGCCGGCCGTCTCCACCTTCACCTTCACAAGGCCGAACAGCCGCTGTAAAATTCCTTCGGACAAGTCAAGGCTTTGAATCCGGTCGAACGGTATATATCGCTTCTTCCTGACAATTAACCCATATTCGATTCGCAATTCACCTTGTTCGATGCGATATGTAAATCTGTACCATGACAAAACTCCGTAAACTAAAACAAGCACGACAACCCCAATTGAACCAAAGAAGTAAAACAGGTCCCAATCCGTTCCCCTGCTCCCGAAAACGACGAAAATCAGGAAAGGAATGATCATTTCCTTCAGCTGGCGAAGCGCATTGACGACAGCAGCGATCGGATGCAGCCTTTTCGGATCAGACATCTTCATCCGCCACCCTTGCAAGTCTTGAAATGGAGATCCTCAAATTTTCGGCTTCCTCCATATCCAGCGCAGGTATTTCATGGATGGTCGCAGCAGTCGAAACCGTCACCGTCGATAAACGGTATTTTCGCAATAAAGGGCCCTGCTGTGTATCAACATGCTGGACACGGATCATCGGAATAAGCGTCCTCTTTATGATGAATACACCATATTGCAACTCAATCTCCTGTTCCCTTACTTCATAGCGCCAGCGTTTCCAGCGCAAGGTTGGCAATAAAATGATGAATAAATAGCTATATACAGCAGCCACAGCTATAGCTGCAGCAATAATCCATTTAGGAAAGTCAAATATAATCGTAATGGCGATCAGACCGCCCGCTAATATCCATACCACCAGGGAATGGAGGCCAGCGGCAATTTTCCAGACAGTCAAGGCCTGCTCGGAAATCCGCTTTTGCGGCTCAGAAATCGTCATAAAGCTTCCTCCTATTTTTCCAATTAATAGCACCTTCCTAAGTATACAACAATAACACATCAGTATGGCACTAAATTGGGAGGAAAATGCGCTATGGGCCCGAGAATCCGTGTTATTTTATCTTGAAGCTGCTGCCATCAATGGGCTCCACTTCAGGCTTTAGTCTTAAATCTTCAGCAAGCTTGAACAGGGCGAGATCCTTCTTTTTCGCTTCGATCATGCAGTGGATTTCCGGGACTGAACCTTTTATCCCGTTAAGAAAATCCATGAACATGTCAGCATCCACATATTCGGCGTGCGCCCGGTATTCTTTCTCGGAACGCGGACTGGAAATATGCATTTTTACCGGCAGCTTCGAGTGCTCCCACGTGCCAGCGATTCGATCCCATTGCTCCTGCCAGTTTATGTTTTCATGATGGGCAAGGTGATGATGATAATCGAAAACCAGCGGGATCCCAAGCTTCTCGCAAAGGTAAAGCGTATCGTGCAGCGTGAACGATGTATCATCATTTTCCAGCATGATCATATCTTGCAGCCTGGTTGAAACAAGTCCCCAATTATGGATGAATTGCTCCAGCGCTTTTTCCCGGTTTTCATAGACACCGCCGACATGGAGGACACATCGGTGCTCGGGATCGATTTCCATCCCCTTCAATAAGGCATGATGCATTGCAAGAGTCCTGATTGAATTGTTCAGGGTTTCGGTCTTCAGTGTATTCAGCAGCACAAAATGGTCTGGGTGAAAATCAACACGCATCGGGTTTGATTGTAAAAAGTCAGCTATATCCTTTAATGGTTCTTTTAACGCACGCATATACTTCCAATCGGAAAGCTCTTCATGATTGGCAAGCGGAATCAGCCTCGAGCTGAGCCGGAAAAAGTGAATTTCGTTCGCTTTGCTGTGCCTGAGAAGACGCAGGCAGTTTTCAAGGTTGGATACAGCGATTCTCTCCAGCTTATTGATGGCTGCGTCCCTGTCCTTGATTCCCTGGAATTGCTTGAATGTCATCGTCTGTGACGGAGAGGCATTCTTCAACTCCTCACTCATCGCAACATACCCAAGCCTAACAATCGTCATATCAGCCACCCCCGTTTTTTAGGTAGTATGTCCAAATTCAATGGATGGGGGACTGGAAAAATTATTGCCGAATGAGTTTGTAAATGCCGCATACAAAAAACCCCGGTTTAGTTAAAAACCGGGGTTTGGGTGTTTATTTTAGCGGGAAGGTCTAGATTTGTAGCCGCCGCCTTCTCTGCTGCCGCCGCCTGTGCGTTTCGTTCCAGAGCGTGGCTTATAAGGCTTTTTATTGCGTCCATCGCCGCCTCTGTTATCGTATCTTCTGCGGTCTCCTTGAGGCTTCTTGTCTCTTCTGTTTGGAAGAGGCTTTTCCTCAGTAAGCTTAACAGGAGTTGTATCAGGCTCTTTAGTGAGCATTTTCAATACTGAAGCAACGACTGTTTGAGCATCATGATTTTTCAATAGCTCATCCGCTGCCTGACGGTAGTATTGAAGGTTATTTGACTCGATTGTTTGTGTAATCTTGTCAACAACTGCTCTTTGCTGGCCTTCAAGCGCTTGGTCCACGGTTGGAGCAGTCATTTTTTCCATGCGGCGTTTAGTTGTTTTTTCCACTACATGAAGGTAAGAAGTCTCTCTCTGTGTGACAAACGTGATCGCCATACCCTCTTTACCTGCACGGCCAGTACGCCCGATACGGTGTACATAGCTTTCAGGGTCTTGCGGGATATCGAAGTTATAAACGTGCGTTACACCAGAAATATCAAGTCCACGAGCAGCCACGTCTGTCGCAACTAGCACGTCGATTGAACCTTCCTTGAACTTTCTTAAAACAGACATACGCTTTGCCTGAGTGAGGTCGCCGTGGATTCCTTCGGCAGTGTAGCCGCGAAGGTTCAATGCTTCAGCAAGCTCATCAACACGGCGCTTCGTGCGTCCGAAGATGATTGCCAATTCCGGAGATTGGATATCAAGAAGTCGTGTAAGAACATCGAACTTGTTCTTCTCCTGTACTTCAACATAGTATTGCTCGATCAAAGGAACTGTCATTTCCTTCGCTTTGACACGAACAACTTCCGGATCCTTCATGAAGCGCTCAGCGATCTTGCGGATTGGTCCTGGCATTGTTGCCGAGAACAATAATGTCTGGCGTTCGTTAGGGATTTTTGCAAGGATTGCTTCGATATCTTCGATGAAGCCCATGTTCAGCATTTCATCTGCTTCGTCAAGGATGACTGTCTCTACAGTATCAAGACGGATCGTCTTTCTGTTGATATGGTCAAGAAGTCGTCCTGGAGTTCCGACGATGATGTGAGGACCTTTTTTCAATGCGCGGATCTGGCGGTTGATATCCTGGCCGCCGTAGATTGCAAGAACGCCCAACCTCTTGCCAGCACCGATTTTGTATAATTCCTCGGAAACCTGGATTGCCAATTCACGAGTTGGCGCGATGATGATTCCCTGAATGTTATGGTTTTCTTTCTTGATTTTTTCCACTAGAGGAATACCGAAAGCAGCAGTCTTACCAGTACCTGTCTGCGCCTGGCCGATCACATCTTTGTTCTGAAGGCTGATTGGAATCGTCTCTGCCTGAATTGGAGTTGCTTCCTCAAAACCCATATTCTTTACAGCTTTTAATGTTGCGGGGCTAATGCCCATGTCTTGGAACATTGTCAACTTTGCTCATTCTCCTTTTTGTTCACATTTATCCCGCATCGGCAATAACCGATGCATCGTTATTTTAATAAGTGGCTGTTTAAGGATCCAAACCATTTCTGATTCTGGTTAGTTTGTCGTACCTTTACGGCAAAATAGGTGTTCTCACCTTGTGTTTTAAGCAGGGCTGAATCAGCAATTACAACACGCTGAAGCACAGAACCTGAAATATTAGCAAAAAAAGACATTCTCCATCACGGGAGTATGTCCGCTTAAAGGATTTTCTCAGTTAGACACTCAATATTCATGATACCATCTTTAGGAAGGAAAAGCAATTTTTGAGGAATTGCCTCAGCTCTTGATTCCTTCTCTTGGGTTAGAGGTCAAAAAATCATACACCTCATCAAATAAGTGTTCTTTTTCATCACAGTGACAGATCAGATGTTTGGAGTTCTTATAAAAAATCAGCCGTTTTTCTTCAGCGCCAATATTTTCATATAGATACCGGGCGCTTTTAGGGGGCACGATGCCGTCACTCTCGCCTTGCGCGATCAAGGTAGGCACCTTCACTTCATTGAGAATAGGCTTAATTTTGGTTACAAGCCTGCGAAACTGCAAGGTAGCGGTCATGGGTGTTTCTTTGATCTTTCGTGTATAACGCTTGAATAATTCATTTTCTTTTAGTTTTCCTTGGAACGTATCCCTCATCATTTCCTTGATATCGAATGCAAGCTGTTTAGGGTTCACATAATAAGCAGCCGCGCTGAGCAGAACCAGCTTATCAACCGGGTAAGTCGAGGCAAGATAGCTGGCAATCAGCCCGCCCATCGAAAAACCAACAACATAGACGGTATCACACTCTTTCAATAACGCCTTCAGTTCGTTTTCGGCATGGTCGATCCACTCATTATGTTTGATTCCCCTCAAATTCAGCTCATTGCCATGGCCAGGCAGGGTAGGAACAACTATTTTCCAATCGGTCCTCTCTTTCAGCGACTGGGCAAGTGGTTCCACTTCGAACGGAGACCCGGTAAAGCCATGGATTAACAGACAACCTATCATAACCAATCACCCATTAGTTTTTCTCGTATTTAATCTTTCCCCATTTTAAATCATTTAACCCGGAATTTCCTTGATAAAGGCTTTTGTAATCATATCGTTAAATAGAACATGGCTCTTTTCTCAAACTTTGTTGCTATTGACTACAAAATAGGATTGAATGACCTATTTTTCTTCGCAAAGTTGGCTCTTTTGTGAGAAAAGAGCATGCAAACATAATACCGACCTGAAAAATGGCTTATATTACGTTAAAATCGGCTTTAGAATTTTAACAACAATCTTTACGAAAAGCAGCCTTGAACAAAAACGCAAGCGCCTCGAGCTGCTCAAAGCTAACGCGTCTCACAAGATACTCGAGGAGGCTGTTTCAGGGATGAAAACTGGCTAGGCGATGGAGCTGGATTAAGAAAAAGAAGATGCCCTGGCAGCAGGACATCTTGAGGGTAATTATTGCAGCGATTGGACGACTTCTTCGAGCGCCATGCCTCGTGATGCTTTGACGAGGATGATCGTTTCGCCGGTTACATACTTTTTCAGTTTGTCGCTCAATTGTTGTTTATCCTGGAAAGCAAATGCCCTGTCGTCACCAAGGACTTCTTTTGCTCCTCTGGCAATTGACTCGCTAAGCTTGCCGTATGTGAAAACATAGTCGACTTTTTCAGCATCGAGGGAAGCTCCAACTGTGTAATGGTATTCCTCCTCCAGCGGCCCAAGCTCTAGCATGTCACCCAGAACAAGGATTTTACGGCTGTAGCCTGACAGATTGGCGACGAGGTCGATTGCTGCCTTCATGGATGTCGGGCTGGCATTATAGGCATCATTGATGATTTTTTCTCCGTTAGCTCCTTCGGAAAGTTCCATCCTCATATTGGTCAGCTTCAAGCCTGCAAAACCGGCATTCATTTTTTCAAAAGGAACACCCAAGAACTCCGCAGCAAGCATGGCTGCCAGCGCATTCAGGATATTATGGTTTCCGAGCACCGGAAGATAGAAAGTTTCATCACCAAGATTGGTGGTAAACTTATTTCCATTTTCCATTGGCTCGATTTTGACCGGATACAAGTCATTATCCTGGCTGGCCCCGAATGTTTTCAGGACGCCATTTCCTTTGTAATCCTGCAGTCTTTCCTGCAACAGAGGCTCGTCTCCGTGAAAAATGATCTGGCCATTTGTCTGAAGGCCGCTGATGATTTCAAGCTTTGCATCAGCAATCGCTTCCCTTGAACCAAGGTCAAGCAGATGGGATTCGCCAATATTAGTGATGATGACGGCATCCGGACGCCCCATTTTCGTTAAAAATTCTATCTCGCCCTTGCCGCTCATGCCCATCTCAAGTACGGCGACTTCTGTATCTTCTTGCAAACGAAGGAGCGTCAGCGGAAGGCCCAGGTGGTTATTGAAGTTTCCTTCGGTCTTTTGCACTTTGTATTTTTGCGCCAGCAGATTTGCTGTCATATCTTTTGTTGTCGTTTTTCCGTTGCTGCCGGTAATCCCGACAACCTTTATATCAAGCGAGTTGCGGTAATTTCTAGCCAGCTCCTGCAAGGCGGTCGTTGTATCTTCAACGATAATGACCGGCAAACCCTCCGGAGGGTTCGGAACATCTTTTTGCCATAATGCTGCCGAAGCTCCGCCATTTTGGATGACATCAGCTACAAAGTTATGTCCATCTGTCCGTGCCCCTTTAAAAGGAACAAACAAATTCCCTGTTTCTATTTTGCGAGTGTCGATTGAAACGCCTTTGACGTTGACATCTGCAAACTGGCTTACATCATTCAGCGCTCCTGCCATTTGGGCGATTTCTGATAAAGATTTTTGAATCATACTATTATCCTCCCGAAATAAAGGGACACGGCCATGCCACTGGCTGCCGTGTCTCCCTGGATGATCTATTCTTAAAAAGTATACTTTATTTTCTGTTTTTCAGCATGGCGTTCGATTCCGAGGTTCACCAGCTTTTCGATCAGCTGCGGGTATTCGACACCTGTATGCTTCCACAGGAGCGGGAACATGCTGAATGGCGTGAAGCCAGGCATTGTGTTGACCTCGTTAATCAGCAGCTGGCCATCCTTTGTCAGGAAGAAATCGGCGCGAACAAGACCTGAGCAATCCAGCGCCTTGAAAGCAGTGACTGCCATCTCCTTCAGGTCAGCATATTGCTGCTCCGTGATTTCAGCAGGGATGATCATCGCTGTATCGCCGTCCTCATACTTCGCTTTGTAATCATAGAAATCCTTTTTAGGAACGATTTCGCCAACTACCGAGCATTCAGGTTCATCGTTTCCAAGGACGCCAATCTCGATTTCACGTGCGACAACTCCCTGTTCGATGATGATTTTACGGTCAAATTGGAAGGCCTCTTTGAAGGCTTCCTCAAGCTCCTGCTTGTTGGATGCCTTGCTGATTCCTACGCTGGACCCAAGGTTTGCAGGCTTTACAAAGCAAGGATAGCCAAGTCTCTCTTCAACAAGACCGTATACCTTTTCACTATTCTTTTCCCAGTCGCTTCTAATAGCGGCCACATAGTCCACCTGAGGAAGTCCCGCCTGTGCAAAGACATTTTTCATAACAATTTTATCCATGCCGGCAGCAGAGGCGAGGACGCCATTGCCGACATATGGAAGATTCAATAATTCCAGCAAGCCTTGCACCGTTCCATCTTCACCATTCGGTCCATGCAGCAATGGGAAAATGACATCAAGAGTCTTCCCGGATTCAGCACCGCCAGCCTGGAATAATGCTGGTGTGAATGAAGGAGTCGGAAGGTTCGAGTTGTCTGAGAACTCCAGCGTTTTTACATTTTCTGCAGGAGCATTGAGCTCGGGACCCTTGACCCACTCTCCTTCCTCGGTTATGTATATAGGATAAATCTCGAATTTTTTAAAATCCAATGCTTTCGTCACAGCAAGTGCTGTCTGCATTGATACTTTATGTTCAGCAGATTTGCCGCCGTACAGCAGCCCGATTCTTGTCTTCATAAAAATAGACCTCCAATAAATTCAATCTGGCTCCACTTTCCGCTTCCTATTTTACCACTTTATTTTTAAATTACGGAATTGTTATCAATTTTTAATAATAGGCTGTTTTCGTTAAGATGGTTGTTAAAATCCTAAAGCCGATTTTTCCGTAATATAAGGCAATTTTGCAGGTCGGTATTAAGTTTGCATGCTCTTTTCTCACATAAGAGTCAACTTTGCGAAGAAAAATAGGTCATTCAATCCTATTTTGTTGTCAATAACAACAATGTTTGAGAAAAGAGCCTAATAATAACTCTCAAGCTATACTATTTCCTGTTTTTCAGGCGTGAAACCTGCCAGGGAGTCAAAAGTTAACATTCACAGAATAAGTTACCTTTTGAAAAGCCACTTTTAGGCAGCAAACCCAATTTTAACGCCTAAATTACCATATGAATTAACTAATAATTCTGTGAATGAGTAAATGTCTTAACAATCATTCATTATCCATGTATAATCCACCTAATAAAAACAATTGCATTTTCAGGGAGGACATCATGAGGAGATTCGGTTTACTGCCAAAAATAATTCTGGCGATCGCCCTTGGAATTGTTGCGGGCATGATTTTTCCGGAAATCATAATTAGAGTTTTCGCAACCTTCAATGGCCTGTTCGGTAATTTCTTAGGGTTCGCCATTCCATTCATCATTATCGGTTTCATCGCACCAGGAATTGCTGCTTTAGGCAGAGGAGCGGGCAAACTGCTGGGGATTACAACCTCTATTGCCTATGTCTCAACAGTCGCTGCTGGCTTACTCGCTTTTTTCGCTGCAACAGCACTTTATCCAATTCTATTAAAAAGTCAAAATGTCCGTGAATTCGAGAATCCGGAAGAAGCTCTTCTTAAACCTTTATTCACAGTGGACATGCCTCCTGTGATGGGAATCATGACCGCGCTTTTGGTCGCGTTCATGCTCGGTTTGGGAATGGCGTATATCAAAGGCAAGACACTGCAAAACGCACTGATTGATTTCAGGGGAATCATTGAACTTGTCATTGAAAAGGTCATCATCCCGCTGCTGCCATTCCACATTTTCGGGATTTTCGCGAACATGACCCAGGGCGGACAGGTTTCCGCGATCATGAGCGTTTTTATCAAGGTTTTCATTATGATCATTCTTCTTCATTTAATCTATCTATTGGTCCAATACAGTGTCGCGGGTACAGCGGCTAAGCGCAATCCTTTCAAAATGCTGAAGGAAATGGCACCTGCTTACATGACCGCACTCGGCACACAGTCATCCGCTTCTACGATTCCGGTAACCTTGAAGCATGCTCGTAAAATAGGCGCACGTGAGAAAGTAGCTGATTTTTCCGTCCCATTGCTTGCGACAATCCATTTGTCAGGCAGCACCATCACTCTGGTCAGCTGCGGTATGGCCGTCATGCTCCTTCAAGGACAGGAAGCAACTTTCGCGGAAATGCTGCCCTTCATCATGATGCTTGGGGTTACCATGATCGCCGCACCAGGAGTACCAGGCGGCGCCGTCATGGCAGCGCTCGGATTGCTAGAAACGATGCTCGGCTTCAGCAGCACGATGCTTTCGCTGATGATCGCCCTGTATCTCGCACAGGATAGCTTCGGAACAGCAACAAACGTCACGGGAGATGGCGCGCTCACGGTGATTGCCGATAAGCTGAGCGGGAAAAGTGAAACAGAAGCATCTGCGTAAATGTAAAAAACGGCTGATGAAAAGCACCTCTCAATTTTAGACATTGTCTATAATTGGGAGGTGCTTTTTTTTTTAGCTGGAAAAAATCGAGGTTTATTTCCAATTCGCTATAATAATTAGATTTTCGCTATATAAATAAAATTCTCGCTATATTATTTGGATTCTCGCTATATTATTTGGATTTCCGCTATATAAATAAAATTCTCGCTATAAAAAAAACTAAGATGCCGCCATCATTACAAACTTTTTAGAAATTATCCGGCCTATTACCCTACAAAATAAACACCTTTAAAGAAAAAAACGCTCAGGTTGGCCTGAACGCTGGTTATTTTACGATTAATACCGGTGCTTTCACTCGTTTTGCGACTTTGTGACTGACGCTGCCAAGGACCATTTCTTGCAGTCCATTCAAACCGCGGCTGCCGACAACGACGACATCGAATGCATTCTTGTTGGCATAGTCAACAATGGCCGGGCCTGGTTCACCGAGCAATTTTTCAAACCTGAAGTTCAAACTCTCTTCTTCTAGCAGGTTTGTTACCGGCTGGAGCCTGATTTTTCTTTTTTCCTCGACTACTGTACGATCTGGATTGTGAAGGACATCTTCCTTGGAAGTCTGCCCATCGACGACATAAACAACTGTAATTTCACTATCGCCGCTTAACTTTGCCAGTTCTACCGCTTTTTTCGCCGCACGCACTGAATGGTCCGACCCATCAGAAGCGAGCAAGATTCTCTTAAACATGCTATTCCCCCTACATTTATTTCCATTATCTTATATATAAAGAAAGCACGCTGATTCGTCAACGTGCTTTCCCAAAATATATATTACATTTTAATGTCCGGAAAGCTTGGCGCCTTCCTGTTTGTGAACGGCTAGTTTGTCAATCAAGTGAGAGCTTGGGGCATTGAGGCCGTGCAGACGGACAACTGTTCCGTTCTCTCTTAGTTTGATGACAATTTTATCGATTGCCGCAACGGCTGAGTCATCCCAAACATGGGCATGTGTCAGGTCGACGACAACTTCTTTTGCATTTTCCTTCAAATCGAAGGATTCAATCAAGTCAGTTACTGAAGCGAAAAATACTTGTCCTGTTACAAAATACGTCCGGCGATTCATTGCGACATCAAATGTTGATGTGACTTTCACCTTGGAGATTTTCGCTACGAAGAAAATCGCACTCAAAATGATTCCGGCAAATACACCTTTTGATAGGTCATGTGTAAACACAGTTGTGACAGTAGTAACAACCATAACGATTGAATCTGTTACAGGTGTCTTTGCCATTCCTTTGATTGATGACCAGTCAAATGTTCCGATTGATACCATGATCATGACGCCAACCAGGGCTGCCATCGGAATTTGTACAACAATGTTTCCTAAAACGATAATCAGGAACATCAGGAAAGTACCAGCAACAAGTGCAGACAATCTGCCTCGGCCGCCAGATTTAACATTGATTACGGACTGGCCGATCATTGCGCAGCCTGCCATACCGCCGAATAATCCAGCAACGATATTCGCAATCCCCTGGCCGCGGCTTTCTTTATTTTTATCACTAGAAGTATCTGTCATATCATCAACAATTTGGGCAGTCAGCAAAGATTCAAGCAAGCCGACAATCGCCAAAGCCAATGAATATGGGAAGATGATTTTTAACGTTTCAAGGTTGAATGGGATATCAGGAATCAGAAATGCTGGCAAAGCAGATGTAAGAGTACCCATATCACCAACTGTCTTAACACCACTGTTGGTCATGATTGCTACTAATGTAATAACAATGATTGCTACAAGTGGTGAAGGAACTGCTTTCGTAACACGCGGCAATAGATAAATAATCGCAAGTGCGCCTGCCACCATCGCATACATTACCCATGTTGCGTCAACAAACTGCTCTAACTGTGCCATGAAAATCAAAATCGCAAGTGCGTTCACGAAGCCAATCATAACTGAACGTGGAATGAACTTCATAAACCGTGCTAATTTAAACACACCAAACAGAATCTGCAGGACTCCTGTCAAAATCGTAGCTGCCAATAAATATTGCAAACCATGGTCAGCAACAAGCGTTACCATCAGCAGCGCCATCGCACCGGTGGCTGCTGAAATCATGCCAGGACGGCCGCCGACAATCGCGATTGTCACAGCAATCGCAAATGAAGCGTAAAGTCCTACCATTGGGTCAACGCCGGCAATAATCGAAAAGGCGATCGCTTCAGGAATCAAAGCAAGCGCGACGACGATTCCAGCAAGGACATCTCCTTTGACGTTGCCAAACCATTGTTCTTTAATTGTATTAGTATTCAAGTAAACACCCCTTAAAAGATTTTTGTGGCTTCCTACTCTCAAGCAAGCCGGGTCCGATAAAAACAGGATTTATCATAACATATTTATAAAAATGAGCAACCATCATTGTAAGCGTTATATTGTTTGTTTTTCTTCAAATATCGACTGTTATCTTCTTTTTTCATATAGATAAGGTAAAAACCTTAAAATGTAAATCAGGCAATCTTGCCTGCTTCTCGCAAGCTTTTGAAAGGACAATTTTGATATGATGTTCTGGGAGGTTTTTACATGAAGACATCAGGATTATCCGCTCCATTCAAGACAAATTTTTATTATGGCTGGGTCATCGTTTTCATCGCAGGGCTCGGCGTATTTTTTTCTGGCCCGGGTCAGACATACTCGGTTTCCGTATTTATTGATTCCTACATAAAAGATTTTGGCTGGAGCCGTTCGCATGTATCCGCAGTCTACTCACTTGCGACCCTTGCTGCCGGAATCTGTATGTTCTTTGTCGGCCGCTTCGTTGATAAATGGGGACAAAGAAAAATGTCCGTTATCGTTGGCATCGGGCTGGCACTGGCCAGCTTCTGGAACAGTATGGTCGTTAATACTGCGATGCTGTTCATTGGCTTTTTCCTGATCCGTGTCCTCGGCCAGGGTTCGATGAGCCTGATTCCAAACACCTTGGTTCCGCAGTGGTTTATTACGAAACGCGGGAAGGCAATGAGCCTGATGGCCATCGGCGGATTTGCCAGCTCAGCGGCGCTTCCGCCATTAAATGCCTGGCTTGTTGCCAACTGGGGCTGGAGCTTTTCATGGAAGGTCTGGGGTGTCCTGCTTCTCGTCGTTTTTGTTCCGCTGGCCTATTTTTTAATTCGAAACAAACCGGAGGATATTGGTGAATATCCAGATGGAATTAAGCCTGATTGGACAAATGATTCTGCTGACCCAAACAGAACAAGCAATCCTCTTGAAGAGGTGAACTGGACAGTCCAGGAAGCAGTCAAAACACGCGCATACTGGCTTTTGCTTTTTTGCGTGGGTATTCCGGCTCTCGTCAACACTGGACTTACTTTTCATTTGATTTCTATTTTTAAAACAAATGGGATTTCGCCGGGAATTGCCGCGCTAGTATTAAGCTTGATGGCACTGATCGGGTTTCCGGTCACTCTGATTGCAGGACCGCTGCTGGACCGGGTAAAAGTACAGTACGTCCTGGCTGGAATTTTCGCCGGGGAAATCATTTTCATCCTCGTGCTGCTGGCAGCTGATCAAACAGCAATCGCGATTGCATTCGGGGTATTATGGGGAATCAGCGGGGGCTTCGAAAGGATTACCTTGAACTATGTATGGCCTAGCTTTTTTGGCCGGAAGTCGCTTGGCAGTATCAAAGGGTCGGCTATGACCGTCACTGTGCTTGGTTCCGCCTTGGGTCCTCTTCCATTTGGCCTCGCCTACGATTATTTTGCCGGGTATGAGGAAATTCTGCTGATGTCCATTATCCTTCCGGTGCTTGGGATGGCAGCTGCACTACTTGCGAAGAAACCGGTGAAGGAATTCTTGTGATTTCAGCATTTGATAGATGTGTTCCTTAGTTAATTGCAACTTATATTAAACGCATGATTTTGCTTGTTACCGAAATCATGAGGCTTTCGGGTTTTCGGGCACATGCCGGCCTTACTTGTTACCGAATTCAACGCTCCTTTCCGGTTTCGGGCACATGTTGGCCTTACTTGTTACCGAAATCACGAGGCTTCCCGGTTTTCGGGCACATGTTGGCCTTACTTGTTACCGAAATTACCGATCCTTTCCGGTTTCGGGCACATGTTGGCCTTACTTGTTACCGAAATTACCGATCCTTTCCGGTTTCGGGCACATGCCGGCCTTACTTGTTACCGAATTCAACGCTCCTTTCCGGTTTCGGGCACATGTTGGCCTCAAGAGCCACTATAACTTAATACTCAGTCTCATTAGCTCACCATAAATAACAAAGTCCTGCAGCTCAATGAACTGCAGGACTTGTTTTTCACCCAATCGGGGTGCATATCTCAATATAATGCCCATCTGGGTCGGCTGCATAGGCGACGACCTGGCCCCATGGTTTTTCGGTTGGCTCGAGCAGGATCGGGACTCCGGCGGCCCGCAATTTTTCCACAGCGCCATGGACGTCCTCTGTAACAAATCCGAGCTCAAAGGTTTGTTCCTTCCTTACTCCATCCGGGATTGGGAGCGTCGTGATCTCGCGGCCGCTTTCCCGGGTGTTCATCGACAGAACGGTGTTGCCAGTTTCATACTCGATATAGGTCCCAAATTCATTGCGAAGTTTAAGGCCAAGCAGCTCACCGTAAAATTGCTTTGTTTTTTCCAGATCGGAAACATATAAAATGACATAGCCCATTTTCAATTCCATCATCATCACCTCTTAAAAATAAATTCGAGATGGAATGTCGGGTTTCCTTCATTTATGTTCAATCGCGCTTTTACTAACTCTATACTTCAATATCGCTTCCTTCGTGCAGGTATAAATTCCCTCGCTGATCAGCTTGCCGAGCGGAGTCGCCGTGCCTGCGTAAGAAATCGCTGCTCCCTGCTGGGTGGCAGCGATGCAGATACTATCCGTAGAAATGCCAGCTGACTGGCCAGCAATACCTGCCCCGCTTCCCTCTAGCTCCTGCAAAACACTAATTTTCGCTTCTGCCGCGGTCATTGCGCTCTGGATAAAAGCTTCCTCGGAAATCCTGTGGTTAATGAACAGCCAGGTGTTGATATTCCGTGGTCTGTCCCGATGAGTGTGCCCAGCGGAAACCAGAATGAAAATCGACATACCGTCTGCCTCAAAAAGACGGTATGATGCTGTGTCTGCTGAAACAGCCGTCATCATCCCAACAGTTTCGCTTGGAAGAAATCCATTTTCCTGCAAATACTCGGCCATCTCCGCCTTATGGTCGCTACAGTCATACTCCATCGGTACAATCCGGTGCACGAACGAGCTGTGCCACCCGATCCCGGCACCGGTTATTCCCGAGGACATTGTCCGCAATTTTACCGGTGACTGCAGAACAATCCGGTCTTGCCCGACGTCAAGATACCTGGCATCAATCTTGAGGTTATCCTTATGACCGACGTCCGCTTCAGGAACCAGCAGCAATTGCGGCCTGGCAATTTCCGGGTGGGGGTGGTTTTTGATCTGCGTCTTATAGACACTCTTGATTCGCTCTTCTTTTAAAACTTCAGCAGGAGTATCAACAATCAGAACCTCACCGTTTTCCATCAAAAGCAGCCTGTCACAATATAATGATGCCAGGTTCAAGTCATGGAAAATCGAAACGACAGTCAACCCCTGTTCGGATGCCCATTTTTTCAGCAAGTCCAGCAGCTCTTTTTGAAAACTCAGGTCGAGATGGTTCGTAGGCTCATCGAGCAGCAGAATCCTCGGCTGCTGCGCCAGTGCCTGCGCGAGGTAGACTCGTTGTTTTTCGCCGCCGGATAGTTCTGTGATTGATTTTTCCTGAAGGTGGGTGATGCCCGTCTGTTCCATTACCTTCTGGACAATCTCTTCATCCTCATCTCGCCAGCTATTGAACCAGCCTTTTTGGTGTGCATAGCGGCCGAGCGAGACGGTTTCTTTTACACTATAAGAAAAGGCTTGATCCGCATGCTGCGGCAGGACTGCCATCATCCTGGCAAGCTGTTTCGGTGAATACTGGGTCAATGGCCGGCCATCCAGCTCAATGGCACCTTCCCTGAATTCCAAAGCGCCGCTGATCATTTTTAAGAGTGTGGTCTTCCCGCTTCCATTTGGGCCCAGGATGCCGAACAGCTCCCCTTTTCCTACCTCAAAATTGATATTCTTCAGGACCTCGCCGCCTGCATATCCGCCTGTTAAACTCTTCACTGTGATCATCGGCCTGCACTTCTTTCCCTGCGATTTTTCATTAAAATGAATGCAAAAACCGGAGCACCGATTAATGCCGTGATCACGCCAATCGGCAATTCCGAAGGGGCGATAATCGTTCTTGAAATCAGGTCTGCGAGGATCAGGAAGCCGCTGCCAATCAGGACGGATAACGGCAGCAAATGGCGATGGTCCGGACCCCAGATTGTCCTTGTCAGGTGTGGAATGACGAGACCGACAAATCCGATCGTTCCTGAAACAGCTACGGCCGATCCTGTTAAAAGAGAACCAGACAGCAAAATCAGCAGCTTGCGGCGCTCGACATTGACACCGAGATGCTGTGCCCTTTCCTCACCAAAGGACATTGCATTCAATTCCCTTGTATTGGCAAGCAATATCACTAAACCAATCATAAAGAAAGGAAAAATAATCTTAATGTATTCCCAGCCGCGCATCGACACGCTGCCAAGCAGCCAGCCGATGATTTGCCGCAGCTCTTCGCCGGAAAGGGCAATCATCAAAGAAATGAATGAACCCAGAAATGAACTTAAGATGATTCCGGTTAAGATGATTGTTTCCACCCTGAGCAGTCTGTCGACTTTGCGGGCAAAAAACAGTACAAACAAGACGGTGGCGAAGGCGAACAAAATGCTTAGCACTGGCAATGTGAAGACACCGATCAGCGGCAGCGAAATGCCGAAAAACAGAGTAACGACTGCGCCGATGGAGGCACCTGATGAAATCCCAAGCGTATAGGGATCTGCCAGTGGATTGCGCAACAGGCCCTGGAACGCGGCACCGGCAATCGCCAGCGACGCACCGACAAGCCCTGCCAGCAGCACACGCGGCAGCCTGATATCCAAGACAATACTTGCATGCATCGGATCAATTCCCTGTCCCTGAAAGCGGAAAACTTCAGCAACAATGATTTCTATAATGGCTGGTACAGGAATGGAAACCGTACCAATGGATATGCCCAGCAGCATCGATATGATCAAAAACACCGCCGTGATTAGATAGGCGATTGATTTGTTATTTAAAAACGTCCGGGTAAATGGCTTTTGCAAGCTCCTCTGCTCCTTCAGCGAGCCTTGGACCTGAACGGGTTACAAGGTCGGAGTGGACATCGTAAACCTGCTGCTCCTTGACCGCTTTCACATTATTCCAGCCCTGCCGTGCAAGCACCTGCTCAACTGGCTTTTCTGTATAGTATCCATAGGTTGTCACAACCACATCAGGATTACGCTCAACAATTGCTTCCGGGTCGACCTTCGGCCAGCCCTCCATATCTCCGGCAGCGTTCTTTGCACCAATCAGCTCAAGCATTTCATTGATAAAAGTGTTCTTGCCGGCTGTGTAGATTTCCGGTGCTGGTGAGACCTCCACAAAGACCGTCTTTTGCTCTTCCGGCTTGATTGTTTCAGCTTTCTTTTTTAATTCCGCAAAACTATTTTTCATCTTGTCTACAAGCTCATCCGCCTTTTCTGACTCGCCAATGGCCTTGCCAATCATCTCGATTGATTGATACACTTCTTCAAATGACTGTGCATCATTCACAACGACAACAGCAATTCCCGCATCCTTTAATTGTTGAAGGCCTGCTTCTGCAGTGTCCGCGGTCGAACCGGGGGCAAGTACGAGGTCAGGTTTCAGAGAAATCATTTTCTCGATATTGAATTCCATTCCGCCGATTTTTTCCTTCGACATTGCATCCTCTGGATAATTGTCGAAATCGGTGACGCCGACAATCGCCTCTCCGCTCTCAAGTGCGTAGACAATTTCCGTGTTGCTCGGAATCAGAGAAATGATCCTTTCAGGCTTTTCTAAAATGACCACTTCTTCATCAATTGCGTCTTTTACCGTGACAGGGAATCCCGTCTTCTGCTCCTGTGCGGTTTTTTCGCTTTCCTTCTTTTCGGGCTGTGCTTCGGTACCGCAGCCTGCCAGGATCATGGCTGCAGCCACCATCATCATTAATAACTTCTTCATTCGCTTCTCCTCCAAATTTTTCGATTAACTTTGTTAAGTATGGCTTTAACACAGCCAAAACACAAAAAAACATCTCCACCTGAAGGGGAGATGTCCGAGTAAGCAAATGTTTTTATCATCATAAAAGACATAGAGCTTGTCGGCACCTCCCTATCCTCGTAAGTTTGTTGGTGCAATGGACAGGCAGGTCTCCTGGCTCATGGTCAATGCTCGCTGCGCCTTCCCATACATTTGTACAGTGGCAGTTGCAGCTTGCTCTCATTTACAGTGGCGGGACCGCGTTGGATTTTCACCAACTTCCCTATTAAGTCTCTTTTAAAAGACACCTGTTCATTTCGATATGTAATTTTCCGCTACATCCAATTATACACGATTTGCCAAAAACCGCTTCAAAATTTTTGCTTTTTCGACTTTATTGGGGGCTCTTTACTCAAACTTTGCTGCTATTGACTACAAAATAGGATGGAATGACCTATGTTTCTTCGCAAAGTTGACTCTTTTTATGAGAAATGAGCATGCAACTTAATACCGACCTGCAAAATGGCTTTATATTACGTTAAAATCAGCTTTAGGATTTTAACAACAATCTTTCCGAAAACAGCTTTATTGGGCAAACAAGCTCCATTCTTTCGCTTTTTTATCGAAGACAATCCTGCCATCCGGATTGCTGCGGCTTGCTTTCTTATATTCATCATGCATGTCATCCATGTTGGCAAAATCCCCGATGACCCAGATTGGTATTTCAATTCTGTTGCGGTTTTGCTGGATGTTCTTCAGCGAAAAAACCGCCCCTTCCTTCAAGGCTGGTATCAATGATTTCAGGATTTCCTTGCTGACAAAAGGATAGGATTTCTTTTTCCGGATTCCGAGCAGCGTTTTTTCCGGCTTCATTTCCCCCAGTTTTCCTGACAGGACATAGCCAAGCATGCGGAAAAAGTCATTGAGATTTCGGTAATAGGTTTTGTTATACCAGCCATCTTCAGTGGACAGAAACACAAAACGATTATTAAGCTGATTATAGAAGGGCAGTTTCAAATGGTGCTTAATATGCCCTAGATATAGAAGCTCAGCGATCTCCTGGGCAGACAGCACATTCAGTGCTTCCACTTCCTCAAAATCGATCCAGCAAAAATCCCCGAATGCATGGACATTGGCTCCAACCAGTTTTTCGACGCTGTCCTCAGGTACATACTCAAATAAAGTATGTCTGTTGAACTCACCATCTTCATAGCGATGCTTCAACAGCAGCAGATGGTTGAGCGAATCAGACAACGATCTGGCGAATTCATGGAATTCAATCCCATGTGAGAGCACATACTGGTCTCGTTCGTTCATATGGACATATAGTAAATCCCTGCTGTAAGGATGGTTCTTTTTCAAAGGCAAAACCTCCTGGAAAAATTCTCAGCTGCAAAATTGCCAGCGGCTCCGTACAAAATAACACTTCTTCCATTCTAACAAAAACGGCAGAAAATATCTTATTCTGACTCTTCAAAAACATAATTATTATCTGCCTCTCCCGTAAAAGAATCCCCGCCAAAAAAGAAACTATTCTTCCTTACTATTCGTCTATTATTTAGGCTCTTTTCTCAAACTTTGTTGCTATTGACTACAAAATAGGATTGAGTTACCTAAGTCTCTTCACAAAATTAACGCTTAATATGAGAAAAGAGCTTACAAACTTAGTACCGACTTACAAAATGCCTTTTATCACGTTAAAGTCGGCTTTAGGATTTTAACTATAATCTTTACGAAAACAGCCATTATTTACAGGAAAATGTTACCTCATCAGGGATTGTAAGGATATTTCATCTCTGCTAGCATAGTATTGTAGAAACGTATCGGACAGGGTGTGGCAAATGGAGAAGCCTCTAAAAAAAATTGATCGTTTTGACTGGACATTGACGCTCCTTTTACTGTTGTTCTTTTTGACTAGCTGCTTCGCGATTTACAGCGCCCAGAGAACAGGCCAATATGTTGGACAGAACTTTTTATATAAACAAATCTTCTGGTATGTCGTTGGGTCGGGGATCATCGGTGTTGTGATGATGTTCGACAGCGAACAGTACCGCAAGCTTAGCTGGTATTTGTACGGTTTTGGAGTCTTCCTGCTCATCTTCCTGTTTTTCGCTCCTGCCAGCATAGCAGAGGAAAGGAATGGCGCAAAAAGCTGGTTTTTCATCGAACCATTCGGTTCGATCCAGCCTTCGGAATTCATGAAAGTCTTTCTGATTCTTGCCTTGAGCAGCACGATCTATGCCCACCATAAGAAACATTCGATCAAGACTCTTCAAACTGACTTCCTGCTTTTCATCAAGCTTGGCTTCATAACCGCCATGCCACTTGGAATGATCATGCTTCAGCCCGATCTGGGCACCTCTCTAGTCGTGCTTGCGATTTTCACCGGGATCATCCTGGTGTCAGGCATTACCTGGAAGATCATCCTTCCGCTCTATGGCAGTGGAGCTGCACTAGGTGCCGGTATCCTGTATCTTGTCATCTGGAAACCAGAAATCCTGAAAAAATACCTAGGGGTAAAAACCTATCAGTTCGGGCGCATTTATGCGTGGCTTGACCCTGAGAGCTACCCCGAATATGGATACCATCTATTAAAATCACTCAGTGCCATTGGTTCCGGCATGCTTACCGGGAAAGGCCTGAATGGGAGCGAAGTCTATATACCTGAAAGCCATACGGACTTCATTTTCAGTGTCATCGGTGAGGAATTCGGCTTTGTGGGCGGCAGCTTTGTCATCGGCCTGTACTTCCTGCTAATCTACCATTTGACAAAAACGGCACTAGATACGAACGACCCTTTCAATACCTACATCAGCGCGGGAGTCATCAGCATGATCACCTTTCACGTCTTCCAGAATATCGGGATGACGATCCAGCTGCTGCCGATTACCGGCATCCCGCTGCCCTTCATCAGTTATGGCGGAAGCTCGCTCATGGGCAATATGCTCGCTATGGGGTTGATCTATGGAATCCGATTCCATCATAAAACGTATATGTTCGCTTCGAGAGACAGGAGTTTTGAAATATGAAGCTAGTAAGCCATTACCGCGAGAATGAAGTTTTGAGGAATAGTTTTATCCAGCTGGCCGCTGACATTTTCGGCATTGATTTTACCAGTTGGCATGAAAAGGGCTATTGGGGTAATCGATACATCCCGTTTTCCTATGCCGACGGGGACCGGATCGCGGCCAATGTATCGGTTAACGACCTCGATTTTATCATTGAAGGAAAAAGCTATAAAGCCCTGCAGATTGGCACTGTCATGACCCATCCTGAATATCGGAACAAGGGGTTGTCAGCAAGCCTGATGAATCATGTTTTGGATGCGTACGAGGGAATATATGATTTTATCTACCTGTTCGCCAATGACAGTGTGCTCGATTTTTATCCGAGATTCGGATTTGAAGAAGTTGAAGAGTATCTATATTCGACAAAGGTTTCTGCTGGGCAGAGCCCATTTGTTTTGAGAAAACTCGAGTTGGCACGCGACCTTGAATTTATCGAAAAAGCGGTTTATGGAAGATTGCCGGTTTCCCAGGCTTTTTCGACGGCAAATTCGGCCGGCATTACGATGTTTCATGTTCTGAATGTTTTTCCTGACCACCTTTACTATCATGCAGAAAAAGACTCTATTGTTATTTTCACGAAGGAAAACGGGACGATCCAATTGTATGATCTCATCAGCACAGCGCCTGTAGACATTAAAGACATTATCCCGATCTTTGGAGACACAGATGCTGTTCAATTCCACTTCACACCCGATGACAGTGATCTCCAATATCAGCGCGTTCCTTTTAAAAGAGACGGAGCATTATTTGTTAAAAAGAGACCAGGGATGGAGCTTCCTAAGTTCATTAAGCATCCATTCACCTCTGAGGCATAATTAGAAAAAAGGCTGAGCAGCTCAGCCTTTTTCCATTTTCCTGGTTGTCTTTATTTTAAGAATTGAGCGTGCAAAAAAATACACGATGAATATGCCCATGATCCACAGCCCTGTTTTATTCAGGTCAAATAGCTTCAGGACCGCTCCCGCCAGCGTGACAAGATAAAGGATTCCGAGCATCGCGTTCATTTCCCTGTTTTCAAAATAACCAGTCATTCTTGCGCCGAATGGGGAGCCGGCTAGCGTGCCAGCAATCAGCATCAGGCCAATGAAGTAATCGATCTCCGTATTGACCGCATAGGAAACGAACCCAACTGATACGATAAGCAATACCGCAAATAAACTCGTTCCGACCGCCTTTTTTGGATTGAAGCCCAGCGATGTAATGATCAGCGGAACGATGATAAAACCGCCTCCCACACCAAGCGTTGCCGAGACGAAGCCGCCGAGGAATCCAACGGCCAACAGCTTTGGCAGTGAAAAATTTGCAGGTGCAGGGATTCCCTCGTCTTTCTTTCTTCCCTGGCGGATCATTTTTACCGCAAAATAAGCAAGCAGCACAATATAGAGGAACGGAATGACGATTTCATCCCATCCCCTCGCTTCAAGGGCATACACCAGCGGCCTTGCCAGCTGCGTCGCGGCAATTCCGCTCAACCCCATCATCAACCCCTCTTTCCAGAGGATATTCTTCAGGCGGATATGGGCTGTAATTCCCGAAATGGATGTACCCACTGTAAAAAACAAACTGGTTGTGATTGCCTCAAGCGGCGAAAAGCCTAACAATAATAAAATGGGCGTCAGGATAAAGCCGCCTCCCACCCCGAAAAAACCAGAGAGGACACTGATCAGGCCGCCCAGCAGCAAATAAAGTATGTATTCCATAGACAACTTCCTCTTCCAATCGAGTTCCTTTATAGAGTACCACTTTCACCCTATAAATAAAGAGTGAGCGACCTATCTTTTTATATGGTTGACGATATAGAAAACGATGAGTTTGAAGTTATTCAGCCCTCTCTGAAATAATTGGCTCTGGCAGAAGTAAAAATGGTATACTTCTAACTAGGTTTATTTTCACGACTTTACTATAACAACTCAAAGGAGATACTGCTTCATGTCTGAATGGATTCACGCGATAGAAGAATGGCTGCTTGAATTTGGTTCATGGGGATTATTCTTCGTGTCCTTCCTGGAATCATCCTTTTTCCCGATTCCTCCCGATGTTTTGATGATCCCTATGGGTATTGCCAATCCTGACAAGGCACTCTGGTATGCCTTCATCACAACAGCAGGTTCTGTACTCGGTGCCCTGCTTGGCTGGTACATCGGCAAAAGAGTCGGCCGTCCAATCTTGCGTTATTTTATAAAAGAAGAGAAAATTGTCCTGGTCGAACGCTATTTCGAAAAATACGGTGCAATGGCTATTCTGATTGCCGGTTTCACTCCTATTCCATATAAGGTCTTCACGATTTTTTCCGGAATCTCCAACGTTAGGATTCCGACGCTCATTATCTGGTCAATCATCGGCCGCGGCCTTCGTTTCTTCCTTGAAGCAGCTATCATCGTCGCACTGGGCGACAAAGCCATGCCATTCATCGAAGAAAATTTCGCGATGCTGACAATCGCCCTCGGAGTCGTTGTCATTGCTGGGTATTTAATTTACGCTTATTTAAAGAGATCGAAAAAAGCATAAACACAAATAGAAAATGCTTGAGCCTACATTGGCTTCAAGCATTTTTTTGAACTAGTTGATATTAGAGGCTGAAACAATCTAGCACAATTAGAACTCCTGATATCAAAGGTATGATCCAATCTGTATCTCTTTGCGACGAAGAAAGATTATAAAGGATGATCATTCATTTATATCGTAAATTAATTGATCGAATAATTTCCCATCAACATAAAGCAAAATTGCCCATTCTCCCTTTAGAGGAATTTTAACTGCTGAGGGTGTATGCGCATCCGCCCCGTTATTTGGACCATAAGCACGAATTGTCCATCCCATTCCATTCGTAATTTTATGGACTGTTTTGGATTCTCTATGATATCCCACTATTGTCAAGTCCACATCCGTTACACCCCATAGATGCCACATCCACTTTTGACCATTTAGACTTGGCATGTCAGCACCTATAACCCCTGACTTATTTTCATTCCCGATAATGCCTCTGTCACCGAACTCCACTGCTTTTCGCGACCAATCAATATTTTCAAATTCACTTATTTGAACAAAATCTGGTATATCTTCGGGTAGAGTAATAGGGGCGTCTTCTGCTTTTTCAGCCACACTGACAACTACATCGCCATAGGCTTTGCCATCCAGATAAACCTCATACTTCCACAAGCCATCGTAAGGCACTTTGAATGTAATCGAGAAACGCTGCAAACTTGGGTATCCCGGCGATGGTTCTATTATTTCCTGAGCCGGTACAACTTGTATTCTTTCACCGGTTTCTTTATGAATGGCAGAAATAGAAAGATCCTTTCCTTTATATGTGTTGAAAGGTTCTGCGAAACTAAAGATATAACCATAAGGTGCTGCTGCTTTCAATTTTGGATCAGGAAATATGCTGAATTTAGTAGCTTGATTCTCCTTATAGTCATGTCGTATTTCCCACTGCCCAGGAGCAGTTGGAGCACCATTTATCATTTCATGATCCTGGTTGACCAAAAGCTCGGTAGAAACGAAGAAGGCTAATAAACAAATGGCAAAAGTGGAAATGGCGAATACAACTAGTTTATTGGGGCCTTTTTGCTTCTCAATTTTATCTTTAAGGACGGCTCTCCTGATATTCATTTTTTGGAACTCCGTAAAGTGAACACCTTTATGAGTCGTCGAGTCCATCGCGTTACGCAGCTGCTTAAGCTTGCCCTCCATTATATCCCCACCTCTCCATCATTTTTTTCAGCTTCATTCTGCCTCTACTCAATCTGGTTTTGATCGTATTGGGGTTCACTTCTAATATTCCTGTGATTTCTTCAATCGAACATTCTTCATAATAATAAAGCGTAACCACTTCCCGATATTTAACAGGTAAAGATAATACACACAAAGAAAGAAACTCTTCTTCACTGCGCTTCAATAAATCTTTTTCTGGCGACAATTCCTTCGATGAAAAAAGAGAATACAAGCTTGAATTCCTCACTACTTTTCGAAACGCCGAACTCTTCAATACATCCTTTGATTTATTAATAGCCAATCGATAAATCCATGATTTAAAGGAGATCAATTCATCAATTTTGTCATAATTTTTGTAGCATACAATGAATACATCCTGGACAATATCTTCCGCCAGCTTCCAGTCCTTCACATAGTTATAAACTAACTTTGTCAGCCGTTCACCGTACTCATTCATAATAAACTCCAGCCAGGTATCCTGATCTAATAGGCCTTCTTCCCTGATCTTTTTCACACATTTCTCACCCCAACTTCAGTTTAATGCTAAGACGAATGAGTTAGGCTTAGGTTTCACTTTTTTCATGCCTTTTTATTAAGCTCTTTTCTTAAATTTTATCACTTTCTCAAAAATGAAAACTTATAACCCAACTAATCCTTTTGGTATCTTCCTCCTCCAACCTCAATTTATCTGCGATATTGTGCAGACCTATCCTTTAACCAGCCAATATGCTCCTCTTTGTTTATAACAACATCAATTGGGTAGATTAAAATAAGCTTGCTAGCTAACTAATGACTATTTACCGGTTTAAGGGCTGCAGCAATTCTTCTTATCAATACGCATTTCGCAGCCCAACTTTAAAGTCCAATTAAATAAGGAGTGAGGAGTTTGAACAATAATTTTTACAATGGCTGGGACAGCATTCTTGGCAAGCTGCCAAATGTGCTGATTGCGCTGGCAGTCCTGCTTGTCGGATGGCTTGTCGCAAAATTAATCGAAAAAGCAGTGTACAAGGGGCTGCAGAAAACCAGCCTTGATAACAAGCTTTTTTCAAATGTAAATAATAAGAAGTATTCAGCTGAGAAAATCATCAGTAAGATCGTCTATATTTTGATTCTAGTATTTGTCTTCATCATGTTCCTGAATATCTTAGACTTATATGTGTTGACGGAGCCGCTCGTCGGAATGTTCTCAACCATTGCGGCAGCAATTCCGAACATCCTGAAAGCAGGATTGATTCTCTTATTTGCCTGGCTGATCGCTTCAGGTCTGAAATTCCTGATCCAGAAAGGCGGCAAGTCGCTCGGTGTCCATGAAAAACTGAGCAAGTACAAGCTTACCAACGACAACCAGCAGACTACAAACGCGGTAGACACAGTTGCGAATATCGTATTCTATCTGGTATTGCTGATGGCATTGCCGGCTGTATTGTCTGCACTTGACCTGCAAGGCGTTTCGGAGCCATTCGAAAACATGATTGAGGGAATCCTCTCATTCATTCCTAAACTATTTGCGGCAGCACTGATTCTATTAGTCGGCTACTTTGTTGCAAAAATTGTCCGCGATATCCTGACCAACTTCTTGCAAAGCATTGGCACCGAAAAATTAGTCCAGCGTTTTGGGCTTTCCCGCTTGTTTGAAGGTACGAGCCTTTCACGCGTGATCGGCACGGTTGCTTTCGTATTGATTTTGATTCCGACTGTCATCGCTGCGCTTGAGCGCCTTGATGTTGAAGGAATTTCCGGACCGGCCATCGCAATGCTGAATGATATCCTGACGATGATTCCAAATATCGTCGTAGCTATCATTCTAGTCATGATCGGCCTATGGCTGGGAAAATGGCTGAAAAAATTCACAGCTGATTTGTTAAGAAGAATCGGTTTCGACTCTTATTTTAGAGGCATGGGCTTGAGCAGCGCAGCAAATCGTCCAAATACATTAAGCTTATCTGATATTGTCGGCTATATCGTCCAGGTCATCGTAGTCCTTCTGTTCGTAGCCGAAGCATTGAATGTCGTAAAGCTTGATTTCTTCGTCGACCTTGCCCGTGGTGTAATTGCGTATCTTCCGCATGTCATTGCCGCAATTGTCATTCTTGGTGTCGGCCTATGGCTTGGCGGTCTTGCGAAGAAAGTACTCAGCAGCATCCTGCAGGGTGATTCTTCGAATGTATTGGCAACAGTCGCAAAATACGCGATCATCACCATCGCTGTTTTCATGGCACTCGACCAGCTTGGAGTCGCACCTGCGATCGTGAACGCAGCCTTCATCCTGACACTTGGAGGATTGGCGCTCGCTTTCGGACTGGCCTTCGGTCTTGGCGGCAAAAATTTCGCTTCCAAATACCTGACCAAGTTCGATGAAAAAATCGAAAAAACCAGCATTGACCAGGCAGCGGTCCAGCAGCAAAAAATGAAAAAGAACAACCCAGTCAACCCGAATCCTGCTGCACCGCCGAACTTGAACAATCTGAACCAGAATCCGAACCCTGGAACACCGCCAAACTTGAACAACCCGAACCAGAACAGAAACAATAACCCTATGGATCCTCATAATGGCGACAACCCGTTGAATCCATAATAAAACAAAAAGCGGAAGCGCCTTGGTCAGCCCCGACAAGCGCTGGAGGGCCGACCGGTGAAGTCGTTCTTTGACTTCATTGGACGGCCCGAAGCGTCTCGAGGGGCTAGGCGCTGGAGCTGGATTAATAAAACATATATAGTCATCCATAACCAAGGATAGTTTTTAATCCTAAAGAAGAACAAAACACAGCTGCCAGTCACGGCAGCTGTGTTTTTATGTACTAGCTGAAATTATCCATAAAAAAAATCACGAGAAACACGATGAAGGCATAAAAACTAAGATGCAGCAGCACAGTAGTGAAAAATTCCTTCAGTTTATCAAATGAAAAAGGTTCACTTTTCCTAGTCCTTGCTCTCATAGCCAGCCTGTCCCCCTCTAGTAAAACTATCCATTAAGACCAATTTTTTCTTTTAAATAATCATAGCATAATCTAGTACTTTTGTGCCCCTCTATTTTTTATTGCAGAGCCTGATAGCATAGAAAAACCCTCTTAAAAGAGGGTCATCTCTGCCCGTAGCTCTCGAATTTTTTTGACAGGCGTTCCATTTCTTCATCAGAAAGCTCTGTTGGCTCACCAATCGCTTTTGCCTGGTAATAAATCTGGGCGCTGAATTCGATTTCCTCAGCAACCGTAAAAGCAGTTTCGATATTATGGGCACCGGCAATCATGCCATGGTTCGCCAATAGCACGGCTCTCCTATCCACCATACCTTCAAATGCTTTTTCAGCAAGCTCCTTCGTCCCGAATGTTGCATAGGGAGCGCATCTTACATTCGGACCGGCAAACGCCACTAAATATGTGATCGGCGGGATGTCCCACCCAAGGGTCGCAATCGTTTTTGCGTATGGCGAGTGGGTGTGGACAAGTGCATTCAAGTCATCTCGGCGCTGGTAAAAAATCAAATGCATGTCCAGCTCGCTCGACGGCTTTTTGCTGCCATCGATGACTTCACCATCCAAATTTATGATCACCACATCTTCAGGCCTCGTTCCGTAATAATCAATCCCGCTCGGACTGATGGCAACTAGCTGCTTTTCCCGATTGAAAATGCTGATATTTCCACCCGTCCCTTTCGTCAGGCCGCTTGAAATGATTTTCTTGCCGTATTCTACGACTTTCATCCGTTCTTCCAGAAGCAACATATGATGCGCCTCTCTTTCTCTAAAAATCTAGATAGGGAACGTCTTATTATCGCATATTATGCCTTGAAGCTGAATCCTTTAGTACTTGTAAAAACTGCTCTCCTGTTTTGTAGTCTGCAGAATTCAGGATGAACTGCTTTGCCGCTGACAGGCAAATTCTCTCCGCTGTAACACGCTGCTTTTCATCAGCAATCGTCGTCAAATCCTTCACCTTTGCCAACCCTGCAATACGTCGTGTCATCTCCATTCCGGTTACGGACGCTGTATCCTGAAGGACAGAATCCAGATACCAGCGGTCGAAGCCCTGCTCCTTTGCCATGACGTCTGTGACATTGTCCTTCCAGCTAGCCAGGAATTTTTCCGCAAAAAGGTTCACCGTATCTTTAATCGTTTCCTCAAGCCAGGAAACATACTTCTTATCAGCGTTTGTTACATATGCACGCGACCAGGCGAACATCAGGTTGGCCACTACGTTTCCAGCGTCATAGCCCATTGGTCCGTAAAACGCGAATTCAGGATCGATCACTTTTGTAGAATCTTCTTTTACAAAAACAGAACCTGAATGCAAATCACCATGCACAAGGGCCTGGGCATTGGTCATGAAAGCAAATTTCAGCTTTGCAGCTTCAAATCGCAATTTATCATCGCCATATATATTCTCTTCAATCCATTCCTTATTGGCCGGGAACAGATCATTTCGGCTGTTATGGTCCGTAAAAGGTTCAGAGTATACAAGGTCCTCGGAAATTTCACACAATTCAGGGTTGATATAGTCCTGGACAAGCGCCTTCTTCGCCTTATGCTCCATGACCACATCCGATGTCAGCAGAAGCGTATTGACCATGAAAGTCGTCAGGTCATCCGCAAGCTTCGGGAAAATACCGCCTTCATTAAGCGCTGTACGCAGGATTGTATGATCAGAAAGATCCTCCATCACACAGCAGTTCATTACATCATCAAATAGGTATACATCAGGAACCAATCCTGGTGCCAGCTCACCCTCAAGCTGAAGCACATTGGACTCAATCCTGATCCGGTTTGTAGACAGCTTGAACTCATCGGAAATCCTCGCTGTATCACCAGCCTGCTTCACAATCAAAGATTTACCCGATTTCCCATCAATGACACGAAAAACATAATTCAGATTGCCATCCCCAATTTCCTTACAGCTCAATTCAGCATCTTTATCAAAAAAATTGGTCTTTTCCTTCACATATGAAATGACCTCATCAGCGTTCATCAAAAAATAAGTATTAAAATCAGACATGTAGTCCTTCCCCTTTCCCGCGAAAACAATTATGAAAATCTTTTAAAAATTATTATAGCTTAACAGTGTATTTCGACGCACTAAAAAATACTTCCAACAGAGAAATGCGGAGGCGACTGCCCAACTCCGGCAACAAAGTTTGCTAAAAGGCCCATTCTAAAAGAAGAAGGCTACTCGCCTTCTTTTTCAGATACAATTTCTTTATACTGGACTCCACTTGTCAGATAGAGCCCTCCTATCGGACACTTTCTCTCGCTTTTGCCTTCCGTTTGGCCGATAGAGCCCTTCTTTACGGATATATTCTCAGTTACTCGCATGGCAGCAGGATCGTAAATGTGGTGCCTTTTCCTTCTTCACTTTCGACATTGATTTTTCCTCTCATCCTCTGGATGATATCAAAGGAAATCATCATTCCGAGACCTGTACCTTTTTCTTTTGTCGAGTAGTAAGGGTGGCCGAGTCTGCCGAGCTGTTCTTTATTCATGCCGACGCCCTCATCACGGAATTGGATTCTTACATTTTCCCTGTCCACCTTGGCGATGATGTAGATGCTTCCACCTGCGGGCATTGCTTCAATGCCATTTTTCAGGATATTGATAAAAACCTGCCTGATTTCATGGGCATCGCCTTTGATACAAAGGTCCTTATCAATCGCCGCTACCAATTCTGTATTGGCAAGATGGGAATAGGATCTCATGAAATCAATCGTTTCTTTTAAGAGTTCACTTAGATTTATTTTTGCCATGGTGCCTGTATTTGGTTTGGCCAAAGATAAAAAATTGTCAATGATTGTCTGGGTACGATCAAGCTCTTGAAGTGAAATTGAGATAAAGAGATTCTGGTTGTCATTCAAATTCCTCTCCCCTTGAAGGACTTGCATAAATCCTCTGATTGTCGTCATTGGATTGCGAATCTCATGGGCAACCGATGCAGCCAGCTGGCTGATGGCTGAGAATTTCTCAGCCTTGTGAAGCTCATGCATCAATTTCCGCTGTAAATTGGTCATTTCAATGATATAAATGGATACCGATAGCGCAACGAAAGATACGATTGAAAATACAAGCAAATACAGGTAATCCCCCGCTTGGCCGGCGTTAACCATTGCCGTGAGTCTTGTCGTTGTGATTAGGCCATAAACAAAGAGGCCAAGCGCGATTTTTTTGTTAACAGTTGTACTTTTATATACTCTTTCAATCAAAAAAAATAAAATCAATATGACGATATAATTCACGGACGTGACGGGAAGCTTGTCAATCCCAACAAACCCCTGCAATAACAACAGGACAGCCACAAGCAAAAAGCTATCCGTCCTGCTTAGATAAAAAAAGGCAATGAAAACAGGGATCAGCTTCAAGTCGAATTCCAACCCGCCATGAAATCTTACAGGCAATGCCATGGTCATCAACAGTGCTGCTAAAATCGCCATTTTAAAGACTTGCTTCTTATATACCGAACGTTTTTGCATCCATAGAAAGTTATACATGAAACCGAGTGATAATATAATTGAAAAATGCAGAATCAAATCTTTTACAAACTCTACCATTGCATCCCCCGGAAATTTCCATTTTATGAATATATACCTATATGGTTATTATCTACTTCCTGTATGGATACTTCAATGGAAAATTCAGATTTTTCTACAAAACTATATCATTTTATCAAACAATAAAGGGTGTTATCGGCATTTTCAGTTTATTTCTAAGGACACTCTATTTGATTTGGATTATGTACCCTACTTTTGATCGTGCAGGCAACAAAGTTTATGAACAGAAAAAAATTTTAACAGCGGCTGTAAAAGGTATGCTATAATAAAAACAACCATTGCTTTACCGCATTAAACCCCACTCATTATGAGCGGGGTTTTTTTACTGATTTTTTTATTCCTGGACATAAAAAAACAAGCTCTGATGACTCAGAGCTTGTTTGTATGGGCTAATCCGTTATTATAGTTTTGTAACGTTAGCTGCTTGTGGTCCACGAGCACCTTGCTCAACGTCGAAAGAAACTTCTTGGCCTTCTTCAAGAGTCTTGAAGCCTTCGCCTTGGATAGCTGAGAAGTGTACGAATACGTCTTCTCCACCTTCGCGCTCGATGAATCCGAAACCTTTTTCTGCATTAAACCATTTTACTTTACCGTTTTCCATTTTTGTTGCCTCCTAGTGTGATATCCACACAATTTGTTACTATTCTTGTCTCAGTGATATCTAGGCGAATCAAGCAGTGCATGTTCTTTCCTTACATACCGAACAAAAATAATTCTTCCTAAGAATAACAGAATTAAAAGGATAGTGCAAGCATTAAGGAATTTTCCAAAAATAGGGTTTTATAAATAAACGTACTAAAGACCATAATGGAATAACAATAGTGAGCCAGAAAATGTGGTATAATGAAGAGAACATGAAAGGGCGTGGGTAATTGAAGAGCGCAAGCAACCTTTACAAAACAGGTCAAATGGTCAATATTAAAGAATCCGGTGAAACAGTGACAATCATGAAATCCCAATATGTGAAAAACATGAAAAGATATTCATACACTGTAAAAGAATATCCGAGCACCTTTTATTTTGAGGAAGAACTGACGAAAATCTAGAAGCTGGGATTCCTGGCTTTTTTCTTTGTTTTGCTTTTCCGCTCCAGCTTTAAATTAGAAAGATCCCACCAAAGCGTGCGCCGTTTAGCACGCTTTTTTATTTCCCCTTCCAATCCTCCTTGCTCATTAATTACTTTTTTCCTATATAACCCAACTTTCCAAAGATTAAACTCTATCCAAACTACTTATTTAGGATCTCGAAATTTGTCTATAAAATGGGCATCTTACTCTATTAATTGTTTTTACAATATTCCGTAAAATAGAGGGGAATCCAGAATAATAGGAGGAATGACAATGACATTGAAAAAGAAGGTATTATCCGTATCTTTATCAAGCATGATGGCATTTGGCGCGGTGACAGCGGTAGCCCTGCCTGCAGGTGCAGTCGGGAATGGACCGAGTGCCGGAAATGGATCCGTACAAACATCGATTTTGCATACATATGAAAGTTTAGTAGATTATCTAAAAACTCAGGATGCCAAACAAGAGGCAATGGAGCTCGAAGTCATTGGCCAGACAGTCAAGGGCCGCGATATTCACATGGCAAAGTATATTTCAAACCCGGAAAATCCAACGATATTGTTCCTGACGCAGCAGCATGGAAATGAGCAGCTGACAACAGAGGGTGCGCTTGAGTTCATCAAGCATTTAGGTACTGGTAAAACTAGTGATGTACTTGATAATGTGAACATCCTTGTAATTCCGATGCTGAACGCTGACGGAGCAATGGGCGATGTCGACTTCTCGCTTGAAGATTACCATGCTGATGGCGACCGTCACCTGACACGTTACAATGCGAACGAGGTTGACCTTAACCGTGAGCATGCCAAGCAAACGAGCGAGATGGAACCAGAGGCACGCGCGCTTCACGAGAATGTTTTTGCCAAATATGATATCGATTACATGATCGATCTTCATCACCAGGGCACTCTCAGTGAAACAGATGGTGAACTTGTTTCTGGATCGATTCTTTATCCTACAAATGAAAATGTGAAGCCAGAGGTGCTTGAAGGCTCAAAGAAGCTTGGTGCAGTCGTATACAATGCGCTTGAGGATACCGGCTGGGGTCATATTGGCAAATATCGCGGCGGTACCGGTGAGAACATTGGCCGTAACGGAGCGGCTGTCCGCTATGACATCTCGACTCTATTATTCGAAATGCGCGGTATGTCCGATCATTATTACGAGCCATATGCGCTAGGCCAGAAGAGCAACGGCTATCTGATCAAGCAGACCATTACTACTTTGGATGCGGCCGTCAGAGCCATTGCAGATGACTCTATCGAAACAATGGATACTAGCTTCTGGGATACCCTTCCTTACCAGACAAACAGACAGAGTGAAGAAGCCGACGAATAGAATTTTTACAGTGTGATTCCCCGGCGGATCACACTGTTTTATTTTCGTTGATTTTAAGAACACGACATTTATCGTATATAAGTGCCAACAGGTATTACGTAAGATTAAAGTAAAACCCTTACAGGAGGCTTGCCCATGAGATTATTCCATCGTGCACTAACTTTTATCCTCATCTTCAGCCTGTTCCCTGGACTTGGTTCTTCCCAGGCTTCTGCTTCAAGTAACGAATGGGAAGAGGCGATTTACGACCGACCGGAGCAGTACTCAAGCTATACTACGAAAAAAGATGTTTTTATCACAATGAGGGATGGCATTATTTTAGTGGCGGATGTGCATTTGCCTGATGGTCAGGGTCCATTCCCGGTCATCCTGACACAAACTCCGTATAACAAGAATGTAAGCAGCACAGAAAACCTTAATGAATATTTTATTAAGCGCGGCTATGCCCATATTGTAGTCGATGTCCGAGGAACCGGCGCCTCACAGGGAGCTTGGGATTCATTCGGTGAAGCAGAACAGCGCGGTGGCAAGGAGCTTGTCGAATGGGCAGCAAGCCAGCCGTGGAGCAATGGCAAGGTTGGTTTGTACGGCTCCTCCTACCGCGCGATCAACCAGCTACTAACCGCTGCCCAGCAGCCTGAAGGACTGGAAGCCATTTTTCCGATTGTGCCGATGGGTGACATGTACCGCGACATCCTTATGTCCGGGGGATTGGTGAACACAGGATTCATTCCGCTCTGGCTCGGCCTTGTGACCGGCAGCGGCCTGCTCCCGCCTTCCTATACTCTGTCAGAACCAATCATGGGAACGACGGTTTTGTTAAACCATACAGGACAATTGCTCGGCTTTCCAGTCAGCACCCTGAGCTCCGCGATTACAGGCGGCGACTTCGCATACGATGGACCAGCCGCACAGCTGCGCTCTCCTCTGGCGGTTGCCGATCAGATTGAAGTTCCCGCATTTTTCACCGGCGGACTTCATGACCTTTTCCAGCGCGGCACCCCGCTTCTTTATGAAAAATTAAAAGCGAATGGCGTCCAGACAAAGCTGCTGATGGGAAACTGGACACACGGAAACTATGGGAGCGCCTTGCCTGCCGACAATGTCCCTGCCCTCGACCAGCTGGCGTTACGATGGTTCGACCAATATTTGATGGGAATCAACACGAACATCAATAAAATTCCAGATGTCACTCAATATGTGCTGGGTGAAGATCGTTTCGAGGTCCAGCCAGGCTGGCCGCATCAGGAGGCGGCAGCTGAAAAGTTTTACCTCCGGAGCGGTAAATTGTTGACCAAGGATACCCCTTCCTATGCGGAGCCATCGAGCACAATGCTCCAGCAGCCGCTGAATGGTATCTGCTCAGGCAGCACGAACCAGTGGATGGCCGGAATTCCGGATGCCCTCCCATGCACCAAGGATAACAGGCTGACTGAAATGAGCGAGCTCACCTATACAACTGCACCGGTCAATGCTGACCTTCGCGTATCCGGGCCGATCGCCGCTAAGATTTTTGCCAAAACAACGGCACGTGAACTAGTTCTGTCAGTACGAGTAACAGATGTTGCGCCTGATGGTTCTTCTCGTGAAATTACTGCAGGCTGGCTTGCAGCTTCGCACCGGGCAGTCGACGAAAGCAAGAGCCGTTTCCTCGATGGTGAGAACATCCAGCCATGGCATCCATTCACGAGGGCTGCGGTACAAGAAGTCAAACCTTATGAAGTGATGGAGCTGGACGTCGAGATCTTTCCTAGCAACTTCGTCATCAAAGAAGGCCACAGACTTCGCGTCGCCATCGGGCCAAGCGACTTCCCGCACTCCATGTCGCCGGCACCGCAGCTGCTCAATCAGCTCGGCGGAATCGCGACGATATTGTCGAACTCAAAATACCCATCATCGATTGTGCTGCCGGTTGTGGGCGAGTGATTTTTTCGAGTCAGCCTTTTGATGGCGGCAGGATGTTTTTTTAAAATAGGACTGACTATGGGAGAAATATCATTTTTTACGATTAGGCTGCCAATGGTAGGGATTTCAATTTTTTAGATTAACCTGTCGATGGTGGAAATTTCAATTTTTCAGATTATCCTGTCGATGGTGGGGATTTCAATTTTTTAGATTATCCTGTCGATGGTGGGGATTTCATATTTAGATTACCCTGCCGACCGAGGGATCGGCAGGTTTTTATTGCCTTAAAATGTTCACTGGATTTTCGACCTTTTTTACATAAGAATATAAGGTGAAAGGATGTGGACTATGATTCTAAAAAACCGTTATGAATCAGATGAATTGAAAATTATGAATCTCCTGGAACCACGAATGATTTTCACAGAAAAAGACAAGCAAAGACACTATAGCCTGAGGAAAGGCTACGAAGGCGAAGTCCAGTATGATGCCTGGATGAATGGGCTCGAAATCGAGAACCTGACTTTGAATGATTTGCTCCTCGAGATGAGCGGCACCACCTTCCAAGTTGATTCCAGTGTCATTACGCAGAATAAACTTCTTTTATTCGAGGTTAAAAATTACGAAGGTGACTACTACTACGAGGACGGACGCCTCAAAATTATCAATGGCGAAGAAATTAAAGACCCTCTGCTCCAGTTAAAACGTAGTACCTCTCTGTTTCGCCAGCTGCTTTCCAGTCTCGGCTTTCATCTTGAAATTGAATCATATGTCTTATTCATCAACCCCGAGTTCACCCTGTACCAGGCCCCCAAGAATGCACCCATCATCTTACCCAGCCAACTGAACCGTTTTATGAAAAAATTGAATAAAAGACAATCCACACTGAACAACCTTCATAAGAAAGTTGCCGACAAGCTGCTTGAGTTGCATAAGGTGGATGATCCCTATAATCGAGTGCCAAAGTATGAGTATGAACAGTTAAAGAAGGGGATTGTTTGTTGGGAGTGTCATGCTTTTATTGAGGAGCCTATAGGAAGAAGCTTTACTTGTGAACATTGCGGTAGAAAAGAAAGTGTAGAATCCGCAATAATGCGGAACACCGATGTATTTAAGATCCTATTTCCGGATAAAAAGATAACTACAACCGCAATCTATGATTGGTGTAATCATATCTTATCTAAAAAGACCATAAGAAGAGTGTTAACAAAAAATCTCATGCTTATTAGAAATAACAAACTGAGCTATTTTAAGTAAAAAATCTTGATTTGAATTACTTTGCTCTCCTACCCGTTCCCTTTCATGCTGGGGAGTCACTCCTTCGGGCTCTGAAATACCTTTTCCGGTCCCTTTCATGCTGGGGAGTCACTCCTTCGGGCACTGAAATACCTTTTCCGGTCCCTTTCAGGCTGGGGAGTCACTCCTTCGGGCTCTGACGCACCATTTCCGGTCCCTTTCAGGCTGGGGAGTCACTCCTTTGGGCACTGACGCACCATTTCCGGTCCCTTTCAGGCTGGGGAGTCACTCCTTTGGGCACTGACACATCTTTTCCGGTCCCTTTCAGGCTGGGGAGTCACTCCTTTGGGCACTGACACATCTTTTCCGGTCCCTTTCACTGATGAATTAGTGGAAAATGAAGATTTGTTTGATTTTTAATTAAACTTTTTATGCATACACAATGGAAGGCCATTGCCTCAAGGGAGGATGAAATCTCTGAACAGTTAATAACTAAAGCAGCGGAAGAAAATTTAAAGTTAATCAGGCCTTATATACATGCAATAAAAACAGGTAACAGAGAAAAAATGAAAAAGTATAAAGATTTAAAAGCCGAGTGGCTATCTCTTAATGATTATATTTTAAGCTCTGACGAACAAGTCCAACTGTTTGGAGAGGTAGCACATGAACACAAAATAGCGAATGGTAAAAAAACAATAGAAAAGATTTATTATGAATTGATTCAAACCGGACTGGATATGGGGCTTGAGCCTAACCAGAATATAGCATTGGCTAAGGAGATTTCAAGAAATAATGATATTGAGGATTCTCAAAAGAAACAAGTTCATTTGTTGAAAGTCGCTAAATTATTAGAAGTGGGACAAAAAGGAAATGAAAGTAAAAATCTGCAAAGTAAGCAGTCTCCAAAAAAGAAAGTTAATGTAAGCGAGTTGAATAAGAAATCGGATTTAATTTCTGCATTTTCTCAAGGTCTAGAGAAGAATATAGCTGGAGTAGATTCTTTAAAAGAGGGTGGCTTTATTGCAAGCTTCTCCGAATTTGTATGAACAGAGTAATGGATTAAGTGAGCTTGCTTATTTTCCTGAACCTTATCCTGATGAGGACTACCGTAACATTGTACTACGATACTGCCATAAGACAAGTACCCCCTTAGTAGAGTAACATTTTGCCATTAGAAGGAGAAACCTCCCTTATTGGAGAATTTCGTAATATCATGGAGGTGATAACATGACCAAGAAAAAAGAACCACCGGTTCACACAGTTCCAAGTAAAAGTGGCGGATGGGACAATAAACAAGGTGGGAAAGTAATTAGTCATCACAGAACAAAAGACCGGGCTGTAGAAACTGGTAGACGGGAGGCTAGAAGAGATACCACTGAACATCGTATCCATAACTTAGACGGAAAAATTAGCCAGACAGATAGTTACGGAAATGATCCTAATCCACCTAAGGATAAAAGATAATGTTTTTTATTGATAACGCCACCGTATGGTGTCGTTCTTTTTTGTTTGTCTAAAACTATAGTACATCCGTTGAATTTTTCTAACGGACCCTAGTTCTACATATCTCCCAAAATCCTTTGATTATTCGAAATTTAATATATTAAGGAAGGAAGGTCTACGCCCGTAACATTTCTTTCCTACTATATAAGAATTCTTTTCAGAATGCTTTAACTCCGCTTCAGAGATCTCACAGTCCCACAACTGTGAATATTAGGATCCATTTTATGGTGCAAGAGCATCTACATTTTCAAATGAAACGTTAATTTATATTATAAGAAAAACAGAACGAAAATATACGATTTGTACAAACTAAATCCTGACTACAATTAAGCGCAGGATCAATGACTAGAATTTATCATCTTATTCCACATAAGCACCCTTATGTTTAATAGCAATAGGTAAGACTTTGATGTTATCTCCATCTTTCCCCCTGCTCCACACCCAACGTGCGGCTTTCACCGCATTAGGCGTTCCATCTTAGTCTTTTAGACTAAAGCAACTAAATTACAAACTTTACGAAATTGGTTTAGCTTCTTTAATTGTTTTCCATCCAATTGAAGAATGTTCCTATATCGTTCAATCGTCTTTTCACTTGTAGCATGGATTAATCTATGGACATCTTTATGTACAATTACAAGATTATTAAACTCATCTGTACCTCCCAAATGTCGGGGTAACTTATGATGACAGTGTACCTGATTAGATGTTAAAAATTCCCCTGTAACAGAACATATTCCTAATTGCATTGAGTACCTTGAGATTCTGTTATCTACGAGTTCTAGATTGTCCTTGCCGTAAGGCATTTTTAACATTTTGTTAATTTCTATGGCAACGTCGGCTCTAAGATTTTGGTGAAGTTTAAGCCTTCCTTCATTTGTATAATTACATATATCTTGACTGAAGTTCAGGGCATTCCTTGTTTGAATATCTCCTAATGGAAATAAATATGCACCAGCAATTTTATATGTTCTGAAATTATTTTTATGAAGTCTCTTGTATGTTTCTGATGGCTTTATAGGTTTTCCATATTTGCCAATTGGTTTTAGACGATTATACATGGTTTTCAATAGACGATAGGCTATTTCCCCGAAATCTTTATTGATATGAGTCGCAACCTTGAAGTAATTTTTTATTCCGAGAATATAAGCGTTATAATCCATAACAGTATGCGGTGTTGGCTTATTCTGGATTTCGCGAATTAAATATCTGAGTTTTTCTAGTATATTTTTCATCTTATTATCCATAACGTGTGTATTGGCTACGTATTTATTACGCTTACTGCTTTAAGAGAAAAACCCAGAAAATCAGATTTCCTCTTTCTAAGATTAGTAATCGCTGATTTCTCGGTTGATATATCAAGGTTTAGCTGATTTTTTAGGTATTCCTTGGTAGCGTGAAATATTTTGATAGCTGATTGATGAGAATTTGTGAAAATCTTAAAATCATCTGCATATCTAACGATATACATTTGTTTGAGATTCGTTTTCTTTAACACTCTTGTCTTATAATTAGTTGCGTAAGTGCGCTTGGTCTTTAAGCGTTCCCATTGGTTAGCTATCCACCAATCCAAGTCATTTAAAACAATGTTTGATAAAAGAGGAGACAGGATTCCTCCTTGCGGAGTTCCTTTAGTTGGAACACCAATGCCTTTGATTGGTGCTTTTAACATTCTCGAGACAATCGTTAAAATTCTTTTGTCCTGTATGCCTATACTGTACATTTGTTTAATTAACTTTGAATGGCTCACGTTGTCAAAGAAACCTTGTATATCAATGTCTACTACATGATGCAACTTCACATTATTGACTAAAAACTGACATCTGGCCATTACATGATGAGCTGACCTATTTGGTCTAAAACCGTATGAATGGTGATAAAATTGAGCTTCACATATTGGCTCTAATACTTGTTTGAACATCTGTTGAATTAGTCTATCTCTCATAGTCGGAATACCTAATGGGCGTTTCTTTCCATTGGGTTTGGGTATTTCCACCCTTCGTACCGTTTGAGGTTTATAATTCTGTAATACTTTTCGAATTCCCTCGATAAATTCATCAACGCTTTCAATCTTGTATTGGTCAATCGTGATGCCATCAGTTCCAGCTGTTTTTGAACCTGTATTCGCTTTAATGTTCCGAAAGGCTAATAAGATATTATCTTTCGATATGATATGTTCATATAGCCTTAAACCCTTTGTAGCATTGTTTTTACTTCGCTCATAAAGGTCATCAAATATGTCTTGCATACCGTAATATTCTGCATGTCGTAAAGCTGTACTCACCGATGGATTGTTTCTCCTTCCTTGCGGAAAATCCCATCATCTTACTCGACCCTGTGAGTTTCATTTAGTTATGTTAGTTTTCAAAGAGAAGACTTGGGACTATCCCTCCACGCTCGTTACACGCTTCAACGGTACTGTGTCCCTACTTTCGCAAGAGTAAAGTCACTTCGATAAATACATTATCTTATAGACACCATCCCGATAGTAGTCGTTTAATAGTAGATGTTTCTTACTTACAACGTTCCGATTAACCTAGCTTTACATATATCCGTAGGTGCTCACTTTAAACCTGCCAACCTATATCCTCATTGTTAGACATCCCGAAGTTCCTATACACTACTCGTACTTTCCGGTGTTTGACACTGCGTTCGCAGCAGACGCCTTTCGAGCGTATTAAAATCTAGACCCGTACATTCGCAAGTTCGTCAGTCCAGTTGGACATTCTCACCATAGATATTTTGTAGCATCCCGACCTATCACAAACCATATTCTAGATAAGCAACTTAGGTTCATTTCAGTCGACTTTACCTAGCTTCATACACATTCTGACTACTATCATTATGTGCATGTAGGAGGATCAGATAACTCGTTTCAGCTCAACATGACGGCTTTCATTCCGAGTTTCAATTAATCAGTTGTAATTGCTTAATAGCAATTCTCCTATTTCGTGCTTTGGCACTTATAAGGAAACGTTTCGCGCAGTACATTTGTTCACAAACTCCAAACTCATTATTCAATTTTCATTGGAATGTTGCTTGGATAAGGAATTCACCTATAGTGGCGTTAATGTAAATTCAACCTTTTTTTATTTTTTTTGTAGTAGTAAACATAGCTAATAATAATAGTAATGAGAGCAGTTCCAACAATAACATATACACCATCCCAATCGTTAGATTTGCCCGTTAATACCCACATTTGATAAGGAATATAAACCATAGCAATTATTGTTGGAATGCCATATAACAGTAAGTTAATATTTTTTTTTATTTCTTGAATGACCGATTTGTTTATCCTATTTTCAATGATTATCATCTTTTTTAATGAAAATAATAATACCAGTACAGCTATTGCTAAAAAAATATAATTCATTTAATAGACCTCCTTATAAACTCATTTTCCAATTGGATTTTTGGACTTAATAGTGTAATTTTACACCAAATATGCAGGGGTGTCACTATATTTTTCCAATTTGTTAATGTAAAATACCAGTTATTTATAATTACATCTACCTACACAATTTATATTCTTTATGTAGGTTTTTATTAAACATAACTGCCCCTATAGTTTCTTAAGAACGTCAACAAAATAGAGTATAAATTCTTCCTTGCACACCGGTAACTTCCCAGATTATTTACTTGCAGCAACGGTAAACTCCCATGGGATATTTTCACCATTCCACCCACGGTGTTCTTCGAATTTTTGCAGTTGAAAGCCAGCTGCAATAAAAGAATTAATGATTTCACTGATTGTATAGTACCTGACACAGACATTTGGGAATGCTTCTTGCTCTTGCTGTTCAAAGGAATGTTTAAAGGCTACATCACCACTATGTATTTCTTGATCAAAATAAGCAGCCTGAACCTGATACTGGCCATCTGTTGCCTTCATAATACACCTTCTTAAGGGATGGAAATCGCTTAAAAGCAACAGGCCTCCAGCTTTTAGAATAGAAAATAGTTTTGACATGAAGCAATCGAGGTCATGGAAGTAATGTAAGATGCCACCTTCCAGATAAAGAATATCGAAGTGACCGCCATATTTTATTTGATCGATATCATATATGTCTGTGACTATATACTCGATAGTAGTATTTGCGTGCTTTGCTAGCTCCAGTGCATATTGTTTATTTTCCTCTGAAATGTCAAACACGGTCACTTCTGCTCCTAATAAAGCAAGAGGTACAGCTTTTCTGCCATTTGAACCACAAAGGTTTGCAACCTTGTTTTCAGTAATATTTTCAAAATAAGCTTTATGCTTTTTCAGCTGTGCTGCTGGATCTTCAAAAATTCGCTTGGCAAACTCCTTTGGGGTTCCATAGCTCTTATTCCAAAATTCATACGCCCTATGTTCCCAGGCTTTTTTATTTTGATCTCTTGCGTCACTTATGCTCATATAACATCCACCTTTAAAAGACATTATTTGGTTATAAACTATTCGCTAGGTTATGCTCAATGTCCTTCCAGCAGTATAAAAAAGAACGCTTATCACAAGCGTTCTTCATGAATATAACTTTTTATTACAGGAATGCTGCTTCTTATGTTTAATAAGGAATTCAACAAAAAAAGGCGGTTAACCCTCCTGGATCAACGCACCCGTTACTTTAAGTGTAGTGTTTCACAATCTGTTAGTTAATCGGAAAAGTCTGTAAAAGGCAGTTTTCCCCTTTCCCTTCACCCGTTTCTCTTTTATAAATTGAAAACTATATAAAAGCAACGATTTAATAAAGAATAATAAAGATAATTGAATTTTATTAAGCCGAAAAAGTGAAAACATACCTAGTTTGTTTAACAAATTTATAATTGAATAAATGTAAATAGTATCAACAATTAAATTGGTAATCAGATAGGTACGAAGCTTTCCGTAGGTGTATTTTAGAATCCACAAAGAACCGACAAGAAATGGACCCAATATTAAATGTAAACCTCCAACTGTTTGATCAAAAGTTATGTGAAACTTCCACCATCTTCGCCTTCTTGCTATTATACATTCGACCATACCAATAAATGCTATAAACAAACTAGCTGGTAAGTATTGTTTTAATGTCCTCTTTCCTAATAAAGGAAGGGTTAGCCAAGGGAGCGTCATAATAAGTAGCAACCAAATTTTTGAATATCTCATTTTTTGTCTTCACCCCTTTGTTATTGAATAAATTGTTGTTAGAAATAAACCACCTACGGGAATCCAAAATAATGTTATTATCTTGTTTTCTCTGCTAATCATCCTAATTTCCTCCGCTATTTTTATATTATTTTTATCATTTACAAAACAAGGTAGTATATCCGTATTAAAGAAGTAGCTTTGTTCAATAAATCTGAAATCGTTAGCTCAATAAGCTCTACAAAAAAGAGCGTTAATCCTTGTTGGATCAACGCACCCTTTAGTTGAAGAATGCACAAGAGATACTGTACACCTTCCAGGTACAATGTCAAATTTGCTATTGTATTTCCACAGCTTTTCTATGTTTTAGTTAGATAACTCGATTGTATATATATAAAGACTGTGATAGGCTTTGTAGACATAGTGTTTTACCTATGTAAGGGAGACTACGCTATGGTAAGTGAATCTGAATGTTTACTTTTTATTAAAGAACTTGGACGTTTAATAATTGAACTTAATAACTGTAGCGATAACCAAGTTCGGAACAACATCCAACAAGATATTATTTTAATTTGCAAAGCGTTAGTCAGTATGTCTGATTAATGCTTTTTTTAACACCTACTCGAAAGATCCAGGGAGGAATGATTTAAGGTGAATACATTAAATAAAGTTGTATTATTAAAAAACCTACACAATGCCAGTCGAAGTAACATGTTTACAATAGAGATTCCTAAGGCTACAAAAGATGATGGAAATATGATTGAAGAATTGGTTAAAGAATTAGAAAGCGAAGGAAAAATTAAATTGAGAGAGTTAATACAGCGAGAATACTCAATTTATTTACATGGAATAATGAAGTATGCATCCGAATAATCGGGTGCTTTTTTATTTTCGGTGGTACATATGATGGCACTCGGTGTTAAACCAACTTGCCCAAATAGCTGAGTAACATTTCAGCTAAAGTTCAATAATTTGCAAAATTTTCCGTTTCCTGTTATGATGAAAAAGAATTATTTTTGTTCGGTGTAAAGGATAGCATAAGTGTAGACTTTTCATCTTGATGATCACTTTGGGCAGGGATAGTAACACATTGTGTGGTTACACACTAGGAGGCAACAACAATGGAAAAAGGTACAGTTAAATGGTTTAATTCAGAAAAAGGTTTTGGATTTATTGAACGTGAAATTGGTGACGATGTATTCGTTCACTTCTCTGCTATCCAAAGTGAAGGTTACAAATCTTTAGATGAAGGTCAAAAAGTAACATTTGACGTTGAGCAAGGTGCTCGTGGAGCTCAAGCTACTAACGTTCAAGCAGCTTAATCTAAATAAAATGATAAAAACAGGTTCTATTTATAGAGCCTGTTTTTTTTATGTGTTTCTAGATCATCTCAATAAAAAACTCTACTCAACGAGTAAGTAAGGAGTGGACACAGGTACTGGAAAATGTTTTAAAACTTAAAAGGTTGACGTCAGTATAACATTTGGTTGACAATATGCGGAGTTTTATCGGGTGCTTTTTATCAGGAAAAAACCAAGAGGACATCTGAGTTGAACTTATCAACTTTCAAGTACAAAGCGGTGATTATGCCTGGTCCCATCAGAGTTCATATTTACAAAGGGGTAGGAGATCAATTAAATTTTAGAAACGTTTTCTGCTTGAGAGCCACGTTGTCCTTTTAGAATATCAAATTGTACGCGTTGCCCTTCATCAAAGGATTTAAAACCATCACCAGTAATCTTTACTATTGTTATGTAAATAAAATAAAAAATGGTTTCCTGGTCTGGAAACCATTTTTGTAGTTGATCATATGGTGTTACCAATTTGTTTTTCTCTTTTACGTAAAGAAGATAAACAATTACTATTCACTGTCTCAGTAGATGTAAAAAATTCTTAAAGATAGAGGTGAGATTGATTGTTTTTTCTTCTAGAAATAATGACTTAAATAATATATTGTATACCTAAAACACTGAAAGCCCTACCTCTCTTTCATCCTTACGGCTCCTTGTCCGTGCCAGTGTGAATCAGGATTGCAAAAATCAAGTGACTATTTTATCGAGTTATTTGATGAAACTTCAAACGTTCGTAAAGGAAATTTAAATAATAAAAATGGATTAGATTGTAGAAATAACAAAAGAGGTTAATGCTCTAAAGGTGAGTTGGAGAAGTTGAATGTCTAAGAAAAGATTTACTTTTATTAATAAACATATTCCAAAAAATTAAGGGAATTTTCGGTAGATGTAATACATTGTCTTAAATTAACCTTAACAGAAACTTTTTATTTGATTTTCAGTAATCCCTTTAATTAATCCCAGTTCACTAATCAAATATCCATGTGCGTTATCTAACATTTTCTTTTCGCTTGAATTAAGTGCTTTTTCTTTCCTCATACGCATTAAATCGCGTACAACTTCAGAACATTCTTGTATTTTACCCGTTCTTATTTTGTCCGTGTTCACTTTAAACCTTTGTTTCCACGGCAGTAATTTATCGGATTTTCCATGATGAAAAATGTTTATGATGTGTTTTAATGCAATTATGTCAGTAACAGGACGTATACTTGAACTCACTATTTTAACTGTAGGAATCATGACTTGCATATTCCCGATAAACATATTTATAACATAATACTGTTGTTTTTCCCCTAAGATTTCCTTTTCTTCTATGGCTTTAATTATACCTGCTCCGTGCATTGGATAAACAATGTTATCGCCAATTTCAAACAAATAATCCACCTCCATATATTGTAACCTTCTTAATCTTAACACATATAATATTTTTTATCAAATTTTTAATAATATCATAAATTCATTTTCAGTGTCAACTACTTTTTTCTTTAAAAATCAGAAAAAAGCAAAAACAATAGGAATCGTGTCAAATCACCAATAAAAGGAAGGTTAATTTTCCCGCGTATATTCTGAAACCTCTACTAACCTTAATATTATTATTCTATATAAAACCTTCCTGCACAAATAACACAAAAAGCGACTGCCTTGTTCAGCAATCGCACCCGTTAGCGAAGCATGGTTCAACATATCCTTGTAATTGTATTTTTCAATAAGTTTATTGTACTCTTCCCGATTAAAATGATTATTCATATTCCACCTCAATTCGAATAAAGATTACATTCACCACTTTCAACAAATCACTATTGAACAAACCTGCTCCGTTAGTTTAATTACCGTGAAACGTAACGTTCGAGTGACAATGTTAAATCTCTGAGTTCATTTATCTCTTCGCTGCTCCAATTATTTCTTTCAACAGCTCTTAGGACCTTTTTAGAAGCTTTAATCAGACTGTTCCCCAGCTCCTCTAATTTGCAAATTGCAGTGTATTCTATTTCCCTTTTTTCCTTATCAAATTCGAACGACAATTCTATACGAGATGAATCTACTTTTCTTCCAACAATAACAGGAGTTTCATCCATAAAATCAAACTGGAATGTTTGCCCCATAGAAGAAACTAGCAGTCCTTTAAATGATTTAATCCACCAACATAAAATAATTACTACAAAATCAGACCATCCTTGATCGGGAAAATAACGGTGGTAATCAACAACGAAGGTAATGTTCCCTATAATATTTTTGTTGTATTCTAGTGATTCTACTTCTACCTCTATAGAAATAGTTTGTTCCATTATTATCATTCCTTTATCATAAGGATACCGATTAATATTCGTATCCTTATTCAACATTCCTGCATCGTTTGTTTAATTAGGAATTCAATAAAAAAGGTGCATTATCCTCCCTGGATCAACGCACCCGTTAGCTGAACTAGCCATTAATTCTTTTTCGCTCTTTTTCTAATAAATGACTGTACTCTTCAAACTTTAAATATTCATTTAAATGTTCTGCAAAATACCTTGCCTTGTAGAATTTATTGAAAGAGTCGTGCTCACTTTCAATTTCTTTAAACGCCGTCACCAAATCTGTATATTTCATTAGCCACACTAATCCATCACTTAGGAAAGATTGTTTTATATCGTTTATAACTTCCACGATATTTACTCCATCTGGTTCTATCCACCAAATATCATTTCGCCTTTGTTCAGCAGGATTGTCAAAGTGATTGGTGTAATTAGATTGCTCAATGGTACAGTATAACTGTTTTTGTAACTGGCATTGATGGGGTTTGGGTAGTAATTCACCTTTAGTACCAATTTTTATTCCACCGTCTTTAGGTGGAACAAAGTCATAATAAATTCCTAATTCTACATACACAGACATAGGGGACCACCCTGTTACATCTGAAAAATACTTTCCAACAGCAGTTATTTCCAATACCCATATACAGTTGTCCTTCCAACCCCAATTATGTCGAGTATTAACTTTATCAAATCCATTATCTTTTAATGTTGGTGATAAAATTTTTCTAATCACTTTATTTATTTCAGGAGAGCCAATCATTCTTATTCCACCTCTGAACCCTTTGTTACCATCTATTATAAATCGGTTTCTTATTAAGCTAAACTGCTTCGTTTGTTCAATAAGTAAACCGTCTATTATTCAATTATTATCTCTCCTGAAAGCACTCTAAGTTTTTCTTTAGCAATGTCTAGCGCACTGTTTATTTAAACAAATAAAAAGCACAACGTAAATCCACGGTGTGCTTCTTCATTCCCTTTATTGTTTCGCAACGAGCCAAAATCCAATATAGGACAGTGCAGCTTCCAGTGAGCTTTTAATAGTTATTTCACCGAGCACATGGATGCTTTTTACCATCTTTTGTGCGTGTTTAGGCTGGAGTCCTGTAAGGATTGGGGTTACACCTATTAGTTTTAGCATATTTACCATATTCATGAGGTGATGAATGACTTCCTCATCTACCCTAATTATACCTGAAAGGTCTGTAATAAGGTATTTCAGGGATAATCGCTCACTGTTCTGTAATGCGGCCAGGATGATTGCTTCGGCACGCTTCGTGGTGATGTTCCCAATCAGCGGTAAAACCGCGACACCTTCTGTTAAAGACACAATCGGCGCAGATAAACTTTCGACTTCCCGGTTTACTCTGTCCAGGTCCAGAACGTAACTCAAGAGCGAAGCCATTGTACTAAAAAGGTCGAGATGTTCTTCCATAAAGTCAAAATGCCGGGTATCCAACCCGCAAATCGTCCCATAGTTTTCTCCGGTGCTGTAATTGATAGGGATACCAATAAAGGTTCCTCCCCCTAATTGATTTGTTACATTCATACCTTTCGTTAGTTCATTTGTATTTAAGTCATTGATTACTAGAATTTCATTACCATAATCTACACTTAACTTACAGAATGTATCATTAAAGGGTAATGTCTCCCCTTCTTTCACCAGCTTTTCCCCCATGTTTATTACCTTTTCAATTGTATTGAATTGCTTATCATTTTTTGCAATAAAAAGGGTGTTAATCGGTAGGATTCTATTCATTAATGTAAGTATTTTCTCAGCAGCTTCATCAAAATTCCGTATTGATTGAATCACTCGACAACCTCCAACTAAAAATTGCGCTTATTTTCCAACGCTTGTTGAAGCGATGAATAGGTTTGAACGTTACTAAAATCAATACCAAGAGCAACCATTGTCTGTGCAATTTCAGGTCGGATGCCACTAATCACTCCGTTAACACCAAGCAGTTTCAGAGCATCAAGAACCTGGAAAATCTGGCTTGCAATCATGGTATCGACGACTGGCACACCAGATAAATCCATGATAAAATAACGAACTCCAAGCAGCGAGCTCTTCGACAATGACTCCTCCATTAACAATTTAGCCCGATAAGTATCTATAGTCCCAATTAGCGGCAAGACCGCAACCCCTTTTTCAAGAGGAACAACAGGAACTGAAAGTTCAGCGATTTCGCGTCGTGCCTTATTCATCATTTCGTAATGATGGTTAACGAATGCAATACTAAAACTTTGGGCGGCCTGATCAATAATCCTTTGCAGCTTTAAAACGGCTTTGTGATATATCTTCAAATCATTGCATTTTGTGTCCGCTGCATCAAAAATGATATCGGTCATTTTTTCGCGGTAATAATTTAATTCATCAAGCGCCATATCGATGGTCATACCCATTCCGGAACAAAAGGCACCGGTCTCTCTGCCCCACTGAGTGATTTTTTCAAGCGCTGCTTCCATATCGATTTGAAGCAGTTCTTCATACAGCCCAATCAGTTTTACCCTTTCTTCATGGAGTACAGATGAAATAGGGCCAAGCTGTTCAGGATATTTTCTGACTTGCTCTTCTGTAATATACCTTGCCATATTTTCTTTTTCATTAGCTATGCGTTTTGCAACTTCTTTAAAGTTAACCATTCTCTTCACTCCCCAAGAGAACTATTTACCCTATGTAAACAAGCAGTAAACCAATTATTTTAAAAAAGTGATGTCTTATTTTTCTAGGGCTCACCCGCTGTTTTTTTCTCCAAAGTAAGTGTTCTTAATAAGGGTCAGGACACCATCTTGGTGATCACTCTCCTCTTTTTACTACAGCAAAAGGTAAAGCTTACGATTACAAGTATCTTTCCATTATTTAATTCGAAAGGTGAATGAAGCTGACTTGGACTTTATCAAAATGAGGGAAAAACCTATCACTCCACATACACTTAGGCATGGTTTCGCTCTAATTAGTGCTTATCAGGACGCAGATATTCTAACCATCCAGGAGAGTCTTGGTCATCAGGACATTAAAACCACCATGCTCTACTTAAAAGGAAAATGTCTAGGAAGGGAATACAAATGCATGGAAGGGTTCCAATATTTTAACGAAAATATAATTTTAGAGAGTATTATTCATATAGTATCTGTTCAAAATATAATTGTAAGGTATTCCCCCTTTCCTCCCTCTAATTAGAGGGAGTTTTTTATTAGTTAAATAAAATATACTAATCCTTCTTTCCCCTTTTATAGAAGTGGAAGGTTAATCACTTGTCTTTTAATAGTCCAGTTGAATAAATTTCCTATTAAGAAACAAAATAGGAGGTTGAGCTTAGGAAAAATCATGTAAGAAGCAAAGAACTTTAATAGATAAAAATATATATGAAGCTCTTGTTGAGTTAAGCAAAGAACCGTGGGATGAGTATTTCAAACAGGGTTTTGGCCCGAATCAAATAGGTTTAAAAATAGGAAGGGAACGCTATGATGCCTTCTCTTATTGCACCCATTCAGTTAAAGAAGCTTATTGAATTTGGCTTGGTGAAAAAATTCCCTAATGGGAGGTATCTTCCAATAACGAAAGTTGCATAATAAAAAGACTCCTAGAGTTCCTTTTTTTAATATTCTTATTAAGAGTAAACCAGCTAATAGGAGTCAAGAACTTCTTTTTAATAATTTTTTTCTCCCGTGTTATACTTTTAAGGCATGCCAAAAAACCCTCCAAATACCGTTTGGAAGGTTTTTCTTTAGCTGATTTTTCTTGTTGATTAAGCCATATCTAAGAACTGCTCATTCCTTTTAAGGATTGCATAAATCCAGTGTAAAAGTTTGTTTGCACAAGCTATCATTGCTACTCTTGAAGGCTTTCCTTTAATTCGTTTCACAATATAGAACCTTTTTCGGGACTATTCACCAAAAATGTCACTTCATCTTCTGTTAACATTGCAGTATGGCACTTCATTAACAAAGGTTTCAGGGTTTCAGGTGTTCGATTTGCATCATATGCGCAAACCGAAATCAAACCCTTTTCCTTAACAAGCTTATTGAGTTGTTTTTCATAATCTGCTATGTCACTCGTAATTTCTTTATTATCTCCCCATTCAACGAGGCCCCAAGTCCAAACTGGCACATGGTTATTGATGTAGGGTCCTATGTTTGTTAAGAAATGTTGTACAACCGCCTCAGGGCTAAAACATTTGTTGGCGTAATAAAAGTCAAAATTATTGATGTAATGAACTTGAGTTCTTTGATTTTCACTCAGTTCTAATTTTAACCTTTTATTAATCTCAATCAAATTCCGGTCATTTTCCACCAGCATAATGTGGAATCCTGATTCTACTCCTTCTCTTAAAAAATGGACTACATTTTCTAGATAGGTTTCAGCGTTTTTGTAATAATAGAGGATGTGTCCTCCACAATTTGTGTATTGATTGATTAAACCGGATAACAAGTTAGCCATGTCAACTCCCTTTCTCAAATATAAAATTATAAGCCGGCGTTGGTCTCTTGGCAAAAGACTATAATTTTAAACGATTGATCTTCCAGCCTGAGCTAAAGCATGATGAATCCCATGCTGTAACGTTTGGAAAAACTCAAATCTCGAAAGGTTTATGTTTGACTGAGAAATGGAAACGCCAAGCTCGGGAGACACTCCTACCAATACGGTTTGGGTTCCAATCAAAGCCGCAGACAATCCAATTTTTTCGATTAAATTAACGGTATGAGGGCTAATGCCTTCATCAATACCCGTTAAATCAAGCACGAGAAAGTCCGCTTTGTGCTGTGGAAGATTATAAAGCGTATTAACAAGCAAGTCTTCCGAACGCTCTTCATCGTAATTGCCGATTAAAGGCACCACAACAATCCCTTCCAGAACAGGTATAATTGGTGAGGAAAGCCTTTTAACCAAATCCAGTAGTTCTTTTGTTTTAGCACTCACCATCTCTTCAAGTTGGCTAATTTGTTCAACTTCTTTTTTCCTGGCTAATGAATGAATATTTTCAGTTGCTGTTATCTCGGATGGAAAATACTCAATGATGCTGTGTTCGTGCCCATCCAACTGGTTCTGAACAATGTTATACCATATGTTCGTCCCAAATAGTCCTGTAAATACTCCAGCATAGTGAGCGGCAAGGAAATAACCGCCTTTTTTCTTCTTCTGAACAATATTGATTTTATATTCCCAGCTGTCTTTCATCTGGATAACGACTTTTTTTTCTTCAAAGTTAATATCTAAAACATTCGTTATTCCCCAGCCGGCAGAAGCATATGTATTTGTGATCATCTTTGCTGCTTCGGCAACATTTAACTCCTTCATGGTTTCAAAATATTCTCCTACCACCAAGCCCTGCCGATAGCCGGTTGTTTCAAATACGACCTGCGATGCCTCTGCCCCTGATATTTCTTCAATGGTGTCAAAGAAGGTTCTCATCGCACTTTTGATCCAAAAGAGAACAGCATCTTGCTCTTCGAACAAAAATTTCCCTTTATTTAGGTCCCAGCCAAAGCTTAAACCGCCAACATTGATATCAGAATGATTCACCATAAATTTCACCTACATCATTAATTTTATTATTAACATTATAATGATTACGTTTATTCATGTCTAATTTCTTGAAGGGATTCAAAGCCTTCCATATGATTCTGTAAGGCACGAAGAACCGGTAGGATTACAACATTGGACTTGAAGTGAAAAATTATATCGACGTCTCCGGTGTTCCTAATTAAAACAAGAACATGTATTTTATCTACACCATATTTTACAAATGCTTAATGGAAATCCACGTAATCACAACAGGAAATTGTCCCGAATTTGCACAATTAGCTGTTATAACTGGTTTACCTCCACTGAATAGATTTTCATAATAAGTCACCTCAATTGTATCTCTTTGTATTGATTGACTTTACCTTGTTTATGTGGGTCTATGCCAAGAGAATTGAAAAAATCCTTTACTTCATGTGGAAATGTTTCACAAGCTAGATCGTAATTTTGTTCCAAATCGGAATCCCACTCTTCCGTTATTAATGATTGTTTTTCATAATATGCCTTTGTCTTATTAATATCGACTCTCTGTAAACGCTCCATATTGGCCCCCTCATATATGATTCTTCCTTATTTCTTACTTGGAGTAAGATTCACAACGAGTTATTGTGCTATTCTGCCCCTTTAGTTGAAGAAAAAAAGGATCGCCTTACTCAACTCAAGCACCCGTTCGTAATATAAGGTTAGCCAGATATTTCTGGTTGACCTTTTTATTTATGGTCTTAATACTACGGTAGTCGGGGTAGAACGTCGCACCCGTGGGTTAAATCCCGTCAACTAAACTGTTCACCCCCTACTTGTATAAACATGTTTCAGGCTGGTTGGGACCAGGAACCCGTTTAACAAGCGAACCTATGACATTACAAGAAGCCTTAGGGGATACCGACAATTATTGTTTTACAAAGGAGGAGATTTGTTTATGAATCCAGTCATTGGTCTGGATGTTTCAAAAGGTGAAAGTCAGATTCAAGCATTTTTAGATAAAGGCAAACCTTATCGTAAGAGTAGTATCAAACACAATACGGATGGTTTAGGCAGTTTATTAGAGTTTCTTCATGAAGTAGAGAGTTCAGCTGGTGGTCATCAACCTACGGTCGTTTTAGAATCAACAGGACACTACCATTTTCCTGTAATTCAATTTCTTGAGGAGCAAAATTATGTTTATATTATTGTCAATCCTCTTATCTCCCATCGAGCCAAAAGTTCGAGTTTACGGAAGGTAAAAACAGATGCAATTGATGCTTATCACCTTTGCGAGCTGTTTTATAAAGAAGAGTTAGAGCCTTATAAAAAAAGAGGAATTCAACTTTTAAATCTTCGTAATCTAACAAGACAACAAGAAAGTATTGCCGAAGTATCAGCACAGACTAAAATACAGCTGCATATCCTTTTGGATCAGGTATTTCCTGAATATAGAGGAGTTTTTGGAAGTTTATATTCCAAAGTCTCATTGCTTACATTATTGGCATTTCCTACTTCAGAAATAGTGTTAAGTGTGAGTGAAAGAGAAATAACAGAGAAAATAGCTTCGCTATGTATGAGTCGTTCAGATGCATGGGCAAACGAAAAGGCCAAAAAATTAAGGGAAGCAGCCCTACGTAATCCGTTTCAAAACAATCTCTACCAGAGTAATATTTTTAATCTAGAGTTATTAGTGAAGATCGTTCTTCAATACCAAGAGCATCTATCTAATATTGCAGTTGAAATAGATGCCCTCGCTAAAGAAATTGAAGAATATCATATACTTCAGTCTATCCCTGGAATTGGAGAGAAAATCGCTGCCACGATTATTTCCGAAATTGGTGAGATAGATCGGTTCAATGATGCCAAAAAACTCGTTGCATTCGCTGGAGTAGATCCAAGTGTTTTCCTTCTGGTAAGTTTACCGCATCTGTAAATCGAATTACCAAACGAGGTTCTAGTAGGCTTCGCCATGCCTTGTATATGGCTGTTCAAAGTGGTATTCGTGATGCTCGTAAAAAGAAAACGACTGATGAAATCATTGCACGCAATAAAAGATTAAGAGAGTTTTACGATAAGAAACGTGAAGAAGGAAAACCCTTCAGAGTAGCAGTTATTGCATGTGTTAATAAGCTCTTACATTGGATTTTTGCCTTACTAAAAAGCAGAACCTCTTTCCAAGATACAGCTTAAAAACTATATCTAACTAAATACAACAAAACCTTCCAAATAAAACATATAGGAAGGTTATTTGGCATGACCAATTTTAGTATATCATGACGTTATTCATCATTTTATTGAAAAATGTTGACAAACTATTAGCTGGTTTAGTTGAAGAGCAGAAAGTTTCATTAAGTCTTGTAGCTAATAACTAATTTATAAATTATAAACCCTATCAAAAGCCCAGGGGCTAAAAAAAGCATAGGTAAAAAAACAGGACCAATAAGCACTCCAGATACTTTTAATGAGGTTGAATACATTAATCCTATTGTAATAAAGAATGCTCCAAATACAAAAGGTATGTAAGAAAAGCCATTCACTTCTCCATCTGCATTACGGTATGCATCCCACATGGCAAACATATATAAACAAGGGTAAAACATAAGCCATTGAAAGTTTGTAACTTCAATGGCTTTCTGTATTTCTCCTGTAAATGAATATAGAATCGCTAAATTGAAGTTGCTTAGAACATTTACAAGAATCTCTAAAAAAATGAATACACATCCTTTAAATAAACTTCCATTTAAAAACTGTCCGAATCCTGGTAAAGCTATACTCCATAATAAAGCCTCATGTTTTTTAGGCTTTTTAACATCCTTCACCTTGTATCACTCAATTCAACATTTGATTGCGTTCTTCCATTTGAGGTGGTTCTTCCATCCAACCATTTTTAATCATTATTTTTGCACCTTTATGAGCATATTCAAATATATCTTTCATAATAATAGTCATTTTAGCTGGTAAATCATTTCGCAAACTAAAAGCGGTGCCTAATGAGCCACTCCCCATAGAAAAACTGCAAAAAAGACTTGTGCAATACATCATCAATTTATCAGAAAATGGTGCCAATGTTGAACGGGTTGCATTACCGCCTGATGTTTGAGGTGTTTGTATATTGTTTTGAAGTAAGGTTTCACTTAATTCCTTTACAATACTTTTAGCAAGTTCAGCTCCATTATTAAAGTAGTTTTTAACTTCTCCTTCATTTGCACATTGAGCAAAACCTGTAATCATTTGAAGACCAAAGACATTTGATTCAATTGAATGATGAATTTGAGCAACTTCAACCGTATTTAATGAACGCTTTTCGCTAAATGGGTTAATGGAGAGTCCACCCAAGTAGTTATTATCTTTAACAAATTCAACTGACTTTGGCATTGAAACATGAGGGGATTTAACAAGCAACCCCTTTTCAAGCAAGTATTGTGTGCAAAGGTTGTAATACTTTTGAGTAATGGCAGTTAGCTCTTTAAAAATCAATACAATATCTTCTCGATAAGCCATAGTTATATTTAATGAGTGAAGCCCCATACTAATTTCTTTTAATAGGCGAACAAACATGATGTCAAAACCATTATCATATAACTTTGGCACATCTTTGTTAACATCTTGAGCAGTATATCCAACTGGTATTACAGCCCCTTCATTTTGTAAAGTTTCTGTGATTATTCCAACATAATTGTCAATTTCTCCATATAAATTAGTCATAATATCCTTGGCTTTTTCATCATCGGCTTTCTCTATAAAATATTCTAATATACGTAAAATCATCGTCTTTTCCTGATATGTAAGCCATAATACACCTAATTCAGATGAAGTAATTGCTGATTTTTCTGGCATATAAATCCCCTCCTAAAATTTCATTATTTTAGGTTAAGCATTACATGGTATTTTAATTCAGTATTTTTTTCATAAAAAAATCTCACTCATTCTTCTTCAACAAAACTGCTCCGTTCGTATTATAAGGTCATCCAGATATGAAAATATTTCTGGTTGACCTTTTTTTATATGGTCTTA
>NZ_JAGGQQ010000008.1 GCF_018613195.1 Bacillus sp. ISL-45
ATAATGTGCGGATAAATCGTATGGGAAGTAAATTATCGTTACATAAAAGAGGATAATGTGCGGATAAATTGTATGGGAAGTAAATTATCGTTACATAAAGGAGAATAATGTGCGGATAAATCGTGTGGGAAGAGAATGATCGTCACATAAGAGAGGATAATGTGCGGATAAATTGTATGGGAAGTAAATTATCGTCACATAAAAGAAAAAAGCCCAGAATCCTCTGAGCTTTATGTCCATTCTATTCGTCACTCAAACGCTTGCCTGCTACGGCGTAGTGGTTCTTTGACATTTCCTCGATGAACACGACGACTTTCTCTTTAGGTGCACCTGTTGTTTCGCTGACTGCATCGGTTACTTTTTCAACTAGTGCTTTCTTTTGATCTTCTGTGCGGCCTTCAATCATTTTTACTGTTACGTATGGCATATGTTTTGCCTCCTCCTAAATGATGATGATTAGATCTAAATTGAGTTTTTCATAATTCGCGGAAATTCGCAAGTCCGGTGGGAGATTGTCTTTTTCACATTCGCATAAATATGAGTTATACTTTAAGGAAAAGACAAAAAAGGGGAATGGAATGTGAGCTTACCCTATTCGTTAGAGGAAATTCCGTTTGTAGCAGTGGCGCTGATGATCGCTTTTGCGGTCCATGAGTTCGCGCACGCCTGGGTGGCGTATAAGTTTGGCGACCCTACTGCCCAGAGACAGGGGCGGTTGACACTGAACCCGATCAAGCATTTGGATCCGCTCGGAACCATCTTGATTTTCATCGCTGGATTCGGCTGGGCAAGACCGGTTCCGGTCAATCGTTTCATGTTCAAAAATCCGAAGCTTGCCGGAGTGCTTGTATCGGTTGCCGGGCCAGTCAGCAATCTTATTCTGGTCTTCCTGGCATTTGCTATCTGGTACATATTTGTCATGCTTGGGCTGGCACCTGGGATTCCGGATTTTTTCCTGAATTTCCTCAATATCTTCATCGGGCTGAATGCGATGCTTTTCGTCTTCAATTTATTGCCGTTTCCGCCGCTTGATGGCTACCGGATCATCGAGGACCTGGCACCAGCGGGCATCAGGGCAAAAATGACCCAGTATGAAGCGTACGGCTCGATCATTTTCTTGATCCTGGTCATCACGCCACTCGATCAATATACAATTCAGCCGATTTTCTATTATTTAATTCCTGCTGTGACGGATGGAATATACAATCTATTTTTCTGATTCATTTTAAGGAGGTTTCCAATATGGAAGAAAAAAAGGGCAAGAATATTGGCTTCAATATCATCAAAAATGACCCGATGGATGGCCATAAGGGTTTTGGAAAAGGTGTTCTCACACTTGATAATGTCTCGCCCGTCATCATTGATGTCGATGCGGGAGAGGCAGCTGTAGAAGTAGGTGCAATGCATGCGCGGAGTGCTGTCGAGAAAGGGATAAAGTTTCTTCCTGACCGAAATGAAGTGCCTGATGCAAAGTCATACTGGGTTGTCTGGGTGACAATCGACAGGAAGGAAGAGGGGCCTTATTACGCTGGTGTCACTGCCTGCGAAATGACCGTCAACCGTGAAATCCGCCGCGGCTACAAGTCGCTGCCGGAGCATGTGAACCGTCTCGATAAGTCGATCAAGCGTCATATCATCGTAGATCATATGGATGAAAAATCCAAAAACATCCTTGCTGACTTCCTGAAAAAACATGATTCAGGAATGTGGGAACGGTCTGGAGAAAAGCTAAAAACCGACTTGCTAGCCAATTAATATATTTGGATAATTTTCCTAATAATTTGTCTAAATTGTGACACTTCTTAGCAAGTGACAATATCTGGCTTGCTCAAATGCAATAAAAAAAGTAAACTGATATCAGCGTAAAACACATTTTATGCTAGGACGAGAAAACCCCGGAGGCTTGCTTCCGGGGTTTTTCTTTTGGCCTTGACGCTAAGGTTTTCCTTATTATAGTGAGATAATTGTTGTTGACACATTATGTTATAGGAGGTTGCTTTACCACCCGAAAATCCGCTTGTACCATGGCTTCTTTTCCTTAACTGCCTCAGGTTTTTCTTCCTTATGTTCTTCGTGATCCAAATGGTCTGTGCAGTATTCAGTAGGTTCTGTTCCTGCAGCAAATAATGTCAGTCTTTTTACAGGACATCCATCAGAAGCGAGCATGCCATTTGCTGGATCAACATAGACGGCTACCGTTCCTTTTGCTGCCTTGAATTTTTTCGCAGGCTCATTATCAAGTGCTTTTTCCATAAAATCCAACCAGATATTCTTCGCATAGGATTTCTCCACTGTCAGCTCAATTGGCTTTCCTTTATCGTAACCTGTCCAGACGGCGGAAACGAGCTGAGGAGTATAGCCAATCATCCAGCTGTCTGTTTCGGTCGTTCCAGACTTGGCCGCGTATGGTCTTGTCATCTTTTTAATCAGCGTGCTTCCTGTTACGGAAGAATAGCCATTCAATTTTTTATCAAAAATGCCTGTCAGCATATGGGTCATCACGGAGGCAAGTTCGGGCTTCAAAACCTCTTCTCTCTCAGCCTTGTACTCGTATATCACTTCGCCTTTATGGTTTTCGACCTTCTTGATCAGCACCGGGTCGACCTTCTTGCCGCCGTTCGCGAGAATACTGTAGGCGTTGGCCATATCAATCACCCTTACACCGGATGTGCCGAGGGCAAGTGATGGAACCTTGTCCATATCCGTCTTGATCCCAAAACGTTTCGCTGTTTCAACAAGAGTTTCCTCTCCCAGGAACAGATGGGTTTTCACGGCATACACGTTATCGGATAACGCCAGAGCCTGCGCCATCGTAATATCATCCTCGGCGTATTTATTGTTAAAATTGTGCGGCGTATACTCTGAACGTCCATCATCGAACATAAAAGTCGTCAGCTGGCTTTTCATTGTGGAAGATGGAGTGAAGCCATTTTCAAGTGCCGCATAATACAGAATCGGTTTCATAGTCGATCCCGGCTGCCTGACAGCCTGTACAGCACGGTTGAACGGGCTATCTTCATAATTCCTGCCGCCGACAAGCGCAACCACATGTCCATTTTTCGGATTCATCGCCACAAACCCTGCCTGGATCTCTGAGTCGGAAGCAATCATTTTGTTGATCGACTTTTCCGCGATTTCCTGCTGGTCAAGATTAAGTGTCGTATAGACCCTCAATCCGCCGAGCGAAATGGTCCGGTCATCGAAATTCAATGAATTCTTGAGCGCATTCTGGACAGCGTCCTGGAAGTATGGCGCCGCTCCAATCCGGGAATGCTGGTGCTCTCCGACAAGCTTCAGATTTTCTATGCTCGCTTTTTGTGCGGCAAGTTCGGTGATATAACCGTTTTCCTTCATCGTCCTTAAAATGGTCCGCTGACGCTGCTTTGCTTTTTCCGTAGAAGCGAAAGGAGAGTAAATGCTGGGACCTTTTGGGATTCCCGCAAGCATAGAAGCTTCCGCCAGGGATAAATCCTGCGCGTCCTTGCCAAAATAATAACGGCTTGCAGCCTGGACGCCGTACGCACCATTGCCATAATAAATCGTATTCAAATAGCCTTCCAGGATCTCGTCCTTGGAATAATTCATTTCCAGTCGCAAAGTGTACAGCGCTTCTGTCGCTTTCCGCTTCCACGTCTTGTCATGTTCAAGATAGAGGTTCCTTGCATACTGCTGGGTAATCGTGCTCGCCCCCTGGACCTTGGCCATTGCCTTTATGTCAGCAAGCGCAGCACCGGCAATCCGCTTATAATCAAACCCATTATGGGTAAAAAAGGTTTTATCCTCTATAGAAACCGTTGCATTTATCAAATGGGGAGAAATATCCTTGAGCGCAACCCAATAGCGCTTTTGGCCGGAGTGACTCTCGCCAATCACCGTTCCATCATCTGAAAAAAACAAAGTCGATTGCGGCACAGCCAGGGGAGGCGGTCCCTGAAGTTTCGCGTAGCCAATCAGGAAAAAATAGAGTATTGTCGCCAAAGCAAGCCCCGCAAGCGCGAAAAAGATCAAAGCACGCAAATATTTAATTGTCTTGCGAAACCGCTGGTCTGTCATCAGCTCCATACTGCTTCCCCCTCAAAAAGATAGATAATATCAGTATGAAAAAAAACAGCAGGTTTTAAACATAGAATCAAAGTTAATTAAATTTTGCTTGCATTTTTGCTAGATTCAACTATACTTTTTCTGATGTTTGTATTTGTGATGTTGGGGAAGTATAAAATAAAGAAATGCAGAGGCGACTGCTCAGCTCCGACAAGCGTTGCCCGCCTATAACGCCACGTCCTGTGGCTGGCGGGTCTAGCACATCGTGTGCCACGGAGGGCCGGACATTGAAGTCGCTCTTTCACTTCATTGGCAGGACCGAAACGTCTCGAGGAGCTAGGAGCCGCAGCTGGACACATATAGAAGCTTTTGATAGTTTGAATTGCTATCTAACAAGAAATATTCGCCGCATCATAACGGAAATTTTTTTGCCGAAAGGAAGGAAGAAAAATGGGTCTTTGGTTTACAGAAAAGCAGACAGAGAACTTTGGTATCACAATGAAAGTGAACAAGACGTTACATACAGAACAGACAGAATTCCAGAAGCTTGATATGGTGGAAACAGAAGAGTGGGGCAATATGCTTCTTCTTGACGACATGGTCATGACTTCTGTTAAAGATGAATTCGTTTACCACGAAATGGTTGCGCATATTCCATTATTCACTCACCCAAACCCTGAGCATGTACTAGTTGTTGGAGGCGGCGACGGAGGCGTAATCCGTGAAGTGCTTAAGCACCCTAGCGTGAAAAAGGCGACTCTTGTTGATATCGATGGAAAGGTAATCGAGTACTCCAAGAAATACTTGCCTGAAATCGCAGGCAAGCTAGATGACCCGCGCGTTGATGTCCAGGTTGGCGACGGCTTCATGCATATCGCTGAAAGCGACAATCAGTATGATGTCATCATGGTTGACTCTACTGAACCAGTCGGACCGGCTGTAAACCTGTTCACAAAAGGCTTCTATGCTGGAATTTCAAAAGCATTGAAGGAAGACGGTATTTTCGTTGCACAGTCTGACAACCCATGGTTCAAGTCTGACCTTATCCGCAATGTCCAGAAGGATGTGAAGGAAATCTTCCCGATCACACGCCTTTACATCGCGAACATCCCAACATACCCAAGCGGAATGTGGGCATTCACACTTGGATCAAAGAAGCATGACCCGCTTGAAGTGAGCGAAGACCGCTTCCACGATATCGAAACAAAGTACTACACGAAAGAACTTCACAAAGCCGCTTTCGTATTGCCTAAATTCGTTGGCGACCTTGTAAAATAATTAAGCACAATATTTATTCGGCTTCCCGGTAAATCCGGGGGCCATTTTAATGTGAAAAGCGTTGGAGCTAGATAATTCTCAAAGTGATATAGAACTTTGAATTGTAATAAAACATTTTTTGAAAGAGGTGCTTGATATGCGTTTTGATGAAGCCTATTCTGGCAATGTTTTTATCGGCAGCCATTCAAACTATAAGGAAAGCAAGGCAGTTCTTTACGGTATGCCTATGGACTGGACTGTCAGCTACCGTCCTGGATCACGCTTTGGCCCGACCCGTATCCGCGAGGTATCGATTGGCCTTGAAGAATACAGCCCTTATCTTGACCGCGAGATGGCTGACCTGAACTATTTCGATGCAGGGGACATCCCGCTGCCATTCGGCAATGCCCAGAAAAGCCTTGATTTGATTGAGGAATACGTGGACAAGCTTTTGGCTGAAGAGAAATTTCCGCTTGGCATGGGCGGAGAGCATCTGGTATCCTGGCCGGTCATGAAGGCAATCGCGAAAAAGTATGAAGACCTTGCCATCATCCACTTTGATGCGCATACAGATCTTCGCGAACATTATGAAGGTGAACCATTGTCGCACTCAACGCCGATCCGCAAGATTGCTGAGCATATTGGACCGAAAAATGTGTACTCATTCGGAATCCGTTCTGGCATGAAGGAAGAATTCGAGTGGGCAAAGGAAGCGGGCATGCATATATCCAAGTTTGAAGTTCTTGAACCTTTAAAGGAAGTATTGCCGAAGCTTGCAGGCCGTCCGGTATATGTAACGATCGACATTGACGTTCTTGATCCTGCACATGCACCTGGAACAGGAACAGTTGACGCTGGCGGAATCACTTCCAAGGAGCTGCTTGCATCAATCCATGCAATCGCAAACTCCGGCGTGAACGTAGTCGGAGCAGACCTTGTCGAAGTCGCGCCAATCTATGATACATCCGAAATGACCGCAAACACTGCAAGCAAAATCATCCGTGAAATGCTGCTTGGGTTTGTGAAATAATAGTAGCAGCCGCTCTCTTTTTAAAAAGGGAGCGGTTTTTATTTTGCGAAAAAATAGTGACCAGTTACCAATAGTTACTTTCATAGGGAGGAATATTCAGAATAATATAGAAAATATAATGATTATGTAAGTAATCACTAATAAGGAGGTAAAAAGGATGAAAACATTGGTTTCTTTTTTCAACCGCATCATGCAGCGGTATTTGCCTGACCCGTTTCTTTTTGTCATCATCTTAACTTTTGTTGTATTTGGATTAGGCCTTATTTTTACCGACAGCGGTCCGTACCAGATGGCCCAGCACTGGGGAGGCGGCTTCTGGAGCTTGCTGACATTCTCGATGCAGATGGTGCTTGTCCTTGTGACAGGCCATGTTCTCGCGAGCAGCCATATTTTTAAAAAGGGTCTTGGATCACTTGCTTCACTGGCAAAATCGCCAGGACAGGCGATTGTCATTGTTACTGTCGTATCGATGATTGCAAGCTTGATCAACTGGGGCTTCGGTTTGGTCATTGGTGCTCTTTTCGCGAAAGAGCTGGCGAAAAGGGTTCAAAATGTGGACTATAGGCTGTTGATTGCAAGCGCTTACGGAGGGTTCATCGTCTGGCATGGAGGTATTTCCGGGTCAATTCCGTTGACGATTGCCACGGAAGGTCACTTCTCTCAAGAATTGATTGGTGTTATCCCGACAGATCAGACCATTTTTGCCAGCTTCAATCTGCTGATCATCTTAATCATGCTTCTCGTATTGCCAGTGGTTAACCGCCTGATGATGCCATCAAAGGATCAAACGGTCACTGTCGACCCTGTACTGCTTGAAGCGGATGTTCAAGCAGCAACAATCGAGCAGGGAGCGATGACACCTGCTGAAAAACTGGAAAACAGCAAAATCATTTCTTTGTTAATTGGTATTCTTGGCCTTGTTTTTCTATTTTACTATTTTGCAACAAACGGATTTAAGCTGAACCTTGATATCGTCAACTTTCTGTTCCTGTTCCTCGGGATCCTGTTCCATGGCACGCCAAAGCGTTTCCTTGAGGCGGTCGTGAACGCGGTAAAAGGAGCGAGCGGGATCATCATTCAATTCCCTTTTTACGCGGGAATCATGGGAATGATGACAGCATCTGGCCTGGCAGCAGTCATGTCAGAAGGCTTTGTATCAATTTCGAATGAATTCACCTTCCCATTCTTTACCTTCCTGAGTGCTGGTGTGGTAAACTTCTTCGTTCCATCAGGCGGGGGACAATGGGCAGTACAGGCACCTGTCATGCTTGAAGCAGCCCAAACCCTCGGAGTATCCATTCCGAAAACGGCAATGGCCGTTGCCTGGGGCGACGCATGGACCAACCTGATCCAGCCATTCTGGGCACTGCCTGCACTGGCGATTGCCGGCTTGAAGGCAAAAGACATCATGGGATATTGTGTACTGATGCTGATTGTTTCCGGGGTTATCATCTCGGTTGGAATGCTATTTTTCTAAAAAGAAGATTTAAGGAGGAGCTGATTGCTTCTCCTTTTTTACTGGAAAAAATCGATTAATTTCAAGTTCGCGAATTAATGCTATTATTTTGCGAATAAACAACCATTAATGCGAATAAAACAAGATAATTTGCGAATAAATGACGATTTTTGCGATGAACAAGATACGATGTGATGTTCGTCATTGAATCACAGAATTCCAGTCAAAAAATAAAAACTGGGAGGCAAATTTGCCTTCCAGCTCTTAAAATTACATCTTTTCAAACGTATCACAGATGGTTTCTTTTTCATTCACTGCCTGATTGCCTCTTTTGGCTACGACCATGATAGAGTCAGCCACACATTGATCGCCTTCTGCCCAGTATTTACAGTTTTCTACTTCGCATTTTACTTCGATTCTCATGTGAGCACCTCCTTAAAGGTCTTGATAATCAATACCCGATTATGAGGGGGGACAAACCCTATACGTTATTCCCGGACTCCCCCTGGTGATTCATATGGCAATTCGATGCGAACCTTGCACTTTCAAAGGAGAATATTTATACTTATAAAGTTATAATGAAGATAGAAAAGCATCAGCTATTTGATAAGAACCGAATAAGTGCTGAGCTGGATTAGAAAAGGGCGTGTTAACGGTGTCTAGTAAACCCGCTGATCAGATTCCTGTCAAAGTGACGGTAAAAACGGCAATTTACAGTGGCAAAGAGAAGGAAACTTTTGAATTGACTACTTTTGGCCGATACTATACAAAGGCGAACAGCTCTTACCTCCAATATGATGAAGTGATGGAGGAAGGAGATGTCCATACGACGGTAAAAATATCAGGAGACGAAGTGCTGATTTTGCGCAGCGGCGCGATCAAGATGAGGCTTCATTTTCTGCTGAATAAAAAAACTCCGGGTAACTATAAGACTCAATATGGTCTTCTCGGGACCTCGGCGCTCACGAAGCGGCTCGATACTGATTTTAATGAGACAAAGCAGGAGGGCCATGTGGACCTGCTTTATGATATGGCCATCCAGGGCGCGAGTGCAGGTACATACCATTTGACGATCAATTATAAGGAGGAAGGCAAATGAATATAGTTGAACAGGTTCAATTGAAGCTGAAGGAAGAAATCAAGCAGGCAATCATCAAAGCTGGACTAGCCGAGGAAGCCGAAATTCCGGCGGTGATCCTGGAGACGCCCAAGGAAAAAGCGCACGGGGATTACTCCACGAATATGGCGATGCAGCTTGCTCGTGTGGCGAAAAAGGCGCCAAGGCAGATTGCAGAGCAGCTGATTGAGAACTTTGATAAAAGCAAGGCATCCATCGAGAAAATTGAAATCGCCGGACCCGGCTTCATCAACTTTTACATGGATAACAGCTATTTGACGGATTTGATTCCAGCGATCCTGGAAGCAGGAGACAGCTATGGTGAATCGAAGGTAGGAAATGGACAGAAGATCCAGATCGAGTTCGTTTCTGCCAACCCGACCGGTGACCTTCACCTTGGCCATGCGCGCGGCGCTGCGGTAGGTGATTCACTGTGCAATGTGCTTGCTAAGGCTGGATACGATGTTTCCCGCGAGTATTATATCAATGATGCGGGCAATCAGATCAATAACCTGGCACTGTCTGTTGAGGCACGTTATTTCCAGGCGCTGGGCATGGACAAGCCGATGCCTGAGGATGGCTATCATGGTGCTGATATCATCGGGATCGGGCACAAGCTCGCTGAAGAGTTCGGCGATAAGTATGTGAATGTTCCGGACCAGGAGCGCTTCGATGCATTCCGTGAGTACGGTTTGAAATATGAAATGGAAAAGCTGAAGCAGGACCTTGAGAACTTCCGTGTCAGATTCGATGTTTGGTACTCAGAAACTTCTCTATATCAAAATGGTAAAATCGACGTGGCGCTAGATGCACTGCGTGCGAATGGCCATATCTATGAAGAGGACGGCGCGACATGGTTCCGTTCATCAGAGCTTGGCGATGACAAGGACCGCGTGCTGATCAAGCAGGATGGCTCTTATACGTATTTGCTTCCGGACATTGCCTACCATAAGGACAAGCTTGAGCGCGGCTTTGAAAAGCTGATCAACATCTGGGGAGCGGACCACCACGGTTATATCCCTCGGATGAAGGCAGCGATTGAGGCACTTGGCTATGATCGTGAGGCGCTTGAAGTCGAAATCATCCAGCTCGTCCATCTGTACAAGAACGGTGAGAAGATGAAGATGAGTAAGCGTACAGGTAAGGCTGTCACAATGCGTGACCTGATTGATGAAGTAGGTTTGGATGCAGTTCGTTACTTCTTCGCAATGAGAAGCGCGGACACTCATATGGACTTCGACCTTGACCTGGCCGTATCCCAGTCCAATGAAAACCCAGTTTTCTACGCACAGTATGCACATGCACGTATCAACAGCATTCTGCGTTCTGCTGCAGAACAAGGTTTGATCTTCGACATCGAGGCAGATTTCAGGCATATCCAGTCCGAGAAGGAAATTGACCTGCTTAAGAAGCTGGGTGAATTCCCGCTGGCCGTTGCCGAAGCAGCCCAGAAGCGCATGCCGCACCGAATCTCCAACTACATTTTCGAGCTGGCATCCGTATTCCACAGCTTCTACAACGCTGAGAAAGTATTGGATTTGGAGAATAAAGAAAGAACAGTGGCACGCCTGTCGCTGATCAAGACAGCACAGATCACTTTAAAGAATGCACTTGAGTTGATTGGGGTTTCGGCTCCAGAGAAGATGTAAAAAAACTTAGGCATAAGCCCCTTAAACAAGGGGCTATTATGCCTTTTTATAATAGGATCGTCATAAACCCGGAAAAAGCAAGGAAGAGAAATAAAGTTCCTGGCCCTCCTAGTAAAACGATGATGAGGACAACTTCAACTACCTTGTTAAGTTTAAAAGCAAAATAACTTCTTCCGGCTTTTCTTTCTTTAAACAGGAACCAAAGTGTTTTTAAGCTCACTATTCCCAGGAATAAATACAGTCCTATTAACAAAAAGTCTATTAAAATTTCAAAGCCTGAAATGATAAGTGGATTCCATCCTTTTTTAACAAAAAGTTCTCCACCTCCTCCTTTAAAGCAGCCAATTAATAAACCAACAATGGCAATAGGAATAACAAAAGCCAGGTTATATAAAATGTCGCCTATTCTCTCCCGGAATGTACGTGCTGGACCTGGGCCCTTAGCTGTTTTTGCCACGCTACAATTCCCCTCCGAAAATCAGGATAACAAACTCATTTTACGATTTTTTTCATTCAGTGCGCGTTCACTCATGTAAAACCCACGAAAATTCAATTAAGGGAAAAAATACCTGTATATACTCTGGTTTTTTTTATTTTCAATAATCTGTTAATAGCTTACTATATCAATATATTCAACAGATTGGGAGTTGGGGGAAATAAGTATTTTACATAATGAACATGCCTGTCCTGACTGCAGTTCAGCTATTCCTTTCAATAAAGGGTATGTTTCATGGTGCGATTGCGGATATAATATGGATCATTCACCATCAGAAAAGACGGACTCAAAATTAAATGCTTTATATGAAAAACTGGGAAGTAAACGTGGTCTAAGAGTTTTTCAAGAACTGGCTTCCCAACAGGAACTTCGGCAGGGGGTTTCTTTTACAAAAAGCTTAGCTTTCATGGCAGCTACTTTTGTGCACTTAATTAGCATCAGTTTATTTTTACTGGGCTTATACTTGCTTATTTTCCAAAACGCTAATTTCATGTTCATAGCTGCAGGCTTAATTCTTTTGGGTATAGCCTGGCTGGCCAGGCCAAGAGTGCCGAAGCTGGACAAAGATGAGCATTTGATTGCCCGTCAGGAATTTCCGTTTTTATTCGAGGCTGTGGACCAGTTAGCTGATGCTATGCAGGTAAAAAGGATTGATGGAATCATTATTGATGATGAATTCAATGCGTCAGTGGCGCAAATTGGCTGGAGAAGAAGGAAAATCATTAAGATAGGGTTGCCGTTATTTTCTCTTTTGGAACCAGAAGAGCAGCTGGCAATCCTCGCGCATGAATTTGGCCATATATCAAATGGCGATTTAACCAGATCATTTTATATTGGAACCGCCTTATATACGCTGCAGACATGGTATGAGCTTTTAAATCCTGTGCCAATCGATGAATATGACAGCATGGGCTTTTTTGAAATACCTGTATATTATTTTATGGCATTTCTTGCATTAATCCCTTACTCAATATTCTTATTACTAGTGCACCTGTTGTTTGACGATTCCCAGAAGGGTGAGTATTTAGCCGATGAAAGGGCTGCAAAGGCAGTAGGCTATAAACATTTAATCTCATCAATGGAAAAATTCCAATACGCTGATACCTTTTATCTAAAGATAAGGGAGTTAGCGGTGAGGAAAAACACAATTAATTTATTTAATGCTGTTCATGAACAAATCAAAATAATGCCAGGCCGTGAGAAAGAACGGCTCTCCCGCCTTGCACAACTTGAGACATCTAAACTGGATTCGACTCACCCGTCAACAGCCTACCGCATCAAGCTGCTTGAAAACTTGAAAGCTTCTCCTTCTTCTATAGCTGTAGGTAAAGGTACTTTAGCAAAGATGCAGAAGGAGCTTGAAACGCAGCAAACCAGAATTCAAGAGGAAGTAGTCGAAAATTACCGGTATGTTTTGAATATGTATTAATAAAGGCTGCTGGATGGTCCAGCAGTCTTCAGCTTATTTCCATTCCAATACAGCGCCGCCAATCCGTTTCACTCCGCGGATTTTGGCCAAATCCTCGACCAGTTTTAAAGCTGCTTTGTCCTTCTCCTTCGCTTCAATCATGAAATCGACATCCCGGCCGATGCCACGGAGAATATCGATCAATGGCAGGATGAATTCAGGGTCAACGTAATCCGCGTGCGATCGATACGCTTTTTCTGTTTTAGGGGAAGAAATATGGATCTTAGGCTTCAAGCCAGTCCGTTCCCAGGTAGCGAAGCCATCCGGAAGCAGTTTTTCCAAAGACTCTTCACAACGATTTGCCATGTGGTGGTGATAATCGAACATGAAGGGGACGTCTTCCTTCAAACAGGCAGTGAGTGTTTCTTCTGCATTGTACGTTTTATCATCATTCTCAAGCGTGGTGATTTTTTTGATATGCTCTGGCAGTTTGGCGAAGTTTTCATGGAAGCGCAAGATCGTTTCTTCTTTGTTACCGTATGCCCCGCCAATATGGATGTTGATTAGCGCTTCATTTTCCAGTCCCATCGCTTCGAGCATGCCATAATGGTATTCCATATCGATGATTGCATTAGCCGTCACTTCCTCCCTCGGAGAAGTGAACAGCGTGTATTGATTTGGATGGAAACTTGTCCGGATTCCATGCTTCTTCACCAATGCACCGATTTCGAGCCATTTGTCGCGGAACGGCGTGACATAGTCCCATTTTACCTCCGGGTGGGTGGCGAGCGGCGCAATCGAGCTTGAGAACCGATACAAAGGTATATCGTGGGCGATATTGTAATGAATCATTCTTTTTGTGTTCACAAGGTTCTGGCAGGTTACGGAATGCAGCTTTTCACGCCGTTCGTCTTCAGGCAGCTGTCCATAACGGGCGAATGTAAGTGCCTTGGATGGAGATGCATCCCACAGGCTGATGGCGGTGGATACATAGCCCAACCGAATAATCATAGAGACACTCCTTTATTGTCGAGCAGTCCGGTTCATTATAAAAGGCTGTTTTCGTAAAGATTATTGTTAAAATCCTAAAGCCGATTTTAACGTGACAGTAAGCCATTTTGTAGGTCGGTATTAAGTTTTCAAGCTCTTTTCTCATAAAATGCTTTAATTTTGTGAAGAAACATAGGCCATTCAATCCTATTTTGTAGCCAATAGCAACAAAGTTTGAGAAAAGAGCCTTATAAAAAATAGGAAATGGTACTCGCGGCTTTTTCCTTCAGCAGGGCACGGTTGAAGTCATCCAAAGCAGCCTTCCTTGAGTTCAGAATATCTTCCGTAAGGATCCGCTTCACTTTTTTGATAAAATCGCCATCATAAATCAGGCAGTTCAATTCATAATTTAAAAACATGCTTCTTTTATCAAAATTAGCGGTGCCAATGTCACAAACCGTATCATCCACGAGCAGGGCCTTTGAATGATAAAAGCCATTTAAGAACTGATAGACTTCGGCGCCATCCCTGATCAGAGTCCTCAGATAAGGATAGGAAGCTTCTTTAACAAGAGCATGGTCGGAAACGAGCGGGACTAGAACCGTTACTGAAACACCTCTTTCGATCGCATCCCGCAATAAGTTGAATACCCTTTTGCTCGGGATGAAGTACGGTGTCCCAATAAAAATAGAAGTCATTGCATTGCTGATCAGGTCAGACATCATTTCCTCCAGCAGAATGCCTTCAGTGGGAACAAGCTGCTGACGGATCGTGCCTTTTTCGAGGGCAGGGAAATAGGCTTTATTTTGCAGCAAGTTGACTTTTGCAGCTGCATGCCAATCCTCAAGGAACTCCGATTGCAGATCGGCAACGCCTTCCCCGGTCATTTTTAAGTGATAATCGCGCCATGGCGACAGCTTTGAATCCTGATTGTTATATTCCTTACCAATATTGAAGCCGCCGAGATAACCGATCTTTCCGTCAATGACGGTGATTTTCCTGTGGTTCCGCACCTGGGACGAGTAAAATAAGAACGGCAATTTAGGCATTTGGGAATAAGCGAATTCCACGCCGGCAGCCTTCAGCGATTTAATCGTCTTGCGCTTCAGTCCGCTGCCCACCCAATCGACCAAAAGGCGCACCTCGACCCCAGCCTTCACCCGTTCTTTTAATATAGAGAGAAATTCCTGGCTGATTTTATCATCCTGGACGATATAAAATAAAATATGAATGTGCTGCTTTGCGTTTTTTAATTCGGAAAAAAGGTCGTCGAACAATTTAGGGCCTTCGGCAAAAATGGCAAGGTTACTCTCCCGGACAGGCAGCATATTCGTTTTGGCACTTGCCAGATGCTTTTTCCTGCCAAGCATGAAGTCAGCATAGACCCATAGGAACAGCCCCGCTATTATCGCAATTAAAATCCATCCAAAATCCATAGCAATTCGGCTCCCTTAAAAGTAAATTATCAAAGTATGCCCTGGCTCACCTCGATCAGTGTCCAGCTGCAGCGCTTCCGCATTTCATATTATTTTTGCCGAAATCGCCTCATATATGTTAACTTCCTGATAAAGAGGGAGTATAAACAATTTTCAGAAATGAAAGGAAATGAGTTGACTGAATGCTCATTCATTATATAATGTAGTTAAAGGTATATTCAGAAAATTTGTTTGGTTAAAAATTTTCGTCCAAAAATCAGCATCGAAAGGGGTAAATGATTTTTATGAACGGTCTGCTATGGATTAATCTTATTGCGTTCCTTCTTGTAACCGCTTACGCCATCAGCTTGTTTGTTTATGTCGTGAAGACGAGAATCGAATACATCAAGCTCGGCAAGAAATCTGAGTTTGATGATGATATCAAGGACCGCTGGAGGAGAATCCTTGTCCATGTATTTGGCCAGAAAAGGCTTTTGAAGGATAAGAAAAGCGGCGCGATCCACGTTATGTTTTTTTATGGATTCCTTCTTGTCCAGTTTGGTGCAATTGACTTTATCTGGAAGGGGATCAAGCCAGGTTCGCATTTGCCGCTAGGTCCGCTATATCCAGGCTTCACATTTTTCCAGGAAATCGTTACGCTAACAATTCTCGTAGCGGTTGTATGGGCTTTTTACCGCCGTTATGTTGAGAAACTTGTCCGTCTGAAGCGCGGCTTTAAAAATGGACTTGTGCTTCTGTTCATTGGCGGGCTGATGCTTTCAGTATTGCTTGGAAACGCGATGAGCATGATCTGGCACGGTCATGAAGGTACATGGACTGAACCGGTCGCATCTCTGATTGCGGCAGCATTCAGCGGAATTCCTGAGGCAGCTGCCATCACGATTTTCTATATCGCATGGTGGATTCACCTATTATTCCTGCTTGCATTCCTGGTATACGTACCACAATCCAAGCATGCTCACTTGATTGCCGGACCAGCCAATGTATATTTAACAAGGGTTGATTCGCCAGGGAAGATCACAAAGATCGATTTTGAAGATGAAACACAGGAAACATTCGGTGCTGGAAAAATCACGGATTTCAGCCATGAGCAGATGATCGACTTTTATGCTTGCGTAGAATGTGGACGCTGTACCAATATGTGTCCGGCAACAGGCACTGGAAAAATGCTGTCGCCAATGGACCTGATTGTCAAACTGCGTGATCATCTGACGCTTCACGGCGCAGCTGTCACTTCCAAGCAGCCCTGGGTTCCGACATTTGCTTTTTCCAACACAAAGGGCAACCAGATTGCAATGGCAGCTGCAGGGCAGGGTGTCAATGAATCAGCTGCAGCTCTTGCTTATAGCCCGAGCATGATCGGCGATGTCATCACCGAAGAAGAAATCTGGGCATGTACAACTTGCCGTAACTGTGAAGACCAGTGTCCGGTTATGAACGAACACGTTGACAAAATCATCGACCTCCGCCGCTACCTTGTTTTGACTGAAGGTAAGATGGATGCTGACGCACAGCGCGCGATGACGAATATTGAGCGCCAGGGCAACCCTTGGGGCTTGAACCGTAAGGAAAAGGAAAACTGGCGCGAGCTCCGCGACGATGTTGTCATTCCTACGGTTAAAGAAATGAAAAAGGCAGACGAAGAATTCGAATACTTATTCTGGGTTGGCGCGATGGGTTCATTTGACAACCGCAGCCAGAAGATTGCCCTTTCGTTCGCTAAACTATTGAACGAAGCAGGCGTCAAGTTCGCAATCCTTGGAAACAAGGAAAAGAACTCCGGCGATACACCGCGCCGCCTTGGCAACGAGTTCCTATTCCAGGAGCTTGCGACCAAGAATATTGAAGAATTCGAGAAAAATGAAGTGAAGAAGATCGTGACGATTGACCCTCACGCATACAATATCTTTAAGAACGAATATCCTGATTTCGGCTTTGAAGGTGAGGTATACCACCACACCGAGCTTCTTGCAAAGCTCGTGAAAGAAGGAAAGCTAGTTCCGAAGCATGCAGTGAACGAAACGATCACTTTCCACGATTCCTGCTACCTTGGACGCTATAACGAGGTTTATGACGCACCGCGTGATATCCTCAAGGCGATTCCAGGGGTGGATCTTAAGGAAATGGAACGCAACCGCGATACAGCAATGTGCTGTGGAGCAGGCGGCGGCTTAATGTGGATGGAAGAAGAAACAGGACACCGAATCAATGTATCACGTACAGAACAAGCACTTGAAGTGAACCCATCCGTCATCAGTTCCGGATGCCCATACTGCCTGACAATGCTCTCTGATGGAACAAAAGCAAAGGAAGTAGAAGAAAACGTCGATACACTGGACGTAGCAGAACTGCTTGAAAAATCCGTGTTTGGTGAAATCAAAGCGCTTGTATCTTAATACAATCAATACTTAAAACATGAATAGTAGAAGTTGACTCACAGTAAAAATTCGACATAAGACAGAATTTTTAGCAAAGTGTTTCAATTTCTACTATTTTTAAAGTAAAATGAATAATATGATAAAGCGCTTACATTATTCTTCAGCAAGAAATCACCTAAGAACCCCACAAAAAAACAACTGCTTGCTTCTTTTTTTGGACCAGTTTCGAGCGAGCGTTCAGTCACTCAAAGACAGTGGCAACGAGATTAATTTTTCATTTTCAAAAATTAATAGATTGAAAGGGAGAGAAGACAATGGGGAAAACAGTCATTTTAGCAGGTGCAAGAACACCGTTTGGCAAGCTTGGCGGAGCATTGAGCAGTTTTTCAGCCAGTCAATTAGGAGGAATTGCCGTAAAAGAGGCCCTGTCACGCGCGGAAATTAAGCCTGAGGAGGTCGGCGAGGTCATTCTTGGCACAGTGCTGCAGGGAGGCCAGGGACAGCTGCCATCACGACAGGCTGCAAGAGAAGCTGGAATCCCATGGGAAGTAAAAACGGAAACAATCAATAAGGTCTGTGCATCAGGAATGCGCAGCCTGACTCTAGGTGACCAGATCATCCGCGCGGGAGACGAAGAAGTCATTGTCGTCGGCGGAATGGAGTCGATGAGCAATGCGCCATATATTCTTCCGAAAGCACGCTGGGGCTTCAGGATGGGCGACGGCCAGGTGAAGGATTTGATGATTCATGATGGATTAACCTGCAGCTTCAAGGGAGTCCACATGGGCACTTACGGAAATGAAGTAGCGAAAGAATATGAAATCAGCCGCCAGGAACAAGACGAATGGTCATATCGCAGCCACCAGAAGGCGATTGAAGCAATAGAATCAGGCAAGCTTGCTGAGGAAATCGTTCCGGTTGAAGTGCCGCAGCGAAAGGGCGACCCAATACTTGTCGAGCATGATGAAGCACCAAGGAAGGATACTTCAGTTGAAAAGCTGGCGAAGCTTGGTCCGGTATTCAACTCTGACGGCACGATTACTGCAGGTAATGCACCTGGTGTCAATGACGGTGCGGCGGCCCTCGTACTGATGAGCGAAGAGCGTGCCCAGCGTGAAGGCAGGACACCGCAGGCAGTCATCTTTGGGCATGCAGCCATCGCAACAGAAGCGAAGGACTTCCCGAAGACACCCGGAATCGTCATTAACGAACTGCTGAAGAAAACAGGTAAGTCACTTGAGGAAATTGATCTTTTTGAAATTAACGAAGCTTTTGCTGCAGTCGCATTAACAAGCGGACGAATTGCGAACCTTGATACTGAAAAGGTAAATGTGAATGGCGGTGCGGTTGCCCTCGGACACCCTATCGGAGCGAGCGGGACACGCATCATCCTTACTTTGATGCATGAACTTAAGCGCCGCGGCGGCGGGGTCGGCATTGCGGCGATCTGCTCGGGCGGCGGCCAGGGAGACGCAGTGATGATTGAGGTTCCGAAGCAATAACGATATGGATGGAAGGGCATTGTGAGAGCTGCCCTTCCTTAATATGACTTTAATAGGAGGAGTAAGCATGAGTGTAAAAACGATAATGGTAATTGGCGCGGGACAAATGGGCTCAGGAATCGCACAGGTGTGCGCGCAGGCTGGATACAGTGTGTTTTTGAATGACCTGAAGCCAGAATTTGTTGAACGCGGTCTGGCTGGAATCAAGAAAAACCTTAACCGTCAGGTGGACAAAGGACGAATGACAGCTGAACAACTGGATGTGATTGTTGGCAGAATCACGGCTTCAACTGATCTCCAGGATGCCGGAAAGACGGACCTTGTTATCGAAGCAGCTGTCGAGAACATGGACATCAAAGCGAAAATCTTTTCCCAGCTTGATGAAATTGCACCTGAACATACAATCCTTGCTTCTAATACCTCATCATTGCCAATCACGGAAATCGCTGCAGCAACAAAGCGTCCGGAAAAAGTCATTGGCATGCATTTCATGAATCCGGTGCCTGTCATGAAGCTCGTTGAAATTATCCGCGGGCTGGCGACGGCTGACGAAGTCTATCAAACAATCGAAGACATTACCAAAACATTGGAAAAAGTCCCTGTGGAAGTGAATGACTTCCCTGGCTTCGTTTCTAACCGCATCCTGATGCCAATGATCAATGAAGCCATCTACACACTGTACGAGGGAGTAGCCACGAAGGAAGCAATCGACGAAGTCATGAAGCTAGGCATGAACCACCCAATGGGACCGCTAACACTTGCAGACTTCATCGGCCTTGATACTTGCCTCTACATCATGGAAACACTTCACGAAGGCTTTGGCGATGACAAATACCGCCCTTGCCCGTTGTTAAGGAAATATGTAAAAGCAGGCTGGTTAGGCAAAAAATCAGGCCGCGGTTTCTACACGTACGAGTAATAATTTTTCGTGAATCCGTCCTTACATAAATTTTTGTCTGGGCGCGGGGAGGGTTAAAAATGAATCTGAGATTTACAGAAGAGCAGGAAATGATGCGCAAAATGGTCCGGGATTTCGCACAGACCGAAATTGCACCATTTGTTGAAAAAATGGAAGAGGGCGAGTTCCCAAGGGAGATTTTAAGAAAGATGGGCGAGCTTGGCCTGATGGGAATACCTGTGCCTGAAGAGTATGGCGGATCGGAGATGGATTTTATCTCCTACATCATAGCGATCCATGAAATCTCAAAGGTCAGCGCCACGGTTGGCGTCATCCTTTCCGTCCATACTTCCGTCGGAACGAATCCAATCTTGTATTTTGGTACGGAAGAGCAAAAGAAGAAATATGTGCCTAAGCTTGCTGCAGGCGAATATCTTGGGGCATTCTGTCTGACTGAACCAAGTGCCGGATCGGATGCAGCCAGCCTGAAAACACGGGCCGTCAAGAAAGATGGACACTATGTGTTGAACGGCTCGAAGGTGTTCATCACAAACGGCGGCGAAGCGGATGTCTATATTGTTTTCGCTTCGACTAATCCGGAAGCTGGTACTAAAGGTGTCTCCGCTTTTATCGTTGAAAAAGACACCCCAGGCTTTATCGTCGGCAAGGATGAGCACAAAATGGGGCTTTACGGCTCACGCACAGTCCAGCTGACATTTGAAGACATGAAGGTTCCGGCAGAAAACCTGCTTGGCCAGGAAGGCGAAGGGTTCAAAATCGCGATGAGCAACCTTGACTCCGGTCGAATTGGTATCGCCGCACAGGCCCTTGGTATTTCAGAAGCTGCATTGGAAGCGGCGACTGACTATGCAAAGGAAAGAGTCCAGTTCGGCAAGCCAATCGCTGCCCAGCAAGGCGTCGGCTTCAAGCTGGCTGATATGGCAACATCCGTCGAAGCTGCAAAACTATTAATCTATCGCGCTGCCCAGTTACGCTCAGAGGGCCAAAAGTGTGGGCTGGAAGCATCCATGGCAAAGCTGTTCACATCACGGACAGCAGTAGAAGTCACCACAGAAGCCATCCAGGTATTCGGCGGCTACGGCTATACGAAAGAGTATCCGGTCGAACGCTACTTCCGCGACGCCAAAGTAACCGAGATTTACGAAGGCACAAGCGAGATTCAGAAGATTGTTATTAGTAAGCAGTTGTAAGGCTGGTATTATGACAGGTTTGACCGTGAAAGCCGAAAAGCTGTCAAGAAAAGCCCGGAATCGTGACAGGTTTGGCAGTGGAAGCCGAAAAGCTGTCAAGAAAAACCCATAATCGTGACAGGTGTGACCGTGAAAGCCGAAAAGCTGTCAAGAAAACCCCGTAATCGTGACAGGTTTGACCGTGGAAGCATCAAAGTAGTCAAGAAAATCCGGGAATCAGCAAGTTGTATTAATAGCTATTTATATAACCTAATCCAACAGTAACGGAGGAAACAAAAATGAATTTTCGATTATCCGAAGAACATGAAATGATCAGGAAAATGGTCCGTGATTTTGCGAGGAATGAAGTGGCTCCGACAGCTGCAGAGCGTGATGAAGAGGAACGCTTTGACCGCGAGATCTTTGATAAGATGGCGGAACTTGGCCTGACTGGTATTCCGTGGCCTGAAGAGTACGGCGGAATCGGCTCTGACTATCTTGCATATTGCATCGCAGTTGAAGAGCTGTCCCGTGTTTGTGCATCTACAGGCGTGATGCTGTCAGCACACACATCGCTTGCTGGCTGGCCGATCTACAAGTTCGGAAACGAAGAGCAGAAGCAAAAATACTTGCGCCCGATGGCTGAAGGAAAAAGTATTGGCGCATACGGCCTGACTGAGCCGGGCAGCGGTTCAGATGCAGGTGCAATGAGAACGACGGCAAAAGAAGACGGCGATCACTATGTGCTTAACGGTTCAAAAATCTTCATCACAAATGGCGGCGTAGCGGATATCTATGTTGTGTTCGCATTGACTGATCCGGAAAGCAAGCATAAGGGAACGACTGCATTCATCGTCGAAAGCGACTTCGCTGGATTCTCTGTCGGCAAAAAAGAGAAAAAGCTCGGTATCCGTTCATCTCCAACAACAGAAATTATCTTTGAAGACTGCCGCGTTCCAAAGGAAAACATCCTAGGTGAATTTGGCGAAGGCTTCAAAATCGCTATGATGACGCTTGATGGCGGCCGCAACGGCATCGCTGCACAGGCTGTGGGAATCGCTCAAGGTGCGCTTGATGCAGCAGTCGATTATGCGAAAGAACGTCAGCAATTTGGCAAGCCAATCGCGGCGAACCAGGGAATCGGCTTCAAGCTTGCAGATATGGCAACTTCTGTTGAAGCTTCAAGGCTATTAACCTACCAGGCAGCATGGCTGGAGTCTGAAGGCCTTCCATACGGCAAGGAGTCTGCGATGTCCAAGTTATTTGCCGGCGACACCGCGATGAAAGTGACAACTGAAGCTGTCCAGGTTTTCGGCGGCTACGGATACACGAAGGATTATCCAGTTGAACGCTTTATGCGCGACGCGAAAATCACGCAAATCTACGAAGGAACACAGGAAATCCAGCGCCTCGTGATCTCAAGGATGCTGACGAAATAACAAGGCGGGTAGATGTTGATGAAAAAGCGAGAAGTGCAGGCGTCGGTAAAAGATGAGCGACTTGTGAAAAAGAGGCGCGACCAGATGATCAAAGGGGCCGTAACCCTTTTCAAGCAGAAGGGCTTCCACCGAACGACGACCAGAGAGATTGCCCGGGCTTCAGGCTTCAGCATCGGCACCCTTTATGAATATATCCGCACGAAGGAAGATGTGCTATATCTTGTTTGTGACAGTATCTATGACGAGGTTCGCGACCGCCTTCAGGAAAATCTCGACACGAATCAGGGAACACTCGAGAGCCTGAAGGTTGGGATCGCCAATTACTTTAAAGTAATGGACGATCTGCAGGATGAAGTGCTTGTCATGTATCAGGAGGTAAAGTCGCTGACAAAGGATGCTCTTCCTTACGTGCTGAAAAAAGAAATCGAGATGGTGGGGATGTTCGAGGATGTCATCCAGCGCTGCGTCGAAAATGGCGAGCTTGACCTGGATGAAAGACATGTCAAAATCATTGCCCATGATATTTTCGTTCAGGGGCAGATGTGGGGATTCCGCCGCTGGGCGCTGAGAAAGCTGTATACGCTTGAAGAGTATACAGAGCTGCAGACCGAACTGCTTTTCAAGGGGATAAAGGGGTCGGGAATGAAATTATGAACAGGGGGAACAAAATGAGTATGCCGGAAATGTATAAGCCAAAGAATCATATTCGCTTTGTGACAGCTTCAAGCTTGTTTGACGGCCATGATGCCTCAATCAATATTATGCGCAGGATTATCCAGTCATTGGGCGGCGAGGTCATTCATCTTGGCCACAACCGTTCTGTTGAGGAGGTCGTCAATGCCGCGATCCAGGAGGATGCACAGGGGATTGCGATTTCATCCTATCAGGGCGGCCACGTAGAATATTTTAAGTATATGTACGATCTCTTGAAGGAAAAAGGAGCACCGCATATCCGCATTTATGGCGGCGGCGGCGGCGTCATCATTCCGCGGGAAATAAAAGAGCTCCATGAATACGGAATCGCCCGGATTTTTTCACCGGAAGACGGCCGGAAATACGGCCTTAATGGCATGATCGAACAGATGATCAAGGAATGTGATTTCCCGACAGTTACTCCAGAAGGTGTCGAGGAAATCGAGAAGCTCGAAGCAGGTGACCCGAATGCGGTAGCAAAGCTGATCACTCTTGCCGAACAGCATGTCGGTTCGGAAAAAGAAACAGCCGCCGCTGTTGAAACATTGATGGAAAAAGTAAAGTCGATGACGAAGGCTGTGCCGGTAGTCGGGATCACGGGTACGGGCGGAGCCGGAAAAAGTTCATTGACTGACGAGTTGATCAGAAGATTCATCAATGAAATTCCTGAAAAAAGAGTAGCGATTTTATCAGTCGACCCTACAAAGCAAAAAACAGGCGGAGCACTTCTCGGAGACCGGATCCGGATGAACGCGATATTCTCTCCGCGCGTTTATATGCGCAGCCTTGCAACAAGACAATCCAGGTCCGAACTATCGCTGGCAATCAAAGATGCCATCGACGTTGTGAAAGCAGCAGGCTTCGACCTGGTCATCGTCGAAACAAGTGGAATCGGACAGGGGAACGCTGGAATCACCGATGTCTGCGATGTATCGATGTATGTCATGACAAGCGAATTCGGTGCGCCGTCCCAGCTTGAAAAAATTGACATGATTGATTACGCGGACCTGATTGTCATCAATAAATTTGAGCGAAAAGGTTCGGAGGACGCTAAGCGCCAGGTGCAGAAGCAGTACCAGCGCAGCCACATGTTTTTTGACAAAGAACTTGATGAAATGCCAGTGTACGGAACAATTGCCAGCCAGTTCAATGACCCGGGTACAAACGCGCTGTTCGCAGCCCTGGTCAATAAAATCAATGAAAAGGCAGGTACAGACTGGACGACATCTTTCTCTACCAGTGCAGTAGTCGAAAAACAGAATGTCATCATCCCGAATGACCGCCGTTACTACCTGCGTGAAATTTCGGAAACGGTACGCGGTTATCATAAGCATGCGGTCGAGCAGGCAGACCTCGCCCGCAGATTGTTCCAGCTTGAAGGGGCAATCGAGGCGGTAAAAGAACGTGAAACAAACAGCGAAGTGCTGTCTTCTCTTCAGGTACTAAAAGAGGAAGTAGAGTACAAGCTGACGCCAGAATCGAAACATATCATTGAAAACTGGGAATCCCTCAAGGAAAAGTACAGTGCGGACCAGTTCGTGACGAAGATCCGCGACAAGGAAATTGTTACTGAGCTGAGGACTAAGAGCCTGTCAGGTTTGAGCATCCCTAAAGTGGCCTTGCCGAAGTACAAGGATTATGGCGAAATTTTGCGCTGGGTATACCTTGAGAACGTACCGGGAAGCTTCCCGTATACAGCGGGTGTATTCCCGTTCAAGCGTGAGGGTGAAGATCCGAAGCGCCAGTTTGCCGGGGAAGGGACACCGGAACGGACGAACCGCCGTTTCCATTACTTGTCCAAAGACGACAGCGCGAAGCGTTTGAGCACAGCTTTTGACTCTGTTACTTTATACGGGGAAGATCCTGATTACCGTCCGGATATTTACGGTAAGGTCGGCGAGAGCGGGGTCAGCGTTTGCTCGCTTGATGATATGAAAAAGCTGTATGCAGGATTTGATCTTTGCCACCCATCAACATCCGTGTCGATGACGATCAACGGACCGGCGCCAATCATCCTGGCCATGTTCATGAACACGGCAATTGAACAGCAGGTACAAAAGCAGGAAGCAGAGCTTGGCCGCAAGCTGAATGACGAAGAGTTCGCGCAAGTGAAGGAAATGACGCTCCAGACAGTTCGCGGAACAGTGCAGGCAGATATTTTAAAAGAAGACCAGGGACAGAATACTTGTATCTTCTCAACTGAATTCGCACTGAGAATGATGGGCGACATCCAGCAGTATTTTATCGACGAGAAGGTCCGGAACTACTATTCTGTATCGATTTCCGGCTATCATATTGCTGAAGCAGGAGCGAACCCGATTTCACAGCTGGCCTTCACGCTTTCAAATGGCTTCACGTATGTTGAATACTATTTGAGCAGAGGCATGAACATCGATGATTTCGCGCCAAACTTGAGCTTCTTCTTCTCAAACGGTCTCGATCCTGAGTATTCTGTGATTGGCCGTGTTGCCCGCCGCATCTGGTCGACAGTCATGAAGAACAAATACGGCGCAAATGAGCGGAGCCAGAAGCTCAAGTATCATATCCAGACTTCCGGCCGTTCACTTCACGCACAGGAAATCGACTTCAACGATATCCGTACGACGCTGCAGGCATTGATGGCCCTGCATGATAACTGCAACTCGCTTCATACAAATGCTTATGACGAAGCAATCACAACGCCGACGGAAGAATCTGTCCGCCGCGCGATGGCCATCCAGATGATCATCACGAAGGAGCACGGCTTGACGAAGAACGAAAATCCTCTGCAGGGTGCGTTCATCATCGAAGAGCTGACGGATTTGGTAGAGGAAGCGGTACTTCAGGAATTCGAACGGATCAATGACCGCGGAGGCGTGCTTGGCGCAATGGAAACACAGTACCAGCGCGGAAAAATCCAGGATGAGTCGATGTACTATGAGATGAAGAAGCATTCAGGGGAGCTGCCGATCATCGGTGTGAACACATACCTGAATCCTAATCCCCCATCCGAGGAAGAAATCGACAAGATGGAGCTGGCACGTGCGACGAAAGAGGAAAAAGAAACCCAGATTCAAAATCTTGAAGCCTTCAAAGGTAAAAATAAGGATCAATCCGAAGAGGCACTAAAGCGTCTGAAAGAAACAGCCGTCAGCGGAGGCAACATCTTCGCTGAACTGATGGAAACGGTAAAATACGCAAGCCTGGGACAAATAACCAGGGCGCTATATGAAGTAGGCGGCCAGTTCCGCAGGAATATGTAAGTTAAAAATCTATTGTCAATTGTAAATTGTAAAATTGGCTGTAGTGCAAATAGCAAATTTAGGTTAAGGTTGATTCATAAAGATTATGGTTAGAAAATGAATTATTAATAAATAAGTTGATTGGAACGGAAGGTGCGAGACTCCTCCGAAAATGCTAACGCATTTCCATCGTGCGTGGGCGGATTCGTGGAAGCCATTCAATGTCCTGCGGGATCAGCGGGACAGGTGAGACCCCGCAGGCGATTTAGCGCTGAGGAGGCTCACCGCACGCCCCAAGGAAGAATTTGACTTTTGAAAAAGCCGGCAGGTGGGCTTTTTCATAATTCTTCCCAGCGGAAAGCGAAGCATCCTGGAGTGGAAATCAACTCATTAAATTTAACAAGTATAAAAATCAGTATAGTTTAAATTCATAAGAGATTGTGTATAAAGGTAGGACGTGGCATTAGAGAATTTTTGCAATGGACCTGGATTGGGCAAGGTGGCTTGTAGGAAAACTATGAGCCATCTTGCATTTTGTTAAGCTCTTTTTCGTAAAATAGCATTAGGTATTGGCTGCTGTGAACCGCTTTTTACAAGAGAGCAAGAATGTAAGGTGAGATTTGGTCCGGAAAAAACATCATGCAATTACAACTTTTATAGAAATTTTGCATCTCATTTACCAAATAATCTTATATAATCTAGGTATCAGCTAATACATACGACCTACTTCAGGATGTGAAATTTGTGAGATCTGTGTTGTTATCGGCAGGAGCTGTTATGGCAGCTGCAGCCATGTATTATCTTTACCAGCGTCAGCTAGGTGCGATATCTTTTTTCATTCTTTCGATTGTCTTTTTTTTCATGGCATATGCCCAGCTTAAAAAGCGAAAAAGGACTGGCAGCGGGAAAGTGGACGATGAAAGCGAAAAAAGGCAAGAAAACGACAGATAAAACTGGCATAAAGGTTTAGAATTTGTTTATAATGTAGAATATGCATTCTGGGATATTTTCCTTGTTTTCGGACGCAGGGCCGGGTAAGGCCTGGAATAGAGAAAGGAAGTGCGGAGATTGAGTTTAAGTCAATACTCAAAAGAAGAGCTTCAAGAAATGTCATTGATTGAAGTTGCCTTCGAAATTTTAAAAGAAAAGAAGCAAGCGATCACGTTCCAAGAGCTGATGACTGAAATCAAGAGCATTCTTAAGTTGGACGAGGCCGATATTAACGAAAAAATGGTTCAGTTCTATACAGATATAAACATAGATGGACGTTTCATGTCCCAGGGGGAAGGCCGCTGGGGACTTCGCGTCTGGTATCCTGTTGACCAAATCGAAGAAGACAATGTCACGACAGTCAAGCCTAAGAAAAAGAAATCGAAGAAGGCTGTTGATGAGGATGACCTCGATCTTGACGAATTCGATGAGATTGATGAGGAAGATCTTGATTTCGATGACATCGACGAATTTGATGAAGATGATGACGATGATGCCCTGGACGAAGATGATGATGAAGAAGAATTCGATGAGGACCTTGAAGACACTGACGACTTTGAAGACGATGACGAGTTGTTAAAAGACGAAGAGGAAGACGAAGAGCTGGCACTGGAAGATGAAGAGGACGAGGACGAAGAACTGTAATTAACAGCTTGACTTTTACCAGGACCGGCTGTAGAATACTTTTTGGGCTCCTTAAAAAAGGACGATTATGTAAAACAGCACCAAAACGCTCCCCATACTATGTATGCGGGGCGTTTTTTTTATTTTGTCAGGAAAGCTGAAAACCCCCGGTCAAATAGGTTTGCTGGTGAAAAGCAAACCACCGAAATAGTTAAAAATTTTATTAATAAATCAATTAAACAGGTACATATTGTACAAACTGTTTGATGAGGGGGATTACACAATGGCAAAGTATATTTTTGTAACAGGCGGCGTAGTTTCGTCATTAGGTAAGGGGATCACGGCAGCTTCTCTAGGCAGATTGCTGAAAAATAGGGGCATGAACGTCACAATCCAGAAATTCGACCCATACATCAACGTGGATCCGGGGACAATGAGTCCTTACCAGCACGGTGAAGTTTTCGTTACAGACGATGGAGCTGAAACGGATTTGGATCTTGGCCACTACGAGCGCTTTATCGATATCAATCTTAATAAGTATTCTAACGTGACGACAGGAAAGATCTATTCGACTGTCTTGAAAAAAGAACGCCGCGGTGACTACCTGGGCGGAACAGTACAGGTTATCCCGCATATCACGAATGAAATCAAAGACCGCGTTTTCCGTGCCGGAAAAGAAACAGGCGCTGACGTAGTCATCACTGAAATCGGCGGTACAGTAGGGGACATCGAATCACTGCCATTCCTTGAAGCGATCCGCCAGATTAAGAACGATGTTGGCCGTGACAATGTCATGTACATTCACTGTACATTGGTTCCTTATATCAAGGCGGCTGGTGAAATGAAGACGAAGCCAACCCAGCATAGCGTAAAAGAACTTCGCAGCCTTGGCATCCAGCCTAACATCATCGTTCTTCGTACAGAAATGCCAATTTCACAGGACATGAAGGACAAGATTGCTCTGTTCTGTGACATCGATAAAGAAGCGGTAATCGAAGCTGCAGATGCTGATACATTATATTCAATCCCTCTTGCCTTGCAGGAGCAGAAGATGGACCAGCTTGTATGCGACCACTTCAAGCTGGATTGCGGCGAAGCGGACATGACAGAATGGAATGCTCTTGTTGAGAAAGTAACGCATCTTTCCGATAAAACAAAAATTGCACTTGTCGGTAAATATGTGGAGCTTCAGGATGCCTACATTTCAGTGGTTGAATCACTGAAGCATGCAGGTTACGCATTTGACAGCGATATTGAAATCAAATGGGTAAACTCTGAAGAAGTAACAGAAGAGAATGTTGTTGAATTGCTGAACGACGTCGATGGCATCCTTGTTCCAGGCGGATTCGGCGACCGTGGTATCGAAGGGAAGATCCTTGCTACCAAATACGCGCGTGAAAACAAAGTGCCATTCTTCGGAATCTGCCTGGGCATGCAGCTGGCATCCGTTGAGTTCGCACGCCATGTTCTTGGCCTGAAAGACGCTCACTCTGCGGAAATCATGCCAAGCACGCCATACCCGATTATCGACCTTCTTCCAGAACAGAAGGATATCGAAGACCTTGGCGGAACACTTCGTCTTGGACTATATCCATGTAAGCTTGGTGAAGACACGAAAGCATTCGCGGCATATGGCGATGATTTGATTTACGAGCGCCACCGTCACCGTTATGAGTTCAACAATGAATATCGCCAGGCTATGGAAAGAGAAGGCTTCCTCTTCTCAGGAACAAGCCCGGATGGTCGTTTGGTAGAAATCATCGAACTGAAAGATCACCCATGGTTCCTGGCATCCCAGTTCCACCCTGAATTCACATCAAGACCAACACGCCCGCAGCCATTATTCAGGGACTTCATCGAAGCATCAATCAAGTCACGTAAATAACCCGCGGGGAAATAAGTAAAAAGCCGGTGAAATCACCGGCTTTTTTGTGTGTATATGGATTTTCAGTTGGCTTCATTGCAATACCTGTTGTCCCAAACCCACTCTGTTAGTACTCCTCCAAAATCTCCTCAATCGTGAATTTCAGCCCGAAGTAAATGAATAATGCGACGATGGAAGTAGGATAGCCGACTCTGTTGCCCATTTCATCAGGAAGGAGCCCTTTTTTGATTCTTAAATCGATGTGCACGTCAGCCAGAGTATCCAGACTTGCAGCTTCTTGATCGTCGCGAATAGTGGAGATGGACACAAATGGAATCCCTTTTCCCTGCAAGTCAAGCGCTGCTTCCACAGCTTCTATGTCATCTGCATACCTGCTTACAATCAGAACGCGATCAGCAGCCTCTAATTCTACTTCCTCTGTGAAAATCGCAGCAGATTGCAGAGGCTCCTCGCCATAGACGGCCTCAAGGGCAACTGCCTGCATCTCCTTCGTCCCTAAAATATAAATTGTGCCCTCACCAGCTGAAGCTTGTGCCAGCAGGCGCGCTCCATCCTCGATTGAAAATTCTTCTTTTTCCTGAAGTCTGTTGAACAAACCTGTCAGCTGTGTCGAAAACATTTTTAACATAACAGCACCTCCGTTTTTGCCAATACTGATTATAAAGTACTACAATGGGAATGAAAAAGCATCTGTCGAAAAATAAGTTTGAAAATATGGGAGGAATTTCAAGCATTTTAACGAATTGTGTAAATGGGGATAAGACGAAACCGTTTCCTGGACAAATACATTTAACAACATACTACATTATTAGGGGGAAGAGGCGGCATGAAAGAAAAAATACTTATTGTAGACGACCAGTTTGGCATCAGAATTCTACTTAATGAAGTGCTGCAAAAAGAAGGTTATCAAACGTATCAGGCTGCAAATGGCGTCCAGGCCCTGGATATCGTGAAAAAGCATCCACCTGATCTCGTTCTTTTGGACATGAAAATTCCTGGTATGGACGGAATTGAAATTCTAAAAAGAATGAAGGTAATCGATCCGGATATCCGCGTAATCATCATGACCGCTTACGGCGAACTCGATATGATCCAGGAAGCAATGGATTTGGGTGCGCTGACCCACTTCGCGAAGCCGTTCGATATCGACGACATCCGGGCAGCTGTAAAGAAATACTCACAAACCGTTTCGTGAATTTTATACAGTTTACATAGAAATGCCCTCTCGAACTTTCAGAGGGCATTTCCTTTTAAAAAGAAGAGGAAAACCCAGTTTCCAGACTAGTGAAACTATTGGTAGCGCTTGCTTTATAGCATTTTTATGACACTTGCAAAAACAAGGCTAGAACAATGGCAATTCTGATTTTCTTTTGGTATGATACTTATGAATTCCACAGGATCATTTCGTTTTGATGAATGCCATCTCGGGTACATAATCAAAAGCAGAGAAGGAAAACCTTTTAAAGGGTAGCATAGTCAAAAAGACGATTGATCATAAATGAAGGAGGAAATGATATGCCTTTAGTTTCAATGACTGAAATGCTGAAAAAAGCGAATGCAGAAGGCTACGCTGTAGGGCAGTTTAACTTAAATAACCTTGAATTTACTCAAGCGATCCTTCAGGCTGCAGAAGCTGAGAAGTCACCAGTAATCCTTGGTGTTTCTGAAGGTGCTGCACGCTACATGGGCGGCTTCAAAACAGTAGTAAAAATGGTAGAAGGATTGATGGAGGACTACAAAACAACAGTTCCTGTCGCAATCCACTTAGACCATGGTTCAAGCTTTGATAAATGTAAAGAAGCAATCGACGCAGGCTTCACTTCTGTCATGATTGACGCTTCACACGGTCCTTTCGAAGAGAATGTTGAAATCACTTCTAAAGTGGTAGAATACGCTCACTCAAAAGGTGTTTCTGTTGAAGCTGAATTGGGAGTAGTTGGCGGACAGGAAGATGATGTCGTTGCTGACGGAGTTATCTATGCAGATCCTAAAGAGTGTGAAGAACTTGTCCAGCGCACTGGCATCGACTGCCTGGCTCCAGCACTAGGATCTGTTCACGGCCCTTACAAAGGCGAACCGAACCTTGGCTTCAAGGAAATGGAAGAAATCAACAAGACTGCAGGCGTACCATTAGTATTGCACGGCGGAACTGGAATCCCTACAAAAGATATCCAGAAAGCTATTTCTTTCGGTACAGCTAAAGTCAACGTTAATACTGAAAACCAAATTGCTTCAGCTAAAGCAGTACGCGAAACTCTTGCTGCAAAGCCTGAAGAGTATGATCCACGTAAATATCTTGGACCAGCTCGTGACGCAATCAAAGAAACTGTAATCGGCAAAATGCGCGAATTCGGTTCTTCTAATAAAGCGTAATAGCATTAAAATTTTGTTATAATTAAAACCGCCTTACAATAAGGCGGTTTTTGTCCATTTATATCAGACTGAAAATTTTGTCGACTGGAGGCGTTTACAAATGAAGTTTTTTATCGATACTGCGAATATGGAAGAAATCCGCGAGGCCTATACTCTTGGAATCTTATCCGGGGTTACAACTAACCCGTCACTTGTGGCAAAAGAAAAGAATGTGAAGTTTGAAGACCGCTTGAAGGAAATTACTGAACTAGTTCCTGGTTCCGTCAGCGCGGAAGTCATCGCGCTAGATGCAGAAGGTATGATCAGAGAAGGAAAAGAGCTAGCTGCAATCGCTCCTAACATCACGATCAAAGTTCCGATGACACCAGAAGGTTTGAAGGCCGTATCTGTTTTTTCTAAAGAAGGAATTAAGACGAATGTAACATTGGTCTTCAGTGCGAACCAGGCATTGCTTGCAGCTAGGGCGGGAGCTACATACGTTTCACCATTCCTGGGCCGCCTGGATGATATTGGCCATAACGGCCTCGACCTGATTTCAACGATTGCCGACATCTTCACCATCCACGGCATCGACACAGAAATCATCGCCGCGTCCATCCGCCACCCACAGCATGTAACAGACGCAGCACTAAGAGGCGCACACATCGCAACCGTACCATACAAAGTCATCCAGCAAATGTTCAACCACCCGCTGACAGACAAAGGCATCGAAGCATTCCTGAAAGACTGGGAATCTCGCGGGCAGTAAATCGCAACACACATTAACGCATTACAGCACTGGGGGTCAGACCCCCAGTAGTTTAAAGTGTTAATGTGATGCTCGTTAGGAAGTTTTACCCAATTTAAACTTTTTTGCATTTTATTACATGAATTTGGGAATATCGTGTAAACTAAAGGAATAGAAAACTCCCGGAATCTGAGTATTTTTAATGGAAAAATGTTCCTTGTTGATTTCGGTAATCAAATCTAAGTAGAGCCTATATCGGTCTTAGCTGTAAAAAGTTTGCATCTCCAGCTTGACCTTAATACATCACGGCTTAGAAGGGAGTCAAAAATGGAAAAGCTTAAGATTGCAGGCGGCTATCCTTTAAAAGGGACTGTTAGGGTCAGCGGCGCAAAAAACAGTGCAGTGGCCTTGATCCCAGCAACGATTTTAGCTGAATCGCCTGTGACCATTGAAGGTTTGCCGGATATTTCCGACGTTCATATGCTCAAGGACTTGATGGAGGAGATCGGCGGTTCTGTTGAATTCTCGAACAATGAAATGACGGTGGATCCGTCTTCCATGATTTCCATGCCTTTGCCGAATGGAAAAGTGAAAAAGCTGCGAGCTTCATACTATTTAATGGGAGCGATGCTGGGCCGTTTCAAAAAGGCTGTCATCGGACTGCCGGGCGGCTGCCATTTGGGCCCAAGGCCAATCGACCAGCATATAAAAGGATTCGAAGCACTTGGTGCAAGCGTGACGAACGAACAGGGCGCGATTTACCTGCGTGCTGACGAGCTTCGCGGTGCGAGGATTTATCTTGACGTCGTCAGCGTTGGGGCGACGATCAACATCATGCTTGCTGCTGTCCGGGCAAAAGGGCGCACAATCATTGAAAATGCAGCAAAAGAGCCGGAAATCATTGATGTAGCAACCTTGCTTACCAATATGGGTGCGAAAATCAAAGGTGCTGGAACGGATGTCATCCGTATCGATGGTGTCGACGAACTTCACGGCTGCCGACATACGATCATTCCTGACCGGATCGAGGCAGGGACGTACTTGATCCTTGGCGCTGCCATTGGTGATGGTGTGACGATCGATAATGTCATTCCTCAGCATATTGAGTCACTTGTGGCCAAGCTGAAGGAAATGGGCGCTAAAATTGAAGCAAGCGATGAGCAAATTTATGTTGCGCCGTCGGAAAAATATAAAGCAATCGATATCAAGACGCTTGTGTACCCTGGCTTCCCGACCGATTTGCAGCAGCCATTCACTGCGCTTTTAACCAGAGCGGAGGGCTCAAGTGTCGTGACGGATACCATTTATGGCGCACGCTTCAAGCATATTGACGAACTGAGAAGAATGAATGCCAACATCAAGGTCGAGGGCAGATCGGCGATCATCAGCGGACCGGTCAAGCTTCAGGGAGCTAAAGTAAAGGCCAGTGACCTCCGTGCCGGAGCTGCGCTTGTCATTGCCGGACTGATGGCTGAAGGCGTCACTGAAATCACCGGTGTTGACCATATCGATCGCGGCTACAGCCATATCGTTGAAAAACTCAATGGACTCGGTGCCACGATTTGGCGTGAAGATATGACATCTGAAGAGCAAGAAGAGGTAAAAAAATCATAAAAAGTATAGTACAATAGAGCTGTACAATACAAAAAGTGGTGCTATTGCTTATCGGAATCGTAGAATAGTATAACCTATTTGACTGTCTAGCCGCCAACTGCGGCAGCATCAAAGTTTCGCTTTCTATACAGTTCCGCAGACATAATCGGCTAATGAGGAGAAAGCTGATAAATGGAACGGACTGAATAGGAAGGGATTTAGAGGTATGTTATTTCGGTAGGCATTAGCCCCTTTCATGATTAGGGGATGATCATATGGAACGTAGCTTGACGATGGAGCTTGTCCGCGTGACAGAGGCGGCGGCGCTTGCTTCAGCCCGCTGGATGGGACGCGGAAAAAAAGACGAAGCTGACGATGCTGCAACGTCGGCAATGAGAGATGTGTTCGACACCATCCCGATGAAAGGCACAGTCGTAATCGGTGAAGGGGAAATGGACGAAGCGCCGATGCTGTATATCGGTGAAAAGCTTGGGACAGGCTATGGCCCGCGTTTGGATGTTGCTGTCGATCCTTTGGAAGGAACGAACATTGTCGCATCTGGCGGCTGGAACGCCCTTGCAGTCCTTGCGGTAGCAGATAACGGCAACCTGCTTCACGCACCGGATATGTATATGGATAAACTTGCCGTTGGTCCTGAAGCGGTCGGAATGGTCGATATCAATGCTTCTGTTCTTGATAATCTGAAGGCAGTGGCTAAAGCGAAGAACAAGGATATTGAAGATGTTGTTGCGACGGTATTGAACCGTCCTCGCCATGAACATATCATTGCCCAGCTTCGTGAAGCAGGTGCAAGGATCAAGTTAATCAATGACGGAGATGTTGCTGGCGCCATCAATACAGCGTTTGATACTACCGGCGTGGATATCCTGTTCGGTTCAGGCGGAGCACCTGAGGGTGTCATCGCAGCAGTAGCGCTGAAAAGCCTCGGCGGCGAAATCCAGGGTAGATTGCTTCCACAAAATGACGCAGAACTTGAGCGTTGTAAAAAAATGGGCATCGATGTCAATAAAGTCCTCCTTATGGAAGATTTCGTCCGCGGTGACGATGCCATTTTCGCCGCAACAGGCGTAACCGATGGCGAACTGCTTAAAGGAGTCCAGTTCAAAGGCTCTTACGGCTCAACCCACTCAGTCGTCATGCGCGCAAAATCAGGCACTGTCCGCTTCATCGAAGGACAGCACAGCCTGAAGAAAAAGCCGCATTTGGTAATGAAATAATTTTATTTTTTTAAGAAGAACCGTAACCCTTACAAAACAGCTCCCTTTGCGGCGTAGTGCGGCTAAAGGGAGCTGATAAATAAAAAGATTGATTATTTTTCCTGTTTAAGGGTAAAATGAAAATTGTTTTACTGCTCATGTTGATTAGAATGAACACAAATCAGTTGTACACCTTCATTAATTCCTTCTTACAACCTTCAAAGGTAACTCATTTCTTCTTTTTCCATCCATACGCTGATATTCTTAATACATTTTTTATGGGGGAAATCGAAATATTTTAAGGCGTGGTGACATTATGGAAGTTAATATTTCAAGCTTAGAAAATATGAAATTAAAAGAGCTTTATGAACTCGCAAAGGAGTATAAAGTCTCTTACTACAGCAAATTAACGAAAAAGGAACTTATTTTTGCTATTTTAAAAGCGCGTGCAGAACAACAGGGCTATTTTTTCATGGAAGGTGTCCTGGAAATCATCCAATCAGAAGGCTTCGGTTTCCTGCGTCCGATCAATTATTCGCCAAGCTCTGAAGACATCTATATTTCGGCTTCGCAGATCCGCCGTTTTGATTTAAGGAACGGGGATAAAGTATCAGGAAAAGTCCGTCCTCCTAAAGAGAATGAACGTTATTTCGGCTTGCTCCAGGTTGAGGCAGTCAATGGAGATGATCCTGAATCGGCTAAGGAAAGGGTTCACTTCCCAGGATTGACGCCATTGTATCCTGATCGCCAGATGAAGCTGGAAACCACGCATAACAAAGTGTCAACAAGGATCATGGATGTCATCGCTCCAGTCGGTTTTGGCCAGCGCGGCTTAATCGTTGCTCCGCCAAAGGCCGGTAAGACGATGCTTTTAAAAGAAATCGCCAACAGTATTACAACGAACCATCCGGAAGCAGAACTGATCGTGCTATTGATCGATGAGCGTCCGGAAGAAGTAACAGATATCGAACGTTCCGTTGCCGGCGATGTTGTCAGCTCAACTTTTGACGAAGTGCCTGAAAACCACATCAAGGTTGCTGAACTTGTGCTTGAGCGCGCGATGCGTCTAGTTGAGCACAAGCGCGATGTCATCATCCTGATGGACAGCATCACCCGTCTAGCGCGTGCCTATAACCTTGTCATCCCGCCAAGCGGACGTACATTGTCCGGCGGTATCGACCCTGCGGCGTTCCACCGTCCGAAGCGCTTTTTCGGTGCTGCCCGTAATATCGAGGAAGGCGGCAGCTTGACAATCCTGGCGACAGCGCTTGTTGATACAGGCTCACGCATGGATGATGTCATTTATGAAGAATTCAAGGGAACGGGTAATATGGAACTTCACCTTGATCGTTCACTTGCCGAAAGAAGGATCTTCCCGGCCATCGACATCCGCAGATCCGGAACGCGTAAAGAAGAACTTCTTATTCCAAAGGATCATCTGGACAAGCTGTGGGCTATCCGCAAATCGATGTCAGATTCGCCGGATTTCGCGGAAAAATTCCTGCGCAAGCTGAGATTGTCCAAGTCGAATGAAGATTTCTTCGCTGTCCTTGGCGAAGAAATGAAGGGCAATAACAAGCGTTCTTAATACTAAAATTTGGTTGTAAAAACTGACTTGAATTATATAGTTGGACTTGTTATAATGAGGTCAGTGTGTTTTTCCAATAACGGTATAACCGTTGATTATAACTCTGTTTCGGATATGATTCAGGGCGGAAGGAGATGAAAAGAATGAAATCAGGAATTCATCCAAACTACAAAACAGTTAAGGTGACTTGCGCTTGCGGAAACGAATTCGAAACTGGTTCTGTAAAGAACGAGATTCGCGTTGAAACTTGCTCTGAGTGCCACCCATTCTATACTGGACGTCAGAAGTTTGCTGAAGCTGGCGGACGTGTTGACCGCTTCAACAAGAAATACGGTCTTAAAGACAACCAGTAATAGTAATATAAGAAACGACCAAACAGGCAAGAAGCTTTGTGACTTGCCTGTTTTTTATTTTGCTTTTTTTGAAAAGCTGCCTGTGTTTTGGGTACATAAATTTATTTTCGTGAACTTTAATATTGAGTCTGGATTCAGCACTGATTTTTGTTATAATGGAAAAAGCTGAAAAAAGTGTCGAACTTTTAAACAGGCTTTTTTCGTACCTTTATGGCATGAAGAAGCCGTAAAAATACGAAAACAGCTTACTTAGTGTAAGATAAGATTTTAATTTTTCGAATTTAAAAATTGTCTAGCTCCAGCGCCTAGCCAGTTTTCATCTATGACTAAACATCCTAGAGTATCTTGCGAGAAGCGTTAGCTTTAAGCAGCTAGAGTCGCTTCGGTCCGCTCGATGAAGTCAAAGAACGACTTCACCGTTCGGCCCTCCAGCGCTTGTCGCGGCTGCCCAAGGGCTTGCGTTTCCAAATTCGCCACCGAGGAAGGAGAGGCCGACCATGTACGTTATGAAACAAAGCGGTTGGATCGAACTGATCTGCGGCAGCATGTTCTCGGGTAAATCCGAGGAACTAATCCGCCGCGTGCGCAGAACTCAATTCGCCAAGCAAAAAATTGCTGTATTCAAGCCTGCGATTGATAACCGCTACAGCGAAGAATCGGTTGTATCACACAACGGAACTGCAGTTACTGCAAAGCCTATTGCCAACTCTACTGATATTTTCAAGCATATCAACCCTGATATCGATGTCATTGCCATTGATGAAGTGCAATTTTTTGACAATGAAATCCTGCAGGTAATCCAGCATCTTGCAGACAGCGGGTACCGTGTGATCGTTGCCGGCCTGGATCAGGATTTCCGCGGCGAGCCATTCGGACAGATGCCTGCGTTAATGGCGGTCGCCGAAAATGTGACCAAGCTTCAGGCTGTTTGTGCGGTCTGCGGTTCGCCATCAAGCCGTACACAGCGTTTGATCAACGGCAAGCCAGCCTCTTATGATGACCCGATCATCCTCGTTGGCGCGTCTGAATCCTACGAACCGCGGTGCAGACACCACCATGAAGTACCAAAATCACCAAATGAGCTGAAAATCGAGAAAACGACTGAAAGCTTAAAATAGAATGTTTTGATCCTCCCGTGAGCGGGGGGATTTTTTTGCGGTATTCTTCCTATATTTGGATGACGGCACGATTATCCGTCTTTTTTGGGCAATTATTGCTGAACATGGAAAGATTATTGGCCAACTTCGGGAAAATATCACTTATCTTCGGGCAATTATCCAACTTGAGTAAGAGAATAATTTTTCCAGTTAAGGATTCCTGCAAAAAAAAATACTTTTTCTGAGAAAAAGCACCAATATTTTAATCAAATTGAGCAGCATTCTTACCGAAAACGCATGATACATCCTTGAAAAGGGCAACTTAACCACGGGAGGTGCCATAATTTGAAAAAATTACTCATGTTGCTTGTGTTTGTAGTGGTTATGGTCGCGGGATGTGGTCAGGATAATACCGAATCAGTTTATGACAAGGATGAAGACCAGGCTGGCATGGATTTGAATAGAGATGATGATGGAGTCCGCGAAGGAGACGGTCCGAATTTCACGAGGGACCAGGATGACGGCATGACAATGACCGACCAGAACCCGAATTTGCTGAACACCGATAACGAAAACCACTATAGCTTTTCCCAGGACGTCCAAAAAGCGAAGGATGTCATTTCTGATGCAGGCTATGAGCCGGGCTCGATCTGGATCAACGGCGGCGAAATGAACGTTACTGCACAACTTCAAGGCCGCGTGACCAGAAAAGACCGTGAAAATGCCCAAAAGACACTGCAGGAAAAGCTGACCAGAGCATTGCCGCGTTATGACATTAACGTTGATATTCAATAGAAGTTCGCAGTGCAGCAGCATGCTCGTAAAAAGGGCATGCTTTTTCCGTTATAAGGTGCCTGTACAAGGGCACTTTCGTGTTTCTGCATTCATAAGAAAGTTAACCTTTTCACTCCAGTTCTATTACTTGCCGAGGCTGACCTGACAGAGGCGTTTGCACTCTTCTAGTCACAATGGCTTTGACTGAGGGTGTCACCTATACTATAATTAGAATGTTATGCTATGTAATTGCACTTATTGAATAACCGGTAATACACAATGTGAATAGAGGAATAATCCATTTAAAAGGATATTAAAATAGAGGTGAATGTCCGTGTTTGATCGTCTTCAAGCAGTTGAGGATCGTTATGAAAGATTGAATGAGCTATTGAGTGACCCGGAAGTTGTCAACGACTCCAAGAAGCTCCGCGAGTATTCAAAAGAGCAATCCGACATCCAGGAAACCGTCATGGCTTATCGTGAATATAAAGAAGTCAAAGAACAGCTGACAGATGCAAAAGCGATGCTCGAGGAAAAGCTCGATGCTGAGATGCGCGAGATGGTAAAGGAAGAAATTTCTGAGCTAGAACCGCGAATCGAGGAGCTTGAAGCTCGCATCAAGGTCCTTCTGATCCCTAAAGATCCTAACGATGACAAGAACGTTATCATGGAAATCCGCGGCGCTGCAGGCGGCGATGAAGCTGCTCTGTTTGCCGGCGACCTTTACAGGATGTACAGCCGTTATGCGGAATCACAGGGCTGGAAAACGGAAATCATCGATGCCAGCACCACGGGCGTGGGCGGTTTCAAAGAGATCATCTTCATGATCAATGGGAATGGCGCATATTCCAAAATGAAGTTCGAAAATGGCGCGCACCGCGTCCAGCGTGTTCCGGAAACAGAATCAGGCGGCCGTATCCATACTTCAACAGCTACTGTTGCATGCCTTCCTGAAGCAGAAGAAGTGGAAATCGAGCTGCATGATAAAGACATCCGCTTTGACGCATTTGCGTCCAGCGGTGCAGGCGGACAGTCTGTTAACACGACCATGTCAGCTGTACGTCTGACGCATATCCCAACTGGAATCGTCGTCTCATGCCAAGATGAAAAATCCCAGCATAAAAACAAAGACAAGGCGATGAAGGTACTTCGTGCCCGCGTCTATGACAAGTTCCAGCAGGAAGCGCAGGCAGAGTATGACCAGGTCCGTAAATCTGCTGTAGGTACAGGGGACCGCTCTGAGCGTATCCGCACGTACAACTTCCCGCAAAACCGCGTGACCGATCACCGTATCGGCCTGACGATCCAGAAGCTTGACCAGATCCTTCAGGGCAAGATGGATGAGATCATCGAAGCGCTTGTTATGGAAGACCAGTCTCAAAGGCTTGAGAGTGCAAACAATGAGTAATGTCAGGATATTTGAAGCCCTCAATTGGGCTTCTTCTTTTTTAAAAGAACATAATCGTGAGGAGTTCGCCGGCGAGCTATTGCTGCGGCACTATTCGGGGCTGTCCCGCACTTCCATGCTGATGAAGATGCGCGATGGACTGGATGACGAAGTATGGACCGAGTTCCAGACTGCTGTAAAAAGGCATACAGCTGGCGAGCCGATTCAATATATCATTGGCAGCGAGGAGTTTTACGGCCGCCGTTTTGAAGTAAATGAACATGTGCTGATTCCCCGGCCGGAAACGGAAGAACTTGTTTATGGAACACTCCAGCGGCTGGACCGCCTTTTTCCGGAAAGCAATCAAATGGACCTTGTCGATGTCGGCACCGGCAGCGGCGCGATTTCAGTTACCTTGAAGCTGGAAAAGCCAGAATTGAAAGTGACAGCGGTTGACCTTTCCAAAGACGCTCTCGAGGTGGCGCGGAAAAATGCCAGCGAGCTTGGTGCTGAAATCGAGTTTTTACATGGCGACCTGCTCCAGCCGCTCATTTTACAGGGAAAAAAAGTCGATGCGGTCATCTCGAACCCGCCATATATACCAGTTGCGGACCTGGAGTGGATGTCAGACATCGTCACTGAGCATGAACCGCATATGGCGCTTTTTGCAGGAGAAGATGGATTGGACCTGTATCGCCGGTTCATGGAGGAACTTCCGCATATTTTAAAAGAAAAAGCATTGGTTGGCTTTGAAATCGGCACTGGCCAGGGTGAAGCAGTAAGAGGATTGCTGGAAAAAACCTTCCCGCATGCCAAAGTTGAGATTGTTTTTGATATTAATGGCAAGGACCGGATGGTTTTCGCTGAGTTGGACTCCTGATAAAAAAGGGGTCCATTTTTTTCAAAATTACTAGTTTAAGAATCTATCAAACTGTCCACACTGTTTACTAGTGAAGGGACGGTGCGAGAGATGATGATGAAAAAATCAGCCGCTATTATATACATATTATTACTATGTGCAGGTACAATTTTAAGTTTATATACACCAAAAAATGAAGTGACCGCGAAGGAAGCGATGGTTATTCCGAATGAGGCGATCCGCTTGAGGATCCTCGCCGACAGTGACCTGGAAAAGGACCAGAATATCAAACGCCTGATCCGCGATGAAGTGAACAAAGAAATCACGACTTGGGTCCAGGAGCTGACGTCAATCGAGGCAGCGAGGGAAGTCATCCAATCCAGGCTTCCGGAAATCCAGGCAATCGCGGAAAGAGTTGTCGCCGCTGAAGGCTCAAATCAATCTGTAAAAACGGAGTTTGACAAAGTCCAGTTTCCTACTAAATTATATGGTCAGTTCCTCTATCCAGCAGGCGAGTACGAAGCAATCCTGATCACGATTGGCGAAGGCGAAGGTGCGAACTGGTGGTGCGTCCTCTATCCGCCCCTATGCTTCCTTGATTTCTCAAACGGTGAAGCAACAAGCGAAGGCTTCGATGAGAACGACAGCAAAGGTGATGTAAAAGCGGATGCAGAAGACGAGTCTGCTGATGCCAAGCTTGATGATGAGAAAAAAGATAGTAAAAAAGGCAAGAAAAAGGTATATGAAGGCGGCGAAGAAGAAGAGGTTGAGGTATCATTCTTCCTCGTCGAGATCTGGAACAGGATTTTCGGATGAAATAAACCCCTGCGCAGGCCGCAGGGGCTTATTTATGGTATTCCTCGATTTTTTCGAACAGCTAACTAATGTCGAGCTTTGCTTCTATTAAATATTCTGTGCAAACCGCTCATCTGGAATCTTGTTGAGCATCACATAAAGTGTGACTGGCTCAGATCCGGTGTTTTTATAGGCTAGTTCCTCGGTGCCGCCCAGGTGGACGGTTTCGTTTGCTGCTGCCGCGATCTCTTCACCGTCGACTATGAAAGTGCCTTCGCCCTGCATCGTTAAAATGAACACTTCCGTACCTGGATGTGTGTGCTTAGGCAGCTCCTGCCCTGGCATGAAGTTCAGCAGGAAGACAGTACTGTCACCTTTTTTAAATACAATCCTTTTCGTAAAACGTTCTTCGCTGAATTCCTGGTATTGTTTCAATGATTGTTTTTCCATCGTAAAATTCCTCCCTATTGCCTGTTGATCATTATAGGTGCAATCTGGCTCAAACGCTCGAACAGGGCTTTCCCGCCGTCGGTTTCATTCAAGCCTGTTTCCGTAAGAGTTTCGTGCATCAGCTTCAGCCATGCCTGGGCGCGCGCCGGTGTTATTTCGAATGGCATATGCCGCACTCTCATATTAGGCGGCCCGAATTCCTCGCTGTAAAGGGCGCCGCCTCCGGTCAGTTGCGTGAGGAACATCCACTGCTTCCGTTTGATTTCCTCCATATCACCCTCGAACAAGGGGCTGAGTTCCTCATTTTCGTATACCTTTGGATAAAAAGTATCGACAATTTTTCGGATCGATTCGTCTCCGCCAATCCGTTCATATATTGTTTTGATTTCCATCTCGTACCCCCTTTTTGAGAAAGGTTTTCAATTGATTACCTTTATTATAACCATACAAAATGGCTCACATAGTGACTTAAATCACTCACTTATGAATTTTTCACTATGAGAAGCTAGGTAACATTTGCTAGCTTCTCGTAAGAAATACTTGGTAAAAGAGGAAAAATGTTTGTTAGAATTTCCAAAAATATTACAGTGTTGGAACAAGCATATTACATTCCCCTAATACTAGTTTGATAATGGGAGAATCCGGATATTTAAAGTAGTGTAACATCAAAACTTAGATTTCAAGGAGGATGATTTAAAATGGCTAAAAATAATCGAAACAATAATAATGAAGATAAGATGTCTCGAGAAGAAAGAGGTCGCATGGGTGGCGAAGCAACAGCTGAGAACCATGGCAGCGAATTCTACCAGGAAATAGGCAGAAAAGGCGGCGAGGCGACAGCTGAAAGTCACGATAAAGAATTCTACCAAGAAATCGGTAAAAAGGGTGGAGAAGCTACTGCTGAAAGTCATGATAGCGACTTCTACCAGGAAATCGGTAAAAAAGGTGGCGAAGCAACATCCGAAAGCCACGATAAGGAATTCTATCAGGAGATCGGCCGCAAAGGCGGAGAAACGACTTCTGAAAACCACGACCGAAGCTTCTATGAAGAAATCGGCGAAAAAGGCGGCAATGCCCGCAATAACAACAACAATAACTAATCTGTTGGCTTAAAAAGCCTGGAATTTAAGGATGCACGGCAGCTTTCATTTTTAATGGAGGCTGCCGTGTTTTCTTTTTGTCCTTTTTAGGTTCTACTTTTTCATGTCTCTCATATCTATTTACTAGAATCTTATTTTTGAGGTGATAGATATGACGTGGAAAATCAGGAGTGCGAATCAAGAGGATTTACCAAAGCTGGAGGCTTTTTTAACAGAGGCAGGAGTGAGCCCGGAAGGATTGAGTGACTCAATCAAAAACTTTTCACTAATGGAAAACCAGGACGGTGAGCTTAAGGCATGTCTTGGAGTAGAGCCAGTGGATCAAGCAGGCTTGCTCCGTTCATTTGTCGTATCCCCGCAAATTGGCCAGCCGGATTTGATGCTTCTGTTTAAACGGGCATTCCTAACAGCGAAAAATCAGGAGCTTGAAGAGCTTTATCTGGTTACGAACAAGATGAGTGCGGTATCTTTCTTCAGCAGCCTGGGATTTGAGATGGTAAACCAATCAGAGCTTCCCGATTCTCTTCTTGAAAAAAGCCATTTAAAACAAGTTCTAACTGTGGATAACTCCGCAATTATGAAAATAATTCTGTGAATTGTGGATTAATCCACAAAGTTATCCACGGAATCGTTAAAACTATACACAATTTGTGGATAAAAACTTGAGTTCTGCTTATTCTTCTTTTATACTTTCATAGAAATAGACTAGTTTAGCGAGAAGTAAAAGGTGGATGTACATGCAAACACAAATGTGGACAGTGGATAAGAATGTGGATAATTTAAAAACATATCCACAAATCAGCGAAGCTGGACAAAAACTGAAGCAAAATGAAGTCGTCGCTTTTCCGACAGAAACGGTTTATGGTCTCGGCGGGAACGCCAAAAGCGATGAAGCTGTCTTGAAAATATTCGAAGCAAAAGGAAGACCTGGGGATAACCCATTGATTATCCATATCGCCAATCGTGAGCAAATTCATGCCTTTGTAAAAGAAATCCCCAATCAGGCACAAGTGCTCATGGATGCTTTTTGGCCTGGTCCGTTGACCATCATCCTGGAAAAGAAGGATGGTGTGCTTTCAGAAAAAGCAACGGCAGGGTTATCCACAGTTGCCGTCAGGATGCCCGACCATCCGGTAGCTCTGGCGCTCATTGAAGCATCTGGCTTGCCGCTGGCTGCCCCAAGCGCAAATCTGTCAGGCAAGCCAAGCCCGACGACTGCTGATCATGTTGCCGATGATTTGACCGGCCGGATTGCCGGGATTGTCAATGGCGGAGCGACCGGCGTCGGCCTTGAATCCACAGTGGTCGATTGCACCGGCAAGATTCCGGCGATTTTAAGGCCGGGCGGCGTCACGAAGGAACAGCTTGAAGCAGTAGTCGGCGAGGTCTCGGTAGATCCGGCCCTGAAGGATTCAGACCAGGCGCCAAAATCCCCCGGGATGAAATATCGCCATTATGCACCGAATGCTCCATTCTATCTTGTTGACGGAAAAAGAGAAGAAATCCAGCAGCTCGTGAATGAAAAGCGGAGCGAAGGCATGAAAGTCGGCGTGATGACAACCAAGGAAAACAAAGAGTTTTATGATGCCGATATTGTGATCGCCTGTGGTGAAAGAGCCAGACTGGAAGCAGTGGCAGAAGCTCTTTATGACACACTTCGGGCCTTCAACCTGGAGGATCTCGATATCATTTTCGGCGAAATTTTCCCGGAACGTGGCGTCGGCCAGGCCATCATGAACCGGCTGTCAAAAGCATCCGGACTGCCGCTTATTAAAAAATAATACATTACAGAGAAGCGCTTCAATTATGAGGCGCTTTTTATCGTAAAAAGGCCCCCTTGTGGAGGAAGTATTGGTTGAGAAGGATGAAATATTGTAAGGAGGCGATTTAATACCAGTTGGTGAAAATATATTACCAGTTGAGAGCATTTTAATAACAGTTGAAAACGATATAATACCAGTTGAAAATAATATATTACCAGTTGAAGCGAATTCCCCTCCTTGGAAACATTCCTTTGAACAAGACTCTTGATCAATTCAAACTGGAAAAATCCTGCTTCTAAATCCTATTGGACGTGCATATGCTGAATTAGCAAGTCCGAGGGGGCGAAGACATGACAGCAATAGCCGGCGAATTATTCACACTGATGTTGATGGCATTCGCGTTGGGGATGGATGCCTTTTCCGTAGGTCTCGGAATGGGCATGTTCAGACTGACGAAAAGGCATATTTTTAAAATTGGCGTTACGATTGGTTTGTTCCATGTGTGGATGCCGCTGCTGGGAATGGTGGCAGGGAGATTTTTGTCCGAGCAGTTCGGAGCAATAGCAGGATATATTGGAGGCCTGCTTCTGATCGTGCTGGGTGTCCAGATGATTTGGGCAAGCTTCAAGGAAGATGAGACTAGCGTGATTACCCCGGTTGGCAAGGGTTTATTTATTTTTGCCCTTAGCGTCAGCCTTGACAGTTTTTCAGTAGGATTGACCCTTGGAATCTACGGCGCAAGGACGCTGCTTGTTCTGATTTGTTTTGGAGTCGCGGCAATGGTCCTTACGTGGGCGGGCCTCCTGATTGGAAAAAGGGTACAGGGATGGCTTGGTACATACAGTGAAGCATTGGGTGGCAGCATTCTGCTCGCTTTCGGCCTCAAATTACTTCTTCCGCTATAAAATTTTACGCACCTGTTCGTCAGGTGTATTTTTTTTGCGAAGCTCTTTTCTCAAACTTTATTGCTTTTGACTGCAAAATAGGATTGATATCCTATTTTTCTTTGCAAAGTTGACACTATTGTGAGAAAAGAGCATGCAAACTTAATACCGACCTGCAAAATGGCCTTCTATTACGTTAAAATCGGCTTTAGGATTTTAACAACAATCTTTACGAAAACAGCATTTTTCGAAAATGAAATTGCTGAACGATTATCATATAATGAAGAAAAGTCATTCACAGGAGGGACAAGCATGGCGCGCATTTTATTTGTCTGTACCGGAAACACATGCCGCAGCCCAATGGCGGAAGCGATTTTAAAAAGCAAACAGCTCCCTGGAGTAGAGGTGAAATCGGCAGGAGTATATGCCCCGAATGGAGCTGAAGCTTCTGCGAACGCGAAGACCGTTCTCGAGGAAAACGATATCAGCCATGATCATCGTTCCTCGATGTTAACAAGGGATGAAATCGACTGGGCAACCCTGGTTCTGACGATGACACAAAGCCATAAAGGGCTGGTCATGAACCAATATCCATTCGCTGCGGATAAAATTTTTACCTTAAAAGAATTTGCTGAGGAAACGGGAAACCTGGATGTAGCAGATCCGTTTGGCGGAAATGAACAAATTTATCGTGAAGCTTTTAAAGAAATTCAAAAAAGTATCGAAAGAATCCTCGATAAAATCCGATAAAACCCTTGAGGAGTTTTTATTATTTTTTCAGGGGGATTATCAGTGGGGTCTAAACGCAGCTACAAAATGGGGTTAAGAAAGAAAATGGTCATGCTGACGACTGTGTTGGCGATCATCACTTATTCAACGAGCGCATTTTTTATTTATTTCCTGCAGCCTTATGTCCAGAGTTTAATCGAAGTAAATTCGGTCGTTTATAACGTAGCGGTTCTTGGAATGGGGATTTTCTGGTCAGGCCTGCTAGCGTATATGGCTGCCGGATTGATCATCAAGCCATTGCAAAAGCTGGAGCAATCTGCATTAAAAGCAGCACAGGGTGAAATTGGCGAGGATGCGGAAGTCTCGAAATCGGATGATGAAATCCGCTCTTTGGGAATGGCCTTCAACAATATGCTCGCAAACCTGCGTGAAATGGTCAGTCAGATTGATAGTAACTTCAAGGAAACAAATGAAAAAGTCATCCAGATATCCGGACAATCTGCGGCAGCATCTGAGCAGGCGTCGATTATCTCGACAACGATCAAGGAAATTGCCGCGGGAGCTGATTCTTCGGCATTGTCAACACAGACAACTGCTGAGTCTGTGGATGAAGTCATCCGGATCGCCGAGGATGTCCAGGAAAAAGCGCGGACATCTGAATCAATTTCCGTGGAAATGGTCAAAGACCTGCAGGAATCGAAGAATGCGATTCACTCGCTGATTTCCGGCATCGAGACACTGGCAAATGATAACCGTGAATCACTGGGCACGGTAAAACGATTGGAAGAGAACGCGACGAAAGTAGAGCAAATCATCCAGCTTGTTGGCGATATTGCGGCTCAAACAAACTTGCTTGCCTTGAACGCATCGATTGAGGCAGCTCGTGCTGGCGAGCATGGGAAAGGATTTGCTGTGGTTGCCGAAGAAGTCAGGAAGCTGGCAGACCAGAGTGCGGGCGCTGTCCAGGGAATATCCGAACTGATCCAGAACATCCAGTCTGAAGTCCAGAACGTTGTCGGACAGATCGGCAGACAGGTCGAAACCGCGAACAGAGAAGCGAAAAAAGGCGAGAGAACGAACCAGGTGATCGACGCAATGACATCCACGATTCATGAGATGGCTGACGTCATCCACGCAATCGCCGCGCTGGTCGAGACCCAAATGGAAACCATCCAGCATACATCCACCCAATCGCAGGAAATGGCGGCAATCGCAGAAGAAACCTCAGCCGGAGCACTCAGCGTAGCATCAGCAGCAGAGCAGCAGGCAGAAGTCATCTCCAATGTCGAAGACCTCGCCGTTGAACTGAAGAATCAGGCGGAAAAACTAAAAGGCACGATTACGAAGTTTTCGTTATAATTTCTGGACCACAGCTGCGTGCTGTGGTTTTTGTTTTAATTCACTGGAAAAAATGAAGCGGAATTTCCAATTCGCTATAAAAATGAAAAAGTCGCTATAAAAAATAGAAACTCGCTATAAAAATGAAAAAGTCGCTATAAAAATGAAAAAGTCGCTATAAAAGATAAAAACTCGCTATAAAATTTTTCTTGATCCGATTTGTGTATGAACAGCTAAAATATCGACGCAAACCAACTCGTTTTCTTTATAAATCGAAGCGATTATGAGAAAATAACGATAGATTTGATCGCCCCGCAAGCCGGGAATACATAGGAGGATTTTACAATGAAAGTTGCTATTGCTTCAGACCATGGCGGAGTGAATATCCGCGAAGAAATTAAGAATTTGATGGACGAAATGAATATCCAGTATGAAGATTTCGGCTGCGAATGCGGTACATCTGTTGACTATCCAGACTATGCGCTTCCGGTTGCCGAGAAAGTGGCGAACGGTGAGTTTGACAAAGGGATCCTGATTTGCGGAACAGGAATCGGCATGAGCATTGCCGCAAACAAGGTAAAAGGAATCCGCTGCGCGCTCGTGCATGACGTATTCAGCGCAAAAGCGACACGCCAGCATAATGACAGCAATGTCCTGGCGATGGGCGAACGTGTAATTGGACCAGGACTGGCGCGTGAAATCGCAGCCGTATGGCTTTCAGAAGAATACGAAGGCGGCCGCCACGAAAACCGAGTCGGTAAAATTAAGGAGTATGAAAATAAATAACTTCCAGCCTATTTGCAAGGAATATCAAATACCAATGTAATGGAGGCGTTACAACTGGCTATCGAACAATGGAAAGCAGAATTGAACTCCATCCTTACTGAATTTAATGAACAGGTGCAGCTGAAAAAAGGCCAGGTGCTGGTCGTCGGCTGCAGCACGAGTGAAATCATCGGCAAGCGGATCGGCACAGCCGGTACGGATGAGGTGGCGGAAATGGTCTTCAGCCAGCTCCGCGAACTCCAGAAGAAAACGGGCGTCCAGCTGGCATTCCAGTGCTGCGAGCATTTGAACCGGGCGATTGTCGTCGAGAGGGAAACAGCACACCAGAAGCAGCTGGAAGAAGTGACGGTCATTCCAGTCAGGACCGCGGGCGGCGCAATGGCAGCTTACGCCTATCAAAACCTCGGAGATGCAGTGGTCGTCGAGTTCATCAAGGCTGACGCCGGCATCGATATCGGCGATACGCTGATTGGCATGCAAATGAAGCATGTCGCTGTGCCAGTAAGAGTGAAGCAAAAAAGCATCGGTCATGCTCATGTTACCCTGGCGAAGACGAGACCGAAGCTGATCGGCGGCACCCGTGCGGTTTACGAACAAACAAAAGAAAACGAGTCTTGCTGACAGGGGAAAGGCAATGGAGGAAAACACAGGCCTGATAATCAGTTTTCCTTTTACCTTCTTCCTTTCCTTTCATTATAATATCGGCTAAAATAAGAATGAATTTTCTAATAACGGAACCACGCAATACATATAAGAGGGGGAACTTAAGTGAAGCACTTGTCACAGCAGGACAGCCAGCTATATGCTGCAATGCAGGATGAATTGAAGCGTCAGCGCACGAAAATCGAATTGATAGCATCAGAGAACTTTGTCAGCGAAGCCGTAATGGAGGCACAGGGGTCTGTACTTACAAATAAGTACGCAGAAGGCTATCCGGGCCGCCGCTATTATGGCGGGTGTGAATATGTCGATGTTGCCGAAAACATCGCCCGCGACCGCGCGAAGGAAATTTTCGGCGCCGAGCATGTCAATGTCCAGCCGCACTCAGGCGCGCAGGCCAATATGGCCGTTTACTTCACGATTCTTGAGCATGGAGACACTGTGCTTGGGATGAATCTTTCACACGGCGGACATTTGACGCACGGAAGCCCGGTAAACTTCAGCGGCGTTCAGTATAATTTCGTTGAGTATGGTGTTGATGAAGATACTCATATGATCAACTATGATGTCGTTCTTGAAAAAGCTCGCGAGCATAAGCCGAAGCTGATTGTTGCCGGTGCGAGTGCTTACCCGAGAGCGATCGACTTCAAGCGATTCCGTGAAATCGCCGATGAAGTGGGCGCATACCTGATGGTCGATATGGCGCATATCGCTGGACTGGTCGCAGCAGGCCTGCATCAGAATCCGGTGCCGTATGCTGACTTTGTTACAACGACTACTCATAAAACTCTTCGCGGCCCGCGCGGCGGAATGATCCTCTGCAAAGAAGAATTCGCGAAGAAAATTGATAAGTCCATCTTCCCTGGCATCCAGGGCGGCCCGCTGATGCACGTCATCGCTGCTAAAGCAGTTGCATTCGGTGAAGCGCTCCAGGATTCTTTTAAAGAATACGCACAGAATATCATTTCCAATGCGAACCGCCTTGCAGAAGGCTTGAAGAAGGAAGGCATCGACCTTGTATCGGCCGGTACAGACAACCATTTGCTATTGGTTGACCTGCGTTCACTTGGCCTGACTGGGAAAGTAGCGGAAAAGGTTCTTGATGATATCGGCATAACCGTCAATAAAAACACGATTCCATTCGATCCAGAAAGCCCATTTGTAACAAGCGGAATCCGCATCGGTACAGCCGCCGTCACAAGCCGCGGCTTCGGACATGCAGAAATGGACGAAATCGCATCACTCATCGCCTTCACATTGAAAAATCACGAAGACGAAGCGAAGCTGGAAGAAGCGAAGAATCGCGTCGAAGATCTAACTAGCAAGTTCGAACTATATCCAGAGAGATAAGTTTTCACCCGGCGGTCCTCCATGAATGAGGGCCGCTTTTTCAGGGGAAAATCATTAGGCTGTAGCGGTTGCTTGTCCAGAGGTTTTTCTGTAAAATTAGACGAAGTGTGATTCAACAAATCTTACATATAACATACAGGTGTTCACTACTCACTTACCTTTAAAAGGAGCGATACACATGGCAAAAGTATACGTATTTGACCATCCATTGATCCAGCATAAACTTACTTATATCCGCGAAAAAAGCACAGGCACGAAGGAATTTCGCGAGCTTGTAGATGAAGTAGCAACGCTGATGGCGTTCGAAATCACGCGTGACATGCCGCTTGAGGAAATTGAAATTGAAACACCGGTCGAAAAGACAAAATCGAAGGTATTATCAGGCAAGAAGCTTGGGATTATCCCGATCCTTCGCGCAGGCATCGGAATGGTTGACGGCATCCTGAAATTGATCCCGGCAGCGAAGGTAGGACATATCGGACTTTACCGCGATCCGGAAACATTGATGCCGGTTGAATACTATGTAAAACTTCCAAGTGACGTGGAGGAGCGCGATTTTATCGTCGTCGATCCAATGCTTGCGACAGGTGGATCTGCCGTCGAAGCAATCAACTCTCTTAAAAAGCGAGGCGCGAAGCATATCAAATTCATGTGTTTGATTGCGGCTCCAGAAGGGGTAGAAACGGTAAAAGAAGCGCACCCTGATGTTGACATTTACATCGCTGCCCTCGATGAAAAGCTGAATGACCACGGATACATCGTACCTGGACTAGGAGACGCAGGAGACCGTTTATTCGGGACAAAATAAGGAGTGTTTGAATTGAACAAGCCAATTAAAGTAATGACAATTTTTGGGACACGCCCGGAAGCAATTAAAATGGCTCCGCTTGTCCTCGAATTACAGAAACACCCTGAACACTTTGAATCAATCGTAACGGTAACCGCCCAGCACCGCCAAATGCTGGACCAGGTACTGAACATTTTCAATATCACGCCAGACCACGACCTCAACATCATGAAGGATCGCCAAACTTTGATTGATGTAACGACTAGAGGTTTGGAAGGCCTGGATAAAGTAATGAAGGAAGTCAAGCCGGACATCGTGCTTGTCCATGGAGATACGACAACGACATTTGTGGCCAGTCTTGCGGCGTATTATAACCAGATTGTTGTCGGCCATGTCGAGGCAGGCTTGAGGACTTGGAATAAGTATTCTCCATTCCCTGAGGAAATGAACCGCCAGCTGACAGGAGTCATGGCCGATCTTCATTTCGCGCCGACTTCCAAATCAGCGGCTAATTTGCTGCAGGAAAACAAATCTGAAGAGAATATCTTCGTAACTGGCAACACGGCCATCGATGCACTGACGACGACAGTAAAAGAAACCTACCAGCATGAAGTTCTCGATAAGCTAGGCAATGACCGCTTGATCCTGATGACGGCACACCGACGCGAAAACCTTGGTGAGCCAATGCGCAATATGTTCCGCGCCATCAAGCGTATTGTCGATGAGCAGCGTGATGTACAAGTTGTTTATCCTGTTCACTTGAATCCTGTGGTTCGTGAACTAGCAGACGAGGTGCTGGGCAATGACCCGCGCATCCATTTGATCGAGCCTCTCGACGTCATTGATTTCCATAACTTCGCTTCACGCGCGCATCTCATCCTGACTGATTCAGGCGGCGTGCAGGAAGAAGCACCGTCACTAGGCGTGCCTGTACTCGTTCTTCGCGACACAACAGAGCGTCCGGAAGGCATCGAGGCAGGAACATTGAAGCTCGCTGGAAACGAAGAGCAGCCAATTTACCAAATGGCAACAGAACTGCTGACTGACCAGCAAGCATATGAAAAAATGGCCAAAGCCTCAAATCCATACGGAGATGGCCGCGCATCAGAACGTATTTGCGAAGCGATTCGATACTACTTCAAGCGCACCGAAAATCGTCCTGAACAATATAAATAAGAACCTTTTAAACACCTCTTTTTTCAAAAAAAGGGGTGTTTTCTTTTTGGTGAAGGGTTGGCATGGGGAAGTAACAGGTGAAAACAGCTGTAAATTACCCCAAAACACTGCTTGAAAAGGCCTAAACGCGTGCTGGAAAAAATTTTAAATCCCTTCCACGAGATAATTCCCCGAAACTCACCGATATTCTCCTGATTAAACACAATAATCTCCCGAAAAACCAGATTAATTGCCCGAAACTCGGTGATAATCGTGCCGTCATCCTATATTTGGAAAAAAGTCACCCGAAACTGAAAACATTTATATTCATTAATTGCAGGAAACCCAATAGTAATTGCACCCTCAACTCAAATACTTGCACCAAAACCCTCTATAATTGCACCAACATTAGTGGTAATTGCGCGTTCACCCTATTTTTGGAATACAAACCCCGTATATTGGCACCCATTAATTGAAACGCTAATGGAAAAAGGGGGATTCCGTCTTGCTGAAGCGTACGATCTTAATCATTTTTCCAATATTGCTGATACTCGCTGCTTTCCAACAACCGCAAAAACTGCAGCTCCCGCCGATTCCTCAGGAAGATCCCCAAACCGAAAAAGTAGCGATCGTATTAACGAAACGCCAGCCCAAAGAACACGAAATTCACTCTCAGCTAAAGAAACTCAAGAGCACAAAGCTCCGCCGCATCTTCACGCATGCAGTCACTGGATACTCTGTTAAAGGTCCGGTTTCCGAGCTTCAAAAATTAAAAGAGTTGAATGACATCCAACTTCTATCTGAAGTGAATACGTACAAGGTGGAAAACTCAGCCCATCTTCCAACCCGCTACACACGAAGCGAAAGCTTTATCGATCATTTTGAATTGATTGGAACGGATGCGGTCCATGGAATTCTTGATGAAAAAGGCAATCGCCTGACGGGCAAGGGTATAACCATCGGGGTAATTGATACGGGGATCGATTATGAGCATCCTGACTTGAGAAGGAGTTTTGGCGGTGGTCATGACCTTGTTGATGGGGATGATGACCCGATGGAAACGAAGGGCGCCGGATTTCGGAGCACCTTGCACGGCACGCATGTGGCAGGCGTCATCGCGGCAAACGGCAGGATGAGAGGGATTGCTCCCGATGCGAAATTGGTTGCCTACCGGGCGCTTGGCCCAGGAGGAAGCGGCACGACAGAGCAGGTCATCGCCGCTATTGATGAAGCGATCAAGGATAAAGTCGACATCCTCAATCTATCACTCGGAAATGATGTCAATGGTCCGGACCTGCCCATTAGCCTCGCGCTTAACAAGGCGGTGGATGAAGGAATCGTCGCGGTCACTTCATCAGGAAACTCTGGTCCTAATCGATGGACTGTAGGATCACCAGGCACCGCTTCAAAGGCAATCTCGGTTGGTGCGTCAACTCCTCCAATGAATGTGCCGTATCTCAACGCCCCAGGCATATCTAAGGAGATAAGGCTCGAACTATTACAGGGATCGGATAATTGGAATATTACCCAAAGTGAAAATCTTGTTTTTGCTGGACTCGGCACGAACGAAGAGATGAAAGATGTTAGGGATAAGATTGTACTCGTCGAACGGGGGAAGCTTACTTTTACAGAAAAAGCAAAGAACGCACTTGAAGCTGGCGCAATCGGTGTGATCATCTATAACAATACGAAGGGAACTTTCTTTGGCAACCTGGAAGAGAGACTGCCGATTCCCGTGGCCGCGATCAGTAAAGAAGAGGGATTGGCGCTTAAAAAACAGCTAGATAAAAATTCGATTCTGATCCGCATGAATTTAATAGAAGAAAGAGATATTCTTGCTGACTTCAGCTCCCGCGGTCCGGTGACGGTCACATGGGAAATCAAGCCTGATATCGTTGCGCCCGGCGTGGCAATTAACAGCACAATACCTGGAGGTTACCAGCCGCTTCAGGGAACGAGCATGGCCGCGCCACATGTTGCAGGAGCGGCAGCCCTGATCAAGCAGGCCCATCCAGACTGGACACCGGCTGAAATCAAGGCGGCCATCATGAACACGGCTAAGGATATAACCGACCGTGACGGCAAGAGATACCGGACATTCGAGCAAGGAGCAGGAAGAATCCAGCTGGAGGCAGCAATCAATACCGAAAGCCTGGTCATTCCGGGATCTCTGCAATTTGGCAAATTCCAGCTTGCCGATAACATGCACAGGCATAGTGCAAAGCTGACAGTCAAAAATACAGGTCCAGCCAGAAAAACCTATTCATTTTCCATTCCAAAAAAAGAACAGGGGATAGAGTGGGAGCTTCCAATGAGCTTTTCGCTCGAACCGAAGGAAGAAAAAGACGTGGAGATCGCGATGATAGCCGATCCTGCCCTGCTGAAAGATAAAATCCATGACGGGGGCCTTTTTATAGATGATGGAAAAAATAAAATCAGGATTCCATATATATACGTTGTCGAAGAACCGGACTACCCAAGGGTGATGGGCTTCGACTTCGCGCCGGCGGACAATGGGGAAGCGTATCGCTATGAAGTCTATTTGCCTGGTGGAGCTGAAGAATTTGGCATCGCTCTATTTGATCCGGACCAATACCGATTCGTCGGATTCCTTGATTGGGGAAGGAAGCTTGAAAAGGGAATGGTCGGAAAAGAAATACCACTGGAAAAACTGCCGGATGAAGGAATGTACCTCGCGAAGGTGTTCGCAAGAAAGAAAGGACGGGAGAGCACGATTGACGCAATGATTTTCATAAGTAAAAATGCAGCGGCCGGACATAGGTGATTCCTTTCCGGCCTTTTGCAATTTTTTGGGCGTTTCAAAATAGAGATTCGCATGAAAGAAACCATATTTATGGAAAAAATCCAGAAAAAAATAAAGGTAAAAAAAATGCTTTAATAATATAATACTAAAATAGGGTTAATGGTATATATTCACAGTGAAAACTTTGTGAATTTTTTCACCCCAATGGATTGACATTGACAATTGCCTATTGTATGCTTACAAAGGGCATAAAATGATAAGGTTTTCAACGTTGATATGCAAGCTTTTTTTAGTGAAAATATTGTTTTTTCGAAAAATGATTTTTCACCCCCTGAAGCTCCCATTCTCAAAAGTGAGGATGCGTTTTTTATGCGCCGAAACAACCGCCACCCTTTTCAAGCGATGGCACTCATGTCCGCTATACTATCTCAATTGGTAGGCTCCATTTTAATTGGCATTTTCTCCGGAAGATGGCTTGACCGTACTATTGGTACAGAGCCACTTTTCTTAATATTCGGATTGCTGATCGGATTGGCGGCAGGTGTTTATGCCATGCTCCGCCTCATCCAACACTTCTTTTCGGGAGACTAGCCATCTATGGAAATACAGGACTTGTTTATTCGTCAGCGCAAATACATATTCACCTTGTTGTCTTTATACGTACTCGGGTACGGCTTTACAAGCTATCAATCTGTTTTTGCCGGATTGATCTTTGGTACAAGCCTGAGCCTTTTTAATTTATGGCTGCTTGCGAGGAAAATGAACAACTTCGGGGATTCGGTGGTACAGGGGAAGAAGGTGCGCTCGCTCGGCTCGCTGTCGAGGCTTGCGACAGGTGCGCTTGCAGTAATCGTTGCGATGGAATATCCTGATCGCATTGACCTTGTATTTACGATTTTGGGATTAATGACAGCTTATATTGTCATTATGATAGATTTTTTTGTCCAGTCTTTTTTACGTAAATAGCGGGGAAGAGAGGTGAATTAACTGATGCATCATGAAGCTCCATTATTAGATTTATTTGGGCTTACTTTTAACTTAGCAAACATGCTGATGATCACAGTGGCGTCTGCTGTTGTTTTCATCATTGCAGTTCTTTCCACTCGTAAGCTTGCGATGAAACCGACAGGAATACAGAATTTCATGGAATGGATTATGGATTTCGTCAAAGGGATCATCAACAGCACGATGGACTGGAAGGATGGGGGAAGATTTCACGTCCTTGGAATCACATTGCTGATGTATGTGTTTGTTTCCAACATGCTGGGACTGCCGTTTTCTGTCGTATACGACAATTACCTGTGGTGGAAATCACCGACAGCTGACCCAGTCATCACACTGACTCTTGCAGTCATGGTGGTAGGACTTTCCCATTATTATGGCGTCAAGCTTAAAGGGACTGCCGAATACGGCAAGGAATTCTTTAAGCCGTTTTGGTTCATGTTCCCGATCAAGATCATTGAAGAGTTCGCGAATACGCTCACTCTTGGTCTTCGTCTTTACGGTAACATTTACGCAGGTGAGATCCTGTTGGGTCTGCTTGCAGCCAGCCTCGCAACCGGGGTAGGCGGGCACTTGGCCGCAGCCTTACCGATGCTTGTATGGCAAGGTTTCTCCGTTTTCGTCGGAGCAATCCAGGCATTTATCTTCACTATGTTAACGATGGTTTATCTCTCCCATAAAGTGAGTCATGACCATTAATATATACCTGTTCATTTAATGAACAAAACTTAAAAAAACATTTTTTCATACATTAAAGGAGGAACTTTATAATGGGTCTTTTAGCAGCAGCAATCGCAATCGGTTTGGCAGCACTTGGTGCAGGTATTGGTAACGGTTTGATCGTGTCACGTACAGTAGAAGGTATCGCTCGTCAGCCAGAAGCTCGCGGTATGCTTCAAACTACAATGTTCATCGGGGTTGCGTTGGTTGAAGCGATTCCTATCATCGCTGTAGTTATCGCGTTCATGGTTATTGGTGGTTAATAAATAAGAATTAAAGATGGCGAAGATCATTCCGCGCGAACCTTCGCCATTCTATTATGTAGGCTTGGTGCCGGTACAATCCGGCGCGGAGCATACCTGAATTTGAATGTAAGCAATCGTTTGAAATAAAATCGGGCAAGCCCGGGATTTGGAACGGGCAGCCTTATGTGTTGGTTTCTGACCTTTGGCTATCAGCCGCAGGCTTTTAAGCCAGATGGCGCATGTTGGACCTTTTTTAATCATGGTACAACTCTTGAAGGGAGTGAATCGAGGGTGTTAACAATGAATTTTGTATTGGGAGCTGCAGCCGGCCTTAACACTGGCGACATCTTGTTCCAGCTTGTTATGTTCCTTGTTTTGTTAGCATTGCTTAAGAAGTTCGCTTGGGGTCCATTGATGGGCATCATGAAGGAACGTGAAGAGCATATTGCTGGCGAAATCGGAGCGGCTGAAAAAAGCCGTGCTGAAGCACAGAAACTTATGGAAGAACAGCGTGAAATGCTTAAGCAGGCACGCACAGAAGCACAGGGCCTAATTGAAAACGCAAAGAAACAGGGCGATGTACAGCGTGATGAAATCATTGCACTGGCACGTACTGAATCTGAAAGAATCAAGGAATCTGCGAAGCTTGAAATCGAACAGCAGAAGGAGCAGGCTGTTGCGGCGATCCGCGAGCAAGTTGCTTCACTATCTGTCTTGATTGCTTCAAAAGTGATCGAGAAGGAAATCTCTGCAGCTGACCAGGAAAAGCTCATCAATGAATACATTCAAGAGGCGGGTAATGCCCGATGAGCAACTCGACGGTAGCAAAGCGCTATGCCCTGGCTCTTTTTCAACTCGCTTCTGAAAAGCAGGCTCTCCCGCAGGTTGAGGAAGAGCTTCGCACTGTAAAAGAAGTTGTTGTGAACAATCCGGAATTGACTGTTTTTTTAAAGTCTCCGAAGCTTCCGAACGAGAAGAAGAAAGAAGTTTTAAAGACAGCTTTCGGATCTGTAAGCACATATGTCCTTAATACACTGATGATTCTGGTTGACCGCCACCGCGAAGACCAGATCGCAGACGTTGCTGACCAGTTCATCGCCCTTGCTAATGATGCAAAAGGCGTGGCTGAAGCAAAAGTTTATAGTGTCCAGCCTTTGTCGGCTGAGCAGGCTGAAGCACTTTCAGCTTCGTTCGCGCCCCAGGTTGGCAAACAGTCACTTCATATTGAAAACATTGTAGATTCCAATTTGCTTGGAGGCGTAAAGCTTCGCATTGGAAACCGCATTTTTGACGGCAGCTTGCGCGGCAAGCTAGACCGCTTAGAACGTAAATTGCTAGGCTAAGATTCGTAGATAGGGGTGAAACTCATGAGCATCAAAGCTGAAGAAATCAGTGCGCTGATAAAATCGCAAATCGAAAATTATCAGTCGGAAATTCAAGTGAGTGATGTGGGTACAGTTATCAGTGTTGGTGACGGTATCGCCCGTGCTCATGGCCTCGACAATGTCATGGCTGGAGAACTTGTTGAATTTTCAAACGGCGTTATGGGTATGGCACAAAACCTGGAAGAAAATAACGTCGGTATCATCATCCTTGGACCTTTTACGGACATCCGCGAAGGTGACGAGGTACGCCGTACGGGCCGCATCATGGAGGTTCCTGTTGGGGAACAGCTTATCGGCCGCGTCGTAAACCCTCTTGGACAGCCAGTAGATGGCATGGGTCCAATCAACACAACGAAAACTCGTCCAATCGAGTACGCTGCACCGGGCGTTATGGACCGTAAATCGGTTCATGAGCCATTGCAGACTGGTATCAAGGCGATCGACGCTCTTGTGCCAATCGGCCGCGGACAGCGTGAATTGATCATCGGTGACCGCCAGACTGGTAAAACATCTGTAGCGATCGATACAATTCTTAACCAAAAAGGCCAGGATATGATCTGTATCTACGTTGCAATCGGACAGAAGGAATCAACTGTACGTAACGCAGTTGAAACTCTCCGTAAGCACGGCGCGTTAGATTACTCTATCGTTGTTACAGCATCTGCATCACAGCCGGCACCACTCTTATACCTTGCTCCTTACGCTGGTGTAACGATGGGTGAAGAATTCATGTACAATGGCAAGCACGTTCTTGTCGTATATGATGACCTTTCAAAACAAGCGGCAGCATACCGTGAACTTTCCTTGCTGCTTCGCCGTCCTCCAGGCCGTGAAGCTTACCCAGGGGATGTATTCTACTTGCACTCACGCTTACTAGAGCGTGCTGCTAAATTGAGCGACGCTAAAGGCGCAGGTTCAATCACAGCACTTCCGTTCATTGAAACACAGGCAGGCGACGTTTCTGCTTACATTCCAACGAACGTTATCTCGATCACAGACGGACAGATCTTCTTGCAGTCCGACCTATTCTTCTCTGGCGTACGTCCAGCGATCAACGCAGGTCTTTCTGTATCCCGTGTAGGTGGATCCGCTCAAATCAAAGCGATGAAGAAGGTATCTGGTACACTACGTCTTGACCTTGCTTCATACCGTGAATTGGAAGCATTCGCACAGTTCGGTTCTGACCTTGACAAAGCAACTCAGGCAAAATTGAACCGCGGTGCGCGTACGGTAGAAGTACTTAAACAAGATCTTAACAAGCCGCTTGCTGTTGAAAAGCAAGTAGCAATCCTATATGCACTGACTCGCGGCTTCCTTGATGATATTCCATTGCAGGATATCCGCCGCTTCGAAGGTGAATTCCTTTCATGGTTAGACCACAACCATACAGAAGTGTTAGATCATATCCGTTCAACGAAGGAACTTCCTTCAGACGAAGATATGAGTGCTGCAATCAACGCTTTCAAAAAGACGTTTGCAGTATCTGAGTAATCGTGAATAATTAGCAGTGCCAGCATTCCTTTTTAAAAAAGGACCTGGCTCCTGCTTACACTTGGACTAACAATTCTTTTGTAAAAGGGTGGTGAGAACCGAAATGGCATCTTTACGCGATATAAAAAACCGTATTACTTCGACTAAAAAGACGAGCCAGATTACCAAGGCAATGGAAATGGTATCCGCAGCTAAATGGAACCGTGGAGTCATGAACGCGAAAGCATTCGTTCCTTACATGGAAAAAATCCAGGAAGTGACTGCCTCAATCGCAATGGGCAGCAAGGATTCCAACCACCCAATGCTGAACAGCCGTCCAGTCAAGAAGACGGGATATCTAGTGATTACATCTGATCGTGGTCTTGCAGGTGCTTACAACAGTAACGTCCTGCGCCAATTGTATCAGACGATCCAGCAGCGCCATAAATCAAATGATGAGTTTGCGATCATCGCGATCGGGCGTGTCGGCCGTGACTTTTTCAAAAGCCGTGGCATGAACGTTGTCCTAGACATCGTCGGCATTGCAGACCAGCCGTCTTTTGCGGAAATCCAGGATATCGCCAGCAACACTGTTGGCATGTTCTCAGATGGATCATTTGATGAATTATATATTTACTACAGTCATTACGTCAGCGCGATTGCTCAGGAAGTAACTGAGAAGAAGCTGCTTCCGTTAACGGATATTGGCGGAGCTTCTGCAAAGCTTACCTCTTACGAATTCGAGCCGAACGCTGAGGAGATCCTGGAAGTTCTCTTGCCGCAATACGCAGAAAGCTTGATTTACGGAGCACTGCTTGACAGCAAAGCAAGTGAACATGCTGCTCGTATGACAGCCATGAGAAACGCAACGGACAATGCGAAAGAGCTGATCAATTCCCTCAGCTTGAGCTACAACCGCGCGCGTCAGGCTGCTATTACCCAGGAAATCACCGAAATCGTTGGTGGAGCTGCAGCACTCGAATAGATTTAGTGTCTAGCTCCAGCGCCTAGCCAGTTTTCATCCCTGATATTACTTCTTCGAGTATCTTGCGATAAGCGTTAGCTTTGAGCAGCTCGAGTCGCTTCGGTCCGTCCAATGAAGTCAAAGAGCGACTTCACTGGCCGGCCCTCCAGCGCTTGTCGGGGCTGGACAAGGCGCTTGCGCTTTTCTAAATGACAATTGGGGATGTGGCATGAAGCCGCATCCCATCATGATGTATATATTTCAACTAGTACGATAGGAGGGAACAAGATGAACAAAGGACGCGTTCTCCAGGTTATGGGTCCGGTTGTTGACGTTAAGTTTGAAAGCGGCAATCTTCCAGAGATCTATAACGCTTTGAAAATTGTAACCAGCGATGCGGATGTGAACATCGAACTAACTCTTGAAGTAGCCCTTCACTTAGGCGATGACACAGTTCGTACAATCGCGATGTCTTCCACAGACGGCCTTAAGCGTGGCGTGGAAGTATTAGATACAGGTGCTCCAATCTCCGTTCCGGTTGGGGACGTAACACTAGGGCGTGTATTCAACGTATTGGGTGAGTCAATCGACCTTGACGCTCCACTAGCTGCTGATGCACGCCGCGATTCAATCCACAGGGAAGCTCCAACATTCGAACAGCTTTCAACTGAGGTTGAGATCCTTGAAACAGGAATTAAGGTAGTTGACCTTCTTGCTCCATATATCAAGGGTGGTAAGATCGGATTGTTCGGTGGTGCCGGTGTAGGTAAAACCGTATTGATCCAGGAATTGATCAACAACATCGCTCAAGAGCACAGCGGTATCTCCGTATTCGCAGGTGTTGGTGAACGTACACGTGAAGGAAATGACCTTTACCACGAAATGACTGACTCTGGCGTTATCAAGCAGACAGCGATGGTATTCGGACAGATGAACGAGCCGCCAGGAGCACGTATGCGTGTTGCCCTGACTGGTTTGACAATGGCTGAATATTTCCGTGATGAGCAGGGACAGGACGTTCTTTTCTTCATGGATAACATCTTCCGTTTCACGCAAGCAGGTTCTGAGGTTTCCGCCCTACTTGGCCGTATGCCATCTGCGGTAGGTTACCAGCCGACTCTTGCAACTGAAATGGGTAAATTGCAGGAACGTATCACATCTACTAACGTAGGTTCTGTTACTTCCATCCAGGCGATCTATGTACCAGCCGATGACTACACTGACCCGGCTCCGGCTACAACTTTCGCTCACTTGGATGCAACAACGAACCTTGAGCGTAAGCTTTCTGAAATGGGTATCTACCCTGCGGTGGATCCGCTTGCTTCGACTTCTCGTGCATTGACACCTGAAATCGTTGGCGAAGACCACTATTCAGTAGCTCGTCGCGTACAGCAAACATTGCAGCGTTACAGAGAACTTCAGGATATCATTGCGATCCTTGGTATGGATGAGCTTTCTGATGATGATAAGCTAATCGTTCACCGCGCTCGCCGCGTCCAGTTCTACCTGTCACAAAACTTCCACGTAGCCGAACAGTTCACAGGACAGAAAGGTTCTTACGTGCCAGTTAAAGAAACAGTTAAAGGATTCACTGAAATCCTTGACGGCAAATATGACCACCTTCCAGAAGATGCATTCCGCCTAGTTGGCCGAATCGAAGAAGTTATCGAGAATGCAAAACGTATGGGTGTAGAGGTCTAATAACGGACCAGGAGGGTAAAAAATGAAGACGATTAAAGTCAGTGTTGTTACTCCCGATGGGCCGGTGTATGAATCAGATGTTGAAATGGTAAGCACAAAAGCGAGCACAGGCGAGCTTGGAATCTTGCCAGGCCACATTCCTATGGTTGCACCGCTACAAATTGGCGCTGTCCGTTTGAAAAATGGCAGCAATAACGAGTTCATTGCAGTCAGCGGCGGTTTCCTCGAGGTCCGTCCCGAGCAGGTAACCATCCTTGCTCAATCTGCAGAACAATCATCTGAAATCGATCTTGAACGTGCACTAAAAGCAAAAGAACGCGCTGAGCAGCGCCTGCATGAAAGAAAGCAGGAGAACATTGACTTCAAGCGTGCAGAACTTGCCCTGCAGCGTGCAATCAACCGTATTTCAGTTGCAGAACGCAGAATTTAATTTAAAGATTAACACCCTCCGGCGCTGCCGGGGGGTGTTTTTATATGGAGAGAGCCGGCGGCGGATTGTTTGCTTTACTGCTGTCAGATGATTTACAAATCTAGGAGCAGCTTCCGTTTCGCCAATATAGTTGTGAAAATCGCCAATAAAATCAAACTATCGCCAATAAAAAATTATTTTCGCCAATAAAACGAGATTTTCGCCAATAAAATTGTGAAAACCGCGAATAAAACAGAACACAAGCCAATTCACCCTCCGCTTTTCAGAGGAATTCTTCATCCAATCAAGACTTTTTTAGAAAACAAATAGAATTCCTCACCCAATTCCTCACTTGTTAAGCGAAATCAGAAGAACTCATCAATCACTCCGTCAATTTTTCAACAAAATCATCAGAATTCATCTTTCGATCTCCACTCTACACAAGATTTCCATATGCTTTCCCGTCTTTTCAAAAAAGGTTCGCATCCGATCCCCACTTCCCATGCAAATCCATGAAAAAGATCACCAAATCAATTCAAATTCAATCATACAAAACAGATTGCCACAATGTTGACAAACGTCACTGACAACTTAATCCAAATTGTATTTAATATAGAATGTAACCGATTGTCTGCTGCGTTTTACCGTTAAAAGCGCATGCTTCGGAGGCTGCACTCTCCAATCAGGCGGGCGCTCGTAAAAAGCCTGGGCAAAAGAGTAAGAATATATTGACTTCAAAGCAACTAAGTATGAAAGGGGAACCCTCTTTCCGTCAGTCCAACAAGCTCAATCAAGAAACTATTTTTCTATTGAAAAAGGCTTGGAAGAAGGTTGCCAGATTGTTCAAAGGCTTGTCGACACACTATTGTAACAATGGTATAATTGTTATCGGTTACAAGATTAAAAAGTATGAAAATTTCACAACATTGGAGGGATGGGCATGGAGCAGTTGAATCTATATCAAAATAACTATTTGATAGTCTTTGTGTTCCTATGTCTCGGGGTATTGCTTCCGATCGTAGCCTTGTTTGCGGCTAAGCTTCTGCGGCCGAAATACAAGCAGGATGAGCGGAAATATACCACCTACGAGAGCGGGATGGAACCGTTCAGCGATGCGCGGGTCCAGTTTAATGTCCGTTATTATGTTTTTGCTCTTATGTTCGTTATTTTTGATGTAGAAACAGCGTTTTTGTATCCATGGGCTGTCGCCTATGAGAAGCTGGGAATCTTCGCATTGATCGAGATGCTGATTTTCGTCGTAATGCTTCTTATCGGACTCATCTACGCATGGAAAAAGAAGGTGCTAAAATGGATTTAAAGTTGGATGATTTCTCACCTGAAGAAGTAGCAGAACTCCAAAGGAATGTGTTCGTGACAACCCTTGAGCAGGTTAAAGGCTGGGCACGGAGCAACTCGATGTGGCCAATGACTTTCGGTCTTGCATGCTGTGCGATTGAAATGATGGCTTCCAGTTCAGCTCACTATGACCTGGACCGTTTCGGGACATTTTACCGGAACTCGCCTCGTCAGTCCGATGTCATGATTGTTTCGGGCACTGTTACGAAAAAAATGGCTCCAACTGTCCGCAGGCTGTACGATCAGCTGGCAGAACCAAAATGGGTAATCGCGATGGGTTCATGCGCGACAGCAGGCGGTCCATATGTAAAATCATACTCAGTTGTAAAAGGTGTCGATCAGATTGTTCCGGTCGATGTTTACATACCGGGTTGCCCGCCGAATCCAGCAGCATTGATTTACGGGATTAATAAATTGAAAGAGAAAATCCGTTATGAGGCGAAAACCGGGAAGAAGGTGATCTAACCGATGAGCGGGGAAAAGGATTTAGAGCAGATAAAGAGAGAAGCAGCCCAAAAGGCAAAGGAGCTTGCGAAGCAGCGCCAGGCTGCTAAACAGGCTGGGGAAGGAAACGACCCAAAAGAGGTAGCCGACAAAGTCGCAGAACCTGAATTAAAAGAAGCCGAGGCGAAGGCAGAGGCACCAGCAGGTGATGATGCCGAGCTTGCGAAGAAGAAAGCCGCCGCAGCAGCGAAGGCAAAAGCAGCTGCACTGGCGAAAATGAAAGCCAATGGCCAGACAGGTGAAGAAGCGGAAGCCAAAGAGGAAGTATCGGCTCCGGTAGAAGGCCAAGACGCTGAATTAGCCAAGAAAAAGGCAGCCGCAGCAGCAAAAGCGAAAGCAGCCGCTCTTGCAAAAATGAAGGCATCCGGACAGGCAGAGGAAAGCACGGAAGAATCTGCAGCGCCTGAAGCTTCAGCTGGCGACGAAGATGATCTGGCGAAAAAGAAAGCCGCAGCCGTAGCGAAAGCGAAGGCAGCAGCGGCAGCAAAAAGAAAAGCTCAGGAGGCAGGCGCAGGCGGTGAGACAGATGCTCCGGCAGGCTACGATGACCTGGCGAAAAAGAAAGCCGCAGCCGTAGCAAAGGCAAAGGCAGCAGCGGCAGCGAAAAGGAAAGCTCAGGAGGCAGGCGGAGAAGCAGACGCTTCAACAGACGAAGATGATCTGGCGAAAAAGAAAGCCGCAGCCGTAGCAAAAGCAAAGGCGGCCGCAGCAGCGAAAGCCAAAGCCGCAGCCGGCGGAGGATCAGCTGACGACGAGAAAGTGAAAGCGATTGCAGCAGCGAAGGCAAAAGCAGCCGCAGCAGCAAAGGCCAAGTCAGCAGCTGGCTCAAAGGCAGGAACAGAAGAGCCTGTTGAAGAGAAAAAGCCATCTCCAAACCAGCCTTACTTAGATAAATATGTAAAAGCGATCACAGACAATCTCGGTGCTGATATTTTGGAAGATTCGTATATTAATCCTCTTTCAAAAGATGTCCCGACGCTTGTCGCCAAGAAGGAATCCTATTACCGACTGGCTGAATTCCTGAAGTACAACGAGCTATTAGGCTTTGATTACCTATCAGAGATTCACGGCACTGATTTCCAGACACATATGGAAGTGTATGTTCACTTGTACTCATACAAAAACAGGCAGTCAGTTGCGCTAAAGGTCAAGCTTGACCGCGACCAGCCGGTTATTGAGTCACTGGCGAACCTGTGGGCAGGTGCGGACTGGCCTGAGTGTGAAGCGTATGATCTCCTTGGCATTAAATTTGAAGGCCATCCAAACCTCCATCGCATCATGCTTGGTGAAGACTGGGTAGGCCACCCATTAAGAAAAGACTATGAACCGTATGATGTGGAGGTGTAGCCCGTGATACGCACAGAAGAAATGCTCTTGAACGTGGGCCCGCAGCACCCTAGTACACACGGTGTATTCCGCCTCGTTCTGAAAATTGACGGTGAGATCATCGTTGAAGCAAAGCCGGTTATCGGTTATTTGCACCGCGGGACTGAAAAGCTTGCCGAAGACCTGCAATATACACAGATCATTCCGTATACAGACCGGATGGACTACGTTTCGGCAATGACGAATAACTATGTCATCGTCCATGCAGTCGAAACGATGATGGGCATACAGGTGCCAGAACGGGCCGAGTATCTAAGGATACTTGCGATGGAATTGAACAGGGTGGCCAGCCACTTGCTGTGGTGGGGCACATTCATCCTTGACTTCGGTGCGACGAGCCCATTGCTTTACGCATTCCGTGACCGTGAGATGATCCTGAACTTGCTGAATGAATTGTCTGGTGCTCGTCTGACGTTCAACTACATGCGTGTAGGCGGCGTTAAATGGGATGCTCCAGAGGGCTGGATTGAGAAGGTGGCAGAGTTTGTCCCTTACCTGAGAGGCCAGTTGAAGGGCTATCACCAGCTTGTATCAGGAAACGAAATCTTCCTTAACCGTACAAAAAACATCGGTACATATTCAAAGGAAGATGCCATCAATTACTCATTGAGCGGCCCGAACCTGCGCTCTACAGGCGTTAAATGGGATTTGCGCAAGGATGAGCCGTATTCAATCTATGACCGCTTCGACTTTAACGTTGTCACCCGTGAAGAAGGCGACGCGCTTGCCCGTTACCATGTAAGAATGGGTGAAATCGAAGAATCTCTTAAAATCATCGAACAGGCTGTGCAGCAATTCCCGAAAGACGGAGAAATCATAGCCAAGGTTCCAAAAATCATCAAGGCTCCAAAAGGGGAAGCGTTTGTCCGGATCGAAGGCTCCCGAGGCGAAATCGGCTGCTATATTTCCAGCGATGGCAAAAAAGAGCCGTACCGTCTCAAGTTCAGACGACCGAGCTTCTACAATCTGCAAATCCTCCCTAAACTGCTTGAAGGTGAAAGCATCTCAAATCTGATTGCTATTTTAGGAGCGGTTGATATCGTTCTTGGGGAGGTAGACGGATAATGGTTCAGGAGCTACTCGAATCAAGCGCAGGCCTTATGAACTTCAGCATCTTCTTCGTCCTGGCTGTCGTCCTGCTGTTCGTAATCCTTGGATTCGTAACGATGGCGATTCTGGCAGAACGGAAAGTGCTTGGTTTCATGCAGGGCCGTTACGGTCCATCCCATGTCGGCGGTAAGTGGGGGCTGTTGCAATCCGTTGCCGACGTTGTTAAGCTGCTTGTAAAAGAAGACTTAATTCCAAAAGCAGCGGATAAGCCGCTGTTCATTATCGCACCGGTCATCGCATTCGCGCCGTCCTTCATGGTCATGGCGACGATTCCTTTGACTGACGAACTGCAGTTCGCTGACTTGAATGTCGGATTCCTTTATTACATTGCCATTTCAGGGCTGACAATCGTCGGCATGCTGATGGCAGGCTGGGCATCAAACAATAAGTACTCATTGCTTGGCGGTATGCGTGCCGCAGCCCAGATGATTTCCTATGAAATCCCGCTTGTCATGAGCGTACTCGGTATCGTTCTGCTGGCAGGAAGCCTTAACCTTAACGAGATCGTTGCGTATCAAGGAGAAAGCGGCTGGTTCATCCTATGGCAGCCGATCGCGTTCATCGTGTTCTTCATCGCGGCTACTGCCGAACTGAACAGGGTTCCTTTCGACCTTGCCGAAGCGGAAAACGAGCTTGTTGCCGGTTTCCACACAGAGTACTCTGGCTTCCGCTGGGCGATGTTCATGCTTGCTGAGTATGTGTATATGTTCGCAATGTCTGCGTTGATCACAGTGTTATTCCTTGGAGGCTGGCTTCCGCTGCCGTTCCTTGGCTTCATTCCAGGAGCTGTATGGTTCGCGCTCAAGTTCAGCTTGGTGGTCTATATCCTCATCTGGTTCCGTGCTACGTTCCCGCGTATCCGCGCCGACCAATTGATGGAGTTCGCATGGAAAGTGCTTCTGCCGGTAGCGCTGGCAAACATCTTCCTTACTGCTTTGATTAAAGAATTTTTTCTAAAATAGGAACGGAAGCAGCATTGCTTCCTGCATTAAAGGGGTGAATTACGTGCTAGGATGGACTAAAGGATTAGCTTATACCCTAAAACAATTGACTCGCGAAAAGCTGACTTACGATTATCCAAACGAACCGATTCCGCTTCCTGACAGGTTCCGCGGGATCCAGAAGTTTTATCCTGAAAAATGCATCGTCTGCAACCATTGTGCCAATATTTGCCCGACAGATTGCATTAACTTGACTGGTAAAAAGCATCCTGATCCAACGAAAAAAGGCAAAATCATAGATACGTATGATATCAACTTCGAACTATGCATCCTCTGTGACCTGTGCACAGAAGTTTGCCCGACTGAAGCGATCATCATGACGAACAACTTTGAGCTTGCTGAATACAGCCGGGATGATTTATTCAAGAACCTGGAATGGCTTGACGAAAATGATGAGAATATACGGAAGGTGAATAAAGCATGACGTTAACAGGCGAATTTTTTGCGTTTATGTCACTTGCTTTAGTGGCGGTAATCGGCGGCGTGCTTTTATTGAACCTCACCAAGGTCATCCACATGGTCGTAGCGCTCGTCTTTACATTCGTCAGTATTGCAGGTATTTATGTGTTGCTGTCCGCTGAATTCCTGGCGGTCATCCAAGTTATGATCTATTCCGGCGCCATCACGATCATGATGCTGTTCGGAATCATGCTTACCCGCCATCATGGGGATGAAGCTGAGCCAAAAGGCGGATGGCTGCGCAGGCTTGCGCTGCTGTTTGGCGTTCTTGGCTTTGGCGCAGCTGTATATTTCGGAATTTACGATTTGAATTTCGAAGCAGTACCGAATACGCTGCATGAAAATAACACAGAACAAATCGGGGTATCATTGTTCTCGCATTACATCATCCCGTTTGAACTGACATCCGTGATCCTGCTTGCCGCGCTCGTCGGCGCTATTGTACTGGCGCGCAAGGATGACGATAAGGAGGGTGATCAGGAATGAGTTCTGTTCCGGTTTCAGCCTATCTGGCTCTTGCACTTATTCTTTTTTGCATCGGCCTTTACGGTGCGCTGACAAAAAAGAACACAGTTATTGTGCTGATTTCCATCGAATTGATGCTGAATGCGGTCAATATCAATCTGGTAACCTTCAGTAAATACGGAGTGAATCCTTCGATTACTGGCCAGGTTTTCGCGCTGTTCTCCATTGCGGTGGCGGCAGCTGAAGTAGCGGTAGGACTGGCGATCCTGATTTCGCTTTACCGCAACCGCAGGACGGTCAATATTGATGAAATGAATCAGCTGAAAAATTAAGATTGATGGATTTTTCATAGACGGCATTTGCCGCTAAAATCAGAAGATTTCTGTAGCTGGACTGCCCCGTGAAAGACGGGCCTCAATCTGACGGGCGTATATATGATAGATAGCGCGCGTTCAAAAAAGGGGATTGTGATATTAATGGAGAATGCTTGGCTCATTCCGCTGTTTCCGCTTGTATCCTTTCTATTCCTGCTGCTGTTCGGTAAAAAGCTTAAAGAAGCGAGTGCATTCGTTGGGATTCTTGCGACGCTTGCCTCTCTTGTATACTCCATCCTTGTGCTGATCGAGCGCTTCTCGGAGTCTACATTCAAAGCTGAAGCCATATGGCTGACAATAGGGAATCTGGAACTTACTGCGGGCTTTGAAGTAAATCAATTAAACGCATTGATGCTGGTGATCGTATCTCTTGTCAGTTTCCTTGTGCATACCTATTCAAAAGGCTATATGCATGGTGATGAGCGCTTCCCGGTTTTCTATGCTTATCTCGGACTATTTACTTTTGCAATGCTTGGTCTTGTAATCTCGCCGAATCTTTTACAAACCTATATTTTCTGGGAATTGGTCGGTGTAGGTTCATTCCTGTTGATTGGATTCTATTTTTACAAAGAAAGCGCCAAAGCGGCTGCAAAGAAAGCCTTCATCATGACCCGTATCGGGGATGTCGGGCTGCTGATCGGGATGATTCTCTTATTCTGGCAAACTGGCAGCTTCGAATATGATGAAATTTTCGCGGCAGTAGAAGAAGGCGCGATTTCCGGAACGATGATTACCCTGACTGCGATCCTGATTTTCATCGGCGCAGTTGGTAAATCAGGTCAGTTCCCGCTTCATACATGGCTTCCAGACGCGATGGAAGGCCCGACGCCAGTTTCTGCGTTAATCCACGCAGCGACGATGGTAGCGGCCGGTGTTTACTTGGTCGCATCGCTGTTCCCGCTGTTCAATGCGAGTGAGACAGCTATGCTGACTGTTGCGATCATCGGTGCCTTCACAGCGATTTTTGCGGCAACAATCGGCCTTGTCCAGACTGACATCAAGCGTGTTCTTGCATTCTCGACTGTCAGCCAGCTTGGCTATATGATGCTTGCACTGGGTTCTGCCGGTTATGTAGCCGGTGTATTCCACTTGATGACTCACGCTTTCTTTAAAGCATTGTTATTCCTTGCAGCAGGCAGCGTCATCCATGCTGTACATACTCAGGATATTGAAAAAATGGGCGGGCTTTGGAAAAGGCTTTCGTTCACTGGACCTTTGTTCCTGATTGGAACACTGGCAATCAGTGGTGTCCCATTGTTCTCAGGCTTTTTCAGTAAAGATGAAATTTTGATCGCTGCATGGGCACATGGCAATTACCCCTTGTTCTGGCTGGCAGTGATCGCGGCGTTCTTCACAGCATTCTACATGTTCCGCTTGTTCTTCATGGTCTTCTCCGGTGAAGCACGCAGCGAAATGAAGAATGTCCATGAATCGCCATCCGTCATGACTTTGCCTATGGTAGTTTTGGCTGTACTCGCAGTCGTTGCTGGTTATGTGAACACACCTTGGTTCGGCACATTCCTTGGCGACTGGCTTGTTGAAGGAAACGAGGCCCTTGGCCACGGTCATATCGAAGGCCCAGGCTGGATCATGATTGTCGCGACAGTTGTCTCCTTGCTCGGCATCCTGCTTGCATGGATGATGTACAGCAAGAAGTCTATTTCCCGCGACTGGCTGTCCAGCAGAGCGCCAATTGCCTATGGCATCGTGAAAAATAAGTACTATATTGATGAAATTTACAATCAGAGCATCGTGTTCGGAGCGAAAGCGATCAGCTTGTTCCTGCGCTTCATCGAGGTCTTCCTTGTTGAAGGATTGGTGAAGCTGACAACTGCTGCCGTCCAGGGACTTGGCAAAACCGGTGCGAAAATCCAGAACGGCCAGGTACAGACATACGGCACAATCGCCTTTGTCGGCCTTGCAGTCCTGATTGTCATCTATGCGCTGACAGGGGGGTATTTATAATGGATTTCAACTATTTTCTTACCTTGCTGGTATTCTCCCCTTTACTAGGAATCCTGCTTTTGGCATTCATGCCAAAGGCGAATGAATCAGGCATCAAAATGCTTGGCGTACTGGCAACACTGCCGACATTGATCTTAGCTTTGATCGCATACTTTTCGTATCGCGGCGGCAATGATCTCGCCAATTTTTCGGAAAAATTCCGCTGGATCCAATTCGGCGGCCAGGGTGCCGAGCAACAAGGCATGTTCACAGTGAATTACGAACTAGGCATCGATGGGTTCGGTTTGATCATGGTGGTTCTAACAGCAATAATCGCGACGCTTGCGGCCATCGCATCCTTCCATATCAAAAAAGAATGGAAAGGCTACTACATGCTGTTCCTGCTTCTCGAAATCGGGATGCTGGGAGTATTCACATCACAAAACTTGATCCTGTTCTTCCTTTTCTTCGAAATCACCTTGATCCCAATGTTCTTCCTGATTGGAAAGTGGGGTTATTACGAAAGAGAAAAGGCTGCCTACAGCTTCTTGATCTATAACGGACTTGGGTCGGCCATCCTGCTGATCGTCATCATGGTGCTCTTTGCACGAACAGGCACATCAAATATCGAAATGCTGTCAGTCATGATGAACACAGAAAACGCGCCGTTGTTCGCGCCGGTTTCCGATTCATTGAAAATGGGATTATTGATCGCCTTGCTGGTCGCATTCGGTGTCAAGCTGCCAATCTTCCCGCTGCACAGCTGGATGCTGCGCGTCCACGTTGAAGCGCCGCCATCCATCGTCATGATCCACTCAGGGATCCTGCTGAAGATTGGTGCATTTGGTTTGATCCGCTTCGGGATGGGGATTTTCCCTGAACAATTCGCGGAACTGGCCGTGCTGCTTGCAGTACTTGGTGTCATTAACCTGCTTTACGGAGCATTCCTTGCTTTTATCCAGACAGATTTCAAAATGGTCCTTGCTTACTCTTCTATTTCCCATATGGGGATCGTTTTAATCGGACTTGGAGCATTAAATGAAGCGGGAATTCAAGGTGCTATTTTCCAGGTCGTATCACACGGCTTGATTTCAGCATTACTGTTCTTCCTTGTCGGTGTGTTGTATGAACGCACGCACACGACAACGCTTGCAAACCTTGGCGGCATGGCAAAAGGAATGCCGCTTGCATCAGGCTTCCTGCTTGCAGGCGCGATGGCATCGCTTGGATTGCCTGGCATGTCAGGATTCGTCAGTGAATTCATGGCATTCCTTGGGCTATTCGAAGAAATGCCTGTCCTTGCAGCGGTCGGTACAATCGGCATCATCATGACAGCCGTCTACCTGCTGCGCGCAGTCCTCGCCATCACGTATGGCAATGCAGAACGTGAATTTGTCGGAGTGACGGACATCCGTTCATTTGAGTGGGCACCAGTGTTAGTGCTTATCGGCTTGATCGTTCTGATCGGTGTATATCCAGCTGTTCTGAGTGAACCGCTTCAGGCAACATTAGAGACTATCATGATGGGAATAGGGGGGTGATGAAGGATGGATCTAGATACACTCTTATCATTTGAATGGGGGACGATGACTCCGGAATTCATCATCCTTGGTTTTATCGCACTTTTATCAGTCGCTGATTTATTCATGCCAAAGCATGTCGACCGAAAAGTCCTTGGCTGGGTCGGTTTTGGAGGTGTGGTATTGGCGCTGGTTTCACTGGTTACCTTGATTGGTACCGAAACAACATCAATTTTATACGATACATTCAGATTGGATTCGTTCGCCATTGCCTTCAAGCTGATCCTCCTTCTTGGAGCGGCACTTGTCATGCTGTTGGCGATCGACTACAGGACGAATGACGGACTTGAGGAATACAAGGGAGAATTTTTCTACCTGTTCCTCACTGCACTGCTTGGTACGATGTTCATGGCATCAAGCGGCGACTTGATCACATTGTTCGTCGGCCTTGAATTGCTGTCCATTCCGTCTTACGTACTTGCCGGAATGCGCAAGCGCAACCTGAAATCGAATGAATCGGCTATGAAATATGTCCTGAACGGCGGAATTTCCACTGCGATTACATTGTTCGGTATGAGCTATGTGTACGGGATCGCCGGAACAACGAATTTAAAAGGAATCGCCCAAGTCTTTGGAGGTCTGAGTGACCCTCAGCACATCTACATTCTTGGACTGGCATTCTTCATGATTTTCGTCGGCCTGTCATTCAAGCTGGCATCTGCTCCATTCCATATGTGGGCACCTGATGTATACGAAGGAGCACCAACTCCAGTGACCGCTTTCCTGAGCGTCGTCTCGAAAACAGCTGGATTTGTGATTATCCTTCGCATCCTGTTATCGATTTTTGGATACATTCCTGTTGCACAGGAAGACGCACAGCCAATTCCGCTGTTGTTCGCGGTTCAGGATTACATCGCATTCCTAGCTGGAGCAACAATGATCATTGGTAACGTCGTCGCCATAAGACAACGCAACATCAAGCGCATGTTCGCCTACTCAAGTATCGCGCATGCCGGTTACATCCTTGTCGCATTGACTGCCATGTCATTCGTGACCTTCGATGCGATCTGGTTCTACATGCTCGCATATGTATTGATGAACCTAGGTGCATTCGCTGTGATCCAGGTGATCACAATGAAAACTGGCTCAGAAGACATCAGCCACTTTGCCGGTCTTTACCGCCGTTCACCTTTATTGGCTGTCGGAATGGGAATCTTCATCCTGTCACTCGCAGGGATTCCTGGTACAGCAGGCTTCATCGGTAAGCTGAACATCTTCATGGGCGCATTGATGGTCGACCAGGCACACTACGTCCTTGTATCGATCATGATCGCGACAACAGTCGTCTCCTATTTCTACTACTTCGGAGTCATGACGCAAATGTTCTTCCGCCCGGCAGCAAGCGAAGAAAAAATTCAGCTGCCAGCAGGAACAATAGCCGTCATCCTGATCACAGTAGTCGGAACAATCCTGTTCGGAGTCATGCCAAACCTGGCCATCGACTTTATGCATAGTAACTTCAACCAGTTCGTTGACTTTATGAGATAGGCTCTTTTCGTACACTTGTTGCTTTCACAACCCAAGTGAAAACCCGCACCTGGGTTTTTACGAGTAATATTTCCATACTGGTTCAGAAGTTCCTCTAAAAAAGAGCTTTCTGCATCAGAAGGCGAGAACAAGTTCGAAAGGAAAATAGTCATGTTTGGGTTTTGGGGAAAATCAATTCATGGAAACAAAGGGGTAAATTCAGCTGGCCTTGCTTTGATAGCAGGCCAGTTTTTACTTTGTACCCGCCAAAAGACGCAATCATGAACATGAAACTTTCCGTATTCTGAAACGTCTAAATAACAGGTAATCATCGCGTTTATGTTAAAATAAACATGATAAGGGGGGAACGATTTATGATAACAGGTTTTGGCGGTTTTGCGCTGACCAGCATTCTAACACATCTGATTTTTATTGCGCTTGCCTGGTGGGCTCTTCAGGCACTGCAGTTTGATAAATTGCTCAGAGCTAATCATGTTCTTCAAGCTCGCGTTCTATACATCCTACTCTCCATCGTACTGGGGTCCACAGTAAGTAATTTCTTCCTTGATTACCTCCAATGGTCACAGCAGCTTCCGATGATTTTCCAGTAAGGCATTTTCGTTTGCTTTCCAGAAGTCACCTCGAAAAGAACAGTATGCCTTGAATGTGAAACTTTGGGGATAAAAAACCAATTACTGCACTCATTTTGTCATACCTTGATGTAAAGTATAAACAAATTGGTAAAAAATTAGGTCTTCATACATGTTTTCAAAACGCTGTATATTGAGTAAAATTGGCTTTGTGCTTGTTTTTTTGAAATGGCATGTTTATTTTTTCACAAACGGTGAACGCCCGGCCAAGTTGGTACATAGAATGATGTCAAAAAGTGACGAGAATTCCCAAGTATGCGATTTGCTCTCCTGGTAAGAATGGTAATAAGGGAGAGTGAAAGACATATGAAGAAGATTCCATTTATTTTATCAATTTTTGGCATTATTGGTTTTATTGTGCTCCAAGCTGGGAATAAGACGACTGTAGCTGACGCTAATCATGAAATAAAAACTCTGGCCTCAGTTTTGCAAGACGAAAATATTTTGATCACTGGGTGGTCGGTATATGCAAGGGAAACCCTGGAAGAAGAAAATGTCGACAGACTGGTAAGGGACTTGAAGGCTCAGCTTCCAAGTTGGACATGGGAAGGCAGCGATGGAGAAATTACAGCCGTTTCGAAGTCCACAGAACTTCAGGAAAAAATTAAAATTGTTTCTACGGACACAAACGGGCCGATACATACGTATGTCATGTATGAGGTCAGAGGTCACTACTGGAATAAAAATACAGAAACCTTTTTAAACAAAAATTTACCAGGCAGAATATTTGACATTTTTCGAGGGAATGCCACAACTTTCTCTTGTATTGAAGGCGAGTTCAATGATAAGATAAGATCGGCTTTACCTGTTTATAAAAGTAAATTGCTAAAGGCTTTTAATGCGGAGGAAGTCGAAGGATTGGAAGAGGAGTCATTCATTTCCACATCCGCCGTTTCGCCTTTATTCGACAAGTCACTGAGCAATGAACATGAGATGAATATGCAGCTTGGATTACGGAAAACTGAACGATTGGGCGCAAAGACTACCCTCGTAGTTGGCACACCCATCATAACGATTGAATATTAATATAGAGAAATTGGACGCGGAGGGGAATACACTTGGAAAAAATCATCGTCCGCGGCGGACAAAGGCTAAGCGGTTCTGTAAAGGTTGAAGGAGCTAAGAATGCCGTCTTGCCTGTTATCGCTGCAACATTATTAGCAAGTGACGGAAAAAGCGTAATTCGTGATGTGCCAACTCTCTCCGATGTATATACCATCAACGAAGTATTACGTTCTTTAAACGCCGTAGTGGAGTTTGAAAATAACACGATTACAGTAGATGCATCCAGAGAGTTAAAAATAGAAGCACCTTTTGAGTATGTACGTAAAATGCGTGCTTCTGTATTGGTTATGGGATCCCTGCTTGCCAGGAATGGCCGTGCTCGCGTAGCGCTGCCAGGCGGCTGCGCAATCGGTTCCCGCCCTATCGACCAGCACCTTAAAGGCTTTGAAGCAATGGGTGCGACTGTCAAGGTAGGAAACGGTTTTATCGAAGCCGAAGCAGTCAATGGTCTGCACGGAGCTAAAATATACCTTGATTTCCCTAGCGTAGGAGCTACGGAAAACATTATGATGGCAGCTGTCCTTGCAAAAGGCACAACGATCATCGAAAACGTCGCAAAAGAACCAGAAATCGTCGACCTTGCAAACTTCCTGAACAAAATGGGAGCGAAGGTCAGAGGCGCCGGAACTGGCACAATCAAGATCGAGGGTGTTGAAGTACTGTTCGGTGCTGACCACAACATCATTCCTGACCGTATCGAAGCAGGAACATTCATGGTTGCGTCTGCCATCACTGGCGGCAACGTCCTTGTAAAAGGCGCTGTACCGGAACATCTTTCTTCATTGGTAGCCAAGATGGAAGAAATGGGCGTTACTATCATTGAAGAAGAAGATGGCCTTCGTGTCATCGGACCTGAAAAATTGAAAGCAGTCGACATCAAGACGATGCCGCACCCTGGCTTCCCGACAGATATGCAATCCCAGATGATGGCATTGCTATTGCGCGCTCAGGGCACAAGCATGATCACGGAAACTGTTTTCGAAAACCGTTTCATGCACGTGGAAGAATTCCGCCGCATGAACGCGAACATCAAAATCGACGGACGTTCTGTCATCATGAACGGGCCATCAAACCTTCAGGGAGCAGAAGTGGCAGCAACTGACCTGCGTGCCGCAGCATCACTGATCCTGACTGGTCTTGTAGCAGATGGAGTGACTCGCGTAACAGAGCTGTATCACCTGGATCGCGGCTATGTGGACTTCCATCATAAGCTCGCAGGACTTGGCGCTGACATCGAACGCGTCAGCGAAGTAGAAGAACAGCCAGTAACTGATAAATTAGTCTCAGACATGAACGCATAAGGCAATATAGTCTCAGACATGAACCAATAATGAATACTACTCAATGAACCGGAGAATTGTGCTTTTAACGTATAGTTCTGCGGTTTTTTGATTTTTGATCATTAACTTTAAAAGTGGCTGAACTTTTGTTATTAGACCTGTTGATTGGAATGGAAATCAACATCCTATTTTAAAAATATCTGTCCAATTTCGACCGGCTTATTATGAACGTTTTAAAAGAAAATATACAAATACAGAGCTTTTTCGAAATCTGTCATAAAAGCTTGTCCGCCTCCATATGAATGGAATGAGACGGTTAACGACCGTGAAATTTCATAATGGAGGCTTTTTCTATGTTAAAATTCAAACCACTCATCGTACTAGCTGCAATTCTATTCGCCGTCACTCTCCTGATCCCATCATTGCTGGTCCTCCCTTTTATGGAAGAAAAGGCAGGCGGAAAGCTGGGGGAAGAGCTGCAAAGCGAAGCGAAGGATGCAGCTGCTGTCCCGACTGCTGATTCCGCGGTTGAGGTAGCTGTTTACCGGACAGCTCTATCAAAAACCGAAAAGCTTCCGCTTGATGAATACTTGATTGGTGTCGTTGCTGCTGAAATGCCCGCCGAGTTCGAGCTGGAGGCATTGAAGGCACAGGCGCTGTCGGCAAGGACTTATTATGTAAGACAAATGCTAATACCAAATAAAGTGGGCGTTCCCGAAGGCGCTCAGTTGAATGATACAGAAATCCATCAGGTATTTAAAAATAAAGAAGAGTTGAAAAAGCAGTGGGGCGTCGACTATAAATGGAAGATCAAGAAAATCACAGAAGCTGTGAAGGCAACTGATGGACAGGTGCTTACCTATGAAGGCTCACCGATCGATGCTACCTTCTTCTCAACCTCTAACGGCTTTACGGAGAACTCAGAAGAATACTGGTCAAACTCGCTGCCGTATTTGCGGAGCGTAGAAAGTCCGTGGGATCTGCAATCCCCTAAATTCAGGAGCCAGTCCGTGATGACCGTAGCTGAGGTAGAGTCTAAGCTTGGCGTCAAGCTGCCGAACAGTCCGGAGATCGGCAAGGTGATTTCAAGGACCACAGGCAACCGGGTCGCCAAAATCGATATAGGAGGCAAGGTCCTGACAGGAAAAGAAGTGCGTGATAAACTTGGCCTCCGCTCCAGCGACTTCTCCTGGGAGCTCAAAGGCAATAACGTCGTCATCACCACCGAAGGCTTCGGCCACGGCGTCGGCATGAGCCAATACGGAGCCAACGGCATGGCCACCGAAGGAAAGAACTATCAAGACATTGTCAAACACTATTACAAAGGTGTTGAGATCAGCGAAGCGGATAGCATGCTTACGAAGGTGACCGCGAAGAAATAAAATTAGCCTGCTGCAGCAATGAAACGAATAATGACCAGGCCAGGGCAAACAGCGCCCTGGCTTTTTAGCGCGTTTGGGATGTGCTTCGGTAACTTTTATTTTTTCGCAGGATTGAAGAATGCTTCGATGTCTGGTGGCATGTGGTATATGCGGCCTTTGTTGCTGCCCGTGAAAGGAAGATTTAAAGGGAATAAAATGTTAGTGATAGTCCTGGATGATACACCAGGGCAGAACTCTCTGCAAATCTGATTTTTAATAGTAGGACTAATAAGGAGGAAAAATTCTTTTACAGTTTTATGATGAGCCGTTTTGGATTTATGCTCACACACAGGACAATGCCAAAACCATTTTTTACGATTCATGCCATATGTTAAACAAGATGGGCATTGAACACCTTTTTGAAGGTCGTCTGGAGTGAGGGAATATTGTTTCAGAATGTCAGGGTGGTGTGGAGAATGATTCTTTAGAAGTGACCTGGAGAACTTTCTTACTTCTTTTTCAGTAAAACTTGGATTTGTAATGGTTTCATCAAACTGAAGAACGCGACTTAGTAATACATCCCCTTTTACTATCAAGTTATTCAGGGAACGGTCACTTACCTTGATAATGGTGGAGGAATTGCTAAGGGCAACAAGATGGTATATGGGCGGAACACTGAATTTGTGATTCTTCAGCCACCTTTTCAAATGCCAGCTTTGCATTCGAACCTGGTTAATGGGATTATCGTATGATTTTTCTTGACCATCCTTTGTTTGAATCATTTGTTCGGAATGTTTGTCGAAGAAGAGGGTGCCGGAATAGGCTTTGGTTTCAATTAGAAGGATGAAACGAAGAGTTAAAATAAGAGTATCAATTTGGAAATGCCATTTTTCATCTTGCAGACGTAAATCTCGGAATATGTGGTAACCTTCTTCGGGTAAAAAACTTAAACGGTAATCCGTTTGCAGCTCGCCCTTATAGCCAGCACGCCATGCTCTGTAATCTTGTTCAAGGAATGAGGTTTTAGGGTGATTTGGTATGATTCTTTCCATTAAAGCTTCATACATGAGAAGACGGATGGGGTATGTTCTTTCTTTTTCAATCAATTTGGTCACTTCCTTATTAGTTTTTATATGAATTCTTTATTTGTATGGAAATCACCTGTTGAAATAACTGTTTTATTATGAAGTTTTTATGTCCGAATAACCATTTCTAATGATATCTCCGGTTTCAGTGAATATATCTCCAGTTGCAGAAACTTTATCTCCGGTTGAGCGGAGTTTATTTCCGGTTAAGCTCATTTTATCTCCAGTTGAAGTTATGGCTACACTAAAACACAAAAAGCCAGCCTCAATAACAAGGCCAGCCCCTTAAAAATCGTAACTAATTACAATCTATATACTAAACCCAGCTAAAATCCCCGAACTCTCTCTTCAATTCCACGCAAAACCCTCCCCAGCCGCACGAACTTTCCGCTGAAGTAGGCATGATGGATGAAGTGTGAGGCCGCTAAAACCCCAATTACGTCTTTTATAAAATCAAACACGGAAGCCGATCGGTACGGGACGAAGCTTTGATGAACCTCGTCAAGCAGTCCGTACAGGATCGCCACGCCCATGAAGATGAAGCTCAAGCCAGGTGTGAAGCGCCCGGTCGTCAACGCAGCCAGGACGAGCAGCACATACAGAATCCCGAACTCTGCAAGATGGAGAGATTCTTTTATAAAACGATCCACGCCCTGATTGGGCAGCTCGACCAATGCATCAGCAGGGTTGCTGGACATGATCCAGATTGCTGCCATATAGAACAGCGGAAGAATGCGTAGAAACCAAACTAATAACTTTTTCATGATGCTACCTCACTTTATAGTAGTAACTCGAATGGAGTGACAAACCTATCTAATAAGTTAGAACACATTGGAGTGACCAACGTAACGTAATAGTTAGGAATCGAACGTGGTGACAAGCCAGGCTTAATTCAAGCGTCGCAGACAGTCCCAGGTCTAAAACTCAACCGCCAATCAACCCCAAAAAACTTTTTTGCATAAAACTCGCGCCTTTGTCGAAAAATAAGCAGTAAAAAATTTTTCAACTCTATGTATATATTTTTTCGCTTCTGTTCAAACTGATTGCTGAGGTGATGAAAATGAGAGAGGAAGAAAAAAGATCTTCTCAAGACAAAAGCAAGAACAGCTTTTTCAAGAAGCGGTGGGTGTATCCAACAGTTTATATTGCTAGTGCCGCAATCATTCTAACTGGTGTCCTATGGTATCAAAACAGCGGAACCGATCAGCTGGATCAGTCGGAATACAAAGCGACTGACATGCCTGGCAAAAAGATGAATGACGAGCCAGCAGTTGAAGTGAACCGCGCGATGGAGAACTTTGTAATGCCAGTGGTGAATGAAGACGATGCTGTCGTCCAAATGCAATTCTATGACAATGACGGCGACGCGGCTGAGCAAGAAGCAGCTCTAGTGTTCTATGATAATACGTACCATCCGAACACTGGACTGGACATTGCAGCGAAAGATGGCAAGGAATTTGATGTAATCGCATCACTAAGTGGTACTGTCACGAATGTCATGGAAGATGCAGTGCTTGGTAATGTCATCGAAATCGAGCATGACAAAGGTATTGTAACACAATATCAGTCAGTGAAAGACTACCAAGTTAAGGTTGGCGACCAGGTTGAGCAAGGACAAGTCATTGCGAAATCGGGAACAAGCCTGATCAATGAGAAGGCTGGCAACCACGTACACTTTGAGATCCGCAAGGACAATGTACCAGTCAATCCGCATGAGTACTTCAACAAGCCTCTAAGCGCATTGCAGGATGCAAATGTGACAGAAGAAAAAGCTTCTTCTGATGCAGATGCAGGCAAGTCTGAAGATGCTGCCGAAGAAGATGTGGAAGGAAGCTCAGAGGAAGACGCTGAAGGCACTACTCCAGCGGAAGACAAGCCTGCTGAAGGCGGCTCTGATAAAAAAGACGAAGATAAGGATGCAGGAGAAGATACAGACAAAGACTCTTCAACTGACTCTGACACTTCAACAAACTCTTAATAAAATCTAAAATTCTCGAACCTGCCTTGCTATAAAGGCGGGTTTTTTTATTGGATTAATCAGAAAAGATTCAATACAAGGAAAAAGAATTTTTCAAGAAAGCTCCAAGTTTATCTAAATGGAAATTCTATGGTAAAATCAGACAAGAGGAGGGATACATATGAAACGGGTACTATTAATACTTTTATCGGCCGTAATTGCCGCCATCATTTCCGGCTGCAGCAAGGAACCGACTCCCGAAGAACGGTTTTCCCAATACGTAAAGCTCTGGAATGATCAGAAGTTTGATGAGATGTATGGATTTTTATCAGAGAAGGCGAAGGATTCCATCTCCAAGGAGGATTTCGTCTCCCGCTATAATAAAATTTACAAAGATTTAGAGGTCGACGAGCTGAAGGTCAGCTACAATCAGCCTGAGGAAGAGCAGGAGCATGAAGAAAATGCAGAACTTCCTTTTTCAGCAAAAATGAATAGCGCTGCTGGCCCGATCGAATTCGATCATAATGCTACTCTTGTAAAAGAAGAACGTGAAAAAGAAACCAATTGGTATGTCGACTGGAATACGACGTACATTTTCCCAGAGCTCGAAGAAGGGGATAAAATCAGCTTCAAGAATGTCCAGGCAGAACGCGGCAGCATTCTTGACCGCGCTGGGAACGGACTCGCCATCAATGGGACGGCTGTCCAGATCGGAGTGGTCCCTGGCAAGCTGGGCGAGCCAAAAGAGCAGACAATCATGAAGCTTGCGGAGCTGCTCGACATGCCGGAGGAGCAAATCAACAAGGCAATGAACGCGGGTTGGGTAAAACCTGACTTGTTCGTTCCGCTTAAAAAAGTTTCGAAGACAGATAAAGGGCTTCATGAAAAATTATTTGCGCTCGATGGAGTGACAAGCCAGATGGTCGGTGCCCGCGAGTATCCGTATGGAGAGGCATTGTCCCACTTAATCGGATATGTCGGCCCAATCCTCGCCGATGACCTTGAAAAGCTGGAGGGGAAAGGATACACCGCAACCGACCTCATTGGCCGACGCGGCCTGGAACAGGTTCTTGAAGAACAGTTAAAAGGAACCAACGGAGTGAGGATCTCGATTGTGAAAAAAGACGGCACCGTCAAGACGCTAGCGGAAAAACCTGTTGAGAACGGGAAGGATGTCCAGCTGACGATTGATGTTGTCGCACAGCAGCAATTATATGACCAGCTAAAAGGAAAAGCGGGTACAGCATCGGCAATCAATCCGTCAACAGGTGAAACGCTGGCATTGGTCAGCGCGCCGGGCTTCGATCCGAATGAAATGGCGCTCGGAATCTCGCAAAATAAACGAAAAATGCTCGAAGAAGATCCGCTTAAGCCGACGCTTAATAGATTCAAGATGACTTATGTTCCGGGTTCTGTGATCAAGCCAATCACAGCAGCAATCGGGCTTGAGAGCGGAAAGCTCCAGCTGGATACTGCTTATGAAATCACCGGGAAACAGTGGAGTAAGGACGCCTCATGGGGCGGCTACAAAGTGACCAGGTATTCGAATGTCGTAGGGAATATCGACCTCGAAAAAGCGCTGATCTATTCGGATAATATTTACTTCGCGAGGGCAGCGCTCGGAATGGGTCAGGATACATTTACAGATGGACTGAAGAAATTCGGCTTTGAAGAGCAGCCGGAATATCTGTATCCAATCGAGCCATCGCAAATCGGCAAGATTGACAGCGAAATCAGCCTGGCAGACTCTGCCTACGGACAGGGACAGGTTGAAATGAATATTCTTCATCTTGCAGCGACGTATTCACCATTCGTCAACGAGGGAAACCTCATTAAACCGATTTTGAATATGGAAGATAAACAGGGACAAATTTGGCAGGAAGGCCTGGTCAGCCCAGCCCATGCAGCGGCTCTAAGCAACATGCTGACAAAGGTCATCACCGATCCAAAAGGGACCGCGCACAATGGCCTGATTGCCAACTATCCATTAGCAGGTAAAACAGGCACCGCGGAAATCAAGGAAAAGCAAGGGGATAAGGGCCGGGAACTCGGATGGTTCGTTGCCTATAGCCCTAAATCCACCGATATGATCGTCGCGATGATGATCGAGGATTCAGGTTCGAAGGATGTCGTGACCCGGGTGAAGGGATTTTATGAATTAAGACTGCAGAGCGGAATGTAGGAAAGTCCGGCCGATTCGGGCCGGGCTTTTTTACAAGAGGTTTTCTATTTAGAATTTTCAGCTATTTTGGTATAATATTTCGTAAGACGAAAAAATGGGGGAATTAGAATGTCTTTGCATACATATCCTTATCCTTCCCAGCGGATGGCTTCGGTCGTCCGCAATGGGATGGTTGCTACGTCACAGCCGCTTGCTGCGCAGGCGGGGCTTGATATTTTAAAAAAGGGCGGAAACGCGATTGATGCCGCGATCGCGACAGCAGCATGCCTGACGGTTGTGGAGCCGACTTCCAACGGCATTGGCGGCGACGCGTTCGCGCTTGTCTGGGTAAAAGATAAGCTGTATGGCTTGAATGCGAGCGGCCCTGCGCCACAATCGATTTCGATCGAAAAAGTGAGGGAGCTTGGCCATGAAAAAATGCCTTCGCATGGCTGGATTCCAGTCACTGTTCCGGGAGCACCATCAGCGTGGGCGGAGTTATCGAAAAAATTCGGGCGCCTGCCGCTTACGGAAGTAATGAAGCCGGCAATTGATTATGCGCGCAATGGGTACCCGCTGACTCCTATTCTCGCAAAATATTGGAAGGGTGCTTACAATGCCTACAAGACTCGCTTCCAGGGCGAGGAGTACGATGAGTGGTTCCGCGTCTTCGCTCCTGGCGGCAAGGTTCCTGAGGCAGGCGAGATGTGGAAATCGGAGGACCATGCGAACACGCTCCAGGAAATCGCCGAAACAAATGGGGAAAGCTTTTACAGGGGCGCGCTGGCTGATAGAATCGCAGAAGCTTCTGAAAAAGCAGGAGCCTTCCTGAGTAAATCCGACCTTGAAAACTACCATCCGGAATGGGTGGAGCCGATTTCTGTGTCCTATCGCGGGCACGAGGTTTGGGAAATCCCGCCGAACGGACAGGGAATCGTTGCCTTGATGGCATTGAATATTTTAAAAGGGTATGAGTTTACCCATCGTGATGACGTCCAGGGAGTCCATCTTCAGCTGGAAGCGATGAAGCAGGCGTTCACGGATGGCAAGGAATATGTGACCGACCCTAAGACGATGCAGGCGAAGGTAGCCGACCTTCTGTCAGAGCAGTATGGTGAGGACGCTCGCGCGAAAATCTCTGATGAAGCGAGAATGCCTGAACCTGGCCAGCTCCCTAAAGGCGGAACGGTGTATCTATCGACTGCGGATGGGGAAGGCAATATGGTTTCGTTCATCCAGAGTAACTACATGGGCTTCGGTTCAGGAGTTGTTGTGCCGGGAACAGGCATCGGACTGCAAAACCGCGGTCATGACTTCTCGCTTGATCCAGATCATGCGAATGCGCTGGCTCCGGGCAAAAAGACATACCACACGATCATTCCCGGCTTCATCACAAAGGATGGTCAGGCAGTCGGTCCATTCGGCGTGATGGGCGGCTATATGCAGCCACAGGGGCATGTCCAGGTGGCGATGAATATGATTGACTTTGGCTTGAATCCACAGGCAGCGCTGGATGCACCGCGCTGGCAGTGGATCAGCGGCAAGCAAATCGAAGTCGAGCACACCTTCCCGAATCATATCGTCAAGGAGCTCGCAGCGCGCGGGCATCAGATGAAGGTAGCATTTGATGGCGGAGGCTTTGGCCGCGGCCAGGTCATCGTCCGTAATCCGGAAACCGGTGTCCTGACCGGCGGAACCGAAATGCGGACCGACGGTGCCATTGCCTGCTGGTAAGTTATATTCTAATGAAGGAACACTCAAAGGCGAGTGTTCCTTTTACTATTCTGTAAAATCATTACAAACAGAGCAATTCTATGGAAACAAGCTAAAAAAAATTTTTTTCGACAAACTCCTTCGCCTCTTATCACGTCAAACCCTTACTGTTACTAACGAATTTCCCACGGTATGAAAAGTATCGACATAGAAAGCGATTACATTTTTTAAAAATAACGTATTGACCTGCCTGGACATTATATGGATAATTAAATTAAATTTTCTAAAGATTTAGTTAAATAAATAATTATTCATAATATATGCAAAATAATTTTTACGCAGGAGGAATCAACGTGATCATTTTAATCGGCCTGCTGGTGATTACCGGCATAAGCCTGTTCATGGGTTTAAGAAAAAACAAGTTAATTTACCTGGCACTCCCGTTCCTGAGCATATTTCTCTACTTCCTCATCCAGATCATCATGGTTCCGGCTCCATTTTTTGAAACAGTGAAATTCATCTTCAGCTTAAGTTAATCCATCCAGACTCCATTCAATGTTCATCCAAAAATAGGTATTAACTTTGCCTGGCGCAGGGTTCATATAATTAAAATTTATAAAAACAAAGGAGTGAAAAAGGCTTTCAATGTAAGGCTGTGTCTGTCATTCATGAAGGATTTTACAAAGGGGATTAGCAAAACCAAAGGGGTGTAAATGTGAAGAAAATTGATAAGTCAGTTGCTGACGCGTATTTCCGTGAAAAAAACCGTAACATGATCATCTATTTCATCGTCTGGTTCCTCGTTTCGTTTGGCGCGGTCATGATTGCCGAACCACTGAGCGAGATTTCAATCGGCGGCTTCCCGTTCCACTATTTCATGGGAGCGCAGGGGGCAGTGGTCACGTTCATTATCCTGCTGTTTGTCAACGCCAAGCTTAGCGATGGCATCGACAAGAAGTATGGAATCGATGAAGAAAAGAACGTCAAGCTGAGCGAAGGAAAGAGCCTGGATCACTAAACCACGGAGAAAGAAAAAAGAGCGTTTGAATAAGGGGGAGAACTTTGGATACACAATTCTTGGTCTCATTATCTATTATTTTAGCTACATTTGGTTTGTATATCGGGATTGCGGTTTACAATACAGCTAAGCAGACTTCTGACTTCTACGTTGCCAGCCGCGGCGTTCCGCCAATTTTTAACGGGATGGCGATCGGCGCTGACTGGATGAGTGCTGCTTCCTTCATCGGGATGGCCGGTACAATCATGCTGCTCGGCTATGACGGCCTTGCGTATATCATGGGCTGGACGGGCGGATATTTGCTGTTGACCTTCCTGCTTGCGCCACAGCTCAGGAAGTACGGGCGCTACACGGTTCCAGAATTTATCGGTGACCGATACAACAGCCACACGGCACGCGTCATCGCGGCCATTTCCACGATCATCATCAGCTTCACTTACTCGATCGGGCAGCTTTCCGGTTCCGGTGTGGTAATCGGGCGACTGTTTGAAATCGACGCGAAGCTCGGCACGATGATCGGTGTGGTCCTGATCGCTACTTATGCTGCTTTCGGCGGTATGAAGGGGATTACGTGGACCCAGGTTGCGCAATATATCATTTTGATCATTGCCTATTTGATTCCGGTCATTTTCATGTCTCTCCAGGTGACGAGCAGCGCACTTCCATGGCTTTCCTATGGTGAACTGGTCGGAAAAATGGGAGAGCTTGATCGTGAGCTTGGTATTTCTGAATACTTCGCGCCATTCACGAACGGCACGAAATGGCAGTTCCTTGCTCTTATGTTTACATTGATGGCCGGTACTGCGGGACTTCCGCACGTCATCGTCCGTTTCTATACTGTATCAACGATGAAGGCGGCACGCTGGTCAGGAGCCTGGGCACTTCTGTTCATCGGTTTGCTTTACCTGTCAGCACCTGCTTATGCGGCGTTCTCACGCTTCATCCTGATGACAAAGGTTGCCGGCAGCAAAATCAGTGAGCTTCCTGCCTGGACGAAAACATGGGTCGATACAGGCAAGCTACAAGTTGCCGATGGAAATGGCGACGGTGTCCTTCAGTGGAGCGAGTTGATCATCTCCAATGATATCGTCGTTATGGCGACACCGGAAATCGCCAACCTTGGCGTATTCGTCATCGGCCTTGTAGCGGCAGGCGCTATGGCCGCGGCTCTTTCAACAGCCGGCGGATTGATGATCGCGATTTCTTCGGCTTTTGCGCACGATATATACTACCGTGTCATGAAGCCAAACGCTACGGAAAAAACTCGCCTGAATGTGGCGCGTATTTCGATTGTTGTTGCTACATTGTTTGCAGGCCTGATCGCCCTTAACCCTCCTGGAGCGATCACTCAAATCGTTGCCTGGGCCTTCGCGCTTGCCAGCGGAACGTTCTTCCCGGCGCTGATCCTTGGTGTATGGTGGAAGCGTTCAAATTCCCAGGGTGTTATTGCAGGTATGCTCGTCGGTCTTGCTGTGACATTGAGCTACATTTTCGCGGCAAAGTATGGCGGCTTCACGATCCTTGGCATTATTGACACAGGTGCCGGCGTATTCGGCGCTACAGCTGCAATCCTTGCGAACGTCATTGTATCGCTTGCGACACCGGCACCTTCGCAAAAAATTCAGGAGGAAGTACTCGACCTTCGCTATCCTGAACAGATGACCTATAAGAACGGCGAAGTTTGGATGAATGACGATGCAACAAAGTCAGTATAAGCAAATTTGGAAGGCTGTGCAGTTCCATCCCCTGTTCCAGGGGGTGGATGAACGCACGGCCCTTTCCCTTGTCGAGGGATGTATATCATTTACCTATGGAAAGAGCGAAATGATGCTCAAGGCGGACACAACTCGTCTGGGGCTTTTGTTGATTTTACAGGGAAATGCCGAGGTGTTCGTGAAGAATGCTGCCGGACAGGAGGAAGTTCTTGAAGTCATCCGGAAAGGCGAAATTGTAGGGTTTTCGAGTCTGGCAGAGTTCCTTGGGTTGACGAGTGCCGATAAAACACAGGCCAATGTAGAGGTAAGGGCTGCAGACGAAGTACAGGCATTGCTAATCCCTTTTTCCGTACTGGCAAAGAGATGGGATGATCAGGAAGTCCATGATTATCTGCTGGCCCAGGTCTCGATCAGGCTGAGGGATGTGTACGGGTCCCTTGCAGAGCAGGTCAAAATGGCCAGGGGTATCGGCGAGGGTGAAACGATTTTAGCAAGGGTTCAGGATCTTATGAGTGATAAAATCGCGTCCGTTACTCCTGACACGAGCATTCAGGAAGCAGCGCGAAGAATGGCTGGAAGTAAAACCAGTTCTGTACTGGTGGTCGAGGATGGTGAGCTGAAAGGAATCATAACGGAACGGGATATCGTAGGCCGTGTGGTTTCAAAGGGCATCCCATTTGACAGTCCATCCAGGCTGGCGATGACCGAAAATCCCGTGACGATTTCCAGGTTCGATTACTATTATGATGCCTTATCTAAAATTTTACTGAATGGAATCAAGCATCTGCCCGTCGTTGATGATGGGGCAATTTCCGGGGTAGTAACACTGACCGATTTGCTCCGGAAAAAGAATGACAGTGTTATGAGGACGATAAAGAAGATTGACGAGGCTGATGAAATAAATTTGCCAGAGGTAAAGGCAGCAATCTATGAAATGACCGAAACGCTGCTGCGAGACCGTGTTCCGGCTATGGCATTGCTGGATATCATCACAAAGCTATACGACCGATTGATCGGCAGAGCTGTCGAGCTTTCTCTTGCGGCACTCCGCACGAAAGGGCTTGAGCCACCTGCTCCATTTGCATTTTATTTAATGGGATCTGCCGGCCGCGGGGAACAATTCATGCTGACGGACCAGGATCATTTCCTTGTGTATGGAGAAAGTGGTGAACATGGCTATTTTGAAAAACTGGGTGCAGAGATCACTGCAAGGCTGGAGGCTGCCGGCTACGCGCGCTGCAAGGGCTTGATGATGTCGAGTGAGGAGCAGTGGAGGGGGACAGTGCTTCAGTGGCAGGATCGCGTCAGGAAGTGGATGCTACAGTCGACAAATGAAAACCTGCTCCTGGCGCATAACTTCTTTTCCTATCGTTTCGTAGCAGGAAGTGAAGTGTTAGGCGAGGAGTTCGAAGGAAAGATTGCCGAACTGCTCGACCGTTCGAAAATCTTCCTCTACCGGATGGTCCAGGTCGAAAAGGAGCAGGAAATCCCGACGCTGGACGAACCAATCCGTGCACTGTTCAAGCTCGGCCGGAAAAGCATCGATATGAAAAAAGAAATCTTGTTTCCCTTCCATCACAGCCTGCAAATCCTATCGCTCTATTACGGAGGAATCCCGGGAACACCACTGGAGAAAATCGCTAGTTTAAAAGAGAAAGGGATTTTTACCGAAGGGTTCGCGGAAGATTTAAAAGAAGCCTTCAACCATGTGCTGGACCTTTATATCAGGCAAAGATGGGGAAATAAAGGCGGAAGCTCCACCCTGTCATTCACCACCATGTCTACGAGACAAAAAGATGAACTCATCCTGAGCCTGCGAACACTCCGCGAACTTCAGGGAATGGTTTTTGCTAGATTCTCGGTATGATGTGTTCCGGGAATACAAGAGTTGGAGTTGAGTGGCACCAGGAAATTCAGCAAAATCCGGGTAGTGTCAAGCACTGCACCAACCACTAGAAAGATCAGGAGGAATCTGGGTGGAGACAAGCACCGCACAGATCACTAGAAAGAGATCCAGAGAATCTGGGTGGAGACAGGTACTTTGAGAGGAGGCTCGCATGTTTTTTCAACGAAAGAATATTTCCTGCCCGCTTACGTACGAAAAAATCCCTTTATCGACTAGAATCGATGATCTGACATTTATTGTTTTCGACACAGAGACGACAGGGTTCCAGGTGGCGAGCACAGACCGGCTGATTGAAATTGGAGCCGTTCCGGTAAGCGGGATGAAGGTGATGGAAAATGACCGGTTTCAGACATATGTGAACCCGGAGCGACAAATTTCTCGGGAAATAATCGATTTTACTTCGATAACGAATGAAAAAGTTGCCGGTGCACCGGTGGCTTTAGAGGCGATACATGAGTTTTTTGACTACGTTGGGTCACACGAGGCAGTATGCCTTGTCGGGCACTATGTCGGCTTCGATCACCTCGTGCTGAAGAGCGAACTGAAACGCGAAAAGCTGGCACTGAAAAAGCTGTTCACCATCGATACGCTCGATCTGATCGGCTTCATAGCCCCGTCCTACGATATGCGTGACCTGGAGCGATATGCGATGGCATTTGGCACACGTATTTATGACCGCCATAGCGCGGTTGGCGATGCATTGACCACAGCCTACCTGTTTACCGAATTGCTGCAGCAGTTCAAAGACCGGGGACATACCACCTGGGGAGAGCTGATTAAGGCTACCGAAAGCCAGATGCGGTCGATACAGTTTTAGTGGGAACTAGGCATATCGGTCAGCGATACGGCGCGATGCAGTTTGGATAGAAACAAGGTATATCGGTTAGCGATATGTGTTCGATGCAGTTATGATAGGTAGCAGCAACCACCCTCTTTGTTTGGATAAATATATAAAATACTACAGGGCAGTTCATTGACGTAACTGCTCTTTTCTATGGTTGAAATTCCTGAACTGGGACATTAATGGAGAGCTGCATGACTCTAATGTTCGATTTGGTAAGATCAATATACTAAAATAGATATAGTCAGTGCAGGGGTCTTTGAGGGATACTAGCCGCTATTAATTAAATTAGGATACGTAAAATTAGCATGGAGGCAAGATGAAATATGATAGGAAATAGGCTTAAAAAGGTAGTTTTCTCCACGATACTAACGGGTTTGATATCGATCGTATTCTTTGTTATTCCTGTAATTTTCATTGGGGGAGTTATATATTCACTAGTAATAAATCCTGTTCCTGCAGCTGGTAAAATGTTCGATTATCTTAAGCATATTTCTTTTATGATTCTAAGTGGAATAGTGGGCTGGATGGGTTCTGCATATTTTGTCTATGGTGAATTGAATTTGTCTAACTTGTATCTAGTAACTTTTTTTACATTTGTATACTACACTATTTATCTATTCTTAAATAATTATATGGACGAATAATGGCTGAATGCCCTTTTTGAAGCGCAAAAAAATGCTTAGAGTTCTCTATACTCCAAGCATTTTTTACTAACCATTTCAGTTTAATTGCATATCAATCAACGCACCATTTTTATAAGAAGCGAGGACACGCTGTCCTGCCAGCTCCTCATACTTCCGTGCTGTCTTATAGGAAACCTTCAACGGAACTGCTTCCCCGTCCGTCTCAAACTCAACGGTGAAATTATCGGCTGCCCCGGTAACGGTTGCTTTCATGAATTGTATTTCACCGGGAATGACCAGCTGCTGGCCGATCAGCACCATGTCTTCCTTCAGCCTGTTAGCCTGCTTTAATTCTTTCAAACTTACACCGAATCGCTGGGAAATGTTGAACAGTGTATCCCCGGGATTGACGACGTAAATCCCCTCAGCCGTTTCGAAACCATGAGTCGGTACTATAAGGGCTTGTCCAACATAAATAGAGTCACTGGCTAATTTATTTTCACTTTTTAAATCCTTCACGGTTACCCCGTATTTTTTTGACAGGGAGAACAATGTATCTCCTTTTTTCACAATATAAACACCCGCTTCAGCCTCGAGAGGTACCTCCAGCTGCTGCCCGGCTCTAATGAAATCTGATGATAGTGAGTTCACTTCCTGAAGCATCTCAACCGATGTATCGAATTCCTTAGCCAGGCTGTATAGTGTATCGCCTTTTTTGACGGTATAAAAAGATCCGATTGCATCTGTCTTCTTTTGGCCGAAACCAAGCAGCAATCCCGCTGCCACCGAACCGGCTACAGCTGCACCGATCAGCTTTCTGTTCCGTTTCAAGGTCACTTTGCGTTTTTGCTCTCTGATTCTCTGTTTTCTAGTCTGTCTGTAGGTAATCAAGTCTCTTCTCCCCCAATAAAAAAATAACTCCTCAACAGAAATTCGGGAAGGAACAGGTTTTTTTGTACATAATAATGGGTAAACAGGAAAGTTTTTCTGCTAAAAATAGTTGAATTTTTCAAAAAACTTCACAATACCTTGTCCCTATTGCTTTTTTCGTGCATATATCCTCAACCAAGCTAATAAAATGTTACAAACCTGACAAAGAGAGTGTTTGAGGTGAGGAATCGTTTGAACAATATGAGGATTCAGCCGGGGACATGATTAATCTTAGTAATATCCAGAAGGACCAACCTTCTGCCGCAGCGGAATTTTTGCGGAATGCAATATTAGCCGATAAAAGCGAGTCTCATTTCACACTTCTCACATCCAATTTAGGGAGGGCGAGTGGTGTGCACGATTACATCAAAGAGAGAACAATCAAGATTGGAAAGTATATCGTGGAGACGAGAAAAACAGTTCGCGTCATAGCGAAGGAGTTTGGCGTATCCAAAAGTACAGTCCATAAAGACCTGACAGAAAGATTGCCTGAGATCAACCCTGACCTTGCCAATGAAGTAAAAGAGATTCTCGATTATCATAAATCAATCCGTCATTTGAGAGGCGGCGAAGCCACGAAAATGAAGTATCGCAAAGAGGAAAGGGAAGAAGAGCCGGTTAAGTGAAAAAAGATTGAAACTAACAGATTGGAGGGAACGTAATTCAGCTGTGTGAACATTGCCGACATAAAAATGAAAAATGCCCAGCTTAGATCCAGAAAAGCCGGGCATCGCCACAAAAGGCGTGTATGATTCTGCTTTTATACATAGCGGAGGCTGCCGCCTTTTCATTATGGAAAAAAGCGGACAAGCCCTCTTTATCGGCTGAACAAGTGCTTCTGAAATACTCAGCCTTTTAATTGTGACAAATTTAAACAAAATGTTTCAAATTTTTCAGCTGGAAGTTACTTATTTACTATTGTTGTGATAAAATAAACAATTAGGGTAGAATATGGTTCGCAGATTGCGGCAGCGTCTGTGTAATCTCGGACATCGCGATCTATTTTTACATAGATGAGGCTTTTCGTCAGCTGAGATCACGAGGCTTAATCAGCCGCAGCCAGCCATTTGTCAAGGAGGAAAAAGCAAAATGTTTGCAAGGGATATCGGGATTGACCTTGGTACAGCTAATGTGTTGATCCATGTTAAAGGTCGAGGAATTGTCTTGAATGAACCGTCTGTTGTGGCGATTGATAAGAACACGAACAAGGTTTTGGCTGTTGGGGAAGAGGCGCGCAAAATGGTTGGGCGTACACCCGGCAATATCGTAGCGATTCGCCCGTTGAAGGATGGGGTTATCGCGGACTTCGATGTAACGGAGTCTATGCTTAAACATTTTATCAATAAATTGAACGTAAAAGGCTTCCTTTCCAAGCCGCGAATCCTGATTTGCTGTCCGACGAACATTACGAGCGTGGAGCAGAAAGCGATCAAGGAAGCAGCTGAAAAAAGCGGCGGCAAGAAGGTTTACCTTGAAGAAGAGCCAAAGGTTGCGGCAATCGGCGCTGGCATGGACATCTTCCAGCCTAGCGGGAACATGGTTGTGGATATCGGCGGCGGCACGACGGATGTAGCTGTCCTGTCAATGGGGGACATCGTTACATCGCAATCGATTAAAATGGCCGGTGACAAATTCGACGCTGAAATTTTAAGCTACATTAAACGTGAATATAAGCTGTTGATCGGTGAGAGAACAGCTGAAAATATTAAAATCCAAATCGGGACAGTCTTCCCGGGCAGCCGCAGTGAGGAAATGGAAATCCGCGGCCGTGATATGGTGTCCGGACTTCCGCGCACGATTACAGTTCGTTCTGAAGAGATCGAAAAGGCATTAAGGGAATCTGTTGCAGTGATCGTTCAGGCAGCGAAAACGGTACTGGAAAAAACTCCGCCTGAATTGTCCGCTGACATCATTGACCGAGGCGTCATTCTGACGGGCGGCGGAGCCTTGCTTCATGGCATCGACCAGCTGATGCAGGAAGAGCTGAAGGTGCCGGTATTGATTGCGGATAACCCGATGGATTGTGTCGCTATCGGCACAGGCATCATGCTTGATAACATCGACCGGATCGCAGGTCGCCGCAGAATCGTCTAAAATAAAATCTGGAATTGCTTCGGTAAAATTACTGAAGGATTCCAGATTTTTTTGGTTGAAATTAGAATGTACTAAATTTACTTTGAGAATTGTCCAGCTCCAGCGCCTTGCCCCTCGAGACGCTTCGTTCCTGCCAATGAAGTCAAAGAACGACTTCACTGTCAGGCCCTCCAGCGCTTGTCGGAGTTGGGCAGTCGCCTCCTCTTTTCGAATTGTCTAGTGTCGCCTCCTAGAAACTCCGAAACTTCAACTCCGCCGGCAGAAGCAAAAAGCGCTTCTTTGTCGGAGTCTCCAGTTTCTGCGTTTCTAAGCAGTCGGCTATACTTTTCGAGTTCGGTCCTGCCAATGAAGTCAAAGAACGACTTCACTGTCAGGCCCTCCGAGGAACAGGATGTGCTAGACCCGCCAGCCACAGGACGTGGCGCTTTAAGGCGGGCAGCGCTTGTCGGGACAGACCAAGGCGCTTGCGCAATTCGGTTTTACCCATTTTTTCTGGAATAAAACCCAAAATCCTACATTTTCCTGCAAATTTTTAATGTTTCTTGCCGATATATTTCTTATAATAGAGAGTAGTGAAAAAATTACCTGTTCAATCAGGTGTTTTTCCAAAAAGGGTGTGAAACTATGTTCAGAGGTTTTTATACAGTAGCTTCCGGGATGCTGGCGCAGCAGCGCAGGACGGAAATGCTGACGAATAATATGTCAAATGCCAATACGCCGGGGTATAAAGCTGATCAGGCGGGAATGCGGGCGTTCCCGGAAATGCTGCTTCAGCGCTTTGACAAGCAGCAAATCCCTACAGAGAATGGGCTGAATTTGCCGTTCAACAGGGAGATTGGCACAATCAATACAGGTGTATACATGCAGGAAGCGGTCCCGAAATTCATCCAGGGTGATTTGCGCGAAACGGGCCGGAAGACAGATGTAGCATTGCTCGATATAAATATGCCTGAAAATGGCTCAGTGTTTTTTACAGTAAGCAACGCGGACGGCACAGTTCGTTATACAAGGAATGGGAATTTCACGATTGATGCACAGGGGTATTTGACGACTGGCAGCGGCCACTATGTGCTCGATTCTGCTGGCCAGCAAATCCAGCTCTCGAGCGACCGTTTTACCGTCTCTGAAGGCGGGATCCTGACAGGTGAAAATGGTGAGAGTGCAGCTCTTGGTGTTGCCTATTCGAACAATCCGCTGCGGATGGTAAAAGAAGGCGACGGGCTGTTCCGCACAGAAGATGGCGGCGAATTGCCGTTTGCTAATGGCAACGCTGGCGTCCAGTTCAGGACACAGCAGGGTTTCCTTGAGCAGTCCAACGTTGATATCAGCAGGACGATGACCGACATGATGTCAGCCTATCGAGCTTTCGAAGCGAACCAAAAGATTCTCCAGGCTTATGATAAAAGCATGGAAAAAGCTGCGAACGAAATCGGAAGGCTATAGAATTCTGGATCAAATTTTAAAAGGAATCGCTCTCCTACACTGGAAGCGCATTGAGGTATAAAATATGAACAGAACAATGTTTACCGCAACCAATACTTTATCCCAGCTGCAAAAGCAGATGGACATGATCAGCAACAACCTGGCAAATATCGATACTGCCGGGTACAAACGCCGGGAAGCTTCCTTTACCGACCTGCTTGTACAGGAATACAGGAACCAGCCTAATAATGCGCTTGAGCCGCAGAATCGGATGACACCATTTAATATTCGCCAGGGGAATGGGGCAAGATTAGGCCAGATACAGATGAATCTGTCGCAAGGCAATATCAAAACGACGGATAGGCCATTGGATACTGCTTTTACGGCAGAAGGCCAATTTTACCGGGCGATGGTCCAGAATGAAGACGGCAGCTCAGCGATGCGATTGACACGAAATGGTTCACTTTACCTGTCGCCACTTTCTGATAATGAGTCAATGCTTGTCAATAGCGACGGGCACGCGCTCCTTGACGAGAACAACCAGCCAATCACCATTACAGGGAATGTCAAAAACTTCACTATAAATAAATCAGGCCTTTTAACAGCCGAAATGTACAATGGGACAAGCCAAGAAGTGAATCTTGGTGTAGTATTGATTAATAAGCCTCAATTTTTAGAGCAAAAAGGGGCGAATCTGCTTGGGTTGCCAGACAATCTGGCTGAGCTTGGCGTAACGGAGGAAGAGGTCATGACGAACCTGACAGGCCCTCTGAGGAATCAAATCGCCATCCAGCAAGGTGTCCTCGAGCAATCGAATGTAGATGTGAGTAAAGAAATGACGGATTTAATCAATGTACAGCGGAGCTATCAGTTCCACTCAAAATCGATAACACTGGCCGATCAAATGCTCGGACTAGTGAATGGAATCCGTTAAGAGGGGAAGAACAATCAAAATGGCTTTGAACGAGAATAATCAAGAAGCAATAACGCGTGAAGAAGTGAAAAAGAACAAGAAGACACGCGAAAAAAAGAAAAGAATCCGGGTTCGCCTTATTCCGATCTGGCTTCGGATTATGATTGTGGTCCTTCTGTTAGCCGCAAGTGTCGTGCTGGGCGCCATGTTCGGTTATGCCGTGATGGGCGGCGGCGAAGCGAAGGATGTTTTTGAAAAGTCAACTTGGAGTCATATTATTGATTTGGTTAATAGAGAATAATTTTCGGAAGGAAGGGAGATTTCCCTTCCTTTTTATTTGGTTTATTTAGTACAATGGTTAGTAAGTATTAGTAGGAGGTACTAAAAATGTTGGACATTACTCAAATCAAAGAAATCATCCCGCACCGCTATCCATTTTTACTTGTTGATAAAATTGTCGAAATCGAAGAAGGGAAAAGGGCAGTCGGCATTAAGAATGTAACGGCAAACGAAGAATTCTTCAACGGCCATTTCCCTGATTACCCTGTCATGCCCGGTGTGCTAATCGTCGAAGCATTGGCGCAGGTTGGAGCAGTTGCTGTTTTGAAGCTAGAAGAAAACCGCGGCAAAATTGGCTTCTTCGCCGGCATCGACAACTGCCGGTTTAAAAGGCAGGTTAAACCAGGAGACCAGCTCAGGCTGGAAGTGGAAATGATCAAGCTGCGCGGGCCAATTGGAAAAGGAAAAGCCGTAGCTACAGTTGATGGCGAGCTGGCTTGTGAAGCGGAAATTACATTTGCGATAAAGTAAATTATGGAGGGAACCCAATTTTGAGTTGGGTCCTTTTTTTTTACATAATTAGGAAGACGGCGTGATTCCTAGCTGTTTTCGGGAGATTAAGGAGGTTGAGTCGGAGATTAACGATGAGTTTTGGGAGAATGTTATTCATTAATGGGCAATTAACCCCTTTTATTAAGAGAATAATCTTTCCAGTTCGGTTAGGAGGTCTGATTTTCATGAAAAAAGAAACTGGATCCTCAAATAAAGGAAGTTATTTCGTATAACGATGGCTAATAATTTGGCCATTTAGAATATTTTTATGGAAAAAATTTTTTGCAGCAAAAAACGGGTAATTTTTACAAAAAACCATGCAAGTTTTTTTCATTGATGGGCAATATAACAGCAGACCCGTGCAACAGGTCTCAAAAATACTTATTAATGAAAGGGGCTTTTACTCATGAAGAAAAAGCTATTAATGCTAATCGGCGGTTCATTGCTATCCGCTATGTTCCTTGCTGGCTGCGCGAATGATCAGGATCCTCCTCCGAATGATGACGTGGATGTTGAGAACCCTGCAGATAACAATGGCGAGAACGGAAATGACATGATGAATGGCAACAACGGGAACAACGGCAACAACAACGACGTCAACACTGACAACGATGGCGACATGATGGAAGACAACAACGAGCCTGGCGAAGATGCTGTTGAAGATCAACTTGATATGAACGACGAGAACAATAACGATCAATAATGAAAAAAGGGCAGGTGTGAAATCCTGCCCATTTATTTTGCGCTTGGTAACCTCTGTCAGCCTCGCCCAATCTTCGGCTAGTACTTAGATTATTTTTATGTATGAAAAAAACTCCAGCCTGCAAGCGGGAGTTTTATAACACTTTTTTCGGCTGCAAAATCTGCGGCCTTGTGATGATTTTTTCTTTGAATTCTGTAAGCAGAGCATCGCCTTTGTACCCTTTATCAAGTAGATACTCCAGCAGTTTTTCAGGATAATCGCTCTTCGGCTTGGTGAGCTTTCCTGTTAAGAGGATGCTGGCATGGGTCTTCAGCTTCTTCACGCAACAAACTTTGGTCAAAAAGGCTGCCGGGTCGTTCTCCCGTTTGGTGATAACGACTTGGACGATGATTTCTTTGTCATTGTCGCATGCATCCTGGAAATAAGGAATGTATTTATGGTCAGCAAAAACCTCGACGAGCCAGGTGCCTTTTTCATCCTCTTTATTGATAATCAGGCCGTCTTCCATTTCGATATCCACTAAAGCATCATCATCAGCAAGCTGCATTGAAATCAACTTAAACGTCTTCATGTCGACCACCTCCCGAAATTCTTGTCCAAATTATAACACAGTATCAATCGAAAACGAAAATAAGCCATTTTGTCGAAAGAAAAATTTCAGAATTGATAAAAATCATTTTTGGCTGTATGAGGTGGGTGGAAAATTCAATTATCCAGAGATCCCATGGTGGTTTGAAGCAGTTTTTACAGGTAAAAGAACGATTTTCGCCATTTTACCGCCGGCCTGAAAAGGAATATCATCGGGGTATCAAGGAGAAAGGAGATGAAAAAGTGATCAATCAAGTAACGCTAGTCGGCAGGCTGACCAGGGATCCGGACCTCAGGTACACACCTGATGGCAAGGCGGTATCGAATATAACGCTTGCGGTGAACCGTCATTACAAAAATGCCAGCGGCGAAATTGAGGCAGATTTTGTCCACTGCATCCTCTGGGGGAAAACAGCAGAGAACACATCGAATTATTGTAAAAAGGGCTCCGTTCTTGGAGTCACCGGCCGCATCCAGACGCGGAACTATGATAACCAGGAAGGCAAACGTGTCTACGTGACTGAAGTCGTTGCTGAGGGAGTAAGGTTTTTAAGCACAAAACCGGCCAGTACGAGGGAAGCGCCGCAAGCTTCACATCCACCTCAACAGCCGCAGACCGTACCAGCAGCACCGCAAAGAGAGGAGCTTCCATTTGCATAATGAAACCGACTCAATCGAAAAGCTGCTAGTAAGCCTGATTAAAATGGTTGGCAAAAACAATGAGAAGATCGACGAACTCACCAAGCGTGTCTGCCAGCTCGAAACTGCCTCTAAAGAGATTCAGATCAATCGTGTCTACTCCTTCATTGCCGAACCGCCGCGACCCAATACCAGCAGAAAAGAATACGCAAGAAAATAATGAAGTGCTTATCTTTAACATCACTTGTGAATTTTCCTCATAATAGCCTCAAAAAGGATCTTTAAGAGAGAAATTCAATAACCCGATCTCCAATATACCCTCAACATTTGCTTCCGGCTCTTACAGCCGGTTTTTTTATTATTTTGGTTCTGTTAAAGCATATTATTGTCCCGTTGATTGAAGTGGAAGGCGCAGCGCCTGGAACGAATATCAACATTCTATAATAAAAAAGCCTATCAACTTATTTGAATAAATTGGATCATCCTTCTAAAATGAAGATAAAACACCCTGTCAAAGGATTGATTTCAATTGACCAAAAAATTCGGGATCAGATTAATGCTTGCCATAATACTGGTCCTATTTATTTTCATCAGCTATTCGGCTTTTAGCATTTGGTCTTTCAGTAATAAGGTTCAACATGTGAAAACGGATGCGGCTGTGGTACTTGGTGCAGCTGCCTGGGGTGATGAGCCATCTCCAGTTTTACGCGAGCGGATCAATCATTCGATCTGGCTTTATGAGAATGGGTACGTGGATAAGATTATTTTTACCGGCGGCAAGGGTGAAGGCGCTTTGTACGCAGAGTCCGAGATTGCCAGGCAGTATGCTGTTAAAAACAATGTTAACCCGGAGAATATCCTGATAGAAACGAAATCAAGAATTACAGAAGAGAACTTAACCTACGCTTATGAAATTGCAAAACAGCAAAACATCAGGACATTTACGATTGTCAGCGACCCTTTACATATGAAAAGAGCCATGTTAATGGCCAAAAACACTGGAATGGAAGCTTATTCATCGCCGACGCAAACTTCCGTATATAAGACATTGGAGAGTAAAGTTCCGTTTTTCATGCGGGAGTTATTTTTCTATATCGGGTATATTTTTAGTTTGCCTTTTAGGTAAAAAAAGCCACAAAGCGAAAGCTTCGTGGCCTGGTGATGCTACTATGACAAAAACACCAGCTCATGCAATTCATCGGTCGATAGCTCAGTGATCCAGCTGTCGCTCTGGATGATCTGGTCGTTCAGCGACTGTTTCTTCTCAAGCATGGCGTCGATTTTTTCCTCGAGCGTTCCTGTGCTGATCAGCTTGTGCACGTGCACGAAGCGGCTTTGCCCGATGCGGTAGGCGCGGTCCGTCGCCTGGTTTTCAACGGCTGGATTCCACCAGCGGTCGTAGTGGACAACGTGGTTTGCCGCCGTCAGGTTCAGACCGGTTCCGCCGGCCTTCAGTGACAGCAGGAACACAGGGAATTCACGGTTCTGGAATTTCGTGATCAAATCATCGCGCTTCGTCTTCGGCAGGCTGCCGTTCAGGAACGGAACATCAATGCCGAATTTCTTTTTCAGCGCGGCCTGGATCATCTCGCCCATTCCAATGTACTGGGTAAAAATGATGCAGCTTTCTTCCTGTTCGAGGACAGCGCTCACCAGCTCGATCATCTTCTCCATCTTCGCAGAACGATCCACCAAATGCTTCGGATTTTCCTCTTTCAAATACAAAGCAGGGTGGTTGCACAGCTGCTTCAGCCTGCTCAGCATCTGTAAAATTAAGCCCTTGCGCTCGAAACTCGATAATGTTTCGATCTGCGCAAAGGTGTCCTTCACGAGCTGCTCGTATAACGAAGCCTGCTCGGCAGACAGCGGGCAGTATTCCTTCTGCTCGACCTTGTCAGGCAGGTTCAGCGCAACTTCTTCATCCTTCTTCGTCCGCCTCAGCAGGAAAGGCTTGATCAGCGACTGAAGCTGGCTGATTTTTTCCTTTTTGTCTTCTTTTTCAATCGGCAGAATGAACTGCTTCTGGAACTGGCCGGCGCTGCCAAGATAGCCGCGATTCGTGAAATCGAAAATCGACCACAGCTCAGACAGGCGGTTCTCCATCGGCGTACCGGTCAAGGCGATATGGTGCTTGCCCTTCAGCTTCCTCACCGCTCGCGACTGCTTCGTATCGGCGTTCTTTATATTCTGCGCCTCGTCAATCGCAATGCTGCTCCATTCAATGCTTTCAAGCTCATCGAAATCGAGGTGCGTCAGTCCATAGGATGTCAGAACAATATCCGAGCCTGTGGCTTCTTCGGTAAAAGCGCTGCCCTTCAGGCGGTTTGGCCCGTAATGAAGATGGACGCGCAAGTCCGGAGCGAAGCGCTCAATCTCTTTCTGCCAGTTTCCGAGAACGGATGTCGGGCAGATGATCAATGCAGAGTGATCGTCGTTTTCCTGCTCTTTTACCGACAGGATATAAGAGATCAGCTGAATCGTTTTCCCGAGGCCCATGTCATCGGCAAGCAAGGCGCCAAATCCATACTTCCGCAGGAACAGCAGCCAGTTCATGCCGAGCTTCTGATACGGGCGCAGTTCACCATGCAAGCCGGCAGGCACCGGCATATCCGGAATTTCCTTTGTCTCCGACAGCTGCTTCATCATCTGCTTCCAGTGGCGGTTCAGCTCGATCTGGATTTTTGCGAACGCCCTTGGATCCTCGAGTCCTTCAGCGCCTTCTTCCTCATCAGACAGCTCCTGCTGCAGCAGGTCGCGGATGTGGAGGCCTTCCTTATCGGCCTTTTTCATCATTTCCTGGATCTGGCGGATGAAGCCATGGTCCAGCTTGATCCAGCGGCCCTTCAGATAGACAAGCCGGCGCTTTTCATTCACCAGGCGCTGGAAATCATCCTCACTCAAATCCACACCGTTCATCGAAAAACGCCAGTCATAATCGAGCATCGCATTCAAGCCGACGAATGAGCGGCGGTAGCCAGTCTGTCCCTTTAGACGCGCCTTCACCTTCAGGTTCGCATTCTTGATCGCTTCCCACCAGGAAGGGAGGAGGATCTCGATGCCGAGCGCAATCAGCGTCTCGCTCGCTTCGGTTAAAAACATCCAAGCTTCATCCTCGGAGAGAGTGGACTTCAGGCGGCCGTCTTCCTCAATCCACGGAAAAATCGATGCAAGCCGCTTTTCTTCATCCTCAATTCTTTCGCTGAAAAAGTCCCAGCCAGCAGGATAGCTTTCATAGTCGCGGGCTTCAATCAGCATATGCTCTTCTTTTCCGCGCAAAAATAACCCTAGCTTCCAATCTCCCAGGTCATCGATTGGCTCTTCAAGACGCATTCCAATCGAAAACGGCGCCGGATTTTCCTTCAGGCCAATCCATTCAAGCCATCGGTCCTCATCAAAGTAGGCAGCCAGCTGCGAAGCCGATAGCTGCTTTTTCCGCAGCACATCAAGCTTGTCACCAAGCAGATACTTCATCGTCTCATTTTCATGGAAGTAAGACTCGAGCGCATGATGGAACAGGTCCGCCACAAAATCGCGCACGAGAAGCTCTCCGTCACTGATTTTCAACGTTTCCTCCCAGAATGGCTCATGGAATTCATCGAGCACACTCACCGGAAGTTTCCAGCGGAAATCCTCGCCATCAAGCTGGGTAAAATCAGGATGCCATTCCTTCGCGAGGATCGCATCATAAATCGCATGGGCCGTCGACAGGCAGATATCGCCCAGGTCATCCCATTCCCACTCGACAAGCCTGTTGAAGCTCTCCTCGCCAAACAGCGTCACCAGCTGCCAGGCACTCAAAGTCACTCCCTCGGCAGGACCCCATTTTTCCGAATCCAGCATCGTCCCGAAGTAACTCTCCTTATGACGGAAAAAGAGCAGCTTCTTCCATTCAGAGATCTTTAGGTCAAAACCATCAAAATCCTCAGCACTCAAAAAATACCGCCCGCCCGCAACCGGCATCACATCTATATGAATCTGCTTAATCTCAAGCATCAAAAGCACCTCCTTGGCGAGACATGGGGACGGTTCTCCTGTCTCTTTCTCACATTAAACTAGGTATCGTCTGTTTCCGTCACGCCAACTTGAGCAGGGGGAAGCACCCTGCACTTCCTTCGTTTCGCTAGGAGCAGTGGGATGCGCCCTATGCTTCCTCCACCTCAATCAGCTTGCTTCTCGTACATTCTTCATGGAATGCGCGCAGCCGTTTCGTCCTCACGAGCAGCTTGCCGAAAAACTCTTCCCATTCGGGCACGCGCTTCAATTTTTTATAGACCGTACGGAGCTTTTTCAGCAGGCGTGCGGCCTGCTTGTAGCTGCTGCGGTTTTTCATCTCGATTAAATCGCCGATCATCTGGTGATACAGCGGAATCAATACCTCAGGAGCTTCTTTTTGTAAAACTTTAATCCGCTCGCTTGAAATCGAATTATATTCAAAGCCGAAGTAAGACTGCAATTCGCCCCACTGTTCGTATTGTTCTTTTTCAAATAAGGAATCTTCATATTCGTAAAAACTGTATGGCATCGCCTGTGCCAGCGCCCGGTCGTACAGTTCGCCGCGGCCAATTTCACGCGTATACGTGCCAACGAGCTTCAGCGCATAACGAGTGAATTTTTTACAAGCATAATAATCACCCAGGAGCTTAAGGTAATTCCGCAGCTGCTGGACGAGGTATTCGATGAAAGGACCCATCCTGTTCCATTCGCGCTGGACACGGAAACCGTCGAGCCAATAAAACATATATGGAAGCGAACCGACAGGGAGAGCAGTGAATCGCTTCAAAGCCTCACCGTCCTGCTTCGCTAAAACAAGCTGATGGATCAAGGCGATTTCCTCGATCAGGTCCCGCTTGTCATCGCCAAAGTTTTCAAGACGCGCCCGCTCGGCATCACGCCAGCTCCCATTTTTAAAAAGTTTCTCCCATAACAAACGGTATAAATCAATTCGGTCATAGCCAACAGCAGCATCGGGCACCGTCAATCCAATTGTTTCTTCCTTCAGTTTTTCCAAAAACGAATCAAACGAAAACGGCATCGTCCCATAAGCAAGGCGCTCGACGTATTCTTCAGCATCATTGAACAGATCCTCGAACAGCGGCCGGTAATAGCGGTCCATTGCCGACTCTTCATCGTGTCCGAGTTCGCCTGCCAGTTCTGTGAGCAAATTAAAGGAATGAACCGACGCTGCGATCATATAAAGGTTTTTCCAAACGGCCTCAAGCGGAGCGGATACCTCAACGCGGCGAATATAGGAACGGAACAATCCGGGCACAACATAGGCTTTCGGTTCGCCCTGGCCCTTGACAATCTCCTCGAAGCTCTCCCGAAAGGAAGCGGCCCAGCTGTCGTAATCATGTCCAGCCCGGGTGTCCTTTTTTACCAGATCCTTCGCCCGCTGCAGTCCCCATTTTTCTGCGTTCAGCTGCTCCTTTGCAGGCTTTCGCCAGGCTTCGACCCAGTCCGAAACACTCGCGACATCACCGTACGCCTGAAAAAACGCAGCCAGACGATGGCGGCAGAAGGAATTAGCAGGGCAGGTGCAGCTGCTCTCTTCAGGATCTGAAACATTTATGTACACACGAACCGGGGTCACGTCCTGGACCGTCGCCCAGATCGACTTCACCATATACTTCAGATGGTGCACCGTCCCCTGGCGATAGAGCATCAGCCCTTTCTGCACAAGGCGCGCATCCTCCTCGACCTCGGATTTCAGCATCGTATTCAGTTTTGCGGCAGCTTCTTTAAAAATCGGTGCCTGGTGATCAGGTATGACAGCCACAGCGATTCCTCCGTTCATGCAGCATCTCTAAATTCAATCAAAAAGGCTCTTTTCTCAAACTTTGTTGCTATTGACTACAAAATAGGAATGAATTACTTAAGTTTCTTCCAAAAATTAATGCTTATTATGAGAAAAGAGCTTGCAACCTTAGTACCGACATACAAAATGGCTTTTATCACGTTAAAATCGGCTTTAGGATTTTAACAGCAATCTTTCCGAAAACAGCAATCAAAAAAAACATATTCTTTTATTATACCCAAAAAAAGGTGGTTAGAGGAGGGGGATATACAATTTAAAAAATGCAGGGATTACTCTCGATATTGTTGAATAGAGTATAAATCATCGTCCTGTTTTGACAAATTTTTAGTAATTCTTCAAAAAAACGGCGGTTTTCATTTTGGTTTTTGGTATATTTCATATAAAATGAACTATACAAGTAAAATCTGGGGGACATTAGATGAACCGAATACATGTGCTTCGCGGCCTTTTTTATCCTGATTTATATACATATAAATTACGAGATTCAGAATATGTACCTGGAGTTTGGAAGAATACAGCAATGCTGGTCCTGCTCAGCGGACTGATTTTTGGCATTAGTGCTTATTTTGGCATCGGTTCTGAATATCTGTCGAAAAATCTGACTGCCGTTTCAAGGGAAAAATATGAACTTCAAAAACTGCTGTTCATGATCGGGCAGTTGATTTGGGGCCTGTTTTACGGTGTTGCGATGATTTTCATACCGGCATTGTTTTTCTGGACTTTTTCAGATATTGAGCTGAAAAAGTTTGTGACTGTCCAGCTTTACGTTATGCCTGTTCTTCTTTTGGAAAAAGTGATCAACATCCCGCTCGCAACGGGGCTTGGGCTGATTAAAACGTCCTCACCGTTTTCATTGGGCGTGATTGCACAATACATAACGAATAATGACTTCATCATCTATTTTCTGGCAGCTATTACACTATTCAAAATTTGGGTTATTTTTATAGAATACAAGTACATCAAAATGCTTACCGGGAAACGTCCGGGGATTGTCCTGTTGCTGGTAATTGGAATCAATCTGATATTCTGGCTGTTCTCGGCGCTGTTTTCGTTCATTCAATTCGAAAAAATTCTATAAGGGGGTGCACTGATGAAAAAGAAATCACTGATCTTAATGTCGGCAGGCGTTCTGTTTATTTCGGGAAATCTGTACCTGGCGTTGAAAGACGACAGCAAAGCGGTGCGCTCTTCTTATATAAACAAGTGGACAGCGACCGGAAAAGAGAGCTTAACAAAAACCTTGCAGGCGGAGGGAGTCGTTACACCTGTCGAGGAACATCATGTCTATTATAATGACACCCCAGGCGGCTTTAAGAACTTCCTGGTAAAAGAGGGCGACCCGGTTGACGTCGGCAGTCCTTTGTATGAATATGCTGGTGACAGCAATGAAGCAGAGCGGGACAAGCTGGAAATGGAGAAGCGGCAGCTTGTAAGGGAAGCAGCTTTAATCGATGATCAAATCCAACAGCTGGAGTATTTGTTATCCGTATCTGAATCAGCAACAGATAACAGCATTCCTGTGACAGGTGATGGGACATCTGATTCAGGTGGGTCTTCCAGCGAACTTATGAACGTTTCTATTGAAAAAGAAATCTACGATAAGAAGAGTGAGAAAACGAGGATCCAAGCTGAAATCGATGCATATGACAATACATTGAACTCACAAGACAGTGGCGACCAGCTCGGCATTAACAGCGAAGTGGCCGGGACTGTGAAGAAGATTAATTATGATTTGAATAATCCTATTGTGACCATTATTTCAGACAGCCCCAAAGTTGAGGGAGCTTTTACCGAAAAAGATCTGAAGGAAGTCCAGGAGGGGATGGAGGTTTTCGTAAAGTCGGACCTGGTCAAGGGGACTGTAAAGGGAACCTTGACAAGCATCGCCAGCTATCCTGAGCAGGATCCATCGGTAAAAACAGAAAGCCGCTTCCCGTACGAAGTCGAGCTGACCGATGAACAGACGGACCTCATAAAAGGGACGCATGTCGAGGTTGCCGTCGTTACCGACCAGGTCGTGAACGCAGCAACTGTTCCTGAAGAATCAGTAAAAAAGACAAAGAAAGCCAGCTACGTGTATGTTCTAAACGAGCTTGGCAAAGTAGAAAAGAGGAAGATCACAAAAGGATTGACGCTTGACGGCAAAGTCGAAGTGAAAAAAGGCGCCAAACCAGGAGAACTCGTCGTCAAGAATCCAGAAGCAATCCAAAAAGCAGGCGACCCATTCTTCAGCAAACTAAAACCAGACATCCTCAACAAAAAAACACTCAGTAAAGAGCCCGGTAAAGAAATATTCAAGTCCATCATGGTAGGCTTCTTCAAAAGATAAAAAGAGAACTTCAACACACTAAAGCAGTGGGGGTCAGACCCCCGCTGCTTTAGTGTGTTAAAGCGTTCTATATGAGATATTTACCTAACCGTGGATTTCAAATTCGAATGTTTTATGAGGGGTGAATGTATTGAGGATTTTCTTTGAGGTGGTTAAACGGACTTTGGAGGAGATCAGGGGGTGCTGGGGGCTTGCTAAAGATGCGGATACAAATCGCGCTAGAGCAACTTATATGTCTCTCGTCTACATGAATATATTATTTATCCCATTCTATCTAATTCCCCTTCTGTACACCTTGGTCATTGTCATCGATGCAGTATTTTATGGACCGGTCCTGTTAGTGGGCCTGCTTTTAACATCCCATTTGTTCTGTTTGTGCTCTGGGTCAAAGTGAAAGTGTATCCTGTAATGAAGCAGAATTTGATTAACAAAAATATCAGTGCCTGACTTCCATTTCAGAGAAGCTGCTAGTTGTTGAGTCAGGCACCTGTTTAAATCGATAATTATTACTCATTGTCTTTCCACTTTCGTCCCTTCTTGCTGATCTCCTCTAATAATATTAGCTTCTGTTCCTGACTTAACATACTCCAGCTTCCTGCTTTAACCTTCATGTAAAACACTCCTTTTATAATGTATTTTTTTGGGATTTCGTTTTTGTATTCCTCTTATACCGCCTTTTTCAAAAAAATAAACAAAACAAATTCCTACATATTTCCAAGGTGGCAATTAAGTAGAATAGAAGTTTGTCGAATTGAGCAGCCAATTGGGTGAAATGGCTACATGAACTAGGGTTAACGAGTGAATAAAAGGCTGATTTTGTAAAAACAAGTTGATTTTATTGTCGCAAGAATCATTGAAACGAAAGTGAAAAATCCTTCGACTAACTGTGTGTAAACCAAAACATACAGTAATCGGGGGAATGAAAAGATGGGTGCAGTAACAAAAAGATTTTTTATTGGGTTAGTCATTTTTGCAATTGCTTCTTTGGCTTTTTTAGGGTCTGTGGGGCAAAAAGCAAGTGCAAGCGTTTCGTGGGGACAGGAGGTCACAGAGGTAGCGAAGCGCTACCATGGGGTAAAATATAAATGGGGCGGTACAGAACCTAAAAAAGGATTCGATGCGTCAGGCTTCACTCAATATATTTTTGACCACTCAGCCGCAGACATTAAATTACCTCGAACGGCACTCGCGCAATACAAAACTGGCAAGGCCGTAAGCAAAAATGAACTGAAGGAAGGCGATCTGGTCTTCTTCAATACAAACGGAAAAGGAGTTTCCTTCGCAGGAATCTACCTTGAAAAAGGCAAATTCATTGCTGTAACCGTATCAAAAGGAGTCTCCATCCAATCCATGGACTCAAAATACTGGAAAACAAAATATGTAGGCGCCAAACGAGTTTTAAAACACTAACGCATTAACCCGCCGGGGGTCTGACCCCCGGCGGGTTAATGCGTTAAAGCGAAATTACTTATTCACTTGGACATCTTTTGCCTAATCAACAATATACTTTATTAAAAAGAAAGGAGTGATTGATGGGATGTTATCTTCGGTTGCAGATCGTCTGTCCAGGGGAGTCCAGCGGTATTTGCCAGATGCGTTTGTCATTGCAGTCCTTCTTACATTATTCGTTTTTGTCATCGGCTTTTTTACCAACCCAACAGAACCAGTTGATCTAATCAAGTCATTCGGTGATGGTTTCTGGGTGTATCTAGCATTTACCATGCAAATGGTGCTTCTTTTGTTGACGGGTATGGTATTGGCATCAGTTCCTTTTGTGAAAAAAGGGCTTGAACATCTTGCCTCCTTTGCCAGCACCCCGAATAAAGCATATGTATTCACATTTGCGATTTCAGCTTGTTCGTACTATATCAACTGGGGACTGGCAGTGGTCGTGGGAGCGATATTTGTAAGAGAGGTGGGAAAACGAAACCAACAGGCTCACTTCCCACTGTTGGTTGCTGCTGCATATTCACCTACAGTCTTGTACACTGCAGGACTATCAAGTTCAATTGGTTTGACGGTCGCTACCCCGGATCATTTTCTGGCAGATGTAATGGGGGTCATTCCAACTTCAGAAACAATTTTCAGCCTTTCTACCATCATTATCTTTCTCGCCTTGTTCGTCACGATGCCTGTCATCATATGTCTAATGGCTCCAAAAACAAATATAAAACCTTATATTGCAAAGGAAGTTCCTGCGAAGAAGAAAGTGACAGGGGAATATGAGGAAAATACACCTGCACTAAAATTAGAAAAAACCCCTGTTTTAGGAATACTCATAGGACTAATTGGTCTCTTTTATGTGGTCACGGAATTCATAAATGGCCGTGACTTGGATTTGAATATTATTAATATCATGTTTTTATCATTAGGCTTATTCTTCCATAGGTCACTGGGACAGTTCGGCGAGGCTTTTAAAGAGGCAGCAGGTTCCACCTCTCCAATTATTTTGCAATTTCCGTTTTATGCCGGGATCATTGCAGTACTTGGCAGTTCCGGTCTTGGCCAAGCGATCATTGATGGGATGGCTTCAATTGCCTCTAAAGAAACCTTTGATATCTTCACCTATTGGGCAGCAGGTTTAGTTAATATCCTGGCTCCTTCAGGCGGCGGGCAATGGGCACTTCAAGGCCCGCTACAAGTTCCGGCAGGTATGGCATTAGGCGTGGATCCAGCGACAATTGCGATGGCAGTTGGATGGGGAGACGCATGGACCAACTTAATCCAGCCATTCTGGGCACTGCCAATTCTAAGTGTCGTAGGACTTCATATCCGTCACATCATGGGCTACTGCTTCCTGCTTGCCATCTGGGTTGGGGCATTGACAACCGTACTCATGTTGTTTTTGTATTAACACCAAAAAGCAGCAATCCGATAACGCATTAACCCGCCGGGGGTCAGACCCCCGGCGGGTTAATGCGTTAAAGGGATGGGTTTCTCTAGTGAAGAGAATCAACATGTTTACATAAGCAACTTAAGAGGTAAAAGGAAGGAACAAACATACCTAGTTAGCGAAATGAAGGTGGACAGGCCTAATTTAGTGGCCTTTTAATAAGGAAATCATACTTTAAAGCAAGAGGGTAATTTTTGCAGTGCTTAATTGTTAACTGGCTGTAATACGTATGAAAAGATTTTCTACTATAATAGTAGAAAATTGTTCACAAATATATTAACTGGAATTATATTTACAATTTCAATAGTTTTATATATGATATTCATAATGAAATCAGGAGGGTCTTGTCATTGGAACAACAATTGAAGCAGACAGAATATAATCAGGAGCTTTTCTTTGACATAATCAAGAGGGCTTATGAAAAAGGCATGAATGAAAAAGAGATCACCGTAGCCAAGATCGTAGAAGACCTCAAAAACGATCTGAAAAATACCGTAGTCAAATAAACCAGGCAAATGGAAAGCCACTATAAAGGGCATATCCATTTGCTTTTTTCATTATAAACCGAACACGAGTAAACACACTTTATCACTTTAAAGCCCCGGGGGTCTGACCCCCGGGGCTTTAAAGCTTTACTGTATTGGAAATCTGACCCCCATAAACTGTTGAATGATGTCGATTTGTATTTATGTATGAAGTTATGATATTGTAGTTATGTTACTTTTGTGCAGTATAGTATTTGTTTAGGGGGTTCCTTAAATAGGATGTTAAAAGATCTTGCTCCAGGTATAAAAATTAGCATTTCCAGGTCTATTTCTAAGTCATTTGAGCAATATATGGGCAGAATTGGCTGGGATGAAAATAAGTATAACCTTAATGATTTTATCAAGGAATGGCGAGAATATATCATCAATTCTTCATCATGGTACAGCCAGCTCAGTGAGGAAATGAAAGCTGATCCGGTTTTCCACGAAGAACTTGCTGTTAAAATCAATGAAACAATCGAAAAAGTCTTTAATGAAGAGCCAACTCCGGCACAGATTGAAGAAATCGAAAAGCTCCAGGCGAAGCATGGTAAAGAGTTCGATTACTCATGCAAGATGGAAGCGAAATACATCATCGACACTTACAAAAACTAAGCACATTCGTGAGCAGGAATATACAGTTGCAGTGCGTACCTGATACAAGACTCGACATATCATAACTTTCATGTGTAATCATGAAGCTTGCCATATATATTTCTAATTAGGCAGTCCGCATAACGCGGGCTGCCTTTTCTGCGTTTTGGTCCTCATTATCACGTGACAGAGTCTCCGCTTAACTGCTTTCAATCCCGCCACCAAAGTATTCCTGAATAGCATTTATCTCAAACGGTAACCTTTCCTCCGTCTATTCGTCTGTAAAAATGGAAACTTATACTAATAAATACCCCTGGTTGTGTTAAAATTTTACAGTGTCTGTCGATAATAATATTATCATGCAATAAAAATAGTTTGAAAAAGAAAGGTACCTACTATGAAAAGACTAGCAGTATTACTTATGGGCGTTCTGATGGGCATCAGCAGTTTGTTTGCAACACAGGCAGCCGCCGCGGAAACAAAATTCTCCGATTTGACCAGAAGCCATTGGGCATATCACGAAATCAAGTTCCTTACCGAAAAGGAAGTAATCAGAGGGGTTTCAGGAAAGTTTTTACCGAATGAGACGATCACCAGATTGGACGCAGCCGTCATGATGGGACGGGCAATGAATCTGACGGCACAAGGGGAAACAACAACAGTGCCAGCGGATATGTTCGTTACGACAAGGGGATATCAAGAGGCTCTCGCCAGCCTCGAAAAAGGGATGTTCACTTTGAATAACGGTAATTTCATGCCGAATGAGAATTTAACAAGAAAAGATATGGCCAGAGCACTTGCTGTCGGTTTTGGATATGAAGGGAAAGGGCAATCGACATTCACTGATGCGCCTCAATCATCACCATACTATTCTTACATAGATGCAATTGCTGCCAATGATGTGACGACCGGCTACAGCGATGGCACATTCAGGCCGGATATGCCTGTGAACAGGCTTCAATTTTCAATATTCTTAGCGCGGATTTACAGCAAGCCATTGGAGTACAGTGTTAAACAGGACGGGGTCACACTGCACACAGTAAGCGATTCGGAGGAAGCCATCAGCCTGGCTATGACCTATCCGAAAGCGACCGTTCATCCAGTGAGCAATTCAATGGTCACTTATTCTGAACAAACAGGAGCGTTGAACGAAACGGGCATCCGTAACGGCGCGCTTATCTATAATGGTGCAGAGCGTAATATCACGTTCTCTCCAGAATTCTTCAGACCATATATCACTCCAAACGGAAGCTGGGGCACTTTATTCGAGAGCTTTATTTTTCTAGGGAGGAGCTATCCTGGAGGTGAGTTCGGGGCCCATGCTAAAAATAACGCCAATTATTCTGATTGGTGGTGGTACCTCAGTCAGACTTTTGACGAAGCAGGAGGACTTAATAACCTGAACGAAGCAGCGAAAGGCCTTGGCAAAACGGTTAATGTCTATATCGCCATTCCTTACCCTAAAATGGGAGGATCCATCGTCGACTTGGAAGGGAATGAACACCCGAATACCATGTCGGAACGTGAGAAAATCGTTTCCTGGTACATCGACCAGACAGAGATGCTCTGGGATGTAGCAGCTTACGAAAACCTTAATTTCAAGGGCTATTACTGGTTAAGTGAAACGATGGGCCACCGTGAAGATGAGAAAATGATCACAAGGATAGCAGATGAAATCCATGAACGTAACAGAGCGTTCATTTACTCGCCACATGCTACATCAACCAACTACGAGCACTGGAAAAATTACGGCTTTGATGGAGCATACCTTCAGCCAAATGCTTTTAGGCTGAAAATCACAGATACGGAAGCGCGCCTTCACAGAGCCTTCCTGCAGGCACAAATCTACGGAAGCGGGATCAATCTTGAAATCGACCAATACGGCCCACACCAAATGGAAGCCGGGCTGCAAAACTTCAGACAATACATTGAAATGGCTCACCGGTACGGACTCCCAGGCCAAAGCCTGATCGTCTATCAAGGTGTAGGAATGGTAGACCGAATGGTCAAATATTGGAACCAGCCAGCCTATTATCAGACTTACCAATTACTCAGCAGTTTGGCGTATCAATAAAAACAAGGTGACAGGCACCTGCCAGTTATCGGAAGGTAACTTCCAGTTGTTGGGAGGTGCCTGTCACTAGTAAAATAGCCACCGGGCAAGGAGCTTTAATAGCTAAATAGGCGGGTTTTTTCATGAAAATATTGTTATTTTTAGCTCCAGGCTCTTCCAATACATCCAAATATATTAATTTCCCCGATTTCAACTAATATAAAACATGTAATTTATTCCATTTTTAGGTCCTATAAACGTTGGTAAATCAGTATTTAACTCTTTTTCTCCTAATTTTTGTAACATGTTTCGCCTTTTTATAGCTAAATTGGATGATTCAGGCACGTTTTCCATGTGTTAAAATGTAAAAAAAAGACGAAAGGAGCAGACGAATGAAGCGTTTTGTCACAAGTATTTTACTAGCTTTGTTGATCCTGCCATTTACAGCGAATAGCTCTGAAGCGGCTGTTGCTTTTTTGGATGTAGATAGTTCGCATCGAGCTTATCCTGAAATCAGTTACCTTGCCGGAGGAAATATAGTCAATGGAACAGGGGGTTATTTTAACCCTAATAAAGAGGTAACGCGAGCCGAAGCAGCTACAATGCTTGGACGTGCGCTGAACCTCAACGGAACGAAAAGAGCGACGATGTTCAAAGATGTGGATTCCGGAAGTTTTGCTTCAGGATACATACAGTCATCAGTCGAAAAAGGGATCATATCAGGCTACCAGGACGGAACTTTCCGGCCTGAACAACCTGTCAAGCGTGGAGAAATGGCCCTCCTTATTAACAGAGCGTTTGGCTATGGGGGATCCGATACGGTTTCAGCGGCGAATGCACTTATGGTAAAAGGGATTGCCCAGGGGATTTCACCAGGTAACTTTGGTTACGACCTGAAAATCAAGAGAGCAGATTTCTCGGTCTTTTTAGCGAGAGCGGTCAATTATAAATATCGAATCAATGCTTCAGTTGAATTTGGCGGAGATCTGCAAATCAAGGCTGATTCGCTGAATGTCCGCACCGGACCATCGACGAATTTCACTATTGTCCAGGAGCTGCCGATCGCGACTAAGGTAGAAGCAGCCTACAGAGTAGGAGATTGGGTTTTCATCCGTTCAGCTGAAGGTGAAGGACTTGTGCACGGTGCTTATCTTACTGGAACATACCCATCCTTCATGAACAAGCCATTACCTGCCTCAACGCCTTTGAATGAAGAAATGATCATCATTGATCCAGGTCATGGTGGTAAGGATCCTGGAGCGTCAGGTTACGGTATCCAGGAAAAAGCAGTCGTGCTTGATACAGCGCTGAAAGTAAAGGCTCTTCTAGCTAAAACGCCTTTTTCATATAAGTTAACACGGGAAACAGATGTTTACTTAACACTTTCCCAGCGCGTTAGCTTGGCGAAGAGTGTCGGCGGAGATACTTTTATCAGCATTCATGCGAATGCCTTTAATGGATCTGCAAACGGTACCGAGGTTTATTACTATGGTACATCAGCAACGAACCCGTATCAGTCCGACAGCAAAAGACTTGCGGCGGCAATCCAGAATCGCCTGTTGGCAGCATGGAAGCTGTACGACCGCGGAATCGATCAAGGAGATTATCATGTTCTCCGTGAAAATTCAATGCCTGCAGTACTAGTGGAATTAGGATTCATTGATAATAAGAAAGACAACGAGAAGCTTGCATCAGCATGGTGGCGCCAGGAAGCAGCCGAAGCCATTTACCTCGGTATTCTTGATTATTACAAGGCAAAAGGTTATAACGTAACGTATTTATATAATAATGTGAATTAGTTATTTATTGATTTATAATATGAACCTATTAAAATAGGAAAGGAGTCTTATAATAGGCTCCTTTTCTAGTATAATCTTTTTATACTTAGATTAGTGTCTAGCTCCAGCGCTTGTCATGGACAAGGAGCTGGCGTTTTTCTAGTAGAAGGGACTTTTTAGGAAACGAGGAAATGGCATGAAAAACTGGATTGCTTCACTATTGATTTTAGTATTATTCACCTCGGCGGCTGTCCCATCTTTTGCTACCACTATTGAACCGCTAGCAGAGCCGGAACGTTACATAGTGTTTTTTAAGGACGAAATGGCCCTTGAAGGGATTGAAGAAAATGGCGGGGAAATTGTCCAGTCCTATGCTTCGATAAAAGCTGCCACAGTAGTGATGGAACCAGCAAAGCTAGATGGGCTGCTATCTCTTGGTGTGATTACCGGCTTCCAAAAAGAGCATAAGTTCGAAGCAAGCGCGCAAATCACTCCCTGGGCACACACGAATATGAATATCCCTGCCAAAGTGCCTGCTACTTTAACAGGAGCAGGGATAAAAGTAGCCATTGTTGATACTGGTGTTGATTCCAGCCATCCCGATCTGACCGTTAAAGAGGGAGTCTGTACTCTGGATGACTCCATCAGTGTAAATGCATGCAGTAAATCATTCCTTGATGAAAATGGACATGGCACACATGTAGCGGGTATCATTGCTGCGAAAAATAATGATATCGGCATTGTCGGTGTTGCTCCTGGTGCGGAGATTTATGCAGTAAAAGCACTTGATGGCAATGGTGACGGAACAACCTCAACAATTATGGCCGGCATCGATTGGGCCATTCGCAAAGGTGTTCATATTATCAATATGAGTTTGACAACTCCGTATCCTGACATGGGAATTAAGGCAATGGTGGACAAGGCCAATGCAAATGGTATCATGGTCATCGCTGCGGCAGGGAATGAAGGGACTTTTTCAGGAAGTGAAGAAAACGTCGAATATCCTGCAAAATTCCCTAGCGTTATCGCGGTCGCGTCAACTAAGTCAGATAATCGCAGATCGTCTTCGTCAGCAACAGGACAGGAAATCGAGCTTGCGGCTCCAGGTGAGATGATATACTCCACCATCCCAACGAGTCTGGTGAAATCAGGTTACGGTTCCATGAGCGGAACATCGATGGCAGCTCCATTCGTTGCTGGCATGGCGGCGCTCTATAAAGAAAAATTTCCTGGCTATACGAATGATCAAATTCGCTCTCTTCTGCAAAAAAATGCAAAGGATTTGGGCATGGCTGGAAGGGACCGATTATATGGGTTCGGGCTCATCCAGACTGACAAGGTTCCTGTAGACCAGTCTCAGGCACCCATTACTTTTACCACAGCAGGGAAGGGCTCCCTCAAGCTTAATATGCAGCCTGTATTAGAGAAGTACCAAGCATATTCGGTCTATCGAGATGGAAGGTTAATCTCGAATAAAGCAACTTCAGCTACGTTTGAGGATTACGGAAAAAGCGGGTCAATAAAGTACATGATCTATCCTTGGCTCAATGGAAGCATGCTTAAGGATAAAGTAAATGAAACCATTGTATCGCTTTCCAGTCCCGTGATTCCCGACCTTGATAATTCGGTATGGTACAGCCGGAACATGATGTACTTATATTCAGTGAATATACTAAAAGGGGACGCCTTCAACCAGCTGCAGCCTGCAAATAATGTGACCCGGGCAGAAGCAATTGCCATGGTGGGCAGAGCGCTTGGATTGAATGGCACACAAAGGGCGACCAGGTTCTCTGATGTACCGAGCAGCAGCTTCGCATCCGGTTTTATACAATCAGCATACGAACAGGGCATCATCAGCGGCCGGGCAGACAAAACCTTCCGCCCGAATGAATTTGTCACACGTGCTGAAATGGCGATCATGCTGTCAAAAGCATATAAACTGCCAGACGCACAAACCGGAAGCTTCAGCGACGTCCCGGCAGGAATGGCCGGCTACCAGCAAATCTACAACCTGGCAGCAGCCAAAATCACAACAGGATACACAGACGGAACCTTCAAACCAAACGAAAAAATGCAAAGATCCACCTATTCCGTCTTCCTATCCAAAGCCAATAATCCAGCACTGAAGTAAAGCATTAACGCACCAAGGAATTAACGCGCCGGGGGTCTGACCCCCGGCGCGTTAATATGGTAAAGCGGAAATCAACAAACAAAGGCGCACATGAAACCAGTCATGTGCGCCTTTGTTTATGCTTCCAGGGGATAAACATCGTTTTCGACAAAAAAAGACACCGATTTACCAGATCGGTGTCAACAAATGGCTGATTGGCAGCCTCAAATAGATTACCAACCAAAATCTTAACTTATATAAGTTATAGCAGAAAATGTCGAACTTTGTCGAGGGGTAAAAGATGGTAATTCACGTATAACATCCACACCCTATCTCGAAGTTCTCGAATAATTAAATACAATAATAACATCAGAACCAACTATATTTACCCAATCAACAAAACTGTAAACCGATTTTGCGAGATTTGTAATATAATCGTAAAATTTATAACATTCGAATTCTGGTAAAATAGCCTCAATGAGGCAAAAAACGATATTTTTTTCCAAAAAAATCAACGAGGCAGAGGTGTACTGATGAAGAAGCTCATATCCAAGCTAATCTTGGCAGCGCTAATACTATCGATGATCCCATTCCAAACAGCCATGGCAGCAACACAACAAGAACAAGTAGTAGAAATCGCACACAAATACATAGGGGTTCCATATCTTTATGGTGGAACAACGCCAAGCGGATTCGATTGCTCTGGATATATCGGATATGTTTACGACCAAATCGGCGTGGATATGCCAAGGATTTCTGCTGATCAATACAATGTTGGGAAAGCAGTTTCCAAATCAGACCTCCAACCAGGTGATCTAGTATTTTTCGAAAAAACATATAATAAAGCGGGAATTACCCATTCCGGTATATACATAGGCGACAATCAATTCCTGAGTGCAACTTCAAGCAAAGGAATAAAAATCGACTCACTAGACAGTACATACTGGGGACCAAAATTCTATGGAGCAAAAAGAGTTTTGGAAGATGCAACCCTTCAGCCAGGGGAATATCAAGATGTACCGCAGGATCATCTAGCGTATGAAGCTGTACGTACATTAAGCAATCAAAACGTCATTAAAGGCATTGACAATACGACTTTCCAGCCGGAACAGCCGGTTACAAGGGGACAAGCTGCAGCAATCATCAATCGTGTACTAAAACTGAAGCCTGCATCCCTTGACGGATTCAAGGATGTATCGCCTAACTACCAATTTGCAGCTGATATCGCTGCAATCAAGGAAGCCGGAGTCATTAACGGGTTTGCCGATGGAACATTCCGTCCGAACAACAATATGACAAAAGCAGAAATGGCAAAAATCGTTCAAAGAGCATTCAAGCTAAACAACCATGGCATACAGGCAGCAAGCGCACCGTATTCAGACGTTGCACCGGGTTATTGGGCATATGATGCAATTTTGACAATGCATAAAATCGACACAACGACAATCTTTAGCGGCAGCACGTACGGCTCATCACTAAAAGCAACTCGTGCGACATTTGCCGCATCAATCTATAATTCTATCAACGCAAGATAAGCTGGGAAGATTATTCCCAGCTTTTTCTATCATATTTTGTCTAAAAAAATAAGCAATATTACCGATATATAACGGGAGAAACTTAATAGACAGTAGTTTTTGACTATTTTCTTAAATATTCAAAAATAGTCTATTATAATTGTAAATAAATTGGTAGAATGAGAGAGGAAATTGTCAGAAAAAGGGCAAAAAACATCTGGGGGTAAAAGAATGAGGAAGAAATTTGGCATACTCGCCTTGACTTTCGGGTTGACAGTGAGCAGTTTATTGTCGTATCAGCAGCCAAAGGCTTATGCACAGGACGATATTACAGGCAGTGCCTTAGAGACAGAGATGCGTGCAATGATTGCTGAAAAAGTGATCTATGGATATGGAGAAGGTGTCTATAAACCGAATCTTAATGTGAGCCGCGGACAGTTTGCGACATTTATTTCACGGGCACTTAAATTACCTGAAGGTCCGCATGTGTTTTCTGATGTCCCATTATCATCAGGTCTAGCACATGGCATTAATAGTGCCACAGCAGCGGGTATTATCATGGGGTACACACCTACAACCTTCGGGCCAAATGAGCAGATTTCAAGAGAACAGGCGGCGGCGATGATCGACCGTGCGTTTAACTATATGCAAATTTCGCGTGAAGACGCTGTGCTCAATTTTTCCGATGCAAATGAAATCAACAGCAATTTCAAAATGGCTGTCGCAAAAAACTCCAGGGATGGTTTGATCAAGGGTCTTTCAAATGGCGATGGTACATACAGGTTCTTGCCTAAAAAGACCGCAACTCGCCAGGAAGCAGCAGCTTTCATCTATCGCATGTTAAATAAAATGGAAGAAGCACAAATTCCTGAAGAACCAGGTGAGGATGGCGCAGCGGGTTATAAAGTGGCTACCATCCAGTCAAATGGTGATCTAGTTTACAGTTCTAAAACTTATTCAAGCTTTGATGCAGCTAAAACAGCAGCAACTGCAAATAACCAGGTAGTAACCGTTAATGAGCAGATAGTAGAAATGAATGCTGGATTGGTCTGGTCAAAGCCTGTTCTTGGTAAAGCATTGACCTATATATACACTGATTCAAATCTATCATCATCGTTCACGTACCTGCCAGCTGGGCAGGAAATGAAATACGTGGATGCTACAGAGAATTATGTAAAAGTAATTCTTGCGGGCAAAACAGTATTCGTCAAGCATGAAGAAGTTTCGATGGTGCCTTTGCAGTTAATCGAAGGCAGAAACTATTATTCTGTTAACTCTAAAGGTGAGTTGGTCCACTCGATCTTTGACCCTGTAAAAAAATCATATGCTTCTTATACAATGGGATTTGCGCCTAGCTTCATGGTTCAAGGCCAAAATTATTATAGCTGGGATGGCGGCCAGTTCATGAATACGACTGGAAACGTAGTGGGGACTGCTTACCAGTACTTTAACTATTTGCCAGCCCGTACTGAAACGGTATACACTGCTGAAGAGTTAAATAGGTATATTGATAGTGTCCTTGCTGAAAAAGAGGCTCTATTCATATCGAATCCTACAACTTTCGCAAGATATAAGAATGCAACAACTGCGAGCAAAATCAAAGGGCTTGGAGCATACCTGAAAGAAGCAGAAGTGAAGCATAATATCAACGCACTTCTCATCCTTGGAATGGCCATGCATGAAAGTGACTTTGGCATGAGCAAATATGCCTTAGAACGGAACAACCTGTTTGGCATCAAGGCGTATGACAGCAACACCGATGCAGCAGAAACATTTGCTACACCGAATGCAGCTATTGATGCATTAGCAGACCGGTACTTGAACAAGAACTATATCAATCCTACAGGTGCTCACGCTAACGGAGCTTCAACTGGGAATAAAGCACGCGGCTTCAATGTTAAATACGCATCAGACCCGTTCTGGGGACAAAAAATTGCCGGCCATATGCATAGAGTCGACCTGTTCTTAGGGAAAAAAGACCGTGGCGCAAGTGCATATCGTATCGGCCAAACAACAGTCGATGGAGTAAACGCCAGAATCAATCCTGGAACAGAATCAGCATTAGTATATGCAAATAAAAACACAGGATCACCAGTAGCAATCCTGGGATCCGTCAAGCACACAGACAACTACGAATGGCTCAAGATCATGTCAGACGCAGCAGCGCAGAACGAAGTCTATATCCGTTCCGACCTGATCAAAGACCTGCCAATCGTAAAATAAACTTCAACACAGTAAAGCGGTGGGGGTCTGACCCCCACCGCTTTACTGTGTTAAAATCATGTTGATTAAACTAGCTGGACCAATGGGAGGCTTGATCAATGGAAAAGGAATTCATGGAACAGGTAAATGAATTCAGGCGCTGGGCAAGCAAACATACACGAACGGCGGGTGCTGGTGAGTGGGAGACGGAGTATCACCACTGGGAACCCATTTACCAGGCAGCTGCTGAACTGGTCGCTCGTATTCCAGTATGTGACTGGGACCATGACATACTGGATAACTTCCTCTATATCCTCGCCCGTGATAATGAATGTGAAAATATTTTAGAACTCCTCATTCAATATCCAGCACAGCTGACAGCTATTGCTCGCCATGCGGTCGCTTATGAAGACCCGGATACTAGATGGCAAATTGCGTTTGGACTTGGTGAAATTAACACCAAGAGTCAGGAAATCAAAAACTTGTCCAGCCAATTCTTACTGGATGGAAACGAATATGTAAGACGACGAGCTTCTATGGCCTGGGAGAAAAAATGGTCTGAATAGACCTCGTACGGACATAACTTAATTGTTCACCTCGATGAAACTAATACACATCACCACATTAAAGCGGTGGGGGTCAGACCCCCACCGCTTTAATGTGTTAAAACAAACAAATTTCAATATCAAGCTGCTTTCTTCTTCCGCAGTATCCCAAGCAGCTGCCTGAAGCCTTCTCGGTAGAAGAAGTAAATTCCAGCTGCATATAGCACTACGCCAAGCGGCACCAAAATGCCTAGCTGAATGAGCGAGTACAGTTCGGAAATCGGTGTGAACTGTTTGATCAAATAAATGGGAACCGCCATGATCAAAGTCGGCAGGATGACCCGCGCGAACAGATTGGCCAGCCTTAACCGCTCCGCCCGCTCAAAATCCTTATAAACAACAAACGTCGAAACTCCCAAATAATATATAGAAACGAGTGAGCTCGTCAGCGCGAGCCCCGGATATCCAAACGGTCCAACGAGAATCCAGTTGAAGATAAGGTTCAATACAATAGTCGTAATACTGATCCTCAACACAATCGCTGTCTTGCCGCGAGCGTACATCGATTTGGAAACAATGTATTGCAACCCTTGAGTGACGATCAAAGGAATATAATAAACAAGTGCAATATACGTATTCTGTGTATCCTCTGCGGTAAAGCGCCCACGCTCGAAAACAAACGAAATCGCTTCCTTACCAACGAGGAGCAGGCCAACCGCTATCGGCAGCAATGTAACAAGCGTAATCTGCATGCCCATGAACACAGTTCCCTGGAACTTCTTGTGGTTGTCCACCTGTTCAGATAATAATGTAAAAATGATTGCTGCAACGGTCGTCGCATAAATCGCCTGCGGAATGCTCACCAGCAGGGAGGCGTTGTTTAAGTAAGTAACAGCACCGCTCTCGGTACCTGATGCAAATGACTTATTCACGAACATATTGATCTGCCCGACAACCGAATTCAGCAGCGCCGGTGCCAGCAGAACTAGGAAAGCTGAGCCAAAAGCCTTTTCCACCTTAACAGTCGGCTGCCACTCATACCCGTTCTTAAAAAGGAAAAAGAACTGGATGACCATTCCGAGGAAGGTTCCGAAAATAAAACCGTATGCCAAGCTGTAAATTCCCCATTGATCGGAGAACAGCAGCGCAAAAACCGCACCCATCAAGGTTGCCAGCAATTTAGAAACCTGCGTAGGAACAAACACCCGCCGTCCCTGCAAATAAGATTCAAGAATACCGTTCACCGCGATTAAAGTCATGAACAGGAAAAAGAACTGTGTAATTTCAACGGCTACTTCTTCTGTCGTCTCCGTCATGTTGCCATAAATCAGCGGCACAATATAAGGAACGAGGAAATAACCAGCGAGGGTCACACCAAGGAATACTAAAAAAGTGCCATTCAAAATGCCATTTGCATTCCGATCCGTTTCCTCCGGGCTTTCCTTCCGTTTTTGCACGTACATAGGAAGGAATACATTGTTGAACCCGCCAGAAATCATCGCTACTACGAGCGTAATGAAAGAAAAAGCCAGCAAATAGCCATCCGTGTATTCGCTTGCTCCGAACTCTCTGGCAATGATACTTTCCCGCAAAAAACCTGACAGCTTAAGAACCAGAGCCAGGAGGGTGATCCAAATGGCCGTTTTTTTCAATCCTGCCATATCATTTCAGTCACTTTCTATAAAAGAATTTTCATCAAAGCTCTAACATCACTTAAAAAACAGCCTAAATAAAAGTAAGGCGAAACAATGCCGCCTTACTAGTTTCAAACTATATCATATCAGTAATCATGCTCACAAAAAACTATTTACGGCCTAAAGCGCTCAAATAGATTTCTTCATATTTCTCAGCCGCGGCAATATGAGAGTATTCCTCTTCAATCTTCTGGCGAGCCTTCGCGGCGAATTCCTCACCTTTTTCAGGATTCTTCAATAAGAAAATGATCGCTTCCGCAAGCTCCTGGACGTTCTTCTCCTCAACAAGCAGGCCATCTTCTTTATCCACGATGATTTCCTTCAAGCCGCCAACTGCGCATGCAACCAGCGGTGAACCCGAACCCATCGCTTCAAGCGCGGAAATCGAAGTCGCTTCCTCAACACCCGCAGAGTGGACACTCGGCACAAGCGCAACATCGGCAAGCGCATAGTAGTCCTTAACCTTGTCGTGTGCAACAGCACCAAGCAGGTCAACCCTGTCCTCCAGTCCATTTTCAGCAACAATTTTCTTGATTTCTGACAACGCCTCGCCGCTTCCTGCATAGATTAACCTTGTGTTTGGAAATTCCTTCAGCACGGCCGGCATCGCAAGCGCAGGATAGATGACGCCATTCTTTTTCGTCAGGCGGCGCGGCACGAACAATATATGTTCATCCCGAGAGACGCCGTATTGATCACGAAGCGCATTTTTTCTATCCTTATCAGGCTTGAAGCTATGGATATCAATAAAATTGCGGATCGCGAACCCGTCAACACCAGATACGTCCTTCACATATTGTTTCAGGCGCTGGTCAACCGTAATAATCTTACGGGTGTTTTGGTATGCCTTGATCTCGATTTCCTGCATTTCGTTCGCTTCCGGGCTGCCCTCGTCAATCGAACCTTTGCTGACAGCCTCAAAAGCCATGTAACCATGGACAGTCGAAACAACAGGAATTCCTGTCTCCAGCGCAGCCAGGGTAGTGAAAGGATCCTGGGCATTGATGACGTCATAATTCTTGTTCTTGTTTTTTAAAATAAGAGCCTTCAGTAGATTCTTACGTGCATAGTGGCTCCAAAGGATTCCGCGGCCCTTTTTTACTTTATTGATCACAAAGCTTGGACCCTGTGCGTACATTTTGCGGACAACAGGAGACACATCAGTGAACGAAAGGACATCCACTTCATGTCCGCGCTCCTCGAGTCCGGCCTTTAATGTCGCAACGTGAGTCGATAGCCCGCCAGCGTGCGGGTAGTCATAAGCGGTAGCAATAAGAATCTTCATAATTGCACCTCCTGGGTTATTTTGACGATGAAAAAGTTCTAGAAGTTTCTATCTATAAAAAATCCCTACTATATATACAGGTCAATATACACAGTATTTCCAGGAATTTTTCACATCATGTAATTTGCAAATTGGATCAGCAGAACCGACACTGATGTTACCAACCAGGGCAGCACATGAACCGCCGAAGTACAGTTTAAGAAGCTTAACAGGGTTCAACACAAGAACCGCCTCTAAGTCGCGATGGTAAAAACTTAACAAGGTGCGACAAAAGAACGGTCCCTATGTCTCTGGATTACTTTCCAAAGTTCTCCTTTAGCAAATCAACATTCCGAACAGCCTCAACACGCATTTCAGCAGCATTTCCTTGGACGATCTTGCTGTATTTTTCCCTGTTGTCCAAAAGCTCTAAACCATTCGTAGTCAGTTGTTCGACATTCATTTCTTCAAGCACGGCGGAGAATTGCCACATGCCGCTGCGCTTCAGCAGGCTTTCGACCTTTTTATCATAGCTTAACCCAATATGCGGCACGCCTGTCAGTGTCGAGAAAATCAATGCGTGCAATCTCATGCCGATCGTGATCTGGCATTCGCCGATGAAGTTCAAATATTGATTTGGCGTGAAATTCGTTCCAAGGATATGGCATTTATCAGCATGTTTCATATGCTTCAGTACATTTTTGCTGGCCGTGTCGTCGTGATGGCCTTCCATCGGCACGAACACCGGCGTGATATCGCGGGCTTCGATCCAGTTATCGAGAATCTCAGCGATCTGCTCAAACTGCTTTACTTTTTCAAACCATGGACGGACAGATACGGCGACAAGATTATCCTTGCGCTCAAGCTGCAGGCTGTCCATCGCGGCCGTGTCCTTTTTCGGATGGAAAGCGAACACGATGTCCGAAGTCACAACAGTCTCAGGGCGATTCACACCCAACTTATGCAGCAGGTCCTTCGAGAACTGGTCGCGGACCGTCACGAAATCTGCCATATTGGCAAACACTTTCATCAGGATCTTGCCCCAGGTTGAGTTTACCGGGCCAATCCCCTGGGAAAAGAACATGACCTTCGTCCCGACAAGCTTGGCCAAAAAGACAATCAACAGATAATACGGAAGGGGACCGAAAATAAAGCGGGTAGGATATGTATCCTGCAGCAAACCGCCGCCGCCCGAGATCAGCAGGTCAGCTTCCTTCAAAGCATTGACCTTTGCTTTAAAATCCTGGCGCCAGCCGCGGTAAACGGTTTTGACATTATGTTCCTTTGCGGTCTGTTCCGGTGATAAAGAGAATACGGTAATTTCTGGCTGGTCTAAATGTTCTCGCAAGTTATCGACAATGGATTCAAGTATGGCTTCGTCACCAGTATTACCGAGACCATAAAATCCTGAGATGACAATTTTCAAAGAAGTTGCTCCTCCTTAATATAGAAAGTATTGCGTTGGTAAAACATAAGCGTAATAAGCTGTAAAAAAAAGAAGGTGCCGAACGAAATCGAAAGCACCCAAAAGCTAAACAATATTTTAACATTATAACCGAAACCATTCAATGTTCAAGGGTGCATGGTTTGACAAGATTTGATATACTATGTTAGAAATTAAAGCTAGATTGATCAGAAAATCACAATAAATACCTATAATTAACTGCCTTAAAAAGAGAGGTCCTTTTAATGAAAAAGATTTGTGTCATTGGATTAGGTTATATCGGACTGCCAACCGCTGCGATCTTTGCAAGAGCCGGCTATGATATTGTCGGAGTCGATGTCAGCGAACGTGTAGTGAACTCTTTAAATAATGGAAATGTAACAATTGAAGAAGTCGGGCTTCCTGAGCTCGTGAAAGAAGCGGTCGAAAAAGGGAAGCTTCGCGCTTCCCTTACACCTGAGGAAGCAGATGTATTCATCATCGCCGTGCCAACACCAATCCACCACGATTACACTGCGAATGTTGATTACGTCATCAGCGCAACGAAGGCGATCGTTCCTTTCGTTAAAAAAGGCGATGTGGTCATTGTCGAATCGACGATCCCGCCAAGAACGATGGATGATGTCGTCGCACCAATCCTTCAAGAGGCAGGTCATGACGTGCAAAACGACATTTTCCTTGCACACTGCCCTGAGCGCGTGCTCCCAGGCCGCATCCTGATCGAATTGATTGAAAACACTCGTATTGTCGGCGGAACGACTCCTGTAGCCGCTAAAAAGGCTGCAGACGTATACCGCGCCATCGTAACGGGTGACGTGATTGAAACCGAGGCACTCACAGCGGAAATGTCCAAACTGATGGAAAACACATTCCGTGATGTCAACATTGCCCTGGCCAATGAACTCGCTAAAATCAGTGCGAAATTAGGTGTCAATGCACACGACGTGATCGAGCTTGCCAACAAGCATCCGCGCGTTAATATCCACCAGCCTGGACCAGGAGTAGGCGGACACTGCCTGGCAGTTGACCCATACTTCATCGTTGAAAAAGCACGAAATGAATCTGTGCTGATCAAGCTGTCACGTGATATCAACAATTCTATGCCTGAATTCGTTGCTGAAAAAATCGAAGAATTGACAGTCCAGATCGAAAAGCCGAAGATCGCTGTCCTGGGATTGACCTATAAAGGAAACATCGATGACGTTCGTGAAAGCCCTGCAATCGAGATCTATCAATTGCTGGCCCGCAACCCGCGTTTCGAAACCGTGGCCCATGACCCGCATGTCCAGCAGGATCAGGTATCATTCCCGCTTCTTTCATTAGAGGATGCGTTGAATGAAGCCCATGTTGCCGTCGTATTGGCTGACCACAATGAATTCAAAACGCTGGATAGCAAACTTGTCGCTTCCAAAATGAAGTCGCCAGTCGTTTTCGATACAAAGAACTGCACGAACCTTGATAACGATTATGTCACTTTGTACAGAATCGGTGATTTGTCAGGACTGAAACCAATCCAGCTCTAAGAGGGTTTGATACTTGCCATGAAAAAAGAAAATTACCTGGGCGTCGATGTTTCGCCTTATAATTACGAAGAAATCATTGCAGACCTGCGTGAACGAATGAAGGCAGGCCTGCAATCCACGATTATCGCAGTCAACCCTGAAAAGGTCATGGCCGCTGAAAAAAATGAAGAGCTTCGCCAGCTGATCAACTCATCAACCTACCAGATTCCAGATGGAGTAGGGATTTTGCTTGCCTCGAAAATGAAGGGCGGCAAAATTTCCTCCCGCGTCACTGGTGTCGATATGATGGACAGGCTGATCCGCTTTGCTGCCGAGGAGAACCACAAGGTCTTCCTTTACGGCGCCAAAGAAGAAGTCGTCACATCAGCGAAGCAAAAGCTTGAAGAAAAATACCCGGCCCTGGTGATTTCCGGCTACGAAAATGGGTATGAAAAAGATAATGACAAGATTATCAATAAAATTAACGCTTCAGAAGCTGAATTGCTGTTCGTCGCGATGGGCAGCCCAAAGCAGGAACTGTGGATCCGCGAGAACATGGGCAAGCTGAACGTAAAAGTATTCCAGGGAGTCGGCGGAAGCTTTGACGTCTTTTCAGGAAAAGTCCAGCGTGCGCCTTTATTTTTCCGCAAGCTTGGAATTGAGTGGCTGTACCGCCTTTTAAAAGAACCAAAGCGATTCAAGCGCCAGCTGGCATTGCCGCGCTTCCTAGTAAAACTACTTGGAGCTAAATAATATTGATATATTAGAACCAAAATAAGGCTTGAACTAACTATTCAAGCCTTTTAAATTGCCCAAAATTGTAAAAACTACTTTAAACATGGTCAAAACCTGTTTATAATTTAAAAAGTCAGACAAATTTCGTCAAAAACCTGCACTTTTATCATCTATGTCGATTAAGCACGAGAAAGGAATTTTCGAATGAACTCGTTAACCTGGAGAGATTTTCCGTTCATCTTTATTGCCCTGCCGGTTCTCGTAGTGGCTTTGTTGTTTCCCGGCACGATTACAGGCCTTGGGGCAGCAGCAGTTTTAGCATTATACGCACTTGTATCACCTAAAAATGGACTATTAATGCTGCTATTGTATTTCCCGACAAGACCATTTTTAATAGAAATCAACCCCTCACTGAAAATAGTCGGGGATCTCATCATCCTGGCCGCATTCGCAAATGTGGCATTTACAGCGATTCGCACTGGCAACTTCAAAAGTCTGTTCAAGTTCCAGATCTTCGAATGGGCCTTCTTCGGCTTCCTAGCAGTCGGCGCTATTTCAGCATTCATCACAGGCGTTGAACCAGGAGTCATCATTTTTCAGATTCGCGCATTCGTTATTACTTACATTGTTTACTACGTTGTAAAACGTCTTGATATCACAAAGGAAGACATCCTGAAATTCCTTTGGACGACATTTGTTATGGCAATAGTGCTCAGTCTTCATGGACTTGTCGAAAAAATGTCCCTCCGTTCCTATCTAATGCCGGAAAAATGGGTCGGCCGTTCGCTTTCCTATAATAACCGCGTCCGCATCTACGGATTGATTGATAACCCTAACGTGCTGGCAGTGTATCTATCGTTGGCGGTCATGCTCACGGTTTATTTAAAGCAATTTGTCGCGGGGAAAACAAAACTCATCCTCAATATCGGGATGATCCTTATGTTTGGTGTCATTACCCTTACATACTCAAGGGGAACATGGATTGGCTTTGTCATCGCCCTGGCAGTATACCTGGCTGTTTCGAAAAACTGGCAGCGCACAGGCAAACTTTTCGTTGCCGCAGTTCTGTCGATTATATTAATCAACATTCCTGTGACACAAGCAACGAACTATTTTAAAAATGCTGGAGTGGGTGAAAATATTCAGCGTAACATAACGCAGGATGAGCCACCCGAAGAAGACCATCCTTCCGATGAAGAACGGCGCATGAAGGAAACCTTTGAAATGTCAACAGTTGAGCTAAGTAAAACAACCGGACGTCTTTTCATCGTCAATAAAGGCTTTGAAATCTTCAAAGATCACCCAGCTATCGGTACGGGTTTCGCCACATTCGGTGACTCCGCGGCAAAAGGAAACGGCTCGCCTATCTACGAAGAGTACGGAATTGGACACAATATCTACTCAGATAATCAATATATCCAGATCATCGCCCAGACAGGAGCTGCAGGTGTCATCCTGTTCGCCGTCTTCCTTCTCGGCATGCTTTTCTTCCTCTGGAAAAAGCGAAAAGACACCAGCCTGGCAACAGCCGTGCTTGCTGTCCTGATCGGTGTCTATGTCGTAGGCGTTCTCTATAATATCTGGGAAGACAAGACATTCACAACTTATTTCTTTATGATGCTGGCAGCCATCACGCACGGCATTAACTATAAAGGGTGGGGAAAAAATGAAAGTCCTTCATCTCATTAGCGGCGGAGAAACAGGTGGTTCCAAAAACCACCTGCTTTCTTTATTGAAGAACCTGAATGAAACAGAAGTCCTGCTCGGAGTTTTCCAGGAAGGGAAGCTATCAGAAGAAGCAAGGCAAATGGGGATTCCGGTTATCATGTACGGCCAGTCCTCCCGCTACGATTTTTCCGTCATCAGCAAAATTAAACAAACTATCAAAGATAATCAGATTTCAATTGTCCATACACATGGCCCGCGCGCCAATTTATTTACCTATTTCGTACGACAAACAACTCCTTTTAAGTGGATAAGCACGATTCACAGCGATCCATCCCAGGATTTTATCAAGGGCGGTATCAAGGGCAAAATTTTCACGACGATCAATATGACTGTCATTAAAAAGATCGACCATTTTTTCGCCGTTTCTGAACGCTTCAAGCAAATGCTCGTCGGCTTCGGGCTGCCGGCTGAAAAAATCACCACGGTCTATAATGGCATTTCATTTGATGAACAGTTGGAATGCAAGCTGTCACGGGAAGAGCTTCAACTAAAAGAAGATGATTTTGTCATCTGCATGGTCGCAAGGCTGCACCCCATCAAAGGACACACCGTCGTGTTCGAAGCCCTGAAAAAAGTTCTGGCAGCAAAACAAAACGTAAAACTTCTGCTGATTGGCGACGGTCCGGAAAGGGATGACCTCGAACGCGAAGTCCGAGACAAGGGCTTAACAGAAAACGTCCGCTTCCTCGGCTTCCAGCAGGATGTCCATTCCTACCTGTGCCTTTCAGATGTAAAATTGCTTGCTTCCTATAGTGAAAGCTTCCCGCTCGTCATTCTTGAAGCGGCCCGTGCGCATACACCGGTGATTTCCACAGATGTCGGCGGAGTGAAGGATTTGATTGCCGAACCATCACTTGGCTGGGTAGTACCGATTAAGGATGCTGAAGCACTGGCAGGAGCCATTACAGAAGCAATCACCACAAGGAACCTTCCATCACTCGGAAATAACCTGTACGAAAAAGCATCCAGGCTTTACTCAATCGACCAGCTGGCAAAAAGCACAGAAGAAACGTACAAAAAAATTTAGCATACACCCAAAGATTCACTCATAGTTATATCTTTGTGGGCCAAAAACATGTAGGGAACCCTGCATGTTTTTTGTTTGGGCTAAAAGTTACTTGCGTAAAGCTCGAAAAATACATAAATAATTTTTCGGTAATACCCTGAAACTTATTCCCTGTGTCTTACGTCTTAGTTAGTGGAAATAATTACTATGTAATTTTCGCAATATTCTTCCATGGTAAATCTTCCAAAAATAGAATAATAGTAGTATAATCATCTTGTGTTGTGCTGGTAAATAGCCCATAAGACAGGAATAAAAAGCTATTTATTTAGCAATTTTATGTTTTATAGGTAGAAAAATGTAAAAAAAGGTTGAAATATCAACCAAGTTTGGTAGAATAGTGTACATGTATAGTAACCCTATTTTCTTCTGTCAAATTTTAAGAATCAGAGAAATTAAGATTTTCCGTAATACATAGACAGTGAAAACGATTTCTCAGATTTGTAAATAGGACGAAGGAATAGACTATAAAACTATTACAACACGTTTTAAATCCGGATCTTACCAATCCGGAGGCACCATGAAAAAACCTTATTTACAAAACAGGGAGGAAACACAAAATGGCATACCAACCAAAATCTTACCGCAAATTTGTGGCGACTGCTGCTACTGCAACTCTAGTTGCATCTGCAATCGCTCCAGTTGCAGGCGCTGCATCTAATTTCACGGATGTTGCTCCAAAGTACAAAGACGCAGTAGACTACCTTGTAGCGAACAACATCACTCAAGGTGCTACAGCAACAACTTTCGGAACTCACGAAAACATCAAGCGTGGCGATCTTGCAATCTGGCTTGCAAAAGCTCTTAAGCTTGACACTGCTTCTGCACCAGCTTCTGGTTTCGCAGACACTAAAGGCACTCGCTATGATGCATCTGTATCTGTTCTTAAAGCTAAAGGAATCGTTTCTGGTAAATCAGAAACTTCTTACGAGCCATCTGCATACGTAACACGCGGCGAAATGGCAATTATGCTTTCAAGAGCATATGACCTAACTTCAACTGCAACTGCTCCATTCACTGACATGGGAGCTTATGCACCATATATCAATGGACTTTTCGAGTATGAAATCACTACTGGAAAAACTCCAACAACTTTCGGAACTGCTCTTAACATCACTCGTGGAGACCTTGCAATCTTCTTAAAGCGTGCTGCTGAAGTTGTTAAGACTCCAGTTGTTGTTAGTTCAACTGCTGTAAATGGTAAAGAACTAGTTGTTAAGTTCAACCAAGCGATCGATAAAACTGATCTTTCTGGTAAAGTATCACTAACTGGTGTAACTTTCGATGAAACTAAGACAGTTGTTTCTGATGATGCTAAAACTGTAACACTAACAGTTGCAGGTACTGGAGTTATCGATGTAACTAACGCTACATTAGAAATTGCTCCAATCAAAACTAAAGCTAATGCAGATGTTAAAACTGCTAAATACGTAACTCTATTCTCTTACAAAGATTCTTCAGCTCCAGCTGTTGCTAAGATTGAAGCTAAAGGAACTGAAGCAGTTGTTACTTTCAACGAAGCACTTGCTACTGAAGGCACTGTAAGCTTGGATGGCGCTGTTCTTTCTAGCACAGCTTCAACTACTGCTCCTTACTATGTAGTAAGCGGCAAAACTTTGACTGTTAAAAACCTAGTAGCTGAAAAGTCTTACAAGCTTGACGTTGTAGGCGCTAAAGATGCTGCTGGTAACATGTCTGGCCAAATCACTGTAAACTTCACAGTTGCTAAGCCAGTTGTTGACAGCTCTAAACCAGCTGTGTCTACATCAGTTTCTGGCAACAAGTTAACTCTTTCTTTCTCAGAAGAAGTTACTGAAGGAACAGTAACAGTTGGTGGCGTTGCAGTTGATCCTGCATTCGTTGTTGCTTCTGAAGATAAGAAGACTTACACAGTTGACGTACAGCAAGCAGGCTTGTTTGGCGGAACAACATTCTTCACAAGAGAAGTAGTTGTAAATAACTTCGCTGATACTTCTGCAAACAAAATGGACGAAGTGAAGTTCAACGCAACTTTCACTGCTGACACTACAGCTCCTAGATTTGTATCTGCTTCTATCAAGACTCTTGTAAAAGATGATGCAAATTCAACTGCTGACCTTGATGTTATTCTTGTGACTTTTGACGATGCAGTTAAAGCTGGCGACCTTTCAGGTGCAGGTGAGCTTGTTATCAAGTCAATCGACGGCATCTTCCAGTCTAACAACACTGTAGACTTAACTACTGCAAACGTAGCTTATGGCTATGATGTTGATGGAAAAGACGGCATTAAAGGAAACGAAGCAAATGTTGTAGCAATCGCTTTCGACGCTAAAGAAAAGACTTCATACTCTTTCGAATTAGCTGGTAAAGTAGTTGCTGATACTTACAACAACAAAGTTGCTGACACAGTGAGCTTCTCTGCAGTTGCTCCTGAGTATTCAACTACTCCATCTTCTGATCTTAAAGACGTAACTTTCAGTGTTCCTACTTACAACAACACTGACATTACTCTTCAGTTCAACAAAAACATGAGCGATTCAGCAGTAAATGCTTCTAATTACACACTAGGCGGCAAAGCTTTACCTGCTGGAACTACTGTAAAGTTTGTTGACAACAGATCTAAAGTTGTTATCACTTTACCGCAAGGTTCTATCACAGCTAACGGATCTTACGCTCTTGTAGGTACTAACCTAACTGACGTAAATGGAAACACTCTTGTAAATGGTAAAGTGTCTACTACTCTAACATTGAAAGAGAACGTTGTTCCAACAGCTACTTCTGTAGTTCTAGCTGACAGCAAAAACTTCACAGTTAACTTCTCTGAAGCTCTTGTTGACACTACTACAGTAACTGGCGTAACTGTAAAAGTTAACGGAACAGTAGTCACTCCTGCTACTCTAGCAGTTGTAGGTGGAGACCTTAAAGTTACAACTGCTGACAATCTTAAGACTACTGATTCAATCACAGTTGAATTCAAAGATACTAACCTAGTTGATGCTAACGGAAACAAAGTTGCTAACAGCACAGTTTCTAAGTAATCTCTAAAATAGAAAAGAGGATTCTCGATAAGAGAATCCTCTTTTTTTTCAGCCCCTGGTTGACGGTTCGAATTTGATTAACAAATTCTTAACTTATTGTTAAAATATGCCGCGGTCTGACATCTAAAGTGAATTTTCTGTAAAAACTTGATGAACTTTAGTGAAAGTTTTAAAGAGTTTAAGTATAATAGGAATTGGGTCGAAATTACTATTTTTTCAATAAGTAATTTCTTAATTATCTGAATCTATAGAGGTTTAGATGCCCTATAATTTTAAGGGAGGATTGGTTCAATGGTGTTACAGCATAAGTCTTATCGTAAATTCATTGCAAGCGCTGCCACAGCGACCATGGTCACAGCTGTAGTAGCACCGGCTATCTCAGCTGCAGGTTTCACAGATGTAACAGAAAGATATTCAGATTCTGTTGATTTCCTTTTATCTAAAGGGGCAAAAGGATTCAGCGATTCTTACTTTGGTGTTAATGAAGAGATCAAGCGTATCGATGCTGCAATCCTAACTGCTAAGGTATTAGGTTTGGACATCGAAAATGCTCCTGCGTCAGGATTTACAGATGTACCAACTCGTGGAGTAAAAGCAGTAAATGCTCTTAAAGCAGCAGGTATTACTTCTGGTAAAACGAAAACGACTTTTGATTCCAATAGCCCGATTACTCGTGGGGAAGTAGCAATCTGGCTTCAAAAAGGCTTTGATCTTCACGGTGGAGCTGACCTATCCTTTAATGATGTAACAAAAAATTACGAAGCAGCCGTGAAAGCTCTAGTAGCTAATAACGTTGCTAATGGCATGTCATCAGAACAATTTGGTGTCAATCTTAACGTAAAACGCGGCGATTTTGCTATCTTCTTACATAGATCGTCAAAAGTAGTTACTGCTCCTCCGGTTGTAACACCACCGCCAGTGACACCACCAGGCAATGGCGACCCGAACACTAACTATAAGCTTTCATTAATGCATACAAACGATACACATGCTAATCTTGATAACATTGCAAAGACAGTAACTGCTGTTAAACAGGTAAGAGCAGTAAAGCCGGATGCATTATTATTGAGTGCAGGGGATGTATTCTCAGGAACTCTTTATTTTAACGAGTTTAATGGTTTAGCAGACTTAGAATTCATGAATCTTATGAAATATGACGCAATGACATTCGGAAACCATGAATTCGATTCTGGTACCTCTGTGTTGAATAATTTCGTTGAAGCTGCTGAATTCCCATTCGTAAGCGCTAACGTTGACTTCTCTGCAGATGCTAACCTAAGCGATGACTTTAAAGATGAAGTTTCTACAACTGCGGGTGCAAATGGAGAAATCTATAACGGCATCGTTAAGGAAGTAAATGGCGAGAAGATTGGTATCTTCGGTCTAACTACTGCCGAAACAGTAGAAATCTCAAGCCCTGGAGAAGATGTAGTATTTGAAGACTATATCGAAGCGGCTAAAGAGGCAGTCGCAGCATTTGAAGCTGCTGGCGTTAATAAGATCGTTGCACTATCTCACCTTGGTTTCATGGATGGCGGAGGTGACAATGATGTAACGCTTGCCAAGTCTGTAGAAGGTATTGACGTAATCGTCGGTGGTCACTCTCATGACAAGATTACTGCGCCAGTAATCGATACAACAGGCGAAGAAGCAACTGTTATCGTACAAGCTAACGAATACAATAAATTCCTTGGAACTCTTGATGTAGAATTCGACAAGGATGGCAAGGTTGTAGGACATTTAGGAAGCCTTATTGATGTTAAGACTGTTGAAGCTGATGCTGAAGCTGCTGCAATGCTGAAGCCTTATGCAGATAAAGTTGCGGAAATTAAAGACTTACCAGTAGGTGAAGCAGCGGTAAAACTAGTTGGTGGAAACCCGGCAGCTAGAACAGCTGAAACAAACCTAGGTAATGCCATAACAGATGGAATGCTGGCAAAAGCGAAGCAAATCAATCCAAATACAGTAATTGCATTGCAAAATGGCGGCGGAATCCGTACTTCAGTAGAACCTGGTCCTCTTACATTGGGAGAAGTATTGACAGTAATGCCTTTCGGTAACGCACTTGGTATCATGAAACTTACTGGCTCTGAAATTGTAGCAGCACTTGAGCATTCTGTTAAGGATGCACCTGCAGCACATGGTGGTTTCCTTCAGGTTTCTGGCATGAAGTTCACTTACGACAGCAGAAAAGACGCTGGTGAAAGAGTCGTATCGGTTTCTGTTCAAGACAAAGATGGAAACTACTCTTCACTTGTAGCTGATCAAGAGTACTTTGTAGCTACTAACATCTTCACAGCAAAAGGTGGAGATGGTTATGATATGTTTAAAGTTGCATACGATGAAGGCCGTGTAAGTGAGCCAGGCTTTGTTGATTGGGAAGTTTTCAGTGAGTATGTAAAATCACAGCCAAACCAAACAATCTCTCCAGTTGTTGAAGGCCGTATCATCGATGTTGCAACAGCGCCAGAAGTAGTAGACGCTGCTAATTTCAATGGAACAGCTGACGCTCCAAATGTATTCGAAGGTGACGTTAGAGTGGACGTTACTGGCGTAGCTACTCTAGAAAACGCAGTAGTAAAAGGTGACCTTTACCTAAAAGGAAACTCGACTGTCACACTCACAAACGTAACAGTTGAGGGCGAAACAATTTTAGAAGACTAATAGAAAATAGCCTCTGGCAAGCGACACGCTGGAGGCTATCTCTATCGAATTTTTAAAAGTCAGACTTTCGACCTGTGAAAAAAGGTGGCAGGCGCCATCCGAAAAATCACCAACTAAAACTTCTTTAAAAGGAGACTTATTTAATGATTAACCGATCGCAAAGGAAGTCATTAAGCATTCTGTTAACACTAGCTTTAGTCGTTAACCTTTTCTTGCCTTTTGTTTCACAGCAGGTAAAAGCAGCTACAGTTGCTACTGATTTATTCATTTCAGAGTATATTGAAGGCGGCAGCAACAATAAGGCGATTGAATTATTCAATGGTACTGGACATGACGTAAATCTGAAAGAATATAAGTTAGAATTATATTCTAACGGTGCGACTACTCCTTCAAATCCTTTAGATTTTGGAACATTAACCGATGCTGAAGCAACATTAGCAAACGGCGAGACTTTTGTTATTGTCAATGCAGGTTCAGTTGCTGACTTAAAGGCTAAAGGAAATCTGGAACACACCATCACTTATTTCAATGGTGATGATGCAATTGTTTTAACACATAATGGTGTAGTTATTGACTCTTTTGGCCAGGTAGGTGTAGATCCAGGAACTGCCTGGGGAGCTACAGATGTTAAGACTGTAGACCAAACCCTTGTAAGAAAGACCACGGTTACAGTTGGGGATAAAGATCCATCTGACGCTTTTGACCCTGCTACAGAGTGGGATTCACTAGGGAAGGATGTTTTCACAAACATTGGCTCCCACACAATGGACGGCTTTTCAGCTGTACCAACTAAAGTATCCTCTGTAACTGCTTCAGTAACAGCTACTGCAGTAAAAGCAGGAACTGAGGTAGAACTGACTACTACAACTGAAGGCGCAACAATCTACTACACAGTAGACGGTTCTGAGCCGACAACAGAATCAACAGTATACTCAGCACCGATTACAATCAATGGCGATACAACAATCAAGGCATTCGCTGTGGCATCAGACCTTGAAAATAGTGATGTGGCAACATTCTCTTACACAGTTTTACAGCAAAAAACAATTGCTGAAGTAAGGGCAATGAACACAGGTGATTATGCCCTAACAACTGGTATTGTTACGGCTGTACAAGGCAGAAACATCTTCATCCAGGACGAAACTGCCGGAATCGTTCTTTATGGATCTCTTGATGTCCAGCCTGGTGATGAAGTAGAGGCTTCAGGTCAGTTAACAGAGTACAATACTCTTTTAGAGCTAGAAGTAACTTCTGCGGATGTTAAAGTCCTTGGAAAAAAGGAAATTCCAGCTGCTAAAGAATTAACTGCAGCAGAAATATCTGAACAATATGAAGCTATGCTTATAAAAGTAGGCAAGTCAGTAGTTGAAAGCTACTCTGGCGGTAACTATACTCTTGTAGATGCAAACGGTGACTCTTATCAGGTCCGTCCAGATGCACAAGAGTGGTTAGAACTTGAAACATCTTATGATTCAATTACAGGAGTCCTTGGTTCATATAAAGACGTTTACCAGCTTATGCCTCGTTCACAAGCTGATATCGTCCTTGACCCAAGCTTTGTCCGTCCAGTAGTGGCTGCGCCGGGCGCTGGTTTCGTCAACGTTGGTGATGAAGTAACATTGACTTCTGATACAGAGGGCGCAACAATTTACTACACAACTGATGGCAGTGAACCAACAACAAGCAGTGCTGTGTACAGTGCCCCAATCGAGATTAGTGCTGACACGACGATCAAAGCATTTGCTGTAAAAGAAGGCTTAACAAGCAGCAAGGTTTATACGTATGATTACATCATTCAAAAAGATGTTGTCCGTATCCATGACATTCAGGGTGCAGGGCACTACTCTAAGTATCAAGGCTTCAATGTAAACGGCGTTGAAGGTGTTGTAACCTACGTATTAGACAGCAGGAACTTCTTCATACAAGATTTACAAGGTGACGGAGACGACAAAACAGCTGAAGGTATCCTTGTATACAAATACAATCACGGATTGACTCCTGGAGATGTTGTAAAGGTTTCCGGAGAGGTTAAAGAATTCCATGTAGAAGGCTATTCTGATAAAGCAGAAGTTGATCTTCCTTCAACAGAAATCAGTGCATCAACGATTGAAAAAGTCAGAAGCGGCGAAACTCTTCCTACTCCTGTTGTAATTGGTGTTGACCGCACAGCTCCAACAGAAGTAATTGACAACGATGGATTAGCAATTTTTGATCCAGCAGAAGATGCAATTGACTTTTATGAAAGCTTGGAAGGTATGCTCGTACAGGTGGATGATGCAAAAATCGTTGCACCTCAAAGGTATGGCGAAGTTGTCGTGATTCCTGGAACAATGGAAGCTAACACTCCTGCAGGTGGAATGCGCATTTCTGAAGGAGACTTCAACCCTGAAAGAATCACAATCGACATGAACGACGACAATTTTATTGCAAAAATGGGCGACCAATTCAATGGTTCCATTACAGGTGTCATGGGCTACGGCTATAGCAACTATAAGGTTTTAACAAAGAAAACCAGCCTGCCGGCATTAGTTGAAGGCTCAAACACACGTGAAATTACTTCAATTGTACCTGCTGAAGGTAAGTTGACTGTAGCTTCATACAATGTTGAAAACTTCTCGCCAAAGGTAGACCCAGCAAAAGTTACAAAGCTTGCTCAAGCAATTGTAACGAATCTTAAAAAGCCAGATATCGTTGGCCTGACTGAAGTACAGGACAATGACGGCCCAACAGACAGCGGCACAACAGATGGTTCTGAAAGTGCTAAATTATTGATAGACACAATCGTATCTCTCGGTGGTCCGACTTATGCTTACACTGAAATCGCACCACATGATAAGACAGATGGCGGACAGCCTGGCGGTAACATCCGTGTCGGCTTCCTTTACAATACAGAGCGTGTTGAATTAATGGAAGCGCCGAAAGGTACGGCTGACCAGGCAGTGGGCTTTGAAAATGGAAAACTGACATTGAACCCAGGCCGTATTGATCCAACAAACCCTGCTTTTGAAGACAGCCGTAAATCACTTGCAGCTCAATTCAAATTCCAGGGCAAGAGTGTCATTGTTGTAGCAAACCACTTCAACTCAAAAGGCGGAGACCAGCCGTTATTCGGTAAAAACCAGCCGCCTGTATTGAAGAGTGAAGTACAGCGCATGGAAATTGCGAAAATTGTAAATGGATTCGTTCAGGATGTAAAAGCAAAGGATCCAAATGCGAACGTCATCCTGTTAGGTGACTTCAATGACTTTGAATGGTCCAATCCATTACAAGCATTAAAAGGCAGCGAACTAGTGAACATGGTTGAAAAAGTACCTGCAGACCAAAGATATTCTTACTCTTACCAGGGCAATGCTCAAGTACTTGACCATATCCTTGTAACGAAAAATATGGAAGCAGCAACGACTGTTAACATGGTTCACATCAACTCTGGATTCATGGAAGAGCATGGCCGCGCAAGTGACCACGACCCGCTATTGATCCAGACTGACTTGAAGGCGATAGAAAAGGTTTATAACAAAGTCTATAACCTTACCGGCTTTAAGACAAAGAAACTAGTAGTTGGAACAACAAACAGCTTGATCAACATCGATGCTACTTCAGTCATCACAGACGGCATCTGGCTGAAAAAATCAGCAGATGTAAAAGGCGCTGGCCTTGCTACTGCATTAGTAGCAATCAGCCCTGCACAAAGCGGTGCTATCATCGAACTAAGCGGAGCAACTGTGAAAGAAGTATTCATCGACAATGCAAATGTCACTGAAATACACGGAGCAGAAAACGTCCAAACATGGAATGTCAAAGACGGCGTAGACACATCCAACATCAAATTCTACGACTCAGAAGGCAACCTGCTTGAATCACCATTTCAAATGGCTTTAGCTAGTTAAAACAGAGTGACAGGCACCTCCCATTTTATGGGAGGTGCCTGTCACCCCTAAATAGGAGGATATACTATGCCCAGAAAAAGAAGAGAATGGGTTCCTTATGCTTACCATCACATCTATTCGAGAGGCAACAACAGACAAAATATCTTCAAGGATCAAGAGGATATGGAAGAGGTTTTTCGTCTGTTAAGTATGATACATCTAAAATACCCAATATCCATAAGCGCTTACGCAGTCATGACCAACCATTATCATTTCCTGCTAAAGTCCGAGCAGGTCACGATATCAACAATAATGAGTATGTTCAACAGGCGCTATACAGATTATTTTAATCGCAAATATAACCACGTCGGCCACTTATTCCAACATCGGTTCGGAAGTTCTCCTGTACTTTACCCACTAGACCTTCTCAAGGTAAGCAAATACATCCACAGAAACCCGATCTCCACTAATCCACCTATCGTCAAGTACATGGAAAATTACCCATACAGCAGCTTTCAATACTACAAGAAAAGAATCCAGCCTCCAAACCCGTTCATAAACCTAATAGACCTGCCCGCAAGCTTCAATCTCCAACTTAACCAAACCTATGAGCAATATTGCAAATATGTAGAAAGTAATACGTGAAAAGGTGACAGGCACCTCCCAGTAGCTGGGAGGTGCCTGTCACCTTTTACTTAATATCCAGGATATCTTCCACCAAGAGTAATAGCGTGAAAGCTGTTTCCATCTGCATCCTTGATCTTGGCGGCTCCTGTTGATGTAATGGTTACTTCGGCATAGCCGTCATGCGGAATTTTCGGTCCATCGAAGGTTAAATCGACATATTGATCAACACTATTGGCTGAATAGGCCGTTATGTTCCTGGTTGGTACATCACTATCAGGAACGGTAATGGTAAAATCAACGCCATCCACTAACCCTTCTAACCAAACGTTTTCGCTGAAATGCAGCCTCAGTGTATTTTGAAAATTAGGATCATCTGAAGACGAGTAAACCCACGCTTGTTTCAGATAAGGAAGCTGATTCGCCCCATCGACTACAGCCTGTAATGAAGCGTAATCTGTAATGGTAGCAGCGTTCATCTTAATTTCGCTTAGGTAATTATGTTTATTCTCATAGATGATACTCGTAAGTTTCCTGTTATAAACCAATGAACTTAAATATTCACTTACATAATCTACAACGTTAACAGAATCCGGAGAGAAGGCGAGATGGACTAAATGCTCAACCCTTACTGCTTCTGAAGATGAGTATATAGTAGAAGAGAAATCTCCTACATCATTTCTTGCAGGGGCCTGATATTGGACAGTATCTTTAAGTTCTGCTTGCAGCTTATGTGAATTATTAAATGTAATCGGCGCATTAAAATGAAGAACGAGCAATGGATTATCCTCCACAGTCGTATCCCATTCAATCGATGCAAGGTCTGCTTTGTTATAGTCCTGATCTGAGCTTTCATTTGTGACTTGCAGCACATCTATAACTTCGTTTATTTGTGTAGTTGCAAGTGTTGCAGCACTTAACTCTGCATTGAATTTTATTTTAATGGTACTGGAAACTGTATCTTTATCATAAACGAAACGATAGTGATTGAAATTCTTGATATCTATTTGAGCAATTTGATGCTCTTTGAATGAAATGATTTTGCCATTCGAATCTGTTTCATATACCTGGATATACCGGCCGACTTGAGCATTTTTAATTTCGGCTGACCTTGTAAATGAAATCACACTGGCAGGGAGATCACTTCCAGCATTCGGCGTTGAAACAGATTGTTCAGAAACCTGATAATAGGTAGGATTGACTGTTTCAGATTCCAAGAAAATGGCAGTTGATCCATATGTGAAACCTAAAGCGGATAAAACAGCTAATTGGGCTGCAGGTCCTTCAACTGGCGCAGTAGTTCCACCGTCATTCTGCCCCGGAGGAGTGCTTTCTCCAGGAGGAGGGGTAACAATGCTAGGAGGTGGTGTAACTGTCTCATCTGCTGGAGGAACATTCACGCTGTCTTCTGGCACTTCAATAAAATCTGACACTGTTTGATTCTCCGCACGATAAATAAATGCCGCCATTTGTCCTCTCGTTACAGCCTTACCAGGTGCGAAGGATGCAGCAGAAACACCAGCAGTGATTTTATTTTCCAGGATTGATCCTACATAACCCGAGAACCAACTGTTAGCAGGAACGTCAGTGAAGCTGGTTTTCACGCTTGAAGCTTTCAGGCTATAGCCAAGGCTCAACATTTTAGCCATTTCTGCCCTTGTTACCGGCTTGCCAGGAAGGAAATGCTCCTTGTCCAACCCGCTCATGATGCCCTTTTCGACTAAAGCTGCAACAGAGCTGTAGTACCAAACTCCAGATGGAACATCTTTAAACTCGGGGTTTTTAGCAGCCTTTCCATCCAACTCCAAAGCTGAAGCAAGAATCACCGCAGCCTGGGCACGTGTAATCTCTTGATTCGGCCGATATGTACCGTCAGCAAATCCTTTTATAATCCCTTTCTCAGTCAGGTCAAGAACCGCTTCTGAAAAATAATTGCCAGAGTATACGTCTGAAAATCCGTTAGACGCTGCTTCTGCGCTATAAGGCACGGCACTGGCAGCTACGACTGCAGACACACCAGCAGCCAAAAATTTATTGTACTTATCTCTCTTCATGAAATAAATTTCCCCCTAAACTTTAAAAAGTGCACAAACTCAATTTCTATGATTGAAAAACAACCTCTCTTTCTATCAATATTAAAGCCTGTGAAATATTGCCCATCATTCTTATCGGAAGATATTTCAGGAAATTTAGACAAAAAGTGACAGGCACCTCCCAGCTACTGGGAGGTGCCTGTCACCTATACGTAAACTATCATGTATTGTATAATTATCAAGACTAAATCTAGCAAACATAATTAGGTGAAAATAGATGACATATAGAGTGTGGGCGATCAGACTGGTAGTGACTCTAGTTTTGCTTGTTGCTGGCATCGGGGGATTCAACTACTGGATGGATCCGATGTGGATGTATGGCGGGGCGCATGAGTTCAACGATGTCCAGGACACGATCAATGAACGCCAGCAGAAAACAAATCGGATAAAGTTCCAGCCTTTCAGCGTCGATACTCTGTTGATTGGCAGCAGCCGGAGCACCTATATCGACCAGCATGAATTCGAGGGCATGGATGTGTACAATTATTCTGTGGCAAATATGTCGGTGAAAGAATATGAGAGTTATATTGCCTTCGCAAAAGAAAATAGCAAGAAAGAAATCAAGACAGTCATTATCGGTCTGGACTTCTTCAAATCAAGCTTGGCAGAGAGTAAGGCGCCATTATCCATCTATCCTTATGCAAAAACACTGGACGAGCCATTTGTACGCTGGAAAAATATCATTTCATATGATCTTACGAGATACTCTTTCTATAACTTTAAAGCTTCCATAAAAGATGAACCTGTCTTCGTCAGGACCTATGACCGGCAGAATGTCGCCAGCACGATCAGACTCTCAAAAGAGGATGCAGACGAAGAGCTGCAGAAAAAGGTAGAGAAATTCACGACAACCTTCTACGGAGATTATGAATACAACCCGAACTACAAAAAAATCCTGCAAAATATAAAAGACAAGAATCCGGACACAAAATTCATTGTGTTCACTACTCCGATATCGGAGCCGTTATTCCAGGCGCTGATCGATTCAGGTGCCTACCCGCATTATGAAAGATGGCTCAGCGAAGTTACCGCTGTATTCGGCAGCGTCTATAATTTCATGGACATCAACACTGTAACAAAAGATACCTCAAACTACTTCGACGGCCACCACTTCTACCCAGAAGTCGGAACAATGATCGCCCGTCGCATCAGCATGGATAACCCGCCAGACGTCCCATCAGACTTCGGCAAAATAGTGACAGGCACCTCCCAGTAACTGGGAGGTGCCTGTCACTATTAATATTGTCCTATTTTTGAAAAATATATAATATTTTGTCAAAAATTGTTGTATAGTTATTTAGAACCATAACTTTATAACTATTCCGTATAAGGGCAAACTCGTCGAAAGGCGGGGACGCAAAGCTTCGGGTCTAAGGTAGGTCTTTCCTATTATGACAGCCGGGTTGCCGAGAAACTTTACTCCTAGAAATACTCCTTTTATTACCGGTAGCCAAACGGGCAGTCATGTCCTTTTTTATGCGGTAAGGAAGGGGTATTTTTTGTGAGGTTAAAAAGAAGTATTAGTATTTTCTTTGCTGTATTGCTGCTGTTTAGCAGTATAGCAGTCTATCCGGCAAATGCGTTTGCGGAGAAAAAGGCTTATGAGCAGGAGTTTTATTCAAATCCAGACAATCTGCTCAGCTTGCTGCCGGAAACCAATTCATACAAGCCAGCCATGAATCCGGCGCAGGGAATCTCACCTGCTGGAGTTCCGAATGCATCTCCGGAGGTTCCGAACAGCGATGTTTCCCCGAGGAGGCAGCAGGAAGCTCCGCCAGTTGACAATTCAGCTGAAGAACCGCCGGTGAAGATCGAATCTGGCTTCCTTGAACTGAAGGAAGAGAATGTATCCGTACCTCAGGTGCTTCAGCCTTTCGGGATCACCAGGGATTATTCCAGCAACAATGAAGAATCTGGACCATTCGGAAAAGGGTGGACCACAAGTCTTGATTCAAGGCTTCAGATGTATGCTGAATATGCGATGGGTGAGTTCCGCCAGGATGGCAGCACCCAGAATTATGATTTTGAAAAGAAAGATCCGAATGGTTATATCACCGAGTATGACGGTGATAAAATGACCAACTATGAACTCCATAAAGGTGAATACAAACCAGCTGAAAATGGAGATGTGCTTACAAGGAAAGAGAAGGACGAATATACCGTCGTCACGAAGGATAAAACGACTTATACCTATTATGGATATTATGCTCCATGGCGGGAAGAACAAAGCGCTAAAGCAGGTAAAATGATCAAGCGTACCGACCGTTATGGCAATTCTATTAAATACGATTACAATAACTCCGGCCAGCTGACCGCCATGACTGATGATTCAGGCCGCACTGTAAAAATCAACTGGCAGGGCAAGCAAATAAGTGAAATCATCAATCCTGAAAACAAAAAGATTGTTTTTACTTATGATGATGCAAAGCGTTTAAAGAAAGTCGATTATCCAGGCAATAAAACGACGATCTATTCTTATGATAGCGCTGGCAGGATCTCTGGGATCACTAATGGGGAAAATGAGACCACTTCTTTTACATACGACAGCAAGAACCGCGTCGAAATAGTTAAGGGCCCGGATGGAAAATTGATCTGTTCTTATGAATATTCCACTGATGGCTCCAATAAGCTGACTAAGGTTATTAAAGAAAATGCGCTAAATGACAAGTGGACATACGAAATTAAAAATGACAAAGTGGCGAAGGCGACAAATCCGATCGGGGATGTAACCAGCTTTTCTTATAACGACAATGGCAAAATGACAAAAATGGTTTCCAAGACGGGTACCGAGTCCTTTACTTATGATGACAAAGACAGACTGGAAACAAAGACCGATATTTTCGGGACAAAAACAACTTACAAGTATGAAGACCCTTGGAATCTTGTAAAATCCATTTCCGATACCAATGGGAAGTCAGTTTCCTTTAAATATGGCCAAAATGGAAAGCTGGAGAAGAAAACGGAGAATGGAATTGAATCGGCCTATGGTTACGATTCCAAGGGCAAAATGCTCTGGACAAAGGATTCCTCAGGACATCAAATGGACTTTGTCTATGATTCTTTTGGGAATTTACGCGAAGTAAAAAATGCAAAATCAGAAACGACTTATTATAACTTCAATACAATGGGGCAGCTCCAGAACGTGCAGGAGCCGAGCGGACAAAAAGAAATCTATGAATATAATGCTGATGGATATGTTTCCAAAGTCACTTTTGCTGACGGGAAATCCATAGGATACACATATGATAAAGCCGGCCGTCTGAAAACCTTGACGGATAAGCAGGGCCGGGAGACTGTCCATAACTATTATTCAACCGGAAGGCTTAAGGATATCACGAATCCGGCTGGCCAGACCTTCTCATACACTTATGATGATGCAGGAAGGGTGAAAAACGTTACAGGGCCGGGGAACCAGGCATCATCCTATGAATGGGACGAGCTTGGTAGATTGCTAAACTATCAATCTATTCAGGGGACGACCTCCTATGTTTACGGAGAGCATGGTCCGGATAAAGTGGTTTCCCCTGGCGGCACTCTGGAATACAAATATGATCCCAATGGCCAGGTAGAACAGGTGAAGGATCAGCTTGGCCGTACGACAGTTTATACCTACACGGCAGCACAGCAGGTCGAAACCATTAAAGATCCTTCAGGAAGAATCCAGAAATATCAATACGATTCGGCCGGCCGCCTTAAAAAGGAAACCTCTTTTGATGGCCAGACCGTTGAGTATGGATACAACGATTTGGGACTGTTAGAGGAGAAAGTGTATAGCGACAAAACGAAGGAAGCTTACTTTTACGATGCTGCCCGCCAGCTATACAAAAAAACCTTCCGTGATGGAACGGAAGAATGGTATACCTACTATCCAGGCGGGAAGATTGAGACTGTAAAAAATGCCCTTGGTGAAGTGACAAGATACGTCTACGATCGGAATGGACAGGTATCTGAAGTCACGAATCCAGAAGGCGGGAAGACTTCCTATAAATATACGCCAGATGGCCTTCTGGCTTTGAGCGTCAATGCGCTTGAGCAGGAGACCAGCTATGAATACGACGAATTGGGCCGCCTGAAAAAAATCACAGGCCCAGAGGACAGCACACAGACCTATAAGTACGACAGTCTGAACAGGCTGGTAGAGTCAACTGATGTAAAGGGCGGAGTCCACAAATGGGCCTATGATATAGAGGACAATACGACAGTATACGAACGCCCAGATGGAAACAAGCTGAAGTATAAGTACGATCAGAGCGGCCAGCTGATTGAATTTGTCAATGCCATGGGAGAAAAAACAAGCTGGCAATATGACAAAGCAGGTCGTCCGAAAGAAATCGCAGACGCATTAGGGCAGAAAACAACCCTTTTATACAATGAACTCGACCAGATTGTTAAGGAAACAATGCCGGGCAATATCGTCATAGAGTATAAATACAACGAAATGGGTCAGCTGGCTGAAGTTACCGACCCTTTAAAACTTAAAACAACATTAAACTATGATTCTTTCGGGCGTGTGACCACCATGACCGATGTGAAGGGAGAAACCGTCTATTCATATGATGTGATGGGCCGGCTCCTTTCAATGAAAAATCCGCTTGAACACGAGATCAAGTGGGAATACGACAAGCTTGGCAGGGTTGAAAAGGTTTTAGACCCGCTTGGCGGACTGACAGAGTTCCGCTATAACGCGCTTGGACAGCCGGAATACTTGAAAAAGGCAAACGGCGCTGAGCAGCATATGGAGTATGACTTGCTCGGAAGGCTGAAGAGCCAGAGGGACCCGCTTGGAAGGGAAACGGTCTATGCCTATGATGAATTCGGCAATCTTAAGGAAACAACAGATCCTTTGGGCCAGAAAACAAAGATGGAATACAGCCCTGCTGGTGAACTGCTTAAAGTGATCGATCCAGCTGGCCATGAAACTCAGTACCAGTATGACGCGCTTGGACAGCTGACAAAAATCATCAATCCACTGAACCAGGAAACGGCTTATCAATATGATAAGGCTGGCAGGATGACTCAAGTGAAACTGCCGAATAAGGCGGTTACTGCTTACAAATATGATGATCTTGGACGTGCAACAGAAATCATTGATCCCATGGACGGCATTACAACCAGAAAGTATGATGCCGGTGGAAATGTGATCGAGGAAATTGATCCTATGGGCAAGAGTACGACCTTCGCATATGATCCTGCAGGACGTATTCTCTCCCAAAAGGACCGCCGCGGCGAGACAACCAGCTTTGAGTATCACGATAAAGAAGGGTTGATGAAAATCATCGATCCTGCCGGCGGGGTGGTCACTCAAAAATTCGATGCCCTTCAGCAGCTGGTAGAGGAAATGGACCCGCTTGGGCATAAGACGACCTATAAGTACGACGCCCTCAGCAGGTTAACAGAAGTGAAGGATGCACTCGGCCATTCTGAAAAAAGAACGTATGACTCTGTCGGGAATGTTTTAGCTTTTACAAACAAGAAGGGCAGCAGCACAAAGTATGAGTACGACCTAGCGGGTAACATGACAGGAATGGTAAACCCTGCAGGCGGAAGGTTCTCTTACCAATATGATGCGCTGAACCGTTTGACTGCGGAGACCAATCCAGATGGCGGACGAACTGTATATCAATACGACAAGGTTGGCAATCTTCTTCAGGAAAAAGATCCAGAAGGAGGATCCTGGTCTTATCAATATGATGCTCTTGGGCGGAATACGAAAGCAAGCGATCCGCTACAGCGAGTGACCAATTACCAATTTGACGCTGCTGGGAACATCAAGGAAATCACGGATCCTGCTGGCGGTGTAACTTCCTTCGAATATGACTTGCTGTCGAGGGTCATCAACAGGACAAATCCGGAAGGTGAAAGCTGGAAATATAAATACAACAAGGCCGGATATCTTTTAGAGGAGATCGACCCGCTCGGAAACAAAACAAAATATGAATATGATGCAGAAGGCAATCTGTTGAGTGAGACAGACCCGCTGCAGCATCAAACTTCTTATCAGTATGACGAAATTGGGCGTCCTGTAGAACAGACGGATGCAAAAGGCTTTAAAACAAGCTGGACGTATGACAAAGCGGGGAATCTTTTAACTGCGGAGGATGCTGCTGGGGCGGTTACCAAGTTCAAATACGACCCAGTAAACCGTTTGACAGAACAGATCTCGCCGCTTGGCAACAGCAGTAAATTCAGCTATGACCAGGTTGGCAATGTCATCAAAGAAACAAATCCGGCAGGAAGCAGCACAACCTATCAATATAACTCTTTGAATCTATTAACTGGTGTTGTCGACGCGATGGCCGGGACAGCTCAGTATGAATATGATCAAATGGGACAGCTCCTTAAGCAGACGGATCCTAACGGGAACAGCAGGAGCTGGCAGTACGACAAAAATGGACAGGCAGTAAGTGAAACGAATGCCTTGGGTTACCAGAAAGGGTACTCGTATGATGCAGCAGGCCAGGTGAAAAATATGGTCTCTCCTAATGGCATTGCTGCTCAGTTCTCCTATACGCCTCTTGGGCAGGTAAGCGCAATCGATTATGGTGATGAGCTTGTTTCCTACCAGTATGATATGGCGGGAAGAATGACTGCAATGGCTTCACCTGCTTCCGAAGAAAAATATCAATATGATGCGCTCGGAAGGCTTGTCCTGCAGGATAATGTGAAATTGGGCAAACAGCTTGCCTATCAATATGATGCAGTCGGGAATATGCTTGAAGTCACAAATAGCGAGGACCGCACAACCGTTTATACGTATGACGAGCGGAACCAAATGTCTAGTGTCAAAGATCCGGATGATCATCTTACGACATTTGAATACGATGGTCTTGGCAGGGAAATAAACAGGAATCTTGCCAACGGAAACGGTATTTCCAGAAGCTATGATCAAGACGGTAATCTTGCCAGCATCATCAATAAAAATGCAGATGGCATACTCTCTTCTTTTGATTATCAGTATGATAAAAACGGCAACCGAATCCTTCAGACAGAAGAAGACGGAGCCCAGACTAAATACAAGTATGACCAAATGGACAGGCTGATCGAAGTCCTGTATCCAGAAGAGAAAATCCGCTCATTAAAACAGGAACCCGACACACCTAATGACGGAAAAAATGAAGGCAGCAGTGAGGAAAAGAAAACAGGGACATCCAAGGGCCAGAAACAAAAGGCAGCTGCAACATCCTATTCCATTGCGAAGAATGACGGTAATGGGCAGGGGAATGGCAGCGAACCTAGTCCGAAGCCAGATAACGATGCTGCGGATGATGCTGAACCAAATCCTGATGCTGAAGAAAACCAGGACGAAACTGCTTCTGGAAAAGAAGACAGCAAGGATCAACCAGGTCAGGGAAGCGGCAACGGCAACGGAAATGGCAATGGCAATGATGCTGGCGAAGAAGAGTCCGGATCCGATCAGGAAAAGGGCAATGGAGACCAGAAAGATTCGGAAAAAGGAAATGGCAATGACAACGGTAATGGCAAGCCAGAAACCGAAACAGGAAAAGACAAGAGTGGAAATGGAAACAATGGTAATGGTAAAGACAGCAAGGGCAAAGGGAAAAACGAGAAATCACCGCTGGCATGCGGGCCAGATGGAAGCATGGAACTTGACCCTGAGTCCATCCAGAACAACGATCTGCCAGACTATTTAATCGAGCCGCAAAGCAAGGTACAATACACGTACGATGCAGCAGGCAACCGCCTGTCGATGACCAATGATGAAGTTACGGTTCATTATGCATACAATGCCTTGAATCAGCTGACTTCGGACGGCAGCACGAACTATTCGTATGATAAGAATGGAAACATCATCTCAAAAGCAGGCAATGAAGGTGAAGTTAACTATTCATATAACAACACAGACCAGTTAACTTTGGCAGAGTTTGAGGATGAAAGCTATGTCAGCTATTCCTACGATGGTTTGGGCCGGAGAGTTTACCGGGAGGAAATGTCCTGGAAGGATCGTGACGGGATCAAAAAGGGGCAGGGCAAGGAGAAGGGCAATAACGGAAAAGGCGAAGAAAAAAGAAATGAAAACGCCAATAAGCAGAACGGTAAAGGAAACGGAAAAGCCTCCTGCGCTGATGAAGCTGTAAAACCTGGAAAGGGACAGGGACCATTCAATAATCCGGGACAGGGCAAGAAAATCGGACTGTACAAGAAATATGGCGAAAATGGCCAGGACCATGTTTACCATAAGGAAACTACTTATTTATATGAAGGATTATCAAATGTCCTCAATAAAGAGTACAGCGCATCTGGTTCTCCATATGCCGAATATTATAACGGCCCGGATAATCAGATTGTTTCCCGTAAAATGTTCGGCCTGCATGGTTTGTCCAACCCAGCGCATGACCCGGATTTGAAAACAACTGGCGGTCTTCTGTACTATCAGTATGATGGGACAAGAACCGTTTCGGAAGTGACTGACCGCCATGGCGACATCATTGAGCGGTACCGTTACGACGCCTTTGGAGGCATCTTTACAGGAACGACCTCTCCATACAATTATCATGGCTACACAGGCATGAGGTATGATGGGAAGACAGGCCTTGTGGACATGAATGCGCGCTGGTATGCACCGGCTGCAGGAAGGTTCATGACGGAAGACACGTATCCGGGAGAACAGAACCGTACACAGACATTGAACCGATATTCCTATGTCCTGAACAATCCTGTGAACCTATGGGACCCGACAGGACATATGGCCGAAGCGGTTGTCGGCACAAGCATTACAATGCCGGGAGGATTTGCAGATTTACCTGAATGGGTTAGGCCATATCAAACAGGAGAAGTCGTAGATCCGGATAACAAACGCTTTTCTACCATGTGGGTAGCAAAGTACAAAAGTCCAATCTATAACGAAACACCAACAGCCCTGATTTCGACTGAACAGGAAGAGAGATTCTACCGTCAGACATACCAGAAGACAAAGACAACCACATGGTATTATGATTATCAGAGATATGAAGATATGGTAGAACATCGACAGCCGCGAGGGCTGATCTATACCGATTATTTCCAGGAAACCCTCACATACCAGTGGAGCGATGAACTAAGTGCCGAGGAAGTAGCCAATCAAAACCAGGAAGATATCGCCAACTATGGAATCCCGCCCTATGCCAGCATCGTCTCAAGGCAGGTATCCATGCCGCAGCAGTATAATCGGTATGTGCAGAAGCAAATCGAGCAGCACTTTAAATCGATCCAGCCAGCTGCGCCTAAACCGCCAAAAGCAAAATCCGGCAAGGGCAAGGGAACACTATCATTTGGCCTTGATTTCATTCCGTTCGTGGGCACAGCCAAAGCCTTCCAGCAAGCCTTCATCGGCCAGGATCTGGTAACAGGCAAGACCCTTTCCACAGGAGAAAGATGGGCAGAAGGAATAGGCGGAGTGATGTCCTTCATCCCAATCCCAGGCATGAAGCATGTAGGGAAATACGGGGTCGAGGGATTAATTTCTATTTCTGATGACGCATGGGGTGCAGGCAAGCAGCTTGTTGAGCACTCGGATGATTACGTTCCGTTGCTTAAGGAGCCTGCAGCCGGGGACAATATAGGGATTATGTTGAGGCCTCAGGGTACGGGTAATAATAATGTTAAATCTCCTAACCTACAGACAGGTAAAGGATATGATGCAGGTGATGCTCCTGTACGTATTGAAGGTCCATGGACAATTAATGATTTAAAGCAAGGTTTATTGGGGCATTCGCCAAGGGGACTTAATAAACCAGATTTACATCATGGTGGACAAATGCCAGGCGGAGCAAAGCATGAGATAATTCCTTCGCAACATCGAAATAATTCAACGCTTCACCAGAATAAATATAATCAAGGTGTTACTCCTGAAATGCGTCAATCAGATAGGCAGTTGCATTGGTGGTATAGAGCTAGGGAACAAGGTGCCGATGAAATATTACCGGAATGGATCTACGATTAATAATCTTTTTTGGAGTTGAATAGAATGGACTATGTTGAGTTTCTTGAAATTGTTAATGAAACCAGAAATAAAAGACCGATATGGTTTGGACTTGAGTCAGAACCTAAAGGTAATGATAGTCAAATTGAGAAAGTTGAAAAAGCATTATCTCTTTCCCTGCCCGAAGAATATAAACGCTTTGTAAAAGAGTTTGGGGGTGGCTATTTCGCATTCACAAATATATTCTCAGTGAATGATCTTAGTGATTGGTTTATTGTCAACTTAAATGATCAAATTGGACTTGTTAAAACAAATTCCTTTTTAGCTTTTTCCGATATTGAAACTGGTGATTATTATGGGTTTACGCTTGAGAAAGGGGTTTGTGGTTCGAGAGTTATGTTCTATGACCATGAAATTAATAAAGTTGAAGAAACAAAGTATGAAAACTTATATGAATATATTGTAGACGTTGGACTTAATCCTAGGTAAATGTATCTATTTGTTACTTTAGAGCCTCGAAAAGTTTAAAACTTTCGAGGTTCTTTATTTTTAGGGGTGATATGGGTGCAAGTGTAAAACCAATTAGCTCATTTGATAATCGAAGTGCAGGTGCTTATTTAGACCATAAGTTATTAAATTATCTGCATGGAACAAAAGTAAGAGTTATATAACGGAGGGATTAGAGAATGAGTGAGTTTTCTTTTAAGATGAAATTTTTTATTCACAGATTGCATTGTTTCAGTATGGGCTTGATAACCCTTTAATGATTGGAATGAAAATCATGTAAATTAGGGTTTTCGTTGAGAGATCGTTCAGTTTCCCGTGCTTTATATACATTTGAAAAGGTTTCGTCTGTCATGTTCTCCAGTTCTTTTCCTGCTGCTTAGACTCAGACTTACATATCTCTGCATTAATCACTTGGGATTCCTCCAAAGAATACAATATGGTTTATTAGGTGGAGAGCCTATCCCAAGAATACTTGGTAAAATTAATCAAACTAAAAATTTTTTTCTGTAAGGATGTGACAAGGTGAAACTAGATAATAATGTGTTAGAGAGAATAAAAAACATAAATTGGTTTGAAAACTGCGGTATGCAAGTAAACACTCAAATTAACATTCCAATAATTTATGTTAACTCATGGGAGGATGCTAAAGAAACATACCAACTTCCTGATTGGGAAAATACAACTTTAGAAGCAAGGAATGAATTAACAAGTTTTCTACATAGTAAGTTTCGAGCGCAATATTCAATTTGGAATCAATTAGTTAGAGATGCTAAAACGTTTATTGATGTTGAGGTTATACCAAAAATTAATATTATAAAAGAAACAAATAATTTAGATGAAATATTTATTGATAGTGTAAAATGGGATATTTTAAACGCAATTATGGAAGGAACATTCAAAAATTGAATCTTAGAAAGACATTTTTCCTTGATTTACTAACTATTTATGAATCGGGAAATTTTGCTTGCGGTTGGAATGGAAAGTGGCCAGAAGGATCATTATTAGTTTATTAATGGTACCGAATGAAACCATAAGAGAATAATTTTCTCTTTCGAAAATTACTAGGGGGATTAGAATGGGGTTGCAGGAAACAAATGAGATTGATGTAATTAGTTTTAATAAAAATAATGGTGTAGTTACCTTAGGGATAATTGATGCTTTGGATTGGGAAGATTTATTCTGTTTATGAGGTAGCAAGTGGAAATGATTTTGAAATTAAAGTATATTATAAAAATACTCTTCCACAATCAAGTTACAATTTCCTTGAACAAGTATCCGGGATTATAAAAGGAGCTGGATTCGAATTCAGCTATGAAGTTGGTTAATAGTTCTGCGATAAAAGTGACAGGCACCTCCCAGCTTCTGGGAGGTGCCTGTCACTTTGTTTATATCGCAGACTTCGCTTTATCAATCAAAGCATTTTCACGTGCTGCTTTGGCGTTTTCGTATTGTGTCTTGAATTCGTTTGCTTCTGATGAGCTGAAACCTCTTGCTGTCAGGTCACTGACAAGGGAGTCGTAGATATAATTGAAGGTTTTGTCTGTGCTTGCTTCTAGTTCCTTGCCGGCTGATGTGTATTTGCGATAGAAATAGGTGAATGAAATGGATTCGCCGCTTTCCTTTTTCGCGCTGTACTCAGAGAAGGCTGTATTTACAAGCGCGTCGATCTTCGCGTTCGCCTGTGCCTGCAGCTCTTCGAATGATGGACGGTAAGCGGCCTTAATCATTTCTGCTGTTACTTCAGGCTTCTTTTTTTCGACAGTCTTTTCTTCTTCTGCTGCATCCTCATCCGCCTTTTCCTCTTTCCCAGCAGACTCATCCTTTTTCTTGCCTTCCGTTACCTTTGTAGAAGTTTTCTTTGATTCCGTATCCTTTTTGCTTGCATCTGTATTAGAAGCTGAGCTTGTCCCGGCTTCGTTTCCACTGCCTGTATCAGAACTGGCAGCTTCGCTATTGCTATCGTTTACAGTACCAGCCGAAGCAGCCTTGGAACCATCTGCTGCAGTATCTCCGCTGTCTCCGTCACTGTTTTCGGCTCCGTCTCCTTCACCTTCCTCTGTACCTTCAACCAAACTATCCAAATCAGGCAAAGCTACCTTGTATTCCGTCTTGGTGATTTCCTCTACCTTTTCATCGGCAACATCGTATTCCTTCACATTCAGAAAATAATATAGTACACCTGCTGTACCCGCCAGCAGGATCAGGACCGTGGCAATAGCGATTTTAAACGACTTCTTCATTCTGGGTGTTCTCTCCTTTTATTTGACAAATTCCTTAAAAACATTTAAATATTACCATAATATTGTCGGTAAAAGGAACGCTTTCTAGAAAAAGGTTATCGGAAAAATCTTCAAATTAGCAAATTCCGTTGAATATGGTAAAAAAAACTAGTATGATAGTCTCATATTAAATAGACTCTACACAGAGAAAACGAAGTTAGAGCCAATAAGCAAAACGGGGGAAAAAAGATTGAAAAAGTATCCATTCAGCAACAAGGCAATCAAAGCGATTATCGCAGCATCGATCGCACTATCACCACTGGCATCCACTGGAACAATACTGCAGCAAACGACAGTATCTGCTGCCGAAGTAACAACTGTTGATACAGCGGTCCAGCGCGTGACTCTTATTTATAGCAATCTTGGTGAGCAGGAGCTATTCAAGACAGTGGCTGAATCACTTAAGAACGATTTCACCTTCACATCAGAAGATTGGACATATGTCCTGACACAGCCAGTCAGAACCCAGATGCAGGCAAGCATGGATGCTGCCGGTGCTGATGTTGTGGCTGAACAAGTTGTAAAAGAAATCGCTGCATTCGTCTATGACTCTAACGCCACAAATCTTGCGACTAACTACGCGGCATTCAAAGCATCAGCCAGCGGACAAGCAATTACTAAGGTTATGGGAGCCGGAAAGATTGACTTGATGCTTCAATTATTAGTAGATACAGAAAAGCTGCTATGGAGCGAAAAGTACGAAGATAAACTTCTAACCGCTCTGGAAAACGGCACTTTGGAAACTGTAATTGATGAGATCAGGGCTGAGGTCATCGCCTCCAACCCGGCTTACGAGCAACTGAACAAAGACCTTGCTGCCAAAATGGGCACAAACTTTGAAGGTCTCCTTCAAATAAAGAACCGTATTAATGAAAAGTTGGTTGCAAAGGGCATTATCACGTCAACTGACCTTGAAACATTAAAGGATGCTTTCCTGATTGCGGCGCTAAAGGCTGGCAACCCTAACGATGGCGGATCGACCCCTCCTCCTGGCGGTGGCGGCGGCGGAACATTGCCACCAACTAACCCGGATCCGAATGTAATCTCGCTTCCTAAGGATGCTGCGGAGGTAGTACGCGAGAAGAATCCATCCGGTATGGTAGAAGTAGTAACAAAGATTGTTCCTGAAAAGGTTGCAGACATCGTGGCCCTGATCACTGGCGAAAAGAACACGGTAGAGGTAGTCCTTGAAGCAGCAGCACCGGGCGAAAAGGCAAAGGCAGAAGTTCCAGCTGCATTGTTCACAGAAGCAGCTAAGAAAAACCCAAATGCAGTAATTGAAATCTCAACTGCAGAAGCTTCTTATAAATTGCCTGCTTCTGAGATCAAGATTGCTGACCTGGCTGCAAAGCTTGGCACAACAGCAGATAATGTCAAAATCAATATCTCAGTGAATGTCGTAAACAAAACGGTCAAAGGCTTAACCCTTGCTTCCGATGTCATCGACTTTACAATCGAAGCTGTTGCAGGAACAAGGAAAGAATACATCTCTACATTCTCTTCATATGTAGAGCGTGAAATCATGGGCGACACAGACTTCAATAAAGGCAAATCTGTCGCGGTAAGATTGAATGCAGATGGAACATTCTCTGCGATCCCAACTCTTTTCGATGGCAAAACAGCAACAATCAAGTCACTGACAAACTCTGAATACACAATCGTTGAAAACAGCAAAACATTCACAGATGTGAAGAGCGGCTGGGCGAAGGAATATATCGACACACTTGCTTCCAAGTACATCGTGTATGGAAAAGCAACTGGTGAATACGAGCCAGGCAAGCACATGACTCGTGCTGAATTCGCAGTCCTGCTGGTCCGGGCCCTGGGCCTTCCAACAGCTAAGTACGATGGAAGTTTCAAGGATGTTAAAGGAATCGAATGGTTCGCTAAAAATGGCGAACTGACTGCAGCGGTTAAGTACGGTGTGATCAAAGGGAAGGGCGATGGCACATTCGCTCCGAACGAGAAAATCACTCGTGCCCAGGCAGCGGCAATGATTGAGCGCGCGATGAAGATTTCCTTCGTGAAATATGATTTCAGCCAGCTGGATAAAACGAAGACACTGAACGACTTCAAGGATGCCAAGCAGGTTGGCTCATGGGCGAAGTCAGGTGTCGAAGCGGTTTATCAGGCAGGAATCGTCAAAGGTAAAGGGGACGGTACATTCAATCCGAATGGCTACACGCAGCGGAATGAAATGGCAGCCATCCTTGCTAACTTCCTGGTAACGGCGAAACTATTAGACGACACGTTCAAATAAAAAAGTGACAGGCACCTTCCAGCTTACTGGAAGGTGCCTGTCACTTTTTATTTACTTATTAAATAGTCCGTTACATATTTACTCCAAATTTCATGGCCTTGTTCGTTTGGCTGGCTGTAATCAGGTGTGATGTATTCTTTTATTTCTTCTGTTTTGGTATTTGGCCACGCTTCCCAGTGGTCGAGGTAAGGGATCTCATTTTCCTCTGCGTAGTTTTTCAGGGCCTCTACTTGTTTTGGATAATATACCGCATTATAGATTGGGTGTGGAGGCATTAGCATAAACACGGTGTCAGGCTTCGCTTCTAATGTTCCATCGATCACCTGTTGGATATTGTCCAATGAATTCTCAATAGTAACTTCACCGTTATCCATCAAGGTGAATGGCTCGAATAATACCATGTCTGCCAGTGATCCCGAAACCTGAGCTGTTCCTTCCTCATCAATAAATTCAAGTGAAGTCAAATTGAAGGTCTGGATGTCAACTTCCATATGTTCTCCACCATAAGCAGCAATCAATTGCTCCTTAGTTGAAGAAGCCCAGCCTGATTGTTCATCGCCAAGGGCTGCAGAACCTACTAATAATATTTTATAAGTCCGGTTTTCATCCAATGCCTTTTTAAAGTTCTCCGCAGCTTGTTCAGGCCAATTGCGGGTTAAATCTAGTAAAGCATCAGCAGGGCTGGAAGTTACTTCTGCCTCTTTTGTCACCACAACAGCAGGACTAACATCGTTATTTCCTGATACAGTAGTCTTCTTAGTCCAATGCATATTTCCCCATAATAGTACACCCATACACACAACCGCGAGCAGAGTGGTGAAAAAAGCTTTCATATATATAGTCCTCCAAAACTAGTTATCTTCCTCATCTATTGTAGGATTAAACTATTAATTATTTCCAGTTACAAAATATACCTTTCCATTGTATATATAACCCTGTTAAACTATTTTAAGGAAGTAAAGTTACACCTTTATTAAAATTATGACAATATACAACAAATTATACTATAAAATATGGTATTATTATTAGGGAATTTTTATAAAAATTGGAGGATTGTAATGGAAGAGACAATAAGTTTGAAAGAATTGCTGCAAACGTTGAAAAAGCGGTTGAGTTTAATAGCAGTAATCACTCTTTTGGCTGTGACCGTGAGCGGCATCATTAGCTTCTTTTTATTAACGCCTATCTATCAGGCATCTACACAATTGCTTGTCAATCAATCGAAGAATGATCAATCCATGTATAGTGTTGGTGAAGTACAGACCAACCTGCAATTAATCAATACTTATAATGTCATCATCAAAAGCCCGGCCATCCTTGATTTAGTTATCGATGAATTAAACCTGGACATGACAACAGCTGAACTGAATGGAAAGATTTCTGTTCAAAGTGAGCAGAACTCCCAGGTAGTGAATATTGCAGTACAAGATGCTGATGCAAACCAGGCTGCGGACATTGCCAATAAAATTGCAGAAGTTTTCACACGAGAAATTACTAACATCATGAAAGTCGACAATGTCAGCATCCTTGCCAAAGCGGTGGTTGTGGACAATCAGTCGCCAATCAAACCACAACCGCTGCTTAATATCGCGATCGCGATGGTAGTAGGATTAATGGCTGGCGTCGGTCTTGCCTTCTTACTGGAGTACTTGGACAATACAATCAAAAATGAGCAGGATGTTGAAAAGACACTCGGTTTACCACTCCTTGGTGTAATCGCCCAAATTGACGATTCGCATCTTCAAAATAAAGTGAGCGGCCGAAATGAGCGAAAAGCTAGAGTAAGAGGTGAATCTGTTGGTTCTTAGAAAAGAAAACAAAAAGATGGTAATGGATAATCGCCGTAAGCTTGTCTCTGCCCTGGATCCAAAATCCCCAATCACTGAACAGTACAGGACAATCAGGACAAATATCCAGTTTGCCTCCATTGATAAAGAATTAAATACGATCATGGTAACATCTGCAGGACCAGGGGACGGAAAGTCAACGACTGCAGCAAATCTGGCAGTTACTTTCGCACAACAGGGGAAAAGCGTTCTTTTAGTGGATGCCGACTTAAGGAAGCCGACTGCTCACTATACATTTAACCTTACTAACACTGTGGGTTTAACGAGCGTGTTGACGAAGCAGATTACATTGGATGAAGCATTTGTGGAGTCCAGTATCTCTGATCTTTCCATCCTGCCAAGCGGACCGATTCCTCCTAACCCAGCTGAGCTATTAAGCTCTGTTTCGATGGATACCTTCTTGAAACAAGCAATGGAACAGTTTGATCATGTCATTTTCGATACCCCGCCGGTATTGGCAGTAACGGATGCGCAGATCCTTGCGAATAAATGCGATGGAGTCATACTGGTGGTATCCAGCGGCAAGACAGAAGTCGAAGAGGCTACGAAAGCGAAAGAGATGCTCATTGCATCACAAGGGAAGTTGTTAGGAGCTGTACTGAACAATAAGAAGCTGACCGATTCAGACTATTATTATTACTACGGAAAAAAATAACTAGTTTCGACATATCCTGACAAATTACACCCTTTACCGTATATTTTGTCGGTGGTAATATGATAAAAGACTCAACAAAATACCATTATATTGGAAGGGAGTGTTAGTGATGATAGATATACATTGTCATATATTACCGGGAATTGATGATGGAGCGAGAACCCTGGAGGACTCTGTAGCACTGGCAAAAGCGGCAGTCCAAGAAGGAATTGATATAATCATTGCGACACCCCACCATAAAAATGGCCGATATGATAACCCTAAAGAGACGATTAAGGAAAAAACGGAGATATTAAACCTTCTGTTACAGGAAGAAGGGATTCCGTTGGAAATATTGCCTGGACAGGAGCCGGCAATCCATGGGGAAATCATCGAAGGATTGGATAATGGGGAAATCCAGACGCTTAATGGGACACAATATCTCTTCATAGAATTGCCATCAGGCCATGTGCCGAGATATACAGAAAAGCTGTTATTTGATATCCAGCTTAAAGGATTGATTCCGATCATCGTCCATCCTGAACGCAATCAGGAAATTGTCGAGAAGCCGGATTTGTTATATCAATTCATTAAAAAAGGATCTCTTGCTCAATTGACAGCTTCCAGCATCAGCGGGAAGTTCGGCAAGAAGGTAAAGAGTTTTTCAGAACAATTAATCGAAGCAAACCTCGTTCATTTTATTGCTTCAGACGCACACAATCTCACAAACCGTGCTTTTCATATGGTGAGTGCGTTTGACCATATAGAATCCCGCTATGGAATGGATATGGTTTACCTATTAAAGGAGAACGCTGAATTAATCGTTGAAGGACAGAATGTATATAGAGAAGTCCCGCAACATGTCAAAAAGAAAAAATTCCTGGGGATATTCTAAGATTACTCATATGATTTAGATAACCAGAATTAAAATACATCAATGTCAGTTCTACTGACCGGCGATGCCTCCTGCCCGTTACCCATGGAGGCACTCGACCATGCTGTGGGATTGACAAGTTCTCTCCTTAGACACTTCGGTTGTCAGTAGTGTGGTGTGAGGGTGGGTTAGATGCCCGATTTTTACCAATATAAAAATAAATAGATATCTAATGAAAGAACATGTAATGACATGTGTGTTTTCATTAGATATTTATTTTTTGCCGTTGATGCTTTAGTTACCAAAAGCGATATTTAGTTTAGCGAAAATTTACGTATGGGGGAATATTCGTGAAGAAAGTTAGAAAAGCCATTATCCCTGCTGCAGGACTTGGAACAAGATTTTTACCAGCAACTAAGGCAATGCCTAAAGAAATGCTGCCAATTGTAGATAAGCCAACGATTCAATACATAGTTGAAGAGGCGATTGAGTCAGGGATTGAAGATATTATTATCGTTACAGGAAAAGGAAAGCGTGCGATTGAGGATCACTTTGATTTTGCTCAAGAACTGGAACAAAATTTAATGGAAAAAGGAAAAGTAGAATTACTGGACAAAGTCCGCTACTCTACAAATCTTGCTGATATCCATTATATTCGTCAAAAAGAACCTAAGGGACTTGGTCATGCAGTATGGTGTGCGCGTAACTTCATTGGGGACGAGCCGTTTGCAGTGTTGCTCGGTGACGATATCGTTCAAAGTGAAACTCCGTGCTTAAAGCAGTTGATTAATCAATTTGAAGAAACTCTATCATCCGTGATAGGTGTTCAAACGGTTGCAGATAATGAAACTCATCGTTATGGAATCATTGATCCTCTAACACAGGAAAATCGCCGCTACCAAGTTGACAATTTCGTGGAAAAACCAGCACCAGGAACTGCACCATCTAATCTTGCTATTATGGGCCGTTATGTTCTTACTCCTGAGATTTTTATGTTCCTGGATAAGCAAGAAAAAGGAGCAGGAGGAGAAATCCAGCTTACAGATGCAATTCAGCAGTTGAATCAAATCCAAAGAGTATTTGCATATGACTTTGAAGGTAAACGGTATGATGTTGGTGAAAAAATTGGGTTTATTAAAACAACTATCGAATTTGCTTTACAGCATGAAGATCTTCAAGAAGATGTTTTAGACTACATGAAAGAATTGATTTCCATTCATGAAAAAGATCTTATAAAGCTATAAAGTGAAAGAAGGGCTAGAAGTGTCAAATTATGCGCAGAAAGAATATTTGCTTGTTGAAAACAGCGATATTGTAAAAAATACTTCATCAAGTTATCTATTTGCAAAAAGAATAGTTGATTTCGTTGGGTCAATTTTAGGTTTACTAATACTGAGCATTGTTTTTATAGCAGTTGCGATACTGATAAAAATTGAAGACCCAAAAGGACCGATTTTCTTTACCCAAAAAAGAATTGGACTGAACGGTAAAGAATTCCAAATGTATAAATTTCGATCTATGGTTTCTGATGCTGAAGAAAAATTAAAAGAGTTATTAAAATATAACGAAGTCTCAGGTGCCATGTTTAAAATGAAAGATGATCCTAGGATTACAAAGGTAGGCAAGTTTATTAGAAAGACAAGTATTGATGAACTTCCACAACTTTTTAATGTGATTAAGGGTGAGATGAGTTTGGTTGGTCCTAGACCACCACTTCCTCGAGAGGTAGAATTGTATTCAAACTATGACAAACAACGATTGTTGGTCACACCTGGGTGTACTGGGTTATGGCAGGTTAGTGGACGCAATAGCCTTGGTTTTGATGAAATGGTCAAACTAGACCTTAAGTATATCGAAAAAAGAACGCTTCTTTTTGATTTGAAAATCATAATAAAGACAGTTCTAGTTTTGTTCGGATCTAAAGATGCATATTAGAAATGAGGTATAATACGGATGATGAATAAAGATTCCAAAATTTATGTTGCTGGTCATCGAGGACTCGTAGGATCGGCAATCGTAAGAAGGTTAGAAGAAAAAGGTTATACAAATCTTGTGTATAAGACAAGCAAAGATTTAGATCTACGTGACAAAAATGCTGTTGACAGCTTTTTTGCAGAAGAAAAGCCAGAGTTTGTTTTTCTCGCTGCTGCGAAAGTTGGAGGTATTATCGCTAATAATGTATATCCTGCTGATTTTATTCGAGACAACCTTCTTATTCAAACAAATATTATTGATGCTGCCTATCGAAATAACGTAACGAAACTCTTATTTCTAGGAAGTACATGTATATATCCGAAAATGGCTCCACAGCCTTTAAAAGAAGAGTATCTTCTCACAGGAGAGCTTGAGCCAACTAATGAGCCATATGCCATTGCAAAAATTGCTGGAATCAAAATGTGTGAATCATATAACCGCCAATATGGTACACAATATATCTCAGTAATGCCAACAAATTTATATGGAGAAAATGATAACTTTGATTTACACACGTCTCATGTTTTGCCTGCATTAATTAGAAAGTTTCATGAAGCAAAAGAAAATAACAAACCGTTTGTGGAGGTTTGGGGTACGGGAACACCTAAACGCGAGTTTTTATATTCAGATGATCTAGCAGATGCCTGCGTATATCTTATGACCACATACTCAGGGAATGAAATTGTAAATATTGGTGTTGGAGAAGATATTGCTATTAAAGAATTAGCTGAGAAAGTAAAAGCAACTGTTGGATATACTGGAGAAATCCAGTTTGATACATCGAAGCCAGACGGCACACCAAGGAAATTAGTAGATGTCACAAGACTTAATTCTTTAGGATGGAAGGCTAACACTTCATTAGATGAAGGATTAAAGAAAGCCTATCAATGGTTTTTAGACAATCAATTAACAAAAGTGAAATAACATAATTCGGAGGCTTATAATGAAAAAAGCATTGATTACTGGAGTCACAGGACAAGATGGGTCATATTTGGCCGAATTCTTATTAGAAAAAGGTTACGAGGTTCATGGAATCATTCGTCGTAGCTCCTCATATAACCAAGAACGATTAGAAGACCTTCTGACAGAAGATGAGGCTAACGCTTTATTAAATAACTCCAACTTCCACCTTCACTATGGTGATGTAACAGATGCATTGAATATAACGAAGATAATTGGTGAAGTTCAACCTGATGAAATCTATAACCTTGCCGCTCAATCTCATGTTCGTGTATCTTTTGATATGCCAGGTTATACATTAGATGTAGACGCAAAGGGTACATTAAATATTCTTGAAGCTGTTAGAATTTTAGGTTTGACAGAGAAAACTAGAGTTTACCAAGCTTCAACATCAGAACTTTTTGGGAAAGTACAAGAAGTACCTCAAAAGGAAACAACACCTTTTTACCCACGTAGTCCATATGGAGTAGCAAAAATTTATGGATTCTGGATTACTAAGAATTACCGAGAATCCTATAATATGTTTGCGGTTAACGGAATCCTATTCAACCATGAATCAGAACGACGTGGTGAAACATTCGTAACCCGTAAGATTACTCTTGCTGCGGCACGTATTGCACAAGGTAAACAGAAAAAACTGTCTTTAGGTAACTTGGAATCCTTACGTGACTGGGGCTATGCAAAAGACTATGTAGAATGTATGTGGTTAATTCTTCAGCACGATAAACCAGAAGATTTCGTAATCGCAACTGGAGAAATGCATACTGTACGTGAATTTGTCGAGCTTGCATTTAAGCATGTTGGTATTGAAATTGAGTGGACAGGTTCAGGTGTTGAAGAACAAGGTGTTAACAAAGCAACGGGCGAAGTGATTGTTGATGTCGATCCTAAATTCTTCAGGCCTGCTGAAGTTGAACAGCTTTTAGGAGATCCTAATAAAGCTAAAACCCTTTTAGGATGGAATCCCACAAAAACCTCTTTTAGTGAATTAGTCCACAAAATGGTCCGTTTTGATATGGAAAAAGTTAAAACAGAAACTAGGATTAAAAGGATGTTTGACTAAAATAAAATGTATTGAGTGGAAGATAGTATGCTAAAGAAATTAAGAGTAGATATAGATCGAATGTATAGTGGAAAGTTTAGCCGTCTAAGTATATTTAAAATGGTTTTTACACATTCAAACCTACAGTGTTTAATATTATTTAGGATACAAGAGTCGTTATTTCAAAAAAAGATTCCTTTGCTTCCAAGTATAATAAAATTTTTAAATCAGCTTTTGACAGGTGCTGAAATAGGACTCCCAGTAAGTATAGGTAAAGGCTTAGTGATTCGTCATTCCAATGGTATAGTTTTAGGAAATGGAGTTAAAATAGGAGAAGATTGCACATTATTGCACCAAATTACTCTAGGTGAGAAGTACGGTGATGGTAAAGATAGTAAACATCTATATCCTAATATTGGAGACCGTGTAGTCATAAGTTGTGGGGCTAAAATATTGGGTGGCATTAAAGTTGGTAATGATGTAACAATTGGGGCTAATGCAGTGGTTTTAAAAGACGTAAAAGCTAATTGTATAGCTGTAGGAATACCAGCAAAAATATTAGATAAGAAGGACTAGGTCTCTAGTCCTTTTTTGAATAAGGATGGCAGTTTGTAAAATGCGCGTTTTTGAAAAGATAAAAGTGTTTAAAAAAAATCGGGATCTTAATAATATTATATTTAGCTTACTGGCATATGTAATAATTCCTTTTGGTACGATAATTTCAACCCCTATATTAATAATGTATTTAGGATTAGAAGATTACGGGTACTGGATACTTATTAATTCGATTATAGCCATTATGGGGGTTTCTAATTTTGGATTAGGTAACTCTATAATTAAATTTGGATCTAAGTATATAAAATTAAATGAGTCCACTAAATATAAAGATCTCATCTCAACAACATTATTTATGACATTAGTTATTTCCGTAGCTTTAGTTCTAATTTCTATAGTTATGGACTTATTCTTTGTGGATATCTTAGACGAATTTAAAGAAATAAACATATCTTTTACTTTAATAACCGTAATTGTTAGTTTAAAAATAATATCTGGAATTTTTTCATCAATAATAATGTCATATCAACGCTATGACCTCACTAACAAGATTAATATTATTGTAAATTTAATTCTAGTTTTTATCTCAACTCTAATAGCTGTATACAGTTCAAAATTAGAATACTTAATAACAGTTTTATTGTGTGTTACGATTATCTCCCTAGTTGTACACTATTTCAAAGCTCGACAAATATTGGGAGGAATACAGATTACATTACGGTTTGACAAAACTGTATTTAAGAGTATATTGAGTTTTGGAGGATTTTCTTGGCTTCAATCTATTATTAGTATAGTTTACAACCAAGTAGATAAAATTATAGTTAGTGTTATGTTAGGTCCACAAATGCTGGGGGTATATACTGCTTGCTTACAAATTGCTTTAAAAATTCATGAAATACCGACAGCTGCGGGAGCTTTTTTATTCCCAAAATTTAGTGAGAGTTTAGAAGAAGGAAGCAGTGCCTATAAAAAGCTGTATATAAATGCCTCTATATTATTATTATTATTTTTATTTATTTTTAGCTTTCCACTCTTTATATTCGTGGAAGAAATTTTGGAATTATGGATTGATGAAGAATTTTCTGATAGTTATAGTCAGTTATTGAAAGCTTTAATAGTTTCTATATCTACTGGAACTTTATTTGTAATTCCATTTTACTTTTTAAATGGTTTAGGATACGTTAGGTTGAACACCATAGTTAATGGAGCACTCTCAATTGTAAGTGTAATAAGTACCATAATATTAATTCCTTATTTAGACATACTAGGAGCAGCGTATGGAAGATTAATGGGATTACCGATAATAATATTTATAATTATTTATATAATCGAAAATAAAATATTAAAGGAAGCCATATCTTTAAAGATTTTTTCATTTTTAATAATATTGGAAGCCTTTTTTATTATCCCTATATATATGCTAGAAAGATATTTAAACTATAACTCAGTGTATGCCTTTATTAGCATAGTATTTATTATAATTGGAATACATTGTATATATAGTATACCTGTCTTTAAATTAATAAAGAAGAGGTTTAAGTATGAAACTGAATCTAAATGATACTCAAAACCAAATAGTAGCTTGTTTATTAGTAGCTACTACATTATTTATTAGTCCATCTCTGCTAAGTCTATCTTATAGTTTTGTAGGAATAATCTTAGCTTTACTTAGTCTCTTTACTTTTATTGTGCTATTTAAGAAACACACAAATATTTTTCCTATAGCATTAAGTATAATAGTTTTTAATTGTTTATATTGGTTTTTTATTTTAATGCAAACGCTAATTATCTCTGATACAGAATCAGAATATTTGTTACAAACATCAATCATTAATCTTACACTACTGATGGTTTACTCTATTTTACTTAGTGATAAAGATTTGAATTATTCCTATTTTAGGAATTTTATTAAATTAATTTACTTATTATGCCTTTCATTTGCTATAACATCATTACTATCCCAAGTAATGAACTTTGAAAAGTTAAATTTTATGCAAGTTAACATAGGGTCCTATCATACTGGTGGAACTATTTATTTTCCTGTTACAGCGATCTATGGAATCATGCATACTGGTGATTTGGCACTTCCTAAGTTCCAACTATTTTTTAGGGAATCAGGAATTGCCCAAGCTTTTATAATTTGGAGTATATTTAACTTAAAAAAATTCAACTTAAACAAGAAGAGAATTTATTTTATACTTCACTTTGGATTAATAGGTACATTTTCTACCACTGCCATAGCAATTTATTTTGTGACCTTAGCATATTTTTTGATATTAAGAGGGAAAATGAAATTTAAACAAGCATTTTTAAGCTTAGTTATATTATTTGGCGCTTATTTCGGTGTAATGAATCTACCTTATGTGGGGATACAAGATAAGTTGATCACACATTCAGCTTCAATTGAAGATAGATTAATAAATAATTTAGACGGTGCAAGGGAATTACTTATAAATCCATTGGGCACAGGTTTTAAGGCTAACGATAATGAAAATGATGGTATTAGTATTATTGCATTATCTAGTAAAATTGGGTTAGTTGGTTTAATACTAGTTATTTTAACTTTTTTTGGTCCACTAATGTTTTCGAAAGAAAAGAGAGTATATTTTGGTTCGATTCTACCGATTTTTCTTACAGCCCTACTAGCCCAGCCTATAGCAGGTGATACAATGATTGGAGTTATATTGCTATCTTTAATTTTTAATAAAGATAATTATTTAAAAGAAGGGGAACAAAATGAAGAAAATTTTGCTTTATGATGCATCCAATAGTGGGCATCATTTTTTTTATAACTATACAGTCTTAAAATCCTTAAGACGATATAATGATAAATTAGATATCACTTTTGTTTCTCCCGTTACCGAACAAGCTCAAATATCAAAAATCTCTACTTTAAATGTAAAGTTAATTAATAATGCCGAGTATTTCTATGCTAAAAATAATAAAGTTATTAGTTTTTTAAGATATGCTAAAATACTAAATTTAATTAGAAAGGAAAAAATTGATATTATTCATTTTCTTTACTTAGATAGTGAAATACTGAATATGTTCATATTAAGACGTTTTACCTTGTTTACAAAAGTTATGGGGACTCTTCATTGGTATCCATCAAATACGAAAAAAAGGTATATGATTAGTTCTCTTATTAATAATAAAATTCTCAACACAATAATTGTACATGGTGAATATACAAAAAATAAAATTTTTCGACATTCTAATACCTCAAAGGTACATTCTATAACATATCCAAACTTTCATGGTAATTCATACGAAATGATAACAAGTAAATATGAAAAAATAAGACTATTAGCATTCGGTGGACTGAGGTTTGACAAAGGAATTGATTTGCTTATAAAATCCTTGGAAAATGTAAGTCATGATTATGAATTATTAATTGCAGGGCAAGAGGACTATTTTACAAAGAGTGATTTAGAGAATTTAATAAAGGAAAGAGGTATAGAAAGTAAGGTAAAAATGGATTTAAGGTATTTATCAGACAAGGAACTTGATGATTACTTTAATAAGTCTGACATTGTTGTATTACCATATAGGAGATACTTTTCCGGGCAAAGTGGTCCACTAACAGAGGGTGTTGCTAGAAATAAGATCATCCTAGGTCCAAATACAGGAGAAGTTGGCTTTACTATTGATAAGTATAATTTAGGTAGAACATTTGTGCCGGAAGATATCGATGATCTAGCAAAAGAAATAAAGTACTTGATAGAGAATTTTAGGGAGCAAAAAGAATCTTTATTACCTTATCAAGAAGATTATAAAAAATTACTATCTATTGATACATTTATAAATTCATATATTTCGATTTATAATGAAACACTTACTAGTTTGGAGGATAAAGAGTGAATTTAGCACCAATCATTTTATTTGTTTATAACCGCCCAGATGAAACATATAAGACCATCAAGTTATTAGAAAAAAATGTTCTGGCAGATCAAAGTCATTTGTTTGTATTTTCAGATGGTCCAAAAACTGAAGGGCAAATTACTAAAGTAAGTAAGGTAAGAGAAATTATAGCTAATATAGAGGGGTTTAAACAAGTTACGGTAATAAATTCTGATTCAAATAAAGGTCTCGCTACTTCTGTAATAACAGGAGTTACGTCTGTTATAGAGAGGTACGGAAAAGTCATTGTTTTAGAGGACGATTTAGAAACCTCCATTTATTTTCTTAAGTTTATGAACCAAGCATTAGATTATTTTCAACATCACCAAGATATATGGTCTATATCAGGTTATACACCAAATATAGAATTACCTAAAGACTATTATAGCAATATATATAGTATCCCCAGAGCATGCTCTTGGGGATGGGGAACTTGGAAAGATAGATGGGATAAAAATGATTGGGAATTGGAGAATTATGAACAACTCTTAAATAATAAAGATAAGAGAAAACAATTTAATAAGCCAGGAAACGACATGAGTTATATGTTAATCGATCAAAAGAAAAAACTAATCGATTCTTGGGCTATTAGATGGTGTTATAGTCAATTTATTAATAATGCATATACAATTTATCCGAAGTATTCATTTATTAAAAATACTGGTTTTTCTGGAGAAAGTACACATGGATCATTATCCAAAAAGTATGATGTGCAAATATGTCAAACCTATAGTATAGAGTTTGACAAAGTTATTCCTCAAGATAAAGTTATAATGAAATTTGCTGAGTTCTATAATATGACAATTATAAATTATATAGGAAGAATTTTAAAAACCTTGGGTTTGTATAAAAAAGTAAAAGTAATTATAAAAAAAGTAAGGAAGTAAAACTATGAACATTTTTGTGAATGCAACTGCTGCGGATGTAGGAGGCCTAAAAAGTATAGTAGATCATTTTTTAACCCATATCTCAAAAAGCGAAGAAGAAAATATTTATTATATCTTTGTTAGTAATGATCACTTCAATAATTTTAAAAGTGAAAAAATAAAGATAATTAATACAAATTCAAAAAAATGGATTAAAAGGTTGCTTTGGGATTCTTATGGAATGAAAAGGTGGGCTAATAAAAATAACATTATTCCTGACCAAATTATTTCCCTACAAAATACGGCTGTTAACTTTAAAAACGTTAATCAAATTATATACCTTCATACACCCATTCCTTTTGTGGAGTATGAATGGAAAATAACAAAAAAAAACGAAAGGAAACTATGGTTCTACAAAAATATATATCCTTTTTTTATTAAACTTTTTCTGAATAATAATTGTAGTATAGTTGTACAGGCAAATTGGTTAAAGAAAAGAGTTTCATCAAGAATAAAAGTAAGTGAAAACCGAATTTTCGTTATTAAACCAGATTTTTCATTAAAACAGGAAGATACAGATATGCTGCTAAATGTTGATTCTAACAGGAGATTCTCAGATCAAATAAGCATGTTTTATCCTGCAATTGATTATGTTTATAAAAATCATTTGACTATTCTCAAAGCTCTAAAGAAATTAAAAGATGAAAATATTAGCTTATATCAAAAATTGGTTTTTGTAATTACAGTGGATGAGCAATCTGATACTTATAAATATGCTAAAAAACTTGGTATACATGATGCGGTTAAGTTTCTAGGGAAGGTACCCTTTTCTGAAATAGTAAAAGAATATAAAAGATCTAATTTTGTTCTTTTTCCGAGCTATATTGAAACTGCAGGTCTTCCACTATTAGAGGCTGCATACTTTAAGAAATTGATTATCTGCTCTGACGAAGTCTATGCAAGAGAATTAATAGGTGATTATAAGGGAGTTCATTTCACTCCAGCATTAAATGTCGACGAGTGGAAAAGAAAAATAGAACACCATGCAGAAGCAAATATTCCGTTATATGAATATACAATAGATAAGAGTGCTAATAGTTGGGATCAATTATTAAAATTAGTGAAAAAAGGGGATTAATTTGAAAATTAACCTAGCAAATTATAACCAAAGTAATTATAGTAGGGGGAAAAGTGGATTTTATATCCTATTGTGGTGGATTATGCAAGGAACCTTATTTAGATTTTCGTTCCATAACATGTATGGATGGAGAAGTTTATTACTTAAACTCTTTGGTGCGAAAATTGGAAAATCGGTGAAAATCAGGCCTTCAGCAAAATTCACTTATCCTTGGAAGGTTTCAATTGGTGATCATACTTGGATAGGAGATAATGTTAAACTTTATAGTTTAGATCATATAAATATAGGTAGTCATTGTGTTGTTTCCCAAGAATCCTATTTATGTACAGGTAGCCATAAGATTGATGATCCTAATTTTAGTTTAATAACAAAACCAATAGTAATTAAGGATGGGGCTTGGATTGCTAGCGATGTCTTTGTTTATCCAGGTATAACAATTAATAACATGGCAGTAGTAGCTGCAAGAAGTACTGTAACTAAAGATATACCAGCCAATGAGGTGCATGCTGGCAATCCAGCAAAATATGTAAAGAAAAGGTTTAAGGATGAGGAGTTTTATGGCTAAAAAAAAGAAAATTACTTTTGTAATCAATTATTTCTATCCAGATTTGGCATCAACTGGTCAATTAATGACCGATTTATGTACACACCTCCAAAATGAATTTGAAATTACTGTTATTGCATCTCAACCTGGTTATGCTGGGGAGAAAAACACTAAAAAAAATAAAGTTTTTGAAATAGATTATTTGGAAAATATTAAGGTAGTTCGTTTACATCTTCCGGCTGTAGATAAGACATCGAAGATTAGTCGAATGAAATATATATTCTCTTATTTTGTTTTAGCTATAATTGCCTTAATTAAAGAGAAAAGAACAAATGTTATCTACACTATATCTCAGCCCCCTATTTTAGGTGGCTTAATAGGAACAATAGGTAAATTCTTAAAGCGTTCTAAACACATTTATAATATTCAAGATTTCAATCCTGAACAAGCAGCTGCAATTAGTTATACAAGTAAAGAATCAGTTTTTAAGGTTGCTGTAGCCATAGATAAATTGAATTGTAGTTATGCAGATAACATTATTGTTGTTGGAAATGATATGAGTGAAACCTTAAAGAAAAGATTCATTGGGAGAAAAATTCCTAAACATGTAGTTATCAACAATTGGACCGACGAAAAGGAAATAGTACCTATAAGCAAAAGTGATCCTAATGTTAATGGCTTTCTTAAAGAACATGATTTAGAGAATAAATTTATTATAATGTATTCTGGTAACCTTGGATTATATTATGACCTGGAAAATTTAATAAAGATTACAGAACATTTTTATGAAAATCGAGACATAGCTTTTGTTTTTGTCGGAGAAGGTGCAGTAAAAAAGGAAATGCAGGATTTTGTTCAAAAAAATAACGTCCGAAATGTATATTTCCTTCCTTATCAGCCTAAGGAGTTTATAAAATACTCATTGAACGCTGCTGACATTCACTTAGTTGTAAATCAAAAAGGTATAAAAGGTGTTTCGGTTCCAAGTAAAATCTATGGTGTAATGGCAGCAGGAAAACCCATACTTGGTGTATTGGAAAACGGTAGTGAAGCACAAATGCTTATTGATAATAGCAATTGTGGCATCGTTCTAGAGCCCCAGGATTATACTGGTATTATAAAAGCTATAGAGTCTTATTATAAAATGGATAGGGAAACGTTACAGCAGAAAGGGTTAAATGGTAGGAAGTACCTTGAAACGAGTCTAAGAAGGGAAATATCTATTAATAAATATAAAGATGTATTAAAGGAAGTATCGGAATCTTGATATCAAACGATGTGAGGGTAAAACAATTTTATTAAGAATTAAAATCATTAGGGCTAAATTAGAATTTTTTTGAGGTGTTAATATTGAAACTAGTATTACTTTCAGGTGGATCGGGTAAGAGGCTATGGCCACTATCAAATGACACTAGATCAAAGCAATTTTTAAAAGTATTACAAAGTGATAATGAAGAAAAGCAATCGATGGTTCAACGGGTATGGGGTCAGTTAAAAACAGTTGGCCTTGCTAATTCATCTGTTATTGCTACATCCAAAATGCAAAGAGATATGATTCATAGTCAGGTAGGAATGGATGTTCCTCTAATAATAGAGCCAGAACGTCGAGATACCTTTCCGGCTATTGCTTTAGCTTCTGCTTATTTAGCATCTGTTGAAAAAGCACCTTCAGATGAAATTATTGTTGTCCTTCCAGTTGATCCGTACGTGGAGGATGGTTTTTTTGAAAAAGTAAAAGAACTAGAGAAGGTATTAATAGAGACCGATGCAGATTTAGCATTAATAGGAGTTAAGCCGACATATCCTTCATCTAAATATGGATATATTGTTCCTCATAGTGAGTCAAATAGTAATGAATACATTACTGTAAATCATTTTACTGAGAAACCAAGCGAAGAAAAAGCTCAAACATTGATTGATTTAAATGCTCTTTGGAATTGTGGGGTATTTGCTTTTAAATTAAGCTTTTTAATTAATATTATGAATCAAAAAGGCTTGCCAATTGAATATGACGAGCTTGAAATGATGTATAATACGCTTCCTAAGATAAGTTTTGATTATGAAGTAGTGGAAAAGGCTGAGCATATTGTCGCTATTCCTTATGATGGTTATTGGAAGGACCTCGGTACTTGGAATACCCTTACAGAAGAAATGGCAACATCTCAGTTAGGTAAAGGTGTATTAAGTGATGATTCTATTAACACCCATTTGATTAATGAACTTGATATCCCAGTGACTGTACTGGGCGTAAAAGATATAGTTGTTGCAGCTAGCCCTGATGGAATATTGGTTGCCGATAAAGCATCTAGTCCGAAAATTAAGGATTTAATTAGTGGATTTGAACAGCCACCTATGTATGAGGAACGGATATGGGGTTGGTCCAGAGTCCTGGATTATGCAAAGTATGATAATGGGGATGAGATGGTAACAAAACGTATATGTATTCATGAAGGAAAGAATTCTAGTTACCATTATCATAACTTACGAGATGAAGTATGGACGATAGTGCGTGGCGAAGGTGAATTAGCATTGGATGACCACATTACACGAGTTAAGGCGGGCGATATCATTCATCTTCCAGCGGGGAAGAAGCATGGAATTAAAGCCTTATCTGAACTAGAATTTATTGAAGTGCAAACAGGCTTCGGAATAAGTGATGAAGATTTCACACGTCTTTATTTTAAATGGGAAGACGTTATGGCGCATTTTAGTAAATCTAAGGCAAAAGTAATTGTTTAATTTTTGTGGGAAAGGCGATGGCTCTTTCCCTTTTTTATTGGAGTCGAAGTGATATGAAAGTAATTGCTTACTACATTTCTGATTATGGCTATGGGCATGCGTCTCGGAGTATAGCTATTATAAGAGAACTTCTTCTTCGGAATTCTAATATAAGAATTATTGTTTGCCATTCATTTGCAATTTCTTTTATGAAAAATTCAATTCGTTCTAGCAGAGTTTCTTTCCGGGAAGTAAATACAGACATAGGGTATTTTTTAAAAAGCGACTCCATTTATCCTTATAAAAAGTTGTTATTAGAAGAATACCTCAAGTTTACTAATGAGTTGGATTGTCGTCTTTTAGTGGAAGAAGGATTTTTAAAGAGTAACCATGTGGATCTAGTCCTATCTGATATTAGCCCTTTACCTTTTCAATCGGCTAGAAACTTGGGTATTCCTTCTATAGGCCTTTCAAATTTCACATGGTACACAGCATACCGAGGGTTGATTGAGGAATCTGAACTGACTCCACTTAAAGAGGCCTATAGTAAAATGACCTATTTCTTTTCATTAGCAGGAAGCAACGAAACCTGGGGGTTCGATTCCAAAGAGTATGGTTTCTTTTCTAGAAAAGTTGATTTATCAGAAATTAATAGTATTAGAAATCAGGTTGATAAAAGTTATGAAAAAAAGATTGTCTTTTTAGGGCTTGGGATGAAAGTTGATCAGGCAACTCTTGATTTACTCCCTATATGGGATAGTCCTGATATAGAATTTGTTGTTTCTTCAAATGTCCCAGTTATTAGAGAGAATGTGCAACAAATCCCGCTAGATTACGTTGAAACTCAAAACTATATAGCATCATCAAATTTAGTCATAACAAAAGCAGGTTGGGGTATGGTAGGTGAAGCATTAAACAATAATGTCCCACTATTAATACTAGAAAGACCTTTAATGACTGAAGATCAATCTACTATTACTTATTTGAAAAAATATAACGCATGCGAAGTAATCGATTGGAATGAATTTAAAAACCTTCAAGTTGATTATTCATTTATTGATCGTTTAAATAAGAACTTGATTAGAGATAAACATACTTTTAAAAACTCTGTTAATAGAATTGCAGAAGATATCCTTAAAGTTTTAAATGAACAAGAGCAATTAGTATAATTTGGGATATGCACCTGGACGCTAGTTTCTTTATAATAGAGGGGTAATCATTTATTTATCCAAAAATTTATTCAAATAATTTAAAGGTGAGATGGTATATGAAAATAGCTGTTGCCGGAACAGGATATGTTGGATTAGTAACCGGCGTTTGTCTTGCTGAAAATGGGCATAAAGTTACTTGTGTTGATATAGATGAGAATAAAGTAGCAATAATGAGAGCTGGGGTTTCACCCATTTATGAGCCAGGGCTTGAAGAATTAATGCAGAAGAATATGCAGAGCCTTCATTTTACTACAGACTATCAGGAAGCCTATAGAGATGCGGATGTTGTTTTTATTGGGGTGGGAACTCCAGAAAAACAAGATGGTTCTGCTAATTTAACATATGTGTATGGAGTGGCAGAACAAATAGCTGAAAGTATTGAAAAGGATTGTGTAGTGGTTGTTAAGTCCACTGTTCCGATTGGGACTAATGATAAAATTGAAGAATTAATCAAAAGCAAATTGAAGAATAATGTAAATGTATACATTGCTTCGAACCCGGAATTCTTGGCTCAAGGTACGGCAGTGAGAGATACTTTGCATGCGTCGAGAATTGTTGTAGGAGTAGAAGATTCCTATCCTGGTAAAGTACTAAAAGAGGTTTACAAGAATTTCGATGCACCAATTATTGTGACTAACAGAAAAAGTGCAGAGATGATTAAGTACGCTTCTAACGACTTTCTTGCTTTGAAAATATCATTCATCAATGAGATTGCTAACTTGTGTGAAATTATCGGGGCTGATATTGAAGACGTGGCACTTGGTATGGGCTTTGATAGCCGTATCGGAAACAGATTCTTAAATGCCGGGATTGGCTATGGAGGTTCTTGCTTCCCTAAAGATACGAAAGCACTTCACTGGTTAGCCAACTTCCATGATCATGAACTGAAGACGGTTAAAGCCGCAATTGATGTTAATGAAAATCAAAAGCTCAAATTAATTAAAAAGTCTCGTAAATACTATGATAGTTTACAAGGTCTGAATGTTGCCGTGCTAGGTTTGACCTTTAAACCGGGTACAGATGATTTAAGAGAAGCTCCTACTCTGGTTAATATTCCACTTATGCTGGAAGATGGGGCAAATGTTAGAGCATGGGATCCAGTTGGAGTTAACAACTTTAAAAAGTTGTACCCAAATGAAGTTACGTACTGTGATTCAATTGAGAGTACTATAAAGGGTGCAGATATTTGCTTCATTTTTACAGAATGGGATGAGGTTAAAGACTTTGAATTATCCAAGTACTCAGAGCTGATGAAATCTCCAATTGTCTTGGATGGTAGAAACTGCTATGACCTCGAGAGTACAAAAAACGCCAGTATGATCTATGATTCAATTGGTAGAGAGACAGTGAATAGTCTCGAACCGTCATTAGTTTAAAAATAAAACTTCTAGTTGCCCCTTCTCTCTGAGAAGGGGCTTTTTACATATGCATATAATGGAGGATTAACATGGATTGGAAAGAAACATTAGAGAAATGGACTTCATTTAGTGAATTAGAAAACGAATTATCAGATAAATTAGATGAATTATCGAAGACAGCAACGGAGCTGGAAGATAGCTTCTATAAACATCTGGAATTCGGCACCGGAGGCATGCGTGGCGAATTAGGACCTGGTACAAATCGTATGAATATCTATACGATTCGCCGTGCTGCTGAGGGGCTTGCGCTGTATATTGTCGAACAGGGAGAAGAAGCCAGGAAGCGTGGGGTTGCTATTGCTTACGATTCGCGCCATAAATCACCTGAATTTGCCCTGGAAGTTGCAAAGACGGTTGGAAACCATGGAATTAAAGCGTATCTATTTGAAGAATTGCGTCCAACACCAGAGCTATCATTCGCTGTAAGATCTTTAAATGCTATTGCTGGAGTGGTCATAACAGCAAGCCATAATCCACCTGAGTACAATGGTTTTAAAGTATATGGTGAAGATGGAGGACAGGTTCCTCCAGAGGCTGCGGATATAATTATTCAATATGTAAATGCTGTAGAGAATGAACTAACGGTAGAGGTACCGACTGAGGAGGAACTTTTAGAGAACGGTTTGTTAACTTATATTGGTGAAGAAATTGATCAAGAGTATGTTTCAAACCTAAAATCTTTGCAATTGAATGCTGACATAGTAAAAAGTGTTGCGGATGATTTGAAGATTGTTTTTTCTCCTTTGCACGGAACAGGGAATAAGCCGGTTTGGGAAGGGTTGAAGGCGTTTGGTTTTACGAATGTAACAGTGGTAAATGAACAGGAACTGCCTGATCCGAACTTTTCAACGGTGAAATCTCCTAATCCTGAAGAGCATGCTGCTTTTGAGGTAGCAATCCGCTATGGAAAAGAAGTGGATTCAGATATTTTGATGGCTACTGATCCCGATGCTGATCGCCTCGGTGTCGCGGTGAGGGACTTGCATGGGGATTATGTAGTCCTGTCTGGTAACCAGATGGGTGCATTAATGCTGGAATACTTATTATCACAGAAGAAAGAAAAAGGACAATTGCCTGATAATGGGGTCGTAATCAAGACCAATGTAACCTCTGAAATTGGTGGGGCTATTGCGGCTGAGTACGGCATTCCTACCATTGATACCCTGACTGGATTTAAGTTTATTGGTGAGAAAATCAATGAGTTTGAGAACACGGGAGAGCATACTTTCCTATTTGGCTATGAAGAGAGCTATGGATACTTAATTGGTGATTTTGTTCGCGATAAAGATGCGGTACAGTCTGCGGTTTTTGCTGCAGAAGTGGCGGCTTTTTATAAAGCAAAAGGAATGACATTGTATGAAGGTTTGCTCGAAATCTTTGAGAAGTATGGATATTACCAAGAGGGTCTCGAAACAATCACTTTAAAAGGTAAAGACGGAGCAGAGCAAATTGCAACGCTTATGAGTCGTTTCCGTGAAGAAACGTTAAAGGAAATAGCTGCAATTGAAGTAACTGTGATTGAAGATTACCTGGAGAGTACACAATTGGATTTAAGAGGCAATAATGAGAGTGCTATTGAATTGCCAAAATCAAACGTTCTTAAGTATCACCTAGCTGACGGATCCTGGTTCTGCTTGCGTCCATCCGGCACAGAACCAAAAGCTAAGTTCTACTTTGGTGTTAAAGCGGAGACACTGGAGACAAGTCGTGAGAAATTGGTCAGCATAAAAGAAGCAGTTATAAATAAGGTCCAAGAGGTATTATCGTAGAAAAGAAATATAGCCTATCGAAGATTTATTTAAATTTTTCGATAGGCTTTAAATCATTTAGGGACTAAATATATTTATCATTAATTTTATCCATCCAAACAAAGAAATCCATAGCGGTATACTAAGTGAAATTCCCCATGAAAAGCCAACTGCAAAATTACCTTCTCGATTCACTTCATCACATCCCAGTAATTTTGAGAAACTTATATAATGATATTCCCCTTGTCCAGGAGTATAACCTTTATTTGGAATGGGAATTTAATCCACAAATATTGGTTTGTTATGACACTCATAGACAAAATGGGGGAGATCTGGTAACCCAAGCTCTTTTCTCCACTCGTAATTGTATATAATTTGTCGGAATGTTTGAGAATGAAGGAAGGTTCATCCAGTGTAGTTGGTGAATGCGGCTATTTTGGTGGCCAGGAAGCGAGGTACGGCTGGTCTTCCTTTTTGACTCACCATCGTGAATGAAAATTGATGAATTAGAACTTGGTTGAAACATTATTGGATGTGGTTAATCCCTTATCTGGGCAGCAGTGCCGCCTTTGTTCTCGCAGTGTTGAGATTGATAGAGGAATAGAAGGTTAGTAGCAGGGCTTTCAAAAGGATTATGGGGCATTTTTTACCAAAAGAATGCACTCAAGTTTGCACGAGCTTCAACATGAATCGGCCACCTGGTTGTGGAAAAACCCTTCTGGCTGAAAACATTTCGGATCATACATGGTTCAGCTTACGGCGAGAACCATATCATGTTTCCCAACCTTTAATTCTTGCAACATTCTCCACTAAATACAATCCTCCTTTCGACTCAATTCTAACCAAACAAGAAAATAATTTTCATTTTTTAATAAATACTGAAATTTAATTGTAAGATTTTCATATTTATGTTTATAATGGCATTGAAAGCGCTACCAAATATCAAAGTCTAATAGTCTGATAGCGATAAATTGAATCGAAGGGAAGGATGTATGTGAAAAAAAAGTTGAATGTTGTTACTGGTTCAATTCTTGCTTCAAGTCTGGTGTTATCTTCTTTTGGGGGTGTAGGAAATACCAAGGCTAAAAGTGAGGTGCCGGTAAATGTTTTAGCGGTCGTGGATCAGTCTGGGGATATGCTGAAGATTGATTCTTTGAATCAGCGTTCGAATGACCATAAGCTGATAGCGTTCAATGACACATTTAGCTATTACACGGAAACGGATAAAGGAAGCTTTGAAATTGTGCTGGAAAAGAGCGGCCTTAATACATACCGTGTGTTGAAACAGACGGATGGAGACAGTGCAATTCCTGAAAATGGTCTGGTTCTTTCCACTGGCGATTTGACGACACCCGAAATTGAAGCTTTCCTGGCACAATTAGAAGTTGGCGAAATCGTGACACTCCATGAGCCGATGAAGAAGGAAGAGCAAATGCAGTCAAACGCGGTAGATCCAACTGCTCAGTCCAATCCAGCAGGAGCCGTTTTTGACGGGTTCCGGGGTCCAGATCAGCTCATCGTTTATACACCTTCCTTCGGTGAAACAACAAAGACGAATCCATATGGATATGAAATAACAGTAGAGAATGGCTATGTAACAAAGCTGGGCGGAGGAAGCTCAAAGATTCCTGAGAATGGATTCGTAGTCAGCGGGCACGGCATTGCCTCCAAATGGATTTCGGCGAATTCGATAATCGGGGCAAAAGTAACAGTAAGTGATACTGGAGAAGTGAAGATCGTCCAGGATGTAGAAAGTTTCCAATATCAAAGCAGGCAGTCCATCCAAAAGGCGAAGGACAACATCGCGAAGGCTAAGGCAGAGTTCCTTGATGTTGCGATGAGTGATGCAGAGGAAGCTGTAAAAAAGGCTGAGGACCTTCTAAAAGAAGCAGCAGCAATGAATGCAAGTGATCCAGTCCGTTCCCTGGATATGACACGCCAGGCCACTCAGTATGCTTACGATGCATATTATTACTCGCTTCCATCCAATGTGGCAGAACAGCGGGCGATTTGGTACCGTCCAGAAGAGACCACTCTTGATGGAGTGAAACAAGTACTTGACCGGATGGAGAAGGCAGGATTCAATTCGGTCTATCTTGAAACTACATTTTGGGGCTATACCATTTATCCAAGTGAAACAATGAAAGAGTATGGTCTTCCTGAGCAGCACCCTAGATTCAAGGATGGTGACTACGGCACTTATGGAAAAGACTTGCTGAAAGCATATATTGAAGAAGGAAAGAAACGTGGTCTCTCCGTTCAAGCTTGGACTGATGGCTTCATGATCGGCCATGGTTCATTGGGCTTGCCGTCACAATTCGCCAAATACCCGGAGTGGGCAGCAATCCAGCGTTCCAATACAACAGGTCAGCCAAAGCCTGATAGTTCCAACCAATATTACTGGCTCGACATAGCCCAGCCGGAAGTACAAAAGTTCATGCTTGATATTTATAAAGAAATGCAAGCTGATTACGATATTAAAGGCTTGAATATCGACTACATGCGTTATCCGCACCATAAATTTGAACAAGGTTACGGTTACAGTGATACCGTAAGAAGCCTGTATAAACAACAATCAGGGATTGATCCACTTGCTATCAACCCGACCGACACCCCGGCAGAATGGCAAGACTGGCAAAATTGGATTCAGCAAAAAGAAAATGAGTTCGTCGATAAGCTTCACGATCAATCTAAGGCTATCAACAAGAAGTTCATGTTAACAGCGACTCCTGAACCGGGACCTGAGGCTGTGTTGATCAGTGACTGGAAGGATGATCTGGATGGTGTCATTCCTCAAGCATATGGCCATGATTTCAATAGCATCCAAAAGACTGTTCAGGCCAGCAAAAAGCTGATGCCTGAAGGAACGGTTTATTATACTGGAATCTACTCTTTCTATCATCACCTTAGCGAGATGGCAAGCGTCGATGATGTCTTATCGGCTCGGTTCGGAACCTCGGGGGTAAATATGTTTGCATTTGGCCAGGCGAGCGCTCCTTCTGTTGATGCGCTGGGTAAAGGCCCTTGGAGGGAAAAAGCGGTTAATCCTGGAGAGGAACCAATTCTGGCTTCGTTTGCGGTATTGAAGGATATCCAGGAAGAAATCAATCTCCTCTACAGACCACAGGGAGCAGTAGAGGTAGTAGAAGCCAATCGAATCAGACAGTCTGTCAAAGACCTGGAAATAGCGATCAAGAAAAACCCTGCAGACAGCGAAGCCAAGTATGAAGCACTGCTTTCAAGAATAGAAAATGCGATGGCAAGTGGAAAGCTGAATGAAGCAGTGGGAGCAAGAATGGAAACTCAGATAGCTGAAACAAGAACATGGGTAAATTATTTCTTGAAGCATCAAAATTAATTGTACGAAAAGAGGAGATCTTTAGATCTGCTCTTTTCGTTTATGAATATTGTCTAAAATAGAAATTAATTTTCATAAATAAATAAAAAACTAAAAAAAATTACAAAAATGATTGAAAGGATAAAAGGTTGCTTTTATAATAGAAATCAGAAAACGCTTTCAAAAACATTCCTAGGGGGAAAAAGAAATGAAGAAAACGGCAAAGAAATTCGTTGCTGGTTCAATTGCTGCGGCACTGTCACTTAGCTTGATGGCTTGTAACAAAGAGGAAGCAAACGGAACAGACTCAAAAGACGATGCTGCGAAATCTGGGGAGCTATCCGGAAAGGTCACACTTTGGACAGCGTCTCTTGCCGGAGAACCATTCGATACATACTTCAAGGAATTAGAGAAGGACTTCGAAGACCAGCATCCAAAGCTGGATGTCATCATTCAGGACGTACCACAAAATGAAATGGAACAAAAAGTCCTTACTTCGCTCACAGGCAGTGATGTACCTGATGTTGTAAACCTGAACCCTCACTATATGTCTAATATTGCAGCACAGGGCGGTTTGCTGGATTTGACGGGTGAAATCAGTGATGAAGCAAACAGTGCATATGTAGAAGGTCCCTTTGAGTCAGGTAAATACGATGGAGGGCTGTACGCTCTACCTTGGTACCTGACAACGACTGTTGCGTGGTATAATAATGATCACTTCTCAAAAGCGGGTGTAACTGAGCTTCCTACTACAACACAGGGACTCTATGACACTGCTAAGAAGGTTAAAGAAGCAACTGGAAAGCCTGCATACTATCCAGTAATCAATGATGGAAATGCAATCATGGAAAAAATGGTTTCGCTATCAAATGGGGAGCCAATTGTAAAGGATGGCAAAGCGAATCTTGAAGGAAACAAGGCAGTACTTGAATTCTTCGAGCTAACGCAAAAGATGTATCAGGAAGGAATCATTCCTCAGGAAGCAGCGGAAGGTTCAATCAAGACTGGCCAGGAACAGTATATGGCTGGAAACATTTCAATGCTTGAAGGCGGCGTGACTTTCCTTGGACCGGTTGAATCAGGAGCTCCTGATGTATTCAAGGCTTCTAAAGCTGGCCAGCCGCTGAACGATGCAGATGCACCAGTGAACGTGGCTGTCATGAACTTTGCGGTACCTGCTAAGACAAAGAACAAGGAAGCAGCTGTTGCCTTGGCTGAATTCGTGACGAATGCTGAAAACCAGCTTGAGTTCGCAAAGGTTGCCGGAACAATTCTTCCTTCAACAAAAGCATCATTAGAAGATGATTACTTCGCAAACCCTGGTGATTCACCAAAAGGCCTTGGCATGCTTGAAGCATCTAAGTCGCTGAGCCGCGCGGAAGTATTGATTCCTCCAACTGAAAACAGTGCAGACCTTCGTGCTGCGACAAAGAATATTTTCACCCAGAACCTGCAAGGCAAGGTAACGCCTGAAGAAGCACTTAAAGAGCTTGCAGCAGAGTGGAACAAGGCTTTCGAAAAAACAGGTGAAAAAGTTACTTTCTAATTAAATTCAGGAACGGGCTAGTGGCAGCCTGAATGTTTCGGAATGAGGGAACCAACTATCCCGAATGCTAATACCTGTTTTGTTTGTGAAAAGAGACTAGCTTTTTGCCAAAAGAGCTAGTCTCTACTTTTTAAAAGGAGAGGTTCAAAATGAACAGAGAACCTGTTGTCATGCAAAACATCGAGATTAAGTCCATTCCCAAAAAACGCAAATGGGGAATGGGGCAGATTACACCATGGCTGTTTTTGCTTCCATCGATCCTAATATTGGGAACCTTCCTTGTATACCCAATTGTTGAAGCTTTCAAATGGAGTTTCCTGGACTATAAGATCATCGCTGGCACTGGCGAGTTTGTAGGACTTGAGAATTTCAAGGAAATTTTTACGGATAAATATTTCTGGAATGCATTGATCAATACTCTTGTTTTCCTTGTGATTGTATTGCCGCTGAATGTATTCTTGCCGATGATCCTGGCTGTTCTTGTCAACCAGCAAATCAGAGGTGCCGGCACATTTCGGGTCCTTTATTATTTGCCGGTCATTACACCGATGGTCGTTGCGGCGTTGATGTGGAAAATGCTTTACTCACAAAATGGAATTATCGCTGACCTATTACTGAAGATAGGGTTATTCGATTCTCCGACCAACCTGCTGGTCCAATCCTCTACCGCCCTCGCAGCGGTATCTGCTATTACTGTCTGGAAAGGACTAGGCTATTATATGATCATATATTTAGCTGGTCTCCAGTCGATTCCGAAGGATGTTTATGAGTCAGCTGATATTGACGGGGCTTCGGTATGGCAGCAATTCACCAGAATCACCATCCCTATGCTAACCCCATCAATCACTCTGGTATCCGTCATGACAATCATTGCAGGTATGAAAGTGTTCGAAGAAATTGCCCTGACGACTGGCGGCGGACCTGCAGGAGCCACTACGACACTTGTCATGTATATTTACGCCAAATTCAACAGCCTGGATGTGAGTATCGCTTCAGCTGCTGGCCTAGTACTATTGTTGATGGCCATTGCTGCATCGCTCCTTCAAATGAAATTGACCAGTAAGCGGGAAGATGACTTGAGAGCATAACGATAGGGGAGAGCAAATATGAATTCTAAGCGTTTGAGACAAAAGATATGGCTTTATGCTTTGATGGTTTTTATTACAGTCCTGACAGTAGGGCCATTCCTTATCACATTGTTTATGGCCATGAAATCTCCTGGTGAGGGGATTTATAGCAGCATGCTTCCGAAAGATCCGACAATCGAGAATTTTGTGACTTCGTTTGAAAAAGCAAACTTTGCCACGTACTTCCTGAATACCGCAATCGTAACAGGCCTTGCGATTCCATTGAACTTACTTTTTTGCAGTCTGGCGGCGTATCCGCTTGCAAGGATGGATTTCAGGGGGAGAAGTGTGGTGCTGGCCCTGATCATCTCTACCATGATGGTTCCTTTCCAGCTCTATATGGCTCCGCTTTTCCAGCTTTCCGGTGAGCTGGGACTCAGGAATACCCATATTGGCCTGATTGTCATGCAGGTATCGACGGCATTCGGTATTTTTCTGATGAGACAGGCGTATTTGCGAGTGCCAAAAGAGCTTGAGGAGTCAGCTTATCTGGACGGAGCCAATAAATTCAAGGTGTGGTATCTAGTTGTGGTGCCTCTAGTGAAACCGACACTTGTTACCCTTGCTATTTTTACTTTCATGGGAACTTGGGGCGATTATTTATGGCCGCTCTTGAACACGACTGAAAGCAGTAAATTTACATTATCGATTGGCCTTGCGCAGCTGTCCCAGAATTTTGATGGATCAAACTTAAAGCTGATCAGTGCAGCATCGATACTGACTACGATACCGACGCTATTAATCTTTATCTGGCTTCAAAAATACTTCATATCCGGTGCAACTGATGGCGCAGTAAAAGGATGATGGACATACAGGATAGTGAATGGAGGTGCTCAGGTGACAACAGTAGCATTTCATGGACGTGAACTGCCGGTTATTTATGAGATGGACTGTGTGGTAGTCGGCGGTGGAACAGGTGGGGCTGCGGCAGCGCTGTCTGCTTTAGAGGAAGGCATTTCCACTTTGGTAATCGAAAAAACGATTTCTCTTGGAGGAACACAGACAAACTCTCTTGTGTCGCCGATGATGCCGACTTATGTGAAAACACAGCGAATCAACAAATTGATCATCGACCGCCTTAATCAAGAAAACATCAGAACAGAGGATGGCACGACCACTTGCAGCTGGTTTAATGTAGAATCGTTAAGCTATGTGCTCGAACAGCTGATCACTGAGCGCGGAGGAGAAATCCTTTATGATGCGAAGTTTATAGAGTGTGTGAAAGAAAATGGAGATATCAGCCATATAATTGTAAGTACCTGCGATGGGCTAGTGGCAATCAAGGGGAAGACGTTCATTGACGCTTCAGCCGATGCGATTCTTTCCAAATCAGCAGGTGTACCCGTTGAATCCGGTGACAAGGATAAACGGAATCAGCAAATTTCTTTCCGTTTTGAAATGGGCGGAATCAACATCGAAGACCTCAGGAAATTTGTTATGTCACAGGGAGAAACATTTTGTAAAATCGAAGACCCGGAGTTTTTCGAAATAGCCATGGTTCCTGGAAAAGGGCATGTTCTAGAGCCACTGTTCAGAAAAGGGCTTGAACATGGCGACCTGCTAGAGGACGACCTTCGGTATTTCCAGGCATTCACACAGCCGGGAAAACCAACCGTTATGTCGTTCAATTGTCCGCATATTCCTGGGATTGAGAAAACGACAGATCCGCGACTTCGTTCCATGGCAGTGACCAAGGGCAGAGAAATGATCCGAAGACTTGTGAAATTTTTACCAAAGTATATCCCCGGGTTTGAAAAAGCTTTTCTTCTTAAGGAAGCAACCCAGCTCGGCATCAGGGAATCATGGAGAATAGTGGGCCAATACATGCTGACTGAACATGATTATGTCAGACGTGCCCGTTTCTCGGATGGCATTGCCCGGGGCGACTGGTATATCGATGTCCATAGTGTAACAAAGGAAGATGTGGAACAGGCGAAACTATCCAAAGGGGAGTATTATGAGATTCCATATAGGTCGCTGATCACCAGAGAGGTGAATAATCTTGTCGTGGTTGGACGGCATATCTCCAGTACTTTCCTGATGCAGGCTTCCTTAAGGATCCAGCCGACTGTAAGGGATATGGGCGAGGCTGCAGGACTTGCATGCGCTTATTCAGTGAAAGAGGATATTTCGTTAAATAAGATAGACGGAGCGGTACTTAAACAGCAACTTCAACAGGTGGGGGAATCATAATGGACCGCATTAAAGAAGTACATATATTGAATCATACACATTGGGACCGGGAGTGGTATGAAACATTTGAGCAGTTCCGGTTGAAATTGCGAAATGGACTGCGCTATGTCCAGGATTTATTGGACCAGGACAAAATAGATAACTTTTTCCTTGATGGTCAGACGATTGTCCTTGATGATTATCGTGAAGTCGTAAGTGAAAAAGAGTACCAACGTTTGATTCACTTTATCCAGCAAGGGAAAATAGAAGTGGGTCCATGGTACTTGCTGGCAGATGAGTTCCTCGTTTCTGGGGAAGCGATGTTAAAGAATCTTGAAATTGGCACCAAAATGGCAAAATCAGCAGGCTCTGATCATAATATCGGCTACCTTCCGGACACATTTGGCCATATCAGCCAAATGCCTCAGATACTGGGTGGATACGGTATCAATACTGCGCTTGTATTCCGGGGAGCTGTATCAAGGCAATATGAAAACAACTGGCATGGCCCAGATGGAAGCAAGGTGTTTACCTTCGTGCTGCCGCTGTTTGAAGGTTATTACCAAACCTTCCTTAAGCACAAGGATTTCCTCGAGAAGACAAAGAATTATTTAACCGATAAATCTTCTTATATAACATCTGGAAAAGCATTGATCATGAACGGGGCAGATCATACCTTTACCTGCTCTGACCTGAGAGACCGAATCTCCCTGCTGGAAAAGGAATTTCCTGAAGTGACTTTCCGTCAATCCCTCATGTCTGATTATGTAAGATCACATGAAGGGAAGGAACCGATCGGGAAAATTGAAGGGGAACAACGCGACCCTTCGAAGATCTTCATTTTGCCGGGTGTCTATTCAACAAGATCTTATCTCAAGAACCAGAATCAGATGTGTGAGGATCAGGCCATCGGTATTCTGGAGGCATTGAACGTCTGGGATAATGGGGAAAGTGACTCAGCGGAATTCATTGACTATGTCTGGAAGCTGATCCTCAAGAATCAGCCTCATGACAGTATTTGCGGCTGCAGTGTCGATGAAGTGCATGATGAGATGGAAACAAGGTCGCAAAAAGTGTTAAGCGCCATCCAGCAGTATTCCAAAGATGTTTTGAATGACCATTTCCCTTTCGAGTTTCTTGATGAAACGGCTGAAAATCCATATCTATACCTTGTCAATAATACCCCGATAGCGGATATTTATCCTGTCAGGACAAGGATTCGCATCCCTGCGGCTCTTGATTTAGGAACCATCAAGCTTTTTGATGGTGAGCAGGAATTGGTTTTTGATCTATTGAAAAGGGAAAAACGAGAAGAGTTCATCCATCACATCCTGGCAGAGCCTCACTACGCTGAGTATGTGATCTACGATATTGCTTTCAATATGCCGTTTGATGGAGCAGAAATCAAATTTGTCAGGATTGAAAAAGTCGAAAACGAAGCAAAAATTCTATTCAGTCAAGGAAGCGATAGCCTTGAGAATGAATTTTATATAATAAAATGGGATCAGAATGGTCTGGTCATTAATGACCTGGAAACCGGTGCTGTCCATCATAACCAGAATATATTCCTGTCTTCGCTGGATGCCGGGGATTCCTATAATTACTCCCCGCCAGTGAATGATTTGTTCAGCAAAGCTGAACTGATCGGCGTTTCTGATGTAAGGAAGGGAGAGACGTTCGAGTCAGCTACTCTTCATTATAAGATGGAACTGCCGGCTTCCTTGAATGAGAAAAGGACTGGAGCATCTGATGACCTAGTTATTAACCACCTGGAAACCGTTGTAACCCTTTATAAAGGAAAACGGTTCATCCACTTTAAAACAATGGTGGAAAATTATGCGAAGGACCAAAAATTGAGAGTCGGTTTTGCTTCAGCTGAAGCGGATGTTAGCTATGCAGATACCGCATTCGACTTGCTGCAGAGGAAAACACTTCGCGAAAAACAATATGATATGCCTAAGAATAAAGAAGCAGTAATGAACCAGTACCCAACATACTCTACGGTTATGGCCAATGAACATCAGCTTGTCCATCGCGGCCTACAGGAATATGAGGTGGACCAGTTTGATCAGGATGACACCATATTCCTGACAATTATCAGGAGTGTTGGCTGGTTATCAAGAAGGGATTTGCGCACACGAGGAAATGGTGCGGGCCCTGGATTTGAGACACCTGGAGCACAGTGCTTAGGGGTATATGAATTCGAATATGGTCTGATATTGGGACAAGAACATCGTTCCCCGAACCATGCAAGGATGATGCGCCAGCCAATTCTAACGCAACAGTCCAATATAAGAAGAGAAATTCATAAATTATTCAAGCAATCCTCAAATGTGATTGCATTCTCCTCATTTATTCAAAAGGAAGAGGGTTCGTTCGATATACGGATGTTCAATCCTTATGAGAAAGAAGCCATTACGAAGATAAGCTTAGGGTTTGATCCTGAGGAAGTGGCAGAAGTTGATTTTACTGGAGAATCGATCACTGGATACAAGGAAGAGCGCGAATTATCCATTACATTTAAACCGAAAGAAATCAAGACGATTCGCGTAAAAAGAAAAGCTGAATCAGGCCAGGCTTAAATCCATCCTTAGAAATGAAGGTGATCGATGATGAGAAAATTTATAGCGTTTGATATTGGCGGGACATTGATAAAATATGGTGTCCTGACCGAGGATGGTACAATTGTAGAAAAGTTTGAATCTCCTACTGAAGCAAATTTTGGCGGTGCCGCTATAGTCGATAAAGTGAAAAAATATGGGCAAGATTTGGCAGCCAGACATAAAATTTCGGGAGTTTGCATCAGCACAGCAGGTCAGGTGGACTCAAAAGAAGGCACAATCCTGTATGCTTCCTCTCTTATTCCTGAATATACCGGAACACCGCTCAAGCAGGAACTGGAAGAGCATTTTAAGCTGCCGGTTGAGGTTGAGAATGATGTCAACTGCGCTGGTCTCGCTGAATCCTGGGTTGGAACAGGCAAAGATGCAAAAAGCTTGTTCTGTCTGACAGTCGGTACCGGAATAGGCGGCAGTTATATCCTTGATAATAAGCTCCACACCGGGCATAGCTTCAGTGGAGGAGAAATCGGCTATATCCCAATCGAGGGGGATCAGTTCCAGGAACTGGCATCCACCAGGATTTTAATCAAAAATGTAGCAAAGCGCAAAGGTATCGATGAAGGCAAAATCGATGGCAAGAAAATTTTTGAGCTGGCACGTTCGGGTGATGACATCTGCATTGAAGAGATCGACCGCCTTGGTTATTTTTTATCGAAGGGAATCGCAACCATAGCTTATATGATGAATCCTGAAATGGTCATTATAGGTGGTGGCATTACGGCCCAAAAGGAATATCTTTATCCGGTCATCATGAAGCATCTGGAAAAAGATCTGATTCCGGCTATCTTATCTAAAACAAAGATTGAAATCGCCCAAAATTTGAACGATGCAGGTATGATTGGGGCTGTGCGGCATTTTTTGCTGCAGGAAACCCTTAAGCCATTAAAAAGCATTGTAACAATGATAGAATCAAACAATCATAAATTAACGAAGCGTGAGCAAATGATTGCAAAATATATCATCACAAACCTTGAATCAGTTCCGAATAAGACCATTTCTGAGTTATCCCGTCAGATCAATGTCTCAGAAGCGACCATCACCCGCTTTTGCCAGAAGCTAGAGTTCGGCAGCTATAATAAACTGCGGTTACTGGCAAAGGAAGCCTCAGTCAGCACAAGGCTGTACGAGCAGTCAGAGTCATCGGGCATGGCAGAAGTGAAAGAAGCCTATACGGGAATGCTGACAAAGTTCAATACGCTGCAGCAAACCAATGATATTAAAAAAGCGACGCAGCTGATTGCTGATGCGGGTCAGGTATATCTGTACGGCGGACATGAAATGGCAAACGCAGCTGAGCAGCTGAAATTCAAGTTGATGAAGCTGGGCATCAGGTCGGACGCTTTTTCAACATCCTATCAAACGGAAACGTCTGTCCATTCCCTGACTAAAAAGACTGTCATGATTGGATTAAGCTCCAATGGCTATACTCCAGATGTTGTCAAAATGATGGAAATAGGAAAAAAAGCCGGCTGTATGACATTGGGAATCACCAGCCAACAGGATTCGCCACTTGCCTATGTATCAGATCAATGCCTATTGATTCCTGCCACAGAAGAAATCAAAGGGGATAGCAGTTCTTTAGGTGAGGTTTCAGTCTACTTTCTTATAGATGTGATTCTTAAGGAGCTTAAGGACAATTTTAAAGAAGAAGTAAGAAAAGAAATTATCTAATGAAAGCAGGAAGGGGGCTTGGCGGCAATTAAGATAATCCGCTGACAGTCTCTTTTTCTGCTTTATCTGTAATCAGGGGTGTATGACTGCATGAATTTATTTGATCTGCCGATAGAAGAACTGAAGAAATATAAGCCTGAGCTGACAAGGAGGACTGACTTTCACTCTTTTTGGGAGAGCAGGATTGTAGAGAATAAGAAATATCCACTGAACATTGAAGTGAAGGAGAGGTCGTATCCGCTCAAAGAAATCAAGGTATACGATGTTTACTTTGACGGTTTCCGCAATTCAAGGATCCATGGAGTTTATATTTCTCCTGCCAAGGATCATGTGGAGAAGCCAGCTGCAGTCATCTTCCACGGCTATAATTGGAATACGCTTCAGCCTCATTATGCATTCAAACATGTGATCCAGGGAACTCCTGTGTTAATGGTAGAAACTCGTGGGCAAAGCATTGAATCACCAGATGAGAACTCGTATGGTAATGGAGGATCAGCAGGCTGGATGACTTCTGGCATACTGGATCCTGATTGCTATTACTACACTTATGTATATATGGATTGCTTCCGAAGTGTTGGTGTTGTCAAGGAATTATCGGGAAAATCAAAAGTGTACGTAGAAGGCGGAAGCCAGGGCGGTGCATTGGCCATTGCCGTCGCTGCCCTGAAGCCTGATATCCTGTTTGCTCTTTGTGATATTCCTTTTCTTAGCCACTTTGAACGTTCAATAAAACTGGCCTCAGAAGGGCCGTACAATGAAATCTATCATCTTTTCAAAGTCCATGATCCCTTGCATCAAAAAGCTGAAACCATTTATGGAACGCTTAGCTATGTTGACTGCATGAACCTGGCAGGCGGGGTGGCTTGTCCTGTGCTTCTCTCAGTAGGGTTGGAAGATACAGTTTGTCCTCCCTCTGGCGGATTTGCAGTGTTTAACCATCTCCAGGGACCAAAGGATATAAGGGTATATCCAGAATACGGTCATGAAGTGCCTTCCATTCACGAGGAAGAAAAGCTTCAATTCATTGCGGCTCATACAAGTTAGGAAAAAAGAAATTTTTATAGGAGAGGATAGGCATGAAAATTGTTTACCTGCCGATTGATGAACGGCCTTGTAATGTACATTATGTACAGATGATGGCCAATTCATCAACTGATATTGAATTATTGATGCCTGACGTGCAACTGCTTGGGCAAAAACGAAAGGCTGCAGACACAGAGGGGTTATGGAATTGGCTAAAGGAAAAGGCCAATGAAGCAGATGCTCTGATTTTAAGCATTGATATGCTGGTCTATGGCGGTTTGCTTCCTTCCAGGCTCCACTATTTACATGATGAAAGTACTGAATTATGGATGGAAAGATTGCGGAATCTACGGAAGAGCTATTCTCAAATGCCTATATACGCATCGAATCTGATCATGCGTACACCAAAATACAGCTCAAGTGATGAAGAGCCTGATTATTATGAGGATTGGGGTCGGGAACTGTTCTTGCGTGCCTATTTATTGGATAAAAAAAGCAGGGAAACACTGAGCTGTGAAGAAGCTACCCAGCTTGGGGAGATTACAGCAAGCCTGCCGGAAGAATATATCAATGACTATGAACAGCGGCGAAAATTCAATTCCTTAACCAATGTGAAAACCCTTGAGCTTGTTCAAGAAGGAGTGCTTGATTTCCTGGCCATTCCCCAGGACGACAGTGCGGAATATGGGTATACAGCAATGGATCAAAAGGCAGTTGTAAAAAAACGCGAGCAGCTTCGGCTCCATTACAAGGTCCATATGTATCCTGGCGCTGACGAGGTAGGCGCAACACTGCTTGCAAGAGCCTATAATGAATACAAGAAGCAGCGGCCGAAAATTTATCCGATTTGGAGCAGTACGCTCGGCCCGCAGCTGGTTCCGATGTATGAGGACCGCCCTTTTGAAGAAAGTATGAAGGTACATGTCCTGGCTGCCGGGTGCCAGCTGACGGAAACTGCCGGAGAGGCTGATCTCATTCTTGCTTACAATACACCGGGACGTGTGATGCAGGAGTCTTGGGACCAGAATAAAAAAGATATTACATATACAAGCTTCAGGAATATGCTGACATTCGTCGATCAGATCAGGTCATTTATTTCAGCAGGGAAAAAGGTGATCATAGCAGATTCAGCGTATGCGAATGGCGGGGATCGGGAATTGATCACCCTGCTAGACGAGGAGAAACTCCTTGACCGTGTCACCTCTTATAAAGGCTGGAATACAAACTGCAACACACTAGGAACAACATTATGCCAGGGAGTCATTGGCCTGAACGGGAATACAGAATTAATCAAGGAAAATATCATCTATCACCTATTAGATGATTATTTCTACCAGGCGGAAGTCCGAATGGAAATGACCGCTGACTTCCTTCCGGAAAGAGGCTTGACTTATTTCGATTTGAAAGATTCATCAGAAGAGGTCAATCAGGAGAGGGATAGACGCCTGATTCAGCGTTACAGGGAAGAAATCCGCCACAGTTTTAAAGAGGTGGAAATTGAAGAAATCAACAGCTTCGCTCCTTGGAACAGGATGTTCGAATGCGGGCTGACTTTCAAAAAGAGGTGGAAAGAACATGCAGGAACAAATTAAAAAGGGACTTGTCGTCTCCTGTCAGGCACTTGAAGACGAGCCATTGCATGGAGCGGAATTCATGAAAAGGATGGCTGATGCTGCTAAAAGAGGTGGAGCGGCAGCCATTAGGGCAAATGGAGTTGCCGACATCAAAGCAATCAAGGAGTATGTTGGCCTTCCAGTGATCGGGATTATAAAGCGCGAATACGAAGGTTCCAATGTATATATTACACCTACCTTGAAGGAAGTAGAGGAGCTTGTGGGGGTTGGCGTGGACGTAATCGCTACCGACGCAACCAATAGGATCCGGCCAGGAGGAAGGGATCTGGCAGCTTTCATGAAGGAAGGGAAAAGCCGATTCCCTGAGCAAAAATGGATGGCAGATTGCGCAACGCTTGAGGAGTGCCTGTGGGCAGAAGAACTGGGCTTCGACTTCATCGGAACGACGATGCATGGCTACACGGAAGAAACTGCAGGTAAGAAACTGTATCATGATGACTTTCAATTCCTGAAGGACGTTGTGAAGGCCGTAAAACTGCCGGTTATTGCAGAAGGAAATATCCTCACACCCGAAATGGCTTCCAAGGTACTGGAATATGGTGCCTATTCTGTTGTCGTGGGAGGAGCAATCACGAGACCTCAGCAGATTACTGAACGGTTTGTAGAGGAAATCAAAAGGTACTAAACCGCTACCTAAACCACTTCTTAAAATTGGAGGGAATTCTATGTTAGGAGCCATTGAAGCAGGCGGGACCAAGTTCGTCTGTGCCGTAGGCGATGAATCGGGGAATATAGTGGAACGAGTCCAGATTCCAACAACTGTACCATCTGAAACAATCCCGCAGGTTAGAACTTTTTTTCAAAAATATCAAATTAGAGCAATTGGCATTGGATCATTCGGGCCAATCGATGTGAACCCGGGTAGCGCTACATACGGCAATATCACATCGACTCCGAAGCCAGGGTGGAAGGACTATCCTTTTGTCCAGGAAATTAAAAAGGCACTGGGTGTTCCTGTTGGCTTTAACACAGATGTGAACGCAGCCGCATTGGGTGAGGCGATATTTGGAGCAGCGAAAGGACTGGATAGCTGCTTATACATAACCGTGGGGACAGGCATTGGGGCAGGCGCAGTCGTCCAGGGGAAACTGCTTCAAGGACTTTCGCATCCGGAAATGGGGCATATCCTTGTAAGACGGCATCCAGAGGATCACTATAATGGAAAGTGTCCTTACCATTCGGATTGTCTAGAAGGTCTTGCCGCGGGTCCTGCAATTGAAGAGCGCTGGGGAGCGAAAGGTATTGAACTAGTTGGGAGGACTGAAGTCTGGGAAATGGAAGGCTATTATATCGCCCAAGCACTGATGCAGTATATCCTGGTCCTTTCACCGAAAAAAATCATCCTTGGCGGAGGAGTCATGCATCAAAAGCAGGTGTTCTCCTATATCTATGAGTATCTCCCAGAGCTGGTGAATGGTTATGTAACATTACCCGAGCTATCTGATTATATCGTAAGTCCCGGACTGGGAAATGACGCTGGGATCATCGGTTCTCTATTGCTTGCGAAAGGTACGTTAGGTACAGCTGGCACTGCTGAATGAAATAACTAGTTGATCGTTTTCATAGACATATTCACATCTTTTTTGACTATAAATACAAATGAAGAGAGTACTCCATTGAAGTTTAATGGCTACTCTCTTCATTTTATTGTTATATATTACAGCAGCTTTAAGCTCCTAAAACATAACAGTCTTTACTTGGTTTGGTTTTACCAATACGGTGAATTGATTGTTTTCCACCTGTACAGGTGCAATAGCCTTTTCATTTAAGTTTCCTTCCTGGACTTGATTAATAGAGAGATTGACGGTAAAGGAAGCTTTTGCCTCTGCTTCAGTTGGGTTAAAGAATCTGAGGACGAAAGCATCCTCTTTTTCGGCTTTTTTGAGTACACTCAGTACTGTCTCGCTGCTAATTTCCTCAAGAAGGCTGAATGTTAATGGCGTTTGCACATCCTCAGGGTTGAGCTTCATTGCATTATGCGGAATCTTGTTATACGTCTCGATTGGTGTCGTATATTCTTTTGCAATCCTGCCGATGTTCGCTGCTGTTGTTGAATTTTCATGGATTGTAATGGCGAAATCCAGTGTCAGCTTTCCAAGCATCTGAGAGTCAGGGGTAGGAAGTTTGATTCCCGATGGTCGTCCAGGTCTCCTGAGCATTTCTTCTTTTCCTAATACACCGACACTGCGGAACAGTGTAAGGGCGATTGTATCGTAATCGTCTCCAATGACTTCATATTCACGTGTGCTATTGGTCAAGATGCTGACACCATGCTCCCCGTCGGACAAACCAACAAATGAAAGCATTGGATGAATCGAATCTGGGCGTTCATCCCAATCTTCATTCTCCCAGATCTCCATGGCTGAGTCATAAACATCACGCTTTATGAAACCAAATTGATTGTCTGAAACAGAGAAGGATGAAGCGATAACGGTTGGAATCAAGGCACGGAGACGGTGGTCTTTCGCCTGGTTGTCCAGTTCGGCTGCTACCTTAATGATCGGCTTGTCATTGGGAATCGTGATTTTCCAATGGACATCAACGAATCGATCAACTTTATTAGCCTTGCGTTTCTCTAAATCACCAGGTACATCTAGCTTCAACTGAATATCTATTTGAGCTTCATAACCGTTTTGGATCACTTTCACTTCTGCTTCCACGCTGTCACTGTAAATAAGTGATTCATTTGGCAGTGGAGAGAAGTCGTATTCATCGCCGTCATCTCCGCCGTTTTCTAGAAGAAGCACATTGTTGAATTCCTTTTCAAGCTGCTTGTCAAAGATTTTCAATGTTCCATTTGGATTTATAGAAACAGAATAAAAATCAGTTTCTATTGGTTCTTTTTCAACGAAACTATTCATCATTTCCTTCTGTGCATTGACGACAAAGTATGTTTTATATCCCATTGCCGGGATGGAGTCTTTTACCTGAATCGTGTACTGATAGAATGGATCGTAATTCCCGTAATGAACGATCTGGCGGTCGATCAAACCTGGATCAATGATTTCTTTCTCCAGTACTTCAAAAGGAATATTCTTTCCTTCTCCATCCTCAAGTTCAAACGATTCAAGCTTAGTGATGACCTTTGTCGTGACTGTTTCTTCGCGCTCATATGGAAGAAGGTTAAAAGCGGTTAACCGATCTTCTTTACGGTCGGTTGCAATCGCATCAGTAATTTTGCGTTTATAATATTCAATCAGCTGATCCGTCTTTTCTTCTGCTAGGAAGAAGCGGTTCACGATTTCACGATGGACTTTATCTGAACAGCAGCAGCCGATGCTGTCATGGGCATGGTTTTTCATGATTTCTTTCCAAATCAGCTCAATCAATCCATGATGGTACTCAAAACCCAGGGAATAAGCAATCGAAGCTAATGGCTCCAGGATGTTGGTGATTTTGTTTTCAATCCGGGAATTCGCTGCTTTAATATCCATGCGGGTTGAATAGATGCTTCGATGGACACGCATGTATTTCCCATCTAAAAATTCGCCTTGAATGGTAGGCAATTCTTTGTTTTTTTCTAGTTCTTCAAAGACGTTTTCGTATTTACTCAAGAAAAATTCGCGATCTGGATACAAACGCTGTAATTTTTCCATAACTGTGAATATATTTTTTTGAATTGGCATTTGGTCATGGCCATTAGGCAGAATGATGTTTTCAGTTGTCGCCCCGCGATCGAGAACCGTAAAGTACTTATTGATGCGCTCTTGAAGTTTTTCCTCATCCTCAGGCAGGTATTTCCCTATGGCATAACCAAGCGGGAACAGCTGGACAAGAACTTTTGAACCGTCATCACTTTCCCAGTAAAATTCTGTTTTATCAGTGCCATGACGCTCAGAAGTTCCGCGCCAGAAGATGGAATACTTAATATCAAATCCATTCAGGATTTGCGGCATTTGTGAGGATTGGCCGAAAGAGTCCGGCAAGTACCCAATTTTCATAGGAGAACCGAACTCTTCGCTATCCTTCAATCCGTAAAGGAGATTTCGCACAATCGATTCGCCGCCAACGACCATTTCGTCGGTTTGTGTATACCAAGGTCCAATGATTAGTTTTCCTGCTTGAACGAGCTTTTTGACTCTTTCCTTATTCTCAGGTTTTACGGCAAAGTAATCTTCAAGAATCGAGGTTTGTCCATCTAATACATAGTACGGATAGTCTGGGTTGGTTTCAAGCATTTCAAGAATTTCTTCCATGTTGTTAACTAACAGGATTCGTGATTCCTCTGTTGAAAAGTACCATTCTCTGTCCCAATGCATATGGGGTACAATATGAACTTTTTTCATGATGCCCTCCAAATATTAAGGTACCTAGAGGACTCTAGGTACCTTATTTTTTTGTCAAATCAGTTGATTCCGATATTATGCTGCTGATGCTTCTTCTGCGTTTTTTCCTTCTTTTCTTAACTTTCCTTTTCTTGTGGCAATCAGCAGAATCATTGAAATAAGAGCTCCGAGAATTGCTGCTCCAAACCAGATGCTTGCTGCTACAAGCAGAGGCTGTCCTTGTACAAGTGCAAGTGAGAAGATACCTGCTCCAGGAACATTCAATCCAATGTTAAAGTAGGCAACAATAGCACCTGTTACTGCAGAACCTGCAATTAATGAAGGAATTACACGCAATGGGTCATTGATCATGAACGGAATTGCGCCTTCTGTAATCCCGGCCAAACCTAGCAGCCAGGTTTGTTTTCCGACTTCTTGTTCTTGTTTTGTAAAGTATTTTTTCCCAATGATGGTCGCGCCTGTTACAGAGAAGGCAGAAACCATTTTAACGGATGCAAAAGCTGCGTAAGGAATAAAGTTCCCGCTGGCCATGGCACCGATACAGAAGGTGTAGGCTGCTTTGTTCACTGGTCCGCCAAGGTCAAAGGATACCATTGCGCCAAGGATTGCTCCCAGAAGTAACGCATTTGTGCCTGAAAGACTGTCAAGCCAGCTGAGTAATCCCTGGTTTGCTGCGGCAATCGGTTTTCCGACAACGAATAACATGATAGAGCCGACAACTAGGGTTCCGACAACAGGGTATATCCAGAAACTCACGAAACCGGCAAATGTGCCTTTTGGCTTAACTTTATTCTTTAGGAATTTTAAGAAGTAACCTGCAAGGAAACCACCAAGCATACCGCCAAGGAAGCCACTGCCGATCAGGTTAGCGGCAATACCAGCTGCGAAACCAGGTCCAAGTGCTGGCTTATCTGCGATAGAGTAAGCCATATAAGCAGCAAGGATCGGAATCATCAGCTGTCCAAGCATACCGCCGCCCAGCTGCCTTAACAGCCAGAGCCAAGAGCCTTCCTCAGCGTACACGTCCTGTAGGCCGAATGCCTGTGAAATCAACACTGCTGCTGCCAGGGTCATACCGCCGGCAACGATAACTGGGATAATATAAGAGATCCCTGTCAGGATGGAGTCCTTAATTTCGGTTTTAAACGACTTTTCACCATTGTCATCATCAGAAGATGCACTCGACTGGGAAGGGCTGTACTCTTTCTTGGGAGTGCTTTCTGCTTTATCCAGCGCTTGCTGCAACAGATTTTGCGCACTGCGCAATGGTGCTGCAACGGATGTTTTTACCTTAGGAAGGTGTGCAAAGCGCTCTTCTTCTTTGACAGCCACATCATTGGCATAAATAATGGCATCTGCTTTTTTAAGAAGGCTGGTTGTATGGCGGTCTTCAATTCCGTTTGCTCCCTGCTTTTCGACAAAGACATCAACACCCATTTCTTTTCCTGCTTTGATTAATGCTTCAGCGGCCATATAAGTGTGGGCGATTCCGGCTGGACAAGCCGTGATGGCTAATACGGTTTTATTTAACTTTTTTGCCACAGCCGCTTCAATTGCTGTTTCTGTGTTATCAAGCTGGTTGTATAATTCTGTATTCGTTTTAGCATGTAAAAGCCTGTCTTTATAAGATTCATCTGATAATCGTTTTACAAATTCGGAAAGAAGGGTTAAATGTGTTGATCCAGCTTCATTCTCCGGAATTGCGAGTAAAATGACCAGCTGAACTTTATTATTCGGGTTGATGCTTTCCCAGTCAGTTAAAGGCTTTTCCAGAGTTGCGATGGCAAAAGCAGCTTCTTTCACTGCAGTTGATTTGCCATGAGGAATGGCAAGTCCGCCTTCAAAGCCTGTAGGTGAAAGCTTTTCTCTATCTAATACCGATTGAAGAAACTCATCTGGATTTGTTAATTTTCCTTGATCACCTAGCTGTTTAACTAAATACTGGATTACTTCTTGTTTTGATTGAAATGCTTTCCCAGTATTGATTAGGCTTGGTGAGGTAAGTGCTTGTAGTTTCATGAAGATTACCTCCTGGATTTTTATGAAAGTGCTTTCATCTATCTGTGGGTATATCGTAGCAAAAAAAAATAAGAAGATTTGATTCTTCTTATTTTTACACTATTTATCATAAGTGAAGCGTTTTCATGTGTATTTATACACACTTTAGAAGCTTTCCCAATAATTTTGCGATAATGCCTGTAAAACAATCATTACTGGTGTCCGATCGGTTATGTTAAAACCGTTTTTCATCTTCTTCGGAGCATAACAATATAAGTTGACTGACCCCATGGTCTGCAGAGAATTTCGGGTGAAATGTGTCAACGTGACAATTGAAATATCTTTTTGATTGGCTATTTTGGCTATTTCAAGAACCTGCTGTGTCTCGCCTGATAGGCTTATTAAAAAGAGTACGTCTTGTTTATTCATTTGTTCCAGCATATGGAGGATTTCATGGCGGTGAATGGAAAATTGAGATTGCTTGCCGACTACTCGCAAATTTCGCACCATCATTTCACAGAAATCGGCCGAATCGCCAACGCCATAGAAAAGTATATGTTTGGCATCTTGAATCATTTTAGATATTGTTTCTATTCTTTCAATATCGAGTAGTTCGAATGTTTTCTGTATAAAATAATAGGAACTATCCTCATCTGGTTTTGTGGAGGAATCAAGCTCATCTTTGATACTATTTTTCAGATGAGAGAAACCGTCGTATCCTAATTTTTTTGAAAGTCTTGTAATGGTATTAGGTACAGTAAAAAGAGTAGCTGCCAGGCTCTGTATAGATTGAACAGTAAACTGTTGTTTGTTTTGAAGGATATATTCAACAATCTGGTCGTCTGTATCATTTAATTTATATTCAAACTTCTGCACACGATCTTTGAAACGCATATTTCCCCACCACACTTTTTTGGTTTTGTTTTATTATAGCAAAAAGGTATAACCTTGAAATGAAGATATAAAAGAATAAATTTAGGAACGTACGGATTTTTAGATATCTTTGTAGGGTAATCATTTTTTAAGTTGCTCTTATTAAAATTGTCTTCTAATATGAGAGTTATGCGAATTGTTACTATGGAGGTCTTTAATATGTTAAAACAACCATTATTTTTTGAACCGGTTTTTAAAGAACGAATTTGGGGCGGAGAGCAACTGAAATCTTTCGGTTATGAGCTTCCTTCTGACCAAACTGGCGAATGCTGGGCATTTGCTGCTCACAGTAATGGCCAGAGTGTTGTTAAGAACGGTGAGTATAAGGGATTAACTTTGGGTGAGCTTTGGGAAAACCAGCGTCAGTTATTCGGGAATATCGAGGGGGATCGTTTCCCGCTGTTGACGAAAATTCTTGATGCTGCCCAGGATTTATCCGTACAGGTGCATCCTGATGATGAGTATGGCCTTAAGCATGAAGGCGACCTGGGTAAGACGGAATGCTGGTATATCATTGATTGCGAAGAAGGAGCAGAAATCATCTACGGTCATACTGCTAAAACAAGAGAAGAGCTCGCAGCGATGATTCAGGAAGGAAAGTGGGACGAGCTTCTTACGAAAGTACCAGTTAAGCCAGGCGACTTCTACTTTGTTCCAAGTGGGACTGTTCATGCAATCGGTGCAGGAATTGTCATTCTGGAAACCCAACAGAACTCGGATACAACATACAGGGTTTATGACTATGACCGCAGGGATAATGAAGGCAATCTCCGCGAGCTGCATATCGATCAGTCGATTGCAGTAATGACTGTTCCTGCTGTAAAGCCGGAAATCAAACCTGTTGTCAAAACATCAGGTGATATGAAAATCACTACCTTCGTAGAAAGTGATTATTTCACTGTCCATAAATGGGAATTGGAAGGGACAGTGAAATTGAGTCAGCACCTTTCCTTCCAGTTGGTGAGCGTTATTGATGGAATAGGATCACTGGTAAAGGATAATGATCGGTTTGAATTCAAGAAGGGTGACCATTTCATGCTTCCATTTGGATTTGGCGAATATGAACTGGACGGAAGTGCTGAATTGATTGTTTCACATTTGTAAGGTGAAAAGCAGCCGACATTATTTGAATTGTGATAAATGTCCGCTGCTTTTCTTTTCGCAATAAAATGAAAGTGTGAATTTTATTTCGCTGACACCATAAGGAGGAGGGGAAGAAAATGGTTTGGGATATTAAGGAATCAAGCACGAACAAAGTGGACAGGTTCAAGGTTACCATTGATAAGGTTGTTCTTCCGAATAAGGAGGAGAAGACCTTTTCGTATTTGGATTTCGCTAAGGGAGTCTGTATCCTTCCAATTACGGCGGATCATGAGGTAGTATGTCTAAGGCAATACCGCCAAGCTATTAAAGACTGGCAATTGGAACTGCCAGCTGGAAGAATTGATATCGAGGGAAGTTCTCCGATTGAGACAGCAAAAAAAGAGCTTGAGGAAGAAACAGGCTATTTTGCTGAGCATTGGCTCGATCTGGGAAGCTTCTATCCTTCTCCGGGATCAACGACAGAGGAAATCTTCCTCTTTGCCGCTGCAGGTTTGAAGAAGACAGAGCAAAAGCTTGAAAACAGCGAGCAAATTGAACTAAATACCGTCTCGATGGAGGAATTAAAGAACTTGATTGTCGAAGGGGAGTTCAAGCACGGTGCAGGACTTGCGGCTATTCTGAGATATAAATTCATGACTGATAATCAATAAGAAAAAAACGAGAGGATATAACCCAAACCCGGGGTATATCCTCTGCTCCAGTTTTTTCGAAAGTCCAACCATTTAAAAGACATACCGTCCCCATGTACCCATTAGTTCCTCATAATATCTAATTCCTTATAGACTTGTTCCCAAATCGTTTCTTCTCTTTCGTCCTTTATGTAAGGTACAAATCCTAAATTCAAGTAAGCATTAATAGCTTTCAGATTGGTTGTCTGGGTTTTAAGATACGCTTTTCCATGCATGCTGCCCAGTTGTTGGAGCAGAAAGGCCAATAATGGTTTTGCAAGCTTCTTCCCCTGGTGTTCTGGTACGATTCCAACCCAGTGGATCCGCCCCATGTCCTCGCCGTTCAGCTGACCATACCATGCACTTGCTGTGCCTATGGCTTGTCCGTTTTCATCCTCTATAAAAAACATCCTTTGTCTGACGTCATCTGGATATGGAGCAAATTCCTGCCTGAAACGCTGCAACCCTGCTTCTATAGAATCGAACTCACCAGCTCTGGTTAATATGGCAGCCCAGTTTTCTTCATCTTTTTTAAAGCTTCTTATATTATAAGGTTCTGGGAGAGGTAATGAGGGAATGTTGGATAAGGAATGCACCATTATGAGTGGAAGTCTTTGCATATGAATTCCTCCGGTGATAAATGTTTTTTATAAGTATTGCAGAAGGAATAACGCAAAGCAATTATTTTCACAGACAAATTTGTGAAATATGGCTAGAATAATGGGAAAACGATTGTAAGAGGGATTATATGAATAGTAGAAACTATGAGGTATTGAAAGCTTTGCTGGAAAGAGAGCAGACCTTTTCAGTTAAAGAGTTGGCTGACATTGCGGGTTGCTCAGAAAAAACGGTCAGGAATGATTTTAAAGTCATCGATGAGTGGCTCAAAAGGGAAACGAACTTAATCATGGTAAGGAAACCGGGACTGGGGATTTTTATTGAAGGAAACCAGTCAGAAAAAGCAACTGTTCTTCAAAGAATGATGGAAATGAATGGTGAAGAGGCTTCCGACACTTTAAGAAAACTAAACATCATCAAGATGCTGCTTTTGAAAGATGGCCCCTCGACTCTACAGGAATTTGCTGAGCATTTTTATGTCAGCAAGACTATTATCAGGAGTGAGCTTGAAGAAAATGAAGAATGGCTTGCAAGTTTTGATTTGCGATTATTAAAGAAACAGGGCCATGGAATCGAAATTGTTGGCGTTGAAAAGAACTGGCGCACCGCACTTTCGCAGGTCACCCACATGATCATCAAAGCAGCTGCTGAGGAGCGGAAATCGATTGAAAGTATATTTGAATTAGGAGAAATCGATTTTACCAGGAGCAGGTTAAGGAAATTGGAGGTCGAGTTGGGTTTTTCTTTTACCGATGAGGCGCTTGAAAACTTGGTCACTCATATTTTAATTTCTATTAAAAGGGTGAAGCAAGGAAGCAGGATTGAACTTCCTGCAAAGGATATCGAACAAATTGAAAAGAAGACCGAATATGGTACGATTCAGAATTTTGTCAAGGAACTTGAACGAACCATGGCTATCAAAATTCCGAGGGAGGAGATTGCCTATATCACGCTCCGTATACTTGGAGCCAAAATTTACTATCTCTCAACTATTGATATGGAGAAAGTAGGAGAAGAACTGGCAAGGCTGGACCATGATGCAGTTTCATTTACAAAAAAGCTGATTTCAGCTGTTTCTGATGTATCTGGGGATCCTTTTTACAATGATCACCATCTATTGATGGGGTTGGCCTTGCACATGCAAACCTCCTTTTATCGCCTGAAATACTCTTTTCCGGTAGAGAACCCAATGCTGAATGAAATAAAGAAGATGTATTTTACGTTATTTGAGACCATTTATTATGTAATTCCAACTGTCTTAGAAGACTTTCAAATAAGTATCCCGGAAGATGAGATCGCCTATATCACTCTTCACTTCCAAGCTTCATTAGAGAGAATCGGAAAGCAAACCTTTAACAACAGGAAGGTTTTACTTGTCTGCTCAATGGGAGTGGGAATGTCACAACTGATGCAGACAAAGCTTGAAAGAAAGTTCCATAACCTTGAAATCGTAGGGACTTCTTCAATAAAAGATATTAAAAAGGAAATCAACGATAAAAATCCAGACCTTATCATCAGTACAGTTCCATTTGAAAGTGGTTCAGTCCCGCTTATTACTGTTTCTCCTTTTTTAATGTTAGAAGAGGAACGGAAGATAAAAGACTTTTTGGAGAATCCTGTTCTTGAACAGATGGAAAATAACTATCCTACCATCCACTCTCTGATTGAAAAAGAACTTATAGTTATCAATTCAGAGCGGAATACAAGGCCGGGGATCATTGGCAGGCTCTCAGATACCCTGATAGAAAAAAGATATATACAACCTGAATATAAGCAATCAGTGTATATGCGGGAAGATCAGTCCTCTACCGTTATAGGCAGCGGCATTGCGATTCCGCACGGAAATCCTGATTTTGCTAATGAAGCTAAACTGGCCGTGGCTCTGTTCCAAGAGCCGATACAATGGGGGATTGACAAGGTATCAGTGGTGTTCCTGCTGGCAATAGATCATGCAAATAAAGGTATGTTAAAAGAGCTGTTCAAAGAAATCTCACGATTGATGGACGATCGTTTAGCTCTTCAGAAATTGAGTGAAACTTCATCACCTGAAGAAGTGTTGAATATCTTCAATTAGTGAAAGCGCTTTTACTTAATTTGTTTTTGCCGTAACTTACGGTAAAAGTAGTTCTTTTGGCTGGGAAAGTAAGAGTTATTATAAGGGTGTAATTATTTTTAATTTATTTTTCAGGGGGTAAAATAAATGAAGTTATTGGCGATTACATCCTGTCCAAACGGAATAGCTCATACTTATATGGCTGCCGAAAATCTTCAGAAGACAGCTGAAAAGCTAGGTATTGCCATGAAGGTAGAGACACAGGGTTCTATCGGAGTGGAAAACGAATTTACTGAAGCCGAAATTGCAGAAGCAGATGGCATTATCATCGCTGCAGATAAGACAGTTGATAAAAGTCGTTTTGTTGGCAAGAAGCTGATTGAGACCGGTGTTCAAGATGGTATTCATAAAGCAGAAGACTTAATCAAACGCTTTGAAACTGGTAATGTACCAGAATATAAAGGTGACCTTAAGTCAATCAATGAAGTGAAAGATGAAAGAAAGAGCAAACAAAACCCAGTTTACCGTCACTTGATGAATGGTGTATCCTATATGATCCCATTTGTTGTAGTAGGAGGACTATTGATCGCTCTTGCATTGGCACTTGGCGGTGAACCGACAGAAACTGGTCTGGCGATTCCGGAGGGCTCTATGTGGAATAAGGTCCTGAGTGTAGGGGCAGCAGGCTTTACATTCATGGTTCCAATCCTTGCTGGATTTATCGCGATGAGTATTGCTGACCGTCCTGGTCTTGCACCTGGTATGATTGGCGGATATATCGCAGCTAACGGAAGTTTTTATGACAGTGAAGCAGGTGCAGGTTTCCTTGGCGGGATCCTTGCAGGTTTTGTAGCAGGTTATATTGCAAAATGGATTAAGACTTGGCCGGTTCCAAAGATGATCCAGCCGATCATGCCAATCCTTGTTATTCCGCTTTTAGCTTCTCTAGCTATCGCATCGTTATTTATTTTCGTAGTCGGTGCTCCGATTGCAAGCTTGATGGATGGATTGACTTCATTCCTGAATGGAATGCAAGGTGCAAGCAGTGTTGTTCTGGCTTTACTTCTTGGAGCGATGATTGCATTTGATATGGGTGGTCCAGTTAATAAGGTTGCCTTCCTATTTGGAGCAAGTATGATTGGAGCAGGTAACACCGAGATTATGGGTGCTATTGCCGCAGCAATCTGCGTACCGCCTCTTGCAATGGGTGTCGCAACATTATTGAATAAAAAGAAATACGAAAAGGCTGAACAAGAAGCAGGTAAAGCTGCCCTGGCAATGGGTCTTGTTGGTATCACTGAAGGTGCCATTCCATTCGCGGCAAAAGATCCGCTTCGCGTTATTCCTAGTATCATGGTAGGTTCTATGGTAGCTTCGGTCATCGCTATGCTTGCTAATGTTGGCAACAACGTGCCACACGGTGGACCAGTAGTAGCTGTCCTTGGAGCAATTTCTAACCCGGTTATGTACTTCGTTGGCATCATTGCTGGTGTTATCGTAGCCGCCTTAATGGTTAACGTATTGAAAAAGAACGTATAAATCAACTTTGCTCAGCAACTGATAGGAGTGTTACAAATGAAATTAACAGATTTGACTAACCTTGAGCTTATTAGCACGGATCTAAATGGCTCAACTCAAAAAGAGATTATCGATGAATTAATCGAAAAGCTGGATGGAGCAGGTGTGCTCAAATCAAAGCGTAAATTCAGGAAAGCAATTGAGAAGCGTGAAGAGGAAGGCAGCACAGGAATCGGTTTCGGCATAGCCATTCCTCACGGGAAATCAAAAGCTGTAACAACTCCGCAGGTTGCTTTTGGAATCAAGAGGGATGGAGTGGATTGGAAAAGTGCCGATGGGTCACTGGCGAAGCTGGTCTTTATGATTGCTGTACCTGAAGAGAGCGCAGGGAACGAGCACTTGAAAATCCTGCAAATGCTGTCCCGTAAATTAATGAACGAGGATTTCAGAGCGTCCTTGATCAATGCCCAGACAAAAGAAGAAGCTTATAAGCTTCTTGAAGAAATTGAATAGAGACAGTAAGGAGGAGAGATGAAGTAGTCTCTTCTCTTTTTTATAAGACAAGTGTGGGAGGAAACTTTGTGATGCTTAAAAAAATCCATAACGGCCTGGTTGTATCATGCCAGGCACTTGAAAATGAACCATTGCACAGCCTGTTTATCATGGGGAGGATGGCCCTTGCCGCAGAACAGGGAGGTGCTGTCGGAATCCGGGCAAATACCGGGGTTGATATTAAGGAGATAAAGAAAAACGTAAGCCTTCCGGTCATTGGGATTGTCAAACAAGACTATCAAGATTCAGAAGTGTACATCACTCCTACAATAAAAGAAGTCGATGAACTAGCTCTTGCCAGGACAGAGATGATTGCATTGGATGGGACAAATCGGATTCGTCCTGGTGGAATGGATCTACAAACCTTCTTTAATGTGGTAAAACAGAAATATCCGCTACAACTGTTGATGGCTGATGTATCTACAGTTGAAGAAGCAGAGTTTGCACAGCAATTAGGGTTTGACTGTGTATCTACTACTTTGGTCGGCTATACAGAAGAAACAGCTGGACATAAATTATATGAAAATGATTTTGAGATTCTTAAAGAGATGATTGCGAAAGTAAAAGTACCAGTTATCGCTGAAGGGAATGTTCATACGCCGGATATGGCAAAGAGGTGTTTAGAGATAGGTGCTTATTCGGTGGTTGTTGGTGGAGCTATAACGAGGCCACAAACTATAACGAAGAGATTTTTTGAAGAGATACATGGATGACTTTTCTTCACCCTAAGTACCGACGTCTAGTATTTACAGATTAACCCGGACGATTTCCGACATGAGAGGCGAGCAATTTATTTCTGACATTATGATTGAAGAAGCACTTCTTGCGCAGGATTGGAAAGTGAGGTGGAATGGATGCCTCGGGAAGCAAGAAGGAAAAGTGCAAGCGGTGTTTACCATGTGATGCTGCGCGGAGCGAACCGGCAAGAGATTTTCCATGATGAAGAAGACCGGATGAAGTTCCTTGATATTTTGAAAAAGTACAAATGGATAGCTGGGTTCACTATGTATGCCTGGTGCCTAATGGGCAATCATGTGCATTTGCTATTAAGGGAAGGAGAAGAGGAACTGGCCGCGACGATGAAGCGAATCGGTTAAGCTTCGCCACCTTTTACAATTGGAAGTACGCTACGACAGGACACCTATTCCAGGACCGGTTCAAAAGTGATAACGTCGAAACCGAGGAATACTTTCTCACCGTTGTTCGGTATATCCACCAGAATCCCGTCAAGGCAGGTATCTGTTCACGGGTGGAAGACTGGCAATGGAGCAGCTGTGCCGGATATTATGGCAAGAAATATTTTCCGGGAGGGTTGCTGGATCGAAATATAGTGTTGAAAAAGAAGGTATTATCGGTTGAAAGCGAGAATACTCTATAAACTGGCATTTAATTTGAGGATTGAAATATACAAACACATTGGATATACATATGAGTAGGTATCCACTGAATTTTGTATTTTTTTATAAAAATTTCGGAAAAATATTACATAAATGAAAGAAAAGTGTATAATTATATAAAAATATCTTCGGTGGTTTTATAATGAAATATGAAAAACTTTTGGCAGCTAAGCATAGTATTGAAACAATTAGACAAAAGAAGTTAGAATTAGCTGATGAAGAGTCTGTAGAAATTGAACGCTTTATTGATGAGGCTAAAAAAGTATATACATATGAAAAAAGGTTAGAAATCATTGAATGTTACCAGACAGAGGAGGAAAGTTGGAAATACCATGAATTGGTGGCAATTCATAAAAAGTGGGCAGAAGGAAAAGTGGAGTATGATGACATTATAAAATTAACTACATATGATGTTAGTCTAAAAGAATTTAGGGAAAAAAAGTATCAAAATTCACTTATAAACAAAGTTCATGATTTCCTAATGGGAGATGATAATAATGGGTAGAAATGTAACTTTGATTTATAACTATAAAAATAATTATGAAATGCTTCTTAAAGAAAGTGAACAAATTTATAAGACAAAATTAAATAAATATTCCACATTTTTTGCTAATGGAATTAACGAGGAGTTTAAGTTCTTCATCGATATTAGTCCAATGCAACTTCAGTTAATTTTCTCCGATTTTGTTGATGAAAGCTCGATGAATCATATTTTAGAACAAACTAAGGTTTTTATAGAGAATAACTTTAAGGAAAATAAAGTTGGAATACAAAGCGAAAATTACTATTATAGTCAATATTTCAAAAATATACCAGAAGTTAAAACAATAATAATGTAACAAATGGGGGCAGAGGTAGAATATGAACGCCTTGGATAAGTTAAAAAATATTATAAATGAACTTGAGTTGCCAAAGCCGAGGTATGTTGAGGAACTAGATGGTTTTTTAGTTAGAATGAGTGTTGATAAGAGTACTAAATTCACCTTATTTATTGGGGTAGATTCAGAGAGAGAAATTCTTAATTTTATAATTCCTGATATTAAGCAAATTAATAAAAGTAGATACAATGAAGTTGCTAAAAAGTTATTAGAATTTAATCATCAAAAATTAATGTATGGATCGGTTTCAATGGGGGAGAATTATGAAGGAGATTTTTACTTAATCTCATATTCAAATGCAATTTATACCAAACGGGATAATGATGAGCCTTTTACAATAAGTGAGTTTAAAGAATATGTAGGTTACGCCGGTTATGTGTATGAAAATATACAAGAATTAGTTAAGGAATAATTTATATGGAGAAAAAGATAATTATATATTTCCAAATGGGTATTTTTATCACTTTTTTAATTCTCGGTGTAATTAGAATGTTTGATGAGAAGTTTATTTTTTCAGCTGTCATAAGCTGTGCGTCTTTTGTGTTTTCAATAATTCTTCTCTTGTATACAACCAGGTTAAATGTTATAAAATCAAATAAACTTTGGGATGGGAAAAAGAAGCATAGGGCCAATCTTCTGGAATTATCTATAGGTATTGTTGTGATATGTGGTATTTTCATCTTTGGACCTTTGGTAATTTATAATAAAATATCATTGGTATTTGCTGAAGCCTTATCAATTTTTTCACTAGGTATATCCCTCAGTAATGCGCTTTTGTCTAATCTATTATATAAAGTATTGTGTTTTATAATAAAAAGTAAAGAGGAAAATGAAAGTGCACAAGCAAGCTGAAAATTATTTCTTTTTAATTATAATTGTTAAGCATTGACCAAAGGAGAGTCTTTGTTCCTGGGAATAATGAAATACAGGGACGGTTCTCGTGTCTATTTGGAAGCCGAAATAGGAGTGTAACTGGTGTTCTATTCATGTTGCTAATTGTCTTGCAACTGGTAGATTCCCTGTTTATCTGTAATTACAGGGTATTTAGAAATAGAAAAGAGCCAAATACGCAAGGAGTGAGTTAACCTTGCATATTTTGGCTCTATTTTTTAATCTTTTTAACATGTATTTTTATCCTCTTGAAATTCCGATTGCCCTGCTATGATTACGAAGGTAGTCCAAATAAAATTAGGATTACTAGTAGAATACTAAAAAAGCAAAAATAGGAATTCAATGTATTCATCTTTCCCCTTTCATCCCTTATACATATGATAAAAATGCTCCGAGCCAATACCAAATCAATGTGTTTACTACTCCCTTTTGGAATCGATCCAATATACCATATCCTAAAAGGTAATGCTAAAATAGGCACCAATTATAGCTAGGATAAAAGAAATCGCCAATTTATAAGAACGATTCTTAATCATAGCGCCCCACCTATTAGTGCAATATTACACTAATATCAACAAGTATATACTAATCTATGTGTGTTGAAAGAATATTTGTAATAAGGGTAAGTATGGTGACGTACCTGTTATTATTGTCCCGCAGATACATACGGACAGTTCTTCGAATTCCATCTGGAAGTCGAAGTACTTTCAAAGAGAGATGTGAGACAAAGAGACGGTTCGTTTACTTAAATAAATAAAGTGAAAAGCTCGATTGCTTGAGAAAGCAGACGGGCTTTTTAAGGTTGTTGGAAAATGTGTAAGAGAAGTGTCCTTTGGTTTGTATTTCATCACTCGGTATGGAACGAAACAACTCAGAAAAACCGTTACCTTGCACAATTTTTGAAACAAAATATATTCCCAATCGTAAACAATATATGGGTAAATAGAAGTAAATACTATGAGGGCTAAAATGGTTACTGGCCATACAGAAACCGGCTTTAATAGGAAGTTGAATAGGTTTTTGGCGGATAAATCGAATGAATCTTGAAGGTAAAGTTTGTTTCGCCAATATACTTGGGCCACATGGCAATGGAAAAACGTACATCGCAATTGGGCTGGGACTCGAAGCCGTCTAAAGAGGATTCAATGTTTACTTCGCTCCAAAGGGTGAGCTTGTACAGCTTTTAAAGACAGAAGAATACCTGAATAAATCTAAGTCCAACTCAGACGGATTAGCAATGCCGATCTTATGATTATCGATGATTTGATGTACATGGCGATTGATCAGAGAGAAGCAAACTTATTTTTTTATTTAATTAATCATTTATTCGAACGAAGTTCAATAATTCTTACCTCAAATAAAAGTCGAGATGAATGGGTAATTTAATTGGAGATCAAGGCATTACGACAGCTATTTTGGGCCGTTTACTTTATCGTGTGGAAGTGGTACATGGTGGAGTGGATGAGGAAAGTCCTCTCGGATGAAAAAACGAAAAGGCATCTTTTCAGCAGAAGTGTAAAAGGAAACGAGCATAAAGTGCAAAAATCCACTTGAGTCTACAGGGACATGGGGTGATTCGAGACCACAGAAAAAAGTGCCCTTTTTTTCAAAGAGAAATCTCTATTTCCAGGTTGCATCTGGAAATAGAGATTTTCATTTGATACTTTGAAAAAAATAAGTGACAATAAATCGTGTAAAAACCTTTGTAGTGTAGCGAAGAGCAGGTTATGGGTGGCACCCCCTAATCTTTTGATGGTTTTTCGTTATTAAGAATGAATCGTTTATAAATAATATTTCCTATAGATGCAAAAATAGTTAACTCTATTACTTTTGTGGAGGCTATGTGTAAAAATTGAATGAATCTTCCAAGATTGTCTTCATTTAAAATGCTTTTTAATTCAAATACTTTTAATGAGGCATCCATAGGAATTGAGTAATGAAGAGTAAAGCTAAAATATAATAAGTCAATAAATGTGTAATCTTTATCGTGAAAAACCGCAGAAATGAAACCATACATTTCTGCAAAAAATGCTTCAGGTGCAACTAAAAGAATCAAAATTATAATGATTGTAAGAATAGTGACTTTCTTTTGGCCTAATTGGGTATTTGTAGATTCAATATAGTATTTTGTAGATCCTATCATTAAAAGGAACATCTTATGAACGAAGTAAATAACTAGAAACAATGTGACTATAATACCTATTATTTTATCGGTTTGAATAAGGATATTTTCTGATATTCCTAAGTTAAACAAGTATTCATATAGTTTAACTAAACCAGCAAAGGCTAACAATAAACCAAAAATCAAGGATAAAAGTTCTATGGAGGACTTATAAAACCAATAATCAAATTTTCTTTCTTTGAACTTCTTTAAATAATACTCACCAAAAATTGGAAGGAATAAGAATGACAAGGTTCCAAAAAATAGATAAATTTGCTTTAGGTTAAGTATCGACGTGAACAATGCACTTAAAATGTAAACCATTATTGTTAAAGTATTTTTTTTTCTGATAAAGATTAAGACGGCAAAACTAACTATAAAAAAGGTAAAAATGTGTAGATTAGTATAATTGACCATTAATGGAGTAAATAAATAGATACTAATAAGAAATATAGCTGAATTTCTTGAAAGAATTATATTATTAAAAAAGTTCAATAAATATCACCAAGGAAGATTATAACAGAAATTTAGTTAAACAAGATAAAAATTTTAACTCTTGGTATGATACGGAGTGTCAAATCGTGCATCGATTTGCCCCAGGACTCCAACAAGGATTTTAAGTAAAATCAGAGTCATCGAACACACTCGCGGGACACAGGGACGGTTCTTACGTTCCATCGGAAGTCAAAATAGTTTGTTGATGGTCCGGTTATCAAAATCCAACCAAAACCAATAATCCCAATTAACAAGCTCGATTACTTAATAGCAATCGAGCTTTTTGAATAGAGTAAAACATGCAGGAAAACCGTCCCCCTAAGCAATTTGTAAATGTTATAATAGTAAAATCGTAATATTCCGGAGCTGCATAGATATTATGCAGCCTTTATCAAATAAATATAAGAAAGCAGCGTGATATTAATGGATTCCATAAGGCAGTTTATGGAGGACCATTTGCAAGAGATTTTAGATGATATGAAGTTTCTGGTTGAAAGTGATTCTCCGTCATTAAATAAAAAACTCGTGGATGAGTGTGGAGAGAGGATTCAGGAGCTTTTATATCGCTACTTTGGTGAACGGGCAGAAGTGATGGAAGAAGAGAAATACGGAAATCATCTGAAATTTGAATTCGGGGAAGGTGACGAAACCATCTTAATCCTTTCCCATTTTGATACAGTATGGGAGCCTGGAGATTTAGAGTTTAAGATTGAGGGCGATCTTGCATACGGACCTGGCATTCTGGATATGAAGGGCGGTCTGGTACAGGCGGTTTGGGCAATAAAGGCCATTAAGGAATTGAATATTCCATTGTCAAAGAAAATTGTGTACCTTTTTACCAGTGATGAAGAGGTGAGCAGTCCGAAATCACGCTATGTCATTGAAGAGATAGCGAAGGATTGCCATTATGCATTAGTTACGGAACCACCCGTTGTTCGGACGGGTGCCTTAAAAACGGAAAGAAAGGGATCAGCGCGCTATTATATTGATATTACAGGCAAGGCTGCCCACGCTGGCAACAACCATCATGAAGGAGCTAGCGCTATTCAAGAGGCTGCCAAGGCCATCGATTTTTTAGAGTCATTAACAGATTACGACGTTGGAACCACCGTCAATGTGGGATTTGTTAAAGGCGGAGGCAAGCTTAATGTCGTGGCTGACCATGCAGAGATTGGCATTGATGTCCGAGCGGGAACAAGTGAAGAACAGGAAAGAATTGATGAAATAATTCATGGGCTGACACCTTTCACAGAGGGCACAAGTATCGACGTTCAAGGGGGCATCTCCCGCCCGCCGATGGAACGAAATCAAGATACAAAAGATCTATTCCAAACCGCCAAAGAAGCAGCAAAAGAAGAAGGCTTCAAGTTAAAAGAAGCTTCGGTTGGAGGAGGAAGTGACGGAAACCTCACAGCCAACATGGGAATCCCAACCCTGGATGGCCTCGGTACCATTGGAGACGGAATCCATGCAAGAAACGAACACATCATCATCAGCCAAATCCCAGAACGAGCAGCATTTTTCACTAATCTGCTGGTTAGTATTGGGATAAAAGAGGGGGAGTAGGGAGAGTGGTTTGCAACTTTAAAAGTAGCAAGATGAAAATGATTCCCTTGCTCGGACAATCTCCGATTTGAAAGGTGAGAAACATATATTGGTTGGAGGAAACAATGGAGTTGCAGGTGAAGCAAAAGAATGGATGAATAATTGAAGCGTGGGGGGGAAGAAGCATAGGGTGGCTTCCCTATGCTTGTGGAAAAGCAGGAAGGTTGAGTGAGCAGTGACTAGTTTTATTCCCTGCATTTATAGGCCATTTTTATATAAGGCTCTATTTGATTGAAGCTATCTACCCACTCTAGACGTATATATGCTTCGTGTGGGTATTTGAAATATTCATAGTCCTTCTTGGATATTGAATCCCCAGTTGTTTGTCTATTTCAGATTGAATTTGTAACCCCAGCTTTTGCTCTTTTTGCCCAATATGTAAGATCAAACATCTTTGTCTTTGAGTGGTTAGAGTTGCAAATTTCGGTTTCCCTGCTATTTTATATCCTATCCCATCATTTGTTCCAGCATCTATTACGTTAAATTCAGGACTATTCCATATATACGAATCGATATGTCGAGCAAGTTCTCTTGCTTTTGCCTTCTCAAATCTTAAAAAGAAATATTCTTTTGATTTTTGTTTGTCTCCTATACAGTTTATGGTACAAAACTCCTCAAACTGTTCTAGCAAGAAGCATGTGAGTATATCGGATTTCTCCTCAAAAGGCTTGTATTGTTTTTTAAAAAAATCTCGTACCTCTTTCCAGGTTAAAATAATGGGGTGTACTTTGACCACTTGATTTGGAGGAAAAATAGCTTTATGTCGATTTAATTGTTCTACGTCCAAATAAGAGTTGTAACCTATTTTATTTTCAATTAAGAGCGAAACTTCCTTTGATATGATGGCCCCATCAGGGATGCCATACTGCCTAGATGTTCCAACCTTTAACTCTTTGCTTTCTGCAATTCCAACGATGGCAGCAAAAGGAGTGGCTTTGGGTAACTGTGAACTAGTTTGATGGAGATATTCAAAGTGCTCTTCACCAGAAAGAAGCTCCAACCCTAGGAATCTTAGAAAAGCTAAAGTCAATTCATAAGATGAATGTTGCAAAACATTTAAAAAAGCTTTCGTTACTTTATTTTCAACTTGTAAAACTTGAGACGCTTCAGAACTGTTCTTAGACTGCCCTCTATAATAATGAAAGATATTCTGATAAATAGACATTAAATCATCCTTTCCAAGGCATCTTAGACGAACCACTTTACTTCTGTACTGCCTGTATAGGTGTTGTTTTGGACTCTCTGTTGGGACAAATAGTGATAATAAATGGGACATGTGCTGAAAAGGTTGAAGTGAGTTTATTCTAAAGCTTTTGTGCATTAGATATGGAGGAGAATTTTGTTTTGAGAGGAACGCCCCTACCCATTCTTATTTGTGCCTATATCCATATCATTTTGGATGACTAGAATTCTCTATTTATTCTTCATCAAAAATTTTTGTGTTTATGAGTTCCGCTAAATCGTTTGCTAGCATACCTATGTAAGCAATTAATTCTAGATCTCTATCATTAAAATAACCATCATTTACAAAAAGTTTTCTAAACCATTTATAAACACGAGTTATAACAGGGATTTTGTAAATCTCTTTGTAAATACGGTTATACTCTTCCTCAAATAGTTCTCGAGCTTTCTCAAGAGATAGTGTTAATTTTTTTGCAGGTGTAATGCTACTAATGTATATGGATTCAAGCGTTGGTAAATTCTCTTTAATTTTCCGTATAGCTTTATTTATTTCAATTGTTTTTTCATCAAGTTCCTTAATCTTTTTGTTGGCAGAGCGATGACTAAGAATGCCAGAAACAACAATAATAGGAATTACAAATAATCCCCCTAAAACAGTAGCTCCTGCTGCCGTTCCCCCACCACCAGCAGCTAAGGCTCCACCGCCAAACCATGCAAGAGTAGCATTGGATGCTGCAACCCCCGACAACCCACCAATTGCGGTACCGGTTGAAGAAATTCCTACTGATGAAACTAATGCCCATGCTCCAACAGCTGTACCTACCCCAGCAGTGACTCCCCCTGTAGTGTTAATTACTGCATTAGCGGTTGAAAGAGTGTGCTTTATGTTACTAAAAGTATAATGCTTTACGTTTGATTCTATTTTTTTGTTTAATATAATCTTATCTTCTTCTAATAAGTTTTTAGAAATCTTGTTTATCTTGTTTAATGATTTAACTGAGTCAACTTTAGCTTTTATTAATTTTTCAAGGACACTATTGATTTCATTTCTGATTTCTTCCATTTTATTGTATAAGGCTTCATACTCATTATAAATAACATTAAATTCATTTACTCTTTTTTCTATTCTATTTGATGCACCGAATGTAATGATTGATTTGAATACGCCCATCTTCTCTATGGACCCCCTGAGAAATTTATAAAGATTGAAAATGATTTAAGTATATTTAAATACTAAGGAATACATTAAATACTAATTTAAATAATACAATAATTAGGAAAAATATAACATATTCAAATAATATAAAAATTAAAGTTTTTAAGAGAGATCATGTGGAATTTGGACGACCCTTTGCTTCATTGGTGTTGCGAAAGTGTGTGCTGCTGATGTTTTTGTAGGAACTATGACAGGGAAATGAAATTTTCTCATTTATGGATATATAGAGAGACACATGGAAAATGGTAGGATGAGCTGCTTTAAATGCTCATCCTGCCATTTATTTTTCAGCTAGCAGTCAAACATACAGAATAACTATGAAGCAACTTTCTCGTCAGAAAGCTCTTCCTTTCCAAGTGAATCTTCTTGTTGGTCGTCCTCTACTCTGTTTTCTGTCTTCTCTGATCCTTCCTGTGTTGATTCTCCATCTTCAATTATACCTTCTTGTACTTCTTCAACTGCAGGAGTTTCTTCTTGTGTACCAGCAGGTAATTCATCCTGTGCTGGCTGTTCTTCTGCATCTGCAGAAGGTGTTTGTTCTTCTGCTTTTAAATCCACAGAAGTTTGCTCTTGTACAGGGTCTTCCCCTATATCCACAGTAGGTGTTTCATCTTCTGGAATTGGTTCTTGTTGCCCGGAAGTTTCCTCTACATCTTCAGAAAGAGCTTCTGTTTCTCCTGGTTCTTCTTGTACGGGAGTCTCCTCTGCTTTATCGGTTTCTGTATTTTCCTGTAGATTGTAATTTGTTTTAAGTCTTGTGATTAATGCTGCAAACTGTGCGCGCGTTAACTTTTCCTGTGGACCGAAGATTCCTTGGCCATCCCCCAAGAAAATGCCGCGGTCTTTTACAAAAGCGATGGAATCGGCTGACCATGCAGCAGGACTGACATCCAAGAAAGGAGATTCGGTCACATCTGGTATTTCCTCACCAAATAACCTTCCTATCATCGCTGCCATTTGCTCCCTGGTCACAGGTGCATGTGGGCTGAATACTCCTTTGCTTGTCCCATTCATAATCCCCCTGGCATTTACAGCTTCGATAGATTCGTAAGCCCAATATGATTGTTGGACATCCGAAAAGGTTTTACCGGTAGAAGGAGGCGCTATCAGAGAGTAAACCCTTGAGATGACCGCAGCGGCTTCCGCCCTTGTAACCGAGTTATTAGGGAAGAAATAAGACCCATTGCCTACCATGTACTTATTTTCATACGTATAGTCGATCGACTCGCGTGCCCAATAAGAAACAGGCACATCCCAAAAGTTCTGACCATATAACATACCCTCATTATTTGAAACATATATCCAGCGATCCCCGAGTGAAGTCCCGATCTGATACCAATTTCCTTGTTTCCTCTTGGCACTCACAATCTCTGAAGCTATCTTATTCGACGTAATCGAGTCGAAAGATGGTGTTGTATAGAGAGTGTAAGATTTGTCGAATTTCATTTTAGCGCTTAGATATACAGATTCCGCTGGAAAAATTTCTCCTGCTTTCGCTGCCATCCATAAGCCAGTTGTTTTATTTTTGTCCCAGATTTTCGGAAAGTTGCTTTGAGGCACATGCCGATTCCCGACATAAGGGCTTAATTCCGGTGTGAATCCTGGTTTATTGAACTCTTGAATAAACCAATCTGTATAGCCTCTGCCGCTTGGCTTTACATCCGTGCCAATAATCCGGTATCCGGTAATATTGCTCAGCTCTTTTACAAGCTTATAATCTCTTGTTTTTTGCTTATTGTAAAAATACCAAAAAATCATTTCGCCTGATGTATGGTAGGCAGTTGTAATATCAGGTTTAATTTTATAGGTAAAATCTCTTATGTACTGCACTTCTTTTTCTTGGAAAGGTTTTTGTCCCTTATAACCTGCCCAAGAGGGTTTACTGGCTTCACTTGGACTTTCCCATTTCGCGGGGTATTGTCTGTTCAGATCAACACCATTGGCATTTGCTTTCCAGCGGGTAAAATCTCTGCTTCCTTTATTCATTGCTATTAGCTTTGAATGAACCGTTGTTGGGAATGCAGATAAGCCCCGCTGCTGCAGCGTCACACCATCTGGATTAACCATAGGAACAAACCAGATTGTATATTCATCTAAAATATCACGAGCATTGTATTTACCGACAAGCAAGTTCTTTTGATACGCATTAGCATATTCCTCAATCATCTTCATAATCAATTGAGTAGTGATCCATTCCCTGGCATGGTGAGAACCATTCAGGAAAACCGTTCGCTTTCCTTTTCCTAACTTCACTGCCCAGACCTCTCTCTGATAAGAAGTTTTCCCAAGCGAATGATAATCTACCAAATCAGGATATGTACCTTTCAATCTCTTAATCTCATTAGAAACATCCTCATAGGAATACGTACCATCATCCCAGACAGCAGCCTCGGTACTTAACGGTTGAAAAATGGAAAACAATAAAAATAAAGACAAAAAAATACGCATAACAAACCCCTTTTAGATTATTTGAACAGTACAAAGGCACGACAAAGGGACGGTTCTTGTGTCTCATTCGGAAGGTGAAACAAATAGAATTATGGAGAGCAGCTGGAGAGTTTAATAGAGCATCCTCACATTTAATATCGGAATTCAGAGCCAATAATGAAGCGGGAAAAGGGGCAGGATGTGTCCCATTTGGAAGGCGACCTGAAGGGTGCGGAGTTTTGGTTTCTTTCACATTTTCACCATATTCATTCAACTCAAGGAATTAGGGCCTAACTTTTGTAAAAGCCTTTTGGAATCTCGGATAAAAAAAGTGCTGAATCTTAATGCCAGCAAAAAAAGAGGATATTATACACATCCTCTACCAGTTAAAAATTGCTCCGAAGATCATACCCATGAAACCACCTAAAAATGCAATGCCCAAGGCACCGAGCCACGTTGTACCACCTGCTGCTGATAACTTTTCAAGGGCGTTATCATCAGGTCCGACTTTGCTTAGCTCTCTTTTGACCTTGTGGAAATAAAGCCTGTTACCCAATAACCCCATTATCACAAATACTCCTACATCTAATACCGTAAACTCATTGGCAACCCCTAGAAGTGAAGAAACGGTCATTAAGACTAAAAGATAAATGATAGCTTCCTTGTACATCTTTCGGTAACCCAGCCACGCACCGCTAAATAGAGCCGCTGCCCAGTTCCATGAAATTCTTTTAACAGGTTCAACCGGCAAGTCTGCATGTCCTCAGTGAATCCCCACTTCTTGAAATAAACGTCCGCTTTATTTCCTATAAAAGCTCTTGCTTTGTCTGTCTCTGATTCTGTAATCTGATGTTCTAATTCCACTTAAATCACCCCAATTGCATTTTACTTTAGTAGAATCATATCAAAAAAATGGTTATTAAGGGGTGAATTAGTGCAAGGAAAAGGCCCTCCAACTCTCATTTTGGTGTCCGGGGAGTGAGAAGGCGGGAGAAGAATGGTTCCTCTGTTTTATCCCATTAATATCCACTATCTGTATTATTATTATAATTATATAATTCTTCTGTACTATATATGAATTGTAGGAGGAAGAATTACTTGAAGCGCGTTTTATCTATTCTTTTGGCTTTCACATTAACATTGGGACTGCTTCCGTTTGCTGCTTTTGCTGCAGTTGACCCACAGGATCAGGAGTTCCAACATTATCTCCAGGAAATCGGTATGACTGAGGAGGAGTTCATTGCCTATATGAAAGACTGGCATGATTACTCTTTGGAAGAGTTTGAAACACTGGAAGAGTTGACAGACTACCTGGGAGCTGAGCTCGATGAAGAAAATCTCCAGGAATTGCTTGCTGATTTTGACATGACAGAGGAAGAATTCAACCTGTTGCTTGAGGAAAATGGAGCAACATTGGAAGAATTCGTTTTTTACGATGATCTATATTTCAGTGTCTCAGAATGGCTTTACACTGAAGAATTGACTCCTATTACTGACGAAAGCCTGCAAACGCTTCTTGAAGATTATGAATTTGCATCGATTGAAGAGTTGGAAGCTTTCTTGAATTCTTATGATGATTCAATCGAAAACTATGAATATATCGAAGACCTTGAATTTGCGGTAGCTGAACACTACTTCATGGAATCTAAGGATGATTTGATCAACACTTTGGATTCTTTTGGTCTATCGCTTGCCGAAGCCAATAAACTTGCCAATCATGTGATTGCGATTATGGAAAATCCTGACCTCGATCCTGAACAATTTTTCACAGCGCTCGAGGAATACGGTGCAAGATTAATGGATTTCCCTGAGTTTGATAGTGCAGCTGATCTTTCAGCTGAAGACATTGCCGAATTCATTGACATTTGGGATGGCTTGCTTACTTTGTTGGATCTGAAAGTAGAATACTACTTGGTTAAGGATGGCGTCGAGTCTCCTGTTTTATTTGCTTCCCTTATGCAAATGGTTTCTACCAATGGAGCGGATTTAATGGTAAAAATCCTTTCAGCCAATGGTGACCTATTGGCTGACATGGTCATCACGAAGGAAATGTTCGACTCTGAATTCATGCAAGAAACCGGAGAAAACCTGGAAGATACAACTGAGGCAGCTGAAGAAGTGAAAAATGCTGCAGAAGAAATGGAAAAAGCTGAAGAGAAATCCCCTGCAGCCAAAGCACCTGTTAAAACTGTCAAAGGCGGCAAACTTCCAAACACCGCTTCAGATTACCTGCAAAATACAATGGCTGGATTAGCTATGATTCTTTTGGGAGCTATTGTATTCAGGAAAGTGAAAGTTAAACGTGTTTAAATATATGAAAGAGAGAAGAACCGGAAAGCTGGTTCTTCTTTCCTTATCCGTTGTCATAATCGCACTCGGTTTCTGGTTCAGCGGAACAAACGCTTATAAATTCATGAAGGGCTATTGGCTTTTTAAAACTGGTGAACCCCAAACAGAGGTCGTCCTTGCCGATAACCCTGATCAAACGGCAGATAGAGAAATGCAAGAGAGTCCTGCCAGCCTCTATTCCGAGAGGCCTGAAAAAGGAGAAATGATCGGTAACCTGGCCATTCCTAAACTCAACGCCACTTTGCCCATCTATCATGGAACTGATGAAGATGAGCTTGAAAAAGGGGTAGGGCATTTCGCCGGCAGCGTGCTTCCAGGTGAAAAGGATAATTCTGTTTTATCCGGCCACCGTGATACTGTTTTTCGCCAGCTTGGCAATGTTGGCAAAGGAGACTTGCTCGTCGTCTCGACAGAAGCAGGAGAATTCACCTACAAGGTCAGGAAAGTCCGCATTGTGGATGCAGACGACAGAACAGTAATTGTTCCAAAACCTCGCGCCACACTGACCGTCACAACCTGTTATCCTTTTGATTTTATTGGCGATGCCCCAGAGCGATATATCCTTGTTGCAGATTTGATTGAAGAGAAATGAAAGGCCTGAGCACACACCTAAAATTGGTGCTCAGGTTTTTTCTTTGTATAATACGATCAGGAACTATTGGTACGGGTCAGCTCGAGACAAGCAAGCGTGGAGTTTTAAAGCCTTCAGAAAGATTGTCCACCTTGATGGAACCTTATCCGAAATTGTGAAGACTTCGGACAAGTCTAGAGAGAAAAGAAGGGAAAGTGTCTGAACTTGGGGCGACTTCGGACAAGAATAGTGGAAACCAACGAAAAGTTGTCTGAACCCGAGGCGACTTCGGACAAGAATAGTGGAAACCAACGAAAAGTTGTCCGAACTTGAGACGACTTCGGACAAGATAGGAGGAAACCAACGAAAAGTTGTCTGAACCTGGGGCGACTTCGGACAAGAATAGTGGAAACCAACGAAAAGTTGTCTGAACCTGGAGAGGCTTCGGACAAGAATGGGGGCAACAAACGAAAAGTTGTCCGAACTTGAATCAACTTCGGACAAGAATGGAGGAAACCAATGAAAAGTTGTCCGAACCTGGTGCGACTTCGGACAAGAATGGAGGCAACCAACGAAAAGTTGTCTGAACCTGAGGCGACTTCGGACAAGAATAGTGGCAACCAATGAAAAGTTGTCCGAACCTGGTGCGACTTCGGACAAGAATGGTGGAAACCAACGAAAAGTTGTCTGAACCTGGTGCGACTTCGGACAAGAATGGAGGCAACCAATGAAAAGTTGTCTGAACCCGAGGCGACTTCGGACAAGAATAGTGGCAACCAACGAAAAGTTGTCTGAACCTGGAGCGACTTCGGACAAGAATGGAGGCAACCAACGAAAAGTTGTCTGAACCTGAGGCGACTTCGGACAAGAATAGTGTAAACCAACGAAAAGTTGTCTGAAGCTTGACAGTTCTTATGCGGCAGGACACCAAAAAAGTGAGCAGGAGAACCCCTGCTCACTTTTTCTTAAGTTTGTTTAAAAGGTCTTCAACCTTCTTCCTTGCAGCTTCAGTCTCTTCTTCTAATAATTTTACATGCTGTACACTGCCATCCTCATTAAATTTAACAAATAAGAGGTCACCTTCAGCAGCGTTTGAGGGTAATGATTCTTTACTGAGTAAAACCTCTTTAGTCTCATCATCTCTAAACAACAGTACAGCCATATCTTTTTCAAATCGATCGAGTGTGTACTTACCTGGCAAGTTCATCAATTATCGTCCCCTGTGGGTCTACGAGCCTTGCGGCGTCCCCGTTATTATCCCAGGTATAAGCTGTAGTCCAAAGAAGATGAGTCGGCCTGCTTTCATAAGCGCTTCTTCCAGTTGTCACAGTAACCGAAGCACCTTTCTTCAAGACAAAATCACTTGGGAATTCGTATTGCTGATTTCCATCAACACTTATTAATGTCCAGCCATCCATCGGAACATCACTTGTATCGATATTTTTCAATGTAACGATTTCTTGGCTTAAGTCTAGATTGGTGATATCGATTTTACCAGTATTGGGAGTTGGCTGAGGTTCAGTTCCTGGAACACCTTTAATCAGCTGTATGGAAGAACCGTTTGATTCAAAGGCGATATCTCCATTGGTTGTTGGTACAACTGTTGCGCCCATAGCTGTTAGTCGGTTCACCACAACGCTATCTGGGTGTCCGTAACTATTCCCTTCGCCAAAAGACAATACTGCCCATGTTGGAGTAACTTCGTTTAAGAACAGTTGGGAAGATCCTGTCTCTGATCCATGATGCGAAACTTTAAGTACATCAGCATTCACATCAAAGCTGGAAACCATGTCAGCTTCCGCTTGGATCCCTGCATCCCCAGTAAATAGGTAAGATTTTGAACCGTGAGTTACTTTCAATACAACGGATGCCTCATTATTATCTGAAGAACCATCGCCACTATTCAATACTTGAACTTTGATTGCAGGGTCTACATCAATGAATTCACCTGTTTGGGCAACATGGAAAGGGATGTTCTTCTGATCAATCAACGTTAAGTAATCCATGTATGTTTGCGAAGTATGTGATTTTCCGCTATCGATTACATTTTTAACAGGAATTTGATTTAACACCGGGATTAACCCGCCAATATGATCGGCATCCGGATGAGTTGCTACCAGATAGTCAATCGAAGTTACGCCAGCTGCTTTAAGGTAAGAAACAACCTTTTCACCAGCAGTTTGCTTACCGCCATCAATTAGAATTGTTTTACCGTTTGGAGTAATTAATAGACTGCTGTCTCCTTGATCAACATCCAGGAAGTGAACAGCTAATTTACCGCTTGAGGCAGGTGGCTCGACTTTAAAACTATCATTTAAAGCTCTAGCTAAGAAAGCAGAAAAGTCTCCGCGAGACAGCTGTTTATTGGGTCTGAAGGTATTGTCTGCATATCCTGTCGTGATGCCAAAGGCGAGAATCTTTTTAATCGACGAGTATGCAGTAATACTAGGACTTACATCTGAAAAATAAACATTTGCTTCATTACTTAACTTAAATGCTCTGGCCAGGAAAATAGCCATTTGCCCGCGTGTAACCGGCTCCTTTGGCCTATATGTGCCATCAGCATATCCGCTGATAATTCCCTGCTTAACCGCCGAATCTATAAATCCGGATGCATAATTGCTTGCACCCACATCAGAAAAGGTCGTGTTTCTTTGTGTGCCATCTAACTTTAACGCTCTGCCAATCATTGCGGCAGCAGCATCTCTAGTTACAACAGCATTTGGCTTAAATTCTCCATTACCATAGCCACTAATAATCCCGCGATCATACAGATACATGACCTCGTCATAGAAATTGTAGCTTGAATGTACATCTGTAAATTCTGTACTCGCATTTGCGTTAGGGGTAAAGACGCTGAACAAAAACACAGAACAAATTAACAATAATAGTTTTTTCACTTCTCCACTCCTTTCTATTATTACTAGGTTAACACAGGGATAATAGTAGATTAAAGAAATGGGAAGGATTTCTAGTAAAAACCAGTCGAATTGTATATGGGTAAATGTGGATATAGATGAAAATTGGAAGGATATGAAATGGTTTCGTTCTTATGTTTCCTTTTCGGAAGTCGTAATAGATTAATGTAAATTACTTAGGGCAAAAAGAAGGAGGCTGACAAGGTCAAATTTAATGACCGTGTCAGCCTCTTTTCTTTAATGTTATAACTAGTATAAATCCTCATCTTCAAAAAAGTTCCTCTTCACTGTTAGTATGTGTTTTTTAACCATTTCTGCGGCTAGTGAAGAGTTTCTTTCCTTTATAGAATTAAGAATTAATTGATGCTCTTGATGATATATATTTATTCGTTCAGGAGTTAAGCTCCTCTTTTTTATAGAACCCCATAAGGTCTCCATTCGAACATTATTTATTAATGTTGTAAATTTAATCAATAAGCTGTTTTTTGCTGCTTGTGCGATCCCTTGATGAAATTGACCATCCCAATGTTCAAATTCGGTAAACTTATCTTGATTATTTTTCATCTCGCTAAGACACTTTTCTAAAAAAGTTATATCCTCTTGGTTAGCGTTTAAAGCAGCAAGCTTACCTAAATATGGCTCTAACGCAATCCTCGCTTCAAAGACTTCTAACGGGCTTGTTTGGGTTTCAATTTCAGAAATAAGTTTATCTATTTCAGAAATTGAAGAAATCTTAATAAAAGTCCCTTGTCCGACCCTACTATCAATTAGCCCAATAATTTCAAGTGCTCTAAGAGCCTCTCTAACAGTGGCTCTACTTGTTCCAAAGGATTCAGCAAGACTCCGTTCTGGAGGAAGACGGTCACCATCCTGAAATTGTCCTTCTTCTATTTTATTCCTTATTTGCATAGCTATTTGGAGAAAAGCCTTATTTTGTTGAATTGGAGAAAACATCAATAATCAATCACCTTTCCTCTCCTAGTATAATGATTTTATCTAATATCACATACAAAGGAAAGAAACTATTAATAAATTGGATAATTTCTTTTATATAACCGTGTTCCTTAAAATCCCAATACCGCTTATTTCTACTTCAACAGAGTCTCCAGGTTGAAGAAATTTAGGTGGATTAAAGCCCATTCCAACCCCAGAAGGAGTACCGGTTGCGATAATATCTCCTGCCTCTAGAGTCATTCCATCAGATAATACGGAAACTGTAGTTGGAATATCAAAAATTAGTTTGCTAGTATTTGAATTCTGCCTAATCTCTCCATTTACAGTGCATTTAATATCAAGGTTATCATAGTTTGGAACCGAACTTTTATGAACGAGATAAGGACCCATAGGAGCAAAGGTATCTAAACTTTTTCCCCGGTACCATTGAGAATGCTTTTTCTGCAAATCGCGAGCAGTAACGTCATTAATGATCGTAAAGCCAAAAATATGATCCATAACATTTTCTTTCGGAATATTGGTACCTCTTTTGCCGATAACAACAGCTAATTCTGCCTCATAATCCAATTCAGTAGTTATACCTTGATGACTAAATATTGCTTCACCAGGATGATTAACAGAAGTAACAGATTTCGAAAAGATTACAGGATACTTAGGGACTGCAATACTTTCATCCTTAGTTTTTTCAAATTCCAATGCATGCTCTTTGTAGTTCTTCCCTAAGCAAAAAATATCTTTTTCAGGCCTTGGAATAGGTGCTTTTAAAGTTACTTCTTCTAGTTGTAATAAAAAGGGATAATTATCATTAGTGTCAACATTTGAGATTATTTCGTTTATTTTTCCAATAAGTTCCTCGCCGTGTTTTACTATTTCCAATAAAGAAACATCTAACTTATTTGTTCCGAAAAAATATTCCTCTGCTGTACCTAGTGCAATTATCTTGCTGTGATCTTTAGTTAAAACCCCAGCCTTTGTTAGTCCGTTATATTCAAAAGTTACGAAAAACATATACTTACCTCCCATTGTAAATGATTTGTTTTTTACGCTGATAAATCACTGATAATAAACGGGTAATTAAATTATTGGTCAATTGGTCTAGCCAATTAAATTATAAATATACTTATAAAAAATTGTCAATCACTTTTCGTAACGGAAAAACAAGTGGTTTATCTCAGGTTTGATTTATTAGTTATAATATTCTAAATTGTTTAAAAACTATTGACTTTGATTTTTTCATCTGATTTAATCTAATTATGGTTAATTGGTCTAGCCAATAAAATTTAGGGGGGTCCTTATGAGAAAGTATTCAGGATTATTGTTAATTTTGGTACTCATTTTCTCAGCCTTATTAATGGGGTGTGCAGCTACAAATCAATCTAGTGGAAATTCAAATGAAAGCGCTTCCGAAAATGACAAAGGGAATAAAAACACAGGTAAAGACGTGCAGATATCATTTGGTGGAAGTGCACCTGGTGGAGTTTACTTCTATATGGTAGGAGTTTTAGCCAACCTATTATCTGAAGAACTTCCAGGAATTAATGTTACTAATGTTTCTACAGGTGCATCTGTAGCTAATGTAATTGGAATAGCAAATGGAGAACTTGACTTCGGATTAACTTATGGGTCGTTAATAAAAGAAGCGTGGAATGGAACTGATACATTCAAGGATCAAGGTGAACAGAAAATGATCAGAGGGATTGCAAAAGCATATGAGAGCCCGCATTACTTTGTCGCAATGAAAGATTCAGGCATTACATCTATGGCTGACTTGAAGGGGAAAAAAGTTTCAGTAGGGCCTCCTGGGTCAGGCGCGCAGTATAATACCGATATTATTCTAAATATATTAGGTATTGATGTTAAAAGGGAGTTTTTATCATTTGCTGATGCTGGAACAGCCTTAAAAGAAGGCAGAATAGACGCATTTGGTCAAAGTGGCGCTCCATCAGGTGCAGTAACAGAGCTTGCGGAAACCTCCGATATTGTAATTATCCCATTTAGTGATGAGGAAATGGATCAACTTGAGAAAGAAACAGGTTTTTATACAACTGGTCAACTAAAGGCTAATACCTATAAAGGAATCGATCAGGAAATTCAAATGCCGATGTTTACAGTTTATTGGATAGCTCATAAAGATGTTGATGATGAAACTGTAGAGAAAATCCTTGAAGTAGCAATGGATGAGAATAATCGTAAAACATTAGTGGATGGTTACCCTTTATGGTCTGAACTAACACCCGATATTGAAAATTTCGAAAAACTTGGTGTACCGTTTCATCCAGGAGCAGTCAATTATTATAATAAAAACAATTTAAAATAATGTACAAACTGAGAAGGCCCTAATGTTATTATGCCGGGCCTTCTTATAAACTTAATTTTATTATTAGGAGAGGATCTCTATGCAGACAAGGAATTTGCAAGGGCCATGGAGTATGGCTTTTCGATACACCGCTATTGCTTTCTCCCTCTTTTATTTGTATGCAGCCGGAATAGGCCTAGTTTCTACAGAACTACATAGAGGATTATATTTATTATTTAACTTGGCACTAGGTTTTATGATCTATCCTCTAGTCAGAAAAAAAGGTGGCGGTACGAAGGTTCCATTTTATGACCTTGTTTTAATAGGCTTAACCATTTTATCCTTTGGGTATTGGATTTTGGAATATAAAAATTATGTTACCAGAGCAATGATGCCCAATGACTTTGATTTTTGGTTTGGAATCATTGCTATAATTCTCCTTTTTGAAATTACACGTAGGGTATTAGGGAATGTACTATTAATTATTGGCCTTGTTTTTTTTCTTCAATTATACTTCGGACCTTATTTACCTGGTAACTTAGCACATTCAGGATTTAGCATTGAACGAATAGTAGAATTTAATTACAGTTCTATGGAAGGGATTTTTGGAGTAATCACACAAACGTTTGCAACTTACGTCCTGCCATTCATCATTTTAGGAGCGTTTTTTGAAAAGTCTGGTGCGGGTGACTTCTTTATTAAACTTGCAGTATCATTAACGAAAGGTTGGTCTGGTGGACCGGCTAAAGTAGCTGTTATAGCTAGCGGTGTCTTTGGTTCAATAAGTGGAAGTTCAGTTGCTAATGTTGTATCTACAGGTGCTTTTACCATACCAATGATGAAAAGGGTTGGTTTTAAACCTCATGTCGCAGGTGCCATTGAAGCAGCGGCTTCTACTGGTGGACAGTTCTTACCTCCAGTAATGGGCGCAGGTGCCTTTTTACTGGCAACTTTGACGGAAACTTCATACACGCAAATTGCACTAATGAACGTAATACCAGCCTTGCTTTACTTTTATTGGGTAGGAAGTGCTGTCCATTTTGAAGCGAAACGTTATAACATCATGGGTTTACCGGAAAATGAAATCCCTGATTTTTGGATTACTCTTAAGTCAGGTTGGTTTTTCTTTGCCCCTTTAGCTTTGATCGTAATCGTATTAGTTTTAGGTTTCTCTCCGGCTCTAGCTGCATTTTGGGCTATTATTTCAACTATTGTACTAAGCTGGATTAACAAAAATACGAGAATGGGAGTCAAAGAAGTTCTTGATGCTTTGGAGATTGGAGGAAAAAATAATCTGTCTGTAGGTGCTTCGATTGGTATGCTCGGTATAATTATGGGAGGGATGGTTTTAGCTGGATTAGGTGCTAAATTCTCTTCTTTAGTTGTTTCGTTATCTGGTGGAATTGTATTAATAAGTATTGCGCTAGTCGCTTTTGTAGGAGCCTTAATTGGTATGGGGGCAACACAAACAGCAACTTATCTAATTGTAGCTATGATAACCGTCCCGGGAATGATTGCTCTTGGAATTGATAAGGTAACAGCTCACATTATTGCATTCTGGTTCTCAGCTATTTCTAACGTAACACCACCTGTTTGTGTATCAGCATTTGCAGCAGCCTCAATAGCAAAAGCAGATCCTATGAAAACTGGCTTTACGGGGGTTAAATACAGTCTGTTACTATTCATTCTCCCCTTTACATTTGTTTATTTCCCAGAAATTCTATTACAGGGATCTATAGGGGAAATAATCTATGCAGTAATTAGCTTTGCCATTGCAATACCTATTCTAGCGGCAGGAATACAAGGGTTTTTGATTAGAGACCTGACGATATTGCAGAGGGCAGCTTTGCTAATAGCAGGAATAATGATGTTTATACCAACATTTTGGACTGATTTAATAGGTATAGTGGTAGTTTTGGTCGTCTATTTTATACAGAAAAATGTCTCTAAGCCAGTTAGTCTAGATGTCAATTGACATGTGAAGAGGGACATGGATAGGAAACTCGTTTCCCATTCGAGAGTTGAAATAGAGGGTAAGGAGGCATCGGGCTGTTCCTTATGCTTCTTTTTATACTTGAAATTAAAGAGAGACATAGGTACACGTGCCCTATGTCTCCCGGGTAATTCAATTTTAGTTTCTGCCATAAGTACTGGTATTATTCGGCACAAGATGTCCGTCACCAGGCCGGTTTGCTTTTAACCCAAAAAGAACACGCAGAATATTTACTCTTCGAATGATCAACTCATATAAGCCCATTATGATTAAAAATGCTGATGAGATTAAAAAAATCAATTTTACAGGTACAGCCCAATCCAGGTTATAGATGAGAAACCCTAACAGAATGATGACAGGCTGATGAAGCACATAAAACGGCATAGACGCTTCACTCGAGTATTTCAATGCTCTATTGGAAACGTTCAGATACTTATCGCCTAAGCTGAGAATAAAGAAGATCATGTTCCATACCAGCAGGACACGGGTCAGCATGAATACTGCCCAACCAAATGAAATCTCCATGGGGAATCCGAAGAAAAATACCCAGGATATATAGGCAGCTGTACTCAGTATGCTCATAGCTCCAGCTAGAATCCCTATTTTACGGACAAACGCCCTCAATGATTCTCTCGTAAAAAAGTAAAATCCCAAAATATATAGTAGTAGATAAAAAATGATTCCCCAGCTCGCTAAATTTACAACATTGTTGACGGTCAAAGCGGCGATTGATAAAGGGATAGGGATGAATAAATAATGAAGAATATTAAATTCCTTACCAGCTGCCATTCCCTTAGTTTTTAGGAAAAAAGGCAGCGTAATGACTGAAAATAACAGTAACATTAAAAGATACCACAGATGATGTCCAAAGAATGCAAAATTCCCGTTACCGCCCATTTCCAGATAGAGTCCATCAAAGTAATGAGGAAAGAATTCCAGAAATGAGCCCTCAAATTGATGATTCGTTATTCTTTCAATATACACCTGGGGAGGTGACAGCAGAAAGATCCCCAAAAGCAAGGGTAAACCAAGCCGTAAAAGCCTTTCTTTGACAAAACTTTTTGGATTTCGTCTGCTTAATGCATAGTAAGTAGCCATTCCTGATACTACAAAGAAAATAGGCATGATCCAATTCCCCACTAACAGAGAGAAAAATTCGATATATGTATGGTTAATTGAGTTGTTTTTAATGTGCCAATCAAACGAATTAAAAAACATTGAACAATGATAAAGGAACACGAGCAGCATCGCCAATACCTTTATCCAGTCCAAATCATAATGTCTAGCTAACTTTGTATTATTTTCCATAAATTTCCCCTCCAAGTTAAATATATCTTTTTATTTGGATAAAATACATATGTTTTTAAGATAGGTTCCCATGCCATTAAGGAGTTGAAGGGGATAGAGGAGGGGTTTTGAGGCAGTTGGACGAAACTGTACCCTGTGCAGCAGACGAGTGAAAATAGTCTGCCGCACAGGGTCTTTTTCTCGTCCAAAAGGTAAAAATGGGAAGGAAGAATGTTGGGAGTAACAAAATGTTCACATGGAAAAATCAAAAAAGGGATTGAAAGGGGTTTCATAAAGTGCTATTATGACTACGTAAACGTTTTCGTTATTTAACTTATTTTTTATAAAGTAGGTGGGATATGTCCTATACTATTAAAGATGTTGCGAAGAAAGCAAATGTCTCGATTGCAACCGTTTCGAGGATTCTGAATGGCCAGGCAGGCTATTCGGAAAAGACCAAAATTAAAGTAATGAAGGTCATCGAGGAGCTTGGATACTCGCCGAATGCTGTAGCCAGAGGGTTGATCAATAAAAGAACCCATACAATCGGCGTCCTTTTCCCTAAACTCTCCAGTTCACTTGTAACAGACCTGCTGGATGGGATTGAAAAGGCTGCAAATGAGAGCGGTTCCAGCGTCATTGTCTGCCACACCGAATCAAATGGTGAAAAGACCATGAACTATCTTCAGCTGTTGATTGAAAAGCGAGTGGATGGGATTGTTTTTGCGAGTGAAATCCTTAAGGATGAATACTATCAATATGTCACGAAATCCAAAGTTCCCATCGTTCTTTTATCAACAGAATCGTATGCATTCCCCGTTCCTTACGTTAAGGTGAATGACTTTCACGCGGCTTATTCAGCTGCGATGTATTTAATCGATAAAGGTCATACAGAAATTGGCATGATCAGCGGGAATAAGGATGATATAGTGGCTGGGAAACCGAGGATTGACGGGTTTCAGAAGGCTCTGGCAGACCATGGGATTCCCTGTGGTGAGAGAAATATCGTGAACAGCAGAGGATTTGGTTTTCGTGAGGGGATCGTTGGGTTGCCAAAAATGAAAGAACAACTTCCGGATGTAACAGCCATATTTGCTGCAAGTGATGAAATAGCAATGGGTGTATTATCATCCGCTTACCAGCAGGGAATAAAGGTTCCGGAAGAGCTGTCCGTCATTGGTTTCGATAATTTAAACCTTGCAGAAATGACGATACCGCCGCTCACGACCATTGGCCAGCCGCTGGTTAAAATGGGAGAAATTGCAGCACAAATGTTATTTAAGATATTGGAAACAGGTGAAATCCCCGAAAGCCGGATTATGCCTCATAAAGTAATTGAAAGATTAAGTGTAAAAGAGAGAATCTAATGGCTCTCTTTTTCTCAGGACATTTGAGTAAACGTTTACGTAAATGAGCGTAAAAACTTAGGAGGTATATACATGATTAAGAAAATGACAGCAGGTGTAATGGCATTAGCAATGGGAGCATCTTTACTAGCGGGCTGTTCCTCAGACAAAGCAGAAGATGGAAAAGTTACGCTAGAACTTTTTTCTAATAAATCCGAAAGCATTCAGACTTACAAAGGGTTAATAGCAGAATTCGAAAAGCAAAATCCGGATATCAAGATCAAGCTGGATGCACCGCCTGAAGCGGAAACCGTTTTAAAGACACGTCTGACTAAAAATGATCTTCCGGATCTTATGTCCATTGCCGGCAACGCAACTTATGGTGAGTTAGGGCGTGCAGGTGTATTGGAAGACTTCTCAGGTGCAGAACTGGAAAAGAAAGTTCAGCCTTCCTATATTGACATGGTTAACCGTCTAGTTGGACCTGAAGAAAAGGGCACATTTGGCCTTCCATATGCTACTAATGCAAATGCTGTTATCTATAATAAAGCAAAGTTTGAAGAGCATGGACTGACGGTTCCAACTACTTGGGATGAGTTTGTCGCAAGCCTGGAAAAAGTGAAAGCAGCGGGAGACACTCCGATCTACTTTACATTGAAGGATGCATGGACAGGCATGATTGCCTGGAACTCCCTTGGTGCTAATGTAGCTGGTGAAGATTTCGCACAAAAGAAGAATGCCGGTGAAGCATCATTCGTTGAAAACTATGATGAAGTAGCGGATAAAATGGCGACATTGGTGAAATATGGCCACAAGGACAATATGGGTGTTGCCTATGGTGACGGAAATAATGCGTTTGCCAACGGAAAGTCTGTCTTCTATCTTCAAGGAAACTGGGCTATTCCAGAAATCCTGAAAGCAAATCCTGATATGGAATTGGGAGTGTTCCCAATGCCGGTTACAAACGACCCTGCAAAAAATAAATTGGTATCAGGTGTTGACGTACTCCTTACAGTAAACAAAGATACAGAGCATAAAGAAGAAGCAATGAAGTTTGTTGAATTCATGATGGATCAAGAAACAGCTAAAAAGTATATCGACGAGCAAAAAGCATTCTCTGCAGTTGAAGGTGTATACCAGGAAAATCCTGTTTTTGAAGGAATCAAAGGAAACTTTGAAACTGGTGCGATTACAAGCTTCCCGGATCACTATTACCCAGCAGGAATGGGAGCTGAAAACTTGGTGCAGGAATTCCTGATCAAGAAAGACAAGGAAAAGTTCCTGAAAAAGATGGACAGCGAGTGGGAAAAAGTACAAAATCGTTAATCCGCAAAGAAGCCAGGGTGTCTTATGCCCTGGCTTTCTAAAAAGGAGTTGTCAACATGAATAAGAAGAGTAATGTTTTCCTGGTCATTGCCATACCTGCCTTTATTCTATTTTTCATTTTTCATACCTATCCTGCATTGCAAGGGATTTTTTACAGCTTCACAGATTGGAAAGGGTATGGGGACTGGAACTTTGTAGGATTGAAAAACTATTTAAATGTATTTGATGATGGGCGTGCCGGTGATGCGTACCTGTTCACTTTTAAATTTGCCATTGTTTCTACGATTCTGGTAAACATTATCAGCCTTGCAGTGGCAATAGGACTTAATTCAAAAATCAAATTCCATAAAACGCTTAGGGCGATTTACTTCCTGCCTTATATTCTCAGTATTTTAATTGTAGGTTTCATTTTTAATTTCATCTTTGCTCATTTTCTTCCGCAACTTGGTGAAGCTTTAGGCTGGGAATTCCTGAGCAGAAATATTCTTGGAAATCCTGATCTTGCCTGGTTAGGAATTGTCCTTGTCGCAGTTTGGCAGGCCGTTTCGTTTAACACTATTCTGTATCTGGCAGGTCTTGTTACGATCTCAGAGGATTTATATGAAGCAGCCAGTATTGATGGAGCCGGTGTCTGGACGAAGTTCTGGAGGATCACTTTTCCGTTGATCGCACCTTTCTTTACGATCAATATGGTATTATCGCTTAAAAACTTCCTGATGGTATTCGACCAAATCGTCGCATTGACAGGCGGCGGACCTGGTAAATCAACGGAATCGATTTCCCTGCTTATCTACCGCGGCGGTTTTGAAGGCGGAGAGTTTGCCTATCAATCTGCCAATGCTGTGATTTACTTTATCGTGATTATCATTTTCTCTGTCATTCAATTGAAATTCTTAAATAAAAGAGAGGTGGAAAACTGATGAATCGCAAAAAAAATAGCTGGCTGATAACCACTCTCTTGATTTTAGGTTCATTGTTAATACTGTTTCCACTTTATTTAACGGTTACGATCGCTTTTAAAACACCGCCTGAAATGGCTGGGAATTTATTGGCGCTTCCTAAGACATGGTCATTTGAAAACTTTGCACAGGCGATCGAAATGACAAACTTTTTTAACGCATTTAAGAACAGTGCTTTTGTTACCGTTTTTGTCGTGATCTTCACCGTGTTGACGAATTCACTAGTTTCTTATGCGATCGCAAGGAACATGCATAAGAAGTTTTATAAGTTTCTATTCTTCTATTTTTTAAGTGCGATGTTCATCCCGTTTCCAATTATCATGCTCCCGCTTGTAAAGCAGACAAGTGCCTGGGGAATGGATAATCTGGTAGGGCTGATCATCCTGTACATTGTGTTCAATTTATCCTTTAACGTATTTATCTACATCGGATATATCAAGTCTATTCCTATTGAACTGGAAGAGGCGGCAATCATGGATGGAGCAAGTACCTGGGGTGTGTTCTGGAAGGTCATCTTCCCGCTGCTGGCACCAATGAATGCGACAGTCGCGATCATTACGAGCCTTGGAGCATGGAATGACTTCATGCTGCCGCTTGTGTTGCTGAGTGACCGAGAAATGGCGACATTGCCTCTCGTGCAGTATATTTTCCAATCGCAATTCAGCACGGACTATAACCTTGCATTTGCCTCTTATTTGATGGCTCTTGCGCCTATGATTATCGTATACATTTTTGCCCAGAAATGGATTATTAGCGGTGTGATGAAAGGTTCGATAAAATAAGTTTAGCAATGGCTCTGTTATAGCAAAATGTTGTTTTTCAACTCCTGTTGATTGTAGTGGAAGGCGCGAAGACTCCTGCGGGATGAGCAAGTCAGGGGGAGACCCCGCAGGCGCATAAAGCGCCGAGGAGGCTCCCCGACTGCCCGCGGAAAGCGAAGCGCCTGGAACGAAAATCAACAGCCGAGTTTAACAGAGCCTTAGTAGTTTAGATTTTTAAAATTGATCGGAGTGTATTGATGTGAATAAGACCTGGTGGAAAGAAAGCGTAATTTATCAAATTTATCCGAGAAGCTTTAATGATTCCAATGGTGACGGTGTTGGCGACATCAATGGAATAACGGAAAAAATTCCTTACTTGAGCCAGCTTGGAATTGATGTCATTTGGCTGTCTCCAGTTTATAAGTCACCAAATGATGATAATGGCTATGATATTTCTGATTATCGCAATATCATGGACGAGTTTGGCACGATGCAGGATTTTGATAAAATGCTGGCTGAAGCCCATCAATATGGAATCAAAATCATGATGGACCTCGTTGTCAACCATTCAAGCGATGAGCATGCCTGGTTCCAGGAATCTCGTAAGTCAAAAGACAACCCATACAGAGACTATTATATCTGGAAAAAGACAGATAATGGCGAGCCACCAACAAACTGGGGTGCTGCTTTTGGCGGGAGCGTTTGGGAACTGGATGAACAGACAGGCGAGTATTATCTGCACCTTTTCAGCAAAAAGCAGCCTGATCTAAACTGGGAAAATCCTGTGTTAAGGAACGAAGTATATGAAATGATGCGATTCTGGCTGGATAAAGGCATTGACGGATTCCGTATGGATGTCATCAATTTCATCTCAAAAGATACTAGCTATCCTCAGGGAGAAGTTCGTGAAGGCCATAAATATGGGGATGGAAGCAAGTATTATATGAACGGTCCGAAAATCCATGAATACCTGCAGGAAATGAACAAAGAAGCACTCAGTGGTTATGACACGATCACGGTCGGGGAAATGCCAGGTGTTTCGGTTGAAGAAGGCAAGCTTTATACAGGTGCGGAGCGAAATGAATTGAATATGGTGTTCCATTTTGAACACGTTGGCCTTGGTGATGGCCAATATGGCAAATGGGATCCGCGTGAATGGAAGCTGACCGAGCTGAAGGAAATCTTCACTAAGTGGCAAAAGGGGCTGGAAAAAGAAGGCTGGAACAGTCTTTACTGGAGCAATCACGACCAGCCGCGGGCTATTTCACGCTGGGGCAATGATTCCGATGAGTACAGAGTAGTATCGGGCAAGATGATTGCTACATGTCTTCATATGATGCAAGGTACTCCATATATTTATCAGGGTGAAGAAATCGGCATGACGAATGTGAAATTCGAAGATATCAATGATTACAGGGATATCGAAACACTGAATGCATATCGCGATTTAACTCCTGATTCCTTGACCCATGAAGAAATTTTCAAAGGAATTCATGAGCGCGGCCGTGACAACGCAAGGACTCCTGTTCAGTGGGACGGCAGCCCGAATGCAGGCTTTACAACAGGAACACCTTGGATCAATGTAAATCCTAACTATGAGACAATCAATACCGAAGCCGTTTTAAAAGATGAAGAATCTATTTTCTATTACTATAAGAAGCTGATTCAACTCAGAAAGCAAAACGAAGTAATCGTGTACGGCACATATGATTTATTAATGGAAGAAGATGAGCAGATTTTTACTTTCACGCGAACACTTGGGGATGATCAATTATTGGTGATCTGCAACTTCAGTGACCAGAATCCTGTCTTCAAACTTCCTGAAAGTGTCCGTTACTCAACGAAGGAATTACTGATCTCTAATCTCAGCGTGGATGGAACTGAATCCATCGATGAATTGACGCTTCAGCCTTATGAAGCAAGAGTGTATCGATTGAAAAAATAATGAACGGGCCTAATGAGGGCCCTTTTTCATGGAAAAATTTGATTTCGCTTGTGGAATGTCCAGATTAGCCTTTGTCAGTCTGGATTTAAAATCTCTTTTTGATGAAAATAGGGCTCATCACCATAAGAATTGGTTTGACCTGGTGAGGTTCGCTGACTTATTGCCCGATTAAGAATTGGCTGCGGCTGTTGCTGTGAAATAAGCGGAGTTTTTCCGCTTATGCCAAGAAAAATGGGCTCATCTTATGTTTTTTTGACAAATAAGCGGAATTTTTCCGTCTATTTAAGAGATTTTTAAGCGGATTTTTTAAATAAGCGGAATTTCTCCGTCTATTCTGGTGGAGGGCTCAACCTTGTCACACCAACCGTATAAATTAAAGGTGCAGCTTGCTTAAACCACCAGTTATGGTGATGAACCGGAAATAGTAGATGGATTGAGGTGCTTACATGAAGAAAAAATGGTGGAAAGAAGCCGTAGTTTATCAAATTTACTGGCGAAGCTTTTATGATTCCAATGGGGATGGATACGGTGATTTAAAGGGAGTAATGGAAAAGCTCGATTACATTAAAAGCCTTGGAATCGACGTGATTTGGCTGAATCCTTTCTATGAATCGCCTGATCGTGACAATGGCTACGATATCTCGGATTATTATGGTGTGATGAAGAAGGCCGGAGATATGGCGATTTTTCAGGAATTGGCCCAGGAGATTCATAACCGGGGAATGAAGGTGATCATGGATTTAGTCGTCAACCACACATCTGATCAGCATCCATGGTTCCTTGAATCCCGCTCGTCAAAGGATAACCCGAAGAGGGACTGGTATATTTGGGAGGATTCGAAAGAAGGGAAGGAGCCGAATAACTGGCGCTCTTATTTTGCCCCATCATGCTGGGAACTGGACCCTGAAACAGGGCAATATTATTATCATTCCTTTGCGGTGGAACAGCCGGATTTGAACTGGAAAAACCCTGAGCTGCGAAGCGAAATTTATAAGATGATGCGATTCTGGTTGGATAAAGGAATCGATGGTTTCCGGATGGATGTGATCAATCTCCTGGCAAAAAGAGAGGATTTTTCAGACTCCGAGAATCCATACGACATTAGTTACCTGGCAAATAATCCAGGGATTCATGATTATCTCCAGGAAATGAATCGTGAGGTACTTCAGCATTATGATGGGATGACAGTAGGGGAGATTCCTTTTGTTACACCTGAGGAAGGGCTGCTATATGTGGATGAGGAGCGGAATGAGCTTAATACATTATTCCATTTCCAGGTGGCCGATGAAATGCCAACCTGGGACATGCTCCGTTTTAAGAAAATCCAGTCAGGCTGGTATGAAGGCTTGAAGCAAAAAGGCTGGAACTCACAATTTTTGAACAATCATGACCATACAAGGCAAGTGACGCGCTATGGAAATGACGGGGAATATCGTGAGCAGTCTGCCAAGCTGCTGGTGACAATGATTCATACACTGCCTGGTACACCTTATGTTTTTCAGGGCGAAGAGATTGGGATGACCGGAGTCAGGTTCGACTCAATTGAGGATTATAACGATATTGCTATGAGAAATAAATACCATGAAGAAGTAGCAAAAGGACGTGACCCACAAGAGGTCTTTGAGAGCCTGCTGCTGTTGAGCCGTGATAATTCCAGGACACCAATGCACTGGAATGATGGCCCGCAGGCAGGTTTTACAAGCGGCGAACCGTGGATTAAAGTCAATCCGAACTATAAGGAAATCAATGTGGAAACGGCATTAAAAGACCAGGACTCCATCTTCTATTACTACAAAAAACTGATCAGTCTGCGAAAAGAAAATGAGGTTATGGTATACGGGGATTATCAGGATCTATTGCCTGATGATGAAAACCTATATGTTTATACTCGTTCATACAATGGAATAACGTGGCTCGTTGTCCTGAACCATTCAGATGAGCAGCGAGAGTTTACCTTCCCGGAAGAGTTTCAATACGCTGAAAAACAGCTGATTATCAGTAATTATGAGGCAAAAACGGGAAGTGAGGAACACCTTCTGGATCCGCATGAGGCGAGGGTTTATGAGATTATCGGGAGATAGTTAGCAGGGGTATAGCTTACCGTGGCCATTTGGGGCGGGGCATAGTTTGCCAGTGCATAAAGCCTATCAAAAAGATGTACTTAAAATCGGATATGTACTTCTGCAAGCAAAAAGAAATGACTTACCTGCACCCCCACAATGCAGAGTAAGTCATTTGTAAGAACATATATATAGTTGTTAAGTTTCTTTAATGAAAATGGCCGTTATTTCCATTTTAACATTTGATTCCCTATTAAAATTAGAGTAAACGATGCACTCTCTTTTTTTGTAAATACAGTATCTATGCCAGGCGCAGTCTGTTGCTGCGTTTTTTAAAAGACTTTAATAATAGTCCGCCAGCATGGACAAGTCATGATTCCATTCATTTATTGCATTGGCAAATTTTATATCCCCATCCTCCTGTAATTTCCTTGTTTCAATCAATCCAGAAATGATATTGACAGTCCGATCCAATCCCAATTGAGGGATTGCTTTGTTTTTCAAAATATCCCAACGTTTATATCTTGATAGGCCAGTAATTTTGTAGCCTAGTTTATGCAAATCTGACTCATCTGAAAAACGTCCTTCGTGTGTATTGGTGTTCTGCTCTTCAAACTGTATAACTTCTTGCTGTGCCTGAGGGCTTAGTAATTCTTCATATCTATTCTCCCAAAATTTGTACTCATCAGCTTTAATTGAAATAGAGATTGAATTGTCTTTAAAGGAATTAATTGCGCTTTGTAAGCTATTTTGGAATTCCAAGACATCATTTAATTCTTTAAAATACTTTTTATTGAATAGGATCTGGAAAGTGATTTCTTTATCGAGGAACATATCCAATTTTTTTGCCAGATAAATACTTAATTCTACTTCGATTTTATATTTCTTTAGGTTATTCGGCGTCCTGCTGTATTCATAAAAAGCATAATAGAATTGCTTGATATTCTCTAAATCCTTCATGTTATCATTTGCCATTGAATAGATATTAAAATCTTTACGCCAATCGAATTTCTGATTTTGCATTTCTTTTATTTTGTAATACATTTGGTCGATGTTATTTTTACAAGACTGGTACTCCTCTTCGCTAAAATGAGATCGAACAATCCGGGCAAAATGTCTTTTGATCAATTTCGTAACCGATACAAGAATCTTCTCTTCCACTCTAATCGAAATCATAAATACACTTCCTATTAATCATGTTGTCACTGATAATATCGGTTAAAAACGGAGAAGTTGAAGAGACGGTGACAGGCACCTTCCAATATTCTGGGAGGTGCCTGTCACGCGGTAAGCATGGAAGTTGATTTCGGTAAATCTTGTACATAGGGGGAGGATTTAATGTGGGTTTTTAGAACTAAAGAACCATTATTATAGTGCTCATTTGCTATAATTACCTTATGAAAAATTGTAATTAAGGAAAAAGGAAGAAGAAATGAATAAATTACTTGCATGGGGTGCCGTACTCCTCTGGTGTGTACTAATATTCAGTCTATCAGCACAACCGGCAGCAGTTTCGAATGAGCTCAGTAAAGGTGTGACTGAGGCCATGATTGAACACGCTGAGAAAGTTGTTCCTGATGGGGAGTTAAACATAGGGAGGCTTAATCATATTGTGAGGAAGAACGCACATTTCTTCCTCTATTTGATCCTCGGTATACTCGTGTTGAACGCTTTACGGCAGAGTGGTAAGAAAGGAAAGGGAGCCTATGCACTGGCCTTGCTAATCAGTGTGCTTTATTCAATGACAGATGAGTTTCACCAGTTATATGTTGCCGGCAGAGGAGCACACGTTAGGGATGTATTGATTGATAGTGCTGGGGTCGTTGTTGGGTTGGGAGGATATTTTATTATTTGTTGGGTGTGGAATAGGAGAGAGTAGGAGAGAGACGAGTGACAGGTACCTTCCAGGATTCTAGAAGGTGATTGGCACATTGATCAAATCCCTCAAACCAATTAGGTGAAAGGCATCATCCGGAAAATGGATGGTGCCTTTTTATATAAGTTCTGTTGTGAATAAATATTCTATTTAATATGAGTCTTGTATTTTTTTATTATGAAGATTTAAGGGGAAATCTCTTCTAGACATAGTGCCAGTTATTAGGAGAGTGTTGCGGAACAGCAACACTTTTTTAATCTAGCAGGAGAAAAGTCATAAGATTTTGTTAGAATAAACGCCTTGAAAATAAGAAAAAAACAAGGTGATTGCAAAAAAGCAACACCTGTTGCGGTATTGCAACAAATTTCTATTGTATCTATAGTTTAAATATTACAAAATGTTTGAAATATCAGCATTTTCTTATTTTTTTATAGTTGGCACACTTCTTGCATTATAAATTTATGAGTGAATCACTCAGAGGGAGCGAGAGAATTGTTAGTAAAAGAAGCGATGACTCGTACTTCTATCAAGTATTTTGAAAACGATTACATCGAAAGAGTTGCTAAAGGGTTGTTGGAATACCATATGAAAGGCGGGTTGATCTATAACGTTAAAGATGAATTATCAGGCTGGTTTACAGAGCGAGATCTCCTAGCGGGTTTATTGGAAGGCAGAAAAGTTCTATCTGAAATTTATCAGACAACCTTGTACTTTCTAAATGAATCTGATGAATTACAAAGTATAACAGTTGAAGATCAGGGAATCTGCCCGGTTCTTAATAAGAACGGTCAGGTAACAGGATACCTGACGAGAGAACAATATCTGGATGCCCATGCCAGAGCTTCACAAGTGGAACTTAGCCGCCTTGATGCCGTTTTTAATTCAGCCCATAATGGCATTCTTTCTATAGATCTGGAGGGCAGAATTACATCAATGAATCCTCCGGCAGAAAGAATGGCTATGGTAACGAGAGAGAAGGCAATTGGGAAGTTTTTGACAGATGTCGTAACACCAAGTGGACTATTGAACGTGATCCGGACAGGTAAAGGCCACACAGAGAAATATCGAGTGGGAAAGAGAATGTATTTGACACATCGGACCCCTCTTTATGATGGCAAGAAACTTGTAGGTGCGGTTGGAGTTTTTCAGGATATTTCTGAAATTGAATTTGTTTCCAACGAGCTTGAATCTGTTAAACAACTGTTAAAAGAGCAGGAAACAATTTTGGATAACTCTACTGACGGTATCTGTATTACCGATGGGACGGGAATCATCCTTAAAAGCAACCAGAGTTTCTGTCAGCTTTTTAATCTTGACCAAAATGCACCATGTGATACTCCTAAGGAAATTAAAGAAATAGTCAATCAGGTAAAAGTAAAAGGCATGCCCCATAACGTGATGGGGACCAGCAAGGATAATGAGAACTCTTTAATTATTTCTGCAAACCCAATAAAAAATAACGCCAATGGGATTGAAAGAGTAGTTATCAATGTTAAAGATATGACTGAATTTGATGCACTGAGAAGCGAACTCGAAAAGACGAAATCTATATTAGAAAATTTAAATGCTGCCGAAAAATCCGATTCCTTTATAGCTCAATCATCAGAGATGAAGAGGCTGTTAGAAACGATTGAACAGGTTGCTAAAGTAGATGTCACTGTCCTTTTAACCGGAGAGTCTGGAGTAGGAAAAGAAGAAATTGCAAAGCTGATCCAACAATCGAGCCCGAGATCAGATAAACCCTTTATCAAAGTAAACTGTGGTGCCATACCGGAAACATTAATGGAATCAGAGCTGTTTGGTTATGAGGGAGGCGCCTTTACAGGAGCTTTAAAAAAGGGTAAGGCCGGTTTGTTTGAACAAGCTAATACAGGGACTCTCTTTTTGGATGAGATTGGTGAAGTACCTAGTCACCTCCAGGTGAAGCTTTTGCGGGTACTGCAGGAAATGGAAATAACCCGGGTAGGTTCAACTACACCAACAAAAATAGATGTGCGTGTCATTGCCGCTACCAACAGGGATTTGCAGGAATTAGTCAGAGAAGGAAGCTTTCGGGAGGATTTATTTTATAGGCTAAACGTTATTCCCGTTTCAATTCCTCCTTTAAGGCAAAGAGCTGAAGATATTCCGCTGCTTATTAATACGTATGCAAAAATATTTGCAGCGAAATATGGAAAGCAGCTCAAGTTCAGTAAAAAAGCAATACAAGTCCTTGCAAATTATCAGTGGCCGGGAAACGTAAGAGAACTGGTAAACATAATTGAAAGGATTTATGTAACAGCTGCTTCTAAGGAAGTTGATGAGCAAGATGTAATGTCTTTGTTCAGCAAGAACAATGAGCCAAGCACGCCTTTCACTAAATCTATTGTTGTAAATACCATTATTCCTCTTAAAGAGGCTGTCGAGGAGCTTGAATGGGAGCTGATCCAAAAAGCGTCTCTAACAGAAAAATCATACAGAGGCGTTGCTAGAGTACTTGAAGTGAATCCTTCCACAATTGTAAGGAAGGTACAAAAGTATAAAGAGGGGAGAAGTGAATCATGAGAACCTTGCAGCCGATTGTATCCCCTAAAAATATTGCCATCATAGGTGCTTCAGAAAGATTCCATCAAAATGCCGGGCGTGTAATGGTGAATCTTCAGAAATCTAACTATTCCGGGGAGATCTTCCTGGTTAATCCCAACTATGAAAGTATCTCGGGAATTCCATGTTATCCGAGCGTACTTGAAATTAAAGATGAGATTGACCTTGTATGTATAATAGTTCCCTACTTACATACCCCGAAAATTTTAAAAGAATGTGTAAAAAAACAGGTGAAAAGTGTCGTCATTATTAGTTCAGGCTTTTCTGAGAGCGGACCGGATGGGGTTATCAGGGAGGAAGAGCTGAAAGAAATTATAAGAGGGACTAATATAACCGTTTACGGTCCAAACTCACCTGGTTTCTATCATTTTATTGGTAGTTGGGGAATCTCTTTTTCTCCCCGTTTCGAGCCGAAAAACTTCCGGAAAGGATCTGTAGGCCTAATTAGTCATGGAGGCAGTATAGGACGGGCTGTACTCGATGCAAATGAAAAAGGACTTGGGTTTTCGTATTGGCTTTCTCCCGGCAACGAGATGGATATCAACATGAATGATTGTTTTGAATTTTTAATTGATGACCCTTCAACCGAAACCATTCTATTGATCATTGAATCTATTTCAGAAGAAGAACGTTTTTTTCGACTCCTGCATCAGGCCTATATCAAGCAGAAGCCAGTTATTCTGCTCCCAATCGGTCATTCAGAAATTTCCCGGATCGCAGTAAAGCATCACCTTGGAAGAAATAATGACTATGCAATTCCATGGGATATGGTGACTCATCCCGGGTTATTAAAAGCTGAAAGCATCGACGAGGTAGTATCCATATCCTGGATGTTTGATTCGTTTAAAAAATCAAGAGGAGAGCGTACAGTTATCTTTTCATGGGCAGGGGCGACCTCCATTTACTTGGCTGATTTATGCGACAAATACGGAATTCCGCTTCACCCTTTGTCAGCAGAAATCCAGCAGAAAATCATTGAGATTACTGGGATTAACAAGTCATTTATGAATCCATTGGATCTTACGACGATTGTTTATGATGACTTATCTAAGTTGACTTCTTGTTTGGAGGTTCTATATGAATCGGGAGAATTTGATAATATTATTGTCCCTTTTCCCTTTCAGGTAGACTATCAAAATGAAATTCTTTCAGGACATATCAAAAAAATAATGAATGAAAGTGATTGTCTATTTATTCCTATCTTTATGTCTCAAGGCTATCAGGATGAACTAGCTATTGAGATATTAAAAGAAACTAAGAAACCTTATTTTTTCAATGAAAGTACCGCAATTAAGTCGCTTTCTGCCTATGTGAAATATTCAGCCTGTCAAAAACAAAAGGAGGATTTAAATGGAAAAATTATTAAATCCAGCTGATGCTTTAAAGCATATCAACAGTGGTGACACTTTGCTGGTTGGAGGATTTGGGCTTTCGGGAACACCTTTGACCCTAATTGATGAATTGGCTGTTTCAAATAAACAAGACCTTACAGTCATTAGCAATAATTTAGGTGAAGAAGGCAGGGGATTAGGAAAGCTCCTGCTGGAGGGCAAATTAAAAAAAGCAAAAGGTTCCTATTTCACGACTAATCGAGATGCTGTTAAAGCCTGGTCAAAGGGCGAGCTGGAAATTGAATTGATTCCTCAGGGAACATTGGCGGAAGCCATCCGCAGCGGTGGAGCAGGGATCGGTGGCTTCTTTACTAAAACCGGAGCTGGAACAAAACTTGCTGAAGGAAAAGAGGAAAAAGTAATTGATGGCGAAACTTACATCTTTGAAAAAGCCATCAAAGGGGATGTGGCGATTATCAAAGCACTTAAAGCTGACACTCTTGGGAACCTAGTTTATGACAAAACGGCAAGGAATTTTAACCCAGTTATGGCAACGGCAGCGAAAATTGTAATTGCTGAGGTAGACGAAATTGTAGAAGCAGGAGCTTTTGCTCCGGAAGAAGTGGTTACGCCGCATCTATACGTCGATTTCATGGTTCTAAACCGTTATGTGAAAAAAGGAGGGAGATACGTTGAGTCGGTCTGAAAGGATTAAAATCGCCAAGAGGGTGGCAGAGGAATTAAAAGAGGGTGAAGTCGTCAATTTGGGAGTCGGCATTCCTACTATAATTCCAGATTATCTTGGTGATAAAAAAGTGTACCTACAGTCTGAAAACGGCCTTTTGGGAATGGGGCCGACACCTGCTGATGAAGACATTGATATGGATTTGATCAGTGCGAGTAAAAAACCGATTACCATGGATGTCGGTGCCTCACTCTTTGACAGCTCAGATTCCTTCTTGATGATTCGTGGCGGACATATTGATGCTGCAGTCCTCGGTGCTTTGCAGGTGGATGAAACCGGGGAAGTTGCTAACTGGGCAGTACCTGGTGAAACGATTCTTGGAGTAGGCGGAGCCATGGATTTAGTTGCTGGAGCTAAGCGTATGATCATTGCTTCCATGCATTTATCTAAGGATGGTAGCCCAAAAATTGTAAAAGAGCTTTCCTTTCCAAGCAGCGGAGCAAGAAAAGCTGACATGATTGTAACAGAACATGCTGTATTCAGGTTTATCCAAGGAAAAATGTATCTTGTCGAAATTCTCTCCGATATCTCTGTTGAGGAATTACGTGAAATAACAGATGCTGACTTTTCCATAATTGAAAAAACAAAAATAAAAGCAAATTAAGGGGGATTTAATGATGAAGAAGTTCTTGGCAGTTTTAGTTGCATTTATGTTGGTGGTTTTAACAGCTTGTTCTTCAGATGAGACAGGAAGCAGCCAGAGTGGAAAAGAAAAGCAGGAAGCAACTGGTGCTCCAAAAGATATGGCTTTTGGATCCGCCACAGTTGGCGGCTTCTGGTATACATTGTCCGGAGCAATGGGCGAAAAAATGAAGGAAGTATATCCTGATTCATCTGTCACAGTAGTAGAGGGCGGCTCTGTTTCCAATCTTTTAGGGCTAAGCCAGGGCACGTTCGCGCTTGGATTCAGTAATGGCCAAACGGTCCCGGAAGCATTGAATGGAATTAACTCGTTCAAAGAAAAGGTGGACAATGTCAGCACGGTTGCAACCCTATATCCAAATGTATTCCATATCGTTGTTCGTGCCGATTCTGATATCAAATCCGTTAAAGATTTAAAAGGGAAGAAAGTCAGCCCTGGAATTAAAGGTTACAGCGGAGAGTTAGCTTTCATTGATATTTTGGATCTAAATGGCATGAGTTATGACGATCTTGGAGGAATTGAGTATATCGGTACAGCTGATGGAGCAGACCTTCTTCGTGACGGGCATATCGATGCAATTGTAGGAATGGTTTCAGCTCCGGTTTCCACTTTCCAGGAACTTGATACAACTCTTGGTATCAGATTGATTCCTTTAGATGATGAAACTGTTAAAGGGCTTCATGAGAAAAATGAAGGTTACCTTGAATATACGATTGAAGGTGGAACATATTCAAATGTAAAAGAGGATGTAAACACTGTCGCTGGATACACTGTTTTACTGGTTAACGATGATTTAATGGACGAAGACACGGTTTATAAGCTTACAAAGATGATGGTAGAAGAAAAAGACACTTGGGCAACATTATCACCAATCATGAAAGATTTTAGTGCTGAATATTCAGTGGAAAATAACGTAGGCAAGCTTCATCCAGGAGCAGAGAAATATTACAAGGAAGTTGGGGCACTTAAATAAGACCAACTCATGACATCCCATGAAAAAGAAGGTGAAATTATGTCTAAGCAAGATATAGCAGACTTGGAAGCATCAAAAATTGTAACTGAATATGATGAAGATGGAAATCTTAATAGCAAGCTGCGCCTTTTAAAGGGCGCAGCTGCAAAGGTCATCTCGATTGTTGCTGTCTTAATGTCACTGTTCCATTTATATACGGCTTTCTTTGGGGTATTTGAGTCAATTCTACAGCGGTCTGCCCATCTGGCATTTGCACTTGTTTTAACATTTGCAATCTACAAGCCGTCCAAAAAAGCAGTAAAGGATGAGAGCATCCCTTGGTATGATTGGTTATTTATGATCTTATCAATCGTGTGTTATTCGTATTACGTCATGAATGCTCAGGTCATATCTTCTCGGATGAGTTATATTGAGCAGCTGACAACAATGGAAATTGCAATCGGGATTGTGTCTGGCTTGTTGTTAATCGAAGCGACACGGCGTGTGATTGGCAATACGCTTGTGATTATCATTTTTATTTGTATCGTTTACGGTGTTTGGGGACACCTGATTACCGGCCCTCTTTCCCATCGTGAATTTACCATCATGTGGATTGTTGATCACTTGTTCTATACAGTAACAGGAATATTCAGTACTCCTCTTGGGGTATCAGCCACATTTATTTTTCTGTTTATATTGTTTGGAAAGTTTCTTGAGGTTTCAGGAGCCGGGCAATTTTTCATCGATCTTTCAGTTGCCGGCATGGGGAAATATCGTGGGGGTCCAGCGAAAACGGCAATCGTTGCCAGCTCCATCTTGGGTACGATTTCAGGGAGTGCTGTTGCCAACACTGTAACAACTGGTGCCTTCACTATTCCGTTAATGAAGAAAACCGGTTATAAGCCCCATTTTGCAGCAGCGGTTGAATCGGTTTCCTCTACAGGCGGGCAAATTATGCCTCCGATTATGGGAGCATCTGCATTTATCATTGCATCCTATTTGGGTGTTCCTTATATGGACGTAGCCGTAGCCGCTATTATTCCAGCAGTCCTTTATTACGCCTGTTTATATTTTCAAGTTGATATGAGGGCGAGACGTTTAGGATTGGTCGGTTTAAAGAAAGAGGAGCTTCCAAAAGTTTTAAGTGTTTTGAAAAATGGATTCATGTTTTTTATCCCGCTTGTGGTGATAGTAGTCATGCTCAGCTCGGGTTCTTCACCTATGAAGGCAGGCCTCTATTCTATTGGGGTAACCATATTGGTAGCCGCGTTGAAAAGTGTAACTAGACTATCATTCGCGAAAATTTTCAAGGCACTTGATTTAGGAGCCAGGGCAGCAATTGAAACTGCAATTGCCTGTGCGGCATCGGGATTTATTATCGGGATTATTGGGCTGACAGGCATTGGACTGAAATTCAGCAGTCTAATCATTGATTTATCTGGCGGTATTCTAATCGTTACGCTTATTTTCACTATGATTACCAGTATCATTCTCGGAATGGGCCTTCCTACGGTGGCTGCTTACATAGTGCAGGTTCCGCTTACGATTCCGGCATTAATAGAACTGGGTGTATCACCGCTTGCTGCACATATGTTTGTATTCTATTTTGCAGCCTTATCCGCTATTACTCCACCAGTAGCTCTTGCTGCTTTTGCTGCTGCAGGGCTTGCTGGATCAGACCCAATGAAAACAGGGTTAACAGCAGTGAGGCTAGGCCTTGCCGCCTTTATTGTTCCGTATATGTTCGTTTATGGGGAGACCTTGCTTCTTGTTGGGGACGTTCAGCATATTATTCTTTCTGTTGTAACATCCATTATCGGAATAATAGGAATTGCTTGGGCTGCTGAAGGCTGGCTGTTCCGCCATTCCTACTGGTATGAAAGGGTAATCCTTTTTATCGGCTCTCTTTTGATGGTTAATCCAGGATTTGTATCAGATTTAATTGGATTTGCGATCCTGGCAGTTGTGTTTTTATATCAAAAGTTAATGCCAAAAGGGACACCAGTTGAAAATACGATCTCAAACTAGGAGGAAGAGAATGAAAACCATCACAGTAGTAGGTTCGGGTGTAATGGGAAAAGGAATCGCTTATACTTGTGCCGTTTCAGGATTCCAAGTCTACTTAAATGATATTAATGAAGAAGTACTGGGAAAAGCGAAGAACGAGATCTTCGCTCTTCTGGATAATAGTTTTCAAAAAGGGTTTATTTCTGAAGATCAATACGGAAAAGCAAAGGAACATCTTTTTTTTGAAACAGATTTGGGAATTGCAGCAAAAGATGCTGATTTAGTGATTGAAGCAGTTCTTGAAAAAATAGAGTTGAAGATTGATATCTTTAAAAAGCTGGACGGCATCTGTTCTCCAGAAACAATTTTGGCTACAAATACGTCGACCATGAGTCCAACAGAGATTGGAGCTCAAACTTCCCGCCCGGATAAAGTAGTCGCAATGCACTTCTTCAATCCGGTTCACAAAATGAAGTTGATTGAAGTCATTCGCGGGTTGGAAACTTCAGATGAAACGGTACGTGCAGTCAAGGAAGTTGGAGAAAGATTGAAGAAAGAAACAGTTGAAGTCAATGAGTTTCCTGGCTTTGTTACTTCCCGAATGAACTGCCTCATTGGCAACGAGGCCATGAACATGCTGATGGAAGGTGTGGCATCGGCAGAAGATATTGATAAAGCGCTAAAGCTTGGGCTCAACCATCCTATGGGTCCTCTGGAGCTGGCAGATCTGGTTGGCTTGGATACTCGATTAAGGAATATGGAGTATTTGCACCAAACGCTTGGTGAAAAGTATCGTCCGTGCCCGCTTTTAAGTAAATATGTAAAAGCCGGGCGGTTAGGGAAAAAAAGCGGCAGCGGCTTCTACCAATATTCCTAAGGAGGTGGAGAATATGCATCAATACGAAAATCTCCTAGTTCAAATTGAACAGGGAACCATGTGGCTTACGATAAACCGTCCTGACTACAGAAATGCATTGAATCAGGAAACACTTCAGGAGCTTGACGATGCTTTTCAATGGGCTGAAGCAAATGATGCCGTGAAGGTCATCATCCTGCAAGGCTCTGGGGAGAAGTCCTTCGCAGCGGGAGCTGATATTAAGCAGCTGCATGAAAGAAAAATGCTAGAGGCCCTTATACCAGGAATGCAGGGACTTTATAAAAAAATTGAGCAATCAGGCAAAGTAACAATCGCCGCTGTCAGGGGCTACGCTCTGGGTGGAGGTTGCGAACTTGCCTTGGCCTGTGATATACGTATCGCTACTAAAAAAGCAAAGTTCGGATTGCCTGAGTTAAACCTGGGCATTATTCCTGGAGCAGGCGGAACACAGCGTTTGTCCAGAATTGTAGGCAAAGGTAAAGCGCTGGATATGATTCTTACTGGCAAAATCATTGATGGGGAAGAGGCAGAAAGAATTGGTCTTGCTTCTTATCTAACTGAGGAAGAGGAATTGGAGCAAAAGGCAGAAGAGATAGCCTATCAAGTTATGAAAAAGGGACCTGTGGCTATTAAACTGGCAAAGCTAGCGATACATAAAGGCTATGACGCAGATATTGAAACTGCCATGCTGATCGAAAAGCTTGCACAGGCTGTCGCGTTTGGAACAGAAGATAAAAAAGAGGGAACCCAAGCATTCTTGGAAAAGAGACCAGCGGAATTTAGCAATCGATAAAAAAGGAGAGATAGAAATGGATTTTAGTTTTTCTGAAGATATTCAGTTTTTAAGAAGTAATGTACGCAGGTTTATTAAAGAAGAAGCAGAACCATTAGCAATGGAGATTGAAGAAAAGGACATGATACCTGAGAAGCTGGTTGAGATGTCAAAGGAAATGGGCCTATTCGGTTTAAGCATTCCTGAAGAATATGGCGGTCTTGGACTCGATATGGTCGGGAAATGTGCAATATATGAAGAGCTTGGAAAAACACATAATGGTTACACAACATTGATAGGAGCACACACTGGAATCGGGTCTGTTGGAATTGTTGAGCTGGGAACAGAAGAACAAAAACAAAAGTATTTGCCAAAAATGGCTACAGGTGAATGGATAGGTGCTTTTGCTTTAACAGAGCCGAGCGCTGGCTCAAATGCTGCTGCATTGAAAACCACTGCCGTAAGAAAAGGTGACAAATACATTCTGAATGGCTCCAAGCACTATATTACAAATGCAGTTGACGGACATGTCTTTACAGTGATGGCTGTAACAGATCGTGCCAAGGGAGCAAAAGGTATTACCTCTTTTATAGTAGAAAAAGATTTCCCTGGTTTTGTCCTTGGAAACGTCGAACAAAAGATGGGTTTAAGGGGCTCCCACTCTGCTGAGCTGTTCTTTGAAAATATGGAGGTTCCTGCAGAAAATGTTCTTGGCACAGAAGGACAGGGCTATATCAATGCTTTAAAAATCCTTGCAAATGGCCGTGCCGGTCTGGCTGCAAGAAATCTGGGATCATGTGAGAAACTCCTGGAGCACTGCTTGCAATACACCCAGGAACGGGAGCAATTCGGAAAGCCGATTATCGAAGTCCAGGCTGTTCAGCATATGCTTGCTGAAATTAGCATGCAGATCGAGGTTCTTAGGTCTATGACGTATCGCGTTGCATGGATGACCGATCAAAAAATGAGAGTCGTGAAGGAAGCGGCCATCGCGAAATTGTTTGCTTCAGAAGTATACAACAAGGTCGCCGATTTAGCGGTACAAATTCACGGTGGAATTGGGTATATGAGGGACTATCCAATTGAACGTTACTTCCGTGATGCGAGAATTACGAAGATTTATGAAGGAACGTCCGAAATTCAACGCAATATTATCGCAAATGAACTGAAGCGTGAATCTTCCTATGTGGGGGTGTAAGGTATGAATCAGCCTTATATTGTTGAATCTGTTCGTACAGCTATTGGAAGAATGGGTGGCACGATCAAAGATGTGACGGTGGACCACCTTGCTGAGAAGGTGATACGAGAAGTATTGAATCGCTCCAATTCTGAAGTGACAGTCGATGAAGTTATTCTTGGCCAGGCCAAGCAAAGCGCGGATACTTCCAATCTTGCCCGTCTTGCTGCATTAAGGGCGGAACTGCCAATTGAAGTAACCGGTTATACTGTCCATCGTCAGTGCGGTTCTGGCCTTCAAGCCATTAATAATGCCGATATGCAAATCAGGCTGGGATACTCCGATGTAGTGGTAGCTGGAGGTGCGGAAAGCATGAGCACAGCCCCCTACTATATCCGTAATGCCCGCTATGGTTTTCAAGTAGGAAATGCGCAGATTCTGGATCCGAATACGGAAAGCCAGCCTTGTTCCCAGCCAATCGAAAAATACGGCAACCTTACCATGGGACTGACTGCCGAGAATCTTGCAGAAAAATATACTATTTCCAGGACAGAACAGGATGAATTTGCGCTCCGCAGCCAGGAACTTGCACATGCAGCAATCGAATCTGGCCGTTTTGAGAAGGAAATTGTCCCGGTTGAGTATAAGCAGAAAAGGGAAACACAATTATTCAGTGTAGACGAACATCCTCGCATCACTACAATCGAAAAACTCTCAAAGCTAAAGGCTGTTTTCAAAGGAAACGGCACTGTGACAGCTGGGAATGCAAGCGGCCGAAATGATGGAGCTTCAGTCGTATTGATGATGAATGAACATAAAGTAAATGAATATGGTTTAAAGCCAAAAGCAAAAATCATCGCCCAGGCTGTGAGCGGAGTTTCTCCAGAGATTATGGGGATTGGTCCTGTGACCTCTACATTTAAGGCCTTAAAGCAATGCGGCCTGTCCATGAATGATATTGGACTGATTGAGCTTAATGAAGCATTTGCAGCTCAGGCACTTTCAGTAATCCGTGAATCAGGAATGGACATAAACAAGGTGAATGTAAACGGCGGAGCCATTGCTTTAGGTCATCCAATTGGGGCTACAGGAGCAATCCTTATGACAAAGCTGATTCACGAGATGGAACGCAGAGGCGAAAAGTATGGCTTGGTCACGCTTTGTATTGGCGGAGGCCAGGGAATATCGACAATCATTGAGAACCTTCAAGTCTAACTGGTTTTGCCAAAAAGGAAGTGTTGAGATGAGGAAGCCTCATATTGTTCAAATTCTCCCCATGTATCATCCAGATGGGGAGGATATCCTGAACAAACGTGCTGAAGTGAAGAAGTTTACTGAATTTAAAGAGACGGAAATATGTGATTATCTCCTGAATAATAAGGTTGATGGAATAATCCTTAGGGCCCCAGCAAGGATCACGTCAGCTATTTTAGACAACTGCCATCAAGTAAAGGCTATTTCAGGAGCAGGAGTGGGACTTGATAATATCGATGTAGGTTATGCAACTGAAAAAGGGATTCCTGTATTGCATGCCCCAAAGCTCAATAGTACGGCAACCGCAGAACATGCAGTGAGTCTTCTGTTAGCAGTGATGAAAAAAACTGCCTACTTTGATAGGGAAACAAGAAGCGGAAACTTTCAATCAAGGGATGGAGCCTACACTCATGAACTGCAAGGTAAGCAGCTGGGGCTCGTTGGCTTTGGAAGTATCGCACAGAAAGTCGCCAGGATTTTAGTCCATGGTTTTGGCATGAGGGCACTGGCTTATGTCAGAAATATAAATGAAGAAAAACAGCAAACAGCCGAACGAATAGGGGTAGAGTTAACCACTTCTATGGATAAGATTTTTTCTGAAAGTGATGCAGTGAGCTTACATATTCCATTAACTAAAGAAACAGATCAGCTTGTTGACAATAAATTGCTGTCGCTTATGAAAAACAACGCAGTGCTCATTAACACTGCCCGTGGCGGTGTTATCAATGAACAGCATTTAGTCCAGGCACTGAGGCAAAATCAATTACTAGGTGCAGGGATAGATGTATTTTCTGATGAACCACCCCCTGCTGATCATCCATTTTTTCAACTAGAGCAAGTAACGATGAGCCCGCATATTGGAGGAATCAGTCTTGAGGCAGCGAGGCAGACATCAACCCTAATTGCAGAGAATCTTCTGCGAGTTATAAATGGCGAAAAGCTGTCGGTCATTGCCAATCAAGCTGAACTTGCAGAAACAGGAAAGGGGGCTTTTTCATGAAAGTAGAAAAATTACAGAAAGTAAGAGCAGAATTTGAAAATAGCCCATTTTGGAATTTTATTGGATTGCAATTAAAAGAATTAAAAGAAGGATATGTTTTATTGGCACTTCCAATCAAACAGGATTTCATTAATGTAAGAAATACAGTCCATGGTGGCATTTATGCGTCCGTATTGGATACAGCAATGGGGATGGCGGGCAAGTCATTGGGATATGATGGGGCAGCCACACTGAATTTAAACATCCAATTTCTGAAGTCTGTTATTGATGGAGTGGTTTATTCAGAGGCAGAGATCATCCATCAGAACCGGAATACCGTATTCGTTGAGGGCAGGCTTAAAAATGCCGACGGTGAACTGCTTGGCCATTGCACAGGAACTTTTAAGGTCACTAAGGGTGATGGCTCATGAGGAATACGGCAATAACAAAAATGTTCGATATCCAATATCCTATTATCCAGGGAGGGCTGCAAGGGCTTGGAACATCGCCTCTTGTCTCAGCTGTATCCAATGCAGGAGGACTTGGATTGATCACAGCTGGCAGTTTTTCTTCGAAGGAAGAGATGATGAAGGATATTGAGGAGACAAAAAGGCTTACTGCAAAGCCTTTTGGCGTAAATATTGCAATTGGTATTCGCAAGCCGATGGATGAATTTTTCGAAGGTGCGATTGAAGCAAGAGTTCCGGTTATTTTTACCTCAGGTAACAATCCCGAAAAATATATCAAAGGTTTAAAAGCAAACGGTATGAAAGCAGTTCATGTCGTCCCTTCTGTGAGATTTGCAAAAAAAGCAGAGGCAATTGGATGTGATGCAGTTGTTGTAGTCGGCTATGAGTGCGGAGGCCATCCCGGCAAAGATGATGTGACAAGCTTAACTTTGATTCAGAAGGCCGTTGCGGAGCTTTCAATACCGGTCATTGCAGCAGGTGGATTTTCAACAGGGAAATCTGCACTTGCTGCTTTTGCTTTAGGAGCCCAGGGTGTACAGATGGGGACAAGGTTTTTAGCTTCAAAGGAAGTCAGCCTGCATCACTCAATTAAAGATAAATTAAAAGAGTTACAGGAGACGGATACTGTAATCGTAAAGAAATCAATAGGAAAAGCCATGAGGGTTATGAAAACACAACGTGCAATCGAGCTATTGAAAAAGGAAGAAGCAGGAGCAACGCTGGAGGATATTTTTCCTTATATTAGCGGTGAATCCTATCAGGAATATATTGATACGGGGGATGAAAACTCGGGTGTTATCTCACTCGGACAGACAATCGGCCTGATTAATGAAATTAAAAGTGCAAAAGACATTATTCAAGATATTGTGAAGGAATACGAACTGCAGCTTGAGCGATTGAGCAGAAATCTATAAAAGATTGGAGCCAACTATGTTTAGCTTGGAAAATCAAGTAGCCGTTGTCACTGGGGCAAGTAGGGGGATAGGAAAAGCAATATCCAAAAGGCTTGCCTCGGAAGGTGCTTATGTATACTTAGTCGATATAAATGTAGATGCATTAAATGAATCTTGCCAGCAATTGGCCAGTATGGATCTTTCCGTGGAGGCAGTAGTTGCTGATATCACTAATGAAGAAGAAGTTATAAGGCTTTTTGAACGAGTGGAAGAGAAGCAAGGGAAGATCGATATCCTGGTGAATAATGCCGGAATTATCCGTGATAACCTATTCTATAAGATGAGTGCAGATGATTGGGATAATGTAATGAATGTCCATATGAAAGGGACTTTTCTATGCAGTAAATATGCCCAGAAATTAATGGTTAAAAATCAGTATGGAAGAATTATTAATCTATCCTCCGTTTCAGCTTTGGGTAGCAGAGGCCAGGCTAATTATGCTGCAGCCAAAGCTGGTATACAGGGCTTTACAAAAACTCTCGCCATCGAGCTTGGTAAATATAATATTACAGTCAACTCGATTGCACCAGGGTTTATTATGACAGATATGACAAAAGCCGTAGCAGAACGGCTCGGAATTCCATTTGAGCAACTAATAGAGACAAAAGTAAAACAAATTCCGGTCAATAGGGCGGGGAATCCAGAGGATATCGCACAGGCTGCAAGCTTTTTCGCAAGCCCCTCGTCTTCCTTTATAAATGGCCAGGTTTTATATGTTGCCGGCGGACCGAAGGCATAGGAGGTACTTAAGATGAAACATTGGAAAATTGCCCTCATCCCTGGGGATGGAATTGGGCCTGAAGTCGTTTCAGAAGGTGTAAAGGTTTTAAAAATGATTGAGGAATTAGATCCGGGTCTATCGTTCTCTTTTACCGAGTTTCCGTGGGGTTGTGAATATTATTTAAATGAAGGAAAAATGATGGATGATGACGGCATTGAACAATTAAAAGAGTTTGATGCAATCTATTTGGGAGCAGTAGGGTATCCTGGTGTTCCTGATCACATTTCATTATGGGATTTACTTTTGAAAATCAGAAAAGAATTCGATCAGTATGTAAACATTCGGCCTATTAAGCTGCTGAACTCTGAATTAACTCCTCTTAAAAATCGGGAAGAGATAGATTTTTTGGTAATCAGGGAGAATAGTGAAGGGGAATATGCAGGAGCAGGAGATTGGCTTTTTAAAGGAAAACCGGAAGAAGTAGTTCTACAGACAGGCGTTTTCTCTCGTAAAGGGACGGAACGTATCATTCGTTATGCTTTTGAAGAAGCCCGTAAACAGAAAAAATCACTTACTAGCATTAGCAAGGCGAATGCCCTCAATTATTCTATGGTATTTTGGGATGAGGTATTTGATGAAGTAGGAAAAGAATATCCTGATGTAAAAACCAGCTCTTTTCTCGTAGACGCAGCGAGTCTTTATTTTGTTCTGCAGCCGGAGCGATTTGAGATTGTTGTTACTTCAAATTTATTTGGTGATATCTTGACTGATTTAGGCGCTGCTATTACAGGCGGTCTTGGATTGGCAGCGGGGGCCAACATTAATCCAGAGCGTGAGTTTCCTTCTATGTTTGAGCCAATTCACGGTTCTGCTCCTGACATCGCTGGAAAACGCATTGCCAATCCTCTTGCTGCAATATGGTCCGTAAGCCAGATGATGGATTACTTTGGGGAAGAGGAGTGGGGTAGTGCGATCCTGGATGCGATGAAGGAACTGCTCACTGACAAGAAAGTCCTAACTTCTGACCTTGGCGGAAACGATACTACAGAACAAGTCGGAAAAGAATTTATTAGGTTGCTTAGAAGCAAGGCTCCTAGTGGAAGGAAGTAGCCTCTTGTCTTGAATTAATTAAATATGTTAAAAAGACAGAGAGAAGGGACAAAATGATACGTTTTTCTCTCGTATTGAGTATGTGCTTGTTTTATATTCTTTATGCTTTTATCCCGAGCGTACCAATTTATCTGATTTTTAATCTCGTGGCTGTTGCTGTATTCTTTGCCATGGTTCCATTATTGGAGCGAAAAGGCAGGGTCTTCACTCTAAGTTTGTTTATTGCAGGAATGATCATACACTTTATGGTTGGTGATCTCGGAATCCATTTAATCGAGGGAATCACTCAGAATCTTGCGCTGCTTTCCATCCTCATTTTAGCGCCATTATTATCTGTTCCTTTAAGAAGAGAAGGATTTATTGATACAGTAGTGCTTTATTTAAATGAGCTGAAAAGTAATCCGAGAAATACATTTTATGGCATAAGCTCTTTTATGTTAACCTTGGCTCCTATCTTAAATATGGGTGCGTTGAGGATTGTACATGGTTTTGTGGAAAGCATACAATTCCCTTCTAAATATTTGTCCCGATCGTATTATGTAGGGTTTACCCCAGCAGTCATTTGGTCACCATTTTTTGCGTCTGTAGGAATTGTACTTTTTTATTTAGATATCACTTACTTGTCCTATGTGGCTGTAGGTGTTTTGTTCGCCATAATGCAAATGGCAGTGGGAATCTTTTTCTTTCGGCCGGGAACAATTGTGGAGGAGGCAGCTGCACTTGAGGAGAAAAAGGCGATTTCATTAGTGGGTTTTAGTCGTAAGAGGGATATATATGCTTTAATTGGATTCGTATTCGGACTTATACTGCTTCTTATCATAATGGAGCAGGCCACTCAAAAATCGATGTTGTTACTGGTAAGCATTGTTTGTATTATTGTCCCGGTTGGATGGATTATTGTAAGGAATAAAAGGAAGTTAATAAAAGAAGAACTCTCGCTGTATAAGAGCAAGATTTTATCTCAGAAAATGGAGATTTGCCTTTTCTTGAGTGCTGGATTATTCGGTAATGCAATATCTCATACTCCTGTAAAACAGCTTTTGGAAAAGTCCATGCAATGGTCAGCGACACAATCTATAAGTATATTGTTTTTATTTATCATCCTGTTTGTGACCTTTATGGCCTTTTTAGGGGTACATCAAATCATTGTAATTCCACTGATCCTCACTTCATTAAACTTTGCCCAGATGCCAGATATATCTGTTGTCAGTGTGGCCTTTATGTGTATCTTCACCTGGATGCTTTCTTCCGCCATTTCTCCTCTTAATGCAATGAATATTATCATTAGCCAGTGTGTCCAAAGAAATGGTGTGACAGTTGCTTTTAAGTGGAATGGATTGTATTTTTTATCAGTAACCATCATGGCTTTTGTTTATATTTATATGTTAAGTTGGATTTAATGTACAAATGGACGGTTTGAACATCTCCAAAAGAGAATATGTAAAGTTTTAAAATAGGGGAACCGTCCTATGTCCCACCTGACTCATGTTCATTCTTTGTGGTTAAACGTGTATTATGGCGCTTCATAGTAAAATGTCGAAAAAGGCACCTTCCTGAGAATGGAAGATGCCTTTTGTTATACTTTGAAGGATACGAAAATGCAATATTTGTCATAACGTGTTTTATAAAACTGAAACGTCCCGAATTTACAATTCACTTCTATTAAACTGGCTTCTGTACTTGCTCAATCTTCACCGCACACGCCTTAAACTCAGCGGTTCCAGCTAAAGGGTCAGTTGCGGAATTGGTTAATACATTGGTGCTTGCCTGGTCGGGGAAGTGGAAGGACATGAAGACTAAGCCCTTTGGCTGTTTTTTGCTGATGTTGACTTTGGTAATGAGGCTTCCTCTTCTTGAGCTTACTCTTACTTGATCTCCGTCTTGTAATCCATATTTCGCTGCATCCTCGGCATGGATCTCTAAAGCTTCTTCTGCATTTTTCATTTTCTTATAATCTCTTGTTTGCACGCCTGTATTATAAAATTGTAGCCTGCGGCCGGTTGTCAGCATCAAAGGAAACTCTTCATCCGGCTCCTCGGCAGGAGGCTGGTAATGGGTTGGCACGAATTTCGCCTTCATTCCCACCTCTTCTGACCAGAGACGGCTATGGAGAAATGGAGTCCCTGGATGATTTTCATCAGGACATGGCCATTGAAGGCCGCCATCTTTGTCAATCCGTTCGTACGTTACACCGGCAAAATTAGGTGCAAGCTTGCGGATCTCCTCCCAAACTTCCTCCGCTGATTGATAAGTCCATTTTTCTCCCATTTTATTGGCGATATCCTGAACGATTTCCTGGTCATGCCTGGACACACCTGGTCCTTTTAGAGCGGGCCGGACGCGTTGAATCCTGCGCTCAGAATTAACCAGTGTCCCGTCGTTTTCAGCCCAGCCCGTTGCCGGAAGGACGACATCCGCAAGTATCGCTGTTCTTGTCATTAAAATGTCCTGGACAACGAGGAAATCGAGGTCTTTAAAAATCTTTTCCACCTGATTCCCATTGGCATCCGATTGAACCGGATTTTCGCCAAATACATAGACTGCCTTGATTTCTTTTTTCTCCATTGCCTCGAGCATCAAGGTTTGATGCTTTCCGATTTTTTCAGGAACCGGGGTGCCCCATACTTGTTCATGCAGTTTTCTTCCTTCAGGATCATCATAATTCCAGCCGCCGACAAGCCTGTTCGGCAGGGCGCCCATGTCTCCGCCGCCCTGGACATTGTTTTGGCCCCTCAGCGGATTCAGTCCAGAGCCATACTTCCCGATATGACCGGTCAATAAGGCTAAATTAATCAAAGCAAATACATTTTCGGTGCCATTATGATGTTCTGTAATCCCCAGCGTCCAGCAAATCGTTGCTTTATCCGCATTCGCATAAAGCAGGGCGATTTCCCGGATATCTTCCGCTGGGATACCGGTGACCTTTTCCGCGAATTCAGGGGTGTATTTTTTGACCTCTTCCTTATACTTATCAAACTGTTCTGTCGCCTTTTCAATAAACCCCTTATGAACTAAGTCCTCTTCAATGATGACATGGCCCATCGCATTTGCCAGGGCAATATCGGTTCCGACCCTGACTGGCAGCCACTTGTAGGCCAGTTTCGTCTGGTCAATCTGACGGGGGTCAATGACGACCATTTTTGTCCCATTTTTTATCCCGCGTCGCATATGGTTAAAAATAATCGGGTGGCATTCCTGGGTATTGCTTCCCCAGACCAGAATGACATCGGTGTCCTCAAGTTCGTCATAAGAACCCGTGGCAGCACCTGTACCAAACACAGTCACCAGACCGGTGACGCTTGGAGCGTGTCAGGTTCGGTTGCAGCTGTCAATATTATTGGTGCCGATGACCGTCCGCATGAATTTTCCAGCGAGATAATTTAATTCATTGGTTGATCTCGAAGAGCTGAAACAGCCAAAGGCATCTGGCCCATGTTTTTCTTTGATGTCAGAAAAATTATCCGCAATGAGGGTCAGTGCTTCTTCCCAGCTGGCGGGTGTCAACTCTCCATTTTTTCTGATCAGCGGCTGGGTCAGCCGTCGGTCGCTATGGAGATATCCCCAACCCATTGCACCTTTTACACAGGTTTCCCCATGGCTCGAAGGGTTTTCCTTGTATCCTTTTACTTTGCTAATCTTGTTATCTTCTGTTTCGACGACAAGACCGCATCCTGTACCGCAAAAACCGCATATCGTTTCCACTTGATCCTGCATGCCGTTTTTATACCTCCTTAATCTATTACTTCCACAATCCGATCTGGCCTCGTATAAACATTCAAAGCATTGTTCCGAATAAAGCCAACCGTCGTCATTCCCAGCTCTTCTGCAAGCTCCAGTGCCATTTCTGTCGGTGCGGATTTTGATAACACCACTTCACAGCCGATTTTTGCGACTTTTGTGACGATCTCAGAGGAGATCCGTCCGCTAAACACGATGATTTTATCTTCCAAAGAAACTTGATGCCGCAGACAGTGGCCATATATTTTATCCAGGGCGTTATGGCGTCCAATATCCAGGCGGGACAGCAGGACACCGTCTCTTGTACATAGTGCTGCATTGTGGACCCCGCCTGTTTCCTGGAAAACTGCTGAACGACTTTGCATCTCTTCCATTAATCGAAAACAATCTTGATAGGTTAATCGGACATTCACCTGCTTAAAATGGTGGGATAATCTCGCATCGTTAAAAAAGACGAATCCCTGCCTGCTTTTGCCGCAGCAAGAGGTGATATAACGTTTTGAGTGAAATTTTTCATAAAAGGAATTGGTATAGTGTGTTTTCACATGAACAAATCCTTCTTTTTCCTGGATCCATAAATCATCAATATCGGCGAATTTTCTGATTACACCTTCTGAAGCTAAAAACCCGATGACCATATCCTCAATGTATTCCGCTGTACAGACTAAAGTAGCAAACTCTTTTTCATTCAATTTGATCGTAAACGGTTTTTCAGTCGCAATAGTGTCTTCAACTTTTTCGGTGATCCCATGTACATAACGGGTAATGGTTCGTTTTGTACTTGTCTTCGTCACGATATTTTGTTCCTCCCCCGTACGCAAACAAAATAGGGACATTTAAATCTAGGCGGTTATTTCTGATTCATTTTGTTTACGAAGCTTAGCCATATCCACTCTGATCAGCAGAGAAATAACGAATGCTGCGACAAATAACCCTGCAAACACTGATAAGCTGCCGGCATACGATCCGGTTGTATCTTTTATATAGGCGGCAAACATTGGTCCCACCAGACCGGCCGCTGCCCATGCTGTCAGGATGTAGCCATGGATGGCGCCGAGCTGTTTTGTGCCGAATAAATCGCCGATATAGGCAGGTATGGAGGCAAATCCCCCTCCGTAGCACGTATAAATGACCGCAAGCATTACCTGGAAAAGCAGGGCATTGGTCGTGTGCGGAAGTATGAAAAACAATCCGATTTGCAGGATGAAGAATGTTGTATACGTATTCGGACGGCCAATGAAATCTGAAATGGAGGCCCAGCCAATCCGGCCCAGCCCATTGAAGATCCCAATTGCTCCAACAAGCGCAGCAGCTGCCGCTGTCCCAATGCCGATCGACTCCATCGCAAGCGGTTTCGCCACTGCTAAAATCGCAATCCCGCATGTGACATTGATGAACAGCATCAGCCATAAATACCAGAAACGGGTCGTTTTTACCGCTTCGTTCGCCGTTAGCTGTGAAAGGTCCATTACTGGCTTTGCGGCACCAGATTCAACTTTTTCCTTAAAGCCCTCCGGCATCCATCCTTCAGGCGGCTTTTCCAGATACAAAGACGATGCGGTCATTAAAATTAAGTAAGCGCTTCCTAAAATGAAGAACGTGTTCGCGACTCCTACACTTTCAATCAAACTATTCATGATTGGGCTGGAAATGGCTGCGGCAAAGCCAAAGCCCATAATCGCAAGGCCCGTAGCAAGCCCGCGCCGGTCTGGGAACCATTTTACCAACGTAGAAACCGGTGCAATATAGCCAACACCAAGACCAATCCCGCCTAACACCCCGTAAAACAGATAAAGGAGTATTTTTGAGCCCAATAGAACGGCAAGACCGGAACCGGCAATCCCGATTCCAAAGAAAGTCGCCGCAAGCAATCCAGCCTTCCTAGGACCATGCTTTTCCACAAAATGACCCAAAAACGCAGCAGCAAGACCAAGGAACAAGATAGCGATACTAAAGGTAAGAGCCACTTCCGAATCGGACCAGCCAAACAAATTTTTCAACGGGTTCGTGAAATTACTCCAAGCATAAACAGAACCAATCGAGATATGAATCCCAACAGCGGCGGCAGCAATCAACCAACGATTTTTTCTTTGTTTCAGCCATTAACACTATTTCCTCCTTTTAATCTTGTTTACAAGCTCTGTTATACTTTATGACAGTAAAAGTTACAAAATTCTGACATTTTTAAATTTCTATCGGGAAACGAAAGGAAAGGAGGGTATGAACATTTCCAGGGTATTAAAATGCTACTTCAAAATAATAGTTAGAGGAAAAATTAAGTGATCATATGATTTTTAAAAAGAGGCTGATAGAATTGAAGGGATATGATTAAAGTAATAAATCATTAATAACTTGTGATGAATGCGGCCATGTAGAGTAAGGACGTAATGATGAGACATATAAAGCCACTTTTAAGAAATAATAAAAGTATTCCAGCGCTTTTAAAGGAGAATTAAAATGCCTGTCATTGAGCATCAACAATTTATTCGTGCACCAATCGAGGTATGTTTTGACCTCGCGAGGAACGTAGAGATCCATACTCAGACAACTTCCAATACCATGGAACGAGTTATAGGCGGAGTGACAGAGGGATTATTAGAGGAAGGAGATACGGTTACTTGGGAGGCCGTTCATTTTGGTTTGAAACAAAGATTAACGGCCAAGGTGACATATATGGAAAAGCCAAATGAGTTTGTTGATATTATGGTTAAGGGGGCCTTCCATTCCTTTGTTCATACACATCAGTTTCTTGAAAAAGGAGAAGGCACCATAATGATTGATAAATTTCAGTATAAGTCACCATTAGGCCCAATTGGCGTTTTAGCCGATATGTTGTTTTTAGAAAGGTATATGCGAAAATTCATTGTTTCTCGTGCAGAGGCACTAAGAAATATTGCCGAAAAGGTTGATCTCGGAAATTAAGCCGCTAGAGACAAATATGGTCCTCAGTCAAATCCACCATAAAAGTGTATTTTTTTGCACCGGCAGACACTGCCCCTTGCGCCGGTTCAACAGCCCGAATTTTATTTTAATATGATGAGAAAGGTCGCTTCATTTTGGCTAGGGGCAGAAGCATTTGTTTTACCATCCGAAAACACACTTACATTTTGGGCGACTTCGAGCTTTTCTTTAACAAAGGAAGGGATACGATCGGTGTCGTAGTTTGTTCCTTTGAACTTATAGATTTCTTTTAATTTCTCTTCCGTTTTTCCTTGGATGTTTTGCTCATTGTCCCGAACCAGCCAGATATCCTTTTCTGTTACACTGATAATATAGCCAGTATCTATGTGATTGGCTTCGGTGAAAATGAATGCAGCAATACCAAGCATGGCAATGAAACTGGTTATTATTAATAACCTTTTCATAGCTGCACCTCTCAATTTTCCGTGCCGACATTTATTGTATGGGCTAGTACCACATCTTTTTGGCCTTTCTCTTTCGCCTTCAGGACCTTTATTAATCTATATTTTCCTTCTTCGGATATCATTTCTTTCAACATATTGTTTTCAATTTTCTGGTGGTAACCCCCGCCAGGACCAATGAATTCAGTTTCTCCTTCAAAAGATGCTTCTCTTGGGATTAAAACCTCATACCAGGCACCATCAATAAACTTTTCAACAGTGAGTTCAGAATCAGCTAAAAATGTAAGAGAGCCTTTATTATAGATTTCAAGGATCGAAAATTCTGGTGCCGGATTTATTGGTTGCATCATTAATGCGAACCCTAGGTTATTGTGTTTATCCTCATGCGTCAATTCACCGTACTTTGATTTGTTTTTTTGAACTGAGGTTTCACTTATTTTCTTCATACTATGATTCGAATTGGTGTCTTCATATGCAGCACAGCTGGTCAGTACAAGCGAGCCTGCCAGCAAAAAGGCAGCTATCTTCATAAATTATCCCTCCTATAAAGCTTAGACGGAATTCTACAGGAAAGGTTTTACTGCAATTTACAAAAGTGACTTTTGGCCTGCATGATTTTCTCTGACCACAACACAAGTACTCATATCCTTTTACGCGGATCATACTAATTCAAGAATCCTGACGGTTTAAATAATTTAATAATGGATGTGTCTCTCCCATATCGCGAATCTATTAAAAGTAAGAAAATTTTATAAACTCAAACAAAATCCCTGCACAGCCTGGTTTCCTTTTTTATAATAAGAGAAAAGGAAGGAGTGGTTTCATGGTACATACCATTGCAAAGGAACAATATTTCTATGCTTTCAGCAAGGAAAATAAAACAGCGCTAAAGGTGCCTTCTGGTTCACAGGTGGTGATTGAAACGTACGATTGTTTCCAAAACCAGATTCAGAGCAATGATGCAGCCTTCAATTCAATTGACTGGAATCAGATTAACCCGGCTACTGGTTCAATATATGTAGAAGGTGCCCAGCCAGGCGATATACTTAAGGTGAAGATCGACAATATTGAATTGGGCAATCAGGGAGTGATGGCAACCGGACCCGGACTTGGTGTCATGGGCCATCGAATCGATGAGTTTCAGGTTAAGATGATCCCGATTGAAGATGGCAAGGCTGTCTTTAATGAAAAGCTCCAGCTGCCTTTGAATCCGATGATAGGTGTCATTGGTGTGGCCCCTGAAGCAGATCCTGTTTCGTGTGGTACTCCAGGGGCTCACGGAGGGAACATGGATACGACATCTGTCACGACTGGTGCAACGCTTTATTTCCCGGTATTCCAGGAAGGAGCCTTGTTTGGCCTGGGAGATTTGCATGCAGCGATGGGAGACGGAGAAATTGGCGTTTCAGGCATTGAGATTCCTGGAAAAGTAACCGTCACGCTCGAAGTTGTCAAAGGAACATCGATTTCTTACCCATTCCTTGAAAATGAAGAAGGGATGGCTGTTCTAGTTTCAAAAGAGACGCTTGATGAAGCGGCCAAAGCAGCTGTGGAGATTTTTATTGATACTTTGCAGCCGCATACAGATTTGAGTCTGGGGGATCTGACCATGCTTATGAGTGCCGTTGGCCAGGTCCAGGTATCGCAAATCGTCGACCCACTTTTGACAGCCAGGTTTTTCGTTCCAAGATATGTGCTTGATGCCTATCAAGTAAAGTTATTCTAGGGGGGGGAAGATTAGCTGGCTATTGCAAATTTAGCTATGATTCTTGAACTTACAAATAAAATGAAAAGCCAGTGTCTATAAGTGGGACACTGGCTTTTCATTGCCGTTTTTCAAGGAAGAATTATTTTTTCAGCAATATGGTCCTTGTGAAAAGACGAATGAGTAACACTCCGATCAGCATAACAATACCAGTTGATATAATCACGAAATTCCTTCCAAAAGGGTTAAACCAAGAAGGATTTGGAGGAGTGATAAACTCTGTCCCCCAAAAAACTGATATTAATATAGTGACAATGTTAGTCAAGATAATCACTGGAAATTTTATTTTTATAGATAATAGACCTGCTGTAATTACCAATAAAAACGTGCCTGACTGCAGAATAGCAGGTCGTGGGGAAAGAGCAATTTCAAGATAATGAAACAAAAATGGACTAGGAAATAACGAAACTAGGAACCATAAAGATTTGATAGGATTTCCCCCTCTTTAAGTAATTATAGCGACCGTGCAAAATAGAAAGTGAGCGTGAACTTGGGGCCCCTCATTTGTTAAAGCTCGTGAAAGTCCTCAATTTCTCCATTTTTTAAAAAACAGAAGCTCCCTAACGGATATTTGGCTTCTTTTTTGGCTAAATCGAGTGACATATTTTTATGCATTCCAAAAACATCTACTTCATTTTCGGATCTGTCATATACATATTCATATCGAATCTCTGGATCATCATTGTAGTAAACCATTTTAGACCAGCCACTTTTATAATTGAAAAAGCTATTCTCTACTTTATCTTCAGAAATATTTACTTTCTGAAATTCCATTGCTTTCGTAATCCGGTTGTCAGCTGTTTTTTCATAGTGGAACATATTGATCTTAAAAATGAGAAACCCTGCGAAAAATACGATTGTAAAATAGGTTAGGACAATCAAGACACTTTTCATTGTAAGAAGCTCCTTAAAGTGTAAATTTACACTTTAAATATAAATTTTTCCATTGGTTTAGTCCAATATGTATTAAGGGGGACAACGTGATTTTATCTTTTTTTACAGGCCAACATGGCATAAAGTTTTGGCTTTATCGATAAAAAAACTGCACCTCCAATTGTTAAGTGTTGTTAACAATTGGGGTGCAGTTCTCTTTTCTACATACTGCTATTTCACTTTGAATCTATCCTCAAGGGCTCTCGCGACAAAAGCGGAAAAGTCGGACCGAATGAGGAGTCCGTTTGGCCGGTAGGTTCCGTCTGCATAGCCGGTGGTGATTCCAGCAGCCAGTATTCTTTTAATATAAGGGTATGAGGATGTTCCCTCTTTTACATCTGTGAAGGAAGCATCAGCTTCAGCGGATAGGCTGAATGCCCTTGCCAGGAAGATGGCCATTTGTCCTCTCGTTACAGGTGCATCGGGGCGGAAGGTGCCATCCGCATATCCGGTGATGATTCCTCTCTCCACAGCAGATGCAATATAGCCTGAAGCGACGGATGCAGGGTCGACGTCCTTGAAGGTAGTCTGCCTTTTCGTTCCGTCGAGTTCCAATGCTCGGCCAATCATAATCGCTGCCTGTGCACGAGTTACTGCATTTCCAGGACGGAAGGTGTCGTCTGCATATCCTGTTATAACTTTCCGTCCTACCAGGTAGTTGATTTCATGATAAAACCGATGGCTAGTGCTGAGATCAGTGAAGGAAACAGAGACTGGTTTTTCTACAGTTGCTTTATACACTTCACTAATCAGTCCGGCTGCATCTGTAGCCGTGATTTCAAAGGTGGTTCCTGCTGCCTGGGATTCTGTTAATTCAACAAGGAATATGCCGTCATTCTGGGTTACGGCTGAAGCCAGGACAGAACCATTCTTAAGTACAGTTATTTTTGCACCAGGCTCTGTCATCCCATAAAAGCTTGTTGCTTGATCTAAAATTGGGCTGACAAATTTGATGACAGGAGGTGTTACATCCCTTACAGTAACTTTAACTGGTTCACTGTAAAGTTCTCCATTCTTCGCTATGATTTCAAGCATGGTCCCTGGCTTTTGTTTTTCAATACTAACCGAAAAGACCCCATTCTGATTCACAGCAGCCGTTCCGATGGTCGTACTTAGTGACTTCACCAGAATGGTCGTTCCAGGTTGGCCCGTTCCGCTAATGGAAACGGTTTGGTCCGTAATATCCATCGTGCTTAGGACAGGTTTTGCAGGCGGAGTTACATTTTTAACCGTTACAGTCACTGAAGGACTGATATTATTCGCAGCATCCTGGCTGATAACTGTAAGGATTGTCCCGGCCGGCTGTTTTGCGATTAAGGTAGCTTCAAAGGTTCCATTCTGATTTGCTATTGCGCTGCCAACCGTTTCGCTCCCTTTTCGTACTGTAACGGTTGAACCAGTCTCTGCTGTCCCGGTTACTTTAGTTGACTCATTCGTTACTTCATGGACTTGCGGAGCTGCAGGAGCGGTCTTATCCTCGACAGTTACCACTGTTTCCTGGCTCACTCTTCCGTAGCTGTCTACTGCAGTCACGCGCAGCTGACTTCCTGCAGAAGGACGCTGGATCGCAATGTTAAATGTGCCCGATGGTCCCGAATATCCGTCACCAAGTTTTTGTGAACCGGAATAAACGGATACCAGGCTGTCTCCATCAGTCAGCCCGCTGACAGATGAATCCGCATCCGAAACTTTATTCACTTTAGGAGCACCAAATACTCCTAGAGGGTAGCCATTATGAAATGGTTTTGAAGCTATGGAAGAAATATCAAGTTGGTCCCGGAAGTTAATATTGTCGTTGGCGTCGACAATTCCTTGATTAATGAATACCGGGTCGGTTGTGCCCCAGTAGTTGTCGAGACCGTTAAATGTAATGCGATTATATCCGTCCAACCTAACTTTCATTTTATTAAAACCGAAAAAATTATTTCTATTAATGAAGACATTGGGCGTTCCGCCATCAGGATCCCTGCTGAGTACGAAAATATCCTCAATGCTGTCTCCCTCGTTTAGAAATGTATTACCCTGGATTGTGACTCTGCTTCTCCCGTTTTGTACATCAATCCTTGCCCGGTTTGAAAATGAGTTATTTTCAACTGCAATGTCACTGTACTGGGGAGAAAGGGAGACTTGGCCATTGGAGAACCGATTATGGCGAAGCGTGACCGCCCTTTTTAGAGAGGATACAAGATATCCCCCATTAAAAGTATCATGTGACAGATCTGTATATTCAAGGTGGATGGAACTATTGATAAAATCCCAGCCTTTGACGGTTACATCCTTTAATAAAATTCGTTCAGAAGATGTACCAATAGCTTCTAGTTGTCCTTTCACATCAAACCAAATACCGCTCGAGGCAATGACTTCAACCCCTGGCTCAATCTTAAGCTTAACACCAGGATAAACCGTAACGCTGCCAGACATCCTGTACGGTGAATTAGCCTTCGTCCAGGTGGGTTTTCAGTTATAGGACCTGATACCACTGATCCCGCAGCACTCGCCTTATCAAAGCGGAGCGGAAATAAAGACAAAATTAAAGAAAATACGACCAGAACCTTAAAAAATAATCCTAATCTACACTGCAATGAATCTTCCCCCATTATTTTAAAATTTAAAAATATTAACCTTGTTATATTTTAGGTAGATTAGAAATTAAATACAATGGGAAAGAATGGGTGTTTTAGTGGCATAAGGGGGGAGGGTGAAACTATTTAACACTGTAAAGCGCCGGGGGTCAGACCCCCAAGAGATTAAAGCGGTAAAGCGGTGGGGGTCTGACCCCGTTCTATTGAACTTCTAAATGATCCTTCAGCTCACTTTGAACTTTTTGTCTTTCTTCTTCATTTACAATGAGATAGTAAATCTTATTAATCTTTGTTCCTGTTCCGTTCAATTGGAGCTGTTGTACATCTTTGCCTGCATTTTTATAGTGTTTTTGAACTTCAGTCATTTCTTGGAATGTCATATTTGTTTTAACGTTATTTCCAAGTGCTTCGAATATATCGTCAAATTTAGTTAGTGAGCTTAGGCTCGCGCCTTTTCTAATAACACCCTGGATTACTTGTCTTTGTCTTTGCTGGCGGCCGAAATCGTTATTCGGGTCTTGTTTTCTCATTCTGACGTAGGAAAGAGCTTCCTTGCCGTCAAGCGTGATTTCACCTTCCGGGTAGCTGTGTCCGCCCTCGCTAAAGGCTAGATTATTGTTAACCTCAACTCCGCCTACGGCATTTACGATGTCTTCAAAGCCCTCCATATTAACTTGCATGTAATAATCTATAGGGATATCAAGGAATTCCTCAACCGTGTCCATTGACATTTCAACTCCGCCAAAAGCATAGGCATGATTGATTTTATCCTCAAATCCTTTTCCGACAATTTCGGCTCTTGTATCACGGGGAATGCTCAACATTTTTGTCGAATTAAGTGCAGGATTTACAGTCAGCACAATCATTGTATCTGACCGGCCTTTATCTCCTGGCCTTTCATCTACCCCTAGCATTAGAACAGAGAATGGCTCTTTGTTTTCAAAAGTAACTTCCTTTGTCCTCTTGCTGGATTGATCCCTGTCAATCGGCTGGTGCATCGTTTCCACTGCATTTGTGAGGGAAGAGTAAACATTATAGATGTACGCACCAATTGCAATCATTAACAAAAGGAAAACAACCCCGGTAATTCTCAGCCATTTTCTTTTTTTCTTACCTGAATGTTTTTCTGCTCTCATGACTTAACCCCCATATTATCTTGAACCCCACTAATTCTTTAATGGCACGCTAGTTTCTGTACCACCTTCAACAATTATAACGCTCTCTAAATTTTTGGCTTCTTCTTTATCTATCTGGATGACAAATGTTCTCGGTGTTGCATCTGCAGTGCAATTACCGTCTGGGTGTGCGATGGTTATTGTTGTGTTGTCCGCATTGGATTCTACATTTTCAATCTCGGATGGACAGCTTCCGGATTCATAGACTCCTATAAAGAAAACACTTTTCGTCTTAAAGTCTATTTCAGGTGCTTGTTTTTTAAATCCATACAAGCTCCAAAAATTTTCAAAGTCTGCTTGGTTATCTGACATCCTCACTAAATATTGATAACGAGGCGTTTCTTCTCGTTGGAATGCCAGTTCATGCATGTTCGCAGGCAAGTTTTTTTCACTAGCGACTATGTCGAAGTTTTGTTGATTATTCTCAGGATCATTGCTGCAGCCATATAACAATAATAGTGACGAAATTAAAGTCAATAGAAGTGGCAGCTTGATTGTTTTCAGTGTACATCACCCTTTCTAATTAAATTAGACGGTAAAAAACACTAAAGGTTTCTCATTTTTCAAACACAAAACGTTCTGTTGTAAAAGGATTGGGAATGTCATGGGGTTAGCAATATCGACAGTTTCTTTTTCTAAAAGCTTGAAAGACATGAGGTATTCTTCTTCATTCTTAAATGTATGAAAAAGAACTTCGGTAATTGCTACTATTGAGCAGAAGATTAAAATTAAGTTGTGCTTTATTAAGAATGAGTGGGGGAGGATACTATAATTCTTACAAAGAAAATTGCCAGTATATTGCTGGCTGGAACGTTGCTGGCAGGCTTGCCTGGCGGTGCATTTGCAAAGCCGGAAAAGAAAGTGGCAGATTTAGCGGTATTGGGTGATTCTTTAGCTGCGGGCTGGACACCTTATGGTAAAAAAGGTCCAGGATATGGGGAATTTTTAAAAGCAAGGTTTGAACAATCTCAATACAAAGGTGATTTAAATAATCATGGTTTCCCAGGCTATGATTCCAGTCAGTTATTAAATGATGTGCTGACAAACACCGATGTCATACAATCTATAGAAGATGCAGAAGTCATCGTGATGGACATTGGGGCAAATGATCTTTTAAGGGCATTGTCATCGAAAAATCCTGGGGTAATACAAGGAGCTTTGTTCGGGGTGAATGAAAATTTAAACCGAATTTTAAAAACAATAGATGAATTAAACCCAGATGTCGATGTCTATGTAATGGGGTATTACAACCCATTTCCTTACTTGCAGGAGGAGCAGCAAGCTTCCTTGATGCCATTGCTAGAGAATTTGAACCAAACGATTGAAAAAGCTTCCGAAGATAACGGTGACACTTATGTTCCAACTGAGAAAATAATCGCAAAACATTATGAAGAATACCTTCCTAATCCAGCTGATATACATCTTAGCGAGGAAGGCTATAAAATAGTGGCGAAAGAGTTTTGGAAAGCGATTGATGATAACCTGAAATAGCTTGAGTGCCTGGCTTTAGACGGCCAGGCATTTTTTGTGCATTTTTTTAAGTATATTTAAAGATCGAATTTGATCTTTATTTTAACTCACTGGTTGTACTTTGAATTGTTAGAATAATAGGTCTTAATGTGATAGATGATCGTTCCATCCGCTTGAACCGTATAGTCAATGTCCTCTGTTTCAAATATCCCTATTAATTTATTCCTCTCCAATTGCTTTTTTACATTCAGTTCATTTATATGCTGGGTGAGTTCACCGTTATAAGGGCTATTTGTCTTTTTAGTATTTCAAGGTAGGTGATAATGAATAGTCGTTTCTCCATGGCCTCCAAAAATGATTGTTTATGGGATTTGAATGCGGAAGGGACCTTTAACTTTTCAGCTTCCAGCAGAAGGACGTTAAGGGAGGTTTTATCTTGCTGTAAAGAAGCCAAGTCAACAGCTGAAGGAAATGGTGTTGCGGTTAAATATTGATTTAAAAGAGCGTCACTTTTCTCCGTATATTCGCGGTGTGCCTCCAGGTACTTGAAAATTTTATCATGTTTATTAACGATCAAGTCACTGTAAATCTTTGTTGGTATAGTAGAAAACATAATGGCAAAAAGGATGATGCCGGCCAAGCTGTAGGTCCACCATGGCCTATTACTTTTCTTTCTTCTATTACCGGGATAATATATGCTTTCCTGTTCAAAATTCAAGCCGTCCCGGTTAAGCTTATTCATTTCCTTTTTAAAATGTTTCTGTGCAGGAGTAGCCATCTAAAACACCCTTTGGATAATCTTTCTAAACTCACTTTATTTTAATCCTTATGGGGGTATTACTCAATAAAAAATTGTCGAATTTTACCTATCTCACTTGAGTTTGTCGTATTGACCCAGAAACGGAGACGAAGTAATAATATCCTGTTTTGAGAGGGAATTACTAACAGGGCTTCCGATCTCTCAGGCAAAATGGTCTTTGAGAGTTACTAATCTAATTCCTGCACTGATTATCAACCGCTCACTTTGGCTAGGCTGAAGGTAAAGAGGTGATCGGGTTGCTGGATTTTCAACTGATATCCGGGCTGGATAAGCTTATGCATTTCTTGGGTTTTGCAGGTGTTTCAGTGTCAATAGGAATATTCCTTTTAATAATCTCAGGTCCTGACGGTGTGAAACAACAGCTGAAGATTGTATGGTTAGCCCTGGTGACGGTCGGAATCATTGAGGAGTACCGACAGTTCCTGGATCCTGGCAGAAGTGCTGAGTTTCTGGATGCAGTGGCAAATATGGTAGGGGTAAGTGTGGGGGTTGGTATTACATTAGGATTATTTTATTTAGTTGCTAATAAGCAGCGAATATTTTCAAGTGTATTTCGACTTTACCCAATGTTCCTGATGATGCTGTTATTAGGATTGCTATACATAAACGAAAGGCCTTTTTTAAAGGAGGAAGTTTCCTTTCAAGAACGGGTCAGGAGCCTGGCTACTTTGATCGGATTTTAGGGAACATGAAAAAAGCGGGGGACTCATTCCTCCGCTTTTTTCATAATCTTATAGCCCTGGTGAATAGGCAGTTTTCGGGATGTTATCATAATCAGCTGAGTCCAGCGTCTCCACTGAACCATCAACCACTCCGTTGACGATTCCATAAAGGCCGGTTTCAACAGCTTTAACCAGCTGTCCTTTTTTCTTTTGCCCTAAGGAGTGCGATTGGCCTCTTACTTCGAAAAGAACTGTGCCGCTTCCGTTCAAAGCAAAGCTTCCAAGTGCAGTTCCAGGAAGGTCCAGGTCTTGTTGATATAGGGTGATGTTGTTGAATGGTGAGTTTTCACCAAGTGATTGCAGCGCATTGTAGGCGGCAAGATTCAGTTGCTTGGAAAACTCGAAATTATAGTTGTCCTTATACTCAGCGTACTTAGCACCTTCTGTTGTGTTCGGGTCCGGTACAAAGTCCGCTGATAGGGACATAGTGACAAGGTCGTCTGTGCCTTCAACATAATATTGACCCTGGTGGTGAAGGTCGATGAAGACATCCACTTTGCCGAACTCTGCCTGGAGCTTCTTATACACATCGCGCACGGTTTGTGATTCAGGCGTGATGTACCAGCCAGCTTGACTTGATGTTCCAGGGAAATCTTCTGCCTGCGGAACATAATCAAGGTCTGGATTAAAGTCCCGGTTTACGTCAAATCCAGGGCGGCCATTGTAATCTCTGTCCTGGATAATGCGGTTGTTATAGTAATTCCAGGCAGGAGACGCTGCATCTGCAAGCTGAGGGAAATCTTCGACGACTTCTTCCCATGACATATCATTGCCGCGGCGGTCCAACTCGGATGCATCAGGGTTCATTTTTGGCAAAGTAACGAGAGTGATTTCCTCGCGGATTTTTTGGGCTTCAGGCGAATTGCTTGAACCCAGATATTGAAGCATGCTAAGCAAAGCTTCTGTTCCAGTGCTCTCATTGCCATGGATCTCGCTTTCAATCAGGACTACTTTTTCGCCAGTCCCGACTCTCGCCTGATAAATATCCCTTCCCTGGTTTGATTGGCCGACAACCTCCAATGCGACTTTACCCTGGCTGTTCGCTTCGATCTGCTGAAGACGTTTGACCATTTCAGCATAATCAGTATATCCGTTGACCGAATAAACCTGATTTTCGTTGTAGAGTTTCCCGTTTGGCGAGTTGGTTGCCAGTGTTGGCGTCGCAAGGGCAGTGCATAATGCTAAAACACTTAGTCCGGTGATTACTTTGCTTTTCTTCATCGACACATCGCTCCTTTAACTAGTAAAAGTAATTTCCTAGCTATTTTAATAGGGTTAATAGAGAAATGTTGACGCAATTTGTCGAATATTTCGATTTCCGAAATAAATGAGAGAAAGGGACTAGGCTGCCTAGGGAGATTGGTAGTTTTGATTTAGAAACAAGAGAATTAGAGGGTATATCTATTTTCCTGTATTTTTGAATTGGAGCAACATAGGGTGAATATATGTCTTTTAGGGAATCAAGTTTTTTATTGGAGAGAGGGTTGGCAGGGTGTAGACGAGTATCACTTGAAATTTTGTCAGAAGAGGTGAAGTTATTTTATATAAGACCGGTTTCGCCAACTTCTGTGGTAAGTCATAATGGAATAGAATGGGAGAACTTTGTAGGGAGGAATGAAGTTGAAGCTAAAAGGCTTTGAGATTGTAATAGTAATTATGACAATTATCATCTTTGGTGTTTCTGTATTCATTGCTTTTAGGTCTACTATTGACCTGTTCTATGATAAGTACGAAGGATATGTGGCATTTACTGAAGTAGAGGACGATCGTTATATTGTGCTAGTGATTAAAGATATAACAAGGGAGGAAATTGAAACATATTCGGATGCAGCCGAATTAGATTATATAGCTCAGCAAGATGCGAGGGATTATGGAACAAGAGGCAATTACTTTTCAATAAATCAAAGAGATTTCAAGAAACTTAAAAAAGGACAAAAAGTCGAAATCTACTATAAAGAACAGGCAGCAGCAGATATATGGGGAGCTGCCATAAAAGCTTCGAAAGTTAAGATTATAGAAGAGTGAGTTGAAGACTTTACCACACCACCGCACTGGGGGTCTGACCCCCAGTGCGGTGGTGTGGTAAAGGTTAAAAGTATGGTTCCTTCTGGTTATGCTTATTGGTTTTGTTGTTGGAAATCAAGATTCGGATTTGGGACTGTTTCTTTGTCATTGCGCTTTTCTTCCGGGTATGCTATGTATGAAGGGAAGGAAAGAACGGGTGATTAAGATGATTAAAGTGTTATTTATTGCGCCATATCCTGCGATGGCTGTACTGATCGATGAATGTAAAACAGATGCTGAGGATTTGGATGTTACGGTAAAGACCGGAAATCTGGGCTCTGCGGTCCCGCTGGCTAAAAGGGCGGAACAGGATGGTTTTGATGTAATCATCAGCCGCGGAGGAACTGCTAAATTGATTGAAGAAGTGACCAATTTGCCGGTTATTGATATCCATGTTTCTGGTTATGATATGCTGCGTGTGCTTACTCTGGCGAATGAGTTTCCAGGCAAGAAGGCGATTGTTGGCTTCTCTAACATTACATTGGGGGCAGAGACAATCACTGATATATTGGAATTTCCAATTGAAGTATTTACTGTTGAAAGAGCAGAAGAAGTCGGACCACTTATTAAGGACCTTAAGGATCAGGGGTTTAGTGTCATTATGGGGGATGTTGTTACTGTCCATAATGCTGATCGGTACGGGATGGAAGGGATTTTGATTCAATCAGGGCGCGAGGCAATCTTTGACGCTTTCCAGCGAACCAGGACCATTTATTCCTTTTACCAGAAGAAACAGACAGAGATTGAATTGATGAAAGCTATGTTGGATACAGCAGCATCAGACTTTGTCGTCATTGACTCTGATGGTGGTATTGTTTACGAACAGTGGAAAACAATTTCATCATCATTAATAGATTTAACTGAATTACCCGAAGACGGGAGTCTGAATTCCCAGGGGGTTATAACAACAGGCAATGAAATGTACAAGGTAAAACCATCTGTGCTGACTAATGGGGGCAGGAAACACTATCTGTATTCTTTTTCTAAGCTAGAACAATCAATGGATGAATCATTGATAAAAGTGGAGCATGTATCTCAACTTCCTTTAATCATTCAGGAAAGCGAGCAGATGAGGAATTGCATTTCCTCGATAGGAGCAAATATTAAAAGGTGCAAATGGGCGTTGATTGGCGAAAGAGGTACTGGCAAGGGTTTGATTGCAAGGTATATCCATTATATGAAGCATGGAGGAAATGGGCTTTTTGCAGTAGTAGAGGCTAGGGATTTTTTAAAGAATTCTGAAGCGGATAAGGACATCAAGACGATTTATCTTCAGTGTATTGATGCTTTGGATGCCTCTGAACAACAGAGACTGCATCGGGTGGCTGATCATTATTGCAGCTTAGGTATCGATGTCATCTTTTCTGTTCAAGTGGAAAATGAAGGAGTCTTTGATTCCAATGTTGCAAGAATCTACTTGCCGCCTTTGCGGAACCGGTCTTGTGATATAAGGGCGCTTGCCGCATATTTAATTGCGGATTCGAATCAGCGCTTTGGGACATCGCCGATCAAGATTAAAGAGGAAGCTCTCGACCTTTTGGAAAAGTATCATTGGCCTGGCAATGTAGCAGAGTTGAAAGCTGTCTTGCATGACGCCGTTGCTGCAGAAAAGGGTTATGTTTTAGGTACGGAAATGATTGGTCCTATGCTGGAATTGAAGATTACAAGCGAATTATCAATTCCGGACGATTTTTTACAGGGAACATTAGAAGATATCGAGAAGAAAATTATCCTTGCAGTCATGGAACAAGAGGACGGGAATCAGACAAGAGTGGCGAATAGGCTGAATATCAATCGTTCCACATTATGGAGAAAGCTGAAGAATTAAATCTTTGGCTTTTTTTATTTGTGTTTAATAATGCAACAGTTTTGTTGTGTAATAATTTTACAACAAATATTTTGTGAAAAAACTATTGCAAAAATAAAACGTTTTCACTAAAATGAAACATGTAAGCGATTACTAAATCGTTTAAATTTGAAACATTATAAAAGGGGATGCTAGAATATGAGAATAAAGGCAGGTTTAGAAAGAATTCCTGGTGGAATGATGGTTGTCCCGTTGCTTATTGCAGCAACACTAAACACCTTTGCACCAAACTTGCTTCGTATTGGTAACTTTACAGAGGCGCTGTTCGTAAATGGCGCAGGTACTTTAATTGCACTTTTCCTATTGGCGACTGGTGCACAAATAAATGTTAAATCTTTCGGTGTTTCGGTTGGTAAAGGTGCGACACTGCTTGGAATCAAGTGGATTGTCGGTGCCGCTGTCGGACTTATTGCTTACTTATTTGCTGGTGACAACGGATTGTGGTTAGGGCTGGCGCCAATCGCGATCATTGCCGCAATGACAAATAGTAATGGTGGATTATTCGTTGCTTTAGTTGGTCAATACGGAAATAAAGAAGACCGCGCTTCTTATTCACTGCTTGCATTGAATGATGGTCCTTTCTTAACGATGGTTGCACTATCAATCTTCGGTGCAATGGGCTTTGTTGACGGAATGTTCTCTATCCAATCATTCATTGCTGTATTGCTGCCAATCCTTGTTGGTATGGTGTTAGGTAATCTTGATGAAGAAATGCGTGAATTCCTTGATAATGGAAGTTCAATGCTGATTCCATTCTTCGCTTTCGCACTTGGTATGGGTATCGATTTTGGAGCAATCGTTGCAGGTGGATTAACAGGAGTTCTATTAGGTATTATGACAGTTCTATTCACAGGTACTGCAGGTTACTTTGTGTTCAAGGCTTTCAAGTGGAATCCTATCGTAGGTGCTGCGGAAGGCTCAACAGCGGGTAATGCGGTTGCTACTCCTGCCGCGATTGCTGCCGCAAATGCAAGCTTCTCACAATATGCTGAGCTGGCGACTGTCCAGGTAGCTGCATCGACTGTTACAACAGCAATTCTACTGCCGCTATTCATCGCTTTCCTTGTTAAACGACTTGAGAAAAAGGGGTACGCGTTCAAGCAGGGAAATGTCATAAAAGTGGATAATTAAGGGTGTGATCACATGGGTGAAAAAATCGGAATCATCGCAGACGACTTAACAGGTGCCAATGACTCTGGAGTACAATTGGCTAAAAAAGGGTTTTCTTCAACCGTAGTGTTCAATCTAGAAGGTATTAAAGAAGCAGGCTCAACCCCTGATGTCCTGGTTGTCGATACTGACAGCAGGGCAGTTCCTGGGGAGAAAGCGCATGAAGCAGTGGTTAAAGCTGCTTCTCTTCTTTTTCAGAATGGGTATTCACATGTCTACAAGAAAATCGATTCTACTTTACGTGGGAATGTAGCGGTTGAAATCGCTGCAACCGCCAGTGTTTGTAAGCCAGAGGCAGTTGTGATTGTGCCAGCTTTTCCGAAGGTGAACAGGACTACAGTCAATGGCCTTCATTATGTAAATGGCACACTGATTACGGAAACGGAGTTTGGGCGCGATCCGAAAACTCCAGTTACAGAAGGGTTTATCCCGGATTTGCTAAAGAAGTCTGTGGAAGAAGATATTGCTTTAATTGATCTTGATTTGATTCGTGGGTCAGAGGATCAGTTAGCGGAATTCGTCGATAATTCAATAGACGGCGGGCAATCCTGGTTCGTTTGTGACAGCGAGACAGAAGAAGATCTAAAGGCAATCGCGGCATTTTTTGCAAAATTGGGCAAAAGGATTATTTGGGCTGGGTCTGGCGGATTAATTGAGTATCTTCCTGCTGAATTGGCGATTTTCCCTCAGTCAGGACAAAATATGAAAAAGACCTCCATCGATCGGACCCTTACCGTATCCGGGAGCCTTTCTAAGGTGACGAAAAATCAGCTTGAGAGCCTAAAGGGGTTAAAGGAAGTTAAGTTTATAGAAATAAATCCAGTTCAATTGGTTGAAGATACACTTGAGGCGAGTAACTTGGCAGTAAACAAAGAAGCCAATCATTATGTTCTTTATGTTGATTCATCTGAAGCAAACAGAGTGGCTGCGCGTGAAGTTGGCGACAGATTGGGCTATAACAGCAACCAGGTGAGTGAAGCGATTGCCTCCGGACTGGCGAAGGCCGCAAAAGTTTTCCTCCAGCAGGTCCAGAATATCGGCGGGCTGGTTTTAACAGGTGGTGACACTGCGAAAGCTGTTTGTGGTGAATTAGGTGTGAATGAAATGGAACTCCACTCTGAGGTCGAATCCGGACTGCCGTTTGGCAGGATCAGGAGCGGGGAAAAGGACTTCTGGGCAATTACAAAGGCTGGTGGCTTCGGAAACGAAGGCTCGCTTGTAAAAGCAGTGGAATACATGACAGGAAAGGTTGGGCAATATGAAACAAACTAAACCAGTGGTCGGAATAACAATGGGTGACGCAGCAGGTGTCGGCCCGGAAATCATTTTAAAGACCCTTGCAAATGAAGAAATCTATAAGATCAGCAATCCTTTTGTCATCGGTGACAGCAAAATCCTTGAACGTGCCAAAAGCTTTGTCGGCAGTGAATTGGAAATCCAGTCTGTTACGGCGGATGGGTTAGGGGAGATTGAATATAAGCTTGGGACTGTTCATTGCCTTGACTTAAATCTTCTTCCTGCTGACCTGCCAGTCGGAGAGGTTTCTCCCGATGCTGGACACGCAGCTTTTGAATACTTGCGTACAGCAATCGAGCTTGCCAATGAACAGAAAATCGATGCGATCTGTACGGCTCCTTTAAATAAAGAAGCGCTTCAGAAGGGTGGCCACAAATATCCTGGCCATACTGAAATTCTTGCGGACCTTACCGGAACACAAGATTACTCGATGATGCTTTCTGCTCCTAACCTGCGCGTAATTCATGTTACGACGCATGTAGGAATCATCGATGCAGTTAAAATGATTAATCCAGAACGTGTATACCATGTCATCAAGCTTGCACATGATACATTGCGCAAAGCAGGAATTGAAGCTCCGAAAATCGCGGTTTGCGGTATCAATCCGCACGCTGGTGAAAATGGATTATTCGGTTATGGTGAAGAAGACGAGAAGGTCGTTCCAGGTGTAGAAAAAGCTCAGGAAGAAGGAATCGCTGCGGTTGGACCGCTTCCAGCTGATACACTATTTTTCCGTGCTGTTCGCGGAGACTTTGACATTGTCGTTGCTATGTACCATGACCAGGGCCATGGTCCGGTAAAGGTTTTAGGCTTGGATGCGGGCGTCAACATCACGGTTGGGTTGCCAATCATCCGCACAAGCGTCGATCACGGTACAGCATTTGATATCGCTGGTAAAGGCATTGCCGACGAAAAGAGCTTGATTGAGGCTATGAGACAGGCGGTTGAGCTTGCGCCTAAAAGATAGAGTGGCTTTTACTGATTAATTTTACGGATAAAGTCTATTAAAGGTATTTCCTTAAGGGGAAATGCCTTTTTTAGTAGGGTTTTAACAACATATTTCCATTTATTAGAGAAATTCTATACAACCTTAGTCAATCGATTAGACAAACAGAAGAAACGATTGATAAGATTAGGGTGAATTTACTTTTATCTTAGTAAATTTGCTTTTAAACTGGCAGACCGCATGGACTAGAGATGTTTGCCATTAAAGTGGCTACACTTTGTTTTTTACTATCTTTTTTTATAAGTATTAATCTAATTCTCAAGATTGCACTATGGGAGGAAAGCTAATGAGGAAAATTATATGGGGTATTTTAAGTACCGCGAACATTGCTCAAACACAGGTCATTCCTGCGATTCAAAGGTCGGCTTTTGCAGAGGTTGAAGCGATTGCCAGTTCTAGCGGCAAAGCGGCGGAGGTGGCCGCGAAGCTGAATATTCCAAGAGTATATGATACATACGAAGAGCTTTTGCTTGATCCGAATATCGATGCTGTTTATATTCCTCTGCCTAACAGCCTCCACCGCAAATGGGTTCTCGAAGCAGCTAAACACGGAAAGCACATTCTATGTGAAAAGCCTGCGGCGTTAACAGCCGAAGAAATGGTTGAGATGGACAGGTACTGTAAGGAACAGGGTGTCTTATTCATGGAAGCCTTTATGTATCAATTTCATCCTCAACATGAGCGTGTCAAGGAGATCATCGCCTCTGGAGAAATTGGCGAGGTAAAACTGATGCGAAGCAGCTTCTCTTTTTTCATGGAAGACCGTGACAAGAACATCCGCATGGATAAAAGCTTGGGCGGGGGAAGTATTTATGATGTTGGCTGCTATTGCATCCATAGCTTGCGGTTTATTTTAGGAGCTGAACCTGTGAAAGTCCATGTACATGCTAAACTCGATTCAGAGTCAGGTGTAGATGTTTCAGCTGTGGCTTGTCTGGAATTCGACCAGGGTATTCAGGGTGTTTTTGATTGCAGTTTTGAAGCAACCTTCAGACAGGAGTATGAGGTAGTGGGCACTAAGGGGAGGATTCTGGTACCCAGAGCTTTCCGTCCGGATGTATGTGGGGATGTTGGGCTGGTAACGGTTGAATCTAATGGCCAGCAACGAACCGAGCAGGTGGAAGGCGATATCTATTTACTTGAAGTAGATCATCTTTCCGAAGCGATTCTTGAAAAGAAACCCCTAAGCTATCCAGCAGAAAAGACCATCGCAAATATGCGTGTCATTGATGCCTGCTATTCATCTTTAGAAAAGAAAGAAGAAGTTACTATATAAGCAGCCAAAATCAGAAAGTTACTAGAAACAAGAAAATCCGTCCTTTTTTTGTCTCCGCAAGAAAAGTTAGTTTAATCGGTATACAAAGTAGATAGGCTTCGTTTATAATTTGAATAGATCTTAATATGAACATGGAGGTTATCAGTGTGAAAAATTCTAAGCAGAATGAACCTTTAGTTACGCATATTTTTACGGCAGATCCTTCCGCGCATGTTTTTGAAGGGAAGCTTTATATTTATCCTTCACATGATCTTGATCATGATGAGCCTTCTAATGATAATGGGGACCAGTATAAAATGGAGGATTACCACGTCCTTTCCATGGAAAATGCCGATGCTCCATGTATTGACCATGGGGAAGTGCTTCATCTAAAAGATATCCCTTGGGCAAGCAAGCAGCTATGGGCTCCAGATGCTGCTTATAAAAACAATACGTATTATTTATTTTTCCCGGCGCGGGACCAAGAGGGGATTTTCAGAATTGGTGTGGCAACAAGCCAAAGTCCTGCAGGGCCTTTCAAACCGGAGCCAAATTATATTCCTGGCAGCTTTAGCATTGACCCGGCAGTGTTAGTGGATGAGGATGACAGAGCTTATGTTTATTTTGGCGGCCTCTGGGGAGGACAGCTGGAAAAGTGGCAGACAGGCACGTTCATACCTGATGCTGAAGGCCCAGCACCGACGGAACCTGCATTAGGGCCAATCGTTGCTGAATTAACCGATGATATGCTGAATTTCAAAGTTGAACCACAGGAAATCTCCATCGTCGATGAAGAGGGCAATCCGATTCTAGCAGGTGATGAGGACCGCAGATATTTTGAGGGGCCATGGGTTCATAAGTACAATGGTCTTTACTATCTTTCTTATTCTACCGGCACGACTCATAAAATTGTTTATGCTGTCAGCGAGAATCCGCAGGGGCCATTTGTATATAAAGACACGATTCTTACACCTGTCAGCGGCTGGACAACCCACCATTCGATTGTTGAATTCAAAGATAAGTGGTATTTGTTCTATCATGACTGCTCGATGTCTGGCGGCGTGAACCACAAACGTTCTGTGAAATTCACCGAACTAAAATATAATGAAGATGGAACGATCCAAACAATCGATCCTTATGCTGATCGATAAAATTTACAGAGAAAAAACCCGATTCAAAGCTGAATCGGGTTTTCTCTATTCTTCTCCTGCTTTTATAAAATGGTCAACGACAAAAGCGGAAACACCCAGAGCAGTTGAATATTTTCCAAGCTTTGAGAACTCCAGTTGCATCTCCTTTTGGTGGTAGGCAAGTGTATGATTCTCAATCGTTGTTAGGATTGGCTCCTCAATCCATTCTCTTAACAGAGCTAAACGGTTTCCGATGATCACCTGGTCAGGATTGAAGGTATTGATGATGTTATTGATCCCGAACCCTAAGTACTGTCCAATCTTTTCAAAAAGCTCGATTGCGGATTTTTCTCCATTTTTAGCATGCTCGATCAAGGACTCCAATGAGTCAATATTCTCTCCGGCCATTTCCAGGAGGGCATTTTCAGAGGCGTAGGCTTCCCAGCACCCTCTGCTGCCGCAGTTACAGCGTTTGCCGTTCAATTCTATAATCATATGGCCCATTTCACCTGAAAATCCACTTTTCCCCTGGTACAGCTCTTTGTTTAAAATAATTCCGACACCAATCCCGATTCCCGCACTGACATAAAGGATGTTTTGATAGTCCTGGCCTGCGCCAAATTGCTGCTCGCCGACAGCTCCGGCATTTGCTTCATTTTCGATGATGATAGACACGTTAAAGATTCTTTCCAGGTCCTCTTTTAATTGGATATTTGTCCATCCTAAATTTGGAGCTAGCAGGACGGATCCCTCTTTGTTCACAATTCCAGGGACACCTACTCCAATTCCGACAATGCCATATCTGCTGTTAGGCATCTCATCCATCAGGGATTGGATCATTGTTTGGACAGTGCTGATAATGGAAGAATAGGAGGTCCGGTTTACATTTTGGCTTTTCTCAACGATAATCTTTCCTTTTAAATCTGTTAACACTGCGAGGACATAGTTGACGCCGATATCAACACCGATCGCATAGCCAGTATTCCTGTTGAAATGGAGGATGACCGGCCGCCTGCCGCCGCTTGAGATCCCCGGGCCGGATTCGTAAATCAGTTCATCCTCTAATAATTCAGTGACTAAAGAAGAAACGGTGGTCTTATTCAAGCCTGTTACATTGGCGATGTCTGCTCTGGAAATCGTCTCTTTTTCAATAATCAAACTCAGGACAAGTGCTTTATTATTTTTTTTTACAACATGCTGATTCCACGTTAAGATTCCCACTGATTTATAGCTCCTTATTTAATAGTAATTTTATTTTACCACAATCTTAGTTTGCCAAGCATACAAACTTCGGAGGATAGGTTAGAAATCGTAGATAGTGGAACTTATATTTAACTGCGAGTTCTAGGTTAGTAAAAGAAAACTGAAGGGATTTATCTGTATTATATCTAAATCTTTCTTCATACAATCTTAGTTTATCAGATAGACAAACTAAGATTTTAGTGCTATAATTTGATTTGTAACAGGAAAAAAGATATTTTATATAACAAAATTTTGTAAGCATTTACATGAATGAGTTCTAAACAAAATTCAGGGAGGAATTACGGCATGGCTTATTTTGAATCAGTGAACAAAATCCAATTTGAAGGTCCACGCTCCAACAATCCTTTTGCATTTAAATATTATAATCCGGAAGAAAAAATCAATGGAAAAACAATGGAGGAACTTCTTCGTTTTTCTGTAGCCTACTGGCATACATTCACGGCTGATGGCACAGATCCATTTGGTGTTGGGACGGCAATCCGTTCTTGGGACCGTTTCGATGGCATGGATCTGGCAAAAGCACGAGTTGAGGCTGCATTTGAACTTTTTGAAAAATTGAATGTGCCGTTCTTCGCTTTTCACGATGTGGACATTGCTCCTGAGGGCAGCACTTTAAAAGAAACAAACGAAAACCAGGACGCAATTGTTTCCATGATTAAAGATTACATGAAAACAAGCAAGACGAAATTGCTCTGGAACACGGCTAACATGTTCACGAATCCAAGATATACGCATGGTGCCGCGACTTCTCCAAATGCTGATGTTTTTGCATACTCTGCAGCAAAGGTGAAAAAAGGCCTTGAAGTAGCGAAAGAACTTGGTGCACAAAACTATGTATTCTGGGGCGGCCGTGAAGGCTATGAAACACTTCTTAATACAGATATGAAGCTTGAGCAGGACAACCTGGCACGTTTCTTCCATATGGCAGTCGATTATGCAAAAGAGATCGGCTTGAATGTACCATTCCTGATTGAGCCAAAACCAAAAGAGCCTACTAAACACCAATACGACTTTGATGTTGCTACTGGTCTAGGATTTTTGCAAAAATACGATCTGACAGACTACTTCAAATTCAATATTGAAGCGAATCACGCTACACTTGCCGGCCACACTTTTGAGCACGAACTAAGAACGGCACGCATTAACGGAATGCTAGGTTCAGTAGATGCGAACCAGGGAGATACACTGCTAGGCTGGGATACAGATGAATTCCCAACAGATTTGTATACTAATACACTGGCAATGTATGAAATCCTGAAAAATGGCGGCTTGGGAAGCGGCGGCTTGAACTTCGATGCTAAAGTAAGAAGAGGTTCTTTCGAGCCGGAAGATCTTTTCCACGCACACATTGCAGGGATGGATGCATTTGCAATCGGCCTGAAAGTAGCAAACAAATTAATTGAAGATAAGGTTCTTGATAGCTTCATTGAAGAACGCTACAGCAGCTATACAACAGGAATCGGCTTAAAAATTGCAGAAGGTAAAACAAACTTCCGTGAACTTGAAGAATACGCTCATCAGTTAACCGAAATTAAAAATCAGTCTGGCAGAACAGAACGCTTAAAAGCAGTAATCAATCAATACCTTCTGGAAACACTTTAATTCGTAAAAGTATAATTCAAACATAAGCATTGGGGTTGTCTAAATAACGAAGGTGGTAAATCCTCACAGTGAGGACCAGCCCTGTTAGACAGCCCCATTTCTATAGAATAGGAGGATCTCGATGAAATACGTCATCGGAGTGGACCTGGGCACAAGTGCCGTTAAAATACTGCTGGTCAATCAAAATGGAGAAGTATATAAGGAAGTTTCTAAATCCTATCCGCTTATCATTGAAAAGTCTGGTTATAGCGAACAGAACCCTGAGGAATGGGTAGAAAAAACCACTGAGGGCCTTGCTGAACTATTAGAGCAATTTGATGGAGATGCCGCTGAAATTGAAGGCATCAGCTTTTCCGGGCAAATGCACGGGCTTGTTTTATTGGACGAAAACCATCAGGTGTTACGGAATACGATTTTATGGAATGATACAAGAACAACGCAGCAATGTGAGGAGATTTACACTGTTGTGGGCAAGGAGAGGCTTTTAGAGGTAACGAAGAACCCTGCATTGGAAGGATTCACCTTGCCAAAGATCCTCTGGGTAAAAGAAAATGAACCGCAACTATTTGAACGTGCCAGCACTTTTTTGCTGCCTAAGGACTATTTGCGCTTTCGTATGACCGGGGAGATTCAGATGGAATACTCGGATGCTGCCGGGACTTTGTTGTTGAATGTGGCTGAGCGTCAATGGAGCCAGGAAATCCTCGATGCATTTGGTCTTTCTCCTGATTTCTGTCCTCCGTTGGTGGAATCCCATGAATTCGTTGGCAGTCTTTCACCTGAATTTTCGAAGGCAACCGGATTAATGGAAGGAACAAAAGTATTTGCTGGCGGTGCAGATAATGCATGCGGCGCGATTGGCTCCGGGATTTTATCGGAAGGAAAAAGCTTATGCAGTATCGGGACCTCAGGTGTTATTCTATCTTATGAAGCAAGAAATGACCTCGATTTTGCAGGTAAGGTTCATTATTTCAACCATGGGGAAGAGAATGCTTATTACACAATGGGCGTGACGCTGGCAGCCGGTTACAGCTTAAGCTGGTTCAAGGATACCTTTGCAAAACAGGAAGCTTTTGACCAGTTCTTAGAGGGAGTGAATGAAGTACCATCAGGCAGCAATGGCCTGTTATTTACTCCTTATATCGTCGGGGAGAGAACGCCGCATGCTGATTCAGCCATTCGCGGCAGCTTTATTGGCATTGATGCTTCACATGAGCGAAAGCACTTTGCACGCGCGGTGCTTGAGGGAATCACCTTCTCATTGAATGAATCGATTGAGATTTTCAGAAGCAGCAGAAAGACGATTGATTCCATCATCTCCATCGGCGGCGGAGCTAAAAACGAAACATGGCTGCAAATGCAGGCCGATATTTTCAATGCGAAAATTGAAAAGCTGGCAAGTGAACAGGGACCTGGAATGGGAGCGGCCATGCTCGCTGCATATGGCTGCGGCTGGTTTTCATCATTGAAGGATTGCGCAAAAGCATTCATTCAAGTCTCTAAAACCTACGAGCCAATTCCAGAAAATGTTGAACAATATAAGAAGTTCTTTTCGATTTATCAGGATGTATACACACAGACCAAGACGCTCAATGAACAGTTAAAAGAATTCAGGAGATAAAATTTGAATCCCCACTTAATGTGGGGCTTTCTTTTAAAAGAGTGGAGGATCTGCATGGAAGTTTTGAAAGAAAAATTCGGACAGATTGGCAGCCAGCCTGTGCATTCCTTTACTTTGAGAAATGACCATGGCATGGAAGTGACCGCCATTAATTATGGCTGTATTATCACGAAAATGATTGTTCCCGATCGAGATGGGAAATTTGAGAATATTGCTCTCGGCCATGACACACTTGATGAGTATTTGAACGACCCTTACTTCCTCGGTGCTGTTGTCGGGAGGGTGGCAGGACGCCTCAAAGGCGGCAGTTTTGAACTGGATGATAAGAGTTTAACTCTGGCCCAAAACGATAACACTAACCATCTCCATGGCGGATTGAAGGGCTTTGACAAGGTGGTATGGGATGCAAAGGTCATTGACGACGGTGTTCTGTTCTCCTATTTAAGCAGGGACGGAGAGGAAGGCTATCCTGGAGATCTGTACATAGAAGTAACTTACAGACTGAAAAACGACAATGAATTATCGATCCAGTACCGGGCGCAAACGGATCAAAAAACGCTGCTTACTGTTACCAACCACTCTTATTTTAACTTAAGCGGCAATTTGAAACGGGATGTTTTGAATCATTCCTTGCATTTAAAAAGTTCCCGTTTTCTTGAGCTGGATGATGAATTCCTGCCGACCGGCAGTATTTTGAATGTCAAAGATACACCCTTTGATTTTACAAACGGTGGTACTGTAAAAGCGGGAGCTGAATCGGATCACCCCCAAAATGTTCTCGTAGGAAATGGATATGATCATCCATTTCTATTAGATGATAACCATGATAATGAAATTGTTCTGAAGGACTCTGAAAGCGGGCGTACCCTGACGGTTGAAACAGACGAACCTGCTGTTGTCGTATACTCGGGGAATTCTCTAAAAGCGGAAGGGAACTTCAGAGGTGTACCTTCCAGAAAGTATTTGGGAATCTGTCTGGAAACACAAACCTTTCCTGATAGCATCCATCACCCACATTTTCCATCGATGGTTCTGGACAAAGGGGAGATGTACTCGTCTATCACGAAGTATAAATTTGGATTGGAATAAGGAGATGATGAAATGAATTACCGTGAATTAGGAAATACCGGGATCAAGATCAGTGAAGTGAGCTTTGGGACATGGGCAATCGGCGGATCATGGGGAAAGACTAATGATGAAGAAGCATTAAGATCCCTGGAGTACGCGATTGACCAGGGTGTCAATTTCTTCGATACAGCCGATGTTTATGGTGATGGCCATAGTGAAGAGTTGTTAGCGAAGGCCACTAAAGGCAAGGAAGATCAGATTCATATCGCAACAAAGTTCTGCCGTCAGGGTGACATCTTTGACCCGAAAAACTACAGCTATGAAACAGTCAGGTCTTATTGTGAAGATAGTCTTCGCCGATTGAACAGGGAAGCAATTGATTTGTATCAAATCCATTGCCCGGCTACTGAGATTTTGAGGGATGGCAGCGTGTTTGAAGTTCTCGACCGTCTTCAAGCAGAAGGGAAAATCCGTCACTATGGAGTCAGTGTCGAAACGGTGGAAGAAGGGCAGATCAGCCTCGAGAACCCAAATGTCAAAAGCCTGCAGATCATTTTTAATATGTTCCGCCAGAAGCAGCTGGAAACATTGATTCCTCAAGCCTATCAGAAAGGGGTAGGACTGCTGGTGAGACTGCCGCTTGCAAGCGGGCTGCTGACTGGTAAATTTACGGCAGGGCATGTATTTGAAGAGGATGACCACCGCCGCTTCAATGAAAATGGAGAGGCGTTTAATGTCGGAGAAACATTTGCCGGCCTTGGGTTCAAGAAGGGTGTTGAACTGGCCGACCAGCTGAAGTGGATTGCAGAAGGACGCCAATCAATGGCGAGCGCAGCACTGCGATGGATTCTCGACCAAAAAGAGATTACCTGCATCATTCCTGGCTTTAAAAACATTGATCAAGTAAAGGATAATCTCCAGACACTGGAAACAAAGCCATTCACAGAAGAAGAACTTCAGGCAATCCAGCTTTTTTATCAGGAGAATGTAAAGGGATTTATCAGAGGTCCTTACTGATCATTAAAGATTTGAAGCACAAATATAAAGTTTGTGCTTTCTTTTGATTTTGGGCGGTGGACGCTTAGTTAAACTGTTTTATAATGTTAGGAAGGGCTTAACCGAATAAGAATACTGATTAGTCTCTTTCCCTGAAGTTGGTACTGTTGGTGTACTGGAAAGGGATATATAAAGGAATTACATGCTAAGGGTTTTGGATGGAGGGGATTGGATGAATACACTGGCAAACCGGGCTTATGCAGCTACGGAATGGATATCGAAATTTGCCTATATAAATATTCTATGGATTGGGTTCTCACTAGCGGGTGTCATTATTCTGGGGTTTTTCCCGGCGACGATTGCGATGTTCACAATCATTCGCAAATGGCTGAAAGGAGAAACAGAAATCCCGATTTTTCGGACCTTTTGGACAACCTGGAAGTCGGAGTTATTCCGCAGTAATGGATTGGGATTGCTCGTAGCTGCAGTCGTTGGGCTTATTGTTTTTAACCTGGTCTTCGTAGAAAGGTCAGTGATCGGTCTTGTAAGTGTCATTCAGATCCCAATCTATCTGTTTATGTTTGCTGCCATCATGACTATACTCTATCTATTCCCGGTATATGTCCATTTTGAATTGAAGTGGTTCCAGATGATTAAAAACTCATTCCTGATAATGCTGATCAGCCCGATTGAAAATATCGTGATGATCGCAGGCATCGTTTCAGTACTATTCGTCGTAAAATTCATCCCTGCATTAGGCTTCTTCTTCGGCGGCAGTCTCATAGCAGCCATCATTATGTCCGCAGCCTATCTCGTTTTCGGCAAGATGGACAGGAAAAGAAGTCTAACTGAGTAAATGAAAAGGGCCCAATGACACATTGGGTTCTCTTTTTTTAACCGCATAAAAAAAGACAGATTACAAAAGGATCCTTTTGTATCTGTCTTTTCCCATATCAACCCTTAACAGATCCAGCTGCCATCCCCTCAACAATCTTGTCACTCAAGAACAAGAAAGCCAGAAGGATTGGTACGATACTGATTACTAGAGTTGCTCCGATTGCTCCCCAATCTGTTAAATATTGTCCTACGAAGTTATTGATTCCAACCGTCAGTGTCTTCCAGTTATCTGAACTGATGAAGGTGTTAACAAACACGAACTCATTCCAGTTATAGATCATATTGATGATGGCGGTTGTTGATAGAACAGGTACGGTCATCGGCAGGGTAATCTGGAAGAAAATCCTGTGGACAGAGCATCCATCCATGACCGCAGCTTCTTCAATCTCCCGCGGGAAGGTTCGATAAAAACCTAATAGAATCATAATCGTCAAAGGCAGGTTGAATGCCGTATATGATAAGACGATCGATACAGGGCTATCAATTAGATTTGCACTGTTATACATATTAAACAAAGGTATTATGGTTGAATGCAATGGAATCATATAAGCGACTAAGAATAAGCCAAGAACTAGGCCGCTAAGTTTCCAGGTCATACGTGTAACAGCAAATGTCACGAAACTGGCCAGGATGATCGTAAGGGCAACGGATAAAACGGTGATCCATACACTGTTGAAGAAATAGACTCCGATATTGCCTGACGTCCAGGCCTTTGTATAGTTGCCCCATTGCGGGTCTTGCGGCAACGAGAATGGTGACATCCCGAATACTTCCTGATTGGTTTTTAATGAAAAGAACAACAGCCATACTAATGGGTAAATTTGAATGACAGCAAATAACCCTAATATTAGATAAAGAAATCCAAATCCGATTTTGTTCAAGTAAGATTTCTTTGTTTTTTGGGGTGCGGAAAGGGTCGTTGCTGCTGGTTGTGTGCTAACCTCACTCATTATGTTTCACTCCCTTAAAATTGAACATCGTCTTTAGATTTCGTTAGTTTCGAAATTAACCAGGTCATGAAGAGTGCGATCACTAATAGTCCAAAACCGATGGCACTGCCATAACCGAAATTATTCAATTTAAATGCTTCTTTGTACATATAGGAAGCCATTACTTCACTGGCTCCGTTAGGCCCTCCGCCGGTCATAACATAAATCAAGTCAAAATATTTCAGTGAACCCACTACTGCGAGCATGATTGTCACCTTGAAAATTCCGGATATCAGGGGGAGTTTTATTTTATAAGCAATCTGTAGTGAGCTGGCTCCATCAATTTTCGCCGCTTCAATGATTTCATCGGGCACATTCTTTAGTGCAGCATAATAAATAAGAATGTAAAATCCTGCATACTGCCAGATAACCGGGATGAAAATCGCATATAGTGCGATGTCAGGGTCTGCCAGCCAAATTGGTGTATTTTCCACACCAAACATTTCAAGTAATGTATTCGCCATACCGTTGGTTGGATCGAAAATCTTCATCCAGAGCTGGGCGATGGCAACAGAGGATAAGAGCATTGGGATTAAATAAATCTTCCTTAATAAATCCGAACCTTTGATTTTACTGGCTAAAACCAGGGAAATGGCCAGATACAGCAGCAAGCTCGCTGTAGAGAAAATAGCTAAAAGAAAAGAGTGATAGGTACTTGTCCAGAACATTTTATCCTGAACGAGGGTGATATAGTTATCCAACCCAATAAATGTCATCTCACCGATTCCATCCCAGTCCATGAAACCGTAATAGCCTGATAATACAATGGGAATATAGATTAGGGTGAGTATGAGAAGCAGTGCTGGAAGCGTATAAAGGGCAATTACGTATTTATTCGACATAACATTTTTCATGTTGGTGAGCCGCCTTCCTTTCCTATAAGGCTCTTTTCGTAAACTTGTTGCTTTTTCAACGAAAGTAAAAACCGGCACCAGGGTTATTACGAGTTTTAAGTGAAATTTAGTTCAGAGTTCTCTTCGAAAAGAGCCCCGATACCCCTATAGATGCGGATCATATTACTTGTTCGAAATGCAACAATCAATGCGAGAACAGCCTTCTATAAAGAAGAGGGCATATTCATCAGCAATATGCCCTCTTTCTAAGCAAGTATTATTTCTCAGCAGCAAGTGCTTCTTCTTGCGTTTTTGCAAACTTTTCTGGGGTTGTTTGTCCGCCGAATAATGCTTGGATCTGGTTCAAGTGAACATCTGCTACGCTGGCAGACATCTGAACATCTGCATATAGAGTCAGGTTCGTTGCGTTTCCTAAGTCATTCAGGATGTCAATGTACATTGGGTGAAGCTCGCCATTGGATGTATCAACGACTGTAGCAGGAATGACTCCAGCATCAACAACGGAACGCTTGCCCCATTCTTCTACCAGGTAGGAGACAAATTCTTTCGCTTCGTCTTTAACCTTTGATTGTTCTGATACGAACAGACCAACACCAGGTCCCCCTACATAGCTGTCAATATCGCCTTTTCCGCCTTCATAGGTAGGGAACTTGAAGTAACCAACTTTGTCCTTGAATTCCTGGGAAACATCAGGAGTTGTTGTATAGTTTGGAAGCTCCCATGTTGCCATCATGTACATAGCAGCTTGTTCATTCATAAAGTAACCTTTTGCTTCATCGTTGGAAAGACCGTTGTAGCCTTTGACGAATGCATTCATCTTAACAAGCTTTTCAATTTCTTCAGCTGCCTGGACAAGAGCTGGATCTTCAAAGCTTCCAGAGCGGTTGATTGCATTGTTCAATGCTTCAGGTCCGCCAATGCGGTCAGCAAGGTACATATACCACATGGATCCAGTCCAGCGGTCTTTGTTTCCTAGAGTGATTGGAGTAACCTTGTTATCAGCAAGTGTTTTAACGACATTCAGGAACTCATCATATGTCTTTGGAGCTTCTAAATTATATTTCTCAAAAATTTCTTTATTGTAATATACCGGGGTGATGTTCAATTCAAGAGGTACAGCATATGGCTTTTCGTCAACTGAGAAAGCATCAAGCGTACCAGCAACGAAATTGTCTTCCTTAGCAATGTCATCTAATGGAGCAAACATCTTTCCATCAACGAAAGGCTTCATATATCCTGCGGCCCAGGTGATCCCAACATCCGGCAGTTCATTTGAAGCAGATAATACTTTGATTTTTTCCTTGTACTGCTCATTGCCTAGAATTTCGGTCTGGATGTCTACATCTGGATGGTCCTTTTCATATGCATTGATAATGTCATCCACAATAGTGTATTGTGCATTTGAACTTCCTTCTGGCCATAGATGCATCATTTTCACGACAGTTTTATCTCCGCTGGACGCCTTTTCATCGCCCGAGGAACCAGTAGAGGAAGAACAGCCTCCCAAAATCAGTCCGCCTGCCAATGCAAAGGTCATTACAGAGGAAAACGCTTTCTTTTTCATCAATCCAAAACCCCCTCAATTGTTTGTTTGTCTATGCCTTACAGTTAAAGTCTAACACCAGGGGGGAGACCAAAAAAGGCAACTATGATTAGGAAAAATACTACTATTTTTAGAAAGCCCTTTCATTTCCTGTTTTTCGATAAGCACTCGGTGTCATACCCTCTATTTCTTTGAAAATCTTAATGAAGTATTTTGCGGTTTTATAGCCGACTTCCTCTGCTATTTCATTAATCGGAAGGGTAGTCGAAAGGACTAATTCCTTTGCGCGCTGAATCCTTCTTCTGGTCACATATTCACTGAAATTAAGGTCGACTTGCTCCTTGAACAATACGCTAAAATAACTGGGGTTCAAATGGACATGGGCTGCAACATCTTTCAATGTGAATTCTTCCTTTAGATTGCGGTCAATATAAATGATCGCCTTGCGGATTGTATCTTTGGTTGAATTCATCTTGTTGCTGGCATCGACTATTTTCTCGTCGACCACTTTTTCGATCAATCCGGCCCTTTCTTGTTTCTCCATGACCTTCACAGCATCTTCGACAGCTTCGATCAGCTTCTTTTTCCCAATTGGTTTCAAGAGATAATTGATGACACCGAGCTTTAATGCTTGCTGTGCGTACTCAAATTCGGAATAGGCGGATATGACAATTACTACTGGCCGCATTCCTTTTTCCTTCAGTGTCTTTAATAACTGGAGACCTGTCATTTCCGGCATCCGGATATCAGATAGTAAAATATGAATCTTCATTTCCTTGGCAATGCGCAGGACATCCTCACCGCTTTCGGCAGTGAGGATGGCGTATTCACCGTTGTTCCAGCTTTCTAGTGTTCTTTGCAAGCCTTGTCTCGTTCTGGGTTCATCATCCACAATCAAAATATTTTTAGACAACATTCTTTTCGCCTCCTTCAATCGGTAGTTCGAACGTAATCCGAGTTCCCTGGTCTAACTCACTCTCGATCAAAAGGTCTGAGTGTGAAATGCCCTGGTAATATAGTTTTAAGCGCTTATAGACATTTGAAATGGCCATCCCTTTTCCGTTCGCAGAGGAGGTACCGCCATCTTCAATGTTCTGGATAATCTGTGACAGCCGCTCTGCGTCCATCCCGGATCCATCATCTTTTACGATGATACGAATCCGATTTTGGTTTTCAACTTTGACGGGTTCTACGGTTACGGAAATCTGGCAGTTTCCTGTTTTATTTCCAGCTCCATGGAGGGCTGCGTTTTCCACCAGAGGCTGTATGATTAGTTTTGGAATCCTCACATGCTCATATTTTTCCAGGACTGAGACATGCCATTTCAGCCTGTTGCCAAAACGCATTTTCATGATTTCCATATAGTCGCTGATGTGCTTGATTTCATCCTTTAGGTACACCCAATCATCATCGGTTTCTTTTGTAATGGTATAACGGAATAAATCAGACATGGCCACTACCAGTTCAGCAAGCTCTTCCTCATCTTTTTCATCCAGTGACCAATGAAGCGCATCTAGCGTGTTGAATAGGAAATGAGGATTGATTTGCGCCTGAAGCGCTTTCAATTCACTTTGGCTTCTTAAGATCTCCTTCTGATAAACAATCTGCATCAAATGGTTCGTTTCTTTTACCAGTTGGTTATAGGTACTGTTTAATTCATTGATTTCATTTACGGAATACACTTCCGGATTCAGTGTTAATGAACCATCACCGGCTCGCTGCATGGTTTTTGTCAATCTCAATATCGGGCTTGTAATCAAGGTAGATAGAAAGAAAGAACTGATGGAGAAAATGATGAGGCCGACCACTCCAGACAAAATGATGCCGTTCCTGATCCAGGACATGCCCTCAGTCAGCTCACTGACAGGTGTTAAAATGAAGACAGTCCACCCTGTAAGGCTTGATGTTTGCTGTGTTACAATATAGTCCCGCTCATTAAGCTGTACGGCGTTTTCTTCACTTTCAATGATGCTATTGATATCTCCGGTATAATTTTGGATGATCGGATTTTGATATTGATCCAAAAGAATCGAATATTGGTCGTTTTCATATTTTTCATTCGCAAAATGAAAATGATTACGGTTAATACTGATTAAGAGATAACCGCCATTTCTATATTGTCTTTCCATTAAATTAACTCTCCGGATGGCCAGGAAGTAGTTTTTATCATTTGGATCTTCACCAATCCAAACGATCCGTCCTCTTGCTTGATATGCTTCATCAATCCACTTATTGCCGATTCGGTTTATTAATTCATCCTCATCAAGGGGGAGGATCCGCTGCTTTTTATCAGAAAAGAGCTGAAAGGAAAAAATCCCATCCGTATTCCCGATAATCCGGTTGATATGCCCCATTAATTGCTGCCTGTCGCTAAAAGATACTTGTTTTTCGTCATGGACATCCGTTAAGATTCTTTGAACTCCTTCATCTGTTATGACAAGCTTTGAATTCATATTGATCTGCTCGTAAAGAGATTCGATTCGTCCATTGGCTTCAATCGCTACTTGCTGTATTTGCTTTTCGGCGTTGTTCTGCAGCAGTGCCGAAACTTGTCCTAATGTTAGAAGACTGACGATCAATAATACAATGACCATGACAATCAAAAAGATAAATAGAATCTGGTTGCGTAATGTGTTCCACTTTTTTAGTTGTTTCAGCACGGGCGGTTCGCCTTTCTTTTCTATGAGTATTTGTACTTACTATTATATCTCCTTTCTTAATAGCTGTTGATATGTCTATTTCAGGTAAAATGTACAAAAATTCAGGATGCAAATGGCTTATGTTCCATCTAGTCATATTTTATCATTTTTAGAGAAAACTTTAAATTATTAGTTTATTAAGTGGATAAACTAAGTTTTGTGTTGATATAATCATTTTAAGTCAGGTAACAGCTGCATATTTTTTTACATCTTAATGAAAGCCCTTACTTTTGTTTCCTGGCAAGCAAACAGCATAGGGGGGAGAGTTCGTTCGATCTGTAAAGAATGTAAAAACAAATTGAGAAAGAGGGGAAAGCATAACATGTTAAAAGTATTGCGTAAACCATTTCTTACTGGGCTGGCTTTGGCCCTATTTTTACCTGCCGGATTATCCAATGTTGCAGCAGCTGAACCGATTAGTGCCCTGGATGTCGAAGTGGAACTTGATGAAAGGTATGCAGATTCATTTGATATTGGTGCAGCCGTTGAGCCTAGCATGCTGGAAGGCAAGGACGCTGATGTCCTAAAGCGCCATTTTAACAGTGTTGTTGCCGAGAATGTCATGAAACCGATTAATATCCAGCCTGAAGAAGGGAAGTTCACCTTCGAGGAAGCAGATAAAATCGTCAAGTTTGCGAAAGAGAATGACATGGAGCTGCGTTTTCATACGCTGATCTGGCACAGTCAGGTCCCTGAATGGTTCTTCCTGGATGAGGAAGGAAATAAGATGGTCGATGAAACAGATCCTAAGCAGCGTGAAAAGAATAAAAAGCTGTTGCTAAAACGATTGGAGACTCATATTAAAACGATCGTCAAGCGATATAAAAATGACATCAGCTCTTGGGATGTTGTCAATGAAGTAATTGATGAGTATGCGCCTAACGAAGAGGGCTTACGCGAATCTCCATGGTATCAAATTACAGGTAATGAGTATATCAAGGTTGCTTTTGAAACAGCGAACCGCTTTGCCGCAAAGGACGCTAAGCTTTACATCAATGACTACAACACTGAGGTAGAACCGAAGAGAACCCACTTGTACAACCTGGTGAAGGAATTGGTTGAAGCTGGTGTTCCGATCGATGGAGTTGGGCATCAGGCACATATCCAAATCGGCTGGCCATCTCTTCAGGAAATAGAGGATTCCATTAACTTGTTTGCCGGGTTAGGCCTTGATAACCAAATTACAGAACTCGATGTAAGCCTTTATGGATGGCCTCCAAGACCTGCTTATCCAGCTTATGATGAAATCCCTGCAAGCGAATTCGAGCGCCAGGCAGTCCGCTATGATCAGCTTTTCCAGCTCTATGAGAAACTAGGAGACAAGATCAGCAGTGTGACATTCTGGGGTGTTGCTGATAATCATACTTGGCTGAATGACCGCGCAGAACAGTACAATGACGGAGTGGGAGTTGACGCGCCGTTTGTCTTTGATAATGAATACAATGCCAAGCCGGCTTATTGGGCTATTATTGACTAGAAATTTAGATTAATAGTTGCATTTTATGATGTCCTTGGGAATTCCTGCATCCACTTTGTTGTTTATAACAACAAAGTGGATGCAGCTAAAAATAGGAGGGAACGGTGCGGATGAAAAAATTTAAAGGACTGTTTATGGCTTTGATCCTATTACTAATTGCGAGTACTCAATACCAGCTGCCAGCCAGCGCTACACAAACTGAACAGGTTGAAATTCCTGTCCTGCTTTATCATGTCGTGAAACCTGATCCAGACCCGAATAATCCCTATCAATTCAGTCTAGAAGAATTCGAAAAACATATGGCTTATCTTCATGAAAATGGCTACCGCACTTTAACAATGAAGCAATATTTTAACATCCTTGATAAGAAAGCGGCCATGCCAAAGAAGCCAATCCTCCTGACATTTGACGATAATTCAAATGATTTTTATCCGTATGTCTATCCATTACTGCAGAAATATGGGATGAAGGCGACTCAATTCACGGTGTCCAATTGGGTGAATGGAAGCTGGAATATGACTTCAGATGAACTTCTAACCGTAATGGAGAACGGGATAGATATCCAAAATCATTCAGTAACACACCCAGCTCTTGCCGATCTAACCAGGGAGCAGCAATACACAGAAATCAATGAAGCAACAAAAGCCCTTAAAGAGTTAACAGGAAGAACAACGAATACCTTCGCCTATCCATATGGAAGCTATAATGCCGATACAACCTCCGTTTTAGAGGAATTAGGGTTTAAAGGCGCATTCAAAGTGGGCGGCGGAATCAGCACAGATCAAAGTGACCGATATGAACTGCCTCGGATTATGATCCTGCAAGAACATACTTTAGAGGACTTTGTCAGAATGGTAGAGACGGGGTATTAGCAGCAAATGAGAATTATAGAGTTAAAGGTCGGACATAGGTGTTATCCTGTGGCCGGCTTTTTATGTTTGAATCATTAGACATGGATGAAGAAAATACGAAGCTAAGTTGAGGGAGCTCGCATTGAAAAGGCTTCAGGAGGTTTGATTAATAATGAAAAAGTACCTGGCATCAGTCAGGTACTCAATAAATGTATTTACATTTGGTTAGCAGCTATGGTAACGATAGCGCTTAACAAAACGGAAAGAAGGATTAAAGCACCATACATGATAGTCTGTTTCCTTCTTTTCTTTTTTTGCTTGGCTTCAGGCGTAAGCCATTGATATTCTGTTGACATCAAATGATCTCCTTTATCTATTTTGATGGCAGCTGGCAGGCTTTGTCTGTGACAGAGGCCCCTATAGCTTTGCGTCATTACTTTTCAGTAATTTTGCTCTTTTTTATTATATAAATTTTTTGAATAATAGTACTATAGGTAATAGATACCCTTTTATTTACAGAAAATGGCACCCTTTTAGCTTTGTGTGTTATTCCATTTCCAGGTGTTCTTTTAACGCTTGCTGTAATTTTTGCTTTTCTTCCTCAGATACGATGTAGTAATAAACACCATCGATTTTCGTGCCGTTACCAGTTGCTTCCATCTGTTGTATGCTTTTTCCTGCATCCTTATAATTCGATTGAATATCTACCATTTCATCAAACTTCATGTTGGTTTTGATGTTTTTTCCTAATGCTTCAAAAATTTCATCAAATTTTGTCAGTGTTGAGAAACTTGCGCCTTTACTGATTACACCCTGGATAATTTGGCGCTGGCGAGATTGACGCCCAAAATCTCCGCGTGGATCCTCATATCGCATCCGGGAGTATTTCAGGGCTTTTTCACCATTTAACGTGATTTCACCTTTTGGAAAGTGTTCCCCTCCATAGTTGAAATCAAGATCATTGTTCACAGTTACTCCGCCTACAGCATCGACAATATCCTGAAAGCCTTCCATATTGATTTGCATATAATAATCAATCGGTATATCAAGGAAGTTTTCGACTGTATCCATTGACATTTCGACTCCGCCAAAAGCATAAGCATGGTTGATTTTATCGTCAAAACCTTTGCCTATAATCTCGGTTCTAGTATCACGGGGAATACTAAGCATCTTGGTTGTTTTTGTTTGAGGATTCACAGTTAGGACGATTAGTGTATCGGAACGTCCACGATCACCTTCACGCTCATCCACACCCATCATTAGCACAGAAAAGGGCTCTTTTTTATCGAGAGTTATCGGTTCCGACCGCTTCTCCGACTTATCCCGCTCAATCGGCTGATGCATCGTATTAACCGCGTTAGTCAATGAGTTATAAACATAAAACGCATAACCTCCCACAGCAACAAAGAGGACAAGAATAGTTATTCCTATAACCTTAAGCCATGCAGGCTTTTTCTTACTCTTATTCGATCTCATATCTTTTTCCCTTCCAGAATTAGAAAATTTCACACTAATCCCTATATTAGCAAATTTTTATCCAAGAGAGAATCTATTTTTTGAGTGACAGGCACCATCCAATTATGGATGGTGCCTGTCACTTTCTATCAATATAATTACTTTCTCGAATGTTCATATGTTCATCCTCGGTCACCTGAAAATACTCAGCCATTTCTTTCCCACACGCCTGTGGTGGGAAGGTCCTCCTTTTGAGCGCCCCGTATTTGCACCTGTTATATGAACTCCACCAGCTGAGGAAAGCGGCACTTATGATTACCACAAGGATGGTGATCAGCATGATTGAATTCGCATTGGCTAAATTCAGTTCAAGAAAAGTGAAATCCAGGGTACCTTCGAAATAAGTAATAATGTTATACAGGAACAATGCGAGAAATGCCCAGCCGAACAAGGTGAAAAGCAGGTCGATGATTTTTCGCGGTCTTGACTGCTTGTTGTTAATAATCATATGTTCTCCTTATAGATGGAGTCCACGGTCAGGACTTTCCCATGTGGCGAATTGGTTTTTGTTTTTCTTGAGGATCTTTAGCCCTCTTGGGAGCGCTCTGATCACAAGCAGGGCATTGATATGCCAGTAAAGGATTGGGTACCAGATTCCCCAGAGCATGTATTTCAGGATTCCTTTTTCATACTTCCTCTCTATGTAGAGGGCAACGAGGAATTGCAGCAGACAAATGATAGATAGATAGTTTCCAATCCACAAAGTCGGCAAGATGAATTCCTGATGGAAAAAGTATTTGTACAGCATAATGAGCAGCGAGACAAACCAGGTGATTGACCAAAGGACGCTGAGAACCTGTTCGAGATAGACAGGGTACAACCTCCGCTGCCGCCAGTCGAGAAAGATATCCATATGGCGCAGGGTGACTTCGATGCCGCCCTGGGTCCACCTCAGACGCTGCTTCCAGATTCCCCTCAATGTTTCAGGGACGAGCATCCAGCATAATGCTTTCGGTTCATAGCGGACATCCCAGAATCTCCTTTGCAGCTTCCATGTAATCCCGATATCGTCAGTGATCAGGTCAGTATCCCACATCCCCGCGTCCAGGAGGGCTTTTTTACGGAAAACGACAAACACTCCGGAAACCGTCATCACTTTCCCGAGCACTCTTTGCGTCCTTTTTATCAGACCGATGATGCTGGCGTATTCCACGAGCTGGATTTTCGCAAGCAGGCTTGTCCGGTTGCGGATCCTTGGATTGCCGGTAACCGCTCCTACTCTTTCCCCATTATTAGGCGTGATGAAATGAGGGACGATATGGTGGAGTGCATCCTTGTCAAGAATGGCGTCACTGTCAATTGTCGCGATGAGTTCACCCTTCGATGCCAGCACACCCTGTTTCAGGGCATTCGCTTTGCCTTTGTTATTTGTGACGTTGACGACACGCAACTTAGGGTTTAGGCCCAATAGTGATTTCAGGATCTCAAGGGTCCGATCCTTGCTGCCATCATTGATGACAATCACTTCATAATCGGGATAGTTGAGATTTGATGCGTACTCCACTGTTTCCTCAATTGTCTGTTCCTCGTTGTAGGCGGGAATCAGCAGGGAAACGAAGGGGAAATCGTCCGTTCTATGTTCAAGGTAGCGATCCTGCTTTTCTTTTTTTACAAAATAAATTAGACTTCCCGTAATCCAAACAATTCCCATAACAAGTGGATAATAAAACAAAAACAGAACCAAAAAGTTAGCCAAATTTGCATCCGTCCTATTAAAAAATTTCAGTTGTATTAAGATGATATTACTTTGCTGGATTGCAGATTAGCAATCTTTAATATTTGGTAGTATTTGGAGCGGTTTGACCGGAGGATTTGGCTGTAATTTTAATGGAAATTTCCGATATAAAATAAAAAGCAATTATCAGGAGGTCTATATGAGTTACCTGGGAAAATACAAGCAAATGCCAGCTGCATTTGAAAAGTTGCTAGTGTTGGAAAAAGAACTAGAAAGCCATGGCTATTCTCTCGACCGGGAGTTAAGTTTAGTACTTAGGTCTGACTTCTTTGCTTACAATGTGACGCCGTTTGATGTCATAACCTTTGCTGATACTGGATCTGATGGTATCCATTTTGGCTTTTTGACTGACTTTGGGATGGTTACGGATTTAGACAATGCTTTCATTGTTTGTGTGAGCCCGATGGATTTTGGCTGTCATATAAAAATAGTTGCGCGGAATTTACAGGAATTTTTAAATTTGTTGTACACGATGAAAAGTGCAGTAACGATTTCGAATTTTGTTCAGTTAAGCAGCGAGGACGAGGAGCAATACAAAAAATTAAAACTTGATTTAGAAAAAGAAGAAAAGGATAACCCTAAATTTTTTGAGAGAGCAGACTTTGTTGTTGAGAAGTTGCAGTCAGCATTGGAATGCCAGCTCATCGATAATATTTACGAATATATTGAGAACACTGTTGCAGATGACAGGAAGAAGCAAACAGTATTAACCACACGGGATGGAATAGGGGTTGTCCCTTTAAGCCCTGACAGTGGCGAACATGGGAACTTTCACCCTGAAAAGGGGAATTCAAAGGATGTCTCAGTATTTTTTGACCAGGCAACAACAGAAAGTAAACTTGCATTTATCAGAGACGCTCAATTTACGAATCAAATCCAGGATGACATAGAACTACAAGAATTAGTGATCAGTGAAATGAAAAAGCTAGGATTCCATGATGAAGCACACCGAGCTGCTGAGTGTTTAGAGTGACAGGCACTTGCCAGATACAGGGAGGTGACAGGCACCTTCCAGTTAAAGGTAAAAAACCTTCCAGGTAAATAGAAAAAGCAGACTCACTCAGATCCGTGTATTTGGACCTGGTGAGCCTGCTTTCTTATTCTTCATCGACAGTGTCAATCGTGCGTGTATCAACGGCTGCCCAGATGAATTCACGCATGAAGTTCTGGTATTGTTGATGTTCGTGCAGGAATACAAGATTCACTCTTTCTAACAGGACTCTATAGGCATCTTCCTTTGTCCTTGTGAGAACATAGATATCGTAGTCTGTGTCCCAATAGTCCAGGATGAACATGATTAGTTCCTTTTTTTCGGTACTGTTCATCGCTGCCCAGTCGTATCCGTCCATCTCATCGAGAGAATAGTAATGGTAGTTCCACCACAGTTCGTCAAGGAATATCTCAACTTGATCGTCTTCCACTGTACCATCGGTATAGGTGACCTTCATCTGGTTGTCGCCCAGATAGACCACTTTTTCAATATTTTCATAAACTTCTAAAGCAATGCGGTTCAACGCTAATTCGAAGTATTTATGTTCTTCGATTGTAAAGCGATAGGTCAGCTTGGCGAATGCTTCACGTGTGGTCGCATCCTGTGGGAAATAGAGTTTGCCATTTCCATCCGCAAAACCAATGTCCTTCAGGAAGAACACATGTGGTTTGGCCCAGCTTGAAATCTTGCTGGAGTCGGCAAATGGATGATTGTAGTCTAGCATGTAAACAAACTCTTCAAGACCCATGGCGCGGACGAACATTACGGCCATTTCCTGTCTAGTAATAAAGTCATTTCCGCCAAAAGACGTCTTGGATTTGCCATGGGAGATTCCGGCTTTCACCAACGCCCCGACATATGGCCTTGACCAGTCAGCCAGGTCGGTAAACTGTCTGGCAGCATTCGCATCCGGAGACAGTCCCATCGCAAGCGCAAGCATTTTCGCGTATTGAGCCCTTGTTACCTTCTCCTTTGGCCTGAACGTTCCATCCGAGTAGCCAGTTATGATCCTTTCCTGTGCAAGCCGTTCAATATGCGGCTTCATCGGTGATGAATCAATATCGGTAAACGCATTAGCAGCTGCTGGTGTGCCCCCAAAAACCCCCAATAACATAGCAGCAGAAACAAAAGAAATTATCGTATTTTTCAAGTTTTCACCTCAGAAGTTTTTCTATGAAAAGTATAAAGGAAATAGGAGGGGAAATCCCGTGGCTTTGGGACTAATTAGGCAGTTAAGCAATGGAATAAATAGCTGAAATGCATGGCAGATATAAAAAAATAGACTGATAGATAAAAAGAGACAGACAACAATTTTTAGCTTATGTTAAAATAAGTAAAAATAACTAATTTATTTTAAGATTGAAAATATTATATTGTAGGCGCTCTTGCGCTGTGTCTGCTCCTTAAACAAGAGAATAATGTCACTAGATGATGAAGGTAGGGGTTTATATGCACTCATTAAACATCAGTAAAATAACCATTCCTTATGATCCGAATTTGTTGCATAAGTGGAAACGACGGGATCCTGGAATTGTTCCTGCTTTTCTGCTTGGCCGTAAAGGGCCAGGGATCAGCAATGGGTACGGTTTTGGCGAATGGCATGCCGAGCAGTATTTCCGCAGTCATGGGTATCATGTTTTTACAGATGAGTTCAATTTCCTTTCGCAGAAATCGATGTTTGACCCCTATAACCGAATGATTGCGACCCTTATAGGTCAAGAAAGAATCTCAGCATTTAAGCAGGAAGCGGCCCGGCTGATCGAAGGAAATGTTCTAATTGAAAACCCGGATCTGTTCGTCTACAACTTGGATTCTATCTTTTTTGCTGAAGTAAAAAAGGAAAGAGACCATCTAAGAGAATCCCAACTGCGCTTTATGTATCTTGCTAAAGAGTACCTTGGAATTGAGAGTGTCTTAGTTTACCTTTGTGACCGAACCATCGAAGTTGAAGTGGAAGAGATTGAGGAACAGTTTTCAATGAATGAACTTCAAGAGGTATAAAATCGGTGACAGGCACCATCCAATTTATGGATGGTGCCTGTCACCTAAAGGGAGAATGCAGGGATGAATGGGAGAGTTCTGCTGGTGCTTCTGGTTTTTTTGCTGATAATGGGTGGTTGTTCTGGTCAAGTTCATGAGGAGGTTGTGGCCAAAGCTGAGACGAAGAAGAGCAGGGATGTTTACACAGAAATTCAAATCCCTGTCATCAAGGATTTTATGCCAAGGCTTAATTATGTGCCGAGGAGTAATATTCAAACCCATGTTGTGCTCCATTTTATCAGCAATGCGGCAATGAATCCTGAAAATCCATATATATATGAGGATATCCGGGAGATTTTTGTGAATTATGATGTTTCTCCTCACTATATGATTGATCGCGAAGGGAAAATCTATTATTTGTTGCCGGAAACCAGGGCTGCCCGGCATGCCGGCAAAGGCGAGCTGCCAGGGTATCCTGAATATAAAGATGATTTGAATGACTATTCCATCGGGATTGAGCTTATGGCGATTGGGACTGAAGCGGAAATGGGAACAATCCTCTCCGGAGAAGCCTATAAAAAAATCCCTCAAGAGCATATTGGTTACACAGATGCCCAATATCAATCACTGAACCGGCTGCTTGAAGACATCCTGGGCAGGAATAAAAAGATTGGGCGGAATAGAGAGCATATTATTGGGCATGATGAATATGCTCCTGAACGGAAGGATGATCCCGGAAGCTTGTTTGACTGGTCGAAGATAAATATTGAAGGAGAATAAATATGAGGCTCCATCATTTTATTTTTAAAATTGAAACAGTACTTACTGCTGGGGTGATAATTTTAGTAGGTGCATTCACTATCTGGCTGATAGCTAAAAGTATGAAGAAAAATGTATAAATTGGAGTGCACAGTTAATGACCATTGCAGGATATGTTAAAAGAAATCATTAAGGATAGTATTGCCCCTCTATTCAAAGCCAAGGGTTTAAAAAGAGAGGGAATAACTTTGCAAAGGATTGTGACGGATTTTCTTTGACGGTGAATATCCAGTCCTCAAGGTATTTAGTGACAGGCACCTCCCAATAAAAGGGAGGTGCCTGTCACTTTTTCTATATTGGCTTTTAGAATAATCTGGTAAAATGTATATAGGAAAAAAGTAGGAGGTTCTGTGATAATGAGAGGGGAAATGAGATTCATAGTTTCGATGGTTTTGATGGTAGTGCTAATAAGTTTTGTTACTGCTGGTCCTGGGTTTGCTAAAACTAAATTTGTAGATGTGAATAGTTCCTATTGGGCGTCGGAGGAAATCAGTTTTTTGGTTGAAAAGGGTGTGATTGGCGGTTATAAGGACCAAACGTTCCGTCCGGGGGAAAACATTACCCGAGGGCAGGCTGTCATCATGATTGCAAGGGCCTTTAAGCTGGATGGTTCCAAGTATAAGGATCCTGGGTTGAAGGATGTCGGTAAAACAAGTCCATATTATATGCCGGTAAAAGTTCTGATTGGTGAAGGTATTTTGACGGAAGTCATTACAGAAGGCAAGCTGCTGCCTTCCAAGGCTTTGACGCGCGGTGAAATGGCCTCTATTGTAGCGAAGGCATACAAGCTGGAAGGGGCTTATAAAGGTCAATTCAAAGATGTGGGCAAAACGCATTTTGCCTATGATGATATCAACTTGCTTGCCGCTAACAATATCACGATTGGTTTTGCTGATAAAACTTTCAGACCGAATAAACCGTTAACGAGAGTGGAGTTCTCGGTTTTTTTAGCCAGGGCAATAGATGACCGATTTAAGACACCATCTGATGGTCAAGAGACGGTCAGTCTTCCAAAATTGGATTTGGTAGGGCTGGATACGGAAAACCCATATTATTGGACGACAAATCAAGCGCATATTGCTCTCGGCGGGAAAGGCGGAGTGTACAGTCAAATTAAAGACTACGTTCAGCCGGGGATGGAGTTCTTGGCATGGAAGGTGTCAGAAAAACCGATTAACCTCGCAGAAATGATTGAAAAGCCTGGGAGGATCGAGACAATCGGAAGAAATTCAGCCATTATTAACCACATTTCTAGTGAAGAAATTTCTGATCCAAAACGATATGTCACGGTCATTTTCTATGACAAGGATAAAAAGCCGTTGGCCTACCAGGAAAATGTGATTACACTCAAACCTGCAATCATCACCCAAACATCAGCAGATAAAATCGATGGCAATGGCATTTTTAAAGTGGATAATAGCAGAGGGATTTATTTCATCTCCACGAATATCCCTGCAAACTATCAGACACTTGGATCCTATTACTCACTGCACGGCAGTTACTCAGACTTCACATACAATGATGCCATTTCCGCCAAAGGAGACCGCATCTTTAAAATTAGTGACAGCTTCGGTTTATCGGCAGTTGCCATAGCCAACTTCAAAGAAACCAATAAAGACGGCAAGTTCTATATTACCCTTGTTATCTATGATCAAAACCTCAAGCCAGTAGCCTATGTAAAGGAAGAGTTGAATTTGAATTAGGTGACAGGCACCATCCATAAAATGGATGGTGCCTGTCACCTGGAAGGAATGAAAATAGTGAAGCTGATGATGTTTTTGTTTGGTTTGTTGGCGGGGGCTGCTGGTTTTGGGGTGTTTTATTTTTTTGAGAAGAGAAGGGTTCAAAGGGAACAGCTTGAGGAGGATCAGCGTTTTACTGGTTTGGTAGCGAGTAGGAAGGATATTATTTATTATTTTGAAAAGAAACCTGGGTTCCAGTTTCGTTATGTCATGCCGCCTTTGGAGCATTTTTTCGGAGAGGAAATGGCGAAAGAGGCCTTTGTGGATCCTTCAAAGTTCTTTTATCTCGTACATCCTGACGATTTAGAAATGCTATGGAAGAAAATCAGGGGCGAGATAGATTACAATCAGCCGATCATTTACAGGATCAATGACCGGAAAGGCGGCTATACCTGGTATGAAGAATATACGACTCCTGTATATAAGGATGGAGAAATAGTCGCGTTGCAGGGTATACTTCGAAATATTTCAGAGAAAATCAAGCTTCAGGAGGAACTGGAGTATCGAATCAATCATGATGATCTGACAGGTGTGTATAATAGGGGTTATTTTGAGAAGATGCTTGAAAAATATGATTCCGAAGAAGATTCATCGGCTGCGGTCATTATGTGCGACCTGGATGATTTGAAACATGTGAATGACCATTTTGGCCATAAGGCAGGGGATCTGTTAATCAAGGCTGCTGCCAGCATCTTGAATGGTTTTGCTTCTGACCAACTTGTGGTTTCCAGAATGGGGGGAGATGAGTTTGCTCTATTAGCTGCTGGTTTCAGTCGGGATCATGTAGACAGAATGGTCAAAGAAATCGCTGATCAGGTGAATAGTCATACGATTGAGACGATTGGATTATCTGTCAGCCTTTCAGTTGGTTATGCTTATTGTGACCACTCTTTATATAAAATGGATAAGCTTTTTAACGAGGCAGACCAAAATATGTACCGGAACAAGAAGAGTAGAAAGCTCGTGTTGATATGAAAAAGTGCCTGGCACCTCCCAATTAAAGGGAGGTGCCAGGCACTTTGTTTTTAATAACTCATCAACTTCGCTTTTTCGAGGAAGTTTGCAAGGATTTTGGCCATTTCGTTACGCTGTGTGTTGCCTGCAGGTCCGAACTTGTCTTTTGCTTTTCCGTTCATGATTCCTGCCTGGTACACTGCTTCTACGTCTGCTTTGGCCCAGTTGCCGATTGATCCTGCGTCTGTGAAGTTTTTAAGTGTCTTCGTTTTATCCAATCCAGATAGGTCGTAGTTGATAAAGTCGAGTTTCATCGCGCGACCGATCATTGCGGCTGCTTCTGTACGGGTAATCTTTTCGCCAGGAGCGAATGTTCCGTTGCCTTTGCCCTGGATGATTCCGTATTCGATTGCTGCCATTAATGCGTTGTTGTCGTTGAACCACTCATTGCCTTTTACGTCCTTATAACGGCCGTCGTATTTCTCGCCAGGCAGTCCAAGAGCACGTACCAGCAATGCTGTGAATTCTGCGCGAGTCAGCTGCTGTGTGCTGCCGAATGTTCCGTCGCCCTTACCCTTGATGATGTACTTGGATGCAAGAGCTTCGATGTACTGTTCAGCCCAGTCCTTGCCATTATTGACATCAGTGAAAGTCACATCATTTTCAACAATTGTATAGGTTGAGTTAGTCAAGGACTTAATCGTTGCCTTCTTGCCATCGAATAATGTAGGAACTGCACTGAACGTACCATCTTCGTTCAGTTTTACAGCAACTGCTTTGGAAGCGTTGAAGTTGGTGCTGCCAAGGATTTCGCGCTCTACATAGGTGCTGAATTCCTTGATTTCTTCTTTCTTGCTTCCGGCTGCTGCTTCAACGGTGAAGTCGATGATCGCAGATTTAATGTTCAGCTTGTTTTTAGCGTCTGGCTTCACCACGTTCACGGAAACCGTAATCTGAACGTCGCTTGCAGACACACCAAGCTTTTTAGCAAGATCTGCAACATTCACTTCTGAAACAGGAAGAGTGTAGCTAGCATCTTCTGTAACAATTTCAACTGTTGCCTGCTTGTTTTTCTTCGCTGCTTCAGTAAATAGGTTTGCAGGAAGCTGTGCTTTTACTTTTTCGCCAGCTGCCGGCTTTTCAAGCTTAACAGCTACGTTTGTCTTATCAGCAGTAATCGCATTGACGATTTCAGCTACTTTGTTTGCCGCTACCTTCGTGATGACTTCAATCATGCCTGAAGGGTTCTTTTCCTTCACGACTTCTGCTGCACCTGCAGGAAGCTCGATTGTGTGAGGCTTCTGAGCTGCTGGTGGGGCAGGAGGGTTCGGGTTTGTCCCGCCGTTGTCAGCAGGAGATTCTGTTGCTTTACGGTCAAGCTTGATTACAATTGTCGTTAATGGATCCATTGTTAATTTATCTCTTGATAAGCTGAAGCCGGATTTTTCTGATACAGGTTTCACACCAGCTTCATCGCTGTCGACAAGCACCTTGCCGCCTGTGAAGTTGTAATCGCCAAGCGTCAGTGTGCGCTCCTGTGTATCAGCGTTCACGAACACATAGTAGTTGCCAGTGTTGTCAGTCGATACGTTTTCGTATGCGATGACAAGGTCTGTATCCTGGATTTCAGGGATATCAAGCAATGTTACGTTTTGGTCAACCAATTCCATTTCGCCGAGGCGGAAAGCGTTCGTTGACTTTCTTAACTCAATCAAACCTTTAGTGAAGGCTTGTGTTGTTGTGTTCACTGCGTATTCTTCTTTGTTTGTTGCTTTTTGCCAATCGAACATGTTGATTGCGTCGGAAGAATCATAAGAGTCGTGGATAAAGTATCCGAATGACTTTCCTTGTGCATCCTTCAGTTCGTGGTACTTCTGTTCAGGAACGCCTTCGCCTTTCCACTGCTTCGTTCTGCCATATTCCTGGCCTGCGTGGAGGAATGCGGTTCCCTGTGATGTTAAAATAATCGAGTTTCCTATGCGGATACGCTTATGGATTTCCAACTCATTTTCTGGTACTGCTGGATCCTTCTTGATGGATTGTGCAATGACATCGTGAAGCGGCAGGTTATCGTGCGCTGCGATGTACTGGACCATATCGCCTGGATCGTCGTCAGCAGTATTGCCTGGCTGACCTTTGATGTTGTTGAAGATTGTGTTGATGTCTCTTGCTCCGCCTGTGATGAAACGAGGTTCACCTTCAGAACCGAAGCCTGATTTCAATTCGTTGCGGATTTCGTCAGAGAATACGCCAACGTCATCTGTCTTGTCCATCCAATCCTGGTCTGCACCCATGCCAGCCAGTTCTGGCTCAGCGATATGGCCTGCGAATGTTCTCCAACCCTCGCCGATGAATAAAGCATCAGGATTCACAGCAGCTGCTGCGTCATATGCGTTTTGAACGGATGGATAGGTTGCGTCACCCATCATATCGAAGCGCATACCGTCAATCTTGTACTCTTCGAACCAGTATTTCACTGAATCTACCATTAGCTTTTCAGCCATTGTATGGCTTGTTGCCAGGTTGTTTCCAAAGCCGCCAAGGAAGTTGCCTTGAGCGTCCTGGAACGCATAGTAATCAGGAACGATATCATTCAGCTGGCTGGCTTTTGCCATATGAGTGTAAACAACGTCAAGGACAACACCCATTCCAGCATCATGGATTGCATCGATCATTTCTTTAAGTTCTTTTACGCACTGTTCAGGATTTGTCGGGTCAAGTGAGTAAGCTCCATCCGGCGAGAAGTAGCTGTGCGGGTCATAGCCCCAGTTGTACTCGTTTCCGCCAGCTGAGTAATTAAGCTCTCTTTGCCCCATCTTTGTTTCGTCGCCATAATACCAGGCCATTACAGGAAGCAGTTGGACATGTGTTACGCCAAGAGACTTGATGTATTCCAGCTTGTCTTCGAATGCTTTGTATGAACCCCATCTTGCATTGAGATCACCTTCGATTGAAGGATCTGAAGTAAAGTCACGTACATGAACCTCGTAGATGACTGCATCTTCGCGCTTTTCATAGCCATCGATCTTCGCGTGGCTGAATCCTTCAGGATCTGTATCGCTAAGGTCAACGATCGCTGCCTTTCCAACAGTGTCTCCGTCTGGACCAGCTTCGCCTTCCGTATTCACTGTGAAGGCTGCCATTGATTTTGCATAAGGGTCAAGTACCTGACGAGTCACGCCGTCATTTGTTACATCATACTGGTAAAAATAACCCTCAAGATCAGTGACGTTTAGGTCTCCAGGAGCTACGTCTGCAGACCAGACTCCTTTGTCACCCTTCGTCAACTCGATGCTGCCAATGTTTTCAGCTGCGTTATCTTTGTTGAAGAAGTTTGCCACAACCTTGCTTGCTTTTGGAGCCCATAGCTTCAATGTTGCTCCGCCGTTGTTGTAGGTCGCACCAAGGTCATTTCCTTCATAAGCATACATATCATCAAGCATTCTCCAGCCAGAAGCAGCTGAAACCGTTCTGCCTGCATATGTTACGGATAATGGAAGTTTATCTAGAGCAAATTGTGCTGTAATTTTTACAGAAGTTGTGCCTGTGATTTCGACGCTGTCGATTGTCACTTCAGCACCGTCTGCATCTGTGATTGCAAGAGCTTCTGCTAATGCCTCTGGTGTCAGGCCATCTGTTAGCGTGAAGCCTAATAGAATTGTTTTTTCATTGAGAACTTCTGCAGATACAAGACCTGTAGCCTGCTCCCAGTATGGAGAAACGTAGACATTGTCATCACCTTGTTTTACCCATACGTGATTGTATTTGTCCAGGAGGTTGAACTTTTTGTCCCCGCCATCCTTTTCTTGCGTTGCCTTGTTTAGGGTTATCATCCCAATTTCTTTTGCGCTTTCTTTCAGCTGGATATCGACATACGCACCATAACGGTCTGTATTTTCGAAGCTTGGAGCGTCTGCTGTCCAGTTTGAAGGAGGGGATGTAACATCACCCCAGAACCAAAGCCCAAAGTCTTCGTAGTCAGCGTTATCACGTACATAGTGAACGCGGACTGTGTTGGCTGGAAGGTCAACTGGTTCGTATTTGTAAACCTTGTCATCACCCTGTTTGATAAAAATCTCATTGATTTCCGGCGATGTGATTGTAAAGCCCTTGTCTCCGCCGTCTTTACCAGCATCACCTTTCGTAATATCCATTACGAGGAAGCCGATGTTCTTTGCGCCTTCTTTAAGCTCTACATCGATATATGCTCCATAGCTGTCTGTCTTTTCGAACATTGTAGCGCCTGTCGGCCAGTTGGCAGAAGGGGAAGCTACATCGTTCCACAGCCATGCACCAAAGTTTTCATAGTTATTGTCGTCACGCTTGTAGTGGATCCGTACATGGTTCGCAGGGATTGGTTCAACTGTTCCATCTCCGCCGCCATCCCCAGTACCAGCAGTTGCAGCAGCCGTAATGGCACCGCCTTCAGCTGTCAGTAAAACAGTACCGCCATCAGCTTTTGCAGGGATTGTTAAAACAACTTCTCCTGTTTCTGAAGCAGTGAAAGTTTGGCCTGAATAGTGGTCTGTAACGACCGCTCCGGCATCAACTGTCAATTTCACTTCTTTTGCTGTGTCAGCAACGTTCAAGCCAACATATGCAGCTTCATTTCCATACGTTCTAGCAAAAACCATGAACTTGTCAGCGTCTGTACCGCCGATTGACTTACGTTCACCTTTAGCGAAAACTTCGGAGTTATCGCTGCGGAAGTTCAGGATTTTTTTATAGTGTGAAAGGACATTGTTGCCTTCAACCTGATCCCAGGCGAGGTCATAACGGTTGTCGTACTGCGGATAGTTATTTGCTCCAGTTTGTCCAAGTTCTTCACCGTAGTAAATGACCGGCTGGCCTTTTGCTGTTGCTTGCAGGGAAGCAGCAATTTTAAGCTTGCCAACGTCATTGCCGACAGCATGAAGGAATCCATCTTCATCATGGCTGCCAAGGAACTGGCCAAGTGTAGCACTGTTGTCGATTTTTCCGTTACGGGAAATCAGGGCATCGTTGGCTGCTTTTAGCTGGCCATTTGCGAAGTTCTTCGCGATATTTTTAAAATCAAAGTCGAGAAGGGAGTCCATCATTCCTGATTCAAGGTATCCAGAGTCATTTCCTGCACTTGCTCCCCAAGTTTCGCCGATCATCTTGTGTTCCGGCATTTTTTCAGTAATTGCGTTCTTGAACGCCATCCAAGTTGTGTCTTCAACGTGCTTTACAGTGTCTACACGGAAGTAGTCGATTGTGTTGCCTTTTGAAGTTGTAGCTTTGTCGATCCAGTCAGTCTGCCATTGGATGATTGCGTTACGTACTGCAGGGTCTTCCGTTTTGAAATCTGGAAGGCCTGCCAGTTCACCGCGAACCTCATCGGATCCGACATTGCTGCCCTGACGAAGTAGGCTGCTGAATGCGCTGCGCTCAGCATCCGTTGGGTAGCCGGCAGGAGGGTTTGTAACCTGGCCATCAATATCTTTCAGGCCATAACCTGTGTGGTTCAATACCACATCGACCATGATTTTGATGCCGCGCTCGTGTGCTGCGTCAATCAGGTTATGGAAGTCCTGCATTGAGCCGAAATGAGGGTTCAATTGCCCAAAATTACTAGCCCAATATCCGTGATAAGCATAGTAAGAGTGGCCTTCCGCATTGTCGTAGCGAACATCGTGCTTGATGTTTTCAACAATTGGGCTGATCCAAATTGTGTTTACGCCTAGTTCATCAAGGTAATCTAATTTTTGTGTGATCCCTTTGAAGTCACCGCCCTGGTAAGTACCGCGGTCATTTTTAGCATCGTAGTTCTGGTTGTAAGGATCATTATTTGTTGTATCACCGTCAAAGAAACGGTCAGTCAGCATGAAGTAAATGATTGACTCATCCCAGTCGAAATCATTTTCGCCGACAGCTTGTCTTGTTTTGACTTCTACAGTAGTTGAACCGTTGTAGTAGTTTCCGAAAGAGTCAACAACAGTAAGTGGAATTTCTTTTGATCCCGCAGTTACATTGTCATCCACTGCAATGGTGATTTCTTTTAAGGAAGGGTCGATTTCAAGCTGATTCGATCCGCCAAGTGCCGAAACGTCAGCTGTGATTTTGCTGATTGACAGACCTTCTGTCAGGCCTTGTACATCAACGGATAATACAGCGTTCTGGTTGTAATCAATCGCAGCTGGTGCGACTGTTCCTGAAACCGTCAGTTCACTCTTTTGGAAGACGATTTCTGAAGTCGGATTGTATGGGTCCTGAACTTCGGTTGTAGTACCGTCTTTCATGGTTACAGCATAAGTATAAGGAGTTGAGCCATTAGGGATGTTATCGTAAGCAGCTACGAATCTCTCATTTTCAGACTCATACGTCATTGGAATGGTTTCGTTATTAAACTTCAATTCTACCTTTTCGATCGTGTCCATTGCGTCGTTAGCAAAAAGCTCTTTGTCGCGATAGAAGAAAGTAGCATTTCCCTGGTCAATTTTAGGGGCAGATCCATCAGGAACGATGCGGATTTGTTCTACACCGCTTGTGATGAAGGCTTTTGTGATGGAGTCGTTTTGGCTTAGTGGGATAAAACGGTCTCCAAATTCTTTTTCGGCAGTATTCCAATCATAGGTGCTGCGTAATACAAAACCCATTTGAGTGGCATTTGTGCCAATTGGGATTTCAGCTACAGCCCTACTGCCCTCTTTAGATGCAAAGTCAATTTGGCCATCGGAACCATCTGTGTTCCAGACCCAAATGTTCCAATCGCCGAAAGTTTGATCTTCACGAATATACGTGAAGCGAACTTTCCGTTCGTCAGCTGTCACCGAGTCTTCTGTTGTCGAAGAACCTTCTGCAAATGCTTGAGGAGCAGGCACAAAAGGCAGCCACAGGCTCAGCAGCATGATCGCAGTCATGAAGATCGAGAAATTACGCTGTGTGTTCTTTCTCATTTACATTTTTCCTCCTTAATTTAAATAATTGTTCAGTAGAGTAGTAGATTATAAAAATCTAGTACTTTACCACTAGTGAAACCGTTTGCACAAGTGAACAAAAAAATTATGCTTCAATGAATGCAAACGCTTGCAACGAGTTTTCCTCTCAATATTACAATAGATTCAAAGAAACTTCAATTCATTAAAGCAAAAAGAATCTGCTGAATAATCTAAAATGTGAAAGAAACGTGAAGCAATTATGACTTTAACAAACTAACACGCCAGCGCGCCGGGGGTCTGACCCCCGGCGCGCTGGCGCGTTTATGCTTTAGTGTAGTGCTCGGTATAGGACTACGCTTGTTTGGGCTCTTGTTGCTTTGGCGAGCGGGTTGAAGCTTCCGTCTGGGAGGCCTTTTATGAGTCCTGCTTTGGTTGCTTGATAGATTTCTTGTTTGAAAGTGGTGCTTAGCTGCTTGTCGTCTGTAAATGGTTTAGTCGTTGCTGAGTTCTCCTGGAGGGCAGCCGGATTTTCGACTCTCAGTGCCCGCACGATCATCGCTGCCATTTCTTGGCGGGTGATGACCCTGTTCGGCTGGAATGTGCCATCGCCAAGCCCGGATGTAATTCCATGGCGCTGAGCAGCTTCGATAAATCCGGCAGCCCATGTCTGGCTTTCAGGCACGTCCTTGAACGTCCCCGCGTATTCTCTGGTTGGGATGCTGAGCATTCTTGCGAGCAGCACGACAAACTGAGCGCGGGTGACTTCCTCATTGGGAGAGAACAGGTCGGCCGTTTTGCCCTGAATAATCAACCGTGATGCCAGCTGTTCAATCTCGGGTTTAGCCCAATGATTTTTAATATCCAGGAATGTTCGATGATTCTCCAATACAGCAAAAGAGGCTAACTGCCTTGTCTGCAGCACTAACTTTCCACTGACAATATTTCCGCCTGCAAACTGCCACTCGCTGCCTGCTTTTCTGGCACCGAACATTGCTTTTTCAAGGCCTGCACTTGGTACAGTTGGAAGATCCAATGCGATTGTCATGGGCTTAACAAAAGTATTGAATTGTCTTTTAGTCACCTGGTCAACCATAACGATTTTTGCAAGGTCAGTTAATAGGCTGGCACCTTTTGGTGGTGCCGATGTTTCCTTGCTAACAGAGATCTCGGTAAGGTGCTCAAGCCTCAAATCCGCAATATTTTCCTTCGGCATCAAAATAGATAAGCCATTAAGAGACATGTATAGGTCTTTCTTCATTATTTTTAACTCATTCCAAACATCAGGAGAGAAAATGATTTTCCCTGTGTTTGATGGTAAAGTCAACTCAATTTTACCGTTGGTTTCAACCAGCTTTTCTTTGGTAACCAATAATTCACCATGATCACCCGGTGTCGGTGCAGTCTCAACCGGACTCGGTGCAGGTGCAGTAGGTAACGGGCTGACTGGCTGTTCTTGTGTGCCAGGCACTGATGGAACCTGCCCGCCTGGTTCGCTAGGAGACGGAGATTCAACAGGAACTTCGACTACACTAGCCTCTGTAGTGAAAGCAACAGTTTTACCGGGTGATTCATTCCCTGTCTGATCAATTGTCCTGATAAGCACAGAGTAGGCTGTATTAGGAGTAAGGCCCGTGAGTGTATAAGAAGGAGTTTCGTCCTTCAGCACTGTCTTTATTTTTTCATCGTTAAAATAAAGATTCACCTGGGAAAAATCATCCTCAACAGGGTTTGTCCACGAAATTATTGCAGAAGTCTCTGTAATACTTTCTGCTCTCATTTCTGTTACTTCAGAGGGTGGGGTCGTATCTGGTAAAGCCTTTGTTTTTACCAATATGCTGGCACCTTTGGAAAGATTGCCATGTCCGTCAACGGTTTTGGCACTAATATTGTATTCCTTGTCAGGACTCAAGTCAGTAAATGTGTATGAGTCGGCAGCTATTTCACCTGAAAGAACACCGTCTAGGTAAAGGTTTGTTTTTACAAAATCAGCATCGGCCGGCTTCGTGAATGAAACTGTAATAGAATCTGTGGTTGTTGCGGCTGCTTGCAGGTTTATTACGTCACCTGGTGGAATATCATCCAAAGTATTGTAGTCGATGAACCCGTATCCATAAAACTCATCACGGCCCTCAGGACCTAAATCCTCTGCATATTTTTGCAATTCGACGCGAAGCTCGCTCGCCGATTTGGAGGGATTCTTTTGCTTCAATAGCGCCAGGAATCCTGCGATGTGGGGAGCTGCCTGCGACGTTCCGCTCATCATTCCATAAGTTGAAATGCCTCCATCAACATATGTGCTGGCTATTCCACTGCCTGGCGCTGTGAATTCGACCTCGGTACCGGTAGAGGAAAAGCTGGATAGTATCTTTCGGGAGTCAACGGAAGAAACGGCAATCACAGAGTCGTATTTAGCGGGATAATTGACCGGACTGCCCACATTATCATTGCCGGCAGCGCCAACTAGTAAAATCCCAGCGTTATATGCTCTGTCAACTGCATCCTGCAGTAACTGAACATGGCTCGACAGGCCAAGGGAAAGATTTATAATATCCATATCATTAGCAATCGCCCAATCAATCGCTTCGATGACGTCCAAAATACTTCCCTGGTCACCGTCCATGACTTTCAGTGAGTACAGACTCGCATTGGGAGCTACTCCGACAAACTCTCTGCCTTCAATCGAAGTCGGTCCACCGATTTTTGCTCCGACAATTCCGGCAACATGTGTGCCATGGCCATGATTGTCAAAAGGGGAGGACTCGTCTTTCAGGGTTGCTGGGTCGTCCTCCACGAAGCTGATCCGCTGTACCACATTCGGCATTTCGGTATGATAGGCAACACCTGAATCAATGATCGCTACTTTTACTTCCAGGCCGGTAATTCCTTGTGCCCATGCCTTAGGGGCATTGACTGCTTCTACATTCCATTGTCCAGGGGTGCCCAGCAATTCTACCTGTTGATCGACCTGGTGCTCAATATAGCTGATATCCGGGTCGTTTTTTAAAAAATGAATTGCAGAATCGGATAGTACTAGATTAATGGCTCTCAAGGATGTAAATTCATCCTTTACTTCGATCGCCTGATTCAAAACCTTTTCTCGCCCGGCTGAATTCTTGTAAACTACGACAACTTCCGATTTCTGCATCACCGTATACGGTGGCGACTCTAGCGCAAGTGCAGGAGATACCGACGTAACCATGAGACTTACTGCAGCCAACGGAACAACAACTAAACTACGAAACCTTTTCCTATTCATACTCTGCCCCTTCTTGTTGAAAACTTGGATGCTATTTATATCGGAAGTATAAAGGTGGATTTAAAGTGACAGGCACCATCCATTTTATGGATGGTGCCTGTCACTCTGCTATATTGATTTCAAGTTCCTGCCCCTGGAATCCATACTGGAAATTTACAGTCCATGCGCTTGCTTCTGGGTTAAAGGATATGTCTCGGATAATGAGTAATTCGTCGCCGCTTGTTTTTTTAGCCTCCGTCATGGCTTTTCTGATTACCTGGGATTCGGACATATTCGCGCCGGCAGGCTTGTATTCTGGCAGGACTGTGACATAGAGTGCGCCTCCCTGGCCTGGGTAGGATTCCATGATCGGTCCGTCCGCTTCAACTTCGACCCTTTGCCCGATTTTCAACTTTTTGGCGGCCTCAGGGAAAGAGAAGTGGGTAGCGCCAAATTGCAATTCTCCCGTTGCTTTGTTGTACACACGCCCCTGTGCACTTACCGCAAGCAGACCATCTTTGGATAGTTGCATGATATAATCGCCTTCCTTGGAGGGCTGGTCGGTGAATTCCTTTTCAGGATAAAAAGTGTCAGGCTCTCCTTCTTTGGGAATCATTCGGCCTCTCTGTTCAAAGACGACTTTTCTTTCCGGTAACTGTTTTATGATTTGATTTTTCTCTTCTTCTGAAAGGAAGTTGTGGCCAATGACGACTTCTCCAGTGACGGTATCTACATGGGAAGAGTGATTTCCGCTGGTATAACCTGATAATCTATGAATTCTTTTTACAGTCTCATATACCTTAGTGGTTAAATCATAGTTCTCCGTTGTTGTGTAAGGAGAATAGAAGATATGGATATACTCTGCTTTAATTTCTCCGGCATCGACTTTTGTCTGCATTTCTTGAAGGAACTTAGTCAAGCGGTCATCAGCCTTTTTAACACCAATCCAAAAGCCCATTCGTTCACCGTTTTGATTGCTGTTTTCTAGAAAAATCACCATATTATCCTCTAGAGCTTTGTATCCGCCATAGAGTCTTTCCAAAGCCTGAGGAGCTATAGTTCCCTCGATAGCTTGCATAGTAAGTGCTTCCGCTAGTTCTTCAGTCGGTTTACCGAATAAGCCGTCTTTAAAATCCTGACGTTCCTTAGTTTCTTCAATTTTTTTATTGCGTTCCGGGGTCTCTTTCGCAGTCTGCTTCAATTTCGCAATGATGGCTCTGTTGTTGACAACCTCAATCGTTTTCCAGCCAGATTCATTCGCAGGGAGAGTATTCTCGACCGGTGTTCCCGCTGCTTTGTCGAACCCATGATTGTCTTTATCTGTCGGCCCGCATCCCGAAATGGTAATTGCGACTCCAAGCAAAGCGGCTGCTACATGATGTCTCCTCATAATATCCTCCTAATAATTGTTATTAACTTAGACGGACAGCGAAGGGAGAAGTTACAAATTATGCCTGCTTTAACCCAGTAACGCGCCGGGGGTCAGACCCCCGGCGCGTTACTGTGCTAAAGGGTGGAGTTTTTCGTTCTTATGGCTGGAGGTCTTGATATGCTTGGTTTCTAGGTGTTTTAATCAAACGTTTGATTAAATAAGAATAGCGATTAGAAAATATAATTTTCATAAAGAAATTAGACTGCTAATATAAATTGATAAGATAAAGACCAAAAGAGATGATTTCTAAAGGAGGGGGAGTATGAAGAAAAGGGTTCGAAAGGCGATTATCCCTGCTGCTGGTTTGGGTACACGGTTTTTGCCGGCGACGAAAGCAATGCCGAAGGAGATGCTGCCAATCGTTGATAAGCCGACAATCCAGTATATAGTGGAAGAGGCGGTCGCTTCTGGAATTGAAGATATTATCATTGTTACAGGTAAAGGCAAGCGTGCGATTGAGGATCATTTTGATTTTTCACCTGAGCTAGAAATGAATCTGGAGCAAAAAGGTAAGCTTGATTTGCTTGAGAAGGTTCGTTATCCATCTAATCTGGCGAATATCCACTATATCAGGCAGAAGGAGCCTAAGGGTTTGGGGCATGCTGTTTGGTGTGCCAGGCATTTTATCGGCGATGAACCATTTGCGGTCCTGCTTGGGGACGATGTTGTCCAGAGCGAGACACCTTGTTTGGGGCAGTTAATGGAGCAGTATGATAAAACGAGATCAACGATAATTGGGGTACAGCCAGTGGAAATGGGTGAGACACATCGATATGGGATTATAGATGGAGCGGAGCTGGAGGACCGGCGTTATGTAGTAGAGACACTCGTGGAAAAACCAGCGCCAGGCACGGCACCTTCTAACCTGGCGATTATGGGACGATACATCCTTACGCCCGAAATTTTCATGTTCCTTGACCAGATGGAAACCGGGGCAGGCGGTGAAATCCAGCTGACAGATGCCATCCAAAAGCTCAATCAAATCCAGCGAGTTTTCGCTTATAACTTCGAAGGAAAACGGTACGACGTGGGTGAAAAAATTGGCTTTGTAAAGACGACCATTGAATTCGCTCTGAAAGACCCCAACCTTCGCTCAGATATCTTGAAATACCTGGATGTTGTATTGGAAAAAGAACGTAAAGATAAGAAAAAGTGGTAAAGGGTTACATTACCACGTTAAAGGGATGGGGGTCTGACCCCCGTTAGAGTAACGTGTTAAAGTGCTTTGTTAAATTCAAAAAGCGCCATGGCTGCAGATTAATCTGGCCTTGACGCTTTTTGAATTTATTATTCGATTTCTTCCTTTTTCTCTACTGAACGCTGGAGGAATCTTGCAAAATCTCCTCTTGTCAAGGTTCCGTTTCTGTCAAAGTCTTTAGCAATGGTAATTTTATTATATGCCAGCTTGTTGATATTAGTGTAGTTTGGATCAGTAGTACTTACACCTGAATATTTGTAGCCAGGCGTTGGATTTGCTAGATAGTCTTCAAAAGCCCGAATTAGTATACTTGCCATATCAGATCTAGTTAGTGATTTACTTGGCTGAAATTCACCACCTACACCTTTCATGATTCCATTTGCTTCAGCAATTCTCATATACTCATAGAAAGGATGGTTTGGCAATACGTCTGTTGCTGTTAATTTATAATCACTTGAAGGTACCTTTAGATTCAAGGCTTCTACGATTAATTTGGTAGCCTGACCTCTAGTTAATTCAGAATTCGGTTCAAACCTTGTATCAGAGTAACCATCGATGATATCACGTGCTTGCAGATAAGTTACTACAGGTTGAAGTTCATTCGTAACATCAGTAAAGACATTGACGGTATTGGATGTGATGAGGTTTGATCCTGCCATAAACCCTTCAAAGCTTTTCCCTTTTATCTCGTAGTATACAAAATGATTATTTGTATTTGAACTTTGGTAAGGGCCACTTACAATATGGAAAGGTGTGTAGTTAGGAAGTGTAGCAAGTACCGTGCCGTCAACACTTTTTCTTATTTTAGCTGAATTGATTGAAGTATAAGTGTAAGCGATGTCTCCAGCTTTGTAATTTTGGGCAGTCTTTGTGCTGGACGGCCATTTATAACTAACACCCGCCGGGAAAACCATAATATCAGGAGCACCAGGCTTTGTGTAACTAATGCTTAATTTTGGTGTGGTTCCAATTGGAAGTAGGCTATAATCCCGGATATATTGAAATACCACTTCCTGGTATGCTTTACTTCCGCTGTAATTTGGATCATTACGCTTAGATAGGCCGTTATAGGCCATAATCGCAAAATACCAGTCTTCAATTCTATTTTTGTCATGGTTATTGACTATCGGTAAGTTGCTGTTGTCCCATTTTCGCAATAAGTGTATAGCACCTTGTTCAATGTTATAGCGTGTGTCGTACATCAATCTTTCTTTATTAACGTTATATTGGATAAATTCTTCATTGGAAAAAGTGAGTTGCATTAACCCAATTCCACCATCGGCAGTGATTAGTGGAGTGCCATCATCCTTAAATTGCTGTAACTCTTTATTTTCTTTTAGAGCGATTGCTTTAAGAATTTCTGCTGGAATTCCATTCTCTATTGCAACTTCTCTCAAAATTTCTAACTTTTCCAATGCGGGCAGTTCTTGTCCCACTTCTGCAGCCGCCTTAATGCTCGTTAAGTCTTGAGCGTTAATGCTTGGAGCAAAGCCTAAGATTAAAGTTGTCACTACAGCTGCTTTGATTAATTTCTTCATTCTCTATCCCTCCCAAATAGTAGTTTACCAGAATTTCCAACTATTTACGTATAAAATCAGAGAATAGAAAAATAGTAACAATTAATAAGTTAGAATACTCTTTCGGTTTTTATTGACTAGGGCTATTTTACTAATTAAGATGAAGGTAGATTAAATAAACATATGGACGGGATAAATGGTGAAAATCGAAAGTGTTGTCTTTAAAATTGAAAATCTAATGAGTAAACAACGCTACGGGGCAGCTAGAGAAGTCGTTTTAAAGGAATGGAACCGGATAACTGAACCGAATAACTTTCGTATGCTTGGCCAGCAATCCAAGGATTTAGTCAAAGTTATTGCAAAAGAAAAAGAAACAAATGAGTTTGCTATGCTGACAAATCAGGACAAGAGAATCTTGAGGTTATTGAATGAAGCGGTCAGGGATGTAAAACTTCCTTATGCCAAGAAGATTTTCTTTGAACATAAAGATCTTATTGATCAGGCACATGCTCAAAAGTGGCTTACGGCTGATGCGAGATTTATGTGTTTTGCTTGGCAGAAGGAAGCATAATGAAGGCAGGGATCTTTATTCCCTGCCTTTTTTGTATGTTTGGGCCACCAGCTGTAGGCATCCCCAAATTTGGCACACCCATTCCTCTCACCTCTCACTTTTGATAATCCAAGTATTTTCTTTTAGGTCGAAAGGCATAATAAGTCCCATTCATTAAAAATTTGAATATCGATAACAATGTCAGACGAAAGAACTGCTTCACCGCATTAAACGGGTGGGGGTCTGACCCCCACCCGTTTAATGCGGTGAAGTTTATGGAGGGTGATTTGAATGGAAGCTCTACTTGGTCTAGTACTATTGCTGGTGATTGCTGGGGGAGTTTATGTGTTGTTTGTTAAGAGGAGAGATACTGTTAATCAGGGGGAGCAGCTTGCTGCTGGGATGAATTTTGATCTTGAGAATGTGGGGCCATTTTTGGAGGAGTTGTCGCAGGTTTTCGACCAAGGGTTTACTGACGAGCAAATTGCTTTTATCCAATCTGACATCGAGGGAATGAAGGAAGACCATAAACTTAATGAGATTGGGACCTTTCCGGTGACATACAAAGGGGAAACCGCTGAAATCCGGATAGAAGCTGAAATACATATTGAGGATGATTTGAAGGAAGTAGTATTAACTATGTACAGCCGGCCTGATGTAGTTCGAATAATCGATCAGGAAATGATGAGATTTATAGAGGAAAGAGGGATGTAGTCTCTATTAAATCATAAGGAGATTCACCTCAATAAAGCACCGACCTAAGAGAGAATATGATAATAACGCCCAAAGCACTAGAAATTTTCCAGAACCTAAAAAATGCTGCGGATTATTAAGGGAGAAGGGCTGAATCAGTATATCCGATGAGATAATCTTTCGTGTCTGGTGATTTTCAAATAAAAGGAAGTTATCAGGCACGTTTAATTATAGGCAAATTGTGGGTAAATAGAAATTAATATAACAATCGGGAAGAGGTGTTGATGATGAACAATGATAAAAAGCCTAATTTTTATAAACCAGAAGAATTTATTGACTTGTATCACGACACTGTAAATTTGGAAGATAATACGCAACACCTTTTAAACCAGGAGAGAACGAGATACACAAAAGGCGCCAACGCTGTCATCAAGAAAGTCCAAAAAGAATTCCTGGAAAAAAAGAGAACAGAAGAAATTGACCTCGCACTGGAATTGAAGGATAAGGAAAGATTTATGGCTCTTACATCAGATGGATGGGAAGAAGTAATATGACATAAAGTGACAGGCACCAACCAATTATTGGGTGGTGCCTGTCACTTTTTTTGTAGTAAACTATGAGTACAGATTGAATTAGAAGGAGATAATTGTATGATTTTAGTTGTTGGCGGAGCTGGCTATATTGGCAGTCATCTTGTTGAGGAATTGGTTAAGTCGCACGAGGTCATTGTGTTGGATAACCTCTCAACTGGGCATGAAAAAGCAGTTGATTCCCGGGCGACTTTTGTAAAAGGGAATCTTGGAAGTCTGGAAGATCTGGAGGTAGTTTTTAGTGAATATCCTATTAAAGGTGTGATGCATTTTGCGGCGAACAGCCTGGTAGGAGAATCAGTTGTTGATCCGTTAAAGTACTATGAAAATAATGTGGCTGCAACGCTTAAGCTATTAAAAGTAATGTTGAAGTACGGTGTGAAAAACTTTATTTTTTCATCGACAGCGGCTACATACGGAATACCGGACGCAGACATGATCAGCGAGGAAAGTCCAACCGTGCCAATCAACCCTTATGGACAATCTAAGCTGATGGTGGAAAACATTTTGGCGGATTTCGCTTCTGCCTATGATCTGCGCTATGTCGTTCTTAGGTACTTTAACGCTGCGGGTGCAAGCGAATCAGGAAGAATTGGTGAAATGCATGATCCAGAAACGCACTTGATTCCAATTATCCTTCAGCATTTGCTTGGACAGCGCGAGCAAATTTCCGTCTTTGGCGATGACTATGACACACCAGATGGAACCTGCATTCGTGACTATATCCATGTGACCGACCTGGCAAGCGCCCATATTGCGGCATTGGAATCCCTATTAAGCGAAAAGACTAAAACGGCCATCTATAATTTGGGTAACGGTCAAGGATATTCTGTTAAAGAAGTAATCAATACTTGTGAAAAAGTGACAGGCCGCAAAGCCAATATTGTCATGTCTGAAAGAAGAGCCGGTGATCCGGCCCGACTGGTGGCCTCCTCTCAAAAAATTCAGCAGGCACTAGGATGGAAGGCTGAGAGAAATCTGGATAATATTATTAGCTCCGCGTGGGATTGGCATAAAAGCCAGAAACTGTCAAAAAATGAAGAATAGTGTGGAAGTACCATGGATAAACCAAATATTGGTTAATTCATGGTGCTTTTTTGTCGAAATTATAAAAATCTAATTCTTTTGAAATAGTATTTTAATAAATATTTACTACTAAAGTAATATATGGTATTAATTAAATAATCGGAATCTTTATAAATTCCAGAATATTAGAGAAAGGAGAATATTTTACAATCTACTAAACTACTTAAGGGGGAAAATAGGTGTTAAAAAAAGGTATAGTTAGTGCACTTGTAATGTCTCTAGCATTTTCTAACGCAGCTATGGCAGCAGTGCCTGAGCCGGCTGCTAAAGTGAAGACTAAAGTTCAAAGAACTCTGACGAACGCTGTCGTCGAGTATGCTGACACAGAAAAAGTCCGAGTCATAGTCGAGCTTAAGGACAAACCAACAATTGATTTTGCCCAGACAAAAGGCGTTAAGTACAGCGAGCTTGATGAAGCGACTAAAGAGAGCTTAGAATCTGCAGCTCTTCAACAGCAGGATGAAGTTGTTTCTCAATTAAGCGCGAAGAAACTCAATATCAACGTCCTTGAAAATTTCACAACTGTCGTGAACGGATTCAGTGCAGAGGTAGAATACGGGAACATCAAATTCATCAAAAACCTTGAGAATGTAGCGGAAGTTTACATAGCTCACGAATATAAGCGACCTGAAACAAAGCCTGAAATGCTTTACAGTAAGGAATTGGTAGAAGCTCAGAAAGCATGGGATGAGTACGGTTATAAGGGCGAAGGAATGGTTGTTGGTGTCATCGATACTGGTATCGATCCAAAGCACCGCGACATGATCCTTTCAGCTGAAACAGAAGAAGAGCTCACTGCAAATGAAGTGGAAGCAATTGCAAGTGCAAACGGCTTGAAGGGTAAGTATTATACGGAGAAAGTTCCATACGCATACAACTATATGGATGACAACGATACAATCCTTGACCTTGGCAAGGAAGCATCCATGCACGGTATGCACGTTTCTGGAACAGTAGGTGCGAACGGTGATGAAGAAAACGGCGGTTTGAAGGGTGTCGCTCCAGAGGCGCAAATCCTAGGCTTGAAGGTTTTCGGAAACGATCCTGAAATGCCATCTACCTTCAGTGATATTTATGTAAAAGCAATCGATGATGCGATCAAGCTTGGCGTTGACGTCATCAACATGAGCTTGGGTTCCACTGCAGGTTTCGTATTGCCGGATGACCCTGAACAAAAGGCTGTTCAAAAAGCAGTGGATAACGGTGTTATGATGTCGATTTCTGCCGGTAACTCCGCACATTTTGGGAATGGTTGGACTGCTGCAAACCCATCACCTTCCAACCCTGATATTGGTGTTTCAGGTTCACCAGGTGTTTCCTACAACTCATTGCAGGTAGCATCTTATGAAAACCAGTTCATGGATCTGGATGCCATCACTGCGAACATTGGGGATGCTGAAAGCAAATATCCATTCTTATCAGCAAGCTCAGTGCATCCTAATGACATTGAAAAGAAAGCCTATGAAGTGGTTTATGCTGGTTTGGGCCGTATGCCTGGTGATTCACCAACAAGCCCGGAAGCTAATGACTTCGAAGGTTTGGATTTGACTGGTAAAATTGCTTTAATTCAGCGTGGAGAAGCTGCTTTCACTGCCAAAACATTAAATGCCCAAGCTGCAGGAGCTGCTGGCGTAATCATTTTCAACAATGCTGATGGCTACGTGAACATGCAGACTGATCCTGCTATAAAAATTCCACAGCTGTTTATGCTTAAGACGGATGGTCTAGCATTGAAAACTGCTTTGGATGCAGGTGAAGCTGTAACATTGGAATTTAAGGGTGATGTCACTAAAGCCACGAACCCGGCAGCTAATAAAATGAGTGATTTCACATCTTGGGGATTAACACCAAACCTTGATTTTAAACCGGAAATCACGGCTCCAGGGGGACAGATTTTATCCACATTCCAGGACAACAAGTACGGAATGATGAGCGGTACCTCTATGGCCGCCCCGCATGTTGCTGGCGGATCTGCTTTAGTATTGGAGCGTGTTGATTCGGAGTTTGGTGTTAAGGGGCTTGAGCGAGTTAACCTTGCAAAAAACATTCTTATGAACACAGGGGCTCCTGTTATTGATAAAGGTACTATTAATAGTATGTTTGGATTGGGTATTCCATATTCCCCAAGACGTCAGGGTGCAGGTTTGATGCAATTGCACGCAGCATTATCAACTCCTGTTGTTGTTGCAGAAAAAACAACTGGAGAAGCAAAAGTTGCACTGCGGGAAGTTGGAAATAATGTCACTTTTACATTAACAGCTAAAAACTATTCTAATGAGGCTGTTAGCTATGATGTAGGTGTCAATGTCCAAACTGACCTTGTTCTTTTTGGTGAAATGGGCTATATGCCAAGTGAACTAGAGGCACAGCCACTTGAAGATGTTACTGTAAAGGTTAATGGTACTGATTCAGCCGTAGTTGAACTAGCTGCTGGCGAAGAAAAAGAAATCACTGTTGAGATGGATCTATCTGCTGCGAAAGTTTTCACTAGAAATGCTGGCGGATATATTGCAGCAACAGAAATTTTCAAAAACGGCTATTTCGTTGAAGGTTATGTTACTTTAACTGATACTGCCGACACTTATCCTGAACTGACTGTTCCTTATGTCGGCTTCAATGGGGAATGGGGCAAGGCGCCAATCGTTGATTCTGCCCAGTGGGAAGATGATTCATTCTATGGAATGACTGGGCTTTTGGATGAAAACTATAATTTCCTTGGCTATGACTTTTTGAACGAAGAGGTTAATCCAGAATTCATGGCATTCTCTCCAAATGGAGATGGTTCACAGGATAAAGTAATTCCGTTGGTATCTTTCCTGAGAAATGCTAAGAAAGTAGAATTCAACGTCCTTGATAAGGATGGGAACAAAATCCGTACGCTTCGTACTGAAAATAATGTAAGGAAGAACTACTATGACGGCGGAAGAAGTGCTAATTACTCCCTGAATCCTGCCAGAGCATGGGATGGCGTCGCTGACCTTAAAAACGTTGCAGAAGGGGATTACTTCATTGAAGTCAGAGCTGTTGTAGACTACCCGGGTGCTGAATGGCAGTCATACAAGTACCCTGTCAAGGTAGACGTAACGGCTCCGACAGTTGAGGCAGTATACGACGCTGAAACGAAACAATTGACACTGACAAATGCAGCTGACAATGAAAACGGAAGCGGCCTGGCATACGTGGATGTGTTAATTGATGGTGAATCCGTATTAGAAGCACCATTGAGCGGTGACGGAACCCATGACCTTGGTTCAATTCCTGCGACATCTTATGTTGACGTTGTGGCTGTTGACTATGCAGGCAACTTCACAGTTGTGAACGCACAAGATGCAGTAGATGCCGAAATCCCAGATGTACACGTTTTAACTCCAGATGCATTTGGAACGATCAACACGAAAGAAACTGTAGTTTCTGGATGGGTTGCTGACAATTCTGGAATCCGTGATTTGAAGGTGGCTGGACAAGCTGCAGACCTTGTATACAATGCAGCAGAAAAACGCTATGACTTCTCATCTAAACTGACATTTGACACTGATGGAGTCAAGAAGTTCGATGTCACAGCGGTTGATGGAAAGAATAACGAAATTTCCTTCCAACGCACATTGTTTGTGGATTCAACTGCTCCAACTTTGAGAGTCAAGGGAGCTCCTGGAACTGTAGCACCATCGGTTAATAAGCTGCCGGTATCACTCGATGTTGCTGACAACTTCGATGAAATCCGTGTATATGTAAATGGAAATGAAGTATTCTACAATGAGTTCGTTGAGCCTTACGCAATGCGTGGATTCAAGAAGACAATTGATGTTGAACTGGATCTGAAGGATGGCGACAACAACTTCGTGTTTGAAGTAACTGACCTTGCTGGCAATAAAGCGACTGAAAAAGTAACAATCAAAAAGCTTGTTGAAAGCGGAAATGGCGGCGGCGCTACTCCAGGACCTGCTCCAGCTCCGGTACCAAGCTCTGATTTAGGACAAGTTGATGTTGATAATTCTAAAGGAGAAGCAACAGTTGCTGTGGATGAGCAGAAGTTTGCCGCAGCACTTAATGGTTCTTCTGATAAAAATGTAACTTTAGATTTCTCTTCAGTATCAGATAAGGTATCTACGGTTAATGCAAAGCTTCCTGCTGCCTCTATTGCCAAAGCAGCAGAAAGCAAGAAGAGCTTGACTCTTAAGACAGGCAGCGAGTCTGTAGACGTACCTGCGGCAGTTTTAGCTGACCTTGCTAAAGAGAAAGGCAACGTTGTATTCACAATCGGAAAAGCGGCTGTGAAAGCATCGGCAGTACAGGCTCTTGCAGAAGTTAACCTGTATGTAGTGGTGGAGAAGGACGGAACGAAAACTGCTTATACGAATTTTGATAAGCCAGTTGCTGTTTCGGTGTCTCTAGCAGGCAAAACTGTTACGGATAAGAGAAAAGTTGCTGCATACGCTGTAGCTGGCTTAAAGGCAGACTACGAAGGCGGTAAAGTAACTGGAGATACGTTTACATTCAAGACACACCAAACTGGCAAATTTGCAATCTATGAAAACAGCAAGACATTCAAGGATGTGACAACTCACTGGGCTAAGGATGAGATTGAAGTTTTAGCTTCACGCGAGATCATCAAAGGTAAAACGGATGAGCTATTCGCTCACGGCGAAAGCGTCACCCGTGCCCAATTCGCGGTTCTGGTAGCCCGCGCATTGAACCTGCCGACTGCTGAGTACCAGGGAACATTCAAGGATGTACCTGCTGGCTTAAGCTGGGCGGCTCTTGAAATCGAAGCAGCGAACCGTGCTGGAATCATCTCTGGAATGGGCAATGGCAAATTTGCTCCAAATGAGAAGATTACACGCGAACAAATGGCTGCAATGGTCATCAGAGCGATCCAGTACAAGGACGCAAGCCTGCTTGAAGGCGTAAAAGCACCGGCTTCGTTCAAGGATAGTAATAAAGTCAGCAGCTTCGCGAAAGACTACGTAGCCCAAGCAGCAGCACTTAAGCTAGTAAACGGCTACGCAGATCAAACATTCGCACCAAAAGCCGACACAACACGTGCTCAATCAGCGGTCATCCTATACCGCCTGCTTGATGCACTAGACGAAATCAAATAAATACAGCTTCAACACACCACCGCACTGGGGGTCAGACCCCCAGTACTGTAAAGTAGTGAAGTAATAGAAACAGGACAGGCACCCTCCGAAATCGGATGGTGCCTGTTTCAATGTAAGGACAGTTCAAACATGTTGTACAGCGTCAAAGCGGTGGGGGTCAGACTCCCGACAAGGTAATGCAGTAAAGTGAATTGTGTTATTTTCTGCAACTCTGAAACGTCTGTCTTAATTAGTGCGTCTATGTATTGTATAGAGGTGAGTCCTTACTTTACGCTGGCCCGTCCATTAATAAGTGAGAGGTGTTCTGACAAATGAAGAAAATGCTTACATTATTATGCCTCATATCGGCTGTTGGAATAATTCTAGTGACGTTTGCTGGTTTGGCAGCTCCCCCTCCGACGGAAGTAGAGGAGAGAAAAAAAGAAGCACCTTTTCAACTGATCGGGACTGTCACCGCTGATGAAAAATTCAAGGATACATCCCGGGATAAAGAATACCCGCAGCAAATTCGGAGAATGAGTTTAAGAGTGGATCGCTTGATTAGGGGATCTAATGAAGTGAAAGAAAAGACGGATATAGAAGTGTTTTACTGGTACATACCGTCCTGGCAGTCTAATGAATACACCGGAGGAGAAAGGATGGATATTGCAGTAGGTGATGTTATAGAAGTTTGGCTGACTGATGGAGAGCATGGATTGGAACCGGCATTAGGCGGCAATACAGTCGAACATATTAAGTATGCAGAAATTCGTAAGGAACCAGTGCCTGAACCTTTCTTGCATCAGATACAACGAAAGTTTTCCTTTTATTTAGCGGAATATATAGAAGTATTTGTCTTGTTAATTCTTTCATTAATTTTGTTAATAATCTATTTTTCGGCACGTAAATCAGCAAAAAAAGCTCAATAAAAGATATAAAAACACTTATCAATAATTATGGTACTTTTTGCACATCTATCACTGACTCTAATACCTTCGAAAATCCTTTAACGCAGTACATCGGTGGGGGTCTGACCCCCACCGATGCGCCGCGTTAATTTGTTAAATTCTAGCATGTAATTAGTCCTATTTGTTAAATATTTATTAATATAGAAAAAATCTCTTAACTTTTAGTTTCTGGTAGGCTACAATAGCTTTTGCAAGCGATTACATTATTTAGGGGGAAATACCTTGAAAAAGATGAAGAAACTAGCTGCAACGGCTATAGCGCTTGGTCTAATCATACCTCAAGCGACACCAATGGTTTCATATGCAGAGGTTATGGATCAAGACATAGTTAAGCTTCGCATTCTCGAAACGACTGACTTGCACTCCAACATGATGAACTACGATTACTATCAAGATAAAGAAGTATTAAACTTCGGTTTTGCCAAAACAGCAACATTGATCAAGAAAGCGAAAGAGGAATCTCCGAACAGCTTGCTGTTTGATAACGGTGACCTCATTCAAGGAAGCCCAATGGGCGATTACATTGCAAAGGTAAATAAATTGGAAAATGGTGAAGTTCACCCAGTATATAAAGCCATGAATCTATTGGGCTACGACGCAGGTAATCTGGGAAACCATGAATTCAACTATGGACTCGATTTCCTTGACCGAACGTTAAAAGGCGCGGAATTCCCTTATGTTAATGCTAACGTCTACATTGATGATGCTACTGATGATAAAAATGCATTCACACCTTATGTTATTTTAGATAAAGAAGTAGTTGACGGTGATGGCGAGAAACATACGATTAAGGTTGGTGTAATCGGGTTCGTTCCTCCACAAATCACTCAGTGGGATGCAGCGCGAATCGGCGGACAAGTCATCGCTAAGGATATCATTGAAACAGCGAACAAATTCGTTCCAGAAATGAAAGCAAAAGGTGCAGAACTGATCGTTGCGATTCCTCACTCTGGAATCGATGTCAATGCAAATGGAAAGAACGAAGAGAATGCTACTTACAACTTGAGCAAGGTTGAAGGAATTGATGCTATTCTTTTCGGACATTCTCATGCTACATTCCCAAGCAGCAAGTATGAAGGCTTAGCAGGCGCTGATCTGGAAAAAGGAACGCTGAACGGGGTTGCGACTGTTCAGGCAGGTATGTGGGGAGATAACCTGGGCCTGATTGACATGACTCTTGAAAAAGATGCTGCTGGTAAGTGGACAATTACTGACACTAAGAGCTCAACCCGCCAAATTTTCACTAAAGATTCTACAGGAACACATTCAAATGCAGAAGTGCATCAAGGTGTTGTTGATGCAGTTCTGCATGATCATGAAGCTACAAAGAATTATATGAAAGGTGCACTTGGTAAAGCAACTGCTCCAATCAACAGCTATTTCTCACAAATTAAAGACAACGAAGCCATTCAGGTATTGAATGAAGCTCAAAAATGGTACACAGAAAATGCAATCCAAGGAACTGAATTTGAAAAGCTTCCAGTTCTTTCAGCAGCTGCACCATTCAAAGCTGGTACTCGTGACAATCCAAATTACTATACAAATATCCCTCAGGGAACTTTGCAAATTAAAAACGCTGCAGACTTATACTTGTATGATAACAACACCTTACATGCAGTAGTTGTAACCGGTGCGCAGCTTAAAGAATGGCTAGAAATGACTACTGGCCAGTTCAACCAGATTAAAACTGATACTGCAGACGAACAAATTCTTGTTAATGGCGAATACCGTTCTTACAACTTTGATGTAATTGATGGTGTTACTTACGAAATCGATGTAACAAAGCCGGCTAAGTATGATGCAAAAGGAAAGGTAGTTAACGCTGATTCTAGCCGTATTGTTAATCTGCAATTCCAGGGAAAAGCAATTGACCCAGCACAAAAATTCGTAGTTGCAACAAACGACTACCGTGCATCTGGAACTTTCCCGGGAGTACAAGGTTCTGAGATTATAGTAAAATCTCCAGAATCAAGCAGGGAAGTAGTATCCGCTTATGTTCTTGAAAAGAAGGTCATTGACCCGACTCCAGATATGAACTGGTCATTCAAGACAATTGAGGAAGATGTAAATGTATACTTCTTATCCTCGCCAGAAGGGCAAAAGTTTGTAAGGCCAACTGATAACTATAAGTATGTGGCTACTCAGGAAGACGGTTTTGCCAAGTATTCTATCGATATGAGTACCAAAGCTACTGTCCCTGCAGAAACACCACAAAGATTCAAAGATGTTAATAAAGATCACTGGGCGTTTGATTTTATCGCTCAATTAACTGAGATGGGCATCATCAAAGGCAAGTCAGCTGATAAATTTGATCCAAGCGGAAATGTAACAAGAGGAGAATTTGTATCGCTGTTGGCTAGAACTTTGAAGCTTGAAGCTGCTAAAGAGCATCCGTTCAAGGATGTTGGAGGCGTACTTGAAGCTGATATAGCAGCTGCTTACAAAGCAGGTATCACAGCTGGCATGACGAAAGACAAGTTCGATCCAAACGCACAAATCAACCGTGAGCAAATGGCTACAATGCTTGTCCGTGCTTACGAATTCAAGACAGGCAAAAAATATGACACTACATCACCAGCTAAATTCACTGATGTCAGCAAAGTCTCCAACTTCGCTAAAGAATCAGTCAACGAAGTAAACCAATTAGGCTTCATGGTAGGCATCGGGGGCAAATTCGAGCCAAAGAACAAAGCCACAAGAGCACAAGCAGCAAAAGTCGTATCACTGCTGCTTAACAAATAATTAGCATAAGTGATATATTCATAGAAAAAAGAAAGCCCTCCATCTAAGGAGGGCTTTCTTTATCCCTTTAAAGCATCGGGGGTCTGACCCCCGGTGCGTTAGTGCGTTAAAGTTTGTTAATTACCAAAACAAAAACCCTCTTCAAAAAAGGGGGTTCCTATACAACAAATTCTTTTTCTGCTTTTGTATTTATATCGTACTGCTGAATGATCATTTCGATAAACTGCTCTGCGTAATAGGCATCAAACTGTTCGCCAGCGCATGAGCGTATTTCCTCAATTGCTTCGGCAAAGCTTTTCGTTTTCTGGTAAGGACGCTCCGTTGTCATCGCATCAAAAGAATCAATAATGCATAGCATCCTGGCAAGCTTTGGTATGCTTTCTCCTTTTAGACCGTGAGGGTAGCCTTTTCCGTCGTAGCGCTCATGATGCAGCTCTACCAGCGGGATTAGTTCTTGAAGCTCCTTATTGGTAGAAATGATTTCTTTTCCCCAGATTACATGCTTTTTGACCATTTCCCATTCGTGAGGGTCGAGCTTTCCCTTTTTGTTGATGACATCCCTCGGTATTTCCAGCTTACCAATATCGTGGACAAGGGCGCCCAGCGTAAAAATACGGCGTTCATGATCCGAAAGCTCAATTTTTCTGGCAAAATCAACTGAATACTGAAAAACCCTTTTGCTGTGGCGGTACGTATAAATATCCTTAGATAAGAAAATTTTTAACTGCTGCTCTGCCTCTTCGAATTGTTTTTCAAAGGAATGAGAAGAATCTAGTTGCTGATCGGTTTTATCATAGATATGGACCATGTTTTTACCCTGTGCTTTAGAAAAATAAAGTGCCTGATCTGCCTTATTTAAAAGTTCAGCAATATTATAGGTCTCTCTTTCAAATTCAGCAATTCCAGCAGAAAAGGATAGGCAGCCATAAGGAAGGATTTCAACACCATTTAACGCTGTATCATTAATGGTTTTCCTCACCTTATCAAGGAAAGTAAATGCCTCTTCCTTCGTTATATTCGGCATAAGGACAGCAAATTCTTCACCGCCGTATCGAGCAACCAGGAATTCCTGTTTTTTTGAATGCTGGCGAAGCAGCGTGCCGAATTCTTTTAACAGTCTGTCACCCTGGATATGTCCGAACAGGTCATTGTATTTTTTAAAATCATCAAGGTCGATCAGCGCAACGCTGAGAGGCTTGTAGTTTTCCTTAAGTGATATAACTTCCTTTTCGAGTTGTTCCTTAAAATAGCCATGATTATATAGTCCGGTCAAGTAGTCATGCTTTGCTTTCTGTGAAACCACCTGGAGATTCTGAAAATGCTGGTTAAAGGCAACTGACAGCAGAAGTGCAATCGAGACGAATAAGAAAAGCCCGAAAATATTCTCATGCTGCATTAAGATTGCTAGCACCAGCGAAAGGAGGAAAATAATGAAATAGCTAACCTTGAAAGTCCTATCTCTAAGAAAACCACCGAAAACATTCAACAGACTTTCTTTTTGCGCTAGGAAAAAATAAGTGCTGACAAGAGTGGTATTCAAAATGAAATAGACCGTTAAAGCGGCAATATAAGGGATGATATTTGATGAATTAATATCGCCGACTTCTCCGCCAAACAAAAGGAATGCGTAGTAGGCTGAAATAATCATGATGGAATAGATAGAGAAGTTGAACACATGCTTCCACCATTTAATTTTCCACTGAATGACTGTAAAAATAAGGGCGAACATGAATAAGATATCAAGTGTGTCACCCAATCCATACAGGAATATAGCTGCAAGGAAAATGGCGGAATCCATAGAGATGGAGTTGCCATCTGGCGGCAGAGGAATAGGGTACTTATCAACAAGCAGAACTGCACCAATAAGTGCATATATTAATACAGTCTTTGAGCTAGCGTCAAAATGTACCTGATGGAGAGCGACGAAGCCGAAAATACCAATCAAGGAAATTAATATTAAATAGAGATTTGAAGCGTTTGTTATTTTCTGCATTTTAATCACTCACATATATTAATTAGAAAGGAGAAGGAGGACATTAAACCCATCTTCCCCCGCTTTTTTACATTAGATAAGTCTAAAACCAGATGTCAAAGCAATAATTAAAGAACCAAGGATAATTGCGTTAAGTACGATACCTTTTGTATTTTTCAACTTGTTTCACCTCCTTTCAATTGAAAGGAGACGTCGTCTTTCGGTTTATTATTTAAATGGCCAAGCATTAAATGCTGGATGAATATGAAAATGCCGATATTCATTAAAACATCGCCAATGCTGATTACCTGGTTTTTCGGATATGGATCAGTAAGAGGGATAATGTCTCCCAGAAAGCCCAGGTTTGTGGAACTTGTCAGCACGGCATGCTTCGCGTATAGCTCTGTTTTAATTGCTTCAATATACGCTGGATCCAGTATGACAGCAGCTTCCATTGAAACGGGCATCCGGCCGCCGTTAACAGCCATAACTAGAAAATTTAAGAATACGCCTATAAAGATAAGCACAACCCCTTTATAGTGCCGATTCATTGCCAAAAAGAACAACCCTGCAATATATACAAGCATAAATACTAGGCCGCTTGCCTGGCCAAGTGCTGGAATTTCATTCTGAAGTGAAAAAACGGCAATCTGGACGAGCAAAAGAAGTGGAAACACCCAGCCGAATTTTAACTTTAGAGTTGCAAGAGATTTAAGGCTGCCTTTACGAAGATATCCGACAATAACTGCTAAAATAATACCATCAAAAACCATAGTATATGCTCCTGTTTAGTTTAATTGGAATAAGAAGAAAAATATAACAATTCACTCATTTTTTTAGTATATCAATATCTGAATTTAATAGAAAGAGTCTTTTTACACGATGAATTTCAATCGTCTTACAATTTTGTGTTTGTGTTGGATATTTATCAGTTATTATTTCGTTAAAATTACATGAGTTTGAGTCCGAAAAAAAACACGCTGTAATATGACAACGTGTAAAATGAGTTTCTTTCCAAATAAACTTTTACAAATATTTCATTTTAAGTATATTATTAACTTAGGTGTTTTTAGTGTTCGAATGGCAGGTCAACAGTTGGCGTTGGTGCTTCTGCATGTGCGGAAGTTTGAGCGACAGGTACAGCGAATGACATAATACCTAGAATAGCGATTCCGAATAAAATTTTAGATAGTTTTTTCATCATAATCCCTCCTGAGAAAAATATACCATGTTATTAAATTATAGGTATTTTTACTTACAAGCGATTATTAGGGTATTTTGTTGGGATTTTCCGATAGAAACCCCTTTTATCGACAACGAATATTCTTATAGGAATATTTAAAGATAGGATAGGAGATTTACATATGACAGAATTTAATTTTAAAAATCTAGGTGAATCGATACATTCCATAAGAGTCAAACTTGGAATCAGTCAAAAGGACCTTGCCAGCGGAATTTGCAGTCAATCGCAGATCAGTAAGATTGAAACAGGAGAAATTAGTCCCTATATCCATACTCTAGTGAATATTTCTGAAAGATTGGGTATAAACACCAACCACTTCATTAATCAAATTTCCAAAGAACATTATGAGTTTGTCACCCAGTCGAAATATAGAGTACGTGAGCATATTAAAAAGAAGGACTATAGGGAAGTAAAAAGGATAATCAGTAAACTCGAGAAGCATCCATCTTTTCAAAATATTGAGGAACGACAATTCATTTCCTGGCATAAAGGGGTGTGTATTTATTATCTGGATCATGATTTTGAAAGAGCCATTCAAGCGTTGAAGGCTGCCCTGGATTTAAAGGATTCCATCCAGGCGACTGAGCAGGATATCCAGATCATCAATAGTACAGGAATTATTTATGGGGAAAAAGGAGAGTGGGAAGCGGCGAAGGAATTATTTTTGAAAGCTCAGGAAATTTATAATAAGGCTTTATATCCGATGGATTTTTCAATCTTGATCAGGGTTTACTATAATTTAAGTAAAATTTATTACAGACTCGCTGATGGTCATAGTGCTTTGTCTGTAGCGGACAAAGGGATTTCTTTGGCACTTGAGAATGATTCGAATTACTTGCTGGGTGAGCTTCTATATCAAAAAGGGTTTATTTTTGCTGAGCGGGGCGATGTGACACAGGGTATTTATTTCCTGCAGCAGGCAGGTGCGATTTTTAATCTTCAGGAAAAGGAAGGTTATATACAATTGGTGCAGGACAAACTGGCGATGTTCCGGCAATGAAGCGCCGGGCTAGCCGATAAAAAAAGGTGTAGAATTGTATCTACACCTTTGAGCTCAAATTATTTTTTATCCTTTAAATCTTCTGGAATAACCTGATTCTTGTATGCTTCCTTGAAGGCCTTCATAATTTCAGATTTTTTAGCTTCGCTATCGATTTTGAGATCGCCGTAAGCTGGGACTACAGTATGCCAGTTTTCAGATTCTAAGTATCTTGTTGCGAATAAATATGTTTCACCCGGTACAAGAAGCTGATCGTCTTCAATCAGAAGAAGTTCTGTTTCGCCTTCTTCATTTTCCAGGTAACCACCTTGTTGATTGACAAGAACCTCACCAGACAATTTTCCTTTTACCGTTGAGATGACTTCAACTGTAAACTGTGTCTCCGGACCCCCATCAAGTGATTTTGTTCCAGCTTGTTCGATGACTTTTCCAACGAAAACATTATCAGTTGCTCCTACAAGTTTTCTTTTATCTGAAAAATCATCAATGAAATTTGCATGTGCTTCCCTTACAACAACGTTATCTGCACTTGCTTGTTGGTTATTTATATAATTTGCACCCAAAAACCCGCCTGTAATGACGGCTGCTAAAGTTAGTGAGAAAGTAATCTTTTTCATGGTAGCGATTCCTCCTTTAAATTAATAGCCCCAAAGGGAATGATAGTCAGATTTGTCATGCGAGCCTAAGCTGGTCTTGGAGGTGACATATTTGTGCATAATTTGATCAGAATAACTATGTGCTAGTCCCAATGCATGTCCAAGCTCATGTGTGAAGACATTCTGCCTCTTAGCCGTTGTATAACCATTTAGATAATAGTTATTCAGCTGGATTCTGTCTGCGCCTGATAAATTGCTGTATAATCCCGCCCAGGTTACATCTGAGCGATTAGCATCCTTGAAGGATAGGTCCTCAACGGTAGTAGATGTATCACCTAGGATATTGATTGGATTGATCCCGTTCCAGGTAGAGATCGCAGCGCTCCTGGCGGTTGTCCATTTTGTTGTTCCATGGTAAGTACCCCAGCGGATTTCCTTGCCGTCGACTGAATCGTAGCCCAGAAAATGGGCTGACGCACCTGAAGGAAGGAGCATGAGTCCCAAAGCCCCGACAATGATTCCTTTTTTAATGAATTTTTTCATTTTGTATCCCACCTTATAATCATTTATATACACGATCATATCTATTGCATTTGGAAAACTAGTTCTAAGGTTGGCCAACCTTTAATAGGAGTATAGCAGGATAAAAAGTTAAATAGTTTAAATATTCTCATAAGTGTTCAAGAGAATGAAAAAGGGAGAAAATGAAAGATAAATAAAGAGAAAACACGAAAAAGCCGGAGAAATAACGATGCAAAACAAGAAGAAAATAAATAGCTTCACCACAGCACAGCACTGGGGGTCAGACCCCCAGTGATTTAAAGCGGTAAAGTGATTTTGAAACAAAAAGACCCTGGAATGTAAATCCAGGATCTTTTGGCAATCTTATATTTGGTTTGCCAAGATAGTTATGAGTGCGCTTAATACTACTGAGAAGAATAGGAGGGAAGTGTACATTATAACTTTGTTTCTTCGCTTCTTTCTTTGTTTCTCCTCTGGTGTAAGCCAATAGTAAGTAGACATCAAAATACTCCTTTTCTCTTTGATGGCAGCTGGCTGGCCTTGCCTTAGACAGAGGCCCCTATAGCTTTGCGTCATCACCTTTCAGTGATTTTGCCTATACTTATATCGGATATATTAAGATAATTGTTAATAGTAATTCCTGATAAATAGCTATTTAGAATTATAGTCCCACAATATAGCCCATTCACCTTTGTGCTTTACAACATAAACTTCCTGTTGGAAGTTGAACTTTCCGTATTTACCTGCATACTTCTGAGTAACAACCATTTTGTAACCACTACCAAAGGTCTCCTGTCCATCTTCAGGTTTCCATTTATCAAATTCAACAGGCTTACTGATCTCATACGAAAAAGTATCTGCCCCAAAATGGCCAATAAAAACGTGAGCGCGATCCTGGATGAATGATGACTTCGTAAACCTCTCCTTCATATATGGATGGAAAAGTTCCCATGAATCTGAGAAATTACCTTTTTGTTCATGCTGATAAAATTTTTCAACAATATCTTCAGCTTGAGTTGGGGAATTAAATAAAAAGAATTTCAAGTAAATTAATAATAAAGCAACTAGGAGAATACCAATTAGTATGGGAAGCATGGGCAGCTGGTTTCGCCTCTTCCTCATTTTCACCACCCCTTAATAAGGATAATTATGTTCAATTATGGGGTTTTATTCTGTCCAAAGAGTTTTTAAAGGGAGGGAAGGGGGAATATAAATTAGTAGTGACAAAAGCTTTAATAGGACTTTAGACCCTAACTAAATGTGTTTAATTTTGGTAATTTCAGAATAGAAAACACACATAAAACGTACGATAAGGGCAAAACCATTGAAAAATGGTGACGCAAAACTACAGGGACTAAAGTTATGACTTTGTGACTATGTCAGCCAGTTTCCGAACACGAACTCCTGCGGATTTATGTGGCAAAAAAGGAGGAAAAAATGTGTTGAAATCTGTATTTAAGTTAAAATACCGTTTTCATTTATTATTGCAAAAGTATAATGAAGTTTTAATGGAAGATGCCGTATGCAAAGAGCTTAAGTCCAGGCTACAGCAAAGGGCAGTATATCATAAACAGCGGGCGATTTTTATAGAGTTTAAAATGTGAAGAGCAGACATATTGTCTGCTCTTTTGTAGTTAGTGCAGGTTAATTGGTCATTCTTTTTCGTGGTTTGTTCCAAAATTTAATATATGTATGGCCTTCCTTGCACTTGAAAACCTTTATCCCGATCAGCTTGAGTGGCGTATAGACTTCCTTCATCTGAAGTAAAGGCATATTTATTAACTCCTCCCAAATAGTGTTAATTAAATTCTATACGAAAAGTTAAAGAGTTTGTACAAAATGTTCTCGATAAGAAACGACGGCATTCGGGAAAATGGTCGTATATAATTTCTGGTTGATACATGAAATTGACAGGTAAAACGAACGGTTATTTGGTTCATTTGTATGTTGCTGGCACTTAGAACTATTAAGTTTTTCCTGATGACTTGAACTGTTGAATTCGAGATAAAGAACAACCATGGAAGTTATATACAAGAGGTAATAACATGAACACTAACGGAGTAAAGCTTTAACCCACCGGGGGACAGACCCCCAAGGCAGTAACGCGGTGAAGTTCCGGGGGTCTGACCCCCAGTGAGGTAAAGGGTTGAAGTGTAATTATATTTGAAATACAAAAAAAGGTGGCTAATCAGCCACCTTTCAATTAATTATAGTCTTTTAGCGCCAATGAATCTTGGCTTCCAATATGAGTTATTGATGCTGGCGATTGATACGCCGTAAGAAGTTGCAGCGTGGATCATCTGGCCATTTCCAATGTAAATCGCAACATGTGTGACTTTCTGGCCGCCGCCAGTTGCGTAGAATAGTAGATCTCCAGGCTGGTATGAGGTTACTTTAGTTCCTACATTATACATTTCTCCTGCAGTACGTGGCAGTTTGTTGTATCCAGCATTTTTGAAAGCGTAAGTTACCAGGCCGGAACAATCAAAACCGCTAGGAGTTGTTCCTCCCCAAACATATCTGACACCCATTTGGCTTTTAGCTATTGAAATAGCTTTTGATTTATAATCAGTGCTTACTGTAGAAGCTTTTGTTACAGTGCTTCCAGGAGCAATATATTTTGTGCTTACATAACCGATTTTCCCGCTGTAAGAAATTCTAGCCCATCCATTACCCTGGCTCGTTACCGTTACATTGTAGCCTTTTGGCAGTTTAGTATAAATCTTACCAGATAGTGATGGTTGATTTCTAACATTTAAATAGCCGGAACTTACATTAATATGATAAGCTGTTCCAGCAGCTGAAGCTTGATCCATGGACGGAGTGGCAGTGGCAAGTAGTGAGATGAGCATCGTAGAAGCTATAATTCTCTTAAACAAAGTTGTTTACCCCCGTTTGCTAGATGTTAAACATAGTATATATCGAAAGGGGTTACAGACCAATAACAGGAAAATTACGTTTATATTACAAAAAGCGACATTTTACGTTAATAGATGATAAATTACCCATGTTTTTTCAATAAATATCCTACAATGGTGATATTTTCCAAAAAAAGATACCTCGTAATTAACTCATCAATATAAAAATCAGCAATAAAGTTGGTTTGATGAGACAATTCTTTCCCATTTGAAAAGAAGAGCAATAACTATTCTTGCAATTCAGGAGGATGATATAATAAAAAAAGACAAAGGGAGGTGCCGATTCAATCAAACTTAATATCTATTAAAAGTCAAAATATTATAAAGGAGCTGTCACTATGTCCCGTAAACCGCGCATATGGTATCCAGGAGCCGTCTACCACATTACAGACCGGGGAAATAGGAAAATGCCTATCTTCAGTGATGATAAGGATCGCTTCAAATTTATGGATTTACTAGAGGAAACCCGAATATCTCACGCATTCACCCTTCACGCTTATTGCCTCATGACCACCCACTATCATCTTCTGTTGGAAACCATCAACCACCATCCGCAAGAGATTATGAAATTGCTTAACTCCCGATATGGAATCTACTTTAATAAGCGTCATGATTTGGTCGGGCATGTCTTTCAAGGCCGTTATAAATCTGAGTTGATTGACACCGATGAATATTTTTTGAATGCCAGCCGCTACATTCACCTCAACCCTTATGAAGGGAATATTGTCCAGAATCCTGCTGAGTACAAATGGAGCAGTTACCAGGCTTACATTTCAAACAGGAAAAATCCGCATATCACCACACATCGAATCTTATCCTACTTCCCGGATCCGCCAAAAGAACACTATAAAAAGGTTATAGACCATGAAATATCCTTAAAACAAAACCCTGAAGCCATTATGTAAGAAGTCCATTCGCTTCACCACACCACCGCGCCGGGGGTCTGACCCCCAATGCGGTGGTGCGGTAAAGGGCTTTCTATTCTTAATGATTTTCCTTTTTGCTGGCAGTATAATAGATGGTAGATGGAGTGTTCGATTGGCTGTTTTCGCAGTTTAAGAGAATGGGGGGTCTTTTGATGGTTCTGAATGCGCGGAGTGTTGGGATCTTGATAAGGCTTGTTGATTCCCATTCGTATGTTTCTGCGAAGGAGCTGGCGCGGAAGATGGGGGTTTCGAGAAGGACTATCTTCAGTTATGTCGAAAATATCAATCTATGGCTGGAAGACCATCAACTAGCTGCTGTCCAATATTACCCTTCTGTGGGCTTTTACTTTGAACATGCTGGCAAGGCCCTTATTAAAGAGAGGCTTGGGGAGATTAACCTCGACAGACAATATAAAAATTCCCGCGGTGAGAGGGTGGCCTGGATCGGTGTTCTTCTGCTGACCAGGGAGCAAACCATATTCCCAAATGACCTCACCGAAAAATTCTCATTGAGCAAGAGTACCATCCAACGCGACCTGAAACTGCTGTCTGAAACTCTTTTGCCCTTCAGGCTGAAATTGGTTTTCAGCAGACAAGAAGGATATTCCATTTCAGGAGATGAACAAAACAAACGGAAGGTCCTAATCCACTTTTTATCAAAATTACACCCTCACAGAGAAACTCACTGGATCATCCAAAACACACAATCAACCCGAGAGTGGCGCAGTGACCTGGTTGCACCGCCGCATGCCTTGAGAATCCACCAAATCATATTAGATTCACAAAAATACCTTAATGTCCGCTATCCGGCAGATGTAATCGAATTATTAAGCATACAGTTACTGCTTTTACTATCAAGATATAAGCAGGGGAAAGTCATCACCCTCGACCCCGTCGAAAAGGTTGTGGTTAAGCCTTCCCCAGAATTCCAGGCATCAAGCTTTATAGGTGAAAAGGTGAAAGAAACGTTCGGCGTCGAAATTCCAGATGATGAGCTGTGCTATATCACCATTTGCCTGATGGCCGCCAAGAATCAGCACCCGCTCGCAAACAGCAGTGAAGAGGACATGGATATTCTTAAGAGTGTCATCCACGAAATGGTCGATCGGTTCCAAGAGGAAGCTGATGTACAGTTTAAAACCAGGGAGGCGCTGGAACAAAGTTTATTTTTTCATATAAAATCAGCCTACTATCGCATTGTCCATGGGCAAATGTATGATAATCCGCTTTCCGGCATGATCCAGATTAACTATGCCGATTTGTTCCAGAAAACAAAGAAGGTCATTTCCCACCTTGAGGACGTGATCGGAGATGAAATTCCGGACGATGAATTAGCATTGATTACCATGCATTTCGGCGGCTGGATCGAAAAAGAATCTTAACTGGTACTTCGATTTGCTTTTCTCCAAGCACATCCAAAAAATCGGTCTCAGGTCTTAGACAACATTACATTACTAGACTGTTAATGACAGGGGAGTTTATGGGTAATATGAAAGTATGGAAAAAGTGAAACAATGACCCTATGTCATTCGTATACATAGGAAGGATTCCATGAAGGAGTGTATTTTCGATGAACCCGATTCTTTCAGTAATTATCCGTACACTTATAGCCATGCCTTCGACAGGATTTATATGGCTTTTAAGTTATGCTGGTTTTGATCAAACATTTGGAATGGCTTCGCTCATTGCCATCGGAGCGGGAGGACTTGTTTATTTCGGACTCGGCAGTATCATGAAGAGCCGATTTTTAAAAAAACACGGCCTGACCCGAAAAGAATATCATTATATAAAGAAGAATCTGGACGAGGCGAAGCAGAAAATCAATCGCCTGCAAAAGGTACAGTTTTCAATCCGCCACATCAGGTCGCTGAAGCAGCGGATGGAGCTGGTCAGGATGGTCCGGAATATTTATAGCCTGACCCGGAAGGAACCGAAGCGATTTTATCAGGCGGAGCAGTTTTATTTTTCACACCTGGATTCTGTACTTGAACTCACTGAGAAGTACGCATTTCTATCCGCTCAGTCAAAAACGAACCGTGAGATGCAGTACACACTGGATGATACGCAAAGGACATTGAATGAAATGACAGGAGCAGTGGAAAAGGATCTCTATCAAGTCCTGTCAGATGACTATGACCATTTGAATTTTGAGATAGATGTAGCTAAACACAGGCTTAATTCAGTGAAAGAGCCTAAGTATCTTGATGGAAACTGGAGGACGAAAAAATGAAAGAGAAGGATATCGATTTATTGAAAAACAGCGGCAGTCTTATGGATGATATGTTAGCCAACCCTTTTGGCGATCAAGGTGAATTAGTTTTGAAGGCAGTGGAGAAGGATCCGGAAAGCAAGCCGGTAAAATTGATTGATGTGATTCCTGAAGAAAACCGGGCAAAGGCTTACCAGCTGGCAGAGCAGATCGACCCGAAAAATCATCAGGCAATGATCACCTATGGAACACAGGCGCAAGGAAAGCTGTTATCTTTTTCGCATTCGATGCTTGAACATGTCCAAAAAAAGGACGTCGGTGAAATCGGGGACATTATCAGTGATCTGATGAAGCAGCTGAACCATGTCAGCCCTGATGAATTAAGTGTAGAGAAACCATCCTTCTTTTCAAAGGTATTTGGGAGGGTGTCAGGCTCCATTCAAGAAGTGCTTTCCAAGTACCAGAAGACCGGTGCCCAGATCGACCGGATCAGCGTGAAATTGGACCGCAGCAAGAATGTGCTGCTTTCCGATATTGGCATGCTGGAAAAATTGTATGAAACAAACAAGGAATATTTCAATGCCTTAAATATTTATATCGCGGCCGGTGAAATAAAGCTGGAAGAGCTTCATGATAAAACGATTCCAGTTTTGAAAAAGGCGGCGGAGGAAACGAACGATCAGATGAAGTACCAGGAAGTGAACGATATGATCCAGTTCGCTGACCGTCTTGATAAAAGGCTGCATGATTTAAAATTAAGCAGGGAGATCACGATCCAGAGTGCACCGCAAATTCGCCTGATCCAAAATACCAACCAGGCACTGGTTGAAAAAATCCAGTCTTCGATTGTCACGGCCATTCCACTCTGGAAAAATCAGGTGGCGATCGCGTTGACGCTCATCCGTCAGCGACATGCTGTGGAAGCACAAAAGAAGGTCTCCAAGACGACCAACGAGCTGCTGCTTAAAAACGCCGAAATGCTGAAAACGAATACGATTGAGACGGCCAGGGAAAATGAACGGGGCCTCGTCGATATTGAAACATTGAAAAAGACTCAGGAAAACTTGATTTCCACCCTTGAAGAAACGTTGAGAATCCAGGAAGAAGGCCGAACCAAGCGCCGTCTGGCCGAACAAGATCTTGCGGCGATGGAAAATGAGTTAAGAGTAAAGCTTCTGGAGTTAAAAGACTAATAAGTTAAAGGTAAAGCTTCTTGAGCTAAAAGACTAATAAGTTAAAGGTAATGCTTCTGGAGTTAAAAGACTAATAAGTTAAGGGTAAAGCTTTCTGAGTTAAAAGACTAATACCTGCAAATTAGGACCGTTGCTGCTGAGCACGGTCCTAATTTATTTTTGTGCAATTTTGCTACAAGCTCCACCCGAATTGAATTTCGTAAAACGGCTCTTTATCAATGCTTTCAGGCTTTATGAATAGAATTACTAAAATGAATCTATCTATAATTTCCTCACTTTTGAACCATCTAATCTACAACCTCGATCAATTGCTCTTTTAACTTCCTTTTAGCTCCATTTCTCCACTGCTTGACCGCGGACAGTGAGACATTTTCCTTTTCGGCGATTTCTCTGATGGAGAGGAAATCCATGCAGGTGTAGACGACCCACTTTGTTTCTTTTTCGGTGAGGCCCTGGCAATAGCTGAGCAGGAATTCAAGTTCAAGCGGTTGGTCTGCGTTCGTCTCCTCGACGGTTTCCCAGTATTCCTCTTTTTGATGGATGCTCCGTTCTGCTAACCGGTTGTTTCGGTTCATTTCATTCAGGATTTGTCCTTTTATATACGAATAGGCGTAATTGGTGAACTCGCCTTTTTCTGGATTAAAGGCTTCTGCAGCTTCCCAAAGCCCGACCAGTCCGATGTGATAGTAGTCTTTTTTATTTTTATAGATATTCAGCGATGAGATAATTTTATGGATCATCGGTTCATATTGTTTTGCCAGTTGTTCAAAGCCTTCCATTTTGCAATCCTTTCGGGATCGCGCGCGTTCATTGTATTCCCGGGTAGCTTTACCATACTCCCGGATATGGATCATGCACCAATCGCAAAAATTGAATTTTGGAAGGCAAAATAGCCTAAAAATACGAAAAAAGGCCTCAAAATTGAATTTTCAAGGCCTTTCCACAGAAGATATGTTAATTAGGTGCCATTAATGTTTACGGTTCCGAAGTAATTGTGAAATTTTTTAGACAACTCTTGATAAATATTTTTCCAGTATTGGGTCGGCCAGTTTATAATATCGGCATAGGAGTAAGGCTGCCAAAACTATCAATCATGGGCCGATAAACGCAAAAAACGGACCTGAAAGCAGGTCCGCAGAAAATTATATTATACTAATAAAATGAATTTTTAGCAATATTCCATAAGAACTAGGTTGAAATTCAGCTAAAAATACAGATTTACATTTAAATGCCATTATCAATATAATGATACCTATAGGGGTTTTATCCAACACCAAGAACATGAACACACGTGCCCTGTTAACAGGACAGGAGGTTATGACGTGAATTTTACATTAAAAAGTCCCCAGGAATAAGTCGTGCGGACGATCCTGAGGACAGTGTGTTGGGTATACCAACTCTGTTAGTATACCTTTTTTGTCAAAGAATGCAATACATAGGAGGACTAATGAGTGAGCCTATTAAATGATTATAGAATTAATCAGGAAACAGTGTTGCTGACAGGAGAGTATGATGAAAACGGGAAGCTGTGTACAAGAGTGATTGAAGGCGAGAACACTTTTCTTGTTAATTTGAGGCCGATAGAAGTGATTGACAAGACCATGCTTGATCTCGGGTCTGATTTTCATGCTGGCCGGAAAAGTGCGAGGGAAATACTGGGCGATATCAATATGTGCCCGATTAAGATCAACTGTCATCTGGGGATCTGGCTATTTCCGACCAAGTCTTATAATGATGACTTTTGCATCTGGTTTTCCCTTAAGCATGTTCAAAAAACGAAACCCCTTGGAATCCGTAAAACCGAAGTCTATTTAAGTCATAATCATACATTTATAGTCAATATGAAGCACTCCACCTTCAATGACCGGAAGCAAAAAGCAAAGGACCTGCGCGATGAAATGCTGAAAAACTCTCAAGGCAAGCTGACTTTATATGTCGAGCTGAAAAAGGGTCTCGTCATTTTTGAAGGGGAAGGAATCAATAGATATAGAATAAAGAAGTAATATGGTTAAGGCATCTCCTCGTTCTGAGCGGCGTTTTTACTAAAGTCTATTAATTACAAGATAATTGTAATGGACTTAATCGTGCTGTTTGGCAAATAGATCTCAGCTCGGGTTCGATCTGAACGAAATGATTACAGATGAGATAAATAGAAAGATAATACGCACTATTAAAAAATTAAAAACCAAAAATATGAGACAAACTGTTGACAGCGCTTTCAGATTTAAGTATACTCCAATTACAAGTTAAGAATGTGACGGAGATTGGGAGATTCACACTGAAATACCTATGCTTTTTTAGGTATGCTGTGTGAATCTCCTTTTTTTTGCATCTTCTTAGCTGTATATACATCTTATTGATATACACGAAAGGGGAATTGTTTATGTCAGCTTTTATGGGAGAAGTAATTGGCACGATGATCTTGATTGTCTTCGGTGCCGGGATTGGCGCTGGCTCATCGCTGAAGAATTCTTATGCGAAGGACGCTGGATGGATTGTTATTACGATTGCTTGGGGACTTGCCGTTACAATGGGGGTTTTTGCAGTTGGTTCAATAAGCGGGGCACACCTTAACCCTGCGGTTACACTGGCACTTGCGATTGATGGCTCATTCCCGTGGGCAGATGTACCAGGCTATATGCTGGCACAGATGATTGGGGCATTCATTGGAGCAACACTAGTATTCTTTCACTATCTTCCACACTGGAAGGCAACGGATGATCCTGGCACAAAATTGGGCGTTTTCTCTACAGGCCCGGCAATCTCAAACACCTTTTCAAACTTATTCAGTGAAGTTTTCGGCACTTTTATTCTTGTTTTAGGATTATTGTTCATCGGAGCGAATCAGTTTACTGAGGGATTAAACCCTATCGCAGTTGGTCTGTTGATTGTAGTAATTGGTATGTCACTTGGCGGTACAACAGGATATGCGATTAACCCTGCGCGTGACCTTGGGCCGCGTGTCGCTCACTTCCTGCTGCCGATTCCAGGCAAAGGCGGATCGAACTGGGGATATTCATGGATTCCGGTTGTTGGACCGCTGTTAGGTGGTTCACTGGGAGCTGTTGCATACAAAGCTCTTTTCACAGGAGCTATCACAGGGACTTTTTGGCTGGTAATTGGTATAGTAGCAGTAGTTCTGGCATTAGCTTATACAGTAGGAAAAAAACAAGCAGGACAATTAAATCCATCTAATATTGGAGCATAATTAAGATAAATGCAGGTTGGAGCATAAAGGGTTAAATTGAAAGCGTTTAAGAAGCTAAGGGGAGGAAACTTTAATGGAAAAGTACATTTTATCTTTAGATCAGGGAACGACAAGTTCAAGGGCTATTCTTTTTAACAAAGCTGGAGAGATTGTGCATGTGGCACAAAAGGAATTCACACAGCATTTCCCGAAGCCGGGCTGGGTAGAACACAATGCGAATGAAATTTGGGGTTCTGTATTAGCTGTTATTGCAAGTGTTTTATCTGAGGCGGGTGTTAAACCAGAGCAAATAGCGGGAATTGGTATCACCAACCAACGTGAAACAACAGTGGTCTGGGATAAGGAAACAGGGGTGCCAGTATATAATGCGATTGTATGGCAATCACGCCAGACGAGCGGAATTTGCGATGAGTTAAAAGAAAAAGGCTATAACGACATTTTCAGGGATAAAACAGGCTTATTGATTGATGCTTATTTCTCAGGAACTAAAGTGAAGTGGATCCTTGACAATGTAGAGGGTGCGAGACAGAAGGCTGAAGATGGAAAGCTGTTATTCGGAACGATTGATACATGGCTGATCTGGAAGCTGTCTGGCGGAAGCGCACATGTTACCGACTTTAGCAATGCTTCGCGTACGCTTATGTTCAATATTTATGATTTGAAGTGGGATGAGGAGCTCCTTGATATTCTTGGAGTACCAGCAACGATGCTGCCGGAGGTTAGACCTTCTTCTGAAATCTATGCGAACACTGTCACTCACCATTTCTTCGGGCAGGAGATTCCAATCGCCGGGGCAGCAGGTGACCAGCAGGCAGCATTGTTCGGCCAGGCGTGCTTCGAGAAAGGAATGGCGAAGAATACGTACGGCACAGGTTGCTTCATGCTAATGAACACTGGTGAAAAAGCGGTAAAATCAGAGCACGGACTTTTGACGACACTTGCCTGGGGCTTGGATGGCAAGGTGGAGTATGCGCTTGAGGGCAGCATTTTCGTTGCCGGGTCTGCCATCCAATGGCTGCGCGATGGTTTAAGAATGTTGAAGAGTGCGAAGGACAGCGAAGATTATGCAACAAAAGTTGAATCTACTGATGGGGTCTATGTTGTCCCGGCATTCGTGGGCCTTGGAACACCGTATTGGGATAGTGACGTAAGAGGAGCGGTATTCGGGCTTACTCGCGGAACAAGCAAAGAGCATTTTGTCCGTGCGACTCTTGAGTCACTTGCATACCAGACGAAGGATGTTCTATCAGCGATGGAAGCAGACTCAGGAATCGAGCTGAAGACACTCCGTGTTGACGGCGGGGCAGTCATGAACAATTTCTTGATGAACTTCCAGAGCGATGTGCTGAATGTTCCAGTTGAAAGACCGGTTGTTAACGAAACGACTGCATTAGGAGCCGCTTACCTTGCAGGTCTTGCAGTTGGCTATTGGGAAAGCCAGGAGGAAATTGCCTCACAGTGGGCGATCGACCGTTCATTTGAACCGAAGATGTCTGATGAGGACCGCGACCAGCTTTATGGCGGCTGGAAAAAGGCTGTAAATGCAGCTATGGCTTTTAAATAAATATCATTCCACAGTTTAATTTGATACAATGATAACAAGTTAATAAAACGGCAGGAGATCTGGAGAGACCGCGAAGCATTACCGTTCATTAGGTAATGTTTTTCGTGGTCTCTTTTCCTGTTTTGGGGAGGAAAACAACATGTTCACGAATACAAAACGCAATGATATTATCTCCAATCTGAAAAACAATAAATTTGATTTACTAGTAATCGGCGGCGGCATTACAGGTGCGGGAATTGCTCTTGACGCTACTACGAGAGGGTTAAGCACCGCCGTACTTGAAATGCAGGATTTCGCGGCAGGTACGTCCAGCCGTTCTACAAAGCTTGTTCATGGGGGCCTTCGTTATTTGAAGCAGCTTGATGTCAAAGTTGTGGCTGAAGTTGGAAAGGAAAGGGCGATTGTTTATGAAAATGGGCCGCATGTAACGACTCCTGAGTGGATGCTGCTTCCGTTTCACAAGGGCGGAACCTTCGGCAGCTTTACAACTTCGATCGGACTGCGTGTCTATGACTTTTTGGCGGGTGTAAAAAAGTCCGAACGGAGAACGATGTTTTCCAAGGATGAAACATTGCGAAGAGAGCCGCTTATTAAAAAGGAAGGTTTAAAGGGTGGCGGATATTACGTCGAATACCGTACGGATGATGCGCGTCTGACAATCGAGGTCATGAAGGCAGCGGTTGAAAAAGGAGCAACAGCTCTGAACTATTCCAGGGTCGAGAATCTTCTCTATGAAAATGGCAAGATTGTTGGCGTCATCGTCAATGATCAACTATCAGGGAAAAAATACGAGGTTTATGCGAAAAAGATCATCAATGCGACTGGTCCGTGGGTTGATAACATCCGTGAAAAAGACGGCTCAAAAAAAGGCAAGAGTTTGATTTTGTCAAAGGGTGTACACATTGTTATCGATCAGTCCCGATTCCCGCTCAAGCAGGCAGTCTATTTCGATACGCCTGATAAAAGAATGGTGTTCGCGATTCCGCGCAATGGCAAAGCCTATGTTGGCACGACAGACACGTTTTATGATGATGACAAAGCGGACCCAAAAATGACTCAGGCAGATATGGATTATTTGATCAATGCGATTAATTACATGTTCCCGGAGGTAAAAGCAAAGCCGGAGGATGTTGAGTCCAGCTGGGCCGGGATCCGTCCATTGATTCATGAAGAAGGCAAAGATCCATCCGAAATTTCCCGTAAAGATGAAATTTGGGAGTCGGATTCAGGCTTGATTACGATTGCCGGCGGTAAATTGACGGGCTACCGCAAGATGGCGGAAACGATTGTTGACCTTGTGGCCGGAAAATTTGAATCGTCAGAAGGCCGGAAACTCAAGTCTAGCCAAACGATGCATTTGCCGATTTCTGGAGGAGATTTTGGAGGATCAGAAAAGTTCCCGCAGTTTATCGAGGCAGCAGCGCATCAGGGGGGGAAGCTGGTCTATCTAAAGAGAATGCAAAACACATTGCATCGTTTTATGGCTCAAACGCTCAAATTGTGTTTGACCTGGTCAATGAGCGAAAGGCAGAGGCTGAGAAATTCAATTTGCCACTCGTCACCTTTGCAAAATTGGTTTATGGAATCGAACACGAGATGGTTGCCACGCTTGTTGATTTCTATTTCAGAAGAACGGGAGATTTGCTGTTTGACATCAACTCTGTTTATAAAACAAGAAAAGCTGTCAGCAATTATATGGCGGATCGCTTTAACTGGTCAGAAGCTGAAAAAGCTAGATTTGAAGCAGAACTTGATCAAGAGATTAATAAGGCGACCACCCCGGCTGTTTAATAGTAGATTAAATAATATGTCATCTAGTGGTTAGGTTGGGATAAAGAGAAGAAAACTTCTTCGACTATAAGCCAGAACCGGCGTTTATTTCCTAAGAGAGCAGCTTTAATTAGCTGTTCTTTATTTTGATGCAGGGCGTGAGAATCATGATTGTTATGGTTGGAAAAAGAAGTGTGTAAATTTTTAAAAAATACTGATTGATTTTTGAAAGGGGTTTCATTTATACTGTTACTAAACCGGTTTACTAAATCGGTTTAGAGGATTCACAAAGAAGGGATTCCTATGAAAAAAGTAACCATGCAGGATGTTGCTGAAAAGGCGGGCGTTTCGAAAAGCACGGTTTCTCAGTACATAAATAACCGTTATGAGTTCATGGCGGAGCCGACAAGGATCCGCATTCAGGAAGCGATCCGCGAGCTTGGGTATATCCCGAATTTCGTCGCGAAGAGCTTGAAGCAAAAAAAGTCATCAACCATTGGCGTGATTGTGGCGAATATTCTTCACACATTTTCAACGGAGATTATCCGGGCGATTGAAGATGCGTGCGAAGAAAGCCAGTTTCATATGTTTGTCTGCAATGCAGATGAGAACCCGGAGAAGGAACGGGCATATATCAGCATGCTGCTCGCGAAGCAGGTGGATGGTCTGATTATCTTCCCGACGGCTGATAATATGTGTTTGTATGAAGAGCTGAAACGGTCGAATTTTCCGGTTGTCTTCGTTGACAGAAAAGTGGAGCAGCCGATTTATCCGACTTTGATGCTGAACAATGAGAGAGCAGCAGAAATTGCTGTAAGGGAGCTTCTAAAGAAGGGCCATAATAAAATCGGTGCTGTATCGATGTCCATCACCCAGAAGGTTTCACCAAGGGTGGAGCGTCTTACCGGTTTCAAGAAAACGCTTACCGAAAACGGTATCACTCCTAATGAAAACTGGATAACAACTGCTGAACGGAGGGAAATCGGGCCGGCGCTTGAAAAGCTTTGGGAGCAGGAAGAAAGGCCGAAAGCGTTTTTTGCCACAAATGATCTTTCTCTGATTGAACTGCTCAAGTTTTTGAGGAAAAAGAAGCTTCAAATCGGTAAAGATGTAAGCGTTATCGCGGTCGATGACTCTGATTTCCTTGAAATCGCAGCCACACCGATTTCGGCAATCAAGCAGCCAACCTTCCAAATCGGCAAGGATGCAGCCGAAATGCTGTTCAACCTGATTTCTGAGGAGAGAATAGAAGATTCATATGATATAAGAAGGTACGACCCCGTATTGGTAGAACGGGAGTCAGTGCAAGTGTTGGGAGAGAAGAATAATGCCAGATCGGTATAAAGTTATGACCATCGGAGATGCAATGATTACATTCAATCCATCTGTGCAAGGCCCCCTGCGCTTTGTGGAAAGCTTTAATAGAAAAGTAGGCGGAGCGGAGCTGAATTTTGCGATTGGCTGTGCCCGGCTTGGCCTGGATAGCAAGTGGGTCAGCAGGCTTGGCAAGGACGAGTTCGGCAGGGTAATTTACAACTTCACTCGAGGAGAAGGTGTCGATGTCTCTGAAGTGGAGCTGGTGGAGGGCTATCCGACCTCGCTTAATTTTAAGGAAATCAATGGTGATGGTTCGGGAAAGACCTTTTACTACCGATATCATTCACCGATTACAACCTTGACTCCTGAAAAGGTTAAGGAAGAATGGCTTGAAGACGTCGACCTGCTGCATCTGACTGGTGTGTTCATGGCCATTGACCCGAACAATGTGAAGGTTGTTAAAAGGCTGGTTGAACTAGCCAAAGACAAAGGTATTCCAGTCTCATTCGATCCAAATATCAGGTTGAAGCTTTGGACAATTGAAGAAGCACGCAAAGCTTACAACGAAATTTTCCCTTATGTCGATATCCTCCTCACTGGCCTGGATGAAATCCGCCTGATCAATGGCAAGGATTCGACGGAGGACCTTGGAGAGTTTGCAAATCAATATGGAATCAAAGACCTGGTGATTAAAGATGGAGCAAATGGCTCCAAGCTTTATCGTAATGGAACTTGGATCGAAGCCCCTGGCTTCAGCGTAAATCCAATTGATACGGTAGGAGCTGGCGATGGCTTTGATTCAGGTTATGTATACGGATGGCTCAATGGCCTCAATCCTGAACAGCTTCTCCGTTTTGCAAATGGAGTCGGCGCCCTTGTCACCACGGTATCAGGTGATAATGAAGGTCTTCCTTATTTTGAAGAAGTAAGCGCTTTTATAAACAATGAATCTATCATTGAGCGTTGACGGGAGGGACCATGAATACAATTTCAACTATTTTAAAAGAAATGCTGACAGTCTGTATGGATGTGAATTCTGAAGAGTACGATTCCTTCGTTCAACTGCTAAAGGAAGACGGGCGTTTCTTTTTCACAGGAGAAGGGCGGTCAGGCTTTGTAGCAAAGGCCATCGCCATGAGGCTGATGCACAGCGGAAAGACGGTCTATGTTGTCGGGGAAACAACAACTCCGGCAATCCAGGAGAAAGATATTTTAGTGGTACTTTCAGGGTCTGGAAAAACCGCTCAGGCGCTGAATATATCTGAAAGCGCCCGCCGCGCTGGTGCAGCAGTATTCATGATTACGACAAATGATGAAGCGCTTCAGCTTCCATTCATATCAGGTGGGATGAGAATTCCGGCCGCAACTAAATATCGTTTTGCGGGTGAACCGGAAACAATCCAGCCGCTTGGAAACCAGTTCGACCAGGCAGCCCATCTTATTATGGATGCAGCAATCATTGACAGCCTGGCAGCAGGAAAGACGAACGAAGAATTGAGAAAGAAGCATTCCAATCTGGAATAGGGGGGAGAAGGAATGTCAACAGTAACCATTCCGCATCAAGAAGCGAAAGAATTAGCAGTGAAAAAACTTACCGAGGCCGGACTGAACAAGGAGCATGCAGAGAAAGTAGCAGAAATCCTTGTACACGCGGACCTTCGAAACGTTAACTCACAGGGTGTTTTGCGCACAGAACATTATGTGAACCGTCTTAATGCCGGGGGAATCAACCCCAACGCGAATATCCAATTCAATAAAACTGGCCCTGTAACAGGCGTAGTCGACGGTGATGATGGTTTCGGCCATGTGATCGCGGATGTTTCGATGAAACAGGCGATCGATATGGCAAAGGAAAATGGCATCGGGATGGTGACTGCGATCAACAGCAGCCATTGCGGCGCACTGAGCTACTTTGTCCAGGAAGCTGCTGAGCAAAACCTAATTGGGATCGCAATGACACACACGGATAAAATCGTCGTTCCGTTTGGCGGCAAGGAAGCTTTCCTCGGGACGAATCCAATCGCCTATGGAGTGCCCGCCAAAACAAGCAAACCGTTTATTCTGGATATGGCGACATCAAATGTAGCGCTTGGTAAAATCCTTCAGTACAAAGAAGAAGGCAAGGAGATCCCTCCTGGCTGGGGAGTCGACGGAAACGGGGAAACCGTTACAGATCCAGCCAAAGTAGTGGCACTTCAAACATTCGGAGGCCCTAAGGGTTACGGGCTGTCAATGATTGTCGATATCTTCTCAGGATTGCTTGCAGGAGCAGCGTTCGGGCCACATATCTCCAAGATGTACGGCGACCTGGATAAGAAACGCAAGCTTGGCCATTACTTCTGTGCTATCAATCCGGCGTTCTTTACGGATGCCGATGCATTCCTGGAAAACATGGACCAGATGATGGCTGAAATTCGTCAGGCTCCGCCTGCGCCAGGATTCTCGCAAGTATTCGTTCCAGGCGAGATCGAGCAGATGAATGAAGAAAGAAACCTTGAAAATGGCATTACCATTGCTTCTACTGTGCATCAATATTTAACAAAATAAATCATTGAAAACAAAGGGGAGGAAATTTTTCATGAAGAAAGCAAAATTTTTATCAGGTATTTTAGCTGCATCACTTCTTTTAACTGCATGTGGATCAGGGGATTCTGAAAAAGCTGGAGGGGAAAGCAAAGGGGAAGTAATCAAGTGGAAGTTCGGCCACCTGGCTGATGAGAATCACATCTGGCACAAAACAGCGCAAAAGTTCGAGGAGCTTGTTGAGGAAAAAACGGATGGCAGCATTGATATCACTATCTATCCTAACAACTCCCTTGGCGGAGAAACAGATACCATCAATGCCATCCAATCTGGAACTGCAGATATGGTAATCTCCGGTGAGACTCTGCAAAACTGGGCACCTAAAGCTGCTTTAATGGCTGTTCCATATGCATTCCGTGATTTAGACCATGTAAAAACAGTGGTAGAAGGAGAAATCGGTGAGGAAATCGAAGCAGAAATCAATGAAAAAGCTGGTTTAACACCTTTGTACTATCACACTCGCGCACCACGTAACCTTACATCCAACAAAGAAATCAAGTCACCTGAAGATCTAAAAGGCTTCAGCATGCGTGTACCGAACGTTCCATTGTTCCTGAAAGTATGGGAAGCTGCAGGCGCTAAGCCACAGGTAATGGACTTTAATGAAGTGTTTACTGGTCTTCAGCAAGGTGTAATCGATGGTCAGGAAAACCCAGTTGATTTGATTAAGAGTGCTGCATTCTATGAAGTTCAAGACTATGTGAACCGTACAGAACATGTATATTCATGGATCTATATCCTGGTTGGAAATAAGCAGTTCGACGGACTGAATGACGAGCAGAAGAAAGCAGTTACTGAAGCTGCTGCGGAAGCACAAAAATACGGTGCAGAGTTGTATGACAAAGAAATCACTCAAATTGAAAAAGATCTTCAAGAAGAAGGCATGAAGTTTGTAGATGTTGATCAGGATGCATTCCGTGAAGCAATGATTCCTGCAATCAAAGCAAACCTTAAGCCGGAACAATTCGAACTTTACGAAAAGATTCTTGACACTAAGTAATCCTGATAAGGCACTGTCCGGCCGCCATAGCCGGCTGTGCCTTTCCTTTAGAAAGGAATGAAACTATGAAAATTCGTAAATGGCTGGATATGCTGCTGTCTTTTTTAACGGTAGTCAGCTTTGCGGGAGTCATTATAGTCGTGACGATCCAAATCATGTCCAGATACCTTCCTTATAATGCAATCTGGACCGAAGAACTGACACGATATTTATTCATTTATGCCATTTGCTTTGGAGCTCCGCTAGCTTTGCTTCGCGGGGAGTTCATTAACGTGGATATGATTCTTGCGAAAATGTCCCATCATTTCAGGAGATTTTATGAGATAGGGATTTACCTTCTCTTGCTCCTTCTGTTTGCTGTCATGATCATGACAGGGTATGACTTTACGCTGATAGGTACTCAAACGTCTGCAACAATGCCATTTACAATGTCGGTAGTCCATGCAGCGATCCTGATCATGTCTGTGCTTCTGGCATTATATTCTATCGTTAAAATTGTTAGGTTGATTCGTAACCAAGAAGACTTCAAGTCAGACATCGATGGAGGAGAGCTATAATGGCGGCCATTTTGTTCATTTCATTCATTTTACTTATATTTTTAGGCGTGCCGGTTGCTTTTAGTCTCGGTTTGTCTTCCTTGTTCTATTTGATTGTTGCGGATATTCCTCTTACCATCATTCCTCAAAAAATGTTTGCGGGATTGAATTCCTTTGTGTTGCTTTGTATTCCAGGATTTATCCTTGCAGGCAACCTGATGAACGCGGGCGGAATTACAGATCGAATTATCAAGTTTGCCAATAACCTTTTCGGACATATCCGCGGCGGATTGGGATTGGCGAATGTTGGCTCTTCTATGGGTTTTGCGGGAATCTCCGGAACTGCACTTGCTGATACAGCAAGTATCGGTGCCATCCTGATTCCTGCGATGAAAAAGGAAGGATATGGAGCAGGGTTTTCGGCGGCAGTTACCGCTTCTTCATCCACAGTTGGCCCGATCATCCCTCCGTCCCTGCCGATGATTATTGTCGGTACACTGGCATCCGTTTCTATTGGTGACTTATTTTTAGCAGGGGCCCTTCCAGGACTGATGCTTGGAATCGGGTTGATGATCCCAACTTATATCATTTCTGTTAAGCGCAACTATCCAAAAGGGGAAAGAAAATCTCTAAAAGTGATTTTCCAGAGCTTCATGGGTTCCTTCTGGGCGTTATTCATGACGATCATCATTTTATGGGGTATTCTTGGCGGTTACTTTACACCAACTGAAGCTTCCATTATTGCTGTATTATATGCACTTGTTATCGGGATTTTCGTCTACAAGGAATTGCCGATTAAAAAGATTCCTGGCATCATGTTATCTTCCATGACAACTACTGCTTCCATTATGCTGCTCGTAGGGTTTGCGAACCTGTTTGGCTGGATCATGGTCAGTGAACAAATTCCTCAGATGGTTGCAGATGTGATCCTAGGAATCTCTGAAAATCCTATTGTCGTAATCTTACTGATCAACCTTCTGCTTTTGTTCGTTGGAACGTTCATGGAAACGATCGCAGCGCTTGTCATTTTGTTCCCTGTATTGATGCCTGTTGCTGCCCAGGTAGGAATGGATCCAGTCCAGTTCGGCGTCATGATGGTTCTAAACCTGGTGATCGGTCTGGTTACTCCTCCAGTAGGAGTGTGTCTGTTTGTAGCATCCCAGATTGGAAAAGTTCCAATCGGAAAGGCAGCAAGAGAGCTTGTACCATTCATCGGAGTAAGCCTTGCTATCTTGATGCTGGTGGCATTTGTCCCACAGGTATCACTGTATTTACCAAGTTTATTTGAATAGGTGGTTTTAAAGATGAAGGCAGTACAAATTCCTCGAGCGATGGAGCTCGTAATTCAAGATTTAGAACAGCCCACAATTAAAAAACCCGAAGATGTTCTTGTAAAAGTGAAGCGGGTTGGTATTTGCGGATCTGATATGCATATCTACCATGGCACGAATCCACTTGCTACTTATCCAAGAATTCCCGGCCATGAGGTTGCCGGGGAAGTGGTCGAAGTGGGATCTGCTGTAGTAAATGTAAAACCGGGGGATCATGTTGTTGTCGAGCCGATCCGCTACTGCGGGGAGTGCTATGCATGCCGCAAAGGACGCCCGAATGTGTGTAAATCATTGTCCGTTTTTGGTGTTCACGAAGATGGCGGAATGCGCGAATCCTTTGTACTGCCTGAAAAGCAGCTTCACGTAGTCGATCCATCCCTTGATTGGGATGAAGCTGTTTTAGCAGAGCCATTCACGATTGGGGCCCAGGCTGTTTGGCGAGGCGGGGTAGAAGAAGGAGATACGGTATTAATTCAGGGCTCAGGCCCGATTGGAATCTGTATTTTAAAAATGGCAAAGCTTCAAGGTGCAAATGTGATCATGACAGATCTCGAAGAGGAGAGATTGGCCTTCGCGAAAGAAAATGGCGCTGATGTAGTTATCAATGCTCGTGAAGTATCTGTTGAAGAAAAGGTGATGGAGCTTACGGATGGTGAGGGTCCTAATGTCGTGATTGATGCAGTTTGCCTTCCTTCGACAGTCGAGTTGGGTGTGAACATTGTCTCTCCAGCAGGAACAGTTGTGGTGCTCGGCTTTGACGAACGACCATCCCAGATTCCTCAGCTTCCGATTACGAAAAAAGAAGTAACGATTGTTGGTTCCCGTTTGCAGACAAACCAGTTCGGAAAAGTGGTCTCATTGCTCAAAGAAAGAAAATTGAAGGGGAACGGATTTATTACACATCAGTTTCCACTTGAGAAAGTGAAAGAAGCTTTCACATTTGTAGAAGAGAATCCGGGTGAAGTACGAAAAGCAGTTATTGTTTTTGAATAGGGAGCGATTGGATGAATTTGAAAATAGAAGCATTAAAGCAATTGGCTGAATCTAAAGTTGTCGCTGTTGTCCGCGGGGGTACGGCTGAAGAAGCGGTTCAAATTTCCGAGGCGGCAATTGAAGGTGGCTTCCGGGCAATTGAACTTACCTATACAACACCGGACGTGGCAAAGGTGTTCGAAGCACTCGCAGGAAAGGATGCTATTTTAGGGGCAGGAACGGTCCTGGACCCGGAAACAGCACGCCATGCCATTTTAAGCGGAGCAAAATTCGTGGTCAGCCCGAATTTCAACAAAGAAATCGCTGTATTGTGCAACCGGTACTCTATTGCCTATCTGCCAGGCTGCATGACTATTACCGAAATCGTTACGGCGATTGAAAGCGGCTGTGACATCGTGAAGCTGTTCCCGGCAAACCGTTTTGACCCATCTTTCATTGGAGCGGTCAACGGGCCTCTTCCTCAGGTTCGTATCATGCCAACGGGCGGTGTCAACCTTGATAATGTTAAGGATTGGCTGGGAGCTGGCGCAGTCGCAGCCGGAATTGGCAGTGACCTGAACAAGGCATACCGTTCAGCGGGAAAAGAAGCTGTCACGGAGCTCTGCCATAAGTATATTGAAGCAGTAACTGGAGGGGATGCATCATGAATATAACATTTCGCTGGTATGGCCGTGATAATGATACGGTCACTCTCGATCATATAAAACAAATTCCCGATGTAAAAGGCATCGTATGGGCTCTGCACCAAAAGCCGGTCGGTGAAGTTTGGGAAAAAGAAGAAGTCAAGGCGGAAATGGATTATATTCAATCGTTTGGTTTCCATGGCGATGTGGTTGAAAGTGTCAATATCCATGAAGCGATTAAACTTGCGAATGAAGACCGTGACCGCTATATCGAAAATTACAAGCAGACAATCAGGAATCTGGGGGAAGTTGGCGTCAAGGTCATTTGCTACAATTTCATGCCGATCTTTGATTGGACGCGTACCGAAATGTTCAAGGAGCTTCCTGATGGCTCGACTGCTTTATTTTTCGAAAAAGCGAAAGTGGAAAACCAGGATCCTCAGGAGTTGATCGATACCGTTTCTTCAGCATCTGATTTAACACTTCCAGGCTGGGAGCCGGAAAAAATGGCGCGGATCAAGGAATTATTTGCGGCGTATGAAAATGTTACAGAGGAAGACCTCTGGGAAAACCTTGGCTATTTCCTGAATGAAATCCTTCCGGTTGCTGAGGAGGCTGGAATCAAAATGGCCATCCACCCGGATGATCCGCCCTGGACTATTTTTGGACTGCCGCGCATCATGACTGGAAGAGAGAGTCTGCGGAGACTTCTATCAGTCTCTGATTCTCCATCAAACGGGATTACCTTCTGTACAGGTTCACTCGGGGCCAGTCCTAAGAATGATATGGTCGCACTTGCCGCAGAGTTTGCACATAATTCACCGTTTGCGCACATACGGAATGTGAAAATCTTTGAAAATGGCGACTTTATTGAAACATCCCATTTAACAACAGATGGTTCCATCAATATCAAAGGGGTAGTGAAAGAGCTATCTGATATCCAGTACGATGGATATGTCCGTCCGGACCACGGCAGACACCTTTGGGGCGAGGTCTGCAGGCCGGGTTATGGTCTATACGACAGGGCGCTTGGCATCATGTATCTTCATGGGTTATGGGATGCATACCAGGCTACAAAATAGGAGGGAATAGGATGTTTCCAATCCATGAAAACTTGAAAGGTAAAACCTCGGTGATTACCGGAGGAAGCGGAGTGCTTTGCTCCGAAATGGCAATGGAGCTGTCAAGACATGGCGTGAATGTGGCGATCCTGAACCGTACAGAGGAAAAAGGGGCAGCCATCGCGAACAAAATAAACTCAGCTGGCGGCTCAGCAATCGCTGTTGCTGCAGATGTGCTTGACGAGAAGTCACTTGAAGCGGCAAAAGCTACCGTTGTCGAGGCGTTTGGACGTGTGGATATCTTGATCAATGGAGCAGGCGGAAATCATCCTGACGCGATTACAGCAGTGGAGACATATGAAGAAGAATCAACAGAAACATCCTTTTTTGATATGGATGCCCGCGGGTTCTCCAAGGTTTTTGACACTAATTTCATCGGAACTTTTTTAACGTGCCAGGTGTTTGGCAAGGAACTTCTGAAGCAGGAGGCTCCTGTCATCATCAATGTTTCATCGATGAGCGCTTATTCACCGATGACAAAAGTTCCTGCATATAGCGCGGCTAAATCGGCGATCAATAACTTCACTATGTGGATGGCGGTCCATTTTGCCGAGACAGGACTGCGTGTCAATGCCATTGCGCCAGGATTCTTCCTGACTGCGCAAAACCGCAACTTGCTGCTGAATGAAGATGGAACGCATACAGACCGCTCCAAGAAGATCATTGCGCATACGCCAATGAAGCGCTTCGGACAGCCGAAGGACTTGTTAGGTGCATTACTGTGGCTGACAGATGAAGAGTACTCCGGATTTGTGACCGGTGTTACCGTGCCGGTCGATGGCGGATTCATGGCTTATTCAGGGGTTTAAGTTAATAATGATTTTTCACAACATCCACAGAGCAACTTCTGTGGGTGTTTGCTTTTTAAAGGGAGGGAACAGCATTGAAAATTCAGCTTGCACTTGATCGGCTTACAAGGGAACAGTGCTTTTCTATTTTGGAAGAAACGTATGACTACATTGATTGGATAGAGATAGGCACTGGTGTCATCAAAGAATTTGGGATGGCAATTGTTCGAGAGATTAGAGAGACCTATCATCATAAAATGATTGTCGCCGATATGAAAACATGTGATGCGGGGCGGCATGAAGCAAAGCAGGCTTTTGAAGCAGGTGCAGATATTATCACGGTAATGGCATTTTCACATAACAACACAATCGCGGAGACACTAGAGACAGCTCAGCTTTTTGAAAAAAGGGTCATGATCGATTTACTTAGTGTCCAAACCAGGGAACGAGTCGAAGAACTTCATGAACTTGGAGTCAACTTGTTTTGTCTCCATATAGGAAAGGACATGCAGCAGGAGGGTGTATTGGCAGACCGTTCACTATACCAACTGATTGAGGGACTTGAAAATGTCGAAGTGGCAATAGCAGGGGGTATATCGGAGAAGACAATTGGAGGGCTCCAAGCCTTAGATATTGCTATTGTGGGAAGCGCAATTACAGGAAGCAGCAATCCAAGAGAAACAAGCAAGGCAATTAAAAGACAAGCAGGATAGTATTTTAAGAGGAAAAATGAGCCCAGTAACAGAATGATTTTGTTGCTGGGCTTATTTGTATTTTTGAATTCACTCTCGACCGAAGGGATGTAAAACATTTAGCTTAAACTAATGTTATTCTCTGGCATTAGATACTTTCAAAAACTTCTTTATTTACCTTCTTTGATGGGGCTGGCCTTTTTTCAGGATAATCCGTAAACACTCCATCCGCTCCGATTTCATAAGCCTGCTGAATGTCTTCGTCTTTATTGACGGTAAAAAGGTGGACACCCAATCCATGATGATGGGCTTTTTTAATATAATCTTTATCCACCTCCCCAAAATTGGCTCCGATTCCTGATGCATATTTTTTCAGCGACCGTAGCTCCCGGTCTGTCATTTGAGCCTTATCAGAATATCTGTAAAGCTGGACCAGCGGAATTGCCGGTTCCAGCTTGTGGATTTTCTTCAGGCTTTTGCTGTGAAAAGATTGAATGATGACTTTCGATTCAGACTGAACCAGCGAATACTTCCTCAGCAGATTGATTAATTTCTCTTCCATCCTTGGGGATTTGGTTTCGATGTAGTAATTTGCGGTTCTCCCATATCGCTGAAAGATTTCCTCAAGTGTAGGGATCTCGACATTTTCGTAGGTAGGGTCGGCGAGTTGCGGATACTGCTCATTGAACCACGAACCGGCTTCCAGCGCCTTGATTTTTTCCAGAGTTAGCCCCTTTGCCAGCCCCGAGCCATTTGTCGTCCGGTCTAACTCCGGATCATGCAGGGCAATCAATTCACCGTCTTTTGTCATCTGCAAATCGATTTCGATATAATCGGCCTCCGAATCCACTGCCAGATCATATGCTGGCAATGTATGTTCAGGCGCGTAGGCCGATGCTCCTCTATGAGCGATGATGATGAAATCTTCCGTTAAAACAAAAGCAGGCTCAGCTTTGCGATCCTCGCAACCGGCACTTGCCAGCAACATAAAGCAGAAGATAAATAGCCATATATTTCTCATGATTCCCTCACTTTTTGTGAAATGTAATTTTCTAACATACTAGCAAAATAAAAAACATATACTCTCAATATATATTGCAAACTTTACAAGTTAATACTTTGTGACGGAGACCAGGAGACCACATCTACTGCCTGAATGGATAGGCATTATTTGTGGTCTCTTTTTTCAGGAAAAGGATTTTTAGAGAAAGGGTGGAGAGCATGAAAAAGGTAGAATTGGTTGGTGTTTCGAAATCATATGATAAAAAAACAGAAGTCATTTCAGATATTACAGTCACGATCGAGCCTGGAGAGTTCTTCGTCCTTGTCGGTCCTTCCGGCTGCGGGAAAAGTACGATGCTGCGGATGATCGCCGGCCTGGAGGAAATCACGGGCGGAATCCTGAAAATCGGTGATGTGGAGGCGAACTGGCTGCCGCCAAGCAAAAGGGATATCTCGATGGTTTTCCAGAACTATGCTCTATATCCCCATTTGACGGTCGAAGAGAACATCATTTTCGGGCTCCATGTAAAAAAAGTCCCGAAAACGGAGCGGAAAAAACGTTGTGAGGATGTCGCGGAAATGCTGGGATTGACACCGTACCTGAAAAGGAAGCCTCGTGAGCTGTCCGGGGGCCAGAGACAGCGGGTCGCCCTGGCACGGGCGATCGTCAACCAGGCCCCGATTTGCCTGATGGATGAGCCGCTATCCAATCTGGACGCGAAATTGCGCGCGCATATGCGGTCGGAAATCCGCCAAATCCAGAGGCGGCTTGGCATCACGATGATTTATGTCACCCATGACCAAGTCGAGGCGATGACAATGGGGGACAGGATCATGATTCTCCATGACGGAAAAATCCAGCAGATTGGCAAACCGATCGATATCTACAATAATCCCGCCAATCCTTTTGTTGCGACATTCATTGGCTCCCCGCCGATGAATATTGGCGAAGGGAAGGTAAATCAAGAAAAGAACGAGGTTGTGTTCAGTGAGGATGCAAAACTAGCCATCCCAGTAGAGGATCGTCATTTATTAAAAACAGACCGGATTATTGTCGGCATTCGACCTGAGCATCTGAAGGCAGCGACGAAGGAGACGAAGGCGGAGAATAAGGTCTATGTAAAAACGACCAATGTTGAGGTGCTCGGCAATGAAACAATTTTTTCCTTTGACATGGGAGGAAGGGAATGGATGGCGAAATGGACTGGCCAGTGGCGGATTGACGTCGGGGATGTGGTTCCTGTTGTCATCGGATATGATTCGGTCTGCCTGTTTGACAGCGATACAGAAAAAATCATCAAGATTCCTTCTGACATCGAGAACCATGTGTTTGATAAAGAGGTGTTCATATGAAAGCAGACGATCCTCCAAAACTGGGTTTTTGGAGAAAATCGCTCAATGCCCGCACAGCCCTTTTATACCTGTTTCCGTCAATCCTCCTGTTTGCAGTGTTCATTTTTTACCCGATGTTCCGGACGATTTACCTTAGCTTTTTCCTGACCGACCAGCAGGGTGCCGCTGCATTGTTTGTCGGCTTTGAAAATTACGCTTATCTTTTCGAGTCGAAGGAATTCCGCAATAGTATCAAGGCGACGGTGCTGTTTGTCCTGTATACCGTTCCGACAGGGGTGATCATCGCGCTGTTCCTGGCGCTGATTGCCAATGAGAAGCTGAAAGGAATCGGCTTCTTCCGGACGGTCTATTCCTCGACAATGGGCATTTCGGTTGCTGCTTCCTCTGTCGTCTGGCTGTTCCTGTTCCACCCCAGCATCGGCATGTTCAACCGGCTGCTGAATGTCATGAATTTGCCAGGTGTCCAGTGGCTGCTCGATCCGGATTGGGCCCTCGTGTCGATTTCAATCTCGACGATCTGGATGAATATCGGCTTCTCTTTTCTGATCCTGCTCGGCGGGCTGCAGAACATTGATGAATATTTATATGAAAGTGCCAGGATCGACGGTGCCGGATACTGGTATCAGCTGCGCAGGATCACGATTCCGATGCTGTCGCCGACATTGTTTTTCATCATCACGATATCTCTGATCAATGCATTCCAGACATTTGGTCAGGTCGACATTTTAACGAAGGGCGGCCCTTCCCAGGCAACCAATCTGATCGTTTATTCTATTTACCGGGAAGCATTCGTCAACTATCAGTTCGGGACGGCAAGCGCCCAGGCAGTATTTCTATTTATCTGTATTTTAATCGTGACGATTCTGCAATTTAAGCTCGGAGAAAAGAAGGTGCACTATCAATGATGATGTCGACACCGAAAAAAATCCTGTTTTATGTTTTGCTGGTGATTTCGGCCTTCCTGGTCTTTTTTCCGGTACTATACGCCTTCATGATCAGCTTTATGTCTGGCGGGGAAATCCTCCAGGGAAAGTTTTTTCCTGAATCGATTCATTTTGATAACTATGTAAAAGTGTTCGACCGGCTGCCGTTGATGAACTACCTGATCAATAGCTTCGTCGTGTCGTTCGCCGTTATGCTGGGCCAGCTGGTTGTCTGCAGTCTGGCGGCATATGCCTTTGTTTTCATTCCTTTTAAGGGAAGGGATTTCATCTTCTTCCTTTTTATCTCGACGATGATGATTCCCTGGGAAGCAACGATGATCCCTAACTTTTTTACCATCCAAAAGCTTGACTGGATGAACACATATCAAGGGTTGACCGTGCCATTTTTCGCTTTGGCCTTCGGGACCTTTCTGCTGCGGCAGCACTTCAAGACGATACCCAAGGAGCTGCATGAAGCAGCAGAAGTCGCGGGGCTCGGGAAGTTCGCTTTCTTTTGGAGAGTGATCCTTCCTGTGTCAAAAACAAGCCTAGTCACGCTGGGTGCCTACGGATTCCTGACGACATGGAATATGTATTTATGGCCATTGCTCGTCACAAGCACGGACCAGGTAAGGACGGTCCAGATCGGCTTGAAGCAGCTGCAATCCCAGGAGGTCGCGACCGAATGGGGCGTCGTCATGGCGGGAGTGATCGTGGTCATTATCCCGACGCTGCTATTGCTTTTTGCGGGCCAGAAGCAGCTTCAAAAAGGCCTGACCCAGGGAGCGCTCAAGTAAGTCATATCGGGTTCAACTTCTGGTATCCAGAAGCATTTTTATAAAAGGGGTGTTCAGCAAGATGGTGAAAAAGTTCAGATGGTTCCTCGTGATCAGTGCGATTTTCAGCCTGTTGGTTATGTCGGCATGCTCCAATGATGCAAGCAAGGGAGATGACAAAGACAAGGAGAAGGATGGCGGCACGAAGCCTGGCGAGAAAGCAGAAATATCGTTCTGGCATGCGATGTCGGGACCGGGCCAGGAAGCGCTTGATGGCATTGTCGCAGATTTTAACAATTCACAGGATCAAGTTGTGGTCAATGCAGAATTCCAGGGTACGTACGAAGAAGCGCTGACAAAGCTTCGAAGTGTCGGCGGCACCGATAATGCGCCGGCCATCATGCAGGTATTTGAAGTAGGAACGAAGTACATGATCGAGAGCGGCTTCATTGAGCCGATGCAGACATTCATTGACAAGGACAATTATGATTTATCCCAGCTAGAGGAAAATATTCTTAACTACTATAAGGTTGATGGCAAGCTGTATTCCATGCCGTTCAACTCCTCGACACCTGTGATGATTTATAACAAGGATGCCTTTAAGGAAGCGGGACTTGATCCGGAAAGTCCGCCGCAAACATTCAGCGAAGTGAAAGCGGCAGCGGAAAAACTGACGAAGAAAAATGATCGTTTTGGCTTCTCGATGCTGACATATGGCTGGTTCTTTGAACAGCTCGTCGCCACACAGGGTGGGTTGTATGTTGACAATGATAACGGCCGTTCTGATGACGCAACAAAAGCTGTGTTTAATGGGGAAGAGGGACTGCGTGTCTTTAAGTTCCTTGATGACATGAACAAAGCTGGAACTTTCGGCAATTATGGAACGAACTGGGATGATATCCGCGCTGCCTTCCAGACAGGCAAAGTCGCGATGTACATGGATTCATCCGCAGGTGTTGCCGGTGCGATCAATAACTCTTCATTTGATGTAGGTGTTGCCTATATCCCTTATCCGGATGAAGTCGAAAGACAGGGTGTCGCAATTGGCGGAGCATCATTATGGATGAGCAAAGGGATCGGCGAAGATAAGCAGCAGGCAGCATGGGAATTCATGAAGTTCCTCGCCTCACCTGAAAGCCAGGCAAAATGGCATATCGGCACAGGCTACTTCGCCATCAACCCGGCAGCCTATGAAGAAGACATCGTGAAGAAAGAGTGGGAGAAATACCCGCAGTTCAAGGTAACCGTAGACCAGCTCCAGGATACAAAACCATCATTCGCGACCCAGGGGGCGTTGATTTCCGTATTCCCAGAATCACGCCAGCAAGTCGTGACCGCACTTGAAAACATGTACCAGGGAACACCCCCGCAGGAAGCACTAGATCAGGCAGCAGAAGGAACAGACCGGGCCATTGAGATCGCCAACAAAACAAAGAAAAAATAGCTTTACCACACTAACGCGCCGGGGGTCTGACCCCCGGCGCGTTAGTGTGGTAAAGCCTTAGTTTCCTTGTATGCCTATCAGGGATACTCCTGCCATGATGAGGAGGACGCCGATGATTTTTGGGGTGGTGAGCGGTTCGTTGAATACGAAATAGGCACCGAACACTGCGAAGATGTAGGCCAGTGATTGGATCGGGTAGGCGACGCTGAGCGGCACTCGAGTCAGGATGAACAGCCACAGTACTGTCGCCAGTCCGTACATGAACAGCCCGCTGACGATCAATGGTGAGAGAAACAGCTTGACGACTCCTCCGACGGACTCGTAGCTGTCAGTCCTTCCCATCAATCCGAATTTCCAGAGGAATTGTCCGCCAACCAAAATCAGTGTATTCACTAAAATAAGAAAGAAATTAAGAATGCTCATTATGCCGCTCCCCGCTCATGCTTTTTTCATTAACCTCAAACCGTCCGTTCTCAAAACCCTCGCCAGTTTGCCCTCTGCTTATATGTTGTTGGTCCTGGAATTGAGAATTCTTCAAGTCCTCGATTTCCTTGGAAAGGTAGGCAACCTCCTGCACAAGATCAATCAGTTTGCTTTGCTGACGCGAAAAAGCAATCGTATGATACATCAATAAAGATAAGACGACAAAAAAGGCAATCAAGAAAATAAGCGATGGCATATAGCTGACACCGATTGCCACAGCTAGACGATTTAGAGATGGCAGGCTAAAAGCGACGACCAATGCTCCAATCGCAAACATCATCCACATAAATGCCTGCTGATCATGCAGCCGGTGCTTGGAGGTGAGCCAGAGCACCTGAAGCAGGAAAAAGACCGCAGCTAAAATAGCGATAAGTTGAACCGTGTTCATGTAGCCCTCCTAAAAAACCGACCGTATGATAGAGAAGAATGTCACCTTCATCATATAGTACATGGATTTTACCGGTGTAATCGAAGATTGGCCGCCTTGACGGGCATTCATCTCCACCTTCATTTCCTTTATTTTATATCCTTTATGGGCAAGCTTAACCAGAACTTCTACCTCAGGATAATCAATCGGATAGTAATTCGCGAACTCCTCAATGATTCGACGGTTGACCACCCTGTAGCCGGAAGTCGGGTCCATCACTTTAATTCCTGCCAGTAAGCGGATCATATAGTAAAAATAAAAAATTCCAATTCTACGGATCAGGCTTCCTTTATAGGCTGTTTTCTCAACAAAACGAGACCCGATCACCATATCGTAGCCGGACCGTCCGATTTCTGTCACAAGGTTGCGCAAATCAGCAGGATTGTGCTGGCCGTCAGCATCGAGCTGGATGGCATAATCATAGCCGTGCCGCTGAGCATATTTGTACCCTGTCTGCATAGCGCCGCCTATTCCCAAGTTAACCGGGAGATTAACGTAGTTGAAGTGGTTATCTTTTAAAATTTGTGCCGTGCGGTCTTTTGATCCATCGTTGACAACGAGATAATCATAATCGCAGGAGTTGATCAGGTTTGTCACTGTATGAAAAATGGCTTCTTCTTCATTGTATGCAGGAATGATGATCAGCACTTTTTTATGCATTGCATGGCTCCTTTGTTTGTACTCGCTTCAAAGTATATCAAATTCATTCACCATAAGCGAAGAGAATTCTGATAGACTCACGCTTTTGCAGTCTTCCATTTTAGTGTATCCTTATTTTGATACAAGACTGACAAAGGTAGGTAAATCAATTGAAGCGTATTTTTGAAAAAATAGGGCCAATCCATTACTTGCTGCTCTTTTTATTCATAGAGGCGTGTCTGCTTCTATATATAAAGGCAGGACCGCAGCCGCCCATGGTTATCACGCCTGATGGCAAACTCTATTACAACCTGGCAGAGAACCTTGTTAATGGCAAAGGGCTGATCAATACGGTCAGGGAAGAGGACATTATTGTACCGCCGCTTTTCTCACTTATCCTGGCACCATTCGTGCTGCTCTTTGACAGCGGCACACCATTCATCGTATTCCAATACATCTTGTTTGCGGCGAACGGTGTATACATCAGCTTCCTTGCTGGAAAGATATTCAGATCCCAGCTGGCTGCAATCCTGACGGGAATCATGTACGCTGTCCATCCCGTTATTTTGTTGAATGGACCACAATATTTGCTGACAGAAACTATTTTCATCAGCTTTTTATTAGTAGTCTTACATCTTGGCATCAACTGGATCACTGCAGAAAACAAACAAAAACCATTTTTTCTGCTCCTGTTCGTATTGACTCTGAGCCTGTTATTCAGGCCGCATCTTTTATTCATGTTCCCAATCGTATTGCTGTTTGTGTTGTTTTTCATCGTAAAAAGAAAGCAGAAACTGATCTCGCTCACGGCTTTCCTTATCCCAGTCGTCCTGCTGCTCTTGAATGGCTGGCATAACCAGCAGCTGCATGGAGAGTTTGTGACCCTTGAAAATTACAGCGGGATGAACCTTTATATTGCGAACAATCCAGAGTCTGATATAGGTTTTTATAACTCAAGCATGCTCCCCGATTATGTCGGTCCGATTTTTCATGAATTAAAGGACGTTCCGCTGTCGGAAAAAAGCGCTATTTTAAAAGAAGTTGCCTTCGACTATATTTTTAGCCATCCAGTCGAAACGGCAAAACGAGTTATCGCTAAATTCTTCTTATTTTTCAAAGGAATTTTCTTGATCGACTGGGTTACGATCATTTTAAGCATCGCGGGTCTATTGCTGGCATTTCTAAAGCTGAAGGAAAATCGCATTCTGCTGATTTTTATCCTTCTGTATATTTTGGGATTCGCAGCGCTTACTTCAGCAGGATTGCTAGTGGGGGGACAGCGGTACCGGACACCAATCATTCCAGTATACCTGCCTTTTGCGGCATTTATAATATCACATTTGTCCGGCAGAATTTTTTCAGGAAGAAATAATTTATAAGAGGGAGGACAGGCGGATTTGCCTGTCCTTTTGATTGTTTTATTATCGAACAGCTTTTAGTCTTTAAAGCAGCTAAATACAATGATTGTACCAAGTAACATAGTTTCCGAAATAACCTTTATCCTAAAAAAGTGCATAAAAAAACCCCCGTCTTTTACCAGAAGAAGGGGGAAGCCCAAAATGGCTATTCAACCAAAATCTAATATATCTTACGCTTGCTAACTAAGTTTTATTAGGGTCATTCATTATGGTAAAATAAAGAATTATGTGTAAAAAAATATCAAAATACACTGTATTAACCATATTTATAGGGAAATAACTCTAGTATTTGGATAATTCTAGTTGAAAAACAGTAAAGAAAAAACTGGATTTTGAGGATTTTTTCCTAAAAAATTTTTATTTTTTTATCCCCAAGTGTGATTTAAACTCTTCCTGAACCCTTTGTTTTTCAGCATCATCCACCTGGTAATAGTATATTCCATCGATTTTTCCGCCCGTTCCCTTCAACTCGATTTCCTCGATTTGCTTGCCGGCGTTTTTGTATTTAGATTGAATATCATACATCTCGCTAAGTGTAAGGTTTGTTTTAACATTGTTGCCTAAAGCCGTAAGTATTTCATCGTAGTTCCCTAAAGAAGAAAGTCTGGCCCCCTTGCGGATTACCGCGCGGATGATTTCCCTTTGTCTTTGCTGTCGGCCGAAGTCGCCTCTCGGATCCTCGTATCTCATTCTCGAGTAAGCAAGCGCCTTTTTTCCGTCAAGATCAATTTCACCCTTGGGGAACTCATAGCCTCCATATTTAAAGCTGAAGTCGTTTAGAACAGTAACACCGCCAACGGCGTCAACAATCTCTAAAAACCCTTCCATATTGACCTGTAAATAATAATCAAGGGGGATATCAAGCAGGTTTTCCACGGTATCCATCGAGATTTCTGCACCGCCGAAAGCATAAGCGTGGTTAATTTTGTCCTGAAAGCCTTTTCCGATAATTTCTGTTCTTGTATCCCTGGGTATGCTCAGCATTTTTACAGAGTTCAGATCAGGATTTACCGTAACCACGACCATCGTATCGGATCGGCCGCTGTCACCGTCGCGCTCATCAACTCCAAGCATTAGTACCGAGAAAGGTTCTTTTTTTTCAAGTGTAATGGGTGTAGCCCTTTTTTTGGATTTTTCCCGGCTGATTGGCTCGTGTATGGAATCCACTGTCTTGGTTACTGAGTTATATAGTGAATAAGAGTATATACCGATTGCTGAAATTGTTAATAGGAAGAACGCAATCAAAATTCGTCTCCAAATCTTTCTATTGCCTTTGGCATTGCGGGTCATGTGAAAAAAACCTCCGATTTAATATGCTCATCTTATCCTTTACAAGATATTTGTGCTTTAAAACAAAAATATGCGGGAAGGAATATTTGGTGTGAAAAAATACTTGCATTCTATCAAGCGGGAGTATGCGGATTTACCTTTTAAAGGAGTTGTTGCATGGTTGATTGATACTATATTATATTCCCTATTAAATAGGGAATATTTACATGTATTAGAAAAACTTTAAATTTGCTAAAATCTTTTTAGCAAGAATTGGTTTCTTGTAAAATATCACCTTATTATTCCAGGAGGAATTACATTGGCAAATCGTTCTTTTAACAAATTTTTAGCAGCAGGGACCTCTGCGGCGATTGTCGTTTCTGCGGTTGCACCGGCAGCGTTGGCTCACGATAATCATGTATTTACAGATGTAAGCGGTAACTATGAAGAAGCTGTTTATTCTCTTCATGATTGGGGCATTGTCAACGGCAAGTCAGATACTACTTTCGGTACAAACCTTAACTTAACTCGTGGGGATGCAGCTGTCATCATGGCAAACGCTCTTGGCCTTGATACTGAAAGTGCACCCGCTGCTGGTTTTACTGACCTTATTCCTCGTATTGAAGGATCTGTAAATGCGTTGGCTGAAGCAGGGATTATTTCCGGCGTTGGCAATGGAAAATTTGCTCCGAATGAGCCTTTGACTCGAGGTGCGATGGCGAAAATTCTTGTTTTAGGATTCGGACTTGAGGACTTTGCTGTTGAAACCCCATTTAAAGATGCAGTAGGAGCATTTGGGCCTTATATCGAGTCATTATATGGAACTGAGATCACGTTCGGTAAGACAAAGGATTCTTTTGGTACGAACATGAACATCACTCGTGGTGATTTTGCCAACCTCCTGTATAGAACTTTCATGTTCATCGACGAAAATATTTACTTCCCATATGCAGTAACTTCTGAATTTTTGGATTCAAATACATTGAAGGTTACTTTGGAAGAAGCGGCACCTGTGGAATACACACCTCAGGATGTTGCAGAAGGCCTCTTGATCTATATTGAAAACGAAGATGGATCCGTGACGATGCCTTCTATGGCAAATGCTGTTCTTTCAGAAGACCGCATGACAGTAACATTTGATATCTCACCAGACCTGGCTGGCAAAAAAGGAATCATCTATGTAGATGACATCGAACAGACCTTCGATTTCACAGTCAAATCTACGCCAGTATCAATCAATATCGATACAAAAGGAACAAGCACAACAGGCACAGCACTACTTTAACGCATAAAACCCCTGGGGGTCTGACCCCCAGGGGTTTTATGCGTTAAAGCGTTGGGGGTCAGACCCCCAATGCTGTAATGCGGTGATTTATGATTGTTCTTCTGTGATGTATTCGATTGTGAAGGTGTCTACTGCGCTCCAAACCAGGGTTTTGAGCAGGCCGTCTTTGTTGTTGATGTTATTTACGTAGTAGCCGTTCACTCTGCTGAGCAGGATGGAATAGGCCTGGTCTGCTGGCTTTTTTAGCATATAGTCGCTATATTTGCTGTCCCAATAACTGATTGCGAACATGATGATTTCTTTCTTTTCAACCGAGGTCATCTACTGCCACATAAATCCATCAAGGTAAGCAAGCGATTCGTACTGGAATGTCATGTACAGCCCCTGCAGATAGTAGGCGATATCATATTCAAAAACTTCCCCGTCATCATAGGTTACTAAAATTGTCTCTTCGTCGATCAGCTCAACACCGACAGCCTCTTCGATCATCATTTCCAGAATGATGCGGTTAAGTGCAAGCTCATAGTACTTCGATTCTTCCATTTTGAATCGATAGGTCAGCTTGGTGAAGGCTTCGCGAGTAGTCGGGTCATGCGGGAAATAATATTTTCCATTCCCTTCGATAAAGCCGATATCCTTCAAAAAAGCGACATGCGGCTGAGCCCAACTGAACACTTTTTGGATGTCTGCAAAACTTGCATCATATTCCAGCAGCACCACGAATTCTTCTAATCCCATCGCCCTTACAAACATCACTGCCATTTCCTGGCGAGTAATTAAAGTGTTCGCCCCGAACAATGTCTTTGATTTTTCCGTAAGTAATTTCTGAATTTACAAGCGCGCCTACATATGGTCGCGACCAATCGGCCAGATCTGTGAATTGCGCAGCGGCCTTTGAATCTAATGGCAATTCCATGGCAAGAGAAAGCATTTTAGCGAATTGTTCCCTTGTCAAATTTTCTTTAGGCCTGAAGGTTCCATCAGCATATCCGGAAATTACATTGTTTTTCGCAAGCTCTTCTATGTAAAACTTCATGGGCGACCCGTCTATATCTCTAAATGTCGCAGAAGCTCAAGGCAGAAGGGCTCGAGTACAAACCAAGCGCCATTGTAAAAGCAAGCAGCAATGCGGTGATTTTCCTCATTATATTTCCCCCATTAAAATCTAGTAATCAGCTAAATTTTAAATATGAATCCTTGATAAATATATTGGTAATTAAAGGATAAATATAACTCAGAAAATGGCAATTATCAGGCTTTTTATGTAAAAATGCCTATTTATGTCCATCATTCACCAATCGACAAAAAATGTTTAATGTGGTAAAAATATTTTGGTAGATACAGATAATGGCAGATTACATAATAGGGGGAAAAGAGTTGAAGTTTGTAAAGAAGGTAGTCGTCACATTAGCCGTAAGTCTTCTGTTCCTTCAGTCAGTAGCAGTGCATTCTGGGTTCGCAAGTATATTTGAACAATTCCAGGTATCACCAGGTGTTAAATACACTGAAAACAAGGAGTATATTAACAGTTACACACAGTCGATTAAAGTTCTTGAAGTAAATCTTCAGGACCCATATACGAGGCTGGATGTTTCGATTCCGGAAATCGGGAAAATTTCGAGTACGACAGCGCAGGCGAAAGCAGTTCACCGTGCAGGCAATAGAGTAGTAGGGGCGGTAAATGGTTCTTTTTTCGATACAAACACAAAACTGCCAATGTACCTTATTGCTCAAAATGATGTTTTGGTGAACTCCGGGATCATCGCCTCTGGGCGTGACCAGTATGTGAATGAACCGATTGCATTTGGAATCAATGCGGCTGGCAAGGCACAAATCGAGCATTTTGACCTTGACCTGACTGCTGTCCATAATGGGTCAGCAGCTGAAATCACCAGCCTAAATAAAATCAGGAATAACGATAATTTAATTCTGTATACACCGGATTATATGGATGGATATACGAATACCAATGCATTTGGATATGAGGTTATTTTTACAGGAGCTTCGAAAAATAAGAATCTAGCATTCGGTGATACCATCACTGGAACTGTCAGCGCTAAGCGCCTATATAATGATGCAACACCGACAAAAATCCCTGCGGACGGATTTGTCCTATCAGGACACGGTACTGCGATGGAATTTTTAAAATATATGCAGGTAGGAGAGCAGGTACAGATTTCAATTGGAATCGATGAGAAGTGGAAGGGCGCTAAATACATATTGGCAAGTGGCCCAAGGCTTGTGGATAATGGGGCTGTTTCCTTGAGCATAACTCCTACGAGCTCAAGGGCGACTGAGAGAGCACCAAGAACAGCCATTGCCGTTGACCGAACTTTGAGCAAGGTTTTCCTAGTCACTGTGGATGGAAGACAATCCGGTTATAGTAAAGGGATGAACCTGACAGAGTTCGCCCAGTATCTTGTAAAAATAGGGGCCTATAAAGCTATTAATCTAGATGGAGGCGGCTCGACTACGATGCTTGCCCGTGCATATGGAAATGATATGGCTACATTGATCAACCGGCCATCTGACGGCTGGGAAAGACCAGTGTCCACGACATTGCAGGCGATCAGCACTGCACCAGTTGGGGTCGAGACCAGCTTTGGCGTAGGACTTTCAAGTTCGTCTGTCAATGTCGGATCTACCATTACGGTTTCTCTTAAATACGTACTGGACCAATTTTACAACCCGCTGGCAAAGGATACGGCAAAATTAAAACTTTCCAGCACAATGGGCACTTTTGAAGGCAATACTCTAAAAACGACTAAAGTTGGTGACGGTGTCATCGTCGCAACTTATGGTAACATGACAAAACAAATCCCGATTAAGGTGAAGAATGATTCTCCTTTTGTCGATATCCCAAGCACGCACAAATATTACCCAATCATCAAGTATTTATATGATCAGGAGGTTATTGCTGGGTACGCAGACAACACGTACAGGCCTGCCAACACGCTGAAGCGTATCGATGCAGCATTATTGCTTGTGAGGTCATTAAAGCTTGATACCACAAACGTGCAGGATGTAAACTTCCTTGATGTTCCGAAAACATACCGTTTTTATAATGAAATAGCGGCAATTACGAATGCCGGAATTATATCAGGTAAACAAAACGGGACACTTTTCGACCCGAATGCACCATTAACAAGAGCAGAGATGGCCGTCATCCTGCAAAAAGGCTTTAAATTAGAGGGAACAGCAGTGACGCCATTTACAGATGTCCCTGAGCAAAGCTTCGCATACAATGCTATCTCAGCACTGTATGCAAACAAAATCACAGAAGGATACGGCACACTGTACAAGCCAGCAAACACAGTCGACCGCATCCAATACGCCCTATTCCTATACAGGGCACTGCAAAACCAAAAATAAAAATTATAATATAGTATGAAAAATTGGGGGTCAGTCCTTCAGTGCATTACCGCGCTGGGGGTCTGACCCCCATTCAGTTAATACGTTAAAGCACCGGGGGTCTGACCCCCATTCAGTTAATACGTTAAAGCACCGGGGGTCTGACCCCCAGTGGGTTAGTGCGTTAAAGCAGCTCTCTTTAGTCCCATATTTCGGGATGAAATGACATTATTCTTTAATTTATGTATAATTGTGCAGTAAATATTTTTAATGAGGGTGCGTGTGCTGTGTTATTTAATTCGTATGAATTTATTTTCTTTTTTCTGCCTTCTGTTTTTGTTATTTATTTTGTGCTTCAGTATGCGGGTCTTTCGCGGCTGGCGAAGATTTCGCTTGTCGTGGCATCCTTATTTTTCTACAGCTGGTGGAATGTAAGTTACCTCCCATTGATCTTGGCGTCTGTTGTGGTCAATTACGCGGTCGGTACTTACCTCGGAAAAACCGACAAACTGGGAACACGTAAAGCCGTCCTTACGATTGGCATCATCTTCAATGTCCTGTTATTGGGCTATTATAAATACACTGATTTCTTTATCGCAACTGTGAATACTGTGCTAAAAGAAAGCTTTCCTTTGCTTCATCTGGCGCTGCCGCTGGCGATCAGCTTTTTTACCTTCCAGCAAATCGCTTACCTCGTCGACAGCTACCGCTATGAAACGAAGGGATACCGGTTCGATGAGTATATGCTTTTCGTCGTGTTCTTCCCGCAGCTCATTGCCGGTCCGATTGTCCATCACAAAGAAGTGATGTCCCAATTCCATAACGAGAATTCACGGATGAATGCGAAGAACATTTCGCTAGGCCTGTACATCTTCGGCATCGGCCTGTTCAAAAAAGTCATGATTGCCGATACCTTTGCGATTTGGGCTAATGATGGATACAAAAACGCCTTCGACCTGAACCTTGTCGAAGCCTGGATCGCGTCACTATCTTATACATTCCAGCTATACTTCGACTTCAGCGGGTATGCGGACATGGCGGTGGGTGCAGCGCTCTTATTCAACATCATGCTGCCAATCAACTTTAACTCGCCATACAAGGCTTTGAACATCCAGGACTTCTGGCGCCGCTGGCATATTACGCTAAGCCGTTTCCTGACGGCCTATATATACATCCCGCTTGGCGGAAGCAGGATAAGCCCGTCGCGAACGTACATCAATATCTTGATCATATTCTTGATTAGCGGTTTCTGGCATGGCGCCGGCTGGACGTTTGTATTCTGGGGTTTCCTGCATGGTTTAGCTTCGGTCATCTACAGATGGTGGAACCGTCGCGGCTACTCAATGCCAAAGCTGCTCGCGTGGTTCATCACATTCCAATTCGTGAATGCAGCGTGGGTGTTCTTCCGGGCTGAGAGCTTCGCGCAAGCGATCGCGATTTTAAAAGCGATGTTTGGAATGGGCAAAATAGAGCTGCCGACAAGGGTGGCAAGAGTCCTTGAACCAATCTTCAACATCAACCTTTTACCAGATGGCCCAATGCTTTATACAACCCCGAGCGTGCTGCTGATCATCATCGGTATGCTTGTCGTGACGTTTAGAAAAAATTCATTCGAAATGCTTGAAAGATTCAAGCCTAACAATATGAACATGGTATTCATCGTGCTCATTTCAATCGTATCGATTTTACAGCTTGGAAAAGTTTCCGAGTTCCTGTACTTTAACTTTTAATGTTTGAAGGAGTTCTGCACGTGGAGCATCAATATAAGAAGTACGTTCTTAAATTCATAGCCGTCTTCGCAGCAGTGCTTATCCTCATTGCTGGGTTCGTTTATGTGAGTGATCCTTACGTCTATTATCATAAAGACGGGATTTACAAGCGGACTTTTACGAAAAACTTTAATATGCGCTACCAGATGCCTGGGCTGATCAGGAACCTGGAGTATGAAACATTGTTCGTTGGCACATCGATGTCTCACAATTTTAACGAGGAAAAAATAGATGAAGTCTTGAAGACAAAATCGTTTAATGCGACGATATCCGGCTCCTCCGCAAGAGAACAGCGGGAGGCGGTTGAGCTAGCGATGAAGTCAAAGGAAATAAATCATATTTATTGGGAAATCAATTATGATTCGCTGGCTGGTGATCCGGACCGGGTTGATGCAACCTTTCCTAAATTCTTATATGACCGTAATTTGATCAATGACCTTCCATACCTTCTGAGTTACGAAGCAATCAAAAAGATTGATTACCAGATTAAGAACCAGCATCTCGTAAAAGACGATGTCAATCCACATAGCTTCTATAAATTCGGCGCGAAAAAAGAGCCGTTGACAATCGATAAAATGAGGGCTCAAACGGAGGGGCTGAATGCTCCGCCCGAGGCCTCACATAACCTGGAATCCTATCTGGAAAGCTTCAGGAAGAATATGATGTATATGGTAGAAAAATATCCAGACACGAAGTTCACATTCTTTTATGCACCGTATCCCATTACAAGGCATATGGTGATCCAGTCCCAGAAGCCTGACATTAACGAAGACAGACTTCAGACCAAGCTGGCAATCTTTAACGAGTTAAAAAGCTATAAGAATATCGAAGTCTATGATTTCCAGGATGAAGCAAATATTACTTTCAATGTAGGAAATTATATCGACCGTTCTCATTACTTTCCCTATATAAATGACATATTGCTTGAAGAAATGGCTTCCGGAAAACCGATTCAGTCGGAAAGAGATTACAAAGAAAAAGTAGAGAGTTTAGCAGACCAACTTGAAAACTTTTCATATGATCAGCTAAAAGCACAACCTCTCCACGCGAGTAATAATGAATAAATCTAGGCTGCCAGACAGGATCTGGCAGCCTTTGTTTTACCTCCAAATGCCTGCCCCCTCTGGACCACTCTCCATAATCCACGAAATTTCAACACTTGCCTTGTCGGTTGTTGCGATATTTCTTGCATGGTATTTCTTGTAAAAGCCGTCGAAAAAAAGTAGTATTAGAATTGGATGAGAATTCCAATAGTAGAGACAGGGGGAGTGGGAAAATTGGGGAAATGGAAAAAGAACCTCGTTTCGATTGGTGTCAGTGCCAGCCTAATTGCAGGCACAGCACTCATGCCGGGAGGAACAACATTTGCAAAATCCAGTGATAAGCATGTTGGGACATCAGCAATTTCTGTGAATTCACCATTGCTGCAGAAAAAAATCGACCAGAAAAAGCCGCCGTTCAGTGAGGATACTTTGGTCATTAAGTACCAAAAGCCGCTGACAGCAACAGAACACCGCAGGCTCGGGGGAACATTGGTCCATCAGGTTTCAGGATTGAAATATGCCGTTGTAAAGGTAAAGGATAAGAAGAACCTACATAAGGTCATATCACAATACCAGCAGCTTGATAAAGTGGTGTCAGTCACTCCATCTGTCCTGTACCAGCAGCTTGGCCTCAAAGACCCAAAGGTTGGGGAGCAGTATCATTTAACCCAGCTGCAGATCGAAAAAGCGCAAAAGCTTGCCGGGAAAAATAAAGTGAAGGTTGCTGTCATCGATACTGGGATCAAAGCAGACCATCCTGATTTAAAAGGGAAAATCATTTCAAGCAAAAATACCGTCAACCCAATCAGCCCCGGGATGGCAGATTCACATGGAACCCACGTTGCCGGAATTATCGCTGCGAAAAAAGATAACGGAATTGGCGGATATGGAATCAATCCGAATGCTGATATCCTGTCCATCGATGTTTTTGACCGCGGATGGGGCGCAAGTGACTATGCTATTGCCGAAGGAATCCTTGAAGCTGTAAGAAGCGGTGCAAGAGTCATCAATATGAGCCTTGGTGGCCCAATGCCATCGCCGATCATAGAGGATGCCGTCAAGCAGGCAGCTGCCAGGAATGTGGTTATTATTGCGGCAGCCGGAAATGATGCTACTGATTGGACAAACTATCCTGCGGGATATGAAGGTGTCATCAGCGTTGGTTCTACCAACAAGTATAAAAAACTATCAAGCTATTCTTCTTTCGGGCCATCTGTTGATATTGTCGCTCCGGGAGAAGAAGTCTACAGCACCATCTATGAACCGGAAAAACTATCAAGCTATCGTAAAATGAGCGGTACGTCCATGGCATCTCCGGTCGTAGCAGCAACAGCTTCACTTTTGCTTTCCAAGTATCCAAAGCTTACTGCCTCACAGGTTGAGTATATCCTGGAGCACAGTGCAGATGACCTGGGCGAAAAAGGCTTTGACGTAAAATTTGGACATGGATTAGTGAATCCTGTAAAAGCGCTCCAATTTGACCAGAAGAAGATTCCTTCCATCGTAAACAAGAAGATGACTGAAAAAGAAATCTTCGCAGCTGCCAAAAACGTGAAAGTCAGCGAGCAATCGTTGTTCTCTGATACGATCACAAAGCCTTACGAGGAAAAATGGATCAAGTTCGATGTGAAAAAAGGGGACAACATCCAGTCTGTATTATCCGGTGCGGGTAAGTATGATTACAAAATGATGATGCGCTTCACTTCTGCCAGCACAAAGCGCATTCATGAAGTCAATAAAGTTCGTGAAGGCAAGGCAGAAGGCAAGCTTTTCATAGCTCCAGCTGACGGCGTCCTGGCAATTGGCGTAAAGGACGTCAATGCAAACTATGATGACTCTAAAAAGAAGACATCTAAATATACTTTGCAGCTAAGCAGGACAACCGGTTATCTGACAGATGATTCGGATCTTGAGAATCCGGTGGCAATCGAAACGATTCCATACAGCAACGACGAAAATCCGCTGACTTTTACAGGCAGGTATGGAGAAGATGATGACTACTTCACGTTTTCTGTGGAAGAACGCCAGGTCGTAAAGCTGGAAGTAAGTGCTGTACCGGGAACCAACTCGGCAATCAGTGTTTATCCTGCAGATATGATTATGCCAGGTTCAGGAGAGATGCCTGAGGGAGAATATCCTGAAAAAGGTGAATACCAGGCGGCACATGAAGGCGACCATGGCGAAGAATTTGAACCAATGTACTACGCCAACAATGGCGGAATCAGCGAAAGCGAAGCATTGACCTTTACTGCTGAGCCAGGGATGCCTTATGCTGTAAAAGTTTCTAATCAGCCTGGCAACTTTTACGGGATGTATGAATTCTATTTCGGCTATGATTTATTCACTGAAACAATGGTGAAGCCTGAAAGCTCTCTAGTACCATATTTCTTCAGCATTAACGGTAAAGTAATGCCGGCGGATGAAGACAATCTTCCATTCATGGAGGAACCGCCAATGTCCGAGGAGCCGATGGAAGAGCATGCTGAAGGGGACCTTGAGCAGCAAAGAATCAAAATTGCTTCAGCCTATCAAGCGGCGCATGAAGAAAATCCTGAGCTGGAATACCTGAATATGGTCCAGGAAAATGCACGCCCATATACAATCGGCAAACGTGCTGACGGATATTTATCATCATTCGAAGATGAGGATTGGTTCACACTAAGTCCTCAGCAGACAGGAGTTTACGAGTTCACACTCGACAAATCCGGCAATGTTCCTTGGTTTGAAGTTTATAAGCTCGAAACCGAAAAGAATGATGAAGGTGAAGAGTTCAAATGGCTGAACTATATCGGAACAAATGTCACCTGGGAAATGTTTGGCAATGGAATGAACACTAAAGTATACACTGGTTTGAAAAAGGGTGAGCAATACCTGATCAAACTGAACAATGATTATATGAGGAACGAAATCAGCTTCAATTCATATGCTTTCAATTCAAGACTTGTCACGAAGGATGTTATGGATAAATACGAGGACAATGACAAGCTGGAGAAAGTAAAAGACATGCCAGGGTCAGTCGTTCAAGGCAACTTCGGTATGCCCTACGATCAAGATGTATTCTACTTCAAGGCAAAGGCGACCGGAGTCCATGGTGTTACACTCGAGCGTGGTACACTGACAAAGACGCTTAGCCGACTGCCTAAAGAAATCGTCAGTCCGTTCTACGGTTTTGTACAAATCATCGAAGACCGGAACAAGAACCGCAAAGCAGACGAATTCGAGTACAATCTTGCTCAATATATTGAAAAAGGAGTATTTAACGGTTATACATTCGGTTCTTTCAAGGCCAAAAAGGACAGCAACTACATTATCGTGGCAGCTGGCTGGCCAGAGAGCAGCACACCGTTAACTCTCCTGCCTTACAAGCTGACCGTAGCCGCAGCCAATATGAAGGATGAGGACGCAGGCAACAAAGTAGTAAACAACACAGCATCCAAGCCTGTAAAAATGAAGAAGTTAACAGTTCATACATGGGAGTCAACGGGCCACTTCAACTCCGGATTAACATTCGGTGACGAAGACTGGTATACATTCACCCTTGAGCGTAACTCTTCAGGTGTCATCAAATTGGAAGGTTCTATTGAAACAGATGGCAAAATCGAGCTATACCAAAACGGAAAGCTGGTTTCTTCCGCTGATTTCTATCCAGAAGGTGATGCCGAAGTGTTATCAGCTTCTTTGAAAAAGGGAACATACCAGATCAAAATCAGCGATTTCCATGGCAGCTCAACCATCAAGCCATATAAGCTGAAAGTGTACATGAAGTAAGAAAATAGAATGGAAGGGGCAACAGCCTCTTCTATTTTTTCTTGCAAAATTCAGTCAATTATCAAACGAACATCCGGTACTGGGAATCATAAAAAATACTAGTTAAATATGACAATATTTCTTATTTTATCCTTGTATAAAGATACCAACGTGGTAAAATAGTAATGTAGCACAATTCCTGTTTTGTTATTTTTCAAATGTGCAAGGGTTGGTTATGGCCGATGAAGAGTACCTGCTTAGAAAGCAGGTACTCTTCATTTTTTTAGAAATCCTGTCTTCATACCGATTGAAGCTTTTGGAAGTTTCATGTGACTATTCGAGCAGACCATATCAGTTAATATATTTAAAAAATCCGGATCCTCCAAAAGGGGGGTCCGGATTTTTTTTCTATTATATCGTTTCTTTTTGCTCGACAATCTTAACCTTCCACGTGGAAAGATCAGGGTCCTGAACAAGCAATAGCTCCTTCGGGAAAATAAATGTCCAAGGCTTGCTTGTATTGGCTTTTACCTCGAACTGCTCCAGTGCGAATCCGCCTTTGGCAATCACATCACCCGCAGCGTCCTCGACTTGAAGAGGGAGTTGATGCAGCTGGATGTTCTTGTTATTTCCGTTTCGGATGAATATCGTGACATTCAAGCCATCATTCTCATTCTTTTTTGCCTGAAGCCCCATGAAATTTACTTCACCTTCGTTTGGAGGTCCCAGTTTTTCAACCAGCTTGACCAGCTTCTCCTTTTCTTCATCCGGAAGAGCGTTATCCCATGCAGGATCCAGGTCAAGGCGATGGGGAGCTTTGATTTCAAACGCAAGCTTCCAGCCTTCAGAAGGGATTTCATTGGTCAGGACATCACTTAAATGAAAGTGGAAATGCCATGGTCTGCTGCTGTTTGCCGGGATTTCACCAAGCTCTGTTAAATCAAACACCTTTCGAGCCAAATGCTCTCCATTTTGACCGATCAGCAATATTGGTGATTCCTTCAGGCTAATCGCTTTCGGCACACTGTTGCGGACAAATGCAGATACCACCAGCTGGCTTTCTTCGGCTCGAAGCTCAATTCCTGAAAGTGATACCTGGTTCGGCTTCAAAGGAGGAAGCTCGTTATTGAGGAAACGGAGCACATACTGTGTTTCCTGCGGCACATTCATGGATGGGTGTAGCGACAGCTCTGTGTATACTTCCTGGTTATCCTCAACGCTGCTTTCGTCATCAAGCAATTCCTTTGAAGCTACTACAGTGTCTTCGCCTAGTTTTTCAATCTTATCTTTTTTGTTTTTTTTGAAAAAAGAAAACATATCCTTAATCCTTTCTATTGCTGGGATTCAGCTACGATCATGAGCTGGGCAGTCTGGATGCTGATTTCTTTCGTGATTTTATAATAGGCCATTTCAAAAAGCTCTAGGCCTTCCTTCTGATAAAGGCGCATTGGATCCTCCTGCTGGTAATGACGCATTCCGATGCCTTCCTTAAGCCTTGTCATGTTTTCAAGATGCCTGATCCAGTTACGGTCAATCACAAAGATATTAGACCCTCTGAAGGCTTCCTGGAGCTGCAGGTTATCGCGGACAGACTCAGCTTTTTCTTTGAACTCTGAAACACGTCCTTCAGTCATTTTCCGGATGGTTTTCTCGTCAAAATTTTCATCAGGGAACTCGATATTTGTTCCCGGAAGGAATTGATCCAGTTCGAGCTTCAAGTCCATCAGCGGCCAGTTCTCAGGAATTTCGTCCTCCAGGCAATATTTATCCAATAAATGTTTGACGGTACGATCCACAAGCGGCAAAATGATGGAAACTTGATCTTGCTCTTCAAGTACACGATTGCGCAGAGTATAAATGACATTGCGCTGCTCGTTTATGACATCATCCAGCTTCAGGTTATATTCGCGCATTGAGAAGTTTGCACCCTCCACAATCCGCTGCGTGCGGTCGACAAACTCCGATATCTTTTTGTTCTGAATGACGCCTCTTTCATCAGTAACCAGGGCAGGCTTGAGCTTTTCCAGGTCATCCTGGGCGAATCGGCGGAACATATCGTCCTCAATCGAGATGAAGAATTGGGAAGATCCAGGGTCACCCTGCCGTCCTGCACGGCCCTTAAGCTGATTATCGACACGGCGGCTTTCATGCCTTTCGGTACCGATGACATGCAGGCCGCCCAATTCCGCTACCCCTTCACCAAGGAGGATATCTGTTCCCCGGCCGGCCATATTGGTCGCGATTGTGATCCTGCCGCGCTGCCCAGCCTGGGAAATCAGGCGGACTTCCTGTTCAACCGTCTTGGCGTTCAACAGTTCGAATTGCAGGTTTTCCTTCTTCAGGTATTCTGCAACCTTTTCCGATTGAAGGATTGAGGTGGTTCCAATCAGGACTGGCTGAGCTTTAGCATGTCTTTCCTTGACCTCATTTGTAACAGCAGTGTATTTTTGGTCCTTCGTCTCAAACACAAAGTCTGTAAGGTCTTTGCGGATGACAGGTTTATTTGTAGGAATTTGAATGACATCCATCCCATAAACCTGGCGGAATTCGCTTTCTTCTGTCTTCGCAGTACCGGTCATCCCAGACATCATTGGGTACATACGGAAATAGTTCTGTACCGTGATCGATGCCTGTGTTTTATTTTCATCCGTAACCTCTACGCCTTCTTTTGCCTCCATTGCCTGATGGAGGCCATCTGACATCGTCCGGCCTTCCATGATCCTGCCTGTGAACATATCGACCAGCATGACTTTGCCATCCTTGACAATATAATCGACATCCAGTTCGAACATCACATGGGCGCGTACTGCCTGGATCATATAGTGATAAAGCGTTTGATGTTCAAGGTCATAAAGGTTATCGACCCCAAATGCTTTCTCGACTTTATTGATGCCGGTATCCGTAAGGCTCGTTGCCTTCGTTTCTTCATCGAAGGTGTAATCTACATCCTTTTCGAAACGTTTGGCAAGCCGGGCTCCAATATAATGGAGGTCCGCGCTTGATTCCATTTTGCCGGCAATGATCAAAGGTGTTTTCGCTTCATCAATCAATACACTGTCAATTTCATCAATGATCGCAAAATGGTAAGGGCGCTGTACTCGCTGTGCGACGCTGGCAACCATATTGTCACGCAGGTAATCAAAGCCGAATTCTGTCCCGATTCCATATGTAATGTCAGCCTGATAGGCAAGCTGCTTTTCATTCGCCTCCATCATCGGTACATTCAATCCGACCGTCAACCCAAGGAATTCATGGATCTTTCCAATCTGGTTACGGTCACGCGTTGCAAGGTAATCATTGACCGTGATGACGTGAACCCCCTTGCCTTCGAGGGCGCGAAGGTAGCTAGGCAGTGAAGCAACCAAGGTCTTACCCTCACCGGTAGGCATTTCAGCGATGTTGCCCTCATTGAGGACAAGGCCGCCGATCAATTGGACATCATAGTGGCGCAAGCCAAGGACACGCTTTGATGCCTCACGAACGACAGCAAAGGCTTCAACTTTGATATCATCCACTTTTTTGCCGCTGGCAAGCTGCTCTTTAAAGTATTGTGTTTTATTTTTAAGCTCATCATCACTGAGTCTTTCAATCTCTGGTTCTAGTTGGTTGATCTGTTGAACCAACTCGCGATATTTCTTAAGGCGCTTCTCATTCGAATCGCCAAATTTCTTCTTTAAAATCGACAGCATCCATTAACGCTCCCTTAAATAAATTCGTTTATAAGTATATCATTTATTTTCTTATAATAGTATGTTTTGCCAGGGTGACAAATTTTTCTATTATTCTCGGTAACTTATTCGTATTGCACAACGTCTATATAAAAGATTGAGTTGAATACCCACTAAATAATCAGGTTATTTACGAAAAGTATAAGGGGCTGGAATACGTTTGTTTTAAAAAGAAATTGGGAAATGTACTAGTATATTGAAGATATTTGTCGATAGTTAGGAATATTAGTTGTTTCAGAGATTCATAACTTATGCTATAATGCTTTTTGTGGTAATCTGAGCACTTGCTCATTTCGGCTTTGAACATGCACTGCAGACAGTCCTGACAGCTGCTTTGTGCACTGACAATTTATAACGAAAAAGTCATCAATTAGATGTTCAAAATAAACCCGCATTGGTTATGCTATTAATTAAGGAGGACCAACATGATTTATGTTACAATGTTCATTTGTTTTATCACCTCCATTTTGATCACGCCGCTGGTAAAAAAGTTTGCCATTAAAATCGGCGCGACAGATAAACCTAATCAAAGAAAAGTCCATCAAAAAATAATGCCTCGACTTGGAGGCTTAGCGATTTATATCAGCTTCATCATCGGTTTGCTCGTACTCCAGCCAAGCAGTGAAACCCACTGGCCGCTGGTAGTCGGCAGCTTAATCATTATTTTAACCGGAATTTTCGATGATATGTTCGAACTTTCCGCTAAAGTAAAACTTGCTGGCCAATTGGCAGCAGCAATTGTTGTGGTAGTCTGGGGAGATGTCCTCCTATCCTTTATCAAGCTTCCGTTCGGAGGAATAATCGAATTCGGCTACTTCAGCATTCCTTTGACCATATTATGGATCGTTGGAATTACCAATGCCATCAACTTAATTGATGGATTGGATGGCCTTGCGGCAGGCGTTTCATCCATTGCGTTGATTACCATCGCCTTCATGGCTCTGATCATGCAGAATTTTTATGTTGTTGCTATCGCAGCAGTATTGCTCGCAAGCACACTTGGTTTCCTGTTTTACAATTTCCATCCAGCGAAGATTTTCATGGGAGACACAGGAGCATTGTTCCTAGGCTATATCATAGCTGTCCTTTCCCTGCTGGGATTCAAAAATGTTACAGTCATTTCATTGATTGTTCCTATTATTATCCTCGGCGTTCCCATTTCTGATACATTTTTTGCGATCATAAGAAGGGTAGTGAACAAAAAACCGTTATCAGCGCCGGATAAATCACACTTGCATCACTGTCTTTTGAGACTTGGCTATTCACATCGCCAGACAGTCATTCTTATATACGCAATGGCAGCATTTTTTGGGCTGACAGCCGTGATTTTCTCGCAAGCAAAAGTGTGGGGATCATTCCTTGTGATTGGAGGCCTGCTGCTTTTGATTGAACTTTTAGCAGAAAGCATCGGCCTCATGGGTAAGAACCACCGACCATTGTTAAAATTCATGCGACGTTATTCAACAGCAAAAGATCGATCATAATAAAGAAAGCCGTTCCTGAATTGGAATGGCTTTTTTTGTTGGGAAAAATGGATTTGAGGAAAAATATGTTTAGGCTTTTTCGCTGTTGGATATATAGAAAAAATAAGATGTGTTTTATGAGTTAAAGAAAATGTCGTTTCCGCAATTCGCTTACTTATCAAAAAACCACAAAGAAACTTACATAAAAGCACATTATTTTCCGCAAAATAAAAAGGACAGCTTTAGGCTGTCCAGTAAATATTATTCTTCGTCATCTTTTTCTGCAAGTTTGTGCGTATCTTCTTGTCCGGACACCATCAGGTGGGTTTTGAGGTCAAGCATTGTTTGCCGCAAGGCTTCTTCGTCAAGCTGGTAATAATATACGCCGTCAATTGTAGCATCGGCACCCTGGAGAGACATTGTTTCTACATCCAGGTTTGATCCTGCCGTAGCATAGTCGATCAATGCTTTCATTTCGCTGAAAGATAGGTCTGTCTGCATGTTGTCGCCAACAGCTTCCATTACGTCTGAATACTTTGTGATCGATTTAGCGGACGCTGCTTTTTTCATGATTGATTTAAGGATTTCCTGCTGGCGTTTGCCGCGTTCGATATCGTTGTCAAGCTTCCTTGTGCGTGCAAGAGCTAATGCTTCTTCCCCGTCAAGGGTTTGGAGTCCAGGTTTCAGGTGAACAGCACCATTGCGGTCAGTTGAATCTTTTTCTCGTAATTCAAAAGGGACTTCAACTTCGATGCCATCCAGGGCATCCACGACATCAATGAAAGCTTCAAAATTCATCTGGACATAATAGTCAACCGGTACATCGAGCAATTCTTCGACCGTTTCAATCGTAGAAGTAATGCCGCCTTTACCATACGCGTGATTGATCTTATCCTCATATCCCTTGCTTGGGATATAGACAAGCGAGTCACGAGGGATGCTTAACAGCTTGATCGATTTGTCTTTTTCATTAAGTGTTGCCAGCATCAATGCATCAGTACGTGATGCGGATTCGAAATTACGGGCTTCGCTGTCATCGATTCCGACAAAAAGGACGGAAATGTTATCAACATCAGGATTTACTTGTTTATCCCTCTTATCGGACTGGCGGTCCAGCGGTTTATAAGAATCATCAATGACGGATTGTGCTTTACTGTATAAAAATGCCCCGTAGCCACCTGCAGTGAGAACGGTGAACAGCACTACGAACAATATGGTGGAAACGACTCTTCTTCGTTTCTTGCGTTTCTTCAATAGAGAACGTCTATCAACAGACATAAGATAGCTCCTTTTGTAAAATAATAATCAACCTTTTTTTTGTAAGCCAAATCTAATTCTACAATTTTTATGTGGTTTCGTAAATTGAATTTTTTTAGTTAAAGGGACAGAGATCGATTAAATGGCGGCTGGTTCCTCCAAATATTGCATGTCGCCGTCACGTAATTCACACTGTCCGCTCGTCAATTCAACCATCCATTCTTTAAACGTTTCAGTCTGTGCTTCTTCCACGTATGTTTCGATTTCCACTTTATCAAGGTAATGAATTTCTTTTAATTGATATATGGAGGATCTTAGTTCATTTTCGATTTTGCCAAGCCAGGTGTAATCAACAGTGGTGTGAACGATTCGCATCAGTTTTCGCTCGACGATTCCTGTCGCTGACAAACCTTCAGAAGTTGCCTTGCCATAAGCGCGGATCAAGCCGCCGGCTCCAAGTTTGATGCCGCCGAAGTAGCGCGTGATCACAACAACCGTATCCTTTAAATGCTTCTTTTTTAAAACCTCAAGGATTGGAACACCGGCAGTTCCGCTTGGTTCTCCGTCATCATTGGCCTTCTGGATCAGGTCACTCTCGCCGATGAGGTAGGCAGAACAATTATGATTCGCATTCCAGTGTTTTTTCTTGATGGACTGGATGAACTCCTGGGCTTCTTCCTCTGTTTCCGCTCTATTTATATATGCTATGAAACGGGATTTTTGAATCTCGATTTCATGCTCTCCATAACCTTTTACCGTATAGTAACTATGAAGCAAATTGGTTCGTTCCTCTCTTTGAAAATTTCCCAACACTACATATGGTTATTTTGACATAGTGCTTGTTTTCGTTCTTTCTTTTTAGTGCTACAATTCATTATAAGTTTACTACTAATCATAGGACAATTCCTGTCTTATGATTGTAATATAACTTTAATACAGTAAATATGTATGGATGTTATAATGTTTAGTGGTCCTACCAATGGGAAAGACTCCGATTATTATTTTTGGAAAAATGTTTTAATTTCCATAGAGGAGTTTATTTCTTAAAATTATAGGATATAAGACTTAGAATGGTAAATTGATTCTGTGTCTTTATGACGATTTTTAATGAAATTGGCATGATTTTCTTGTTGAAATTAGTAACCATCCATGTTTCGCGATAAAATATCTATGTGTGCCACCCGTGGGGGAATTTAAATGGTTATTAAAATGTTTGACTCTAAAGCGCTTGACCTGATTCTTGAAAAAATGATTGAAACTGTTGGCGAAAGTAAAGACGAAATTTTTCGAATTGGCGAGGAATGCCGCTCGGATTATGAGTCGATTACAGATGAACTGCGAGAAATTAAACGAAAGGTTGCCCAGACGATCAATGAAGGTGACTTTCTTGATACCCAGGTAAGGGCAGCGAGAAAAAGGCTGTCAGAAGTAAGCAAGCATTTTAAGGATTATACGGAAGTTCAGGTCCGCGAGGCATATGAGGTTGCTCATAAGCTGCAAATGGAACTGACCCTGAACAGGCAGGTTGAAAAACAGCTTCGGGAAAAACGAGATGATCTTGAACGCAGGCTTCTAGGATTAAGTGAAACAATTGAACGTGCTGAACACCTTGTTTCTCAAATAACCGTCGTCATGAATTATTTGATGAGCGATATCAGGCAGATGGGTGAAGCACTTGAAACTGCAAAGCAAAAGCAGGATTTTGGCCTGAAAATCATTGAAGCTCAGGAAGATGAGCGAAAAAGGCTTTCCCGGGAGATCCATGACGGTCCCGCTCAGATGCTGGCGAATGTGATGATGCGATCAGACCTTATAGAGAAAATCTATAAAGAACGCAGTGCAGGCGAAGCGATCAAAGAAATCAAAGACATGAAAAAAATGGTTCGTTCGGCACTTTATGAGGTTAGGAGAATCATCTATGATTTGAGACCAATGGCTCTTGACGATTTAGGCTTGGTTCCTACCCTCAAAAAATACTTGCAAACAATCGAAGACTATCATAAGACTACAAAAATAGAATTCTCAAATATGGGTGAGGATAAAAGACTCCCTACCAAATATGAAGTTGCGCTGTTCAGGATGATCCAGGAATCAGTGCAAAATGCGCTGAAGCACGCCAATGCTACGATTATCCAGGTTAAGCTGGAGATAAAAAGAGACCTGGTAATGGCAGTGGTAAAGGACAATGGACGAGGCTTTGACGTCAATGAAGCCAAACCTGAATCCTTCGGTATCCTCGGAATCAGGGAAAGGGTAGAGCTGCTCAATGGCGAGCTGAACATCCACTCGAAAATTGGCACAGGGACTTTAGTCATCATCCAGGTACCGATGAATCTATGATAATAGCAGCGTATCCGATGCGGCAAAAGCCGCTTACAAGATAAAAAATAGAGATAGAAGCCGTAAAGGGAGGCGAATGTTATGACAACAAAGATTGTCATTATTGACGACCATCAACTTTTCAGAGAAGGGGTAAAACGGATCCTTGATTTTGAACCATCATTCGAAGTAGTGGCAGAAGGTGACGACGGCAGCGAAGCTATCTCGCTAGTAGACCAGCATCAGCCAGACGTTGTCATTATGGATATCAATATGCCGAACACCAATGGCGTAGAAGCGACAGCTGAACTGATTGAAAAATATCCCGAGTCAAAGGTGATCATCCTCTCCATCCATGACGATGAGAATTACGTAACACACGCACTAAGGACAGGCGCGACAGGCTATCTGCTGAAGGAAATGGATGCAGATGCGCTGATTGAAGCTGTTAAAGTTGTTGCAGATGGGGGTTCATACCTTCATCCGCGTGTAACGCACAACCTTGTAAAAGAATACCGCCGATTATCCGCTGATGAAGGCGGATCAGATAAGTACATATCCCCGGTTGAAATACGCCGGCCTTTGCACCTGCTTACACGCCGCGAATGTGAAGTCCTCCAGCTATTAGCTGATGGAAAGAGCAACAGAGGCATTGGCGAGGCGCTGTTCATCAGTGAGAAGACAGTCAAGAACCACGTAAGCAATATTTTACAAAAAATGAACGTAAACGACCGGACCCAGGCTGTAGTCGTAGCCATCAAAAATGGCTGGGTAGAAGTGAGATAAAACGAAGAAACGAAGAAACCACATTTGTCGACACGGCAGATGTGGTTTTTTGTCGGTTTTTGGTGGAAAAATACGACAGAAAAACCGCCAGAGATTTACAAATTCTTAATAAAATCCGATATAATGAGGGAAAGTAAATCGAAGGGGTGGTCAACATTTCTACACTATGGGAACTAACAGATGAAAAATTACTAGAAGCATACCAAAAGGCTACTCTGTTAAATTTGGATGTAACCTTTATCGAAATGCTGATAGAAGAAATTAATAACAGAGGATTAAACAGCTTAAAAAACCAATACGTTTCTTAATTTTTTGACACTGTGCAATCGCTTGCCAGTGTCTTTTATTATTCCTGACCAGAGTTTGTTGAAGGGCAGAATACTATTCACTATAAATTGTTATTCCACATTTCCAAACCTCTTTATCAAAATAGTTTCCCTGAAAGAATGCATTTTGCAGGAAGTTCATATAAAATGAGATTGTACAAACTGTAGAGAAAAACATAAGGATGGTAATATAATAATGAAAACGGCAGTTATCACGGATAGCACTGCGTACATCCCGAAAGAGTTGCGGGAAAAATGGAATATCCACATGATTCCGTTGAGCGTGATTTTCAATCATGAGACATATAGAGAAGAAATAGATATCAGCGCAGAAGAGTTTTATGAAGAAGTGAAACAGCGCGAGCTTCCGACAACTTCAATGCCTCCGATTGGCGAGTTCGTCGAGCTTTTTGAAAAACTAGCAAAAGAATACGATTCGGTCATCACCATCCATTTGTCCAGCGGGATCAGCGGCACATACCAGGGCGCTGTTAGCGCAGGCGAAATGGTTGAGGATATAAAAGTATATCCATTTGATTCTGAAATCAGCGCGATGGTTCAGGGTTTTTATGCTCTGGAAGCTTCAGAGCTGGCAGAGCAGGGTGTTGAACCAGAGAAAATCATCGAGCGCTTGAATGAGATGAAACATTCCATCCGTGCTTACTTCATGGTGGATGATTTAAGCCATCTCCAGCGCGGCGGCCGTTTATCCAGTGCCCAGGCATTGATTGGAAGCCTGTTGCAGGTGAAGCCTTTGTTGCATTTTGAGGATAAGAAGATTGTTCCATATGAAAAAGTGCGTACACGTAAAAAGGCGATGAACCGGGTCGTCGAATTGCTTGCAGAAGATGCGAACAGCGGCGATGAGTACCGGGCGGTCGTCATCCATGCCAATCGTGAAGCAGAAGCACTTGAATGGAAAAGCGAGCTAGAAGCTCAGTTCCCGAATGTTGAATTCCTGTTAAGCTACTTCGGTCCGGTCATTGGAACCCATCTTGGAGAAGGTTCGATGGGGATGGGCTGGTATAAGAAATAACTACGGAAAGTTCTTACAACAATGATGAAGCGCCAAATCCGTATTAGGAGGAGGCGCTTTTTTTCTTTGTCCACATAAAAACAGTAGTTATCAACAAAACGGTCCACTTATTAACAGGATTTTTGCATTCACCTCTGATTATCCACAACAAAAACCGCTTACATCACTCTGGATAGACACTTATCAACAAATTAACCCACATTATCCACATGAAAACCATGTTATCCACATAAAAATCCACAAAGGGCTGTGATTAACTTTGTTAAAAGAGAAAATTGTTATCCCCAACAAAACTAATACTGTTGATGAACAGGCATTCAGCGACAGGTTTCCCTCGTTATCCACAGGTCGAAATTTCCAATACAATCCTGAACTGCAAAAAATGCTTACTGGGAAACAGCTGCTGCTTGAGGAATTGCCTTTTTCAATGGAGGAACTACAGAAGCATAATGAAAATGGCTATATACTTTATCGAAAGGGTATCAATCGAGTGCCATTGTCCTGCACAAGATGCGGCACTTCAGATCCTACCTGGTTTGCTGAGTTCCCATGTTCACGATGTGGAAAAGTAGAGTTCTATTGCCGCAGTTGTTTGATGATGGGAAGGGTGAGTGAGTGCACGCCACTTGTCAGCTGGGCTGGGCCGAATCTGGAATTTAATAGAATTTCTGAACCGCTTCATTGGGACGGTCAATTATCAGCAGGGCAGAAAGCTGCTTCCCGACGAGTTATGGAGGCTGTGGAAAAATCAGCTGAGCTCCTTGTCTGGGCAGTTGCCGGAGCTGGTAAAACGGAAGTGTTATTTGCCGGGATTGCACAGGCATTATCCACAGGCAGGCGGGTTTGCGTGGCTACGCCAAGGACGGATGTGGTTCTTGAGCTGGCGCCTCGCTTCGAAAAAGTGTTCCCGGATATTAAAATTGCCGCTCTTTATGGCGGCAGTGAAGACCGCCATGAATATGCCCAGCTTACCATTGCCACCACGCATCAACTGCTCCGCTTTTACAAAGCGTTCGACGTTATGATTGTCGATGAAGTCGATGCCTTCCCGTATTCCATTGACGAAACTCTTCAATATGCAGCCCGGCAATCGAGGAAGTCTCAATCCTCGTTGATTTACTTAACTGCCACACCTAAAAAACAATGGCAGAAGGAGTGCCGTCTTGGAAAAAGAAATTATGTCACGATTCCTGCCCGTTTCCACCGTCATCCTCTGCCGATACCCCAGTTTGTTTGGTCCGGTAATTGGGAGAAGCAACTCAGTAAAAGGAGACTGTCCACTCCAATAAAAAAATGGATAGAATCCAGATTAGCCAGCGGAAAACAAGCTATGATCTTTGCCCCGAAAATTATCGCCATGGACAAGACCCTCCTCATCCTTCGACAATTGCATCCTCTTATTGAATCAGTCCATGCTGAAGATCCTGACAGAGAAGAAAAAGTAATGAAGTTTCGAAACAAAGAAATCCCCATTTTGCTTACGACAACCATTCTTGAACGCGGTGTAACCATCTCTAATATTGATGTTGCAGTCATCGGTTCTGAGGACAGGATTTTTACCGAGAGCGCACTTGTCCAGATTGCTGGCCGGGCAGGGAGAAGTGCTGAGTATCCGACAGGTAATGTTACTTTTTTTCATTATGGCAAAACAGAAGCAATGTTCAGTGCCCGCAGTCAAATTGTGATGATGAACAAAGATGGGATCAAGAGGGGCTTGATTGATGTATGAAAGGGAGTCATTGTCTGATTTGCCATGGAGAAATTGAATCTGCTTTTTCCTGGAGAACTCTTTTCGGGGAAGATAAAGCACCAAAGATTTGCGGAGAATGCAATGAGAATTTTTCAATGATTACAGGGGAAGTATGTGAAATCTGCGGCAGGCCATTTGCCTTTTTGGAAGGAGAATATTGTGCGGGATATCTATGCTTCGACTGCAAGCGATGGGAGGAAGACGAGCATTGGAGCGGGAGCCTCGATCAGAACCGCTCGCTGTATCGCTATACAGATTTTACAAAAGATGTGGTGGCGAAATTCAAATTTCGCGGGGACTATGTACTTGCGGAGATTTTTGCAGAAGATCTCTATCAGGCTCTGCAAGCTTTCCAATATGATTATATTGTCCCCATCCCTCTCAGTGAAGAACGGCTCTACGAAAGAGGCTTCAATCAGGCAGAGGCACTCATCACTACTGCCGGCTTCGAACCAACCCACTTACTATCCAGAGTCCATACCGAAAAACAGTCAAAAAAGTCACGCTCCGAAAGAATACATCTGCAGAAGGTATTCAAATTGGATACAGACCTAAATCTTAACAGTAAAACAATTTTGCTGATTGACGATATATATACTACAGGCTCAACGCTGAGGCATGCAGCCAAAATACTAAAAGATAACGGAGCGGCGAAGGTGTATTCATTCACTTTGGCGCGTTAGATGAGATATTATTGAAGGAGGAAGGACAATGGACCTTCAAAATTGCCCGCAATGCGGCGAAATATATATGAAAAGTAACTTCCGGGACGTATGCGAAAAGTGCTGGAGAAAAGAAGAAGCTGCTTATGATACTGTCGCTAAATATATGAGGAAGCGTGAGAACCGCGCTGCGACCATGCTACAAGTGGTTGAAGCGACAGGTGTTTCGGAACAGCTGATCCTGAAGTTCATTAAAAATGGCAAGCTTCAGATTGCGCAATTTCCAAACCTTGGTTATCCTTGCGATAAGTGCGGAAAAGTAATCCGTACCGGAAGACTTTGTGAAGGCTGCGCTAATGAGCTCAGAACCAATTTGAAACATCTAGAGCGTGAAGAAGAATTTAAACAAAAGCTGAACAACCATAAGGCGACGTATTTTTCAAAGGACTAATAAGCCTAAAGTCTGTATTTTACTTTATTACTAAAGATAACGGGGAAATATCCGATATATAAGATATAGAATCCTCAACTTAATGAAAGCGAGGGATATTGAAATGAAGATCAATAATTTTGGCACAAATAGAATTAATCCATATAACCGACAGGCGAATAAAATTGATGAAATGAAGAAGGCCGAGAAACCAGTTGATAAGGTCGAGATTTCATCCACAGCGAAGGCAATGCAGCAACTGTCAGAAGTTGAACAGCTTCGCCAGAAAAAGGTGGAAGAGCTGAAGGTCCAGGTGGAGAATGGGACGTATAAGCCAAATCCACAGGATATTGCAAAAAGCATCGTTGATTTTTACGCGAAAAAATAATGCCGGGGGAAGACAATGAGCATCCATCTTTTAATTGAGAGCATGCAAAAGCTTTTGAAGCTGCATAAGAGCTTGCTGGAATTGTCGCTGAAGAAGACGGGGATTTTGGAGACAGAGGATATCCAGGCTCTTACCCAGCTGTTAAAAGAAGAGCAGGCTCATATCCTGGCAATTGAAAAGATCGAAGCAGAGCGGATGAGAGCGGCTTCTGACCGAAAATTAAATGATCTCCTAGAGGAAATTCCTGAACCGGAAAAGGGTATTCTGGAAGAAATCAGCCAGGAACTCAGGGAAGTCATTTCAAGTATTCATGAACAGAACAAGCTGAACCAAAGTCTCATTTCACAATCCTTGAAATTTATCACTTTTTCAATGAGCATTGTGGAGCCGCCGCAAGATGATTATAACTATGGACCGAATGAAACGGGCGTTCCGGGAAAGAGCCTGTTCAGTTCCAAAGCGTAAATTTTATACTGGAGGAAGTCTTACATGCGTTCGACCTTTATGGGATTAGAAACAGCAAGGCGCGGGATGTTCACGCAGCAGACCGCTTTACATACGACAGGACATAATATCGCCAATGCGAATACACCTGGCTACACGAGGCAGCGTTTGAATTTTGCGCAGACGGAGCCTTACCCGACAGCGTCATTCAATCGCCCGAACCTGCCAGGACAAACTGGCACTGGAGTCAAAGCTGATGCCGTGCAGCGGATCCGTGAGGGCTTCCTTGATATCCAGTATCGCGGCGAGACGAATAAGCTGGGGTACTCTTCAACAAAAGCTGAAGCGTATTCCAAGCTGGAACAGATCATGAACGAACCTTCAGAATCTGGTCTCGCAAATACGATGGACCAATTCTGGCAGTCGCTTCAGGATCTTGCGGTTAATCCGAATAATGAAGGTGCAAGGTCGGTTGTCCGCCAGCGTGGTATCGCGGTTGCTGAGACATTCAATTATTTGCATAATTCGCTTGTGGCTGTGCAAAAGGATATCGGCAATGAAATCAATGTGACCGTTGATAAAATCAACTCCATTGTAAGCCAAATCCATGGCTTGAATGATCAAATCGGCGATATCGAGCCTCATGGTTATTTGCCAAATGACCTGTATGATGAGCGAGACAGGTTGATTGATGAACTCTCTTCTCTTGTGAATGTAAAAGTGGATTATGCAGCTAGCGGCGGGAATTCCCATTCGGGAGCTGAAGGGAAAGCGGTCATCAAGCTTGTCGGTGATGATGGCAAGCAGCATGCCGTACTTGTTGGGTCGGCAGGTTACAACAAAATAAACGTTAACAAAGATGGGATAGAAGGTTCTGTTAAAACCATTTCTGTCGGTAGCACGAATCTGAATTTCACTGACATGAAATCAAGCGGCAGGCTACAAGCGCTAGTTGAGTCCTATGCTTATGAAAAAGATGGCGAGGCGACTGCGGTTTATGCAGATATGCTTAGAGAACTCGATAATCTTGCATTTACATTTGCAACTGAATTCAACACAGTTCATAAATCTGGCTTAAGCCCGAATGAAATCAAGAATGAAAAAGCAGAGGAAATCTCTTTTTTTGTTGATACACAGTCTGGTGGCATCGATCGAAAAGGATTTGCCGGCCGAATGACTCTTGATGGCAAAATCCTTAATAGCCTGGATAATATCGCATCGGCAACAGGTGACGACCCACTTAAAGCTGCGCTTGGAGATGGCACAAACGTGCTAAACCTCGCAAATGTCCTTAATAAGCAATTTGATTACAATGGCAGTTCTGAGTTAGCGGATTTCCGGAATTATTATGAAGGAGTCATCGGCAAGATGGCCGTCGAGTCACAAGAAGCCAACCGTATGACAATGAATAATGGGGCGCTCCAGCAAGCAGTCGAAACGAAGCGCCAGTCTGTAAGCTCAGTCTCCCTTGACGAGGAAATGACAAATATGATCCAGTTCCAGCATGCCTATAACGCATCAGCACGTATGATTACCCTGCAGGATGAAATGCTCGATAAAATTATCAACGGCATGGGAACAGCCGGAAGGTAAGGTGAAATAAATGCGGATCACACAATCGATGCTCGCCTCCAATTCGCTTAAGCATCTGAGCGAGAGCTACAGGAGAATGGGCAAATACGAGGACCAGTTATCCACTGGCAAAAAAATAACAAAGCCTTCCGATGATCCAGTCGTCGCGATGAAGGGGATGACATACCGATCTAACTTAAAGGAAGTAGAACAATATAAGCGCAACCTTTCAGAGTTATATCTTTGGATGGACAATTCAGAGGCCGGAATCGACCAGGCAAACAGTGCGCTCCAGCGTGTGCGCGAGCTGACAATCCAGGGGATGAATGATTCCTACAGCCAGGAAGACCGCCAGGCGATTGCCCGGGAAGTAGAACAGCTGAAGCAAAGTCTTGTTGCAACTGCGAATACACAGGTTAGCGGCCGGTATATTTTCCATGGCACGGATGTCATGAACCCGCCGGTCCCGCAGGAAAATCCTGTACAGGTTGACGCTAACATGGCAGATGAGGATATCAACAACTATAAAGTGGAAGTTTCCCGCGGCGTTTTCATGAAGGCTAATGTGAATCCAACCAATGTTTTCAATCAGGAGATGTTTGACACGGTTCAAGCAATTCAAGATGAGCTTGGTAGTGCCAATCCACAAAAGATGGACGAGCTGCTGAAGGATCTTGATAAAGTCATGAATACCTTGTCCGCAGAACGCTCAGAGCTTGGCGCACGCTACAACCGCCTCGAAATGGTTGAAACCCGTCTTGGAGAGCAAGAAGTCATGGCAACAAAGATCCTATCAGATAATGAGGATGCCGAAATCGAGCGCGTCATCATGGATTTGAAATCGCAGGAAAGCGTCCATCGAGCAGCGTTAAGTGTCGGTGCACGGATCATCCAGCCGACATTGATGGATTTCTTAAGATAATACAAAGCCTTATCAAGCTATTTGATAAGGCTTTTCTTATAGTAGGGAGGAAAACCTATGAATATACCTCAACTTAGGATGGAATCTACTTTTGCTAAAATTGGAATAGAAACACAGTCTGCCAGAAGGGATATCCAGCAGCCGAAAGCAGATATGAGCATCGAGCAGCCAAAGGCAGAAATGATGATCAACCGGAGAACGCCTAAGCTGACGATTGATCAGTCGAGAGCTTTTGCAGATGCTAATCTGAAAAGCGTTTTTCGAATGACGGAAGAAAATGCCCAGGCAGGGTACCAGGCAGCGATTCATGCCATCGCCACCATGGCCCAGGAAGGTGATGAGCTGATGATGATCGAGCATGGTTTCTCAGCACTCCGAAGCCAGGCCGAGCGAAACAGCTTGCCCCAAAAGGCAGATTTCAATATTGGTTGGATTCCATCCCATAACAGTGTCAAAATAGATTATGACCCGGGTGACTTGAACATCCGCTGGAACACGCAACCTGTTAAAATTGATGTAAGACCAAACAAGCCAATCATAGAGTACTATCCAGGCAAAACAGAGATCTACCTGCAGCAGAAAAATTCACTCAGGATCGATTTTGAAGCATAAAAGGAGACTTTGAAATGAGACTTAATACAAAATACCATAATGAAGTTAAGATAAAAGAAGAAGAAATTTTGTTGTTTGAAAAAGGAATTCCAGGGTTCCCGGAGGAAACCAAGTTTGTGGTATTGCCATTGAATGAGGATGGGTCATTTTCAGTCATGCAATCCGTTACCACTTCCGGACTGGCATTCATCATTGCCAGCCCATTTGGATTTTTCCCGAACTATGATTTCAAATTAGAAGATTCAGTGGTAGAAGAGCTTGAGTTGAAATCCGAGAATGACGTCGTCGTTTACTCTATCCTGACAGTCGAAGATCCATTTGATAAAACAACTGCAAACCTTCAGGCACCAGTCATCATCAATAAAGCAAACAACAAAGCAAAGCAGGTCATCCTCATAGAAGAAGGCTATAAAACAAAGCACAACCTGTTCGGCAAAACAGAACTGCATAAGGTAAAGGGGTGAGATGAATGCTCGTATTGACACGCAAAAACGGCGAAACCATCAAAATCGGCGATGACATTGAAATCACCATCGTCTCATCCAAAAACGACCAGGTCAAAATCGGCATCAAAGCACCCAAAAACATCGAAATCTTGAGAAAAGAAATCTACGAACAAATCAAGGAAGAGAATCAGCAGGCGTCAAAAGATATCACAAGTCTATTAACGAACCTGAAAATCCAAAAATAATTTAATATTTTTTTCTAAAACTATTAAACAAACAAACCTCCAGACGATATATAAATTGTAAGGGAAAATAAGGGCGGCCGACCTTATCAAACCGGACAATTTAACAGGTTCACAAGGAAGTGAACCTACACATTCAAGGAGGAAATTATAATGAGAATTAATCACAATATTGCTGCGTTAAACACACACCGTCAGTTAACAAGCGCTTCTAGTGCACAAGCTAAATCAATGGAGAAATTATCTTCAGGTCTTCGTATTAACAAAGCTGGAGACGACGCAGCTGGTCTTGCAATTTCTGAAAAAATGCGCGGACAAATTCGTGGTTTGGATCAAGCATCTCGTAATGCTCAAGATGGTATCTCTTTAATCCAGACAGCTGAAGGTGCCTTGAACGAAACTCACTCTATCTTGCAACGTATGCGTGAATTAGCTGTTCAGTCTTCCAATGATACCAATACAGCAGAAGACCGTGGTGAACTTCAAAAAGAAGTAGACGAGTTAGCGAAAGAGATTACTCGTATTTCTAACACTACCGAGTTTAATACAAAGAAATTAATTGATGGACAAGGTGGGGCTTCTCTAGACTTCCAAATCGGTGCTAATGAAGGTCAAACAATGAATCTTGCTATCGGTGCAATGGATGCGGCTACTCTAGGAGTTGATGATGGAACAGGTTTAGCTGCAACAGCTGCAGGTGGAGATGCAACTACTGTTGGTGGTATTGACATTTCTACAGATGCGGCAACAGCAACAGCTGCGATTACTACAATCAACTCTGCTATTGAAACAGTATCTGCCGAACGTTCTAAACTTGGTGCAAACCAAAACCGTCTAGAACACACAATCAACAACTTGAACACATCTTCAGAAAACCTAACAGCAGCGGAATCACGTGTCCGTGACGTTGATTATGCTTTAGCTGCTTAAGAGCAGTAACAAGCACAGTCGTCCTGGCTGGTAACGGCCAGAGATCATAATCGGGTGAATTGCTGGAAACCCCTTATAGCTTTCTTCACCACAGCGGAGCTGGAAACGGCAAACGCGAAGGGCAGAAAAGAAGAAGGATTGGGCAATCAGCAGCCAAGCTCCTGTCTCGAAAGAGTGGAGAAGGTTCAACGACTAGGATAAACCATCTAAGGCAAAAGCTATGGTGATGAAATCCATAGGTGAAACAATAACCATCAGTATTGTGAATCCGAAGTGCCCGACCCCTACTAAGTAATTAGAGGGTGAAGATATAGTCTAGTCATTTATGAAAATAAATGTTCGCGCGATGGCGAAAGAAATGATGGAACAAACTAAGAATTCTATTCTTGCTCAAGCTTCACAAGCTATGCTAGCGCAAGCAAACCAGCAGCCGCAGGGAGTTCTTCAACTTCTTCGTTAATTAGTGACTTTAAAAACGACCACTGGATTACCCTTTGGTCGTTTTTTTATATAAAATATATAGGACTATATTACTAATATAATCAAAAGATATATATTGATTCTAATTAGCATAACCTAAATAACTTTTTCGGGGGTGTATCTTAGTACTAATATCTATCTTTAGTATTAAGGTGAAAAATGAGAAAGATAGCAAAATCTTTTTTTGTTGTATTTTTGATAAATATTCTTTTATTGCCAAACTTCACCTTTGCCTTGGAGGCCTGGTTATCTCCTAAATTAGTAAAACTAAACCTCGCTCCTAATGAGAATGCGGAATTCAACTTAACGTTTACTACTGGTACTCCACCTGTAAAGAAACTAGATGTTGTTTTTGTTTTTGACACTACTGGAAGTATGGGCGGAGAAATAGAAAATGCAAAATCAAGATCAATCGAAATAATGAATAATATTAGCAGTAAAGTAGAGGATACTACTTTTGGCGTGGCATCCTTCCGTGATTATCCTAGTTCATATGATTATTCAGGCTACTCATCTACTTATGGTGGATCAACTGATGTTCCATTTTATTTAGACCAAACGTTAACAAACAATATTAGCATTGTTTCTGCTTCTATACAAAAACTCTACGCGAGTGGTGGCAGCGATTGGCCAGAGAGTTATACGAGAGCTTTGCACGAGGTTTCAAAAAGCAGTATGAGATGGCGAGAAGATTCCAAGAAGGTCATCATTTTAATTGGCGATGCTCCGACACACGATTCTGATTATGCAGGATATAATTTTGGTGTAGACCCGGGGGAAGATGGAATAGCTGGTACTGATGATGATTTGAATTTTGAAACTGTCGTCAACTCATTAAGAGATAAAGAGATGATGGTCCTGGCATTACAAGCAGGTTCTTCAGTTGAGGCAGAAGCAACATTAAAAGGGGCATCCATCGGTTTTAGTGAACTTGAAGGGACAAATGGACAATATTATGCGTTAACATATTCTAGTGAAGTCTCCTCTAAGGTAATAGAGATGGTTAGTCAGGAAGTATTAAATATAAAAGAGCTTTCTTTTAATGTGCCAGATCAATTTAAATCGTGGTTCTCCTTTAGTCCATCAATCTTCTCCGATGTAGGGCCCAGAGAAACTCGTACAACAAAAGTAAATGTCCATATTCCATCGGATGTAATAGATGGACTTTATGAAGTACCTATAAGTATTAAAGGTGATGGATACTTACTAGATACTTCTTATGTGAATATTACAGTTAATCAAAATTCTGCAACAGAACAATCAGTTGAATTTATAACTTCAAATTTCGGTGTTATTGAAAATGATGAAAATGCTACCTTAACATTAATGCGAACAGGTGAATTAGAAGGAGAATATAGTGTAAACTATTCTACTTTAGATGATACTGCAAAAGAAAATGAGGATTATCACTCTAGTAGTGGTACCGTTACTTTTTCTTCAGGTGAAAAATTCAAAACTATTATTATCCCAATTATTAATAATGATTTTTATGAGGATAAGGAGGAATTTAGCGTCATCTTAAGCGAGCCATCACCAGGTTTAATAATGGGAGATCCGACATCAGCAACAGTAAGCATAGTAGATGATGAACTGAATCACCCAGGAATTCTAGAACTTACAAGTGCGCAATTTTCCGCTTATGAAGGTGACGAGCTTGAGGTCACTGTTCAAAGACATTCAGGGTCCGATGGAACTGTTTCAGTCAACTATGAATTAATAGATGGCTCTGGAAAAGCCGGACTAGATTATATTAAAAACAGTGGACAGCTAATCTTTAATGAAGGTGAAACGACCAAAACGTTCTATGTAAATATTTATTCAGATGACATAGAAGAGTTGGATGAAAATATATATATAAGACTTAGAACACCGAGTAATGGAGCAATACTTGGATTAAATAGTACAGCAGAATTGATTATAAAAAATAAATTCGATGATAGATTATATGTAAATCCTACAGCTATAGATTTAAAACCGGGAGAAAGTAAGTCAGTAGAAGTTTTGTTTAAACAGGCAGATGGATCTTATAAGAATGTAACTGTAGATCCAAATGTTACGTTTGAAAGCGATAATAATAAATTATTAGTAAACAATGGTCAAATTTTAGCCTCCAATTTACTTCCTCCAGGTAGCTATAAGGTAATAGTGAGCTATCAGGACGTAGTAAAACAAATAACTGTGAATATCTTGCCACCTCCAACAGTTTCAAATATTATTGTAAATCCTGAAAGTATTGAACTGGCACCGGGCAAAAGTGTACCTTTTACAGTCACAGCTATGATGAGTGACGGCACATCTAAAGAGGTGACAACAGACAGTTCGACTGCATATGAAATCAGTGATAGTAAAATTGTACGGAACCTAGATACAATAGTTGCTTCAAACTTGGCTCCGGATGGCTTAGTGGCAACAGTACATGTTAGCTATGGCGGGAAAGTAGCAACATTAAATGTACTGGTGAAGAAAACAGAAGTAATTGTGGAAAGCCTGGCAGCAAATCCAACGGACATCACAGTGGCTCCAGGCAAAAGTGTGCCATTCACAATCACAGCAAATATGAGTGATGGAACGATAAAGAATGTAACGCTTGATAGTACAACTAAGTATGTGAGCAGTGACAGCCGGATCGTGAGAAGCAGCGGAATAATCGTAGCCTCCAATACGGCTCCGGATGGACTAACCGGGACGGTCACCGTCACGTATGGAGGAAAAGAGACGGCCATCACTGTTTTGGTGAAGAAAACAGAAGTAATTGTGG